>NZ_JBSYVH010000005.1:0-543955 GCF_054114205.1 Rhizobium sp. LEGMi-198b | reverse complement strand
AGCGAATCCAGGGAGAAAGATAGTAGATGCCGAGCGTGATCAGCATCACGATCCATTTGAATCGCCGGAACCGACCCTGCGCCCGCTTTGGAAACACTTTCTTTCGTGCAGCATAGAGTGGCTGACGGTTGCGCAGGACACCAACGTCGTCGACGTCTGAGCGTTCGATGCGATCGTCAACTCTCGTGGGAGCTATGTTGAGGCTCATCGCATGCCATCCTGTTGATGATCCTCATCCCGCATTTGACGAGCCAAGCGTTCTTGACACAAGTCTGGGAGAGAAAAGTGAGCCCATCGGCTCAATCAAAAGGAGAGCCACACTCCGCGAGGGGTGTGGCTCGGAGGAACTACGAGCCGAAGCACGAAGGGACGTCCTCCAATGCCGGAGAATAGCAGCTTGCTCGCTTGCAATCGTTGAGTGAAATCAAAATCCTGCCAACTTTTTCAGTTCGACGCGCAAGTTTTCTGGCTGCCCCGAACGCAACCGCCTTGCTTAAATGGACAAGATTGTGATCGACTGCTGACCGTGTCGTCCGTCCGGCCATGAGGATTGTGATGCACGTGAATTCGTGATTTTTCTTTTCTATTTTCCGCCGCCCAGGGAATGAACAAATACGGTCAGCTCCTTCACGGTGGTTTCGCCGAGCCGGGCCAACCAAGCCGGCATAACGCCGTGTTTCGGCAGGGTCACCTGGCGGATAATCGCCTGCTCCCCTTTCCCCTTGAGCCAGATCGCGTCGGCGAGATTTGGGGCTCCAATCTCCTGTTTGCCCCTGTCGTCTTCACCATGGCAGGCAGCACAATTATCGAGGAAAACCTGCTTGCCGGCGTCGGCCGCCGTCGGATCGAAAGCTGTGTCGGTCAAGCCCCAAACGTAAGCGGCTACCTGGCGTATCTGCGCGCGTTCGAGCACATCACCGAAGGCAGGCATCTCAGAGACGTGCGTCTCGGGATCTGCCTCGAAGCGGATGCCGTGAGCGATGGTTTGTTGAATGGCGGGAAGACTGCCGCCCCATAACCAATCGTCGTCGTTCAGATTGGGAAACCCCGGAGCGCCGGTGGCACCGGAGCCATGACACGGCGCGCAGTTGACCTTGAAGGCAGAGGCGCCGCCTGCGATGGCAAACTCGCGCAGCATCGGATCGGCGTCGATTTCTTCGACGGATTTCGCGGCGATCCGAACATCGAGACGGGCCTGCTCAACCTTGGCGTTGTCCATTTCGCGCTGCAGTTCCGCGCGGCTCGAAAAGCCGAGCAGTCCTTTGGTGGTATCTCTGATCAGGGGTATGGAAGGATAGGCGATGGCATAGCCGACGGCCCAGAGGATCGTGGCATAGAAAGTCCACACCCACCATCGCGGCATGGGATTGTTGAGTTCACGGATGCCGTCCCATTCATGGCCCGTTGTTTCGACGCCGCTGAGTTCGTCTATATGTTTGTCCGACATCTCAATCATCCTTCAGAGGTATGTCAGCGGCTTCGTTGGCAATCTTTTGGCTACCTGGCCGGAGCGTGAAGGCGATAGCCCCTACGAAAAACAAGGCCATTGCGAGGAGTCCCCAACTGTCGGCGAAGTGACGCATTGCAGTATATGTTTCCATGGAGGCACCTCAGCGATAACCGGTGGCATCGTCATAGGTCGAGAAATCGACCAGTGTTCCGAGCATCTGCAGATACGCGACGAGCGCGTCCATCTCGGTCAGCCTGGTGGGGTCGCCGTCGAAATCGCCGACCTTCGCTTTTGGATATCGCGCCAGCAGATCGGTCGTATTTGCGTTCGGATCGGCTTGCGCCCGCATGTCGGCTTCCGCATTCGCCAGCATGTCTTTGCTATAGGGCACGCCGACATCCTCGTTAGCCTTGAGATCCATGCCAATATCCTTAACCGTAACGTCCTTCTCCTTGAGGAAGGCATAAGTGGGCATGATCGACTCCGGCACGACCTCGCGCGGGTTGGACAGATGCTGGACGTGCCATTCGTTGGAATAGCGACCGCCGACACGCGCCAGGTCCGGTCCCGTGCGCTTCGAGCCCCACTGGAACGGATGGTCATACATGGACTCGGCGGCGAGCGAATAATGGCCGTAACGCTCCACTTCGTCTCGGAACGGGCGGATCATCTGGCTATGGCAGAGGTAGCAGCCTTCGCGGATGTAGATATTGCGCCCTGCCAGCTCGAGAGGCGTGTACGGGCGCATGCCTTCCACCTTCTCGATCGTGTTCTGGAGATAGAACAGCGGCGCGATCTCGACGATGCCGCCAATGCTGACCACCAATAGCGACCCGACGAGCAGCAGGGTGGCATTTTTCTCGAGGATCTGGTGTTTGGCGAGTATTGACATGTTTATCTCACTCGGCGGCCTTGGCGATGAAAGCGCTCGGGATCGCGGCTTCCTCGCGCTGGCGCCCCTGGATGGTCATTGCGACGTTCCAGGCCATGATCACTCCCCCTGCCAGATAGAGAGCGCCGCCGACGGCGCGCAGGAGGTAGTAGGGGAACATCGCAGCCACGGTCTCTGCGAAGGAATAGACGAGGAAGCCCTGACTATTGTATTCGCGCCACATCAGGCCTTGTTGGATGCCGGCGACCCACAGCACCGCCGCGTAGATAACGATGCCCAGCGTGGCGAGCCAGAAATGCCAGTTGACCATGCGGAGGCTGTAAAGCCGCTCGCGTCCCCAGAGCTTTGGCGTCAGGTAGTAGATGGCGCCGAACGTGATCATGCCGACCCAGCCGAGCGCACCGGAATGAACGTGACCGATGGTCCATTCGGTATAGTGACTGAGCGAGTTGACCGTCTTGACCGACATCATCGGGCCTTCGAAGGTCGACATGCCATAGAAGGCGATCGCGACGATCATCATGCGGATGATCGGGTCGGTGCGGATCTTGTCCCAAGCTCCCGAAAGCGTCATCAGACCGTTGATCATGCCGCCCCAGGAAGGCATCCACAGCATCACCGAGAAGACCATGCCCAGCGTCTGCGCCCAGTCGGGCAATGCCGTGTAATGCAGGTGATGTGGGCCAGCCCAAATGTACATGAAGATCAGGGCCCAGAAATGGATGATCGACAGGCGGTAGGAATAGACAGGGCGGTTCGCCTGCTTCGGCACGAAATAGTACATCATGCCAAGGAAGCCGGCGGTCAGGAAAAAGCCGACGGCGTTGTGGCCGTACCACCATTGTGTCAGGGCACCCTGCACGCCCGAAAATAGCGAATAGCTCTTCGAGCCGAGGAAAGAGACCGGCACAGACAGATTGTTGACGACGTGCAGCATGGCGATGGTGACGATAAAGCTCAGATAGAACCAGTTCGCCACATAGATGTGCGGCTCCTTGCGCTTCAAGATCGTTCCTAGAAAAGTGACAAGATAAGCGACCCATACAATGGTGAGCCAGATGTCGACATACCATTCGGGCTCGGCATATTCGCGGGCCTGCGTAATCCCGAGAACATAGCCGGTCGCGGCCATGACGATAAAGAGTTGATATCCCCAGAACACGAACCAACCGAGATTGCCGCCGAAGAGCCGGGCTCGGCAAGTGCGCTGGACGACATAGAAGGAGGTCATTATCAACCCGTTGCCGCCGAAGGCGAAGATGACCGCGGAGGTATGAAGTGGGCGGAGCCGGCCAAAGTTGAAATACGGCGCGACGTTCAGATCCGGATAGGCAAGCTGGAGGGCGATCACGACACCGATAAGGAAGCCAATCACCCCCCAAAAGACGGTCGCAATCAATCCATAGCGGATGACCTCGTCAAAATAGGCTCCGTTTTTGGATTTGGCGCTCACTGTCTCGGGGGAAAAATCAATCCGCCGCAAAAGCAGCACGGTGCCCGCAAGCAGACAGAAGAACAGGATCCCCATCTGGGTTGCAAAAAGCTGATCATGAGAGGCCCCCGCGCCGACCAGTGCCAAGAAAGCCCCGACCGCAACCAGCACGGTTTCAGCGGTGTAATTCATGTCATGGTTCCCGAAGCGCAGACGACCGCGCCACAGGCGGCCGTCTTTCTCGCCAGTTGGGGAACTATTCGCACGTGAGGGGCACTCAGTCCTTGATCTCTCTCAACGATCGCTGCGATTTTTGTTTGATGACCCTGATTGCATCCCATTGCGCTTTGAATCACCCGAGGATGAGGCGCGTTGGGAGTGTTCTCATTGAGAACGTGAGCCGGAACGCGTGGTTGCCGCAGCGACCTCATCCGCGCGCGGATGGACACCAGCCACGCATGATTTCGCAGAATTTGATCAAAGATTGCTCGATCTCAAGGAAAGATTGCTCGATCTCAAGGAATGTCGGCCGGTCCGCGCCTAAAACTTCGGGCCGGTTAATCGGGCTATCGCGAAGGAGATCAGAAATGCGTTTGAAAATCTATACGATCGTCGCAACGGCGGCGCTGGCCACATCAGCGACGCCACCCTTGGCCGCGGACTACCAGATTCGGATGGTGAACAAGGGCACGGACGGCGCAATGGTCTTCGAGCCAGGTTTCACGAAAATAGCACCAGGCGACACGGTCACGTTTATTCCGGTTGATAAGGGACACAATGTCGAAACGTTCAAGGGTTTGATCCCAAAAGGCGCACCGGAGTTCAAATCCAAAGCAAACGAAGAATATCGGGCAAAATTCGATATACCCGGCGCCTATGTGGTGAAATGCACGCCACATGCCGGCATGGGCATGGTGGCGCTCGTTCAGGTTGGCGACCACCCGACCAATCTCGATGCCATTAAGACTGCAACCGTTCCAAACCTCGTGCGCAAGCGCCTTGACGCTGACCTCGCGCAGATTGCCGAATAATGCCGGCCGCAGGAGAAAGGAGCATGCAATCATTTGCAAATTCCCTGCGGGAAGCAATCGGGCAAGGCGACCTTAAGGCGTATGTCTATAGCTACCCCCCAAAACGGACATATAAAGAGCTTGAAACGTTAGTTTGAGCAATGTGTGGGATTCAAACGACCAGGCGCCGGTATCGTTATATATACATGTGCCATTTTGCCGATATAGGTGCACCTATTGTACGCTCTTTCTGACCACGCGGCACACGGAGGATCTTATTCGACGTTATGTCGAAAAGATCTGCTGGCAGATACGCCTTTATGCAACATTTGCGGGGCACAGACCTGTGGCATCGCTCTATATCGGCGGCGGAACCCCGACTCTCCTGCCCATGGATCAGCTTGCCCAAATTTTCTCCTCCATTCGAAATGGCTTCCCAAATATCGACCGTTCAACCGAGCTGTGCGTGGAAGGCTCTCCCGACACTCTGTCCGGGGAACTGCTAGATTTTTTGAAGAACCAGGGCGTGAACCGGATCAGCATGGGAATCCAAACGATGGATTCCGTCGAACTGAGAGCGTCCGGACGTCCATATCCGGTTTCTGTGTCGATTTCCGCCATCGAAGCAATTCGGACGCGTTTTGATAATTTCAACCTCGACTTGATCTACGGTCTCTTCCGTCAAACACAGGAAAGTTGGAAACGCTCGCTGGAGCGGGTTTTGTCCTTTCGGCCAACAACCGTTTCGCTCTACCCGGCGGTCACCCGGCCACTCACTGCTGTGCAAAAGCAGCAGCGATCGCAACCTGGGGAATATGTGGAAGACCATGTCAAATATGCGATCTACGACAGCAATGTCGATTTTATGCAGGATAATGCGTATCGGCAGGAATCCTTCACCCGTTTTACCTGTCTTCCCGAAGGCACCAGCGCCTACAGCCAGGAAACGTCTGACTTTCTCGGCATTCCGACGATAGGCATAGGGGCAGGCGCGCGAAGTTATAACGGGAAATACCACTACAGCCTCGACTATGCTGTCGCGCTGAAGAACGTCGGCAAAGTCATAGACGATTACGCAAACCTCGAACTCACTGGCCGGAATTTGCTGAAATATGGAGTGATATTAGACGAATCCGAAGAACGTTTGAGATATTTTCTACTCAATCTTACCCTCAACCAGCTTTCAGAATCGGATTATTCACGACGCTTCAAACGGGATCTCCGCGCCGATTTTTTGGAAGTGATAGATGCTCTGGAAGTCGAAGGCTGCATCGATTTGCGGTCCGATGGGGCCATCCGCCTGACCCGGAAAGGTTACAAATACAGCAACCTGATAGCCCATCACCTCTTCTCGGACCACGTGAAGATCCGTGAAGAAAGGTACGTCCCGAAATGAATGACAGTGAGCGGTTTTGGGAACGAGGTTATTCGGATCCCAACGTCTGGACAATGGGCGGGCCAAGCATCGAAGTCTATGAGGTAGAACAGCAACTGCCAAGAAACGCAACGGTCGTCGACCTAGGGTGCGGCGAAGGCAGGAACGCTCTCTTTCTTGCATTCAGGGGGCACACGATAACAGCTTTGGAATCGTCATCGAGCGCGGTCAGAAAGCTGAGATCGGTTACCGCCAAGCATTCGTTGAATATCAATGTGATCGAAGGGAGAATTGAGGATTTCGTGCCTGATCAGAGGTACGACCTGGCTCTCGCGCACTCTTCGTTGCATTTTGTGAGCAAGGATGTGTGGGTTCCGTTGGTCAACGAGTTGAGACAACGGACCAACGAGGGCGGATTTCACAATTTTACAACAATCATCGGCACTTCCCGGTATCCCGTTCCGTACGAGTGCCGGCACTCCAATTCATTCGATCGGGGCGATCTTGAATCATTATATGCAGATTGGCAGGTACTACGCTCTGATTTCTATGCAAAATGGGATTCCCATCCCGGGATTGCGACGCATGTCCACGCAGTAGAAAAATTTGTGTCCAGAAAGGCAGTGCCCGACGGCCCTTTGCCATTCACCAAAGTCGACCTGTCGAACAGCGACGAGCTGCCTTGCGACTTGTTCGAAAAGATCCCGCTCGGGATGCATGTTGCGGACGTCAGCATGTTATGCGTCCGACCGACGACGGTCAATCGGATCGCAATGCCCGGAGTGAACCTTACCTCGCCGACCGAACTGACACGCGGCTATGCTGTTGAAGAGTGGTTCTTTGGCAAGCATGCGCTTCAGTTCACGCAAGGCGTGCTGACGGCCAAGTACGAGTACTTTACGCAGCCGATCTCGTTGCAAACGGTCCCGAGGACGTCAAACGGGTTTGAGGCAGGAGCCCATCTCGGCTCGCAAAACACAAAATGAAACCAGGGCATACGAGGACTGCTGAGAGCATGGGGGCAGAGCTGGTGGAAAAGAGACCGCGCAAGAAGCCGCCAATCCAGCACGGTTGGCGGCATGGATAGTCGAATTCTCGTACTCACTATTGCTGTGTTTATCACAGGACTGGCCGAGAACGTTTTCATCGGGGTGCTGCCGGATATGGCCGGCAGCCTTGGAGTAAGCGAGTCCGAAGCAAGTAGCGTCATTTCAGTTTTCTCGATCACCTATGCCTTCTTCGCGCCGATCGCTGCACTGATTTCCTATCGTTTCGATCCAAAACCGACGCTCGTCGCAGCGATATCGATCTTTGCAGCAAGCAATGTGGCGGTCGTGATCGGTGGATCGGGGCTGCTCGTGATAAGCGCCTCGAGGATCATCACGGCAATGGCTTGCGCGCAGATATCGGTGTGCGCCGTCGGTTCTGCAGTTCAGATCGTCTCGGAAAGATACCGAGCTCGTGCCATAGCCGCCGTGTACCTTGGAATAAGCGGCTCACTTTTTTTGGGGGTGCCTCTGGGCGTTTGGATTACACATCTGATTGGTTGGCGCGCCGTAGGCCTTGCGATGATCGGGCTATCTGTCGTCACTATATGGCTTGTAATCGTCCGACTACCGAATGTCGGGTCGAGGAGCAAGCGCTCGCTTTTTGGCAAATTGTATCTAGCTCATTTCCGAGATCGCAATCAGATGATGGCGCAGTGTGTTTCCATTTTGTTCATTGCAGGTCATTTCACCCTCTTCAGTTATTTGACCTCTTACGCCGCAAGCAAGGGGTTCTTCGGGCCACATTGGGAGGCCTTTCTTTACGCGGTTTTCGGGTCGTCGGGCATGGCGGGCGGCGTGCTTGCCGGTATTCTCTCTGACGTCGCAGGTCGTCGGCTCGCGCTGGTCGCCAGCCCTGCAATCTATCTCGTCACAACGTTGCTGTTATGCATGTCAGAAAGCAGCATCTTTTTTTTCGCGAGCCTGTCAATGTGGGGATGCGCGAGCTGGTCGATCTCGCCGATCGTCCAAAGCTATATTGCGGATCTCGGCCGAAGCCCGAACGACATTATCATCGGTGCGAATGTCACCGCAATGCACATAGGCGTTGCCGGCGGCGCCGTAGTCGGCGGCAAGCTTATTGCAAATTATGACGTGTCGGTGCTGCCGATCGGGGCAGCCGGCCTGGCTGCGATAGCTTTGGCCACGGCCATCTTGTCGGTCAGAAGCTCGCATTGATGGTGCGGTGTGGCAGGGTGATCGCGTCCACCTGCTCGATGTGGTTCTTACGAGCGTTCGCGGAGCCATTGCGCCGAATCTCAGCACTGCGCCTCCATCGAGCAGGACGGAAAACTTCGCAGTTGCTTAAAATTCCGCATCGCAGCATCCCGTTGAGGACCTACTACCAACTTTAATCGATGCCTGCTCCGGCAATTGCGGTCTCGCGGACGTCCACCGGGCTTTTCCGGGCAGATAAGGCGACAAGCCGTGATCAAGGATCATATTATTACAATATAGAATGGGGCGATCGACGCCTTGGCATCCTCTTTGCTTATCACACTTCCATCTCGCAGTTGCGAAATGATTTCCGCCGAGGCAGGCGCGCGCCCTGCTTCCATCCACCCCCACAATGAGGACTTGCTATGGGTGATCTACTAAAAGGAATCTCGAATTTCCGCGGTGCCGTGTTCCCGAACTACCAGGCACTTTACCGCAAGCTTGCGCAAGAGGGACAGCAGCCGCACGCCTTGATGATTTCGTGCGCCGACAGTCGAGTCCTGCCAGAAACCATCACGCAGTCAGGACCAGGCGAGCTGTTCGTATGCCGCAATGCCGGAAATATCGTTCCACCATTTTCCACCGCAAACGGTGGCGTTTCGTCCGCAATAGAATATGCCGTCGTAGCTCTCGCGGTTCGAGACATCATCGTTTGTGGCCATTCCGATTGTGGCGCGATGAAAGGCCTCTGCCGTCCCGAATTGCTAAAATCCATGCCGAACGTCGCCGCTTGGCTGAAGCATGGTTGCGCTGCGCATTCGATCGTTTGCCAAGCCTATCCGGCCGACCTTTCCGAACGTCAGAAGGTCCGCGCTATCGCCATGGAGAACGTCATTGTTCAGCTTGACCACCTGCGCACACATCCGTCCGTCGCAGCCAAACTTGCGACCAATGACATAACGCTGCACGGGTGGTTTTTCGATATCGAAACCGGCGAGGTGGAGGTTTACGACGGGTCGGCCGCTCGCTTCACAAAGATACGCGAGGACGGGCCGTTACCGGTTGCCGTTACCGGTCGTGATCGGCCGCAAGTCGCAGCCGCAGTTGCAGCGGAGTAGGGCCATGACCAATAACAACTTCGCTTTTTCGCGCGATTTCTCCTCGTCGCTTGTCGTCTTTTTCGTTGCTATCCCGCTTTGCCTTGGAATTGCGGTTGCCTCGGGCGTGCCTGTTGCCATGGGCCTGATATCAGGCATCGTCGGCGGGATTGTGGTGGGCTTGCTGGCGGGTTCGCCCCTGCAAGTGTCAGGCCCTGCCGCTGGTCTGGCGGTCGTTGTCTTCGGCTTTGTCGAACAATATGGAGTGGCCATGCTCGGGCCGGTCCTGATCGTTGCCGGGCTTTTGCAGATCCTTGCCGCGTTCCTGAAGATCGGTTCATGGTTTCGGGCAATCTCGCCCGCTGTCGTTCACGGTATGCTGGCCGGTATCGGCATTCTGATCATCCTCGGACAAATACACGTTCTGATGGGGGCCAAACCGGCTGCGGGTGGCATTGAAAACGTCGTGGCGATGGAGCGAACATTCGGACATCTTTGGGGGGGCGGTTTGACGAGCGAATCCGTCGACCTGCTTGTAGGGCTGATTTCCTTGCTCGCGATGATCGGCTGGGAAAAATTCAGGCCCAACCGGCTGAGGCTGGTCCCGGGTGCGCTGGTAGGCGTTGCCACCGGAACCACATTAACGGCTGCATTGCGGCTACCGATTGCCAGGGTCGAGGTTCCTGCATCTCTAGCAAACAGCATTTCATTGCCGACGGTGGAAAGTTTCGCGAATATGGCTCAGCCTGGGATCGTCGTTACAACGCTGGTAATTGCGGTCATCGCCAGTGCTGAATCATTGCTGTCGTCTGCGGCTGTCGACCGGATGCATGACGGCGCCAGCACACGCTTCAACAAGGAGCTTTTCGCACAAGGTATTGGCAACGGGTTCTGCGGACTGCTCGGTGGTCTACCGATCACTGGTGTTATCGTGCGCTCCTCGGCAAATATCCAAGCCGGTGCCCGCACACGGGCATCGGCAGTCCTGCATGGCGTCTGGATTCTTGGGCTGACGGTGTTGCTGCCGCAATTGCTTTCCATGGTGCCGCTGACGGCGCTCGCCGCAATACTGCTCGTGACGGGTTGGCGGCTGATCAGCCTTCATCACGTGCGCGATCTCTTCGATCATCATGGTTGGGTGCCCGTGGGCATCTGGGTTGCGACCGTTGCCATGGTCGTCTTGCAGGACTTGCTCGTGGGCGTGGCTCTAGGTTTGACGCTCTCGATTTTCGAGGTCCTTCCTTATCTACGGCGCAAGCTTGCTATCGATCGAATGGAAGATGCTGAGACGATTCATCTGACGCTTGGAGGCGTTGCGACTTGCAGGGATGTTCCCGCGCTCCTTAATACTTTGGAATCGCTTCCAGCTGGTTGCACGGTCCGGATCGTCAGCAGCGATTTGCACTATGTCGACCATACCTGCGCAGAGACCTTACGCGATTGGCTTAAGCGGCAGAAAAAAGTAGGGCGCACGGTCGATATTCAGCATCCACCCGCCGGCCGTCATCCGCGCTTGGTGCCGATCTTCAAGCGATTGACCGCCGAGACCGCGGAACCCGCAGGATAAGTCGCAGGGGACTGCCGAGCAGCGGATGGGCGAAGACATTCTCGGCCATCCGGATCTTATGCCTTTGATCAACCGCCTCGCAAATTATGATTTAAAGAAGCTTGCCTGTTTCTCCTGAGATTTTTTGGTGCGTCCGCGCTGCCCGGCTTAAAAGGAGCGACCGTCGCATCTGGATTTGAAAACGCGCGCTGCACTTCGTATTGCTTAGGCCGGCTTGTCGTCCGTTTGCAGAGCGACGCTTCCTGCGTTTCTGAGCGCGATAGCGAAGGAAGAGCTTCGCTGCTTGATTGGCGGCCGGCCGTGTCGGGTTTCTGACAATCCGTGGTTCTTCCTACAAACTCGCCATTCGAACCGGAAACGCTATGTCGAATCCATCTGCCACTTTCTTGAGTTACAGGGATCAAGCAGGTCTTCGGAAAAGGCGACCAGGCAGAGAAGCTGAGCGCCAGCGGGGCGCACCGGCGCCTTGCTGCATCTTATCCGGCGGAAAATCTTCGTCATATTCGATCGAGACCATTTCCACCCTCGACGGATAATCGTGAGCGTCGTGCCTTTTTGACTACTACATAGGCGATTGCGAGCAATACGAACCACAGCGGCGTAACCTTCAAGGCGATAGCCGTGTCCGGCTTCTGCGCCAAGGCCCACAGGATGAAGATGAAGAAGCCGAAGACCATTGCGACAGCCGCACGTCCGCCGGGCAGTTTGAAGCTGGATTTTTCGTGCAAGTCAGGCCGCTTGCGGCGATATTGCAGGTAAGATGCAAGGATGATCGACCAAATAAAGATGATAAGCACCGCAGAAACCGTCGTGACGATCGTGAAAGCCTCGATAACATTATCCCCGGAGTAAAGCAGTCCGATGCCCGCCAGCAGAAAGACGCACGAGAAGAACAGTGCATTTACCGGCACTTTCCTTCGGTTCAACTTGCCGAACAGGCTCGGCGCCAGCCGGAGGGTCGCAAGTCCGTAGACCATGCGCGATGTTGAATATATGCCTGAGTTGGCACTTGATGCCGCCGAGGTCAATACGACGAAATTCACCACATGGGCGGCAATACCAAGTCCAGCAAGCGAAAACATAGCGACAAACGGGCTCGAATTCGGATCGACTTCATTCCATGGGATGACCGTAAGGATGACGAACAGGGCACCGAGATAGAAGAGTGCCACGCGCACCGGAATCGAGTTGATTGCCTTTGGCAGGTTGCGGGCCGAGTCTTTGGTCTCTGCCGCGGTCATTCCAACGAGTTCGACACCTGCAAAGGCAAACACAGCAATTTGGAAACCGGCAACGAAACCGTGGAAGCCATTCGGAAAGAAGCCGCCATGCAGCCACAGATGCGAGACCGATGCCGTGCTTCCATTGGGCAGTGTGAAGCCTTTGGAAAGCATGTAAACACCGGTAAGGATGAGTGACACGATAGTGACAATCTTGATGAGCGCAAACCAGAATTCGATTTCACCGAAATTGCGCACCGTCGGCAGGTTGAGGGCGAGAAGCGTGAATATCAGACCAAGCGCTGGTACCCAGAGCGCAATGTCTGGGAGCCAAAATGACACGTAGCTGGAAACGGCGACAACGTCGGCCACCCCGGTCACAATCCAGGAAAGCCAGTAGGTCCAGCCGGTGAAAAACTGCGCCCAGGGCCCGAGATAATCCCCGGCGAAATCCGCAAACGAACGATATTCCAAATTGGATAGCAGGATTTCTCCGAGCGCACGCATGACAAAGAAAAGCATGAAGCCAATGATCGCGTAGACGAGCAAGATCGAAGGCCCGGCGAGCGAAATGGTCTTTCCGGATCCCATGAAAAGACCGGTGCCAATTGCGCCTCCGATGGCTATAAGCTGGAGATGCCGGTTGGAAAGGTGACGTGCAAGATGATCATCCTCTTTTCGATGCGAATCTACGGAGTTCCGTGGTGCTATATTCATTGAGTACCTCTCGTCGTTTATGATCGACGGGCTGATGATCGGCCAAAGCTCACGGGCGCCAGCAGACAACATCATCCAAGTCAGATAGCCACTGGCACAGCTCGCGCCAGACGACTAAAATCCGACATTCAGCACGGCATCATTGACAGGCAAGGCGAGGAAAACGCCTGGTCTATACCCGCTTGAATGCCACAACGGCATTCGTGCCGCCCATGGCGAAGGCGTTGCTCAGTGCTACGTGCAATTTCCGCTCGCGCGGCACATTGGGAGTAAAATCGAGATCGCAAGCAGGATCCGGCTCGCGGTAGTTGGCGGTCGGCGGCACGACGCCTTCGCGCAGAGCCATCACACAGGCGATCATCTCGAGCGCGCTCGACGCACCGAGGCAATGCGCGTGCACGGATTTGGTTGAGGAGACGGACATCGAGTTGGCATGATGTCGGAAGACACGTTTGATCGCTGCTGTTTCGATCTGATCGTTGGCTCTGGTACCAGTGCCATGCGCATTTAGATAATCCACGTCCTCAGCATTCAGCTCAGCATCAGAAAGGCAGGCGCGCATCGCGGCCACCGGCCCTTCGACGGCAGGTGCAACGATGTCGAATGCGTCGGCGGAAAGACCAGCGCCGGCGATTTCGGCAAGTATCGTCGCACCCCGCCGTGCCGCATGCTGATAGCTTTCCAATACCGCCATTGCCGCGCCCTCGCCTAATACCACGCCTTTTCTGTCGGCGGAGAAGGGTCGGCAGGTATCGGGCGCGAGTATGCGCAGCGCTTCCCAAGACTTCAGCACGCCCCACACAAGCGGGGCTTCGCTGCCGCCGGCCAGCATCACGTCGGCGCGGCCGAGCCTGATCTGATCCACTGCCGAGGCGATGGCATGGTTGGCCGAGGCACAGGCGGATGTGACGCCGAAAACCGGACCGCGCAAGCCAGGGCTCATGCTGACCTGAGCGGCGGCAGCACTCGGCATAACCTTGGGTGCAGTAAGGATGGCAGCCCGCCGAGCGCCATCTAAAAGAAGAGCGCGATAGTTTCCTTCGATCGCTTCCCAGCCGCACACGCCAACACCCACCATCGCACCGATGCGATAGGTGTTTCCTTCGTCAATGGAGAGTTCGGCATGTCTTGCAGCTTCGCGTGCGGCAATCACGGCAAGCAAGCTGAAGCGGTCCATTGAATTGGTTTGCTTGGAATTTAGGCCATGCTCCGGTAGCGCCTTGATCTCGGCGCCGATCATGCCCTTCAACTCGTGAAGGTCTGAATTGGCGATTGGGCCGATAGCGGAACGTCCTTCGCGCATTGCTTCCCAGATGGAGGTGTGGTTGGTTCCCAGTCCGCATAGGCCGCCCATTCCAGTGATAACGACGCGCCTGTCCATTCAAGCCTCCCTTACTCTCAAAGCGCGGACGGCTTCAATGAGATCACCGACAGTTTTAAGATTTGCCCAGGCGTCTGCGGTGTTAAACTCGATGCCGATGTCATAGGCTTGCTCCAGATCCCAGAGGATATCCGCCAGTCCTATCGAATCGATACCGAGCGAGGTCAGCTCGGTCTCAGTCGTTATTTCGGCGTCGCTCAAGGAGGGATCTCTGTCGGTGCCATACGCAGCAGCGTTTTTCTTGATCATGGCGATGACGTTATCTGCGATTTGATCTGCCATATTGTCTCCTCTCGATTTTTCCTACGACGCACAGGTGGCACCAGGAACGTGTCCCCTCCCTCGAAATGGAAGGATTTGATTGGCCCAAAATGCTCTAGCGAGCGGCCCTGATCAGCCTCTCAGCAAGATTTGTCTGGCGAGCAATGATCTCAGATCCTTCATAGGAAAGGTGACCGCTATCTCGGTAAAGGAATTTGCCGTCGATCTCGGTTTTGCATTTTGTGCCGTCGCAGAGAAAGTCGTGGTAGGAAACGACTTCTACGTCGGCCTTTAGCGCTGCTTCGTTTAACAGCTCCAGGGTGCGGGCGCGTCTGCGGCGATATTCACTCACATCTATTTTGCAGTCGCTGTAGCGCCCAAGCATAATGCTCCCCCTCGCCTTGCGCTCCAGGCAATCGCCGATGTCGAAGTTTCCGACTGGCGGAGGAGCAACCACAACGACGCGCTTGCCCGTTGCCCGAACGGCTTCGACGAGAGCCTTGATCCCTTCAACGGCTGCATAGAGCGAGAGCTCGCCCTCAGTGAAAGTCTCACCATTTCTCTTGAGCAGGATAAATTCACCCGATACAGGCGTGTCGAAAGGGCTTGAAATAACAACTGTGCTTATCTCCGGTCGGTTTTTCAAAATGGCCAAAACGCGGTCGTTGAAGGCAATGCAATCCTGGGCAAAGGCAAGGGAAAAGGGTGACGCTAATTCCCTCGAGACAGCAGCAACGCCAATGGCGGGGAGACACCCGCTCATCGTGAGCTGGGCAAGGCCGCCTTCGCCAACTGTTTTGGCCAGGCCCGGAACAAGTGCCATTGCAAAAGAATCGCCCCAGACCAATAGCTCGGGCCTGCTTGCCGTCTGGCAGCTCTTGGGGATTTCCTGGGGAGGCGATCCCAGGCTGAAATCACATGCTCTTCCCAGGCCGTAGTTGATCCGCCGGATGGTGGCGAAATCAGATTTGCTCTCGGTCGCGGCAATGGCAAGGGAGGGCGAGGAGGCGAGCAGAACCGATGTTGCAGCCAATCCCGAGACCAGCCGGAGGCGCGACATGGCGTATCCGCGTCGGAATGGCTCCTCCACGAACCTGTAAAGCGCCCAGCTCCCAACCATTGAAAAAGCAACGGCCGCATAGATCGCAAGCGCTGGAGGTTCCGCCAACCACACAGCTCTCACATAGACGAGCACGGGCCAATGGATGAGATAAAGCGAGTAAGAGAGGTCACCGATCCTCCTCATGCCACGCACGACCGCGTTGTCCCAGTTAGGCGCGCGTAGGAGAGCGAGAGTGGCCAAGCAAACCAAAGCGGCATTGACGACGGGATGAGCAAAACCCATCGGGGCAAGGAGGAGAAGCGCGAGTGCTGGGAAACGTAACTTCGCAAGCGCGGCAGACACCAAGGGCCTGATGGGAAGCAAAGCCCCGAGTGAACCCATGGCCATTTCCCAAGATCGGGTCGGCAGAAGATAAAAGACAGCCGAGGGGTTCCAGGTGACCAGACAAACACACAGGGTCAGGCTGGCGACAAGGAGCATGGCAATTCCAACGAGCCACCATCTCCTGGGAACCGAAACCAAGAAGAGAGGCAGCAGCAGGTAATATTGTTCTTCGATCGAGAGCGACCAAAAATGCAGGAGGGGCATCCGTTCGGCGACAGGGCCGAAATAGTCCGCCTGCAACCAAAGAACGATGTTGGCGGAAAATGTGAGGGCCCCTATCACCTGATTGCGGAACTCCCGCAGCCCCACGTCCGACAGAAAAAGAGGCGCAGCGATCGTCGTAAGCGCAATAACGACGTAGGCGGCCGGCAACAGACGCTTCGCACGTCTATAGTAGAATTCCAAGAAGCTGTACCGCGACTGCTCCAGTTGCCTACTGATCAGATCGGTGATCAGAAAGCCCGAAATTACGAAAAAACATCAACGCCAAGATAACCAGCTGCGAACGGCCCAATATGGGCATGATAGAGAACAACCAGCAAAACAGCGAGCCCTCGTAGGGCTTGGATATCGGCTCGAAATTCTCGCGGCATCGGTAGGACCTGATGTAATTCTCAATTGATGGGATTGACCGATGACTTGGCCGAAAGGTGACTGTTTAGTAGGCTGCCCAAGCAAGCCAGCGCTGGATCGGTTCTGACTTCATGAGCGCGCTGCGGCCCTAGGTGCACTCGACATATACGACGCATTGGCAGGCCAGGCGCGTCATAGCTCCGGTCCATTGCGATCGATCATCGAGCCAGCAGGCCAATCGGACATTGATCGTCCAATCGGCAGAACGACGACAAGTGCGTCATCGATGCGTGTGGGCGGCTTATCGAGACGCGGCTCTTGTAGGGTGGACCGCACGCGAACGTCCGAAAAAACCGTCACAGGACCGTAACGGCCGAACCTCTCGATATGCCTTTGCAACTCTGGCCGAACCGTGCCGAAAGCAAACGGAACGGCGAGATCCTGGAGGGTTGGAAGCATGGCTCGGATTGAATGGCTCATTCCGAGTCTTTCGCGATCGGTGCGTATCCCGTACAATCCCAACTCAGCTACCGGCAGGTCAATTCCATCAACTTTAATGAAGCGACGTAGCAGTCCCAGATGAGCGGCGATCCCGTGAGCGTCATAACCGATGAGGCGAAGCTCGGGTCTTGCTCCGGCCCAGCTTTGACTGCCCTCGAATGGTTTTGCATTAAAGGCCCCGGTTGGCCCGTAGGTCGTTCGAAAGAAGTTGGCGAGTTCCACATGATCGGCGAGTTCCAGCTCGCTTTCCCAGCATAGTCTCCACCGCATTTGAGAGCACATGCAAAAATCTCCTCTTCCGAGTGTTTTTTAAAAGCAGCTATGCGATGAAAGTCACCGGGTTGAGGACGCCTAAAAGGCATTCGTCTGCCGCCGACTGTAGCCCTCATTAGGATCGATCGTGGCGCTGGGTTCCTGACTGTGGGGCTTTGCAACCAAATACCTGTCCATTCGCGAACCGCTTGCGACAGCCATCAATGTACTTGATAGCGATCAAGCGATGTTCCTTTAATGGATCATAGCGCACAATTCGTAAAATCGATTATTTGGATGCGGTGCATCCAAGCGATGAATGGGTTGCATCCCATAAGCGCGACACTTAAACTCTTGTTGAACTCAATGCGCCAGCGACTGGAAGTCGCTTGCATTGTGAACATGAGAAAAATCGCTCGCACTTAATTCGAATCATCATAGTGCTGGATGGCGATTGGTCAGCAGTGCTGGCCATTTCGGGAATGGACGCGTAAAGCGCTCTTGCATAAACGGACGGGACGAAGAATGGAAGAAAGCATCAGGATCGACAACCGGGGTGACTTTGGCATCTGGGCTATTGAGGTTGCCAAGCAGATTGTCGGTGAACAGGGTTTTGATCTGGCCAAGGCCGCGCGTGATGGAACCGAAGATGCAGTCCGCGAAACAGGTAATGCTCTTGGACAGGCTATCATCAACGCGCTCATGCAAGTCTATGACGGCCTCCTTGAAGGCGCGCCAGACTAGGCCCTCGCAACATCAGCAATTCGCTCCGGAATGCCTCGCGCGGGCACAGCCTGCCGTTACGAATCATCTTCAGCAACGCTGATTGAGAACGTCGTCGGCTTGGTTTTCTTGTCCCCGGACGAGCTTCACTCGGCAGTGCAAGACGGCCTGGCAATGCGATCGCGGCTAGCGGCGCACGCTGTGATCCACTCCGGTGTTCGCCGGCTGCGGCGTGATTGATTACCATCGACATCGATGGGTCGGCCAGGGGAATCGTCCCCGGGATCCCTGTTCATCATTACGCTCGATCGACCAGGTTGCCCTGTCATTACCACGTGGCAAGCAATGACAGGGCGGGTGCGCTGACGCGGATGGCATTGATGCGCCAGCGACAGGGCGCCCGGTCTATATCAGACAATCGGCGCGGGAGGAATCCCATTGGCAAAAAATGAAGATGGTCATAGCGGAACCTTGCAATGGTCCGAATGACACGGGAGAACGAGGGCAGTTGGGGAAACTGACGGACGCAGCCCGACCAGCCGCCCACGCGCATCTAATCATTTATCGCGCGAGAGATCATCTCTGCGAGATTGAGTTGCCCACTAAAGTTTTTTGTTGCCGGCGCGAGCGCGGCTGCATACCCCTGATGCGCTTTCTCGTATGAGAAGGGCTTTCACCGTAATTTGCCTTGTACATCGCCGAGAACCGCCCGAAGTGAAGAAATCCCCATTTCAAGCAAATTTCTCTCGTTGTGTGCCCATTCTCAGGATCAAGTAAATCCACCCGCGCCGCCCGCAGGCGAAGCATCGCCAAATAAGCGGCCGGCGTGGTCTCCCGGAAGGCACGGAACCCGAGTTGCAATGCGCGTGTCGACACGCCAGCGGCTTTGGCGACCATCGGAATTCTGATCGGCTGGCTGATATTGGCTTCCATATATTCAATCGCGCGCCGGACATGCCTCGGGGCAATCATGTAGGGCTTCCTGTCGAGCAGGTGCGAAAGCTTGTGAGGGACAAAGCGTATTATCAGGTCGGCCAAAGCTTGCGTGATATGCGCCATTGCAATTGGGGATCGAACCGAGGGATCGCGCAACCCACGAATGACGGTCTCCGCGAGAGAGCCGATCATTTGACCGGCTGACGTCGACATTTCCAATTCCGGAAGAAGGCCCAATGATCCACTGAATGGCGTCTCGAAGGTCTGATCGAGCGTCTGTAGAATCACATTCCAATCGAGCAAAAGTTCGTCAATGATGTTCGATCGGCCGTACATCATGACGCTCTCTGGCTCAAGATTGTTGTATAAGAGCAATTTACCGTGTCGAGCGGTGGCTTCGCGCGAGCCGTATGTCAATCCCATGCCGCCGCTACGCGGTAGCACAATCGACAAATGCTCCACTGCGTTGATGGTAGGCTCAATCTGAAACTCGAACTCGTGTTGATGAAAACCCTTGATCACGGTGGCACAGTCGCAGGTGGAAAAATCAAGACTCCATTGGAAGTCATCGACGGGGCTGACAAGCTCGGCTTTATACTCGCCAAAGGCGGTACCGAGTGTTTCGATCATGCCATCAAATGACGATCCATCACGCCTAAATGTCAAATGTGGGTTACTGCTTTGCGACATCCGATACGCCTGTTCGTGATTACAATTTGGATACTGCATTCTTCGAGCGCTAATTTCCGGTTAGTCACCGCGGAAATGAACCCCGGCTCATACGCCCGTGAGGCCTTAGGGAAGTCCGTCCGCGGTTCGTCGTCATAAAAGACCGATCCGCTCGGCAATCTTGTGGAGGCTCAACTTCATTTCCGTCTCCTAAGTGTCACCTTCGCGACACATGGAAGGGCTTGCTATGCGGTACGCCTCCTGCAGAATTATCTCACGCATCCAGGTGCTCGCCGGATCGTTTTCATGGGAGGCTGGCCACTGGATGCCCTCGGTGAACGCTGGAAGAGGTATTGGACTTTCCACAATCCGCAAGGGCATAGATGGTGCGAGATGCTTCACCAGTCGCAGAGGCATAATCGCGAGTCTGTCGGTGCCCAACAGCGCTGCCGGCACCATCCCAAAGCTCTGAACGGCGACTTCGATACGCCTTTTGACACCTCGTTCCGATAGATAAAAATCCTCAAGCGATTGCTGTTGGCCAACCCCAGACTTAGCCGTGACGTGGCCCATCGACATATAGTCTCTGACTGTGAGATGCCGAGATAGCTTCGTATTCGTCGTACAGCCAACAGACACGAACTTTTCGTCGAACAGCTTCGCTCTCGGATGTGCGCTTGACATGAACAATTCCGGAAGAATCAGAAAATCTGCTTTGCCCCGCCGCAGAAGCTGGTCCGGGTTATCTGGGAGCGGAATCAACTCGAAACTGACTGCGGGAGCTTCCCGTGCCAGCCGCTTTATGATTTTCCGGAAGAACACGGTCGTCATGAAATCACAAAGCGCAATCGTGAAGTGTCGCTCCGGTTCGTCCAGTGCGAAGCTGCCGGCAGAAATAACGTTGAGTTGAATGTGCTGGAGTGTCTCTCGAACCGCGGAGGCGAGGCTTTCCGCACGTGGCGTCAGAATAAGTTTTCGGTTCTGCATCGTAAACAGGTCATCGCCGAAATAGTCGCGCAGCCGGCGGACGGCGGCACTCATCGCAGGCTGACTGAGATTGATGCTGCACGCCGCTGCTGAAACGTTACGCTCAGTCGTCAAAGCGTCCAATGCGACGAGAAGATTAAGGTCAAGACCCTTGAAACGCATACCGATTTAGCCTCAGAATTATCGTGAGGGTTGAAAAGAACAGTAGTGTTCCGATGTTTGCGGGGCAGATCTGACGTCGTGAAGTTGCAAAGCAAGATCAACCAGCATCGCAAAGACCATTGGATGCGTAATCCGGATATCTTGGGATTGAATCGACTAGTTTTGATTGTAGGCAACCTGACATTTTGGACATTATGACCTGCCGCCTGCCGTTGCGCGCTTCACAGTCTTCAGGCGTTGATTTTGGTTCCATCCGGCCGTTGCCCTTAGGCACATTGATGATGTCGCAAATGGTTTCAACATCCAACTGGACGCGTGTCAGATGCTCGACAGTGACGGTACCGAACTCACACATCGTTAATCCCGAAAGGCGAACTTGCCTGGAACGCGGCTTTGAACGAGCTAGTGGAAAGGTATGTCGACACCGTGCTTCAAAAGGATACAGGCGCGCCGTGCCTCATAACATGCGACGTGTCTTGCCCGGTCAGCTTCAGCGTTCGTACCGGCAAAATCGCGCAGCAACAGGACGCGCTCGGGCGGCCGGTCGCTAAATTGTCAGTTCATTAAAAAACTGAATTGGCTTGCTCCTCCCTTTGGGCCGTGGCGATTTTGCAAAGTTCATTTGCACTCCGCGACCATGTGGTAAGAACCCGCGGCCTTCAGAACTCGCTTTCAGGAATTCGACATATCGCAATGCCTGCCGCAAAAACCCAATTGAGGGGCTGCGAGGGGCGAACTCCCGGACAAGCCAAAACGGTGCACCTGAAAGGGGCAAGGATTCGTGGCAAATCATGCAATCAGACGAATGTGAAATCCCACCCTGTCAGATGCATATTGGCAAGATCAGCCACAGTCTGCACACCAGGCAAATGAACCAATGGATCCACGCTGTTTTCCGAGGTGACATAGGCGAGATTTGCAGTGTGCATCTTATTGTCGTGGTAGACAAGGATGTCGCCGGCAGCCTCGCCTGAAATCGCGCGTGCGGCGGCAGTGCCATCGGCGAAACTCCGGTCAGTGATCACCACGACGTGCTCGCCGTTCGCACCCGAGGCCTTGCCGCTATAGAAGGTGTCCACCGGAAAGCCCGACTGAACGCTCGCGTGATTGACGAAATTCGCGCCGAAGCCGTCGTTGTAAAGGTCCATCGCGTCGAAGGCGAAAGTATCCTGCGCCGGATCGAAATCGAGGATGGTGGAGATGTCCGGGTCTAGTCCCTGTTTCGGGAACACCCCTGGCATCGGATTGTGGTCCCCGGGCTGAGGATTGTGGAACTGGAAGACGAACGTGTCGCGCCCCTCGCCCCCTTTCAGCCAATCCCTGCCGTCACCGACGAAGAGAACATCATCGCCTTTTCCGCCGGAGAGATAGTCGTTGTCCTCACCGAAAATCGGGGGTTTATCACGGCCGTTGTCGCCGGAGAGATAGTCGTTGCCGTCTTCGCCGTAGACCTGATCATTGCCCGCGCCCCCTAAGATCCGGTCATTACCCTCGCCGCCGAAGGCACGGTCATTGCCTGGTCGAGAGTCGATCCAGTCGTTGCCCCCGTGATCAATGATCACATCGTCTCCATTGCTGCCAAAGAGGCTATCGGCGTTCTCGCTACCTCGGAAAAACTTTTCCATCGCAAATACTCCTTTGATGCAGCGCCATAAGATGCTGTGTGGCGCCATGAGCATAATTGATTGTTTCGATGGGTCGCATCCATGTCACCGATGGATAGATGCGCACCCTGTTCTCGAACGTTAAGTTTGCAATGGCCACGCTTTGTCTTTGAAAGACCTCATTGCTCAAAAGCAGCCCTGAAGTCAGCTTGCTGATATGCGCCGCGGCACGGTCTTTGCTTGCTCGCCAATTCTGACGAGGGCCGCGGTGTTTAAAATGCAAATTGATGGCGTTGATGCGTGTTATCCAAACAATCGATTTTACGAATTGACGGCCGTGCTGCATCAGGCGGGCTATAGAGTGACGAAAATCAGGCGCGTCGACGGCACACGGGTGATGCTGAAAGCAATCAAGAGAAGCCCCTGCCGAGAACCTACCCGTGCCATTAAAAACCGGAGATGAAGCATGCGTCTTACACTTGCCGCCGCGGCGGTCCTTTCCACTTTATCTTTGCAGCAAGCCGTCGCTGGGACTGTAAACTGCGCACCGATCACCGAGCAGCAGGTTGCTGAATTGTTCGATCGCTGGAATGCGTCGCTCAGAACGCTCGATTCCGAAAAAGTTGCCGCGAACTATGCAGAAAATGCGATCCTGCTGCCGACGCTGTCGAACACACCGCGTCTGACGCACGAGCAGCGAGCCGCTTATTTCGACCACTTTCTCAAAAAGCGGCCGAAAGGATCGATCGATCTGCGCGTAATTAGGATCGGATGTAACATGGCAACGGACAGCGGCATTTACACCTTTTCATTCGCCGACGGCACCAAAATTCCCGCGCGTTACACCTACACCTATGAGTTCATGGACGGAAAATGGATGATTACAGCCCATCACTCCTCAGCGATGCCTGAGACCTAGGGGTGGCGACAGCTACGCGTGCTGGCGAATGCCAGCACCCCGCTTGGGATGAACTCCAGCTCATCATTCCAAGCCAGAACTCTTATCAAGCATCACTTGCCTTGCTTCGGAAGCGAATTGCCAGATTGTCACAACGGGCTAGAACGTGAGCTTGAAACCGGCTGCCAGGGTGAGGGCATAAAGGTCCATGCCGGCGCCATCTTTGTAAGATCCGACCTCGGCCGCCTGGTCGACGTGTCGTATTCCGTCGTATCCGCCTTTCCTGCGAAAGTACTGATCGAAATTGCCGGCAAAGAAGAGGCTGACGCGGCCCGTCATCTGATAGACGGCCTTGGCGCAGATCGAAACGAAAGGATGCGCGCCGAACTTGTCCTCGAAATCCAAATTGCGAAGCCAATGATTGTCGACGTCGTTGGCATCGACATTGGCGCCGCAACGCAATAGAGCCGAAAGGGTCCAATCTCCGTATTTCGTGGTCGCTTCGGCGCCAAGGAAACGCCGGGGTAGCGTTGTTCGTAACTGATGACCCGCTCGCCGTCCTCAAAGTTGAAGCGCTTGTTGCGAAATCCCCCGTGCTATCAATAAACGTTCCGCCATTCACGGTCCAAGTTCTCGATCTTCAACTCAAATGGCATGCCTTTTGCCGGTGAAAGACGGCGGGAAAGCCATGATGCCTGGCCGCGAAAGCACCCCTCAAGCACAGAATCCCATTTGACCGAAAGGAAGACGGCGCGTGAAATCTGGACACGACAAGCCGGACTGGAGACGAAAGTCATTGCGCGCATCGTCATCAACTTTCATCTCGAAAAAACATAGCGGGTCGCATTTACCTTGGTATACCATCTATCCGACGATACAGGAGTTTTCCTCAGCAATCGGCGCCGAGACCTATGAGGAATGGCTGAGGAGCCTGTCAACCGATGACGCTGTTTCGCTCTATCTTCACATTCCATTTTGCCGCTCGATGTGCTGGTATTGTGGCTTTCCGACGAGCATCACTCGTCTGGATAATTTGATCATCAATTATCTCGCAGTGCTGCGCGAGGAGATCCGCTTGGTTGCCGAGCTAGCGCCGCAGGCACTCCCGGTGAGCGACGTGCACTTCGGAGGCGGATCCCCGACCATCATGCCGCCAGGAGACTTCCTGTCGCTTATGGAACTCCTGCGCGGCCGCTTCGCGTTCGAGAAAGCGGCTAACATCGCTATCGAGGTCGACCCGCGCACGTTCACCACCGATATGGCCGAAGCCTTGCAAAAAGCCGGTGTGAACCGCGCAAGCGTCGGTGTGCAGAGCTTCGATCCCATCGTGCAAAAAGCGATCAACCGGGTTCAGAGCGAGGCGCAGGTGATGACTGCCGTCCAGAACCTGCGCCTGCACGGAATAGGGCGCATCAATTTCGACCTGATGTTTGGTTTACCGTATCAAACAGTCCAGTCCTGTCGCCAGAGCGCGATGTTAGCTATTGAGATGCGTCCCGACCGCCTCGCGGTTTTCGGGTATGCGCACGTTCCCTCCTATAGAAAAAATCAGCGCTTGATTGACCGGGCAGCATTGCCCGATATAGCCGCGCGCGCCGAGCAGGCCTCAGTCATGGCCGACACGTTAGTTGCCGCCGGCTATCTGCAAATCGGGCTCGACCATTTCGCTTTGCCGGATGATGAGCTTGCGCTGGCGCAGAGGACTCGTCGTCTTCGGCGCAATTCCCTTGGTTACTCGGCCGAAACACGCCAAACTGTGATCGGCTTCGGCGCGTCGGCGATCGGTCGTTGCGGCGAAGGTTACGTTCAAAACGAACTCCCACAAGACTCTTATAACCGATCCATTGCGTCCGGCCACTTGGCGACATCAAAAGGCTATCGTCTCACCGTCGAAGATCGCGTACGGGCGGCGATCATCGAGCAACTCATGTGCTACTTGGAAGCAGACGTACCAGCAATCTGTACGGCTCACGGATTTGATCCGATCCATTTACTCAGTTCCGCTAAGCAGTTGCACATTCTGGCTGAGGACGGGATAGTGGACATCGACAACGGTTTGGTCCGTGTGCGGCAGGAGTGTCGCTTTGCGCTTCGCGCTGTCGCCTCCGCATTCGATGCTTATCTTGGCCGCCCACCCCTCTAGGCCGTCAAAAAGCAAGGGCAAACAAGCTTAATCAGCGATCATGGGACTTTATCGAGTACGAGTTTCTCGAGATGTTTGGCAGGAGGCCATCCGTCCTCCCTCCCCGTCGGTTAAATCTTAAAACGACCGCTGAATCCGAAGCGCGCCGGCCCAAGTGTCATCCTTGATCCGGTCGTAGTTCACATAGGATATTTCCGGCTCGATTTTCAGGTCTCTGGTTGCGAACCATTCGACCGTTGTCGCCGCCTGGAACGTCTTGTTGTCGGCATATGCGAACTGCGTATTCCAGTTTAACCTATCATTGATCTTGACCGTGCTGCCGCCCCAGAGCGCCCAATCGCCGCTGCTTCCAGTAACGTCACCGTTCGCATATTTGTTGATCTTGCTGCCATCTGTATTCCAAGCTCCCATGAGGAATGCACTGATGAGGCCAAAATCGGCATCGATACGAGCCTTGACTGCGCCCTCCTCGACAATGGAATCATAACCAGCGACAACTCTTACCGACCAAGGACCAGTCTTGTAGCCAAGACCAGCCACTGCGTCCGGCGCATAATGATCTGCGCTGCTAGGATTCACACTCGTCGAGAAACTGTCTTCGATCGAGACCACACCGAACATGCCGTTGCCGCAGTCATAAAAATACGAAAGTTGGTTCAACTTGATAGGGCCATTGCCGATCACATCCGGATTGACGACATTGCCGGCATAGCCGATCCAATCATTGTATTGAGAGCCGGCGCGCCCGACAAGGAAACCGCCAAGCGAGATATTCGCCAAAGGCAGATCGGCGCCGAGCGTGTTACTATCGTCCGTATAATCGAACCGTAGAGTCGTCGTCGTCTTAAGGGGGCCATATTCAGTCTCCGTCACCGTATTGACATAGATCTCGCTTCGCGTCAGCCAGGTGGTACCGCTGGGCTCTACTGGGGCATAAGGATTGTATGACGAAGCTTGCGTGCGGACCATGCCGCCGAGTTGCATGCAGGTTTCAGATCCGGGGATATAAAAATAGCCCTTGCCGTAGGCATCGCAGATACGGACAAGTTCAGCCGGTTCCGGCTCTATGGCGACGACTTGATCGGCAGCGCGTACGGAAGGCGCGACTGAAAGTGTTGCAATCGCGCCGAGAAGAATGGGTCTGATATTCACTGAAGCTCCAATGTTTAGGTCAACGAGAATTCATCACGCGCGCTGAACGCGTGCTCAGCAATCGTCGTTGAAAGCGAATTCCTATGCTTCTGATTCACTCCCGCCCTTGAGCAGGCCAGGCCTGGCTACGCTTTCAAAAGGAACAATTCGGTCTGACTATTCCTTGGAAACAAGGCCAGATCCCTCCATTGCGTCTGGAAATCTGACGACAGGAGCTAGGCCGCGGCAGAGAGCATTTTGCTGACATTTTCGACATTTCCGCTCTGTTAACTTTGATCGGGAAGCGTTCGCAAATGGCTCGCAGCAATATGCATGCCGCAGGAAAAATCCTTTGTTTTGCAATGTAACTTTTTTGAAACAGCTCGCTTGCAAGTCCGCCATTGTCGCATAGCCGACAGAGCTCAGCGACATCGACCCGTGTTTGCAGCTAGCGGCATTTGAAAACACTGTGGATCATCGATCGAAACGTCTGCTCATCCCTTGCAAGTCCAAAGCATCAGTTCACGCCATGACTGGCGCTGTATCGGATGAGCGGTTGATTTCCAGCGCACGTTCGGGACATGATCGAGCACCGCGTGATGCGCAAGATTCGTTCCCTGCAGCAACGTCGATATTGCCGGGCAGGATATAACCATCCTCATCCAGCTTGAAGATCTCCGGCGCTTGGGACCAGCATCGCGCGTGCCCATGGCATTTGGCATTGTGGACGATGATGTGCATGCCTAACCTCCGATTCTGCACAGCGGCGCTCGAGTTATGACCAGTCCAGGACGAGATTCTCGATCCCGAACACATGGCCGCCATGGGTTATTGGGGCCGTACCTTCCTTGATACGGAAATGAGGGATGTGAGACAGCCATTCCTCCAAGCCGATGATGATCTCCCGCCGGGCAAGGTGCGAACCAAGACAACGATGGGGACCAGACGCGAACGCGGTGTGGCGGTTGTCCTCGCGTGCAAGGTCGATCACGTTGGGATCCTCGAACTCCGCCGGATCACGATTGGCAATCATCGCGGCGCAGCAAACATAATCTCCTTTGCGAATCGGCGCGCCTTCGAAGTCGATATCTTTTGTGGCCACCCGGATCATCTGTACGGTCGAATAGGCCCGCAACAATTCTTCGGTTGCGAGCACAATCCGTTCCGGTTCACTTCGCAATAAACTCTGGTCCGTTGGGTTGCGTGCCAGATGGGCTAAGTCAAAACCGATCGCGGCTGCGACCGTATGAAGCCCCGCTACGAACAATAATACGCCGATGCCGCGGACTTCTTTGTCGGTCAGCGGACGGTTATCAATCTGTGCCTGCACGACGAAGGTCATGAAATCGTCGGCCGGTTCTTTGCGGCGCAAGGCCGCAAGTTCATCGATAAACTCCAGAATAGCTCGAGCCGCTGCCGATCGCTGGACCTTGTCTCCCTGAAGAAGGCCTTTCGCCCAGCCGACAAATATGTCGAGCCGTTCAGCCGATAGTCCCAAAAACTGAAGAATGACGCCAACTGTGAAGGGAATGGCAAAGTCTTTCATCACCTCGCAGCTCTTGCCCGACAGGGAGATCTTTTCGACAATGGTGATTGCTCGCGCACGGATAGAGGGTTCCAGCGCCATCACTCGTTTTGGCGAAAACAGGGGGTTAAGCAGGGAGCGAAAGATGCCGTGGGCCGGTGGATCGAGCTCAAGTGGGATCAACGGCCAGTCGTCACCGAGCGCAGAGGCGAAAAGGCTGCGGTGGCTGGAAAAAGTATCGAGGTCCTGCAGCACTTTGCGTTGGTCTTTGGCCCGGGTGATGAGCCAAGTGCCACGACCATCACGGGTATTGTGGAGTGAATAAAAGATTGGAGGTCCGGCGTGAACACGAGCGGCGGCTTCATGGGGATCGCCATTGGGGATGCGTTGCATGCCGGGTGACGTGAATAAGCTGAAGTCGCTCACCATTTCGCGCGGAACATGATCTGGAATCGGGTCACTCACGAGTTGATTTCTCCTTTACGGCGGCCGGCTGCGTTGCGCTGTGTTGTTCTTTGGCAGCTGAAGTCTCACTGTCGCGGTTCACCTGCCCATCAAAAAGCCAAGAGGGCGAGATTGCCGATATTCGGCAACTCCAGCTCGTGACAGTCGCAATCTGGTCGTCCGGTCGATTGCGACCCGACACTCCCGCAATGAGGAGGCCACCCAAACGTGCCGGACGCGCCGATCGCCTCGTATAGAGACTTCAAAATTCATGCCAGGTCCGTTGGTCGGCCGAAAAGCAATCTTCCCGGCGCTCTTCGGCTGTTTGATCCGAGCAAGCTTGTGTCGGGGAGCTAACAAAATCGACGTAGTGCGATCGCGCTCGCGGAAGAAACTGGCATAGCGGTCGACGAAAAAACGCCGCGACGTAGCGGTGTCGCACTTCCGACAGCGCCGGCACCGTCAAAGATGCGCGAGTATCATTTCATTGTTTTAAAACGATGTTCTGGCTTGGCCTGAATAATGCCTAAACCGCCGCCAACTTACTGGTTGAGGAAAATCCGACAATCGGCCCCACAAGTAGGCGGGTAGCCGCAAATACATCGCCATGCGCATGGCGCAGAAGACCGTCGCCACGAACCACGCCTTCAATGCTTGCAGGGGAATGAATTTCCTGTGCGAAGTTTCGCCTGTCGCCCTATTCCATCGCCACTCACAGAGGAGAGCAGTTGTGAGCTTTCTTGAAACAAGTTCGAAGCTTTTTCAGCAAAAATATGCGGCAGACTTGGGTCCCGAACAATACGCTCACCACACTGGACGTGACCGGGACGGCAATTCGATGAGCGGCGCACTGTTGTGGGCAAGGGCTGAAACCGAAAGGATGAACAATGCGCGCGATACCGGGACAACCAATATGGTGGACGCCGAGATCAAGTTGGCGCAAGAACTTCAGCAGAGAGTAAAAGAGTATGTCCGATGGCCTCGGGGCGAGCGATCTCAAAAAGGGGTGTCAATTCTCGACTTCGGCCCCGGAACAGTGCGGGCATTTCAGCAGAAGACCCTTCCCCTTGCAACGGAGTTGCGCGGAAAGACCTCACGTTGCGTACTGGTTGATCGCTCGAACGAGTTCCTCGGGGACATAGAGCGATCGCCGCCACCGTTCGACCTGAAGATCGAATTCATACGAGATGACATATTTTCTGGGCGACGCTTTTTTTCCGATGAGGAAACGGCATTGGTCGTCATGTTTGGGCGCACATTTGGGAACCTCGCCGCCGCCATAAGTGAGGCCCCTCCGGTTGAGGCGGTCGTCCAGGCGTTGAGGAGGATATCGAACAGCGCTGAGAGGTGCTGGCTTGCGATCTCAATTGGCTCGGATCTCAGGTGGGATGTCGCAAAAGCCTACTACGAAGCGCATCCAGAATTTCAGCTGAACGTATTCTATCGAATGAAGGCAGAATTACCCGTCGACGATAACTTCGATCCGGGAGTGTTTGAGTATGAGGCGGATATAAGAGGCGACGACAACTTCATGCAGGTGATCCACACCGCGATCGTGAATAGAAATTTGTCGTTTCGGCTCAACGGAAAAAGCATCGAATTGAAAGATGGTGATCGGTTGCATTTAAAGAACTCGTTTTCTTTTTCTGAAGATTTCTTCAGGGAATGCGCGAACCTCGCAGGGCTTATGTCGGTTGATGTGCTTTCAGATGACGCCGGCTCAGACATTCACGTGCTGGAAAAGGCGACCTGAGAACAAGCCTTTTCGCCGCTGTCGGCGAAGAGCCAAGCCTTGACATGTAATTGGCAATAACCGGCCATTCCGCCCATGTCTGGCAGCAAGTGTGGTCCCCTGTCATTCATAGCGGGATGGAGTGTCGGCGTTTAGAACTGGGCAACTTTCACGGCCGAGACGCTCGGCCGCGAACTCAATGTCGCGGCGAGGAGATCGACAGCAGGCTCTCGCGTTCGCCAGGCGGCTAACAGGTCAAGGTCGCTTGGTCTTGTCCGATGTGCGACAAACGCTGGTTATGCACGCCGGGCGGTTTGATCGATTATACTGAACTAAAAAACGTTTCTTCCTTTGGCATGCGTATTGCTGCGAAGCATTTGCAGACGCGTCGCGGTCCGACGGTACCGCATGGAGATGTCGAAATGTTAGCACCAAACTATCTACCGGGACCCATGCCCGGTCAGCCAGGAGCAGAACGCTCCAGACCCGGAAGAAGCAGGCCATGTTCGCCGAGGAATATCGAGCCGTGGCCACGCAGACGCATCAGGTGGTGCGTGGGTAGGCGCGACGAAGCACGAGCAAACCCTCATCACCGTCATAACCTCTAATCTGACGGCGCCTCATAAGCGGCTTTTTTCTCGCAGCGATCAATGCCGACCGGTCCGGCGCGTTTTGAATTAGATACTTGCCAAATTGCTGCAGAATCTCACCAAACGCCCGTCGTGGAACCCGCGAAGTTGGACAGCAATCGCACCCAGGCGCGACGCCTTGGCCGATTGGTCCAGATCCTTTCAACCGCAGGAACCCAAACCATGGCTCACTTAGAAGACGTCGACCAGTTTTGCCAGCGAATCGCCGAAGCACTCCCTTCGGCCAATATCCCGACCCTCTTGCTCCTGCTTTATCAGTTCACAGGACGAGAATATTGGCTAAGCCCGCGGTTTATTCCCGCCAAAAGCGGCTGGGACGACAACGACTCCGGTGGCCTGCAAAGCGAATTGCAGGCGGAGATTCGCGATGCAGCGCTGAGCGCCATCACGGCTTGGCGCCAAGGCGTTCCCATCGCCAGGGCAGACTTATCGGCGGAAGAGTTGATCCGCATGCTATCCATGTCAGAGGCTGAGCCTATTCCGCCGGAATTTGCTGACATGATGATCCACAAGCTGCGCAGGTATTCAGGCGCGGTTCCTGATCCGGTGTGTTTGCCGGACAATTTCCGCATACTTGTCATCGGAGCCGGCATGTCCGGTATCGCAGCCGCAGTTCGGCTGCGACAACTGGGCGTTTCCTACATCCAGATCGAAAAGCAAGCCCGCACCGGCGGGGTCTGGTATTCACATCGCTACCCTGGCTGCGGGGTCGACACACCCGGGCATCTATACTCCTTCACGTTTGCCAGTGGCGACTGGAGCAAATTCTTCCCGTTGCAGCAGGAAATCGATGAATACCTCAGCCGAGTCGCCCGCGAGTTCGGGATTGAAAGCTCAATCCGCTACGATACGGAATGCCTGTCCACTCGTTATGACGAGGAAAGCCGCACTTGGCATTCTCGATTGCGCTTGCCAGACGGGCGGGAAGAAACCCTTGTAACCGATGTGGTCATTTCAGCCGTGGGCGGATTTACCACGCCGAAATGGCCAAACATTCCCGGCCTGCGTGACTTCGACGGACTAGTGGTGCACACCTCCAATTGGGATCCCGGGGTTAGCCTCGACGGCAAACGCGTGGCTGTGATCGGAAATGGAGCCTCCGCAATGCAGATTGTCCCGGCCATCGCCGATCGGGTGAGTGCCCTGACAATCTTCCAGCGATCGCGCCAATGGGCGGCACCCTTTCCCAAATTTCTTATGCCGGTTCCCGAGCCGATGCAGTTCTTGCTCCGCGCGGTACCACACTACGAATGGCTCTACAGGCTGCGGCTCAGTTGGATTTTTGACAGTCAAGTGCACGAGTCCCTGCAGAAGGACCCGGCGTGGCCGCATCCCGATCGCTCTGTGAATGCGCTGAACGACGGCCACCGCGAGACGTGTACTCGATATATCGAAGAACAGCTGGCAGGGCGACCGGAGCTACTGGCCAAGGTCATTCCCGACTACCCGCCGTTCGGCAAGCGAATGCTCCTGGACAATGGCTGGTACAGAACCCTTCTTAAGCCGCAAGTCAATCTGGTGGACAGCGCTGCTGCGCAGATTGAAGGCAAGTCGATCCAAGCGAAAAATGGCGACAGTCATGAAGCAGATGTTCTCATCGTCGCCTCTGGCTACGATATCACACGCTTCCTGCTTCCAGTTCAGGTATTCGGACGCAATGGCGTGACAGTACGTGAGGCCTGGAACGATGACGACTGTCAGGCATATCTTGGTACCGTCGTGCCGGGCTTCCCGAACTTCTTCATGCTCTACGGCCCAAATACAGCCCTCGGTCATCGCGGGAACTTCATCTTCACCATCGAAAGCCAGCTGGATTACGTGCTGAGCGTTTTGCGTCAGATGGGTGAAAAGAAGCTCGCCGAGGTGGAATGCAGGCAAGACGTTTATCAACGCTACAATCGGACGATCCAAGAAATGCACCAGAAGATGATCTGGAGCCATCCCGGCATGTCCACCTATTTCCGCAACGACCGGGGGCGGATCGTAACGAACAGCCCTTGGCGTCTTATCGACTATTGGAAGCAGACGAAGGAGGCAGATCTCGGTGACTACCACACGATCGGAAACGTCGGTGCCCAGTCAAAGGCGTCGGCTGAAGCGGTTTGAAAAGCAGCCACCACTCACAGGTCCCGTTGAGATCGAGGATTAAAATCTCTCACTGGGGAAGACGGCCTAACTGGTGGAAGGCTGAAAGGAGCAAGATGGCCGCGACCGAAACGTTTTACGATGTTATCCGTCGCCAGGGCATAACCCGGCGCAGTTTCCTGAAATTCTGCAGCCTGACGGCTGCCTGCCTCGGCCTTGGCTCCGATACGGCGGCCGCAATGGCAGAGGCGCTCGAATCCAAAGAGCGTGTGCCAGTGATCTGGATGCATGGGCTCGAATGCACCTGCTGCTCGGAAAGCTTCATCCGCTCGGCCCATCCGCTGGTCAAGGATGTGATCCTGTCGATGATTTCACTCGATTACGACGATACAATCATGGTGGCGGCCGGCCACCAGGCCGAGGCGATCCTCGAAGAGACCAGGGAAAAGTACAAGGGCAGGTACGTTCTCGCCGTCGAAGGTAATCCGCCGCTTAGCGAAGGCGGGATGTTCTGCATCGATGGCGGGCGACCCTTCGTCGAGAAGCTCAAATGGATGGCCGAAGGCGCTCTGGCTGTCATCGCCTGGGGAACCTGTGCCTCTTCGGGCTGCGTTCAGGCCGCCAAACCCAACCCCACCGAGGCAACGCCGATCGATAAAGTGATCCGCGACAAGCCGATCATCAAAGTGCCTGGCTGTCCGCCGATCGCAGAGGTGATGACCGGCGTCGTCACCTTCATCACCACGTTCGGCAAGCTGCCCGAACTCGACCATCAGGGCCGGCCGAAGATGTTTTATTCGCAGCGCATCCACGACAAGTGCTATCGGCGCGCTCATTTCGACGCCGGCCAGTTCGTCGAGGAGTGGGACGACGAAGGTGCGCGCAAGGGCTACTGCCTTTACAAGATGGGCTGCAAAGGCCCGACCACCTACAATGCCTGTTCGACCGTTCGCTGGAATGGGGGCGTCTCCTTCCCGATCCAGTCGGGTCATGGCTGCATTGGCTGCTCGGAACAAAATTTCTGGGACGCAGGGAGCTTCTACTCCCGACTGTCCGAGGTCAACCAATTCGGCGTGGAAGCTACTGCAGATCAGGTGGGCATGGCCGCAGCTGGCATTGTCGGTGGGGCGATTGCTGCCCACGCTGCAATCACTGCCGTCAAGCAGGTCACCGCCAAGCGCGGGAAAACCGATCCTAAAGACGGCCAGGGACAGGAAAGATCACGATGACCATCCAAACGCCAGATGGCTTCGCGCTCGACAACTCCGGCAAGCGTCTTGTGGTCGATCCGGTAACCCGCATTGAAGGCCACATGCGCGTCGAGGTCAATGTCGATGGGGACAACATCATCCGCAATGCCGTTTCCACCGGCACAATGTGGCGCGGCATTGAAGTCATCCTCAAAAATCGTGATCCACGCGATGCATGGGCGTTCACCGAACGGATCTGCGGCGTCTGCACCGGAACCCATGCGCTGACATCGGTGCGGGCGGTTGAAAATGCGCTTGGCATAACCATTCCGGAAAACGCCAATTCGATCCGCAATCTGATGCAGCTGGCATTGCAGGTTCATGACCACGTCGTGCATTTCTATCACCTGCATGCGCTCGATTGGGTGGATGTCATGTCTGCCCTCACGGCCGATGCGAAGGCCACCTCGGCGCTTGCGCAATCGGTGTCCGATTGGCCATTGTCTTCGCCTGGTTACTTCAAAGACATCCAGACACGGCTCAGAAAGTTCATCGAATCCGGCCAGCTTGGTCCGTTCAAGAACGGCTACTGGGGCAATGCATCTTACAAGCTGCCGCCGGAAGCGAACCTGATGGCCCTAGCGCACTATCTCGAAGCCCTCGATTTCCAGAGGGAGATCGTCAAGATCCACACGATCTTCGGCGGCAAAAACCCGCATCCGAACTGGCTGGTCGGCGGCGTGCCCTGTCCGATCAACCTCGACGGCACGGGAGCCGTCGGCGCGATCACCATGGAACGGTTGAATCTAATTTCGTCGGTGATCGACCAGCTGATCGAGTTCAACGAGAAGGTATACCTGCCCGATATCATGGCGATCGGTTCCTTCTACAAGGATTGGCTCTTCGGCGGCGGGTTGTCGGGCAAGAACGTGCTTGCCTATGGCGACGTGCCGGAACACGCAAATGACTACACAGAGGCGAGCCTGAAGCTTCCGCGCGGTGCGATCATTAACGGCAATTTCAACGAAGTCCTGCCGGTCGACCATTGCGATCCAGAGCAGATCCAGGAATTCGTCAGTCACTCCTGGTACGAATATCCGGACGAGGCCAAGGGCCTGCATCCCTGGGACGGTGTCACCGTGCCGCATTACGAGCTTGGGCCGAAAGCAAAGGGCACCAAGATCAACATTCAAGAGCTGGACGAAGGCGGAAAATATTCTTGGATCAAGGCGCCGCGCTGGCGCGGCCACGCCATGGAGGTCGGCCCGCTTGCCCGTTGGGTCTTAGGCTACGCGCAGGGAAAGGCAGAATTCAAGGATCCGATCGACAAGATCCTGAAGGACCTCGGCCTGCCGACTGAGGCGCTATTTTCGACACTGGGGCGCACCGCCGCTCGCGCGCTCGAATCCGTTTGGGCGGGCCGGCAGATGCGGCATTTCCACGACAAGCTGGTCGCCAACATCAAGGCCGGCGACAGCGCCACCGCCTTCATCGACAAATGGAAGCCGCAGACCTGGCCTTGCGAGGTCAAGGGCGTCGGCTTCACTGAGGCCCCGCGCGGCGCGCTCGCCCATTGGATCAAGATCAAGGGCGGCAAGATCGACAATTATCAATGCGTGGTGCCGACCACCTGGAACGGAAGTCCGCGCGATCCCAACGGCAATATCGGTGCGTTCGAGGCCTCACTGATCGACACGCCGATGTCGGATCCGTCGCAGCCGCTCGAAATACTCCGAACTCTCCATTCCTTCGATCCGTGCCTTGCATGCTCGACGCATATCATGAGCCCGGACGGTCAGGAAATGGCCAAAGTCCAGGTCAGATGAGAAGGACGATCATGAGCATCTCTGCTACCTCAAAGGCCGATTGCGAGCACGAAAACGTGTATGCCTACGAGGCGCCCGTTCGCCTCTGGCACTGGATAAACGCTTTCTGCATCCTGGCGCTGGCGCTGACAGGCTATTTTATCGGTAGCCCATTGCCGGCGGTACCCGGCGAGGCGAGCGCCAATTTCCTGATGGGCTATATCCGTTTTGCCCATTTCGCCGCCGGACAGATCCTGGCCGTGGCCCTGATCCTCAGAATCTACTGGGTCTTCGTCGGCAATGTGCATGCACGCCAAATCTTCTACGTTCCCTTCTGGAGCGGACGGTTCTGGAGGGAATGGCTGCACGAGGTGCGCTTTTACATGTTCCTCACTCAAAACCCGCTGAAATATGCCGGCCACAATCCGCTGTCGCAGTTGGTCATGTTCGTGATGTTCACGCTGCCGCTGACATTCATGGTGATCACCGGATTTGCGCTCTATGGCGAAGGCGTCGGCCGCGACAGTTGGGGATATAGGCTGTTCGGTTGGGTATTCTGGCTCTCGCCGAACAGCCAGTCAGTCCATAGCTTTCATCATCTCGGAATGTGGGTGATCCTGATCTTCGTGATGATCCATATCTATGTCGCGGTGCGCGAGGACATCGTCAGCCGCGACAGCATCGTTTCGTCGATGATTTCGGGCGAGCGGGTGTCCAAGCACAACGAGGACTAGGATGGACGAAACGAATTCTCGCAAACCGAACGTCCTGGTGCTCGGTATTGGCAATATCCTCTGGGCGGACGAGGGTTTTGGCGTCCGCGCTGTCGAAGCCTTCCACCAGGCCTATGCGGTGCCGACCAATGTCACCGTGCTCGACGGCGGCACCCAGGGCCTCTATCTCGTGCAATATGTGACCGAAGCCGAGCATCTGATTGTCTTCGACGCTGTCGACTACGGGCTCGCGCCGGGCTCGCTGAAGATCGTCGAGAATGACGAAGTGCCGAAATTCACCGGCGCCAAAAAGATGAGCCTGCACCAGACAAGCTTCCAGGAAGTTCTAAGCGCTGCCGACCTTCTCGATCGCTATCCCACAAGACTCGCGCTGATCGGCTGCCAACCGGTGGACCTCGAGAACTGGGGCGGACCGGTGACTGAGCCCGTCAAAGCGGTAATACCGGCGGCCGTAATGGTAGCCGCCGGCATCCTGGAGCGATGGGGCGTCGCCATCAGTTCGCGCCGCGCCGCCGCGCCCGCTCTTCTCGCCAACGACATCGATTTTGCACATTATGAGCGGCGCGCCAATCCGGCCGAATTGACCGGTTGAGGAGGAGTTTCCGATGCGACCGAGGCAGTCGTCAGTTGCGTTGCTGTTCGCCGGCTGCCCAAATCTTTCCAAAACCTAAGGACCCGCACGGGAACCCTTCAGGTTCCCGATACCAATGAACCCAGGCGGATCGAGGAGCTGATTTGTGTGCATAGGAATTCCGATGCAGGTGACGGGCGGCGAATTTATAGCGCAGTGCCAGCGCAACGGATCCGTTTTTGCGATTTCGATGGTGCTGGTCGGCCCGCAACCGGTTGGGACCTACGTTCTTACCCATCTAGGATCTGCCATCCGGGTGCTCGATGCCGACGAAGCACACAAGATAGACGATGCGTTGGCCGGTCTTGCTGAAGCCGTCGAAGGACGGTCATTCGAAACGCTGTTTGCCGATCTTATCTCCCGCGAGCCGGAATTACCGTCTCATTTGCGCGAAAACTGACAGTTCGTATTTCGCTACCGAATACAATCTCCTCATCCTTTTCGCCCACATGTTCATGTGAACTGTCGTCAACGGCAGCCGGAGATGCACGGGATCGAACGTGCCTCCTGCGGGCGGACTGCCTCCGTGCTGAACATTGCGGGTTGCCTCGGCATCGGCGCGCGCGTGCCCATCCGAATGAGGCCGCGACCGGAATTTTCCTTCAGATCAATGCGATCCAACCTTCTCCGCAAGTGGTACGGCGCTTGCAAACCCCAAGTGCGAGAATGAATGACAAGCTGATTTGGAGCAGATAATGCCATCCTACCGAGTTGGCTCCCCAAACGGCAGAAGCCGGCAAACCGCAATGCTCATATCCGACATTGTTGCAACGCTTGCGGTGCAGAAGGCCGGCCAGCCGGGGCGGCTATTCGACATTTTCGAATTCGATGACGATGATAAGAAATTGATCACGCAGACGCTCGGCAACGGCGAGGTGTGCGGGGTGGCGGCGCTGCCCTCCGGAGTCCTGGCGCAGTTCCAGGAAGCGATTATGGCCGGCGTCTGGCATATCCGCTTTACCGACCCCGCCGGCGACCTCATTGCCGAATATATCGAGGTCGCCCCCATTCCCATGGCGGTGCGGCGGGCCTGCACGGCGCTACCGGCTTTGATCTCACATGGATCTGCGCCGCCCGGCGCTATGAACGTTATGCCCCTCATGACGGAGATCGGTGATCGCATGGTCCAGTATCGGGATGGCGATCCGGCGCATGTTATCATTTTGTCGTTGTTTCCGATGAGCATCGAGGATGTGAATTTCCTGCAGGTCACGCTCGGAGCAGGTCCCGTACAATTGACATCGCGCGGCTACCGCCCCTGTCGCGTGGCGGCAGCAGGCGCCCGAAACGTCTGGTCCGTACAGTTTTACGACAACATGGGTAAGATCGTTGTCGACATGCTGCAAATCGTCGACATCCCCGCCGTCGCCATCGCCACCGAAGAGGATTTCCGCGACTCCGCGGCCCACCTGCGTGATGTCGAGGAGGCCTATTTCAAATGACCAACTTGGCGATGAACGCCGGCCTTCAGGAAAGGGCGACAGTCGTTCCCGCGCTCGGCGCTGCGGAAACAAGCTTGCTGGCATTCGTCGGGCGAACGACCGGCATCGTCGCGACGCCATGGTTCATGATCTTGCCCGCTGCAGGCACGGCTCGCAATCAGCAGGCAGGCATGATCGAATTCATCGCCGGCAAACCCGAGACGACTGGCGGTGTTGATTGCTGCTTGCTGTTTTCCATGGTCTTTGAGTTCGGAACGATGAGGACGGCGTTGAAGGCTAGGCGCGCATTTTCCAACATTGTTGCGCTCGCGCCGCCGCCCACTCCAACCGCCAGCCCCATGCGCCGTGATCTGCTTTGGAGGAATATCCGAGCGCCGCGGGAGCTTGCTGCATGACCTATCTCCTTGGCCCCGGCTCGATCCGGATCGACGTCACAGTGTCGCAAGCGCTTGCCCGTTTCGTGGAAGTGAGGGTCAACCGCCCGCAAGAATTGGCACGCATGTTCATCGGCCGCCGACCCGAAGAGGCGCCCGTACTTGCAGGACGGGTTTTTTCACTCTGTGGCTGTTCGCAATCGGTGGCCGCGCGCCTTGCCACACTGAATGCAGCCGGCCTGCCGATGCCAGTCGAGGAGCAGTTCACGGCGATGGCCGGAGTGCTGGCCGAACGGATATTCGAAACATTGAGGGGGCTGATTTTGCACTGGCCGTCTTCAATGTCGGCAGGTCTGGTGGCTCAGGCGGGCCAATATCTGCGCGGCGCCCTGACCGCGTCGCAGGCAATCATCGGCGAATCGAGAGAGAAAAAAGCAAACCGTAGCGCCCTGGCTGCCAACGCGCGGCGGCTTGCCGATGCAGCAGAGAGGCTCGGCATCGCCAAAGACGACGGCCTTCCGCCGGATGACACGGCTTGCGCGGCGATTTTTCGAGATATCAAGAATGACCGAACTTTTCCAGGCCGGCGTCCTGATCCGCTGACTGCCGCCGACGATGCCGAAGTTATTGCCCATCTTTGCAACAATGCCCACTATTGCGCCTTGCCGCATCTTGACGGTCGGGTCGTCGAAACCGGTGCTTATGCCCGGCTTTGCGACACCAGCAGGTCAGACGATCCGCATCTTGCGCAACGCTTCATGGCGCGCATACGCGACGTTGGCCTTTGCTTGAAGCAACTCGCGCATCTTGCCAAGGGCCATAATGATCCTTCCGAACTGATGGCCGGTGGTCCGGTGCCCGGCGCCGGCGGCTTTGGCGTAGTGGAATGTGGGCGTGGCAGACTTTATCATCAGGCCGAGATCGACGCGAACGGGAAACTTTGCACCTACCGCATCCTTGCCCCGACCGAGTGGAATTTTCATCCGGCCGGTCCATTTGTCGAAACCCTTCTCTCATCACGGATCGGTGCTCATGAATCGGCGGCCCGGTCGGTTTCTCGCCTCGCGGCTCTGTTCGATCCCTGTGTCGAGTTCAAGCTTAACATTCGCGACGCCGCCCATGCATGAAATGTCGTTGATGGAGAGCGTGATCGCCATCGTCTGCGAGATGGCGCAGCTGAATGGCGCAAGCGCAGTCAAATCGATCCGCCTCGATATCGGTGTTTTGAGCCACATCAACCCGGATTCGCTTCTGTTCTGCTACGAAGCTGTACGGCGTGGCACGATTGCCGAACACGCCACACTCGAAATCACCCGCATCGCCGGCAAGGGCTGGTGCCTCGAGTGTGGGAAGACGGTGCCCCTCGATAAGCGGTTCGGCGCCTGCCCGGACTGCGGGCGGTATAGGGTGCAGACGACGGCGGGCGATGAATTGAGGATCAAAGACATGGAGGTGATCTGATGTGCACGGTATGCGGCTGCGAGATGGCAACGTTGGAAGATGGCAAGAGCAAGACCGGCGCGCAGGGCGAGCGCCATGATCATCATCGTGGCCACCCTCACGATCATGGACATCATCATGATCGTCACTATGCGCAAGACAGTGGGCTCCAACACGGTCAGCTCATTGGCGGCGTGCATGTCCCGGACGTGAACCCCGAGCGCATCGTCCAGATCGAAAAGGATATCCTCTCAAAAAACAACGCCTATGCTGTCGAAAACCGGGCTCGGTTCGGCCGCAACAGCATCTTTGTACTGAATTTCGTTTCGAGCCCCGGATCGGGAAAGACCAGCTTTCTGGTGCGCGCCATTTCCGACCTCAAGGACCGGATGTCGATCAGCGTGATTGAAGGCGACCAGCAGACCTCCAACGATGCCGCACGTATCCGCAAGACCGGCGTTCCTGCAATCCAGATCAACACCGGCAAGGGCTGTCACCTTAACGCCCACATGGTCGGCCACGCGGTGGAGGACCTGGCGCCCGAGCCCGGTTCGGTCTTGTTCATCGAAAATGTCGGCAATCTTGTCTGTCCCTCCGCTTTCGATCTTGGCGAGGCTCATAAGGTCGTGGTGCTTTCGGTTACTGAAGGCGAGGACAAGCCGCTCAAATATCCCGACATGTTCGCGGCCGCCGATCTGATGATTCTCAACAAGTCCGACCTGCTGCCGCATCTCGACTTCGATGTCGGGCTCTGCATCGCTAATGCGCTGCGCGTCAATCCGCGCCTTCGCACTCTCACGGTTTCTGCGCGCAGCGGCGAAGGCATGGAAGCGTTCTATTTCTGGCTGGAGGGTGCGGTGGCCCGGGTCGCAAAAGCTTCGCAGGTAGTCTGACGATGGTGCGCGCCTTGGCATCCATGGCGGAAGATCGTGTCCGGCGGCTGCGAGTGCGTGTGCGCGGTGCCGTACAAGGGGTGGGTTTCCGGCCGTTCGTCTATAGGCTTGCGAGGACAATGCAGCTTACCGGCTTCGTGCTCAACGACAGTGCCGGCGTGCTGATCGAGGTCGAGGGCGCCGCTGTCGACTGCTTCGCGGAACGCGTCTGGAAAGAGGCGCCGCCGCTTGCCCGTGTCGATTGCGTCGACAAGCTGGAACTGGAGACGGCGGGCGACGAAGTGTTCGAAATCCTCCAAAGCGTCGGCGGCCGTGGCGCCACGCGCATTGGCGCCGACGCCGCGACCTGCGTCGAATGCCAGCACGAACTGAATGATCCGGACAACCGCTTTTTCGGTTATCCTTTCGTCAACTGCACTCATTGTGGCCCGCGCTTCACCATCACCCGTGCCCTCCCCTATGATCGCGCCCAAACATCGATGGCTGCGTTCCCGATCTGCACCGCCTGCGGCGCAGATTATGGCAACCCGGAGAGCCGGCGCTTCCATACCGAGCCCCTCGCCTGCCCGGTTTGCGGGCCACAACTTAGCCATCCGATCGCTGAGATATCCGCGCGGCTCATGAATGGCCAGATCATTGCGATCAAGGGCATCGGCGGCTTCCAGCTCTTCTGCGACGCACGCAATGATACGGCGATTGATCGTCTTAGACGAGGTAAGATGCGCGACGAGAAGCCGTTCGCGATCATGGTTCCGGACATTGAGACAGCCCGGCTACTCGCCAGGCCCTCGCGGGCACAGGAGGATTTGCTCGCCTCGACCGCCGCCCCGATCGTCCTAATCGAGGCGCGTGATCACCTTTCCAAGCTCATTGCTCCGGGCCTTAGTCGGGTCGGTCTGCTGCTCGCCTATGCGCCGGTGCACCACCTGTTGTTTGCTGCGGTTGCCGCAGAGGCGGCAGGTGCTCCCGCCGCTTTGATCGCGACCAGCGCCAACCCGGGGGGCGAACCGCTCCTATCAGACAACGACGATGCCATGCATCGGCTTGCCAGGATTGCCGACCTGATCGTCACACATGACCGCGACATCGCCATTCGTGCTGACGATTCCGTCATGCAGGTAATTGACGGCGCGCCGAGCTTTCTGAGGCGCGCCCGGGGTTTTGTGCCCGAGCCAGTCGATCTCGGTGAGGACGGCCCATGCGTGATTGCCACCGGCGCGGACCTCAAAAACACGATCTGCGTAACAAGGGGTCGGGAGGCATTCCTGTCGCAGCACATCGGCGGTCTCGACAGTGTCAAAGCGATCCGCTTCCAGCGCGAAGCCCTCGAGCATCTCTGCTCTATCCTTGATGTCAGGCCGGAATTTGCCGCCTGCGATCTGCATCCGGATTTCCGTTCAGCGCGGATAGCGGAACATTTGGATCTGCCGGTTCTGCCTGTGCAACATCACCTCGCTCACATCGCGGCCGTTGAGGCGGAACATCATGCCGGCGGGCCGGTCCTCGGGCTTGCACTCGACGGCCATGGCTATGGCGTTGATGGCAGCAGTTGGGGAGGCGAAATGCTTGTCGTCGACGGCCCTCGCTGGCAGCGGCTCTCTTCGCTTCTTCCTTTGCCGGCGCCAGGCGCCGACCAGGTTGCGCGGGAGCCCTGGCGCATGGGAATTGCCGCGCTCCAGGCCGCCGGCCGCCGCGACCTTGCGGCCACGCTTTGGCCTGGGCATCCCGGCGTCGCGCACCTTGACACGATGTTTGCCCGCGGCTTGCAACCAACCGAGACGTCCAGCTTGGGGCGGCTTTTCGATGCGGTGGCCGCGATCGCGGGCGTCCGCCTCGTCCAGAGCTACGAGGGGCAGGCAGCAATGGAGCTCGAAGCACTTGCCGATGATCCGCAATGTCTTGCAGGAGGCTACAGGCTTGCCGATGGCATGCTCGATTTCCGACCCCTCATCGTCCATCTGGCCGAGCGGCGGCTTGACCGCCGCCAGGCCGCAGACCTATTCCACGGCACGCTGATCAGCGGCCTCGCCGACTGGGCCGCCCTTGGTGCATCAAAGGCTGGCACGCGAACGATCATGCTCGGCGGCGGCTGCATCACGAACCGCGTTCTGGCCGAGGGTCTTTCCCGCGCCCTGCGCGACCACAGCCTTGAGCCCTATCTGCCGCGCCGGGTTCCGCCCAATGACGGGGGCATAGCGCTCGGTCAGGCCGCCCATGCGCGGCACGTGATCAAACACGACTGCGCGCGGATCTCGGAGCACCGGACATGTGCCTAGCCCTACCGGTCCAGGTGATGGAACTGCTGCCAGACAACATGGCCAAAGTAGGGCTCGACGGCGTCTTTAAGGTCATATCGATTGCGCTCGTCGAGGATGTCACGCCCGGTGACTATCTCGTCCTCCACGTCGGCTACGCGCTTGCGAAGATCGACACGGAAGAAGCGGAGAGGACCCTTGCCTTGATCCGCGAAGCTACTCTCGGAGGTGCGGCGTGAAATATATCGACGAATACCGCGATGCCAAGCTCGTCAAGGATATTGCTCGCCAGATCGAAGCGGCGGTAGATCCGGCGCGCAGCTATCATTTCATGGAATTCTGCGGCGGCCACACCTATGCAATTTCGCGCTATGGCCTTGAAGACCTGCTGCCATCCAATGTGCAGATGATTCACGGACCGGGCTGTCCAATCTGTGTGCTGCCGATCGGCCGCATCGACGCAGCGATCGCGCTTGCCATGCGCTCAGAAATCACGCTTTGCACCTATGGCGACTTGATGCGTGTGCCATGCTCAAACGGCTTAAGTCTGCTCAAGGCGAGGTCGGCCGGCGCCGATATTCGAATGGTCTATTCGACACTCGATTCGCTAAGCATCGCCGAAGCCGAACCGAACAGGCAAGTCGTCTTCTTCGCCATCGGTTTCGAGACCACGACGCCGCCGACGGCGCTGGCGCTGCGGTTCGCGATCGCGAAGGACCTCGCAAACTTTTCGATCTTCTCAAACCACGTGCTAACACCGGCTGCGATCAAGACTATTCTCGAAAACTCCGACGTTCACCCGCTCGGCCCTATCAAGATCGACGGATTGCTTGGCCCTGCACATGTCAGCACGGTAATTGGTACGCAGCCATTTGAAGTCCTTGCCGAAGAATTTAACAAGCCGATCGTGGTGGCAGGCTTCGAGCCGCTTGATGTCATCTATTCAATCCTGATGCTGGTCCGCCAGGTCAATGACGGCGTCCATAAGGTCGAGAACCAGTATATCCGCGCCGTGACCACCCTTGGCAACGAAAAGGCGAAGTGCGAGATCGCAAACGTCTTCGAATTGCGGGAAAGTTTCGAATGGCGCGGTCTGGGCGCGATACCCCATAGTGCGCTTGGCCTCAGGTCCAAATATGACAAATACGATGCCGAGAAACGTTTCGAGATGGTGACGCCGGCAGCGCAAGACAATCCGGCCTGCGAATGCGGAGCCATCCTGCGCGGTATAAAGAGGCCCTCCGACTGCAAGCTGTTTGGTAAGGTCTGCACGCCCGATTCGCCGATGGGTTCCTGCATGGTGTCGTCGGAAGGCGCCTGCGCCGCGCATTGGATCTACGGCCGTTTCCGCAGACAGGGAAAGGCGGACGAAAGCTGGAGGACGGTCGCATGACCGTGAAAGCCAAAAGGTCCAGGCTCGACCTCCGGAACGGACGCATCGATCTCTCGCATGGGGCGGGCGGGTGCGCCACGGGCCAGTTGGTCGAGGACATTTTCCACAAGGCCTTCGACAATGACTGGCTCAGAGCTGGCAACGATCAGTCGGCATTTGCCGTTCCGGCAGCGCGCATGGTGATGACCACCGACAGCTATGTTGTCTCGCCGCTGTTCTTTCCCGGCGGCAATATTGGCTCGCTTGCGGTGTATGGGACGATTAACGACATTGCCATGGCCGGCGCGCGCCCGCTCTATCTTTCGGCAGGTTTCATCATTGAAGAGGGCTTTCCGCTCGCAGACCTTAATCGAATTGCAGAAGCCATGGGATCAGCCTCCCGCGAGGCGGGTGTGCCGATCATCACTGGTGATACGAAAGTGGTTGAGCGCGGCAAGGCCGACGGCGTGTTCATATCCACCTCCGGCATCGGCATAATTCGAGCCGGTCTCGACCTGCGCTCCGATGCCGCGCGGCCAGGCGATGCGGTGATCATCTCGGGTTCGATAGGCGATCACGGCGTCGCTGTGATGTCGAAGCGCGAGAGCCTGGATTTCGATACGGACATCATATCGGATTGCGCGGCGCTACACGGGTTGGTAGCGGCAATGGTCGAGGTCGCCGGATCGTCAATTAGGCTTATGCGAGATCCAACACGCGGTGGACTTGCGGCGATACTCAACGAAATCGCCAATGCCTCAAATGTCGGCTTCCGCATCGAAGAGGAGGCCATTCCGATCAAGCCGGAAGTAGCCGCGGCCTGCGAATTGCTCGGCCTCGACCCGCTCAACGTCGCCAACGAGGGCAAGCTCGTCGTCGTGGTGGCGCCAGAGTTTGCGGATGCGCTGCTCGCCGTCATGCGCGCGCATCCGTTGGGTGCTGAGGCCGCATTGATCGGCCATGCCGAGGCTGACGACCGTTGCTTCGTCCAGATGGCGACGTCGTTTGGCGGCAGTCGCATTGTCGATTGGCTATGGGGCGAACAGTTGCCGCGAATCTGCTGAGCACGGCTGTGTATCGCTTCGCGCAAGAATGCATGCCCGGAGCCAGCAACGAGCTTGATGTGCAGCTATCATGCGTACTTTGCGGCAAATCGCATGCACTCCCTCCTGATGGTCATGAAGGGATCTAAGCCCTGCCACGCAAACTGGATCGGTTCACAAGATCTCGCGGTTATCGCTAAATCGCGCGAGCATCTGTCGAATCTGCATATTTTCTTGAAGAAGATGTTCCATCAGCAAAGCCTTAAGCCGTCGATTCTCTTCTTCGAGCGCAATTAGCTCGTCGCCTGAGATATCGATGTGGCCGGCGTTTGATTGGGCGCTGACCGTGCTTGTCGTTTCGTCGGCATTATGATCCATATTCGCTTCACGTCGACGCTTTGTGTTCTTTCGAGACCGCCTGGAAGAGCCGTCTTTCAACGGTGAAACAGAAGTGAAGATCGGACCATTGTCCTGCTGAGACGCGCACGTTTGTTCCGTTTCGAAAGAGGACGCCGAAATCCGTTGATCGTCGCCGGTTTCAACGTGGTCGTTGAGGTGAGTTTCTGGTTTTGGATCCGCCCACGGCTCGCTTTCATGCTTCGGAACATCTGAGACGATGTTGGGCTCGAAAAGATGCGGTGCGTCAGCTTCCGCCTCGCGTGCCAGCGCCTTGAGGTCGGTATCACCCCAGATGGAAGTTGGCTGGATCGTTGTCCTGCGGCGCGCCGATTTGAGCTCGACAACGAATTTTCGCTGCTGTGTTTTCATATATGTCCCATCTTTGAGATCGTAAGGAGGATTTACGATCGGTCGAATCGCTCAAGCATTTTTCTAAGCTGATCATTCTGCAAAAGCAGCTTTTGAGCCAGTTGAATCCTCAGTTGCGTGATTTCCTCGTCCAGGCCTGCCACCTCTTCGAAAAGGCCGTCCTCAGGCGATGGGGATTTTGCATTTTGAGCATTGATTGCGACAGCTGTGTTCTGCGCGGTCACGTCAATGTGAACGCTTTTCGCATGTGCCGGCTTTTTCGTCCGCCGGGTGCCTGGAGCCTCATTGCGCGTATCGCTTTCAAGCGGCACCGCAGAGGCTTCAGCGCCCGGCCGCCCGACCTCAGAAGGCGACAGTTCTTGAACCTTGTCACCTTCAACCGGTGCCGCACCCTCAGTTTCGACCTCACCTTCGAATTCTTTTGAACCAGTCGCTATGAGCTCAATAGATCGGCTTTCATCGGGCTCGGAGCCGCTGGATGGCTCTGGTGGGTTTAGCGCAAGCTCCGGGACGTCTTGTGTTTCGCTTTGGCTTGCGTCGGTGTCGACACCATGCTCAATCGGGCTTTCGGGGGCGGACTGTCGCCGCGAAGTTAATCGAGTAAGGAATTTCCACGGTAATTTCATAGTGCTTCAACCTCGACCAGTCCGTATCCAAAATAGCGCCGCAGCGTGACACCGGGCTCGGAAGGCGAGCCCGGCGAACGCATCTTCTGCCGAGAAGGATAGCTCAGGTCGATTTCGCCACCATCCCGCTGTTGATCGGCGATCAATCTAGCCCGAGCCGCTTGCGCAGATCGGCATTTTCCGCACGCAATTTCTCTGCCAAGAGTTTGCGCAGCCGCTTATTCTCTTCTTCCAGCTGAATAAGATCCGCCATCTCGTCCCTTGCTGAAACAACAGGCGTCGTAACTTTTTGCTCGGACTGCTGTGCCGTGCTCTTGGCTGCAGTATCCTTTGTGCTCTCCTTGACGGAGATGTCGGCGACCTGCATTTCGACAGGCTCGGACTTTGTGTCCGCGGGTTGTTCGCTACGCTTCCTGCGACCTCGCGGCGCCTTCGCGGGTTTGGCAACTTGCGTAGTACCCGCTGCCTCAGCAGCTACTTTCGGGCGTCGCGGAGCGCGCTGTTTTTTAGGCGCCGGCGTTTTTGCCGGTATATTCGTGCCTGCCATATCGGTAATTGCGCCAGTATTATTCTCGTCAGCCATGAGTATCTCCCTCTGTCGGCAGGAGTTCTTTTCGACCGAGTGAAAGACAGAGTCAACATTGCTGCGTTGGTGGCCCGCCTTTTGGAGAGCACCTGTCAAAAAGCGTGCCTGAAGGCGAGCGGCAGCCTGCGGACAATCGAATAAAAAAATGCCGAGCTTGCGAGGTCGAACCGTCTGTTTCACGACTAGTCCGCGTTCACACGCTGCCAAAAAAGGGAGCTCTCCTGCCAGCTTCTGCGATCGGTCACTTCATTCAATGTTCGGATTTTCCTAAATCATTTGCAATAGATCGATGCCTCACCTGGCACCCGATTCTTGACAGATATGTGCAAAGCCGGTTTGCACCGTCATAAAAATCGCCCTTGGTTTGACCGACAAAGAGGATACGAAATGCGTGCACCATCAGGTTCTGTTCCGGGACTTTGCTCTGCCTCCGCCACCATGTTCGCTGTGGGAATGGCGTTCCTTGGCTATTGGGGAGTGTATGAGCCAGGAGGCTGGCACAGGTCCGATTTGATCGTCGTGATCTTGGCGCTCGTCGGTTTTGCAGCGCTTGGCTCGGTTCCTTGGATTGTAACGACCCCCGTCGCAGAGGAAGGCCAGGAAAAGATCGTAGCCGCCAGGCGAGCGCTGTTGCTGGGAGTCGTCTTGATCTGGTTGTCCGTTCTCGTCTCGTTTTTTTCTTAGCCTTGCCCCCCGAGTTCTCTGCTTAGATCATAAAATTCAGCAATTCGCAGATAACGAGACCCGCCGCGCCGCGCAGGCCGGCGACATCCTCCCGATCGCCGAGGGCAAGGACGATCTCGTTATCCGCAGGATTGACCATCAATTGCCTGAAGCTCTCTCCAATAAGATCTAACATCATTTTTCCGCCGCGCACGATGTCACCATGCAAAGTGATGCAGTTGGGTGCCATCAGCTGTTGAAGGTTCGCCAGCCCGACAGAAATATTGGACGCGTACTCTTCAAGCAGTTCTTTTGCCCCTTTAACGCCAGTTTCAGCGAGCCACACCAAGCGGCTCGCATCCAACGAGCCAGCATTCGGCAGGCCCCTGGCCTTTGCTTCGCCTCTTAGCCATCGCAGTGTAGCGATCGTTTCCCAACATCCACGTCGTCCGCATCTGCACATTTGGCCATTGAGTTGCACGATGGTATGGCCGATTTGGCAGTGCTTACCTCCTGCGGCCCTATAAGGATATCCATCGACATAGAGCGCCGCGCCCAACGACTGACCGATGTAGACGACCGCGAAATTTCTCCGTCCACGTCCTTGCCCGAACCAACGATCGCCAACAAGCAAGGCTCTGGCATCTTGGTCGACGCAAGCCGGAACTCCGAAACGCTTTGCTAACTGCGCTTTTATCGGAAATCCAAGAAGGTGCGGCGCAAGATCCGTAACCGCGATCGAGCCCGTTTCCAGGTTGAGCCCTTTGGCAACCGCCACACCGATGCCTAGAACCGGTTGGTGGGCAGAGGCGATTGACTTTTCAATGCAAGCACTGACGATCTGAAAAGCATCGGCAGCATCTGTCAGATCTTTCGCCAAATTCGCGTCGTGTTGAGCATAGATCTCACCATCCAGAGAGACCAAGCATGCGTGGACACGGTCGTGCATCAGCCGAACTGCGCAGATCGGCTTGGCCTCTTTCGAGAACCAGAGCTTGGTAGCGGGTTTTCCGCCGGACCGATTGGCGGGTACCACGTCGCCTTCGGCAAGAATACCCTGATTGATCAATGGCTGGACGATGCCGCCGATGGTTGCTCGGCTGGCACCGGTGACACGCGCAAGCTCGACGCGGCTGGAAGGGCCCATATCGTACAGGGCCTGTAGCAGGCGCCCTCGATTTGCAATCCCGAGCGTCCGCGCGGCGATTAGAGGATGAGCTGGCCTCAATCCTTTACTGTCGCTCTGGTCCCCCTCGACTGGCCCGATGAGGCGATTGCCAGATCCATCTCGAGTGTTCGCATTTCGCGCAATTGATGGTTTTTCCGTTTTTCTTATCATGGACTCCATTTGATCCGACTTTCTCTTTTATCGAAATTCGATTGTCTTCACGCCACTCCCGCGTGAGCCCTGCCGTCGTTGCCGAACGCTTCCGGGAGCCGGTATAGCAATCATCACACAGATGAGTTTCTCCACCGCCGCTCGAATGTTCATGTCGGCAGCGAAGAAGCATCCTTCGAGTATATGCGCATTCTTCGGTTAAGTATTTTCAGAAACACCAACCCCAACAACAGAAATATTCGCCAATGCAAAATATACTTTTAAATATATTTTAGAAATACTGTTGATTTGGCGTGCTAAAACACTAGAACTCTTCAGCAAATCGACAGACATCGACGTAACCCGATCGCCGGAGGAATAAATGAACGAATTTGCCAGCAATAATCTGGACCTCTGCGAGTCCGGAGGGCACTGGCGGGAAAAGGATCTCGCTCTCCTTGGTGGGGAGCCCATCGTTCCTTCCGGGCGTATTACGCCTTGGCCAGCCACACAGACGGAGCATTTGGATGCCCTGCGCGAAGTTATAGACAGTGGAAAGTATCATCGGGTCAATCACCCGGTCGTGGCCGATTTGGAGCAGGATCTCGCTACTTGGACGGGGAAGTGGAAGGTGCGCGCGGTCGGCAGCGGCACGGCGGCAATCCATATCGAACTCGATTATTTTAAAGGTAGAGGCGAACGCGTGGTGACCGCGGCGCTAAATTGGCCGGGCGCGGTGGGGCCAATTGCGATCAGTGGCCTTCAGCCCGACTTCGTTGACGTCGACATGAACCTCGCCGGGATCGATCAAGATGCGGCAGCCGACCGATTCGGACCCGGCGTCGGAGCGGTTCTCATCACCCATCTCTTCGGGAATAACATTCGTGTTCCTCATGCAAGGTCTGCCGCGCGCGCCCAAGGGATTGCCATGATTGATGACGTCTGCCAATCGATCGGCGCCATTAAAGCGATCGCCAATGGTGCATACATCGATACAGACGCCCTCGCTTTGTCCGGCAACGGCGCCAAGCACCTTGGAGCAGGCGAGCTCGGATTCGTGATTACCGAGGACAAATATCTAATTGAACACGTGGACTGCGTTTCGCTGACGAGTTCATCTCGAAACGGAGATCGGGCTTTTTCGCCGTCTTCAGCAGGATATAACTATCGTCCGAACGTCTTCTCTTCGTCTATTGCAAAAATGCGATTGAGACACCTTGAGACACAACTTCAGATTCGAAGAAACAATGGAAAAATTCTATGGGAGATGATCCAGGATCTCTCCGGTATATTTCCCCTCTTCGACCCATCTGACTGCAATCAGTCCATGCTCAGCTTTCCACTTCGCATCGAACCGGAAGCTCTCGGTTTTGCTCCGGGTCCGGCGGCAAGGGATACCGTCGTCAAACTCCTGCAGGCGGAGGGGGTGCCCGTTTTGATCTGGCTCAGGAAGCCTGTGTTCGAATATCTGCCGAATATTGCCAAGGATTGGAAAGCCGCCGATTTTCCTAACACGGTCAAACTCTTGGATACGATGTTTTGCGTATCGGAGATCGCGCCACCCAATGAAGCCGGGGTGATGGAACTTTACGCAGAAGCGTTTCATCGGGTCTGGAAGGCTCTTTCCAAGTTTGGCCCAAAGATTTCCAGCATCACCACAACCATCTAGGCGAGCGAGGCCTAAAGCAAACTCACCTCCACGCTGGCTCTCTTGCAATGTCGTTTTTGAACGACAACGGAGTAATCCCATGACCTCGTACAAAACGCCAAAACTTTTGATTTTCGATTGTGATGGAGTCCTAATCGACAGCGAAATCATTGCGACCGCGGTGCATGTCGAAGTACTGGCAGAGCGCGGATATAATATAGCTGCCGAGACTTACAACCGTCGCTTCACAGGCATGACTGATCGGCAAACCTATTCAATCATCGAAGCTGAGTCTGGCTTGTCCTTGCCGGAGGGTCATCATGAATATGTTATGGCAGAAATTGGCCGACGGTATGCCAGCGATCTCAAAGCCATCTCAGGCGTCAATCAAGTTCTGGATGCGATTGATGTGGCGCGATGCGTGGCATCGAGCAGCAATCTGAAGGAGCTGCATTTTGCGCTCAAGCTAACAGACCTCTATGATTATTTTTCGCCAAATGTATTCAGTGCTTCCCAAGTTTCACGTGGCAAGCCCGCCCCGGATCTTTTTCTATTTGCGTCTGAGACAATGAACACGTCGGCGGACAAGTGTTTGGTCATCGAAGATAGCGTTGCCGGGGTCCAGGCGGCGGTGGCGGCCCAAATGCGGGTAGTTGGTTTCGTCGGCGGTTCTCATTGTCCTGTCGGACACGCTGAGAAATTGCTGGAAGCAGGCGCCATGAGAACATTCAGCCAGATGGCGGCGCTGCCAGAAATTCTTGCAGGTTGATGGTTTGGGCGATGGTCCGCCCGCAGGCTGAAGCCGCAACGGGCGAACCAAAGGCGCACAATGCTTTTGCGTTGGAGAGTTTCGCAAGTGAGGACCCCAAATGTCCCTTTTGTGTTGCGGATTCCAATCAGCGTCAGGGTCATCCCGCTGCAAGGTTCTTTGGGAAAGGCTTCAATCTAAAGCACCCGGCACTTGGCAAATAGGAAAAGACGATGGCTGAAAAGCAAGCACACATTCAAGCTCCAATAGTGATTGAGTATCTGGAGAATTGGCGCGATCTGGTTCCGGTTTGTGCAAGCTGGTCCTTTGGGCAATGGGGTTGTCAGGCCAATGGATCATTCGAGGAGACGCAGCGTGAATTCCAAGCGTCCTCAAGAAGTTCTCTACCGCTGACTTTGGTTGCTCTGGAAGATAGGAGACCCGCAGGGATGATCAGCCTTTCCAATTATGATTTTAAAGGAAGGCCTGATCTTTCGCCGTGGCTGAAATCGCTCTACGTCCATCCATTCCACCGCAACAAGGGTACAGCTTCATTGCTGGTCAAAAGGCTGGAACAGGAAGCTTTGCGCCTCGGCTACGAAAGGCTTTATCTCACCACCGAGAGCGCAAAGCTCCTCTACACGAAGAATGGCTGGTCGGAAATGGACCACGTACAGACACCTTATGGCGATGCAACTTTAATGACAAAGATGTTGCTCGGCGCACGTACAGTCTAGGTCGGACGAACCAGGGTGCCTGGTGTTGGTCCGCGGGTGCCCAAATCTCCTCCGGGACTCAACTGACCTGTCCGCGTGAACATATCGGAGACCGCCATGAATCGTGCTTCGGACGGATCAGATTATGGCAGGCGTGACCTCAGCCAGACTGTCGTCTATAGTGGCCTTCAAAAATCACGCTCCCACGAATCCTTTAAGCAGCCCAAAGCGTTGTGGCGATTGAATCGCCAAGCGTCATCCGTTCTTCAAATTGCACCGACAGAGGAAACCCAAAAATGTGGCTTTGCGAGCATGCTCTCCAATGTCGCGGAATAGCCGTTCCAACTTCCGCTGATGAACAGGTCCCCGCAAAGGCTGACGCTGCCTACAATGCGGTTCTTCAGTTGCTTTACAGCTATGCTCGCGTGCCGGTGCAACATCTTAGTGATCAGGAGCTTGCCTGCGAACTGGACCTCGGTCGGACGCCGATACGCGAAGCACTCATCCGACTTGCGGCGGAGGGCAAGATTCTTTCGATCCCTCAGAAAGGCTATTTCACCAGGCCGCTCGTGGAGGGAGCACTGTTGGACTTATATGGTATCGCACGTCAAACCCTCACCTACGCGCTCTGGCGTATGCGGCCGCATGTGCCGGATACCGACGGCGAACGTGACAAGCCGCCCCGCGACCACCTCGCGATGCATGCGGAAACTGTCTTTGCCCAAATCGCCCAGCTGTCGGCAAATTGCGAAATTTGTAGAATTGTCGACAAATTCTGCTTTTGCTCACGTCCTGTCCGGATGGAAATAATTACCTCGGAGCTTGGCCCTTCCTACGAAGAAAGCCTTGCAAGGCTGATCGACGCGATGCCGTTATTGAGCAAGGCAACGGGCGCGGTGGAATCGGCATTGATGAGTCACCTTGATCTCGAACAGAACGCGCTCGCACGCGTCGTACGTGAACTAAACAGGCAGCGGTCGACAAGTTTTCCTCGGCTGGTGAGAAGTTTGTAAATACGCAAGTGTGATCCTCGTCGAGTAGCTCAGCCTGTGACCAAACGTAATTGCTTAGCCGCTCAGGAGGGACAATCCACCTTCGTGAGCGCTTCCTGCAATGAAGTCGCGCCGAGAGAGACGAGCGCCCGATTTATGTATGATCGTATTTCAGCTTCACTCTTACCCTCTAGCAGTGCAATCTCGGACACGCTCCAACCGAGCGATATCCAGCGAAGGCACGAACGTTCAATGGGCGAAAGCTTCCAGATCGTCATGAACACTCGGCGGATTGACTGGTCCGCGTCAACGAATCCTGTCTCAGCTCGAACGGCTCACCAAATGTCAAGCTGCGCTCCTTTCTAAAAAAAGGGGCTGCCGTCGGACAGGTCCGCACGGCAGCCCCAGCGCCCTGGGAGGCAAGGATTGCAATTGTTTCTCATACGCATCAGTCGCGAATTGCGGCTCCTGTCAGCGGATCGAACCAGTGCAGCTTTTTCAGGTCGACTGTCAGCGGAAGCCGCTGGCTGATTAACGGCGTTGACGCCGGAGGGATGCGCGCCACCAGACGGCTCCTGCCTCCTTGCCTTAAGTCTTCCGAATCTGCTGCCTCGCTCACTTTGACGGGCGGCGAGGCAATATCGAAGAAGACAAAGGTATCGGCGCCGAGCGCCTCGACAACGGCAATTGGCTCATTGAATAGCGTCTCGGAGTCGGGACACACCTCAAATATCTCGGGCCGAATTCCGACAATGACCTGGCGTCCGACATAGTTAGAGAGCGCAGGCCGCGCTGAAACTGGAAAGGTGATATCGGTTCCTGAGATGATGCCGTGCAAGATTCCCCCCTCCTCCCGAAGGTCGGTCCGGACGAAATTCATCGACGGCGAACCGATAAAACCGGCAACGAACAGATTGGCAGGCCGGTCGTAGAGCCGCTGCGGCGTGTCGATCTGCTGCAGGTTGCTTTCCCCTGCCTCGCCGACAGGCTTCAGCACAGCAACCCGATCCCCCATCGTCATCGCCTCGACCTGGTCGTGGGTGACGTAGAGCGTGGTGACGCCCAGGCGCTGGTTCAACAGCTTGAGTTCGGCGCGCATCTGGACGCGCAACTTGGCGTCGAGATTGGACAGCGGTTCGTCCATCAGGAACGCCATCGGATGACGGACGATCGCCCGACCCATAGCGACGCGCTGTCGCTGGCCGCCCGACAAGGCGCCAGGCTTGCGGTGCAGATACTTCGTCAGATCGAGCATCTCCGCCGCTTCGCGGACGAGCTTTTCGATCTTGTCTTTCGGCATTTTGCGCTGCTGCAGGCCGAAGGCCATGTTCTCGTAGACCGTCATATGCGGATAGAGCGCATAGTTCTGAAACACCATGGCGATGTCGCGGTCCTGCGGCTCGGTGTTGGTGACATCCTGATCGTCCATAAGCAGGCGGCCGCTATTGAGCAATTCGAGCCCGGCCGCCATCCGCAGAAGCGTGGATTTGCCGCAGCCCGACGGTCCGACCAGCACGACGAACTCACCGTCGCCGACCGTGAAGCTCACATTGGCAACGGCGACGGTACCGTCCGGATAGGTTTTCCCAATCCCTTCAAAGGTCATGGACGCCATATAGTTCTACTCCCAGTATCAACAGGCGAGGCAGTCCATCCGGTCGGGTGGACGCCACACGGGATTGGTCACGGCATCAGCCGATGGTCACTGCCTTGCCGCTGGCGACGGACTCCTCGATCGCTGCGAGAACCTTGGTGTTGGCGAGGCCATCATTCGCGTCGGCAAGCAGGGGTGCGCCCTGCACGACGCTGTCGACGAAGCGGGCGATGGACTCCTGCACAAAGCCGCCGATGCGTGTTGCTCCGGTCGGCGTCATGCCGATGTAATCATGGAATTTCATGCCGCCGTCGACAATGCGGCGAAGACCGCCACTATGGGTGGGATCAGCCTGGATCTGACCCTTTTCGCCGACGAACTCGATCTTGAAATCGACGAGGGAAGGGTTGTCGCGGGACAGGATCCAGCTGTTTTCCATGGTCACGACGGTGCCCTTGGAAAATTCGAGGATCGATGCATGGAAATCCTTGGTGTCGACGCCACCGGCAGACAGCGTCCCGCAACGGGCCACCGCGTAAACGCGGGTAACTTCGTCTTCGAGGATGAAACGTAGCACGTCGACCAGATGGCTGCCCAAGAACCATAGTGCCGAGGATTTTGCCGCCCAGCTCAGCATCTCGAACGGAACGAAGGTCGTGTTTGAAAGCCGCGCCGTGCCGTGTTTGGCAAGCCCGATCTGACCGTCCTGGATCATGTCGCGGACCTGCGCCAGGATCGGATTCACCCTGTTGTGGAAGTCGATCATCAGCTTGCCCTTCGACTTTACGGTGGTCTCGGCGATCTCCTCTGCTTCCTTCACGGTCGTTGCCAGCGGTTTTTCGCTGAGCACATGCTTGTCGGCCTTGAGTGCGGCAAGGATGATCGGCGTGTGGGTGAAGTCGGGTGTTGCCACCGACACGGCATCGATGCGATCGCTGGCGATCAGCTTACGATAGTCGGTGAACGCTTCCGCCGCGCCGAAACTCTCCTTCATCTTAAGCGCTCTGCCCTCGTCAAGGTCGCATACGCCGACAAGTTCGGTCTCCGGCAGGACGTTGAAGGTGTGGGCGTGATTGTTGCCCCAAAGGCCGGCGCCGATAACGCCGATGCGAAGTTTGCTCATTCGTTATTGCTCCATTCAGAACTAAGAAAAGGGTCAACCTTTGACCGAACCGAAGGTGAGGCCACGGACGACGTAGCGGTCGAAAACCAGAAAAATGATCATTGGCGGGATCATCGCGAGCACGGCGGCCGCGGCGATGTAGTTCCAGGTGACGCCGCTGGTGGCGAAGTATCCGAGGGTCCCGATCGGAAGAGTGGCGGTCGAGCGCGAGCTCAGCACCAGCGGGAAGGCCGCGTTGTTCCATGCAAAGACGAAGGCGAACATCGAGGTGACGATGATGCCGGGGCGAACGATCGGAAGCGTGATCCGCCACATGATCGTGTACCAGCGGGCGCCGTCGACGCGGGCAGCCTCTTCGAGCTCCGCCGGCACCTCATCGATGAAGCTCTTCATAAGCCAGACCGAAAACGGGATCGTCAGCGTCTGGAGAACCAGTACCATCGAGAAGTAGGAGCCCTGAAGTCCAACGCGTGTGATCAGCACGAAATACGGGATCAGGAAAGCGATCGGCGGCGCCATCAACAGCCCGAGATACCAGAGCATGATGTTCTTCTTGCCGCGCATCTTGAATCGCGAGAGCGCGTAAGCCGCAGGAACCGAGAATGGCAGATTGAGCAGCACTGCCCCAATCGCGACGATGAGAGAGTTGACCAGTTGCGGCGCATTGGTGCCGGGATCGACGAGGATATGCCGGAAGGCATCGAGCGTCGGCTCGAAGGTCAGTTGCGGCGGCATCGCAAACGCCGTTTCGGCCGGCCGGATCGCGAGCGCCAGAAACCACAGGATCGGGCCGATGAAGACGGCAAGGCACAATAGGCCGGCGGCATAGGTGAGCGCCGTGTAGAAGGTCGTGCGGCTTTTCATGTCACCACTCCTCATTGCGGAAGGCGAAGAACACGTAGAGGGCGACGATGATGTTGACGATCAGCACCGCGATCCACGTCTGAGCGCTGACAAGGCCGACATTGAAGTTGACGAGGCCTTGTTCGTAGAGCGAATAGCCAAGCGTGCGCGTCGACGTCCCCGGCCCGCCACGGGTCAACACCAGCACGGTGTCGAAGGTGTTGAAGATCTGCATGAAACGCAGCATCACGATAATGATGGCGGTGCGCCGGATGAGCGGCAGTTTGATGCGCATCAGGATCGTCCAGGCCGATGCGCGATCGAGCCTGGCGGCCTCGATGATCTCGTCGGCAACGGCAAGCAGGCTCGCATAGAGGACGATGGCGAAGAAGGGTGTCCACTGCCAGATATCGACGAAGAGAATGGCGGCAAGCGCCGTCGATGGCGAGCCGAGAATGCCCTCCGCCGGCACCGGCAGTAAGAGCGACTGCAGAACCCAAGTTACAAGGCCGCCGCCCGGGTCATAGAGGTAGCGAAACAGGAAGCCGACGACGATCGGCGCGATGGTGGTCGGCAGTATCAGAAGCGCGCGCACGACATTCATGCCGGGAAGCGCTTTGAGCAGGACGAGCGCAATCGCCAAGCCGAGCGAGAACTCGATCGCGGTGCCCAGGATCGACAGGATCAGCGTGTTAGTAAGGGCCGCGCGGAAATCGAAGGCATTGAGCGCCTCGACGTAATTGTCGAAGCCGACAAAGGCCAAAGGCTGCGGGCCGACCTGCAGGTTCCAGAAATAGAAGCTCGATTTCAACGCAAAGAGCAGTGGGTAGGCGATCAGCGCCAGTAGCATGATCACTGAAGGTGCGATCAGGAAATAGGGCAGGTTTCGCCGTACGAAGCCTCGCCTGACAGGCGCAAGCGCCTGCGGCGAGCGAATGGTTGGAGCGTGCATCGTAGAAGTCCAGTTCTTCACACGTGACTGCCGGCGCGATCTTGTCCGCGCCGGCAACAGAAGAATTTATTACGCCTTGCCGAGCTTACCGATCAGGTCCTTGGCGCCATCGAGCGTGTCGGTATAGCTTTCCTTCTGATAAGGGATCATCAAATTGCCCTTGAGGATGCTTTCGAACAGGTTGTTCGTGCGCACCAGCGCCGTTTTCGGATCTTCACTGCCCGTCAGAAGCTGGTTGAGCGTGAGGCCGAGCACACTTTCGACCGCGGTGTAACCGGGGACCGGTGGGCGGGTGATCTTGCCGTTGCCCTGTTTCATCATGTCGTACTGGACATCGAGATAGGGGTAGATCGCCTTGACGTCTGCGTCCTCATAAAGCGACTTGCGGGCAAAATCCGAGAACTGGAAATTAAGGTCCGGCCACTGCGCCATCTTCTTCTGTGTCGCCTTCGAGGTCGCCCATTTGATGAAGGCGTAGCCGTTGTCCTGCCGGTCGGAACTGGAGGGAACACCGAGGCTCCAGCCGCCGAGGCTGACCGTCTGCGCCACACCCTCGGCCTTCGGAAGCGCCGCGGTCGCATATCTGTCCATGACGTCCGACTTCTTGCCGGTCATGTAGCCCAAATTCTTGACCAGATAGAAGTACGGCGTCCACCAGTAGAACATGCCGATATCGCCCTTGGCGAAACGGGTGCCGGCATCGAACCATACATAGTTGATCGCCTCAGGCGGCGAGAGCTTGTAGAGCTGCCGGTAGACCTCGACCGACTTTGCCCAGGCGGGACCGGTGAGCTGCGGCGAGAAATCCCAAGGCGCGCCCGGGAAGGACTTGAACCAGCTCGCGCCGTGGCTCGCGGAAAGCTGTGTGAACATGTGCGTGATCGGGGACGGCTGCGACCCACAGACGACCGTCGGGAACAGCGCCTTGCCGTTGAACGACTTGCCTTCGAGCGCCTTTAGCGTCTCGACATACTTCGTCCAAGTCCAGTCCTCGGAGGCCTTGGTCGGCGGCTCGGCGATGCCGAAGCTGGCGAAGATATCTTTGCGGTACATCACGCCCTGCGCATAGGCTGCCACCGGAAGCGTGCCGATCTGCCCGCGCCACATGTTCGACGAATACAAAACCTCGGGAATGAAGTCAGCAAGATCGATGTCTTTGTCCTTGGCAATGTAGTCGTTGAGCGAAATGATCCAGCCGTTGTCGAGATATTGGCCGAGCCACATCTGATCAACCGCAATGACATCCGCATCCGACGTCTTGGCGACAAACGCAGAGACCAGACGGGTCTGTAGCCCGTCATAGGACAGGCTCTCCAGCTCTACCTTGATGCCGGTTTCCCTCTCGAACTCCGGGATCATGGCCTTCATCGAGAAGAAGAATGGATCTTCGACCGACAGAACGCGCACGGTTTTGGCGCCTTGGGCGCTTGCGCGTTTTGGGGTGAGCAGAGAGCTTGCGCTTGATGCCAAGAGAGCCGCGACAGACGCCGACTTCAGCATGTTCCTGCGCGACATATTTCCGATATCGAATATCATGTGTGCCTCCTCAGTTGTTCTAAAAATTCCAACCGCATTCGATGACGGAAGCCATTCTCGGCGCCGAACTCGATTTCGATTAGTTACCCCTCGATCTGCCTTTCCAGCAGTTTGTTTGTACTTCGCACAAACTTATGATACTGTCAAGAAGTCTCGATTTGATGTTCCGCGTGACCTCGCAGCTATCCGGATCGGGTCGCAGTAAGCAGGAAAGCGCCATCTGGTCGAGCAAGCGCCCACAGGCTAGAAAGACAGGACTGGCAAATCGGAGACGCAAGTTGAAGTTCGAGAATCAGCCATCCTATTCGCTCGGCCAGCGCGGTCCCTCCAACAAGGACGCGCTTGCTGGCGAAGGTGGCAATGTAACACTCGTTTCGCAGTCGACCCTCGGCGAGATCAATCGCGGCCGGGTGCTGCAGGCGTTGTACGACAACGGTCCTAAAAGCCGCGCCGAGCTTGCCCGTCTGGCAGGCGTCAATCGCACGACGATCACGGGGATCGTCCAACCGATGATCGAGGAGCGCCTGCTCGTCGAAGGCGACGCGGTGCCTTCCGACTTCAAGGGCGGCAAGCCGGCGCGTCCGATCTACTTTAATCCTGAAGCCCCAATGCTCGGCGCCGTGCTTCTCTTGCCGGGCAGGATCCAGACATGCCTCGTGACGCTCAGCGGCGAGATCAAAGCGCTCACCAAGGCGCAATTCGATCCGCATGGGGACAGGGATGTATTCCTGGCAATCATCAAGGACACATTGTCCGCGACGCTTTCCCAAGCGCACCAGGCGCCCTTCGGGATCGGTATTGCCTCAGGAGGCATGATCGACAGCGACAACGGGGTGATCCTCGCCGTCAATCTTGCGCCCGTTCTGACGGGCCTCCCCTTGGTCGATATCCTGCAGGCGCATTTCTCACTGCCTGTTGTCATCGACCATCATCCGCGCGCGCTTCTCGTTGGCGACCGGTGGTTCGGGCCGGGTCGTGGCCAGCAGACGTTCGCGGCCATCTACACCGGGGAGGTTTTGGGCGGCGCTTTCTACATCGACGGACGGGTCTACCGGGGGCTTGCCGGTTCCGGAGGCGAACTCGGCCATACCGTGGTGCAGATCGATGGCGACCTCTGCAATTGCGGCAAGCACGGATGCTGGGAAACCGTCGCCGCCCTACCCTGGCTGCGGCGTGAAGCGGCTCGACTTGGCTTCGCAGACCCCGAAAGCGTCACCTGCGCTCGCCTCGTCAATGAGGCAGCAGAAGGCTCCGAAGCTGCGAACGGTCTGCTGGACCGCTATACCCGAAACGTCGCGTTCGGGATCCTCAACCTGCAGCAAACCCTGTCGCTCAACTCCTATGTCCTGCATGGGGACATTGCAGGCGGCGGCGCCGACGCCGCTGGGCGCGTCAAGCAGCATGTCGAACGACTGGTCAGGAAGCGGCCGAACCAGGAGATTTCGATCACGGTGAATGGCATCGGAGAAGGTCATACCGCGTTGCGAGGGGCTGCTGGCTTGGTCTTGTCCAGCCATCTGAAGCTGGTCATCTAGGCAGGATACGGTCGTAACGGCCGCACGGCTCGTGGAACGCCGATCGACAATGAGTCCGAATTCGTGGCCCTCGTCGCAAGTCCCGCCTTACGCGACGCGGGACCATCCAAATCATTGCACGAGAGCCCGCCGGGGGGCTCGCCCCGCGTGGGCGTTCGGCTTGGCTTTCAAAGGGGCCGCCATGCCGGCTTCGAGGCAAGCGGCCATGAATGCCTCTCGTGCAACGACGGCGGCTACGGCGCCATTAAGGGCACCGCGACAGGTCTTAATGGCACGCTGATGGCGTTCGCCATAACGCAATGGCCATTCGTTTTCGAGAAAATCCAAGGCGTCGTAAACGCCGGCAAACGTCCGCTCAAGACCGCACTGCAGTCGGATAGTGACCAGACGAGTCCAGGAAACATCGGTTGTCGGCATCCTATTCCTCCTTTCCTTTCCAACGTCACCTGTGGTCATCAACAAATATTGGAATAACTTCCGAGCGTTCAAGTGTCGCGACGACGCAAAGCCGCATTGACCGAGCCAGCAGGAGGCAACTCTCAAGCCAAGCGGGTCGCAAACGCCGCTTATTAGGATGCGACGCGATACCGTGAAATCTTGGCGCGGCCGCCGGCAATAATCGCAAAGCCTTTTTGTGATTTGCGTGGTCCAGCCAACCAACCGCTCGTTTGCTAAGATCGCGCCTACTGACAATCGCAGAGGAGAGTCGCCACTACCATCTTCCACTGCCCCTTCGCAGTCTGAGCGTCCTTAGACCCTCCAAACGAAGCTTGGATCATGATCCGTCGATTGATGAAATCGCGAACAAAATGGATCGTAGGGTACCGCTCGTCTTCCTTCTAATTAAGGGCGGAGTGTACAACAGGTCCCATAGGCGTTGTTGCAGTGGCCAGCCAATTTATGCCGGTCTGAGGTCCGCCAAAAATTTGTCAAAAGCATTGTTGATCGGCTTAGCGATCTCCGCCACCGCCTTGCTCGCCAGCGCCCGGAATTCCTTGGCATTCTCGATGCTGGTGTCTACGCGCTTGTGCAGGAACGCCGATTGCAGTTCGAAGACTTGTGACGGCGAATTCGCGCCCAGCAACGCTTGCAAATGCGAGAAACCGGCCACCGCATTAGCCTGCAACGCGGCGACAGACTTAAGCGACAATTCGTAACTGACTAGTGTTGCGGTTTCGAAGATCGGAGTGAGCACTTTCTGTGCCTCTTCAGCGCTCGAGGCGAATTTAAAGAAAGCTTCGGTCAACTGCTTGTTCCCCTTTTCGACGGATGCCCCGATTTGATCGGCCACCTTGAGGGGCGATGATGCTGAATTTTCGATTGTTTCAAAGGACCTTTCTGAAACCTTGGTGGTCATAGCGTTTTCCTTCTCACGTTTTGTTGGTTGCTAGGCACGGCGATATTCTTGAAAAATCTGACGCTGAGAGTATCGCCTGCCCTTTGTACATGCACGAATGCAGAACTCGGTTTGACGGCGTTTTTCAGAATCCGGATCCGAGAGATCCGAAATTGGCTCCAGTACCCGCCTGGTTTTGGAAACCGGTCCTATCCTTGGCTGCGTCTTGCCGCCTAAGGACGAGTACGTGCAAACTCGATGCCAACTATGCACACGCTTTCAAAAGGTCCTTCCAGAAGCGCATATCTCCAGACTGCAGCGCGTCTGCTATGTCGTTCATTGTCGGACTCAAGACATTTTTGGACGCAAAGACAGAGCGACCATCAGTCTGATCGCTTTGCCGTAAAACCATTTTTTTGTTTGGCACGAAACTTGTGTGCCTATAGCGGACGCCGGGAGCAAGCCGCAGCAAAGGCTCTGGTTCTGATCTCGGCTGGTCGTCGCAAAATTCGAAGTCAATGACAGAGGGCGCAGATCCTGAACCGGACGATGGATCCTGCGGGTGTCAAAGGGTTCTGGCGAACACCGCATAGATAACCTGTCAAAAATCCCGGCCGGCGGCGAGAATGTCGAGGATGGCAACGACTATGCGCGGGGATGCAATCAACGGAGTTAAGGATGAATAAATATTTTTGCGAATTGCTAGGGACCTTTGCGCTCGTTTTCTTCGGCTGCGGCACACTCCTCTTTATGCGTTCGGAGGCAGGCCCCCTTGGTGTTGCTCTTGCCTTCGGGATGACAGTGGTAGCGATGGCCTGCGCGATTGGTCCAGTATCAGGCGCTCATCTCAATCCCGCCGTCAGCCTCGGTTTTCTCGTTTCCCGGCGGTTTGGACTGTGGGAATTCGTCGCGTATGTCTTGGCTCAAAGTGCGGGCGCTATCGCAGCAGCAGGCACACTCTACGTTATAGCAATGGACAAAGTCGGCGGTTACAACATTGCGGTAGAAGGTTTCGCTCAAAATGGCTGGGGAGCCTATGGGGCAAGATCTGCGTTCCTGTTTGAGTTCATCTCCACGTTTCTGTTCGTGACGGTATTTCTCAAAAGCACGGCCGAGGATGGCTCTGGCACTGTAGCAGGTTTTGCGATTGGTCTTACCCTCGTTGCGATCCATCTGGCCGGCATTACGGTTTCGGGTTCTTCTGTAAACCCTGCACGGTCGCTCGGCCCAGCACTCTTCGCAGGGGAGACGGCGCGCGCTCAACTCTGGCTTTACATAATTGCACCAATGCTCGGTGCCGTCGCGGCGGGCCTTCTGCAACTCAGTGAAGTTCTCGCGTTTCGACCAACAAGCAATCCGCTGAAGCGCAACGGCACCACTCTTGCGGGGCGAAGTAGAGCTGATGCAGTTCGCCACTTCCGGTCCCGCCCCTGATCCAGATTTGAACGCGCCTCACGTCCCTTTGACCGCCAAGCGCCCTGCCCCCGAGCCATTACATTTGGGGCTACATGTCAATTGGTTTCTCCCCGTCGATAGTCACCTAAGCTGCTTCCAATTTCGCTTTTAAAGGCGCGCGATCAATCTTCTTTCACAAGAAGAAAATCAGACGGCGGCCATGATCTGAAAAACTTGGGTCCATATTCAGACCCTAGTCCGACGGCCGAAAACAGACGTCAGATCGATATTGCGGCCGATGCTCCTGCAAGGAATTCCTCTGAAAGCGGTACGGCTTCGCCTATGTGAATATTCCACTGAGCATTATGAATGCTGCTCATAGTTCCATGAAGAAAAGCCATTTCAGTTTTGGTTTGCCTCATGATATTGGCCGCTGGGGTCAAGGAATATCGCCTTCGCCCCGGCACGATAGGACGAAGAGCGTGAGCCTGGGCGGAAAAGCCATCGGGCCTTACGTATGCTGATATACAACCTGCGCTTGAGGCTAGCGATATAAATTATAACCTTAAGCCGCACATCGTCCGGCCAACGGCAAAAAAGAGGTCTTTTATGCGCGCAGACGTGCAGTGGAAATTGTGCTGGGAAAATGAGTTGCAGCTCTCCGATCATGTCGAACTCGCCGAGTTCTTTCGAAAGACATATGGGCCGACTGGGGCTTTTAACGCAAAGCCGTTCCAAGGCAGTCAAAGCTGGGCCGGCGCAAGACCTGAGCTTCGTGCGATCGCGTACGACTCGATCGGTGTTGCGGCCCATCTGGGCTTACTGCGCCGCTTCATCAAAATTGACGGGGTCGATCTTTTGGTGGCTGAACTGGGTTTATATGGAGTGCGCCCGGATCTTGAGGGGCTCGGCATCGCCCATTCGATCCAGGTGATGCTTCCAACATTGCAGAAGTTTCAAGTTCCATTCGCCTTCGGTACGGTTCGGCCGGAGCTGCGGAAACACATTGAAAGATTTGGCCGACACAGTCCGCTGACGGTTGTGTCGCAGGTGAGCGTGCGATCCACGTTGCCACACGCGCGTATCGACTTGCCGCCCACCCGTGTCGAGGATCCGCTTGTCATCATTCTGCCTATTGGACAGCCCATCTCCGCCTGGCCCGCCGGTACGATGATCGACCGGAACGGACCGGAGTTATGACCTATCTCGACCGCTTGCGGAAGTGCATAGACTCCTCGTGGAGCTCAGTGTCCCAAGCGCAATATGGTCCGGCGATCGGCAGAATCGTGCCGGCCACCCTCGGATGAAGAGATATGCGGTTCAATGGCCTTGATCTCAATCTTCTGGTTGCGCTCGACGCCCTGATGAGCGAGCGTAATCTGACGGCGGCGGCGCGCAGCATCAACCTGAGCCAGCCAGCCATGAGCGCGGCCGTCGCCCGGCTGCGCACCTTCTTCCAAGATGAGCTGTTTACCATAGCTGGGCGCGAATTTATCCCCACACCTAGGGCAGAAAGCCTGGCGCCCGCGGTGCGCGATGCTCTGCTCCATGTTCAGCTCTCTATTATTTCCAGAGAGCCGTTTGACCCCGCCCAATCGGATCGTCGCTTCAAGGTTATCCTTTCCGATTACGTCGCGCTGGTATTTTTCGAGAAAGTCGTAGAGCGCGCGGCGCGGGAAGCTCCTGCCGTCAGCTTCGAATTTCGGCCCCCGGGCGACGACAATGAGGATTTACTCCGGCGCGGCGACGTCGATCTTCTCATTTTGCCGGAAATGTTCGCGTCGAAGGCCCAGCCCCGAGCAAGGCTGTTCGATGATGTCCACGTGTGCGTAGGCTGCACCTCGAACAAGCAACTGGCAGAGCCACTCACATTCGAGAAATACATGTCGATGGGACACGTTGTGGTCAAGTTCGGGAATGTCCGTAGGCCTGGCATCGAGGAATGGTATTTGCTCGAATATGGTCACAAGAGACGCATCGACGTCGTCGTACATGGCTACAGCATGATTCCGCCGATGGTTTCGGGCAACGAACGTATAGGAACAATGCCCCTACGGCTGGCCCATCATTTCGCAAAAACGATACCTTTGCAAATCGTTGAGCTTCCGCTGCCACTACTCCTTCCGTTCACCGAAGCCGTACAATGGCCCGCTCTGCACAATAGTGATCCGGCAAGCCTCTGGATACGCGAACTCATATTCAAGGAGGCGTCTCGCATGATTTCGCCGCTTGCCGCGGCCGAGCCCCATATTACCCGGATTAGCACCAGCCCTGTCCGGCCAACTTCCAATCGGCGAACTTGATATCGGCCGGAAAAGTCATCTAGCTTGCCCTTCAGTTTAAAATTTACACTAGCCGATTTCAGGGCTCGACCCCCGCGGCGTTAACCGGTGGCAAGGTTAGTTTGCGTCCGGCCGCAGCAGAATAGCATGAATGCTCCAGTTGAACGGAAATTCGTATTGCAGCGCTCCGATAGACAAGAAGGACGAGCAACCATAACTCGGGTCGCGATTGCGGTTGCAGGCAGAAGGCGCAGCGGCCGTTGTCGAGGCCGATCGACGTTAGCCGTTACTTTGCCGAATGCCGGTAAAAGACATCCGCCAGAATGTGGTGATCATGACGGTAGACTTCAGCCATGATATTATAGAGCTCTGGATCGTGAACCTCGAAGTCGTCTGATGTGGCTACGGTGAGTTCACCATGGCTGTAAGCCATATTCGTATTGAACCAGAACCGCGTGCCCTCGGCCCAATACTCATCGACGGTGTTCTCCATATACGACCGCGCCCAGAGCCCTTTCTCGCGGGCGTGGAAATAGGCTTTTTCAACTCGTGCAACGAGATCAGGATCCACCGTGCGAAGCGCGTTGAAGATATTATGTGAGAATTCGTGAACAAGAATGTTTCCTCCGTAATACCGCGTGCCGGGCACGCCCATCAAATTTTCCACGGCCCCCGTCGTGTAGAGCCCGCCCATGCCGCGCGCCCTTTGGGCCCAGTATTCCTGGGCAGTCATCTTGGCAATCGTGCTGGCGTAATTTCGCCGCTCGTCTGGGGTAAGGCGCGGATCATCGAGCGTCGGCTTCTGCCAATCCCGCTGCTCGGGAATGTCAGTCGTCGTCTCGTCAATTGCCATGATGCCGACCCGCGCCCCAGCCCGGATTAATGCATCGCGGACATCACGACGTTCTGACAACATGTAGAGGACAATGTCACGTGCGATCAACAGTGCCGTGTCTGGAACCTTTTCGGATGAGATAATGGGTATGCCCGCCGCGTCAGCATATTTGGCATAAAACGGATCCAGGCCGAGTGATGGCGGTGGGCTGCGAACTATGAAAGTATCGAAATTGGATATATCAGCCATCGACAATGTCGACGCAGATAAACCATTCTCAGTGCCGCCGAGTCCCCCTGCGGATGCACCAAGAAGATATCCACCGCACAGGACCATCCCCATCGAGCATACGTGAATCATCATGACCTTTCCTTAAAGCACTGTCTTCCTGAGACGCGACGCAACAGCCGTGCCAAATACCAAGAAAGAACCGACGGATATATTTATCGACGATAGTCTGCGGTGGTGAGCATTTGCGCGGCGTCCAGCCGGTCGGTCTCCTCGCCAGCGCCGCCAAAGGTGCCAACACCATCGAGCGGAGCCGGCCGGAGATGACCTAATTCGACGATAAGATAATCCTCCAGTGAAAACAGTGAGGTAGGGCCGACATCAGTCTCAGAGGTAGAGTGTCGAGGCGATCATGGTTTGAATATTGCCGTATCGAAGAGGCGGTGAGTCGAGGAGCCCTCATGAGCCAGGGGCGGCAGTCTATTGCATTACCGCGACTGACGCCGCCTCGGACAGCCGGGCACGAACCGACGTGGCCTGCCGCGCTGGTCGATGGATTCCGCCGCTTTGAGGCGAAGCGTGCCGGAACCATCCGGCATTTGGATGAGTCCTATCAAATCAATCGATTTTCCCAATGGGCCGATCAAGAGTAAACAGGCGATGAAGTGCTCCACCGAAGGTGGTCCGGCAATGCTAATCAGTGGTGGTACACATGACGATAAGCCTCCTCGGCAGTGATGTCCCCATTGATCCCAAGGGCGATGGTCGGCTCGTCGGCGGCGGTATGGGCAGATCAGGATGCCTAATACGCCGACCGACGGTATCAATCTCGCTCTCATGGCCGTCTTTGAGGTCTAGACCGCAGCTCTCAGTTTGTAATTTCATTCTCCAGGAGGCCCCGCATGAAGATTTCCGTGGTGATCAGTCAAGCGAGTTGCACGTCGCCGCCAGTCCCGACGCTGTCGATCCCGCCTGCGGTTCCGTCACTTGTCTTTTTACGCTGTGGGCCGGTTAGCCGCATTCGAAAACGGCGGGGGCGAGCTGCCAGCATTGGCCCCTGAGATCGCACCGTGAGAGGCGATTGGTCCAAAGGCGCCGCTCTTATTTCGAAGGCTTGGGCAAATTGCGGTTTTAGACGGTCAGCGGTGCGTGGCGATCTGCGGACAGGATGATCGTTGCTGCCCTCGACGAAGCGGAACGAAGCCACATTGGCTTCAGCTGGGACCGCCGATCACGTGCTAGCGGGTTCGACTAACTGAAACGGAGAAAAAATATGTCTGATGCAAAACTGCAAGGCGTGCTTTCCGCTCTTTCGCAGACGGTGAAACAGCTAGACGCTATTCCGCCCAAACAGCCGGCTCCGGAGGCCAATTGCATTAAGCTGGACACGAATGAGAATCCATTTCCGTTGCCAATGCTGGTGATGCGAAGCGCGATTGCCGCGCTCAAACGGCATTATCTTTATCCCGAAGATGATAACCGCTGCTTGCGGGAAGCGGCCGCCCATGCGTATGGCCTCTCCTGCGATCAGGTGATCGCCGGCAATGGATCGTCGGAACTGCTGGGGCTCATCTACAGGGCTTTCCTTGCTCCGGGTGACAGCGTGGCGATGATGTCGCCAGGTTTTTCGTTCAACCGCAAACTGGCCATGTTACAGGGTGCTCGATTTCTCGAAATCGGATGGGGCAAATCTTATTCGTTGCCCACAGAGCAGTTGCTTCTCGGTCCCGCAAAGGATGCAAAGTTCATCCTGCTGGCCAATCCGAATAACCCGAGCGGAACCTTTGTACCGATAGCCGAGATCGACAGGCTCGCCGCGCAATCCGACCGATTGATAGTGTTGGATGAGGCGTATGTCGATTTTGCGCCCGACGATGCTATACGACTTATTAATCGCCATTCGAACCTGCTGGTCTTAAGAACATTTTCTAAAAGCTACGCCGCCGCCGGTATTCGCATTGGTTTCGGCTTGGGTCATCCTGAACTTGTCGGAAGGCTGCGTAGCAGCCAAAATCTCTTCAATATGAACCTTATCGCCCACGCGATCGGTGCTAGTATCCTCTCGCATCGCGCCGCCTACGCCGAGAACCACAAACATATCAAAGATGAAAGACACCGAACGACAGCGACACTCTCTAAACTTGGATTTTCGGTGACCCCCTCTCATGCCAATTTCCTACTTGCTCGCGTACCAGCTGGGCAAAACGGCACGTGGTGGCAAGCATCGTTGAGAAGACAAAAGATACTTGTGGCCGTTTTTCCCGATGACGGCTTGGAAAATTATATTCGCGTAAGCATCGGTTCAAAAACCCAAATGGATGCATTCCTTTCAGCCGCCGCTGACATTTCTGAAAGCCTGAAGATGCAGCCCGTCAAGCACAGCTAATTTTCGTTTTTTACCCACACTATAAAGACAGCCGAGGCTGCCTGGCCGATATCAGGATCTTCGCACCAAATGAGATCGAAACAACCCGTATCTGCGATTTGTACTGGCCGTAGTGCTTTTGGATGGCCTGGTCCTGGAGAACCATGGCTGGAGCATAGACCGGCCTCTTGATCGCTTGAATCGACATCTTTCGTCAAACATTGGAGACAATCGAATGGGACATGCCATTCCTTCTAATCTGACCTTCGGCATCTTCGATCATCTGGACGACAACGGCTGCGACATAGCCCAGCAATACTCAGATCGCCTAAGGTTAGCCGAAGCGTGCGACGGCCTTGGTTTTTATGCTTATCACCTTGCTGAGCACCACTGTACTCCGCATGGGAGAGGGCCATCGCCAAATTTGTTTTTATCGAGCGTCGCACAGCGTACGCGTTGGATTCGTATCGGGCCACTCGTCATGCTGCTGCCCCTTTATCATCCGCTGCGGGCTTTTGAAGAAATCTGTATGCTGGACCAATTGAGCGGCGGCAGAGTTGAGGTCGGGATTGGACGCGGTTCTCTCCCGATCGAATTGAGTTATTTCGGGATGTGTGCTGACGCGGCACCAGGCTGCTATGCGGAAGCCAGTGAAATTCTTGTTAATGCAATGAGAGGCGGCACGCTATCCCATAAGGGCCAGCATTTTGAGCTGAGCAGCATACCACTGACACTAAGACCTCATCAAAGGCCGCATCCACCGATGTGGATTGCCACAGGTAGACCCGAGTCGGCCCGCTGGGCCGCGGCGAATGGCGCAAACATCGCCTGCCTTGGACCGTCTTCTTCTGTCCGCAGAATTACTGATGCCTTTCGCGCCCATCGAAAAGAGAACACGGGCGAAGATGATCAATCATCATTTCGTGGATTGCTTCGCATGATCGTGATTGGGCGTTCTGATCGCGATGCCTGTGTGCTCGCAGCGTCGGCCTACGAACACTGGCTCACCAGCTTTAAATTTCTTTACGAGCTAAATGACCTGCAGACTCCACCAAACCTGCCGCTGACTTTCGACGAGGCAGTTGAGAATGAGTTATGCGTCGCAGGGTCGGCGGCGTCGGTGAGGCAAACGTTACTGAACCAGATAGAAGAGGCAGGCGCCAACTACCTTCTGTGTCAACTTGCATTTGGGACCCTGCCGCTGGACGCTTCCCTTTACACCGCAGCCACCATTCAATCCGAATTTATGACTCGTCTTGACTGATGCGTCTTCCTGCGCCGTGCTGGTCGCCCCATTGGATGCGAGATGTCAAGCAACAATCCTCGCCGTCGCATCCGGTTAATATGCTAATGATGGCAAAGTTCTCGGCAAATGGCCCTCCATAGTCAGCAGATCGCCTCGCGATTGTCCTACGGCAAGCGTTGAAGGCCAAATTGTCGCCGAATCCCCGTCAACCGTTGCCGGCTATATCGCCGCTGTTGGCTTTACGGTGGGAAAGAAGCGTTGTCCCCGCACTACATGAGAGGAATTTAAAATGATCGATCGTTACATCTCTGCCGCATCATTGACAGCTGCAGTTTTGGGCCTGATATTTCTCAGCAATCCTGCGCTGGCGCAGCAAGCGGCGCAACCCGCCCAAGTACAACCAAATGGCAATGGTGTGGCTGCGGCCATTAGTAACGAAAAGATCGAAGCTTTTACCGTCGCGCATCTCCAGGTGGACAAGATCAGGCAGGAGTACGCGACCAAGATCGAGGCGGCGGCGGATGAGACAGCGAAGCAAGAGCTACGGAGCGAGGCGCGGAAACAGATGATACAAGCCGTTCAGACCTCTCCCAATATTTCGGTGGACGAATACAACGCAATTCTGGCGGCTGCACAGAAGGATCCTGTTCTCGTTAAGAAAGTTCAGGAGAAACTGCAGAAACCCGCGCCCGCACAGCAGTGAGCAACGCCACGGTTACCAACCAAATCGATCACTCACCATTGGCTGCGCTGATTGCTACAATCTTGCCGGGCATTAACCAGGGTTCTTCATGGCGATGTCCGCGACATTGATTCAACTGGGCAGTGAGCACGTCAAACAAGATACTCTGCGGCAAATTGCCGGCGGCCAACTCACCATACGAGCGATGGACTCCATCATCTACTCTTCGGCCGCGCGTGTGCATTATCCGGATCTGCTAATGGAGCTCAAAGTGCCACTGTCCAATAGACCATTCCAGTTGAAGCTCGCGCGGCCATGTCGCATCTCCCACATCGTTGGGCGAAAGACAGACCGGTAAAAATCGAGGTCATTGGATGAGAGATGATCGCCCGCGGCTGCCCGCTGAACTGACATCCCCAGTGTTAACCTAATTCTATATCGTCAAAGCAGTCGCCGAGACCGTGTGGGTACGGACAAGCTTACCGGCAGCATTAACGCACGGCGCCGGAAACGGGCGTATGGCAGCCATATAACCGCCATGGCAAGATGAAGTTTTCGGATCACAGGTGCGCCGGACAACGTTCGTGTTGGTTTGGGTTGCTGAGGGGCGCGGTCATGGCAATTGGCGAACCTATGCGGGCCGCCTCCTCAAACAGCATTTCGCGCATCCAGACGCTTCCCGGATCACTATCGTGCAGTTCATGCCATTGAACGGCTTCAGTGAACGGAAGGTGGCGTGGCAGCGGAAGCTCGAGGATGCGCAGCGGCATTGTTCTTGCGAAATGCTGCGCGAGCCGCAAGGGCATGGTTCCTATGCGCTCGTTGCCTAAAACCATGGATGGAATCATGCTGAAGCCATGTAGGACGACGTCGATACGTCTCTCGCGACCGTACTCAAGCAGGCACGATTCCTCGAGGCCGGGCCTCCGTGTATAGAACTTGGCCACAACGTGCCCCATCGACATGTATCTCTCGAATGTGAGTGGCTCTTCCAATTGCTTGTTCGAGGTGCAGCCTACGCACACATGGACATCATCGAACAGTCTCGCTTGGGGATGGACGTTTGACATAAATATTTCCGGCAGAATGAAAAGATCGACGTCGCCGCGCCGAAGAAGGTCCTCATTGTCATCGCCGGGGGGAAGAAATTCGAAGCTGATGCCGGGAGCTTCTCGCGCGACACGCTCCGCAATCCTTTCGAAAAACACGAGTGTGACGTAATCGGAAAGCACAATTTTGAAGCGGCGATCCGACCGAGCCGGGTCAAACGGCTCCCTGGAAATAATGGAGAGCTGAATCTGCAGCAGAGCCTCGCGCACCGCGGGCGCGATACCTTCCGCCCGCCGGGTGGGGATAAATTCACGGCCGGCCATCGTAAATAGCTCATCTTCGAAATAGGTGCGCAATCGGGCGACGGCAGCGCTCATGGCCGGTTGGCTCAGGTTGATGCTGCGCGCCGCCGCCGTCAAATTACGCTCGCTCATCAGGGCGTCGAGCGCGACTAGGAGATTTAGGTCAAGGCCATTGAACCGCATGTCTTATCTATCCACAGCGTGTATGTACGCCATCCAAACCTATCAGTACTCCTCATTAGTAATACAAATTGACGTTTTCACAGCGCAAAGACGCCCTATGGAAACTTTCTTCGCAAATTGCATATTGAGCGGGAAATTGAATACGGCGGAGCATGTAGTGGCCCCATAAATCCCCGGACACGATCTCCCACTTGTTAAGTGTGAGGAGTAATGTGCCCATTATGACTAGTCACAATCCGAAGATAGAAATCCTGTCCGGCCCTGAGCGCCGCCGTCGCTGGTCGACAGCGGAAAAGCTGGCGATAGTCCAGGAGACGTACGAGCCTGATGTCACGGTCAGCATCGTTGCTCGACGTCATGGCATTTAGCCGAACCAGTTATTCGCCTGGCGCAAGCTTGCAGCGCAGGGTGCGCTGACTGCCACCGCATCGCAGGAAGAGGTCGTCCCGGCATCCGAATACAGGGCGCTTCAAAACCAGGTGAAAGAGCTGCAGCGCCTCCTCGGCAAGAAGACGATGGAAGGCGAAATCCTCAAGGAAGCGCTCGAGATAGCATCAGGGTCAAAAAAACGCCTGTTGCGCTCGCTCTCGTTGCAGAGGGTGGTTCGCGATGACGGTAGTGTGCGAGATCGCGGCATCGCCGCCGTTGGGTACGGGGAAGATGCTCTTGCCAGGCATATGCATAATCCATCAAGGCTTGTCGCCAACGGGTATTAGATCAGACCCAGCTCTTTGAACCTTAAGCTGCGGAACTGCTATCCGGACGAACAGGTCCATCTCTTTCCGCCGCGTTCAATCCGCCAGCCTCAACTCCCGGCCTACCATTTCCAACCTTAGCTCTGATCCAACGTCGCTTATCAAACGGAAACATAAAATAGTCACGTACAGTGAGCGGTTCAGGCTGATCTCGGAGACCAACTTGCGGCCACTCCTCCTTTTTTGGCCAATATGCCGTGCGGAAAACCGTGTCCCATACGGTGGTAAAGAACCCATAGTTTCGATGCCGATGATGCGGTTCCATCGAGTGGTGGATGCGGTGGAATTTGTTGTCGCCGATAATGTATCGGAGCGGCCCAAGGTTGACACGTGTGCTGGAGTGAGAAAGGTGGGCCTGAAAGGTAATCAGCGTCATGGCAACGACGGGCACGACGCCTGATTCAAAGTTAATCAGCGTAAGCGGTAGGGTGACAAACAATGCGTATACAAATGGCTCGGTAAGATGATGGTTGCAATTCCACGCCGACAGTTCACGAATTGAGTGATGGGTAGCATGCAGGCGCCACAGAAACGGAACGGCATGTTGAGCGCGATGCATCCAGTAATAAAAGAAGTCACCGGCTATTGCGACGAGCACACCTGAAAGGATGGCGAGGCCCGTGTTAATGATTGGGTTGTTAGAGTGAAGCAAGGCACCAAAATCGACCGTCAGGAGCGGCTTAATCCCTAACAATTTCAAACCCACCGCGTACAAGTGCCATATTACGGCGCCGCATCCAATGCGAATAATCCAATTCCGCACGCCGCGAACGTACGAGGCAAAACTATATCGATAAGCCGGAAAGATCACCTCGAGTACGACGCATATGGTAGCGAATATCGCAACTAGCGTGAACGATTTCACGAAGAACTGGGCCATCTCCTCAAAATCGAGAACGTGCATTAGATTGCTCCGACGAATTGGCGTACGACGTAATTGCCCTATGCGATATAGGCAGCGATTGAAAATCTATTGTTTGGATAACACCAATTCGTTTTGCAAATGGCTCTTGCCAATCCACGGTCCAACTCGAATTAAAGCGGTAGAACTGGTTCTGCCACTCGGGGGCCGTCCATCTGCGGAGATATCAGGGGCCCCGGTAAAAAAGTCGACTAGCAGAAACCGCGCGACAGGGGACCGCCTGGTCTTTTTGAAAGCAGGCGGTATTCCAATCCTCGCAAGGCAAAGAGCGAACGCCTTTTACGCACGGTTTTACCGGTTCTGGTTCGCGGCGCCTCCCGCACGATCAATCGGCCAAGCCAGACGGGCGCACGATTCCATTCAACGATAAGCCTAGCAGCGTCGACAGACACTGTACGCTGATTTCGTGCCTATACGTTGTGTCCGCTAGATTCTTACTTGGCATGAATTGTGCAATTCAGCGCGTGTGGACTGAGTCTCAACCAACTCATCACTCTACCAATCAAGGAGAGTCTAATGGCTACGCCCATTAAGCAATTAACTAACCAGGTCGACGACAATCCCGGGCCGAGATATCAACCGCCATGGGAATTCCTATCGATCGACACGAATACGGGCGTGGGCGGAAAGTACATCTACATCGGCTACACCTTAGGCGAAGAGAATCCGGTGACGTCGGTCGACTTTGTCGCCTACAGTCAAGCGCAAGCGAACCCTCCCTCTGGTTGGAGTTGGACCGGACAAGATTTGAAACAAGGCGCAGGCGGAAAGTTCATCTACATGGTCTGGAAAAACGGCGAACCTGGCAAACAGCCCATCACAGCTCTCCAGTTACTCGTGACCGGCCAGTCCTCACCCCCGCATATCGCCGGCTATCAGGCGATCAACCAAGACCTGAACCAGGGGGCCGGGGGACCGTATATCTGGCCATATTACAGCACGACCGTCCCGCTTCAGACCAAGGAGGAGGCTGTGCTCATCAAAGCATAGCCCATTCAAAAGCGCCATGACGATCAAGGAACCCTGTGGTCCGCGACTTGCGCATTCAGCACAAATTGAACATGCGCGTGGTAGACCTGGGGCCTTGGCGGCTCTGCGACCTGATTTTTGTCACTCACTGACGGGAGTTCCAACGCTGTGGAACGATGGCAAGAATGAAGAAGGCTGGGGTGAACAGCACAATCGTTTCGCGTTCAGAAGCAATCGGTCATCCCATTTGCGGGCAATCTTTTTTCGTCAGGAGGCTCTAAAATAACGCAACCCACAAGCGCGCTTTCTTGTTTCAGACGGATTTTCTCCATAGTGCGCCCGATAAACTGCGGAAAACCTCCCGAACTGAAAGAATCCCCATTTCAGGCAGATATCTTTCAAAAGCATACGGTTCTCTGGATCTAGCAGGTCCTCCCGTGCTGCCCGCAATCGAAGCATCTGTAGATATACTGCGGGTGTCGTGTCCTTAAAAGCGCGGAAACCAGCTTCGAGTGCTCGGGTGGAAACACCCGCTGCTTCCGCCACCATCGGCATTGTAATCGGCTCATTGATATTGGCGCGCATGAACTCGATCCCACGTCGAACATGCCTTGGAGCGATCATGTTGGGTTGCTTATCCAGCAGATGCAATAGCCGATGAGGCACCATCCTTATTACCACATCGGCGAGCGCCTGCGTAATATGTGCTATCGCTATAGGAGACTGCAAAAGCGGACCATTATCGCGTATTCCGTCGATGATTGTTTCCGTGAGATTGCCGATCGTCCGGCCAACTGACGTGGACAGATCCAGCTCAGGCAAGAGGTCGAGGGAGCCATTGAACGGCAAGTCGAAAGTTTCGCCGATAGTCCGTTGGAATAAGGACCAATCAAGCACCAACTCATCTATCAGATTGGATTGCCCGTGCATTACGATGCCGTCAGGCTCGAAATTCCTATAAAGAAGAAGTTTTCCCTGTCCAGCCTCGGCGGTGCGCGAACCGTATGTAACCCCCATGCCGCCGCTGCGCGGCACTACGATCGATAGATGCTCCGTTGCACCAGAACACCATTCCGCGCGGAACTGAAATCCATCCTGATGGGAGCCGGTAATCAATACGGCGCTTTCACAAGCCGAAAGATCAATCCCCCAATGGAAGTCTTGGGAGCGACTGACGAGCTCAGCGTCGAATGTGCCGAATACTCCCGTAAGGGTTTCGATCATGCTGTCGAACGTAGAGCCGCGATATCGAAAAACGGCATCGGCGCTGTTTTCCATTATGTGTTCTCCAGGTGCCAGCGAGATCGTTCCTGCCGGTTCATACAAGATCACCTCTCGGATTTCATGGAGGTTGCGTTCAACCAATTTTTTAATTGAACCTAACTTGCTTGGCTACCTGCTCGAGACCTCCAGTGACGAGGCGGTTGTTTCCCTTCCAACACTTACGCCAATATTGGCAGGCACGAAATCCGCCTTCGCTATCTTTTGTCAGTTCTTCGCCTCTTGGACGTGGACTAAATGAGCTAGCTGATTACGAGCACAAACAGTGCCAGCAGAGCGAACATGCTTTCCTGATAAAGTTGCCTCTATAAGCATCCGCCGGTCACGCATTTCACCTCGCTCGCGGTTATTATTGTCGACCTAATGTCGTTTATTTTTATGTCCCCAGGCAGTCGACCTTGTCAACCGGGAAATGTCGATAGACGCGCGCTATCGCCGATGAGGTTCGACTTGCAAGAGAGCTCTGATTAAGGAAGGCGGCTTCTTTATGTCAGTCGTTAGTTACTCTTCCGCATGTTTGCTGACCAAATGTACGGTGACTTCCCGACTTCGGACCCAAAGCTGCAAGTCACCAATGGCTGTTTCCGGACATATGACTCATCAAGCTGTAGTGTCGAAGGGTCGCTCATATTCGTTTCATCCTTGCGTCAACACTCCACGCCCCGGGTCCTGTAAACGCCAGATAGAGGAATATGAAGCAAAACAGGATCGTATCATCGCCGTCGACAAGCACGGGAAAGACGCCCTTGCCCGAGAAATGGCTGGTCCAGTAGCCGAGGGCCATTTGCGCTGACAAAAGGAACGCGACCGGTCTGGTCAGGAGGCCAGTCAGCACAGCCAGGCCACCGAATACCTCCCGAAGGCCAAAAATCAGCATCAGAGTGGATAAATTACCTCCGTCCCCTGCTCCGCCCATGCCAAATGCGGGGACGCCGACCAGCTTTAGGGCGCCGTGTTCAATGAGCAGCAGCGCGGTAACGATTCTGAGGACAGCAAGTGCCGTCCGCGCGCGTTTTGAAACATCCTCCAAAGGCGTCTCCAGTTTTCCAGTTGTCTCGTCGTAAATTCACGATCGATCGGCACTCGCATCAGCGGCGCCGGGATAGTTGGAAATGAATCTGCGTTGATCGAATCGCGCAAATTCCGTGCCAAGAGAATTGTCGCGAGACGTAAGGCGATGACTCACCCAGGACCTCGGAGAGGTTTTCCGAGGGGGGAAGAGGGATTTGCGCTTGATACAACCGGGTTTTGTCGTCGGGATCCGCCGCCAAAAAAGCACGCGTCATCCGTGCGATCCTGTACTCGAAACAGATCCCAAATCCGTTCAATCGGAAGGGTCCATGCTCACTAATTGTCCATGAGCTTTTGAGACATATAGGTGTATTCGAGTGCGTGGAGACGCGCGCTTTCCAGCAGATTGGCGGCCGCGGCGTGGCCGCCCTCGATGTTTTCATAATAATAGAAAGGCAGACCCATATCTTCGAACAGGGCGGCCATTTTGCGCGCGTGCACTGGACCGACGCGGTCATCTTTAGTCGAGGTTTCGAAGAAAGGTTCCGGATAGGCCACACCCGCCCTGACGTTATGATAAGGCGAGATCGAGCGCAGGAAGGCGCCTTCAACCGGATCGTCCGGATTGCCATACTCTCCCTGCCAAGAGGCTCCTGCCGACATGTGGGTGAAATTGACCATGTCGAGAAGCGGGACCTGGACCACGGCCGCATTCCATAGATCGGGCCGCTCGGTCAGTTGCACGCCCATCAGCAGGCCGCCGTTCGAACCACCCATGATCCCAAGATGCGGTGGCGAGGTGACCTTCTTCGCGATTAGGTCCTGCGCTACGGCCTGGAAGTCGTCATAGACACGCTGGCGATTGGTTTTTAAACCGGCCTCGTGCCATTTCGGTCCGAATTCGCCGCCCCCTCGTATATTGGCCAGCGCGAAAGCACCGCCCTTTTCCAGCCACAGCTTCCCGAGCGATGCCAAATAGAAAGGGCGCATTGAAATTTCGAAACCACCATAGGCATAAAGGATGGTCGGATTCGTGCCGTCGAGCTTAACGTCCTTGCGCGTCACAAGGAAGTACGGAACCTTCGTTCCATCCTGTGAGGTCGCCCAGAACTGCTGTACCTGCAAGTCTTCAGCATCGAAGCGTTCCGGGCTCGACTTAAGCTTCTCGACGTTGCCGCTTGCAGCATCGGCGTAAAAAAGAGTGGAGGGTTCGAGGAAACCTTCCGACAATATGAACAGGTGATCGCTCTCATTGTCGCTGGAAATCACGGACAGGGTCGAATTTTCCGGCAGGCCCAACTTAAAGGATGACCAGCCATTCTTGCCGAAATCGAAGCTGCTTACCTCGCTGCTGACATCCGACTGGATCGACACCACGAGGCGGTTCTTGGTCTGGGTAATTCCTTGGACAGACTGGTGCTCATTCGGCATGAACAGCACAAGTGGTTCGACGCGCGCCGGATCGGCGAGCGCCGCGCGGAGATCGAAAGCGATAATCGCGCCGTTGTGGAAGAGGGTGCCCTCGGCCGAGGCCCAGTCCGACTTCAACTGATAGATTGCCTGGCCTTTGTAATAGCCGCCAAAAGCGGCGGTGGTCGGGAGTGGCAGAAAGATCTTGTGTTTATCGGTGTGACCGTTTGGGTAAAAGGCTAATTCCGTGTTGAAGGAGTCGAGGCTGCGATATGAGAAGTCCATCACATACTTGCCATCGATGTCCCGCAGCACATTGCGTCCAGACGAGACATCTTTCTTGTTGCCGCGAAAAATCTCGACCGCCCGATCGAGGCTTTGGCCGCGCTTCAGCACCTTGGTGACGTAGCCGTAACCGGAAGTCGTCACTTCGTCTGGCGTCCATTCCCGGGTCACGTAGATGGTGTTCTCGTCCACCCAAGTCGCCGACTGCTTGCCCTCGGGCAGGACGAAGCCTTCCTTAACGAACTCGCCGTTGGCAACGTCGAATTCGCGCACCACATCTGCATCCTTGCCGCCATCAGACAAGCTAAGCAGGCAAAAATTGCCGACGGGCGGCATGCAGTTCTGACTTCTGAGCACCCAGGTCTTGTTCTCGAGTTTCGATAGCGCATCGACATCGAGAATGACGTGCCATGGCGGGCTTCCAGACCTGTAGGCTTCCCAATTGGTACGCCGCCAGAGGCCCTGCACGTGCACGCCGTCCTGCCAAAAGTTGTCGATCATGCCGCCATGCGCGAAGCCGGGTATAACAATGCGATCTGTGGCGTGCAGCATCGTCAGAATGTCAGCCTGATATTCGCCATAGCGTGGATCCTTCGACAGTTTGTCGACGGTTGATTGGTTATGCGCCTTGACCCAGACCATCGCCTTATCGCCGTCGATCTCATTCAGATAGGCTCGAGGGTCGGCGGCCTCCTTGGGAGCGCTGTTGGGGTTAGAACCGATCGGCTTGGCAACAGTGGTCATTGGGGTCTTGGCAGAAGCCGCCATGATGAATGCCATCGCCAAAGCCGTAGCCATAACCAATCTACTCAGAAACGTACCGCGCATGATTTACCTCGCCGAAATCCAACGTCTAAGCGGTTGAAACGAACCGCTCCGCTTCTCGTCGCAGCAAGAGCTGTGCCAATCAGATGCATTTGAACAGACCTTAGGGTTTCGAGGGTTGTTCTCGGGGAACAGCCAGGCCGTGTAGGATAACTGGCACTGCAATGTCGCAACCGCTCCAGGCGATGTCACTTCCAGACGGCCTGAGACGATCATCGGCGTACTGATTTTCCCACCAGGGCGAATGGGCGCATAGGCCAACAGGCCTGCTGTTGTCCCCGAACAGAGTGCAGGGGCGGGAAGGTGCGCCTCGACGAGGCTCTCGGGAATGGTCGCGCCGCCTGACGCATGGGATTGCGCTGCCTGGTGATGGCGAGCGAACACATACTTGGTCGCGGAGCGGAGATCGACCATTTCCGTCTTGCTGGCCGCCCAGGAAACGTGCGGACGATCCACGCCCGAAAGGAGGCGTGAAAGGTTAGGCGAATACGCAAATGCGGCGATGATGGCGGTGGTGTGCGGTTGAACGACAAGAAGACAGGTGCGCTGTGGGCGATGCGCGTGCGGCGGTCGCCCTCGACCCGCGGTATAGAGCGCGTCATCGAAACACAGATCACGTCTAAGGCGCGCTTGGGGAGCGAGGCGCACGACGATCAAGCGCCGCTTCCCTTGAGAAGCTCACATTCCCCGCCAGATTTCGTGTCGGTCGCGACTGCGGACCCACTCGAATTCGGCTGTCCTCGGTCGGTATAGCATCGTAGAATAGTCTATCATGTATATCCGTTACATACGGGTGGTGGGGCGCGGCCTAAGGCCGACTGCTAAGAAGCGGTCAAGCATTGCATTGACCTGGTCAGCTACCTCGATGGTGTTGAAATGGCCAGCCAACAGCGTCTTGGCCGAAACAAGCTGGGAACAGCGAGCCTCTAGCCAGTCGAGATCACATGCAGCGCTCACCACCGGGACATCGGCAGCGATGTAGGCCATCGGGGCCTTGCAACGCGTTGCCGCAGGAGACGCATCATAGTCGAGCATGAAATTGCGCATTGCAGAATAGGCCACATGCTGCGGTGTCTTCTCGCACGAGGCGCGGATGTAGGTGTTGTGGATACTCTCGCGCCTGGAAGGAGCGTCGTAGTTGAGGGCCATCGACCATGCGTTTTTCTGCAATACCTCCCGATAGTTTGAGCTCGAAATTTCATCCAGGAACTCGCCAATTTCAGGTCTGTCGCGTAGCGCCCACCGGGGCGTGACGATAGAATCGATCATCACCACGCCCGAGGCGAGCTCCGGATGGCGGCCGCATAGCTCGAGTGCGACCGACCCACCCATGCTGTGCCCGATAATCAGCGGTTTCTCCAGGTTCCGCTCGCCGCATTGCCACGCTACGTCGTCAGCAAAACCCTCGATCGTGTACTCCTGCTTCGGGGCATCGCTGTCTCCGTGACCGCGGAGGTTTACCGCCATGACGTGCCGACTTTTAGCGAAATATTCGATCTGCGGCGCGAATATCCTGTGATCGCCGGTCCAGCCGTGAATGAGGACGATCGGGGGACTTAGGGGCGAAGCCGATATTGCTTCGAAGTGCGCAAGGCGCACCCCGCTGCGGTTCATCAGGATGGGTCTCAATTCGGCTACATTCATGAGGTTCGGCTCCTTTTTCTGGGTTCGCCGGCCACGGGTAGATGGTGTGTGTCATAAAGAGAGTGGAACAACCAACGGACGGCAGTCGGACCGCAAGGGCAATGGTTTGCCGATCGCAAACTGATGTGATCGATTAGAGAATGCCCCGGGGCAAATGGGGCAACACTGGAGCACGATGAACTCTGTGAGCGGCACCAAGCGGGCGACGAAGATTGCCTTGCATGGTAGGGAGCATCGAACGAATGACATCGATGCCTAAATCCCCGTAGGGAAGATATCTGAGGGCACCGATGATGAATTCGAACAATCCGAATGCACGGTCAGACCATCCGCATCAGGTCGCCGATCCGACAATGGGTCTATTTGCCGCCATAGCCTCCAATTCATCAACGAGACAGGAGGCGGCGATTTCAGCTCTAATGCCATCGCCCAAGTGGCGTGCCGCATCGCGATAGCGGGGCTCCTGTAGCAGCCGACTGACGGCATGGGCGATCTCAGCTTCGCTAGCACTCGGGGGTAGTCGTAGACCAGCTCCTTTCGACACAACTCGTGCAGCATTATCCCCTTGGTCGCGTCCGTTGGGGAGCACCAATTGCGGTAGACCGTTTATCAGCCCCCGGCTGACGGTGCCGTGGCCGCCCTGCGTTATCAAAAGGCAGACTTCCTTCATCACTGTGTCATGCGGTGCGCCGCGCAATAGATGCACGTTCGCGGGGGCAACCAGCTTCCGCGCCTCAACATGAGGCCCGATGGTCGCAACCGCGTACACGTCCAGCGCACCCAGCGCGCTAATGATCCGTTGGACCAAGTCGTCTTGACCCTGAGCGCCGGAGCTGCAGGCGACGAGCACTCGAGGTCGATCGGCGTCCGAAGGCCAAGGTGCCTTCAAGCTCTTTGACCAATTTGGTTGCTCCAGCAGAGGCCCAACGTAACGAACGTTGTCCGGTAGGAGGTCGGCCGCAAAATCGAAAGTCCGGCTGATCGCGAGCAAGTGCCGATCGACACACTCAAATAAATCCACCGTCCTGGCCAAACCGAACAGACCGAGGCCGGCACGCGCCTCGTTTAGAAGTGAAAGGAATTCGTTTAAGAAGCCAGCCCAATTTTCGTTCGCCGCCGCGATCGCGATCCGCTCTTCTAGCGTCTCCGGCTGCGCCAATCCGCTGGTTGCCGGCGGCATTCCTGGCAAAGGGCGAAGGCTCACATGGGGTGACAACATTGCGATGGGCACGCCAGCGGCTTCGGCGCCCAACACGGCACCGAACAACATATCGATGGCAATGACAGCATCCGTCGGTATGCGGCCGATCTCATCCTGGACGTCGGCTGCATAGGCTGGCGCAGGGCCGAACACCGCCTTTTGGAACCAGTCGCGCATGTCTGAAAAGCAAGTCGGATCCGCGTCTGTCCCTGTCGGGGCACGACGCCAGCACACGAAATCGAAATCCGCCGCGGCCACTTCATGCTGCATCTCTGGATCAGCCATGATGCGGACGCTATGGCCGTGCTTTTGTAGTTGTCGAGCTATAGTCAGCAACGGGCCCAGATTACCCGACGTCCCCCAGGACGCAAGCAGGAAGCTATACAACATGCCTCACCTCAATCGTGGATCGAAACCAATCATCTGCCACCAACAAAGGGTCGATACGCTGACCTCATTGCGAGGCATACAGCGGGATCCTCTCGCTAATTGGCGTTCCCTTACCGCCATCGCGCACGCTCTAACCCGCTGCCCTAAACCTGAAAGGATTCCCCAGCTCAATTGCATCCGGAGGCGGCAGCATTCAGCCGGGCAGGCCTAGGCGCCTGCCCGGCTGCGACAAAGCCAAGATAGTCTTGCGAACTTACGCAGTGACACTCGTCTCTAGTGACTTGCCGAAAGGTCCGCAATCGGCGCCAAGATCGCGGATCCGATGACCCGCTTAAGCTTCTTTCAAACTCCGTCCGTTCCGCGATTTTTAAGGCCTTCGAGACACTGCGTAAAATTGATTGTTTGAATAAGTGCAATCCGCGAGCGGCATGTCTCAACAGCGCTCCTCCGTTCGCCTGCGCCCACTACATCATTGTTGCAGTTGCACCGGACGGCCCCGCCGTCATTCAACGGTCGGCTCGCATGGCTGAGGTTCAGGGTTTCCTGACGCAGGCGAAATCTGCAAATGCCTGCTCGATCAACTCGGGCGTCGCGCCGGAGGCGAAGAGAGTTGCCAAAGGATTCTCGCCTGCCCCGGCCTTAGTGTCGAGGAATGACTGGCGCCGGCATCGGCAAGATCATGACCGCCGCCGCGATAGCTTGAAAGCAGCAGCCCATCCGAAACCCGGCTGGAGACCACGACGGATACGCCGATAGCCCTGCTGGTGCAAGGCAGTAGTGTTTCTCATCGCCGTTTCCCCGCCAATGACCTGCTCCGGCAGAGTGAGTTCCTCGAGAATCGACTATCGCGGCTGTTTCAAGATTGAAGAGATTTGCAGCCCTGTTGAGGAGATAATCCGCAATTTCTTCGTCATCGACATGCAGCTCCGTGCTCAACCATGAGAACACAAATAATGCTGCGCTCCTGCAAGCACCTGCTGGACTTGGGGTGCAAAAAAGTACGCGAAAGGCTATCGACCCGTCGGAACTTGTGGAAATGGCCGGATTCAGTGCCTTTCGAACGCGGAGGCAGGTGACAACAACCATCGCGAATGAAACCTATGACCCCGTGTTCAATAAGGGGAACCGTCATGACCACTACCAACGAAATCGCAGACAAAATCGCCGTCGATCACAACCTCACCAAGGCTCAGAGCAAGGCGGTCGTGGAGGCTGTGTTCGCATCTATTACCGCCGCAGCGACCTCCGGCGCAGAGACGTCCATCCCGGGATTCGGAAAGTTTAAGGTCAAGGACACGCCGGAGCGTGAAGCGCGCAATCCGGGGACCGGCGCGATGATCAAAGTTGCAGCTGCGAAGAAGCTCACCTTCCAGCCGGCCAAGGCGCTGAAAGATGCACTGAACAACTGACAACGGAACAGCCTTGCTCGGTCGAGCGAGGCTGTTCGCCTCTGTTTGGCGGTTGGACGTGATCCACATCTGTGGCGTTGATTGGCCGCTGGATAGGTTCAGCCCTATCAATATCCTGAGCGCTTGCCCGATCAATCGGCTGATGGAGTGAGATGAATGATGTCTCCCCGCGACCAGCCTTCGGCGAGGCGCATTAGAAACTCCATCTCCCTTCTTAGCGTGACCGTGCGACTGACATCGTCGGCATGCTCGTTTTCAGTGCGGACGTGATAAAAATCACCTACCGCAATTCCGGCCGCTTTTCGCTTATCCTCAAGCGAGAACTTCAAATCTGCGAGCTCCTCCTTAACAGCGAAGTAGCGCCGCATAACTGCGATCAAACGCAGATCGTTTTCTGCTCCATCCATATTAGCGCCTTCCAAAATGCTTTAAGTAGGAAGAAGCAGATTCGCTCTCTCTTGTCACGCCTCGACCGACAATCGTTAAGATTGTACTTTAGCACCATCTTAACTAGATAGGATGTAAGGTCCATGGCAAAGCGAGAGGTGTTCCATTCGTCGCCTTCAAAGGAGGGCTTGAAAGTCACGTCGGGCGGAAAGACAGTTTCCACCCACAAGTCCCAAGCCGAAGCGGAGAGTGCCGCGACTGCTGCCGGTCGCGCTGCTCACAACAAGGGTGCGCTGGCTCAAGCTGTTTTGCACAAGGGCGATGGGACGATCCGCGAAGAGCGAACCTACGGCGATGATCCGTGGAAAACGCCCGGCTAATTCTTCTAATTCTTGGCCTTCGTTATTCGAAAGCGCGAATTTCACTACACCTTTTACGAGGGTGAGCTGAGGCATGAGAAGCTATGCGGGGAAGCGCCGAGGTGGCACGCTCGTCGTGCGATCAACCCGAAGGGGAGCTTACCATGTCTAAAGTCGAAAATCTCAGCCGATCAGTCACTGTTTTAGATCAAGCGCGCACCCTACTCGCCGTTATAGAGATGAGTCAGAATAGCTGGCTGGCGGCCGGAATGCTTCCAGGCATCCAGCGGCACCCCCTTAAGAAACTCAATCCCGATCCGAATGCTTTGCGCGACCTTATCGCGCGTTGGCAATCGGAAGCTGAGGCTTCTGGGATACCGATGGACCGGGTCGCGCTAGCCTTCGCGGCTTGGCGAGATGGCTTCTGGCTGGCCCAGTGGCTTGGGGCAAAAGGCGTTGAGGCTCACGTCATCCATTCTACCGGCGTCGCCGTGAACCGGGAACATCGAAGGGCGAAAACCGACAGGCTAGACACGGCGATGCTGATGCGCGTATTCCTTGGGTGGCTGCGTGGCGAGCGTGGGCATTGCGGTATGGTAGCGGTCCCATCGCTAGCGCAAGAGGATGCCAAGCGGCCGAGCCGCGAACGGGAGAACCTCGTCGGCGAGAAAACGTGGATAGTAAATCGCATGAAGACCATCGGCCTGTCCCTTTCAAAGTAAGGGCTAGAGCATTTGTGATCTCTGCGCCGTTGCCGCCCGTATTCATGGGCAACGATAGCGAAATCGTACGCCTGCACAGCTGCCTTAGCAAACCAATTCGGCAACCGGGAGGTCGCGGGTCTGAACAGACGCGCCCGGTAACGTTGGGGTCGCCGCGGTTGCCTTCATCGCGTACGCCTTACTCTTTGGCCAGTCCGAAAAAGCGAGCCGCTGATGTCGAGACGCGCTCCTTCGACCTAGGCCCTCTCAATCGAGTTACTGCTCTTCATGCCATCTCGATGAGCACGCGCGGGCACGACTTTACCTTGTGACGGTTGCTCATAAGAAGGCACTCAGCAGTAAAAAGATGCACCCGATTCAAAGAGATGGATAGGACTCGGAAGACGAGCGGCGGATAGGCGCTAAGCTATTGACTTTAGATTCTTTTTGACTCGGAACAATAAGTGGAGTGATTCTGTTGACTCGCATTGGTTGCTAGAGGAGTGCGAATGAAATGGTGGCGCCGCGGGCAAATTGGAAAGGGTACATAAAGTTCGGCGAGGTGGCGTTTCCGGTCGCGCTTTATACGGCTGCATCCTCCTCCGAACGGATCGCCTTCAATACGCTGAACCGAAAGACCGGCAATCGCGTCCGACGTGAATTCGTCGACAGCGAAACCGGTGATCCCGTCGAGCGGGAGGATCAGGTCAAGGGTTTCGAGATCGAGGACGGACGCTATGTCGTCCTTGAAGCGGAAGAAGTCGCCGCCGCTATTCCGGAAAGCGACAAGACGCTGAAGATCGAGGCTTTCATTCCCTGTGACGACGTCGATGACATCTATTTCGACAAACCCTATTACTTGGCGGCCGACAAGATGGGCAGCGACGCATTCAAGCTGCTGCGCGATGGCATGAACAAGGCCAGGGTTGCGGCGATCGCCCGGACGGTCCTCTTCAGACGCCTGCGCACGCTTCTCATTCGCCCACACGGCAAAGGATTGGTCGGCTCCACCTTGAACTTCGATTATGAAGTCCGGTCGTCCGAGAAGGCGTTCGACGAAATGCCCGATCTGAAGATCGAAGGCGAAATGCTGGACCTTGCCAAGCACATCCTCAACACAAAGAAGGGCGCGTTCAATCCGAAACAGTTCGATGATCGCTATGAGGCGGCCGTCGCCGAACTTGTGAAGGCCAAGATCGAAGGTCGCACGCTGCCGAAGAAGAAGGCGCCGCCGGCTTCGAAGCCGAGCGACCTGCTGCAGGCGCTGCGTGAGAGCGCCGGCATGTCCGCACCAGCAAAGACCAAGCGCACGGCGGCCAATGTCAATGCCGGCAAGAACAGGCAAAAGACCGCACGGGCAACCGCATCGAAGCCGCGCAGTTCCGGCGGCCACCAGCAGCGCCGCGCCGGGTAATCGGAGGTTGCCATGGCGATCCGCCCTTATTGGAAAGGTTATCTGAAACTCTCGCTCGTCACCTGTCCGGTGCAGATGATGCCGGCCACCTCCGAAAACGAGAAGGTCCGCTTTCACACGCTAAACAGGCAGACGCAGAACCGTGTCGTCAGCCACTATGTCGATTCCGTCACCGGCAAGGAGGTCAAGGAGCAGGACGAAGTCAAAGGCTATCAACGCGGGGAAAATGACTATGTCATCCTCGAAGACGAGGAGTTGGAGAACGTCGCGCTCGAAAGCACCAAGACGATCGACATCGAGGTCTTTGCACCGAAAGACAGTGTCGAATGGATCTGGCTCGATACGCCGTATTATCTTTCTCCCGACGATCCGGTCGGCCTTGAGGCGTTTTCGGTCATTCGCGACGCGATGGCGGCCGAGAACATGGTCGGCATTTCCCGGCTGGTGATTTCGCGGCGCGAACGCGCCGTCATGCTGGAACCGCGCGGCAAGGGTATCGTGCTCTGGACGCTGCGTTATGGCGACGAAGTGCGGGATGCGGAAAACTATTTCGAGCGGGTGGACGATGAACCGGCCGATAGTCAGATGATGCCGCTCGTACTGCAACTGATCAAGAAGCAGACCCGACCCTGGACCCCGAAAATGGCCTCCGACCCGGTCCAGGATAAGCTGCTCGACATTATCGCGGCCAAGAAGAAGCAGATGAAGAAGCCGGTCAAGTCGAAGCCCAAGGGCAAGGAAGAGGCTGAACCGGAGCCGAGCAATGTCATCAATATCATGGATGCTCTGCGCAAATCCGTAGACGCTGAGAACCGCTCCGGCAGGCACTGAGCGATGATCCGACCGCGTCTGCCCTCCGCTCCTCTTTTACGTGATGCGAATTCGACGATTCAGTCGCGACCAATCCGGCGGCGCGACCCCGATCAGCCAAGCCTGCCCTTCGATCCGATGCCTTCGCGCGTCGAGCCCTGCCTGGCGCTGCTAAAGCCAACTGTGCCGCAAGGGCCGGATTGGCTTTACGAGGTGAAGTTGGATGGTTACCGCTTGGCAATCCACATCGAACCAAAGAGTATTCGGATCCTCACGCGTGGCGGCCATGATTGGACCCATCGGTTTCCGACGATCGCAGCCGCGGCGAGAGGCCTCGGGATCACAACGGCTATTCTCGACGGGGAGGCCGTCGTGCTTGACGAACAGGGCCGGTCGGATTTCGGGGCGCTGCAGCGCTCGCTCGGAGGGCGCGGCGGCAAACGCATCTCGACCGAATCCATCCTCTACGCCTTCGACCTGCTTTATCTGGACGGCCATGACCTGACACGCACCGAGCTCTCCCTGCGCCGTCACCTTCTGGAAGGTCTGATCCCGGAGAACGCCGATGGCGCCCTCCGGCTTTCGGAGGAACTACAGCTTGATGGCGAGGAACTACTCGACTACGCATGTCACCTTGGTTTGGAAGGCATCATTGCCAAGCACCGCGATCGGCCCTACCGCAGTGGCCGCCTCGGCGATTGGCTGAAGATCAAGTGCGTCCAGAGCGAAAGTTTCATGATCGTCGGTTACGAGGAGTCCGCCACCACGCGTGGAGGCCTCGGAAGCCTTCTGCTCGCCGGGCGGAAAGGTCACGGCTGGATCTACGTCGGATCCGTCGGAACGGGCTTCAATCGGAAGGAAGCCGAAGATCTGCGCAGAACGTTGGATAGGCTCAAGACGAAGACCCCGGTCGTGCCGTTGAAAGGCAAGCGCCTGGTTTTCGCGCAACCAACCCTGATCGCCGAGATCGAGTTTCGTGGCTGGACGCGTGAGGGAAGCTTACGTCATCCCTCCTATAAAGGCCTGCGTGAGGTACAGGACAATGCCGCCGTCTTCGATATGACGGATGCGCCGTCTACGGCAAAATGATCTTCTGCAGTCGCGGCGAAGCCAGCAGAGCCTTGGACACGCCAATGAGACGCACCATGGGTCACGCCGCATGCGTGGTCCGGCCAAGCCTCTTGATCGCCTGCTCCAGCGGGCGTTTCCCCTCGCAATAATCTTTCCAAGCCGATAATTTCGGGACCAATTTCGGAACGGTGCGCAAGGTAAAGCGCTTGGGATCAAGATCAGCCTTCACCTGCGCCCAGGTCAACGGCATCGATACCGTCGCACCCGGCCGGGCGCGCGGCGACAAGGGTGCTACGGCCGTCGACATGCGATCGTTGCGAAGATAGTCCAGGAAGATACGGCCGTTGCGAAGGCTCTTCGTCATCTTGATGAGATAGAGATCGGAATTGTCCCGCGCCATCTGCTGGCAGACGTCATGGGCAAACGCCTTTGCCTCCCTCCAGGAAAGCGGCTTGCGTTTGTTGACCGCGAGCGGCGTGACGACATGCAGGCCCTTGCCGCCGGTCGTTTTGCAGAAGCTGATCAGCCCCAATTCGTCCAGCCGGTCGCGCATTTCGCGGGCAGCGGCAACGACGGTTGAGAACGGGACGTCCGGACCCGGATCGAGATCGAAGACAAGGCGGCCTGGCACTTCCGGCAGATTGGGTTCGCAGTTCCAGGGATGCAGCTCGACGGCGGCGACTTGCGCAACGGCGGCAAGCCCCTCGATGCGATCGATTTGCAGATAGGGCTTCTTGTCGCCGAATACCTTGACAAGATCGAGAAGGTTCGATTGCCCGGGCATCGCATGACGCTGGAAGAATTGCTCACCGGCAATTCCATCCGGCGCACGGATGATGGAGCAAGGTCTTCCCTTGATATGCTCGATCATCCACGATCCCACCGCCTCATAATATCGCGCGAGGTCCCCCTTGGTGATGGGTTCATCATCGTTGGCGTCCGGCCATAGCGGCTTGTCCGGATTGGAGATCAGCACGCCCATGACGTCGGCCTTCGCCCCTTTCCGTCGCGCCGGGCTTGCCTTTGCACGGAAACCCGGTTCTGGAACGGCTGTCTCCGCAGGCGGCGCCGGCCGTTCGACCTCGACTTCCTTGGCCGGTTTGTCTTCCCGCAGCCCTTTGAAGGCTGCCTGACGAACCAGACCGTCAGCCGTCCAGCCCGCGAACTCAATTTCGGCGACGAGTTCCGGCTTCAGCCAGACGACCTCGTGTTCCTTCTTCGGCGCGCCGATGCCTGTGAAGGGAGATTTTCCCGTCTCCAGCGCCTTCAGCTTCGGCAGCAACGTTTCAACTTTCTTTGCGCCGTAACCAGTTCCGACGCGACCGACATAGACGAAGCGGTCGCCACGATAAACACCGGCTAATAAGGACCGGAATTTGCCGTTGGTCTTAGCATAGGCGCCGATCACAACTTCGTGGCCGGCACGGCATTTCGCCTTCGCCCAGGTTTCCGTGCGGCCAGACTGGTAGGGTGCATTCGCCTTTTTGGAGATGATGCCTTCGAGCGAGAGTTTGCAGGCGGACCGCAAGACAGCATCGCCGCCGGTCTCGTAGTGTTCGACGAAGCGGATCCGCGGATCTTCGCCGGCCTCGATGAGAAGCTGCTGCAGCCGCTCCTTCCGCTCAACGAGAGGCCGCGAGCGCAGATTCTCGCCGCCGTCATAAAGCAGATCAAAGGCAAAGTAGACGAGACTTGCGGTCTTCCGCTCTGAAAGCGCCGCCTGCAGGGCAGCGAAATCCGGCGCGCCGTGATCGTCGAGCGCGCAGATCTCGCCATCGACGATGCAGTCCGGCAGCGTCGACGCTGTCTCGGCAATCTCGGGGTATTTGCCGGTCCAGTCGAGACCTTTCCTGGTCTTCAGCGTCACCTCGCCATCGAGCACGCGCATCTGGATGCGGTAGCCATCGAACTTGATCTCGTGGATCCAATCCGAGCCGGCAGGCGGACGCTGCAGGGTTTCGCATAGCTGCGGCGCAATGAAGTCCGGCAGATCGACGGGGATGACGGTCTTCGTCCTTTTGACGCGTCGCGCTTCGGATTTGCGCTCCTCGGCGGCAAGACCATGATTGCTGTCCCAGACGGCATCGGCCTCGATCGTTCCACCTTCGACCATGAACGGGCTGGGTTTGCGGCCCTTGCCTTCAGCGATCATCTTCATCGAGCGTCGCGACGCCACCGATGTGGCATTCTCCTCCAGGATCGCGGCGCCATTTTCCTCGACCGAAAATTCGTCGTGGTGCTTGATCAACAGCCAGTTGGTGCGCTTGCCGCGGTCGCGATCATTGCGCATCCGCACGAGCACGAAACTGCCCTGCAGGCGTTTGCCTTCCAGCGTGAACTTGAAATCGCCCTTTGCCAGCGCCTGTTCGGGGCTTTTCCTGCCCTCCGGTTCCCAATAGCCGCGATCCCACAACATCACCGTACCACCGCCATATTGGCCCTTCGGGATAGTGCCTTCGAAGTCGCCGTAGTCGAGCGGGTGGTCCTCGACCTCGACTGCCAGGCGCTTGTCATGCGGATCGAGCGACGGTCCTTTGGTGACGGCCCAGCTCTTGAATACGCCGTCAAGTTCGAGCCGTAGATCGTAATGCAGACGCGTGGCGTCATGCTTCTGAATGACGAAGCGCCGGCGGTTGGCCTTTTTGATCGGCCTCTTGCCGCTCGGCTCAGCGGTTTTCTGAAAATCTCGCTTTGATTTGTAAGTCGATAACTTGTCGCTGGCCATGGCGGTTCTCGGACATAGGTCGCCAACAGAATGCCCATCAAGCCATTGTTGTTCCAGTTGCGGCAAGATCCTCAGCCGGCAATCGTTCCGACAAACGAGAAAGGGCGCTCAAGCCTATCAGGAAGCGCCCTTTCCTTCGAACCCGGACAGCCTCAACGAAAAGCCCTCAAGCATCATTTGCACCGCGATCGGGGGGACGCACGGGTGTCGATGACAGTCGAGTTGTCTCACGCATCTTCCATACTACACCACGATCTACAATCGCCGGAACCGATGAAGCCGATAGGGCCTGCGGGAGGGCATTTCCTATGCACGAACCGGTTCCACGGGTGTGATTACCCGCGCGGTGGATACCACCCCCATCAAATCCCATCGCTCGGCGGCGGCGCCGCGGCGGACGATTCGGATGCAAGCGCGTTGCGCAGACGCTCCTCCTGCTCCGGCGAGAGCGACGTTCTCAAGATACGCGCATGTTCGCCCTGGAACTCCTGCAGCACCTTTTCCGGCTGAACCTTCCGGATCAGCAGAAAGAGGGCTGAGCTGTTTACCGGGATGGTGTCGGCCAGCCGCTTGATGAGGTCGTCGTCGATGCCATAGTCCGTCATCGAGCCTGCCAATGCCCCGGAACCTGCCCCGAACGCACCGCCGAGAACCATGCCCGCAAGAGGATTGAGGAACAAAAGGCCGACAAGCGATCCCCAGATGGCACCTGACAACCCGCCACTCGCCGCGCCGGCTGCTGCCAGATTGACACTCTGCTTGAGACGAACCTTGCCCGAAGCGTCGCGGATCGCAACCACGGAGTCTTCGAGATCAACCAGATATTCCTTCTGAAGCTGAATGAGGCGATTGAGGACAACGTCCGCCTGGTTGGTGTTGTCAAAGCCGAGCACTACGAGTTCAGACATCGTTTTTTCCTTCGGTTTGCTGTTGCAGATACTGAAATTCGGCGGAAGCCTTAATCCGAGAATTTTACCACGGCCGTGTGAGGATGCGATGAAAGAGGCTCCCGCTTGCCGTCTTTGGCCAATAATTTAGAAAGTGGCCTCGCTGACCGGCCAGAACACCACCCGCAGTTCGACCGCAAAGAGTACGGCCTGCCACGAGGCGACAGAATGTCCGTCTTTACCGACTCATGGAAATTGCTGAGGTTCGTGTAGTGCCGGCTCGTGGCTCGAATGCAACAATATTCCGATTCAGGTTCCGCTCATGTCATGGATCTCAAGTTTTCGTTTGACCGCATTGCATGATGCCACGCGCAATTTTCGCTTCTGCCGGGCCATCCGGTTTCTCTGGAGCCCGCCCTTGCCCTAACCTGCGGTGCTTTTGCTCCGCCGGCCGAAGCGCCGCCCGCTTAGCCCGCCGACGCGTTGCCACAAACACACTCCGGCCCTAGTTACCAGCGTAGGAGGAAACGTTCATGAACATGAAATCAATGCTGGTAGCTGCCATTGGCCTTACCGGGCTCACCTTGTCAAGCTGCGTCGAAGAAGGCCCTTACCGCACGAGCGGATATAGCCCTGGCTATTACAATGGCGGCGCCATCTTTATTGGCGGCGGCGATCGTTACCGATATCGCTATGATCGGAACCGCTACTATCGACATCGCTATCATGGTCATCACGAATATCACCGATCAGGCCGGCCGGAATACCGGAGCCATCGTCAAGAGGATCGCGGTCATTCGGGCGGACACCACCGGATTATCTTCGACAAAAACCTAAGCCGATAAGACGGCTCACTCTCATCGTGCGAATCGAATGTGGCGGTAGGCGACCGGCTGAAGCTCACATTAACGCTACCGTCAGGTCTTGTTCATCCCTTCGGAATTAAGTTCGAACCAACGTCCCCAAGCGACGTTATAGAAAATCAAAATGCTGCTAAACGGAGAAAACCCGTGAACAAGTTCTTTATCGCCTCTGCAATCGCCGCCGCCTCGCTTGCAGCCACAGCCCTTCCATCCCACGCTGCTTCGGTTGAGGTTATGACCGACGGCGGTCCCTATTATCATCATCGCCATCACTACGACGACCGCGACGATGGGTACTATGGCCGTCACAATCGCCATTGTTTTACCAAGGTTGTAAAGGAATGGCACCATGGCCACAGGGTTGTCACGGAGGAGCGGGTCTGCCGCTAATTCTCAGCAATGTCTCGCGCCCGGGCCTTTCACAAGCCGTCTGGATCACTTAATCGCCGGCGATGCAGTCTCCGCCTCAATGGCGATGACAATGTCCGCATCTCCGCTTCGTTTTCAAACGCTCCGAAGAACGCCGGCAATCAGAAGCGCCGTGTCGATGCTGGAAAGCTCGCATCGCCAGACGCGCCGTTTCCACCTTCATATCCAGAAAATGATAGTAGTGTCCGGGCCAGACGATCCGTTTGCTTCTTTCCCTGCTATCTTGAATTGACCCGGTTTCATCTAAAGCTCGCGTCACCTGGCCCCCATCGCTAGCAGGGAAAGCTTCACATCGCCGTTGGGCGCTGAGAAGCGATATTGGGTCCCGTGCGCGCGGCTCTTTGGCGCGCCGGCCCTGCGGCACGTATGAGATTGAAGGCCGTATTAACGAGGCCGACGTGTGAGAAGGCCTGCGGGAAGTTGCCGAGCAACTCTCGGGACGAGGGCTGATATTCCTCCGCGAGGAGGCCAAGGTCATTGCGCGCACCGAGAGCAGCCGCTCGAACAGCGCCTCGGCTTTGTCCATACGCTTCGACATGACATACGCGTCGGCAAGCCAGAACGAGCAGGCAAGGAATGTGCCTTCGGGTTGCTTGTATGGGTCGACAGTGTGCTCGGGACGATACCTGAGTAGGAACCCATCCCGCAGGAGGTCGCGCTCAACCGCTTTGACTGTACCGAGAATGTGCGGATGGTCGTCAGGGAAGAAGCCGACCTGGGAAAACAGCAGGAGGCTCGCGTCGAGAGCTTTCGAACCATAGGACTGGACGAAACTGCGCAGCCGCGGGTCGAAGCCTTCGGCACAGATTTCTGCGTGGATTGCATCGCGCTCCGCCCGCCATCGATCGACGGGCCCGTCCAGCCCAAACCGCTCGACTGCCTTGATAGCGCGATCGAAGGACACCCAGCACATGAGTTTCGAATGCGTGAAGTGTCGCGCCGGTCCCCGCATTTCCCAGATGCCTTGGTCCGGCTCGCGCCAGATCTGGGCAAGATGCTCGAGCAAAACCTTTTGCAGTTGCCAGGCGTCCGGAGCCGAGGCGAGATCCGCCTCCCGCGCGGTGTGAAGCGTGTCGAGCACTTCGCCGAAGACATCTAGCTGCAACTGCCGGGCGGCGCCGTTGCCAATCCGGACTGGCCGACTGTCCCTATATCCAGCCAGCCACGGAATTTCATGCTCCGGCAGCCAGCGCTCGCCGGCGAGACCATACATGATCCGAAGCTGGTCTGGCCGCCCGGCGATGGCGCGCAGAAGCCAGCGCCGCCATTCCTCCGCCTCCTCTCGATACCCGGCGTTAAGAAGGGCGTAAAGGGTCAGCGCCGAATCGCGGAGCCAGCAGTAGCGATAATCCCAGTTTCGCTCTCCGCCGGGGGTTTCCGGAAGGGACGTGGTTGGGGCGGCGATGATCCCGCCGGTAGGGCGGAAAGTGAGCAGCTTGAGTGTGATGAGCGATCGCACAACCGCTTCCCGCCAGTCCTCTCGCGATGGGTCGAACGAACAGCGTTTCGACCATTCCTGCCACCGGCTTATCGTGTGTTTCAGTGCCTCCTCGCGGTCCGGCACGAAGTGCGGCCGCCGGTGCGACCGATGATAGGATAAGGTGAATGGAACGCTCTCACCCTCGGTGACCTCAAAGCGGGAGAGGGTCTTCATGTTCTGCCCTTCCAGCGGTGCCTGGGTGTGAAGCTCGACCGCGTCGGGACCAGCCACGGCACTCAGGCCATAGTCGCGCCGGCGCACCCAAGGCACCACGACCCCATAATTGAAGCGCAGGACAAGTTCCATCTCGACGCCTACGCGCCCGCGCTTGCCGCGCACGATGCGCACTATATCGCTTCTCTCCTCATCCTCGGCGAGAGGCATAAAGTCGATAAGCTCAAACACACCGTCTTCGGTCTCAAACGTGGTTTCGATGACCGCCGTGCCGGGGAGATATCGCCGGCGGCTGCGCCTTGGCGTCAAGGCGGGCGCGATGCGCCAGCGGCCATTTTCCGGCGTACCCAGAAGCGAAGCAAAACATGCCGGTGAATCGAAACGAGGCAGGCAAAGCCAGTCGATGGAGCCATCGCGACCGACGAGCGCAGCCGAGATCATGTTGCCGATCAAGCCATAGTCGGCAATCGGCCTGCAGTCGTTCTTTAGCGCTTCGGTCGTTCGGCGATCCAAGTCAGAAGCCTCCACGGCTTTGCAGGACGTTCCCACCGTCTGGCGAGATCTCATGCCAGCTCACAAGCCACTGCATGGCAGCATTTTCGCAATCGCGACTGATGGTTCCTTCAGCCCTCACGGGAACAGAAATGAACTACGCCGGCATCGAAACCACCGGGCGTAAGATACCGGCATCGGTCTTGATCCTGACGAGTTCGCTTCGGAGTTCCGAAAGCCTCTTGAGTTCGGAAACCGTCTCGGTATCGAAATATTCAAGCCCGTCCTTTTGTTCCCGTGGCTCGGATGCTTCCTCTTTTGATCTCAGCCCTTCAAGACGCAGTCGTTGCTTCACGGTGGTGTCGCCGCTGGCCAGCAAGGCTAAAGTGGTGGGTGATCTCTAGGTTGCTAGAATGACTTCGGCTAAATCGCGAGCTGTCTGGGCCTGCTGCGTCTGGAGAACTTGGTCTGCCATAAACAGCCGGACTGCGTGCTTTCCGTTAATTCCGCGCATGGACTTCTATCAAAACAATTTGAAGGTTGGAACGTTAAGCTTTTCAAGCCTCTGATGAGATGAGCGATGATGGCCACATGAGATATTCGGCGAAGGAGGACGTTAACGGCGGTTGGTCGGTGGTCGATGCTGTCACTCAGGACGTGGCCGAGATACTTGGCGTGCCGCTCATCGGTATTGGCAAAGAGCTGGCCCAAGATACGGCCGATCTGCTGAATTTAGAGGAGAGCAAAAAGAAACCGGGATTGGAAGATTGAGGTTTCCCGCGTGCAAAAGCCTGCAGTCAAAAGGAACTGAGATCGTCAACACGAACCCTGAAGGAGACGAAAATGAGCTTTCCAATTGCCGCTCACTACATCCTGAGGCCCGAGCGAGGGAACGCGTGGACCGTTTTTGACACGGCCACCAGCCGGCCCGCTGAGTTCCGTGGGATCATCCTCGAAGGGCTGGATCGGGATGTTGCCAGCTTTATGCTAAATGCGCTCCTCCGCGAATCCCCACCAGAATACACAGGCACCAATAGGCCCTGATACGACCGTAACCGTGTCCTCATGCCGAGCCCATAGTGTTTAAAAACAGCGACTGCAAATGCTGGCTCGTGCTAATTTATGAACCTGCGACACGGTCACTCCGCCGGTAGACACGGTTGGCTGAGAGGCGCTTCAGATCCGTGATCGGCCGCCGGTGGCTATAGGACTGCGCTGTCGCTGCTCATTCCGTTTCAGAATTTTTGGTGCAATCGTCGGAACACTTGCTCGCGATCGCGGTTCGCGTCGATAGGGATCAATTATGATCTCGACCAACGAAGGAGTGTTAACATGCCATCTACCAGCGGAACGCATGGCAGCAAAAGCGGCTCCAAGTCTGAAGGCAGCAAAGGCGCTTTGGGCAAGGGAAGCTCGAGGTCGCCCGGCAAGCAGGGTGGTTCACACGAGCAGCATGTCAAAGCTGGCGAGCAGAGCCACAAGAACTCCAAGTGAGCAAAGAAAAAGAAAGAGCCCGCCGGCGGGCTCTTTCTGCGCCGTAAAGGTTTGGCGTTAGAGCATGATGATCGTCGGGCGCCTACAAGGTATCCGGGACCACTCAGAAACTGCTGCACGTGAGATTACTACCAAATAATAAAGGATCCAGGAGGCTGGATTCCGTAGCGGAATCGAGTGAGACAAGACACCTCGCACTGGCTGGCGCTCTTATCCCGAGGGCTTCGTTCGAACTGTGCATGGACGTCGAAGTCGAGGAGCGGGAACTTCAGAGTGGCGAGCGGGTTCGAGGCTTAATTCGACGATTGCGATTTCAATGACCGAAGAAGATACCTCCCTTTCTCTTATGGCGCTGGCGGCGACGTTCGGTATTCAAGAGCGTTATGAGGATCTTCAAGGCGTTGTTCAGAAAGTCCCATTTTCGACCAGGCTGCAGATGCTGAAGGCTCTTGGTGTTCCCGTTCGTCTTGACCCCTCTTTTGTGGAACAACGGCCGCAGCCCCGGCTGACGGTTTCCAAGGGTGTCAGTTGCTTCCTGCCTTTCTCGCTTCAGACTGAAAGGGCCTGGGGAATTTCGGCGCAACTCTACGAACTCAAATCCGCTCGAAATTGGGGAATTGGAGACCTTGAAGATCTCAAGCATCTCTGCACCATCGCCGCCCAAGCTGGCGCCGACTTCGTCGGTCTCAACCCGCTTCACGCGTTGTTTCTGGCGGAACCAACACGATGCAGCCCCTATTCTCCCTCCAACCGCTTATTCCTGAACCCGATTTACCTGGCCGTCGACAAGATACCAGGTTTTGAGGATGACCTCGTCGCTCATGGGAAGCTGGTGGAGGCGAGAACTCGTAGTCTTGTCGACTACAAGGGGGTGGCAGAGCTCAAGATTGCCGCGTTGAAGGTGCTGTGGAGCCGTTGGAAAAAAGCCGGATCCGGCGATGCTCTCCTCAGCAAACGAGCATTCGAAGATTTCAAAGACGAGGGCGGAGAGCATCTCTATGCCCACTGCCTTTTCGAGACTTTGTCGTGTGAAATGTGTGCGCAAGGCTACGGAAGCGGCTGGTACACGTGGCCCGACGAGTTCCGTAACCGCCGTAGTCCCGCAGTCCACGCGTTCGGTGACGCGCAAGGCGAGGATGTTGACTTTCACGCGTGGCTCCAATGGCTGACCTCGGTGCAACTGAACGAGGCCAAAGTTCACGCTCGGGCAGTCGGTTTGCGCATCGGCCTTTATCTCGATTTTGCGATCGGAGAGGTTCCCGATGGCTCGTCGACCTGGTCGGCGCCGCACCTCGTGCTGCCGCAGATGCGTATCGGCGCTCCTCCGGACGCCTTCAATGCCCAAGGACAGGACTGGGGGTTGGTGCCGGTGTCTCCTGTAGCTTTGCAGGATCCGGCTGGTCCCGATTATAAGGAGCTTCTGGACCGCACGGCACGTTTCGCTGGAGCGATAAGGCTCGACCATGCGCTTGGACTATGGCAGTTGTTCTTGATCCCGGCAGGCGAGACACCGGCAGCGGGAGGTTATCTGCGCTATCCTTTCACAGAGATGACAGCCCATCTTGCTGAGGTATCGCAAAAGCGCAGGACGATAATCATTGGCGAAGACCTTGGCAACGTGCCGGCTGGCTTTCGGCCGGCCATGCAAAAGGCAGGCGTTCTAGGCTATAAGGTGCTTTATTTCGAGGACTTGACCGCAGAAGAATCCCCCACCACCGCCATACCGCACCCTTCTCTTGCCTGCCTGTCTACCCACGATCTGCCGCCGCTGATCGGCTGGTGGCGCAACGACGACATCTCCTTTGCCGAACGTCAGAACTGGTGTGACGCCGAAGCAGCGGACCGCTCCCGCGCTGAAAGACACAGCTGGAAGCTGACCGTGCTTCAGCGACTAGTGGAGGCCGATCTCATTGACGCAGAAGTTGCTGCCCAAAGTTGCGGACCAACTATGCCCGAGGCTGTCGTCGTTGCGCTAGCGGCGTTGTTGTCCAAGTCGAGCAGCGTTCTGGTCGCCTTGCGGCTGGCCGACATGGTGGGAGAATATCGTTCGACAAATGTGCCGGGCACGTCTTCTGAGTATCCCAACTGGCGGGTAAAACTTCAGGTTCATGTAGAGCAACTTTCCGATAGCGCTCTCTTCGCCACGACAGCCGCAGCACAAATCCAACAAAGACCTAAGGCTAGCTCCCTTGCGTAATGGGCCTTGTGGCCGCCTTGAATGGACTAGAGGCTCTTTAGTCAGATCAGGATTACATCCACCAGATCTCGAAAGAGACGCGAAAGAGCGCCATGCGATGGATCAGCTTGATCTGGCGACGGCTGACCGCTAGGTTGCCGCCGCGAACAAATTGCAACGACACGGGGATTTTCATGCCGAGTGGTAAAGTTAAGTTTTTTAACGCCGACAAGGGCTTTGGTTTCATTACGCCGGAATCCGGAGGAACGGACGTTTTCGTGCATGTCTCCGCCCTGCAATATGGCGATGTGCTCAGAGAGGGCCAATCCGTATCCTACGATCTCGGTCAGGATCGGAAGACCGGCAAGTCAAAGGCGGAAAACGTCAGACCGCTTTGACGACGACAGACGAAACCAGACCCGAGATGTCTCGGGTCGTGGCTGCTTTCGGGTTTTGCGGGGGTCGATCTGCTGGTGGGACAATGAGGCAGTTCGCCCGTTTTGTTAACAGCACGCTTCATCTCCCACGGGGTTCTCCGCCATCACCTCGCGAGATTGACAAGGTAGATCACCAATACCCACTGCCCTATCATCTTTCACAACGTCCAACGGGACCTGAGGCGGTCATCTAAGATTGTTGCAGCGTCATTTCGCCCCTTATCGGAACCCCCCTCGGTTGATTTGTCAGAGGGATCAAAACGGCGTAACGTGACAATCGGCACGGCGACTGGGATATCCAGACCGTTTGTCTATGGAACGCACATTGATGCTGCTCTCCAACTTACTCACTCTCGAAGACGATGAAATCGAGATAGTTACGACCATCGTCAAACTCTGGTGCGAAAAGAACCACGTGGACCTCGACAGCGATTGTGGGAAGTCTGCAATGGCCGCTGCGGTCAACCACGTAGTCGCCGGTGAGAAAACGCCTGAGGCGCTTTATGAGGCGATTACGATCCAAATGCACATCGAGCAGTACAAAAATCCACTCATTTGAATTCGCGAAATCGCGCTCGCATGGAGCGCACCACGACGGCAGAGCCTCTGGCTTACGATTGTTGTCTTCCCGGCACAAAGGGGTGGGAGGCGTTTCCCAACGACCGCCACCTCGCTACATTAGCCGGCGCAGCGCTCCGTCACATGCGAGCGCCCTCTGCCAACGGCTTGCAACGCTCTGACCCGAGACACCTCCCGGAACATTCAGGTGCTTTCCATGTTCGGTGACGACGCAATCAGGCGCCAGGAGGATCTAATGGCTACAGAGAAGACGCTGAACGACTTATTCCTTGATACCGTCAAGGACATCTATTTTGCCGAAAAACAAATCCTGAAGGCTTTGCCGAAAATGGCCCGGGCCGCCCAGCTCGAGGAGGGCAAGGCAGGATTCATGAAGCATCGTGACGAGACGCAGGCCCAGATCGAACGCCTTGATCAAGTGTTCGAACTTTTGGGCAAGCCAGCCCGCGGCAAAACCTGCGAAGCGATCCAGGGCATCATCGCCGAAGGTGAAGAGATCATGGAAGAGTATAAGGGCACGAAGGCTCTCGACGCTGGGCTCATCTCTTCGGCACAGGCAGTCGAACATTATGAGATCGCGCGCTACGGCACATTGATCGCATGGGCCAAGCAGCTTGGCCTCAAGGACGCCGTGCCGCTCCTCCAAGCGAGCCTGGCTGAAGAAGAGGCCACGGACAAGAAGCTGACGCAACTTGCGCAGTCCGCGGCCAATCCCCAGGGCAAGGCCGCCTGAGACCAACGCAGGTCTCTCAAAAAGGCCGCTCGACGAGCGGCTTTTTCCACGTAGCTGCTTCACACATTACCTTACGGGATAACACCAATGGCCAAGAGGACCTCTAAGACCACCGGACCTGCTGTCGCCACAGTTCATGACCAAAAACTTTGTCGAGGCGAAGGAGGCGAACTTCATCAATTCGCGGAAGATGGGCAACCGGTCTTGACGACTGCTCAGGGCGGTCCGGTTGCCGATGATCAGAATAGCCTGCGGGTCGGGGCACGTGGTCCTGCTCTCATCGAAGACTTTCACTTACGCGAAAAACTCTTCCATTTCGATCACGAGCGCATTCCTGAACGCGTCGTCCATGCGCGCGGATATGGTGCGCATGGTTTCTTCGAGACCTATGAGTCGCTTGCAGCCTATACCCGAGCCGACATCTTCCAGCGGCCCGGCGAGAAGACACCCGTCTTCGTCCGGTTTTCGACAGTCGCCGGCAGCAAAGGGTCTTTTGATCTCGCGCGGGACGTTCGCGGTTTTGCGGTGAAGATGTACACCAAAGAGGGAAACTGGGACCTCGTCGGCAACAACATTCCTGTTTTCTTCATCCAGGACGCCATCAAGTTCCCGGATGTTGTCCATTCGGTGAAGCCAGAGCCGGACCGCGAGTTCCCACAGGCACAATCCGCCCACGATAATTTCTGGGATTTCATCAGCCTGACGCCCGAAAGTATGCACATGATCATGTGGGTCATGTCCGATCGGGCGATACCTCGTTCCTTCCGGTTCATGGAAGGCTTTGGTGTCCACACGTTCCGCTTCGTCAACGCCAAGGATGAGTCGACCTTCGTCAAATTCCATTGGAAGCCGAAGCTTGGCCTGCAGTCCGTTGCCTGGAACGAAGCCGTAAAGATCAACGGCGCGGATCCTGATTTCCATCGCCGTGATCTCTGGCAATCGATTCAGTCCGGCAATTTTCCGGAATGGGACCTTTGCGTCCAGCTTTTCGATCAGGATTTCGCCGATAACTTCGATTTCGATGTGCTCGACCCAACGAAGATCATTCCGGAGGAAATTCTTCCCGTGAAGCCGATCGGCCGATTGGTGCTCGATCGCATGCCCGACAATTTCTTTGCCGAAACCGAGCAGGTGGCGTTCATGACTCAAAACGTTCCTCCAGGCATAGACTTCAGCAACGATCCGCTGCTGCAGGGCCGTAACTTCTCCTATCTGGATACCCAGCTAAAGCGCCTTGGCGGACCGAATTTCAGCCATCTCCCGATCAATGCGCCCAAGTGTCCGTTCCACAATTTCCAACAGGACGGTAATATGGCGATGCGGAATCCGGTCGGGCGGGCGAATTACCAGCCGAATTCCCACAGCGAGGGACCGCGAGAGTCACCGGATCAAGGCTATCGCCATTTTCCTTCGGAAGAACAAGCACCGAAGGCGCGGCTCCGTCCGGCGAGCTTTGCCGACCACTATAGTCAGGCGCGACAGTTCTACATCAGCCAAACTCCGCCGGAGCAACGACACATCGCTATGGCCCTGACCTTCGAACTCAGCAAGGTCGAGATACCGGTGATCCGCGAACGCATGGTCGCTCACCTCTTGAACATTGATGAAACCCTGGCGACAACCGTCGCCCAAAAGCTCGGATTCCGGTCCATGCCAAAACCCGTGGATGCGGCACTGCCGACCCGTGAGGATCTGGAGCCGTCGCCGGCCTTAAGCATCGTCGAACGCGGACCACAACGTTTCGAGGGGCGAAAGCTCGGTATTCTCATCACCGACGGCGTCGATGCGAAACTGTTGAGCCGCCTAGTTGAGACGATTGCCGAGGAAAAAGCCGTCTTTGAACTGATCGCTCCCAAGGTCGGTGGTGTGACTGCCTCAGACGGCACGTGGGTAAAGGCGCATCATATGATCGACGGCGGGCCTTCGGTCCTATTCGACGCCGTTGCCCTTCTTACCTCCGTCGCCGCCATGGACGACCTCCTGAAAGAGGCGACAGCACGCGACTTCGTTGCCGACGCCTTTCAGCACTGCAAGTTCATTGGCTATGACCAATCTGCGATGCCCCTCTTAGAGAGGGCCGGGATTGCCAATGCCTTCGATGAGGGCATAGTGTCCCTCTCGGGAGAGCAAGGCCTTTCCGCCTACGTCTCCAAGCTCGGCAAGTTGCGTGTCTGGGCGCGAGAGCCGTCGATGGAACTTGGCAAAACGTCGACGCCCACCAAGTGAGCGGAATTGCGCTGCGACACGGATGTGTTCGCGCGAAGTAGGACCCCTGCAAAAGGAAGAGGATGGACCGCGCAGGTGGCGATCATCGCCGACGGCTTTCACGAGTTCACAGATCCGAAGGACCCGAAGAAGAAGCGCAAGGACAAATGGCTCTTCACCAAGAAGGACGAGCCGATCTTCTGCATTGCCGGCATTTGGCGCGAGGCGCCGGCCTTCACCATGCTGACGATGGAGCCAGGGCCGGACATCGCGCCGTTTCACGACCGGCAGATTGTGATCCTGGCACGCGGCTCCTGGGCCGATTGGCTTGACCCCGCTGTTTCAGCGACGTCGTTGATCAAGCCGCTCCCGGTGAGCACCCTTTCTGTGCAGCAGGTCGGCTGAGCCGGGAAAACTAGCGGCAGCCTGTCGATCGTGAGAATGTGGAAAATAGCTGCCCGCGCGCCACCCGAACTCTTGCGCAGATTAGCAAATTTGTAATTCACTCATCGCGATCAACCTCGAGGCGAGTTGGACGTCGATGATCCAGTACCCACAGTCAATGATGTTAGCGAGAACGACCATAGATGGCCTGACGGTTGACGGGCGTGCGCAAAGCCCAGCAGTCCAAATTGCTCGTTGAAACCGTGTTGATTATTGAGGCGCCGGACGTGCGGATATCCATCTTGGCCATGGCATGACCGTGAGACGGAATACGTTGAGGCAAACTGTGCAGGAATCTAAAATTCTACCTGCGAACAGGGCGGGCCATACGTTTGCATTGATGGGTTGGCCCCTCGCGACGCGGACGCGCAAATCTGAGATGTGCCGTCGCTTGCGTTCACGTCGCGCGGCACTCCCTGATTCATTGCCTTAGGCGCCATACAGAGTCATTTGGTGAAGCCCGACATTATCTGAATGGAAGATTGAATGGTTCTGTCCCTAAGAGGCGTCAGCAAGCATTACGAAACGGCGGAGGGCCCCCTGGCCGTCCTCAGTGACGTCGATCTCGACCTCGCCGCGGGGAACAGTCTCGCGCTGACGGGCGAATCCGGCAGCGGGAAGAGCACGCTTCTCCACCTTGCGGCTGGTCTGGACAAGCCGGACCGTGGGCGAATCGAGGTTGCCGGGCAAGCTGTTTCGGAGATGGACGACCGGGGACGCGCCACTCTGCGACGCGGGGTCGTTGGGTTGGTCTTCCAGCAGTTCAATTTGATTCCGTCTCTTGATGTGGCGGCTAACCTCACTTTTCATGCGCGTCTGACCGGGCGCTCGGATCCTGCATGGGAGACGGAGCTGGCGGAACGATTGGGTCTTCTTTCTGTCATGCGCCGGTACCCCGAGCAACTGTCAGGCGGCCAACAGCAGCGCGTCGCGGTCGGCCGAACCTTGGCGAGCAGGCCGCCGCTCATCCTGGCGGACGAACCGACCGGCAATCTCGATGAGGCCAACGGCGACGCCGTCATGACACTGATGTTGGAGTTGATCGCCGAGACCGGCTCTGCGCTGCTGATGGTCACCCACTCGACACGCTTGGCGGGCCGCCTCGATCGACAGGTGAAGCTCACGCAGGGGCGGATCGTCTCATGATCGTCTCCGGCCTGCGTGCTTTGCTTTCGCATTGGCAACGCCACCCGTTGCAGCTAGCAATGCTCTTACTGGGCCTGTCTTTGGCGACCGCCCTCTGGTCGGGCGTTCAGGCGATCAACGGCGAGGCACGCGCGAGCTACGACAGGGCGGCTGCCATGCTGGGACAGGACAGGTACGACCAGCTCGTTCCCACCAGCGGCGAGGAGGTGAGCCAGGAAACGTTTGCCCGCTTAAGCCGTGCCGGCTGGAAGGTCTCACCCATTGTCGAGGGCGAGTGGCGGATTGGCCCAAGCCGCATCCATCTTATTGGGGTCGACCCCGTGACCTTGCCAAGAGGAGCATCGGCCGCGGCTCTGGGTATCACATCCGATCTCCTGGCCTTCATTACACCTCCTGGCCTTCTCTACGTTTCTTCCGAAACTGCCCAGCAACTCAAGGGCAATTCCACGCCGCCTCTCAAGGTCAGTCCGGGGATGCTTCCGGGTACTGCGATCGCCGACATCGGTATTGCCCAGGGTCTGCTGGACAAGCCTATGCTGGTTTCCCGATTTGTCGTCTCGCCGGACCAGCCAATGGGGAAGCCGGAGCTCTCCGTGGTCGCACCCGAATTGTCGCTCAAAACGCCCGACGTGCAGGGCGACCTCAGCCGGCTGACGGATAGCTTCCACTTGAATCTGACGGCCTTTGGTTTTCTCGCTTTTGCGGTTGGCCTATTCATCGTCTATTCGACGATCGGGCTGGCCTTCGAGCAGCGTCGCCCGACGTTCCGGACATTGCGATCCCTGGGTGTCCCCGCGACGACGCTTATTGGCTTGTTGCTTCTGGAGCTTTTGGTCTTGGCGGTGTTCTCCGGCCTAGTAGGCGTTGCTCTCGGATATATCCTCGCGTCATTCCTTCTGCCGGGCGTCGCCGCGACGATCCGTAGCCTCTATGGCGCGAGCGTCGATGGAGCATTGACGTTCCGAAGCGGCTGGATCTTGAGCGGAATGGCGATCGCCGTCGCTGGCACGCTCCTGTCTGCGGCGAAAAGTCTCTGGCAGACATCGCGCATGCCACTTCTCGCGCCAGCTCAACCGAGAGCCTGGGCCAGGGCGTCCGAGCGATTGATTTTGGCGCAGTCGGCGGCGGCCCTCGTTCTGCTCATCGCCGCCGCCGCTCTGTCGCAATGGGGTTCCGGGCTAGTCATGGGCTTTGCGGTTCTCGCATGCCTGCTGATTGGCGCAGCCTTGCTGCTGCCTGGCGTACTCTCGGGCTTTCTCGCTTTGATGTCGCGAGCGTCCGCCCGACCCGTAGCCCGCTGGTTTTGGGCCGACACCCGGCAACAGATACCCGGCCTAGCATTGGCGCTGATGGCACTACTGATCGCCCTGTCGGCGAACGTGGGGGTCGGCACAATGGTTTCCAGCTTCAGGGAAACCTTTACCGGTTGGCTTGACCAGCGACTAGCCTCCGAGCTCTATCTCACGGCGAGAACGGACGAGGAGGGAGACAGGCTGGCTCGCTGGCTCCGGCCCAGAGTCGATGCGGTCCTTCCGGTTTGGAACGCCGAAGGCGATATCGACGGTCAGCCCGGCCAGATCTTCGGTGCTGTCAACCATCGGACCTACCGCGATAAATGGCCGCTCCTCGAGGCCGTGCCGTATGCCTGGGACAGGATCGTCAGTGGTGGCGCTGCACTGGTCAACGAGCAACTGTTTAGACGAGGCCACCATCGTCTCGGCGATATCATCTCGCTGCCACGCGGCTGGAAGGTCCCGATCGTCGGCGTCTACTCGGACTACGGAAATCCCACCGGCCAGGCCATCGTCGCTATCGATGCCCTGACTCATCACTATCCCAACGTCGCGCGCCTGAGGTTTGGCGTGCGCGTTGACCCCCAAAAGGTTTCTGGACTGAGGCGGGAGGTCGTGGACGTCTTCGGACTTCCCCCGCAGAACGTCGTCGATCAGGCGGACCTCAAGCGGCGTTCGGCCGAAGTATTCGAGCAGACGTTCTCGGTGACCGCCGCCTTGAACGTCTTGACCCTTGGCGTGGCTGGGGTCGCGCTCTTCGCGAGCATGACCACGCTCTCGGGAATGAGGCTCCCGCAATTGGCCCCCGTCTGGGCGATGGGTCTGACCCGGCGGCGGCTGGCTCAGCTGGAGCTTTGGCGAACGATGCTGCTTGTCCTCGTAACCTTTGTCCTGGCTATTCCTGTCGGCATCGCGCTCGCCTGGGTGCTTCTCGCCGTGGTGAACGTCGAAGCATTCGGATGGCGGCTGCCTCTTCGTCTTTTCCCGGCAGACTGGCTTAGACTTGGTGGGGTCGCAATTTTGGCGGCGCTTGTTTCCGCCCTCGTTCCATTGCGGCGGCTTTCGAAGGTCACACCCGCCACTCTTTTGAAGGTGTTTGCGAATGAACGCTAAGTTATGTCTCTGCGTCGTCCTGACGTTTTGCCTGGCCGAGCTTGGCGTTGCCAAGGCCCAAGGCTTCGCCGGACTTGGCACGAAGGCCGAAGGTTTCGCTCTTCCGACACCTGGCTGCAGGTTCGACTTCCCCAAGGACCATGGTCCACACCCAGATTTCCGAATCGAGTGGTGGTACGTGACGGCAAACCTGAAAGGATCGGACGGCATTGACTACGGCGCGCAATGGACACTTTTTCGATCGGCTGCCGCGCCTGGCGATAAGTCGGGATGGTCCAGTCCCCAGGTCTGGATGGGCAACGCCGCCGTGACGACGCCCGACAGGCAATTCTCGGCAGAGCGGCTCGCCCGTGGCGGTGTCGGTCAGGCCGGGGTGAACGCATCTCCCTTTTCCGCATGGATTGATGAATGGAACCTAGCCGCGCGGAAGCCAACGTTGGGAGGAGACGAGCTTTCGCATTTGACGATGTTCGCAACGGGTGCCGATTTCTGGTACCGTTTTGATCTTGATGCGAGCGGGCCGATCGTGCCACAAGGAGACAACGGATTTTCAGTCAAATCGGCAGACGGGCAAGCGAGCTACTATTACTCCCAGCCGTTCTACTCGGTTTCCGGTGCGCTACACCTGCCGGGCAAGGAGTTTGCAGTGACCGGGAAGGCATGGCTGGACCGGGAATGGTCGAGCCAGCCTCTCGCGGCAAACCAGACAGGCTGGGACTGGTTCTCGCTCCATTTTGACAGCGGCGAGAAGTTGATGGGGTTCCGCCTGCGCGATAGTGCTGGCGGAGGCTTTACCTCAGGTACCTGGATATCGGCGGAGGGCAAGCCAACGACGATCCCGTCCAACCAGCTCAGGCTAACGCCCGAAGCTACCGCGTCAGTCGCTGGCCGAAACGTTCCCGTAAAGTGGCGCCTTGAGCTGCCGAAAAGGGGTCTTGATGTGAGTGTGTTCGCCATGAACGACCAGGCGTGGGTGGCAAGCCAGTTTCCTTATTGGGAGGGCCCCGTACGAGCGACAGGGTCATTCAACGGGCTAGGCTATTTAGAGATGACGGGCTACCGCTAGCGAATTCTAGTCTCGACCAGAGTGCTTCCCTGAGAGGGAGCCGACGTTACTCATGATGTAATCCTTAACTAGCGGGATGAACAACAGCAGACAAGCGCCCCAAGTGCGTGGAAACCACTCCCTTCCCCCCGGCCGTCAGCCCAAGCATTGCGGCTCCTCCGCGATCCGGAGCGCCACCCCGGGCGTCAGGCCCGAGCATTTTGGTGATTATGCCTGTCGAGACCGACGGCCAAGAGATCACGAGATCGGACCGCTCGCCTATAATGAACCTCTCTCCGAACCGCAATTTGCGGACTAACCGGGGCTGCGCCTGCGCAACAATTTGAATGCATTTCCGACGACGCCTACACTGAAAAGTCTGACGGCATCCGCCGAACCCAGCCGGATTTAGACTCGATCGATGGCCCTGTAACTTTTATTGCTCGTATGCGTTTAGGCTAAGCATGGCGAGAAGTTACAACGGCTCAATCCGCATTCAGCCTTATCTCTTCGCTCACAGGTAGGTTCCGACAAAGACATGCATCAGTCGCTGATTAGCCCTCCGGTACATTCGGACGCCCTCTGGACAATCGAGCGCGGCATCTCCCCAATCGTCGCGACCGCCATCCACGAAGGGCACTCCGTTCGTAAGGAGCTGGAGAGCTTGTATGCGCTTTCATCGGACGAGCGTCTTCGCGAGGAAGATCCATTCACGGAGTTCACCACACGCGACGTCCCGAATCGGATCGTTTTCCATAGGTCTCGTTTCGAAGTCGACATCAACCGCAGTCGCGATGCGGCGATTTACTTCGCGCCGGAACAGGCCTGGGGGCTGAAGGTCTGGAAGGACGAGCTTTCATCCAAACACGTCAAGGCCTCCCTTCAGACCCATGACGAATATTACGAAATGCTGCTGGCCTTTTTGAAGGCTATCGAGCGCTGGCACTGCCGGTTCGTGGTTCTCGATATCCATAGCTACAATCATCGTCGAGGAGGAGCCGCGGCGGCTCCAACGGAACAGGCAAAAGCGCCGCATATCAATATTGGCACGTTCTCCATCGACCGTGTCCGCTGGTCGCACGTGATCGATATCCTCACGGACCATTTCCGGTCTTGCGAGATCAACGGCTGCCGGCTCGACGTCCGGGAAAACATTGCCTTCCAGGGGAAGGGCGAGCAGACCCGCTTCATCCATGAGCATTTCCCCCTCTCCGGCTGTGCCATCGCAGTCGAATTCAAGAAGTTCTTCATGGATGAATGGACGGGTGAGCCGGATCTCGATGTCCTCGAAAAGCTCCGCGGCATCGTCGCATCCGCCGTTCCCTTGCTGGAGCAAGCACTGGGGTCAAGGCGATGAGCAAGGCGAGTTCGCTCAGCCGGCAGGACGAGCCGGATTGGATAGGAGACATCCTGACCTGTCTCCGCGAAGGCAAGTCGATCCGCCGCGAGCTGCCCGGCGGCGGCCGCCTACATATCGACCGGCCCTTGCCGTTTCTGTGCGTCCATATCGCGAAAGAGGGTGCCGAACCCACGGCCCGGGACGTTGCCCAAGCCAATGCCTCCTACCTGGTAGCGCCGCATGCGGCCGCGGCCATACCGGTGATTGAGGCTGTCGCGAGTATCCTAGAAGAGCGATTTGGCGCTTTCATGCTCCTCGACGTCGGCGAACTGTCACAGGACAAGTTTTTGACCGACGACGCGCCTTTCCTGCCGCCCTTCGAAGTGTCGATCTGGTCGAGCGCTGATGCGATTGCAGCAGCCGACGCATTCTCAACGGCGGTCAGCGACAGCGAAGCCCGGTTCCGTACGCCGCGCGTGGAAAATATGGAGGCCGCTCCTTCGCGCGATGACAAACAGCTTGCTCGCGAACTCGGCTGCTCGGCGATCGCCGTGAGGTTTGCACCGATCTACCGCCAACCCAACTCCGAAGAAATTTATCCGGAACTTCGCGAACAGCTTGTTGGCATGCTCTTCGATGCAGGCCTGCAGGCTTTCGCCTCCTTCATAGGCTCACATCAGCTCTTCAAGCTGACCACACATAGGGCGCTGGGACGCAAAGCGTTCATCGACGCGGTTTCCAGGGTGGACCGTAGCGTCGATGAGGTCGCGTCGACCTTCGATTTTCTTCTGGCGGTGACACCCATTAATGCGGAGGCGGCGTTTCAAGGCTTTAAGGCCGATGGCCGCGAGGCTCAGCCGACCTTTCTCTACCGCCCGCTCGGATTGCAGGTGGAGGCGATCAAGCGGAAGCTTTTCTCAATCTCCTTCGAGCATCTCGAAGACCCTGTGCTCCATCAACTTTATCGCGAAAAGCAGCAGGAGCTCGATCTGCAACTCTCACTGCTGTCGTCGCGGCAGAGCCCGAAGTTCGTCGAGTTCAGCCGTGCACTCTATGAGCCGGTCGAGCGACCGCTGCTGCGCGAGGCCAGGACAATCCTTACAGCTTTGGCCGGAAACGAGCGGAGCGGCGATGACGGCGCGGGCGTGGAAAACAGGATTGCCGACTGTTTCCAGTTGGAGCGGCAAGCCAAAGCTATGATCGCTGCTTATCAGCGGCAGGGAAATGACTTCGAGGCGTCGGTCGAGATTCGCGACGACTTGCCCTCCGGCCTGATGGTGTCCGGACATCGTTTGCTGATCGCCCGTAGCACGCTGATGGATATGCGCCGCGTCGAACCCCTCCTGTCGCATGAGATCGGTGTCCATCTGCTGACTTATTTCAATGGTTCGGCCCAGGGACTGCGCCTGTTTCGCACAGGGCTTTCGGGATACGAGGGCATGCAGGAAGGCTTGGCCGTTTTTGCCGAATACCTCTCCGGCGGCATGACGCCGGAGAGGCTCAAGCTGATTGCGAGCCGGGTCGTTGGATGTGCGTGTATGCTCGATGGTGCGACATTTGCTGAAACCTATTCCGTGCTCGTCAACGACTATAACTTCTCCGAACCGGCGGCCTTCAACCTCGTCCTGCGACTCTATCGAGGCGGCGGCCTTGCAAAGGATGCGATCTATCTGCGCGGACTGCTCGCCTTGCTCGACCATCTCGAAAATGGCGGTGCTCTGGAGCCTTTCTGGATGGGCAAAATTGCTGCGTCGCATTTCAAAGTCATGCAGGAGCTTGCCGAGCGCGGACTCCTCCGCTTGCCGGCGATCCACCCAATCTTTCTTGACAATGACGGCGGGCGTGCGCGGCTGGAACGGGCCAGAAGCGGCATCCGCCCTCTCGACTTGATCCAACGACAGGAGCCGTGAATGCGGATTGCATTTTTTGTGAATTCCATCAAAGGCGAAGCCGGTTATTACACGACGACCGCGCTCGCGCTTGCCGGCATGGCTCGCGGTCACGACGTTTCTTATTTGACGCCAGGCGACTTCGTGCTTCACCCCGACGACAACCTGATGATCCGCGCCACTAACCTTAAAAACGGCAAGCCCAAAAAAGCCGATGCTTTCATCAGTGCATTGCAGGGCGATCAGGCGGAAATTCAGACCATCAACGTCAGCGAGATCGACGTGCTGTTCTTACGAAACGACCCATCTGAAGATGCCGATGAACGGCCGTGGGCGGCACATGCTGGTGCGATCTTCGGAAGGCTTGCGGCCGAGCGCGGCGTGCTGACCGTCAACGATCCCGAAGGACTGATACGCGCTCAGAACAAGCTCTATTTTCAGGATTTTCCGCAAGCCGTGCGGCCGACCACGCTGATATCGAAAAGCTTCGAGGAAATCCGCGTTTTCATCGATGAGCAGAAACAGGGTGTCATCCTGAAGCCGCTGCAGGGCTCAGGCGGCAAGAACGTTTTCAAGATCGCCTCCAGCAAGGAAGCGAACCTCAATCAGATCTTCGAGGCGGTCAGCGGCGAAGGGTACCTGATTGCACAGGTCTATCTTCCCGACGCGACGGCCGGCGATATCCGGCTGTTCCTGATGAATGGCCGGCCGTTGCAGCGTGACGGCGCCTATGCCGCCTTCCGGCGCGTGCCGGCAAAGGGCGAGGTCCGTTCCAACATGAATGCGGCAGGCACCGCCGCTGCCGTCGAAATCACGCCCAAGATCCTCGCGGTCGCCGAATTGGTACGGCCCAAGCTCGTCGAGGACGGCATGTTTCTCGTCGGCCTCGATATCGTCGGCGACAAAATCCTCGAGATCAACGTTTTCACGCCCGGAGGCCTGCCCGATATTGCTGAACTTTACGGCGTCGATCTGACGCCAGAGGTCATCATCGCGCTGGAGCAGAAGGTGGAGATGAGGAAGAATTATGCCGGCAGGATTTCAAACCGGAGGCTGGCAACTCTTTAGTCTGTCGACCTGAGAAACAGGTGACGAATTGTACCGGAGACATGGGTCCCACGCTTTTGCTTTTACCGGAGGACATGCAATATGCTGGGCAACGCCATTGCCGCAGCGAGCCCGTAGGCGCCGCCCCGACCGCGGTCGACGATGTGAATTTGCTGCTGCCTGAACCTTGCATGCCGATGCGATTTCGGCTGGATCGGCGACGATTGCCATGCGACGCATCGATGATGCGACTGCAGATGCTAATGGCCTTGATGGCCGTCTGCATCGACGCCTCGGCCTGCGGAGTGGACGGGTATATCCCTCGCCTTTCCCTTTCTCTGTCGTGCCCTTGAAATCGATGTATATTATGGCAATATACATCAATGATTAATTGGGACCAGATCACCGGCTTCGACTGGGACGCGGGAAACGCCCGCAAAAGCGCTGAAAAGCATGACGTCGGCCAGGGCGAAGCGGAGCAGGTGTTTTTTAACGAGCCGCTCCTGATGGTTCCCGACGCAAGGCATAGCGCCGAAGAGCGACGCATCCACGCTCTCGGGCGCACCGACGATGGAAGGCTGCTGCATATCACCTTCACGCTTCGGCATAACCAATCGAAGATAAGAGTGATCTCGGCCCGGGATATGAGCCGCAAGGAACGGAGCTATTATGAGCAAGACGTTTAAGCCAGTACCGGAATTCAAGACGGAAGCGGAAGAACGCGCCTTTTGGGAAAGCCAGGATTCCGACGATCATGTCGACTGGAGCAAGGCTGAACGTGTGCGCATGCCGAACCTGAAACCATCCTCGACATCAATCTCGCTGCGGCTGCCGAACGCGCTGCTTGAACGGATCAAGATCGCGGCGGGCAAACGAGACGTACCCTACCAATCGCTCATCAAGATCTGGCTCGCGGAAAAGGTCGACGCTTCTGGCGCGCAACGATGACGTTTGCGGGATTGACGAGAACATGGTGGAGCGCACGGCGGCGAAGTGATTCATGGTCACCTTCCTTTCATTTCAGACCCGGCACAGATGGCCGGTAAAAGCGACTAGAAATTATCACTTAGAAAGTCAGCCTTCAGTCGTATAAATTTACAAGCGCACCTGTCACCCCGCACCTGGGTGCTGATGAACGCTCTTTTCGGTCACCCGGCTCTGCCTTGCCCCACGAGGCGGAGCCGGTGGTTCTTTCTTACTTTGTGCGGCGCGGTGGCAGCATTCGTGCCCTGAGCAGTTCAGGACCTGCCCTACCAAAAATTGCCCGCCCGAGGGTCTAGAGGCGGTTGATCTGACCTTCGGCCTGCCGTTGCTCCAACGGCAGTTCGATGGCGTTGTTCACCGGGTGGATGTCTCTGCGCCGGACGCGGGGGAATCGCATAATAGGAATGAGTTCGGTGTCGATTGCATCATCGATCTATGCAGCCAGTGGTCCCGATCTCTTGCGCGGAGAATGCAGTTGAAGCGCATAACCAGGGGTCGCATCTCGGCAAAGGCCACACATCCTTGCTATGAGCAGGCTGGAAGCGCCAGCAATTGGGCGACGAAGAAAAACGATTCGATCAATCACAGCATCATTCGGCTCATAATTGAAGAGGCATGACTGGCGACCCGGTGCAAGGCGAGGCTCACCGTGCCTTCCAGAATGCGTTGGGCACCAGGCGCCAAGGCGAAGTCCGCGATCTAGCCCTCCCGGAACCGTCCCCTCTCGGATGCCCCATCATTCAAGTTGGAAGCCGCTCATTGACTGCCAGGTCGGTTTGGCACGCCGTTCAGCCGGACCTCGAACGTCAACGGCAGATCGATTTCCAGAAAAGCTCGGCGGGCGCACCCGTCGACCTGACTTACTTTCGTCTGAGTAGCCGGCTTACCGAACAGCCGCAAGCAATGCGTTGACGTGGATTTCCATCGTATCCAAGCGCTCTACAGGCAAGTCAGCGTCCTTGAAGAGGAGCGGCAGCTCCGTACACCCAAGTACGACCGCTTCAATCTTCTGCTCGTCTTTCATCCTGTGCACGATATCAAGGAATGCAGTGCGGGTCTCTGCTTTGACGACGCCTCTCTCCAGCTCGTCCGAAATCTTGGCGGCGATGAAATCGATTTCGCTTGCGGAAGGCGTCACGACGCCGATCCCACGGGCTTTCAAGGCATCCTTGAAAAAGTCGGCCTCCATCGTGAACCGCGTGCCCAACAATCCTACTTTGGACAGGTTCTGCCGCTTCGCTTCGTCCCGCGTCGCTTCAACAATGCTGACCAGCGGGACCGACGACTGTTCCTGGAGCTCGTCGAACACGATGTGCGGCGTATTGCCTGTCAGCGCAATAACCTCGGCGCCAGCTGCGATCAGGTTGTCGATGCCCTTCATGAGATAGGTTACAAGGCCATCGTAGTCCTTGTTTCCGCACAGGCGGAAAATGTCAAAGACGTTCAGGCTTTCGATGGTCAGGTTCGGAAAGAACGTGTGCCCACCTTGTCGATGCGCCGCGTAGACGAACTTCTGATAATAGAGCAGCGTGGATTCCGGCCCGATACCGCCGATGAGACCGAGCTTTTTCATGTCCTGCCCTCTGGCTGCGCCTTGGCCTTCTGGCGACGGACTGTGGTGCTCTCGCCTCCGACGCCCCAATTGTCCATGTCGACTTCGTCAATGATGGCGACTGTGGTCGCCGGGTTCTTCTTGAGAACGCGGGCGAGGAGCTGCGTGACTTCGCGGATTGGCTTCGCTTTCTGTTCGGCGGTCGGCGCGTCCAAGCCGCCCGTGACCTTGATATTCACGTAGGGCATTTTGCCGTTCCTTGCGTTTATGAAGCTCGTTGAATGGACGCGGCAGCCCGGTCTTCACCGAGTGCATCCTTGACGAAGCGCGCCAGGAGCCTTGTCGCGAACGGTGCGTCCTGGACGTCATCAAGCAGGCCGTCAGGGTCGAGACCTTCCTGTCGGAGCGCGTCGGTCCGAAACCGGATGATCGCCGACGAAATCTCTGGAGTGAATTCGGGATGGAACTGCGTGGAGATGGCCCGTGGTCCGTATCTGACGACCTGATGCGGATCATGCTCGGATGCAGCCAACGCAACTGCCGACGTCGGGAGTTCGAGCACGGTTTGCATGTGCGTGAGATGAGCGTTGAACCTTAGAGGCATGTCCTTGAGAAGCGGGTCCGTTGCTGCCGCGGGAGACATCCTGATTTCCCGATAACCGATTTCGCGGCCCTCGGGGTGAAAATCGACGCGCCCGCCCAGGGCATGTGACATTAACTGGTGACCGTAGCAAACGCCGAAGAGCGGCATATCGACGGCCATGGCGTCGCGAATCCACTGCGCGGCAGCCTCGCTCCACGGGAGGCGTTCCGTGACCATGGACCATGACCCGGTGATAACGGCGACGCGTCCGCGATGGGGCGGCGGTAAAGGCTCGCCTTCGAAAACCCGCACGACTTCGACGGTCTCCGTAGGAAGCTCCAATGCATTACAAAACCAGATGGGTAGGTCGCCGTTCGCCTGACGAATTTCGTCCGGTGGCGTTCCGGCCTGGATCAGCAGGATCGGACGAACGGTCGTTTCTTTCGTTGGATGCATTTCGATACCCTCCGGTGATGGTGCAGGCGGCCGGCCTCAATATACCAGCGTCCCGTCCACGCAGGTGACGCACGATCCACCGACGCCGATCGTTCCGTCGTCGCTGATGGAGATTGCGATCCGCCCGTCTCGGCCGACGCGCCGGCCCTGTGCGGCGATGTAATTCGTGGCTGATGACGAGATCAGATTCCGACGGGAACGGAAGATTGCGACGCTGCCATTGCCGCTGCCACAGACCGGATCTTCCTCAACACCGCATGATGGCGCGAAGGAGCGGACCTCGATCTCCGCGTCGCCGTTGGCATGACGTCCGAATACGGTGATTCCCGTCGCCCCGAGTTTCGCTTCGAACCGGGCCGAACGAGCGAAATCGGGTGTCAACCTCAAGACCGTCGAAGCGTCAGCCATGGCGGCCACGATCCATACAGCCCCGACATCGACGATCGCCGGGGCGGAATCGCGGGACACCTGATGTCCAAGAATCGCTTCCAACTCGTCCAGCTCGTCGGCGTCGAGGTCCCTCATCGTGGCCGGGGGAAGGTCGAGCGTTATGACGCGATGTTTGCTTTCGCCCTGCACCGTCAATTTGACAAGACCGACCCCGCATTCCTGAACAAGGACACCGTCACGAGGCGAGACGCGTCCCGCCTCGATCACCGCATGCGCGCTCCCCAGCGTCGGATGACCCGCGAAGGGTAGTTCGCTGCAAGGAGTGAAAATCCTCAGGCGGTAGTCGGCCTCACGGCTTTGCGGGGGAAGGAGAAACGTCGTCTCGGAGAGGTTCGTCCATCTCGCGATGGCCTGCATCTCGCCGTCGCTAAGACCTTCCGCGTCCAGGACGACGGCGACCGGGTTTCCCAGCAAGGGTTTCGAGGTGAAGGCATCAACGACTTTATACTTTCGCAACGAACTTCTCCTCAGTTCCCACTTCAGACCGCCATCTCTAGGCGTGTTGAACGGCGCGTCGTTTGGGTATAGAGGACGTTACACTTTTTGAGAACAGGAATAGTGTCACGCGACACTTATGAGGTGAGATGCTTCTTCGATCCCCTTGGATGGCCCGCCTTGCCGAGAGCAGCGGATCACCAGTCGAGCGGTTGGCGGACGCGCTGGCCGAGGATATCCTTGACGGCAAGCTATCAGGTGGCGACCGCCTGCCTGCCCATCGCGATCTGTCGTACACGCTTCAGGTTGGACTCGGGACCGTCACCAAGGCGTATGGCGTACTCGAGCGACGAGGGTTGGTGCGGACCGTAAAGGGAAGCGGCACATTTGTGTCGGCGGCAGCGGCAAGACGCGGCCCATCGATCGATTTTTCGCGGAACACGCCGCCATCTGTTCTGACCGAACGGCTTCTCGCGCGCAGCCTAGCGGCGGTCGCGAAAAAGAGCGACGCCGGTATCCTGAATTCATATCCGCCTACGGCCGGCCATGACGAATATCGACGGCAGTTTGCTCGTTGGCTTCAGGGCCTCGGCGTGGACGTGGCACCATCACGCCTCTTTTTGACCAGTGGAGCCCACCATGCGCTCTGGGTGGCGTTCTCGCTGTTCTCCCGATCTGGCGATGTCGTTTTTACCGAACAGCACACTTATCCGGGGGCGATCGCCCTTTCCCAATTGACAGGATGTCGGCTGATCGGGCTTGCAATGGATCACGAAGGCCTTCTCCCCTCCGCGCTCGACGAGGTAGTTTCGCTGTCGCCGATCGGTCGAAAGGCGCTTTACGTGACGCCGACGATCCAAAACCCCACTACGAGTACGATGAGTTTGTCGCGGCGCGAAGACATCGTCGAAGTTTGCCGGCGGCGCGACGTCACCATCATCGAGGACGATGTCTACAGGCTTGGTCCGAATTCAGCGCTGCCGCCCCTGGCTTTGCTCGCCCCCGAGCGAACGCTGTACGTCAATAGCGTATCGAAGACCTTGAATCCTGCGCTGCGCATTGGGGCACTGATCGTTCCCAATGCCCATCACGCCGCAGTCGAAAACATTCTGGTGTCGACGGCGCTGATGATTTCGCCATTCACTTGCGCGGTCCTGGAGCAATGGCTCCTTGATGGGACGGCCGAAATCATCAGTAAAGCAGTCCAACAGGAAGCGCTTCGGCGACATGCTCTGGCCTGTTCGGCCCTTGGCTCCGCAATCCGCCGGTCGGACTATAGCGGATATCATGTGTGGCTTCCGATGCAACGCGGCGACGCTGTGCGTTTCGAGACCGAGGCACTTGCGAATGGAATCATTGTCACACCGCCGCTGTCGACGTTGACAGCCCCCGAGTCCGAGGAAAGCGGAATAAGGCTTTGTATCGGAGCTCCAACTTCACTTGAATTGAACTCTGGCCTGGGCGTCGTCAGCAAGCTTCTTCAAGGAAAGGAGTGAGGCGCGCGACCGGTTTCGGGCCGTCAGCGCCGGCGAGCGACCTTCCGGCGTGCGATTGATCGCCCTTCCACGCTTCAGTCCCCCCATCCACCATGATCTTCAGTGCTCGGATCATCCCAGCGAGGTTAAGCAGAACACTCCCGACATCGTCATTGTTCGCAGCAGCCTCTGCCATCACCGCGGCGATCTCGCCGCATCTTCATGGATAACAAGACGGTCGAGGTGGAGCGGCTTTCAGACAAGCATGTCGCCCGCCTGGTCACGCAGACTGCATTCGCCGCAGGTGTCCGTTCCGATCTTCCGAAAGGGTAACGTGCGTTGCTTGTTCTCCGGCCACTCGCTGCGCGCCGGGGCTTTGGGGATTGGGTTCAGACCGCCCATCTCGCGCAGGCGATCGCCGAATATTTGCAACAGAGCCACGTAGCGTGGTGCCAGACGATCGTGCTAGATAGCGTCGCTAAGAATGCACGAGGATGCCATGGCTGAAACCCGAAAGGTCGCCGCGATATTAGCTGCCGATGTAATCGGCTTTAGCCGACTAACAGGCGCCGACGAGGACGGCACTTTGGCGCGTCTCAGAGCCTTGCGGAGTGAACATGTGGACCCGACGGTCACCGCCCACCACGGGCGCGTATTCAAGCGCACCGGCGATGGCCTGCTCGTCGAGTTCCGGAGCGTGATCGATGCGGTGCAATGCGCGATCCAGCTTCAGTCCGCCATGCCGGAGAGGAATGCAGGACTACCTCCGGACCGCTTCATCGAATTTCGCATCGGCGTTCACCTGGGTGAGATTGTCGAGGAGACCGACGGAGACCTCATGGGGGACGGCGTTAATATCGCGGCCCGCCTCGAAGGTATTTCCGAACCCAATGGCGTCTGCCTTTCGGCCGCAGCCTATGACCAGGTCCGCGACAGGCTGGACTGCCGCATCATCGACCTCGGCGAGAGGGATCTCAAAAATATCAAGCGCTCGATCAGGGCCTATCAGATTCTACCTAGCGAGAAAGACCCTGCTGGAAGCGTTGTGCCGAACCATTCCGTGGCAGCCCGGTCCGCGATGGAGCGCTCTTCTCTTGCGGTACTGCCGTTTCAAAACCTCGGCGGCGATCAGGAGACAGACTATTTCGCGGACGGCATTGTAGAGGACATCATTACGGCGTTGAGCCGCACCCGGTGGCTGTTCGTCATCGCCCGGAACTCGTCCTTCATTTACAAGCACAAATCTGTCGACGCTCGTCAGGTTGGGCGCGAACTCGGCGTGCGCTATCTTTTGGAAGGCTCGATCCGCAAAGCGGGGCAGCGCGTGCGCATCGCGGGGCAACTCATCGAGGCTTCTACCGGACGGCACATCTGGGCCGATCGTTTCGACGGCGACCTGGCGGATATCTTCGACTTGCAGGACAGCATCACCACAAACGTCGTCGTGGCCGTCGAACCACGTCTCCGGTTGGCCGAAATAGAGCGGGCGCAGCGGAAACCGACGGAGAATCTCGGCGCCTACGATCTTTATCTGCGGGCGCTGCCGTCCATGAACGCCTACACGCGGGATGGCTTCGTGGAAGCCGAAACCATGCTGCGCCGGGCGATCGCGCTCGACCCAAGCTACGCGGATGCCCTTGCCGCATTGGCCGAATGCCTCGTCCGTATGACGCTGAATGGATGGGCCGTGGATAAGATGGCGAGCACAGCGGAGGCTTGTGAACTGGCGGGCCAGGCAGTCGCAATCGATCCCGAGAATGCTGCTGTCCTCGCTATCGCGGCCTGGGCATACTCCACACTCGGTGTCCGCTTCGAGCAGTCGCTCGAATTGGCGAACCACGCGCTTGCTTTGCACCCGAATTCGATGCACGTCCGCTCATTTTGCGGGTGGGTGTTCAACTATTTCGGTGAGAGCCTCAGGGCCATCGAGCAATTCGAAGAGGCGCGGCGCCTCAGTCCGGTCGATCCCAGAAGCTACTTCCCGCTGCTAGGGCTGGCGTGCGCGCATTTTTTTGCCGGCCATTTTGAGGAAACCGTGAACATAACGGGCCGCATCCTGGCCGAAGTGCCGAGCCACAATGTCGCACGCCGCTATCGAGCCGCGGCTTTGGGACATCTTGGTCGCCTCGAAGAGGCAAGGGCCGTGATCGCTGATATCCTGAAGGCGCAGCCGGCCTCCAACCTGCGCAGTTCCCGAACCAGCGTCTTTCGCGATCATCGCATGTCCGAACTCTATGTTGGCGGACTGGAGAAGGCCGGATTGCCTGATTGAACTCCGGTATCTCCAGTGCCGCATTGGAGCGTTGGTTTCACATCGCGATGAATGTCCAGTCCATGCAACAGGTCGACGATAGATCGATCGACCAGTGATCTTTTCGATCGGCAACTCTGAAAGGGCGAATGAGAGAAAGCTGTGCTGCTGGCCCGGTCGAAGCCGCTGCATGCAGAAGCAGGGGGAGCTCGATTGACTGTGCCGCGCATCGTAATATTGTCTCGTAATGCAACCAGGGGCCCTGAGAGACCGGTGCGGTTCTGGAGAAAATGATGTTAGTAGGTGGCTGTTTATGCGGTGCGGTGCGCTACGAGTGCGAGGGTGAACCGGATTGTTCTTGGTCTGCTATTGTCGAGATTGCCAAAGGGCTTCCGGTTCAGGCCATGTTCCCGCGATGAGCATGCCACGCGAGAGGGTAACGATTAGCGGCGAGACAAGAAGCTACGCGGCTCCGGGAGGGAGCGGGAAATTGACGGTCCGGCATTTTTGCCCCACCTGTGGCAGTCTTCTTTTTAGCACGCCCGAGGTCATTCCCGACTTCGTAAACATCTACGCTGGCACGCTCGATGACACCTCGGTGTTCAAGCCGACATGGTCATTCTTTCGACACAGCCATGCTGCTTGGGATCGGGTGCCAGACGACTTGCCAGAGCTACCGGCTTCCACCTGATGAGAGTGCAGATGGGGATTCCTTTCTGGCATGCGCAGGCGGACCTGGCATACGCATTTCTAGGGGCGCAACGCCCGCGTGGTCAGGAACCTTTGCTGCAGCTAGAAGTTAAGTCTCAAAGGAGTACTCCGATGAGCAACGACATCAACAAGCCTAACCCAGATCTCAGAACGACCCCTGTACTTCGGCAACCTTGGATGCCATGGGTCGCCATACTAGCGTTTATTGTGGTCGCGGCGCTTGCCTGGTCTTTCTGGCCGCACGCCAGTACAACAGGCTCCATAGCTCCAGCCCAGACGACGACGACACAGCCACCAACCACCACAACGCCGCCGGCGACAGCGCCCGCTCAACAATAAATAGCGGCACGGGGGCTGGGCCTTAGCGAAGCGATGTTCGCAAGCCATCTCCAAGGAAAAATGTATCTTGCAGTTGCACAACGCTACCATCGGTATAAACTTGCGTTGTATACTGCCTTCTTTTGCATGAAGAGATGGTTCGGTGGTTAACAGATATATTCGAAACCACGATGAAATCTTGGGACAGCACGACCTAGAAATTTGTCAGCGGGCTTTCCAACAGGTCCTTTCAAGATTGAACCTTATGAAGAATGGAGCTGAAGCCGAGCGGCTGGCATCAATCGTGGTGACTCTATATGAGCAAGGCGTTCATGACGAACGCCACCTCGCCACATTGGCTGGTGCATGGCCGCTTTTAGCGAACCCCTTCCTGGTGAAATATCTGCCATTCATCCCTAGTCGGCAGAATGAGGCAACAGGCCGTTAACGATGGAATTTCCAGATGGTGAGGCGATAGGAACCATTCGCAGATCGGACGGCGAGCGCCTGACACGACTTTTGCGTGCTCTCGGGAAATAAAAAGTTACCAAAACTGCTCGGACAGGGTTTGTGACCTTAAGTTTGGCCTTTGATCATTCACTCGCGCATTCTAATATATTGCCATATTTCCTCCCCCCGCTGAAACGCAAGTAGGCGGGGGCTTTTTTTATGCGGACCGTCTATCTCGACTTTCTCGCGGCTGCGGTTAATCTCGATCGGGAGGCCTGCTTTCATAATTTTCAGTTCTCGCAGGGAAACGTGTCCTCAAGTGCAAGGAGAAGGTAGCCTTCAAAGCCCCAGGGGCCGAGACGTTGGGTCCAGGCCTTCCTCTTGACATAGCTCTCAAATATTGCCGCATAGCGCTCGCCGTTGATTTTCGTATTGGCAGGAAGACAGTACAGGCGCTTTCCGTTTGCTTTCGTCGACATTTCGTCATTTGCCCGAGAGAGTGCCTCTCCCGCAATGAAAAGCATCTCTTGGAGGTTGGTGTCCGTTCTCGCATTTGCGGCAAACACCGAGACTGCGGAATTGTCGGTCGCCAAAGCGGTATGGCTTTGAACAGCCAACGCAATGACTGCAAGCGCGAACATTCTCTTCATCGAATCTCCATTATTGCTATGAAAAGGCCCCCATCCGGTTAGGGATAGGGGCAGAGGTCCATGAAGTGCTCGTTTCAATTGCGGTCGTGGGCACGGCCGACTGTTGAATTAGAACATGAGAATGCCACCAATCATATACGCCCTTTGGCCTGCACCGTGCGACCTATTCGGCATGAGACGTACTCCGCGAGTGTCCGGAAGTCCGCCGCCTCGGCAAAGGACAGGCTGGTCGAAACCGAACCGAAGGCCGCTCGAACCGGATTTTGCCTTGATAGCTCCGCCCGACTTCGGGTCCATCACGTGAGCGGAGTTCGCCAAGGGAGGGCATACGCTTGAGGTTGAATAGCCACGAACACGGCGAAACAGGGTAATTGGTACCTCCCCAGTCCCGCGCGGAATAACTTGCTCCTGAAATTCTTGGTCATCATCCTTGGGATTTGGTCGAACGGGCCGGTCAACTGAATGATTTATTGTCCTTGTCAGCGTGCGTTGCGACTTTACGATCATTTAGGGCCAATGATTGCCTTGAAGGGATTTGAACCAGAGTGCCCTTTTTCATTGAAACCGTCGAATTTTTAAGCATGTACGGGTTTGGAATTTGAACCGAAGTTCGCATGCCCTAACGCCACAATGCGGAAATAGGCACGGCGTATAGACGCTCTCCAAAGGGGACCACCTTTTGATGGTCATACAAGACAAAGCCTGAAACAAATCTTTCTCCAAATGTCTCGGCCAGAATTCGCAATCCAGAAAAATCGGTGCTCGAGACGGTAGCTGCCGCCTTTATCTCGATGCCGACAATACGTCCTCTTCTGTCTTCGATAACGATATCGACTTCGTTCTGCTGCTTGTCGCGAAAGTGTGAGAACTCAAAGCGTTCTTCCCCGCCACTTGCGAGTTTAAGAATTTCGGCGAAGACGAAAGTCTCCAGCAATGGTCCATATTGCCCCCTCTCTGCCCGTAGCCGGTCGAGAGAAAGGTCTCGGAGGGAGGCAAGAAGACCAGAATCAAGAAAATGTATTTTGGGTGTCTTGATGAGGCGTTTCAGCTTATTGGAAAACCAGGGTTGCAAGGTTCGAGCGAGGAATAAGCTCTCGAATATGCCGACGTATTTTTGTGTTGTGATGTGATTCATCCCGATAGCGGCACCGATACCAGAGTAGTTCACGAGTTGGCCCGAATGCTCCGCAAGAATGCGTAGCAACCGCGGCATTTGAGTGATCTGCTCGATTTGTGCCACATCGCGAACATCGCGCTGAACGATTGCCTGGATATAATCCGCATACCAGTCCTGTCTACGGGTCGAGGTTTTGCGGCCCAACGCCTCGGGATATCCACCGGCCAGAACTGCAGCCATCAAGTCGTCGCCGACGACGGAATCCCCAGCTTTTGCATCGTTTCGAAAGGCATCGAGCAAGAATCTGCCGCCTGCCGCCCTGATTTCGCTTTGAGCGAGCGGCAGTAATCGGACGACCTCCATGCGTCCTGCCAGTGAGTCTGCCACGCGTGGCAATGTCATGAGATTGGCTGAGCCCGTCAGGAGGAAACGTCCCGGACGTTGGTCGGTATCCACGCTTTCTTTGATTGCCAGCAGCAGCTCGGGAGCGCGCTGAATCTCGTCGATGATGGCCCGGTTCATTCCTCTGACGAAACCAACGGGGTCTCGCTGAGCTGCTTCCAGAGTCGTCGCATTGTCGAGTGTGTAATATTCCATCTCTGGACTGGCCATCTTCCTGGCCAGCGTCGTTTTGCCGGATTGTCGGGGACCGACGATCAATACGACGCGTGTATCTGACATCGCGTCGTTAATCCGCTGCTCGGCGAGCCTTGGATATATCGCCATAGATTTGCTCCCGGTGACCATTTGAAACTATGGCATTGACTAATTGAAAGTCAACATATGACGATTTGAAATTTATACGGCGCCCATTTGAAACCAGAAACCCGAAAAATCAGTCCATAATTGGTGAGAGCATCAGCATCTAAGATGACAACATTACCGATTATCTGGTTGCCTCAAATCGATTTGTTGCCAAAACGATAAATGACAAAACTGAAAATGGCTGGGAAGTGGTCCTCGATTTCGAAACGCCAAAGCCTCAACTCCACGGGAACAATCCCCTTTTTAGGCAGATACTCCGGCGCGTCTATCTTGAAATTGAATGTGCCGTATCCAGCCTCTCCATCTGTCGTACCGTCGAAGAAAAAACGTTTTTGAACATTTTCTTCTATCTTCTGATCAGGCGAGACAAGACTTGCATAATCACGACTGAAGGAGAGGCCTCACACGTCTCACTTTTTTCCCAGTGGATCGATCTGTCGCATTTTAGCTTATTGCGACAAATAGAGTTGCATGGCCTTTTCTGCCGATGCTCTTTGAGCGAAAGCCGAACGTTCCTCCCGGTGGCCCGACGCTTGCTCTGGAACTCGGATGCGTCGGAGTTTCTTGGAGCCTCGCATCGGTGATCGCTTTGTGGTTCAGGCAGCCGCTAATGCCCGATGAAAGATACTTCGGTTAAGAAGGGCCAGCCGCTGTTTTGCTCGCGAAGCACTGCGTTCTCGATCTGCAAGCTTTCCGGTGCGGACTTCGGCCTGTCCAGCTCTGGCCGTGGACCGGTCGCCAAGCCAGGCAACACCTTCGGCGACAGCGTATCGGCATGCAATGGCGGTTTACGAATACCCAGTCGATGGGCGAATTGTGGTCGCCGGGGCCGCAGGTCCCCCAGCTCAATTCTCTGTGTCGGTCTCTACGGCCGCTAAAAAAATCAGAGTCTGCAGAAAACGGACTTTTTCAATTCACGATTCGCTGTTTGCCGCTTGCCCGCGGGCTCATGTGAGGCCATTCTTAGATCGGATCCTGGCGGCGCGGTAAGACGAGAGGTCAGGCCTGCAACGCTCAATCTCGACCTCACAGTACTTGACGTGGCGCCTTTGCTCGACTGATCCCCGAGCGAGGAGGTTGTCCATGTCCCCGCCCTATGTCGACCATCCGCTACAGCCGGGCGACCGGGTCCCGAACGTTGAGTTCGATGCGATCTCGCACGAGGGGAAGATCGCACTTGACGATTTTCGTGGCCGCAGCCCATTGTTGATCGGTTTGTTTCGAGGCTTGCATTGCCCGTTCTGCCGGCGCCACGTCGCGGCCATGGCATATCTCAGCCCGATACTGCGTGAGAAAGGCGTCCAATCCCTGGCGGTGGTAAACACCCCGGTCGAACGCGCGCGGCTCTATTTCCGTTACCATCCCATACCCGATCTTCTCGCGGCTTCCGACCCGGCACGGGCTTCGCACCAAGCGTTCGGCTTACGCGAGGTCGGGATCGACATGGTCATGGCGATACGGATCGAACTTCCGGGCGAGTTGCCCGAGCCTATGGGCGTAATGGCAATGGACGAATTTCTTAACGAGAAGGAAGGATATCAAATTACGGAAGCCGATGAGCAGATGATGACTGCCGACCACGGGCAGCTTGTCGGTCAGTTCCTAATAGACCGGGAGGGCATCGTGCGCTGGAGCTTCACTGAAGTTCTGGAGGCCGGGCTTCAGACATTCAAGGCACCGAATTCCCAGGAATTGATGTCGGTCGCTTCGCAAGTCGCACTTTAACAGCGATATGCGCTAAGGGTCCCGGGTGTCTGAATCACCTGTTTTTCGCACATCACCGAGATCGGAAGGGTTTGGGACTGAGCCGCTATGCCCGTTCGCCCGCTGAGCGCACAGGTTGTCTTGTCGCGACTTTCGGGGAACAACCTTTGATGCGCTTGAAAGCGGTTCCGAATGCACTTTGAGATGCATAGCCGAGCGTTGCAGCGACGTCAGCGATGCCCAAACCTTGATGAATGAGATCTTCACCGACTTGCATCCGCCACCGGGTGACGTAGTCGATCGGGGTCTGCCCGATCGCGGCATGGAAGGCTTCTGCGAAGGACGTACGGGACATGCCCGCGACCTCGGAGAGCGCCTTCACTGTCCAATGACGCCCCGGTTCAGCATGGATGCGGTCAAGCGCCGCGCCGAGGCGTGGATCGGTCAGCGCGCCAATCCAGCCGCTCCCGCGCGGCTGCCGCCGATCCATGCCCCGCACGTCGCGCTCGGCAAAGGCGCGCAGCATCTGCACGAGCAGCATATCGGCGAGATGGCGCCGGATCAGGTCCGATCCCATCCGGATCTGACGGAACTCGCCTTCCATGATTTCCAGGGTCCGGCTCAGCGTCGATGCTGCCAGGGCGTCCCGAGGCAGGAGCATCAGATGCGGCAGGGCCTCGGTCAGCAAGCGTTCGTGCAGCGGATTCACCCTGAAACTGCCGCCCAGCAGCACCGTGTCGGCCCCGCCGTAGCGGCCAACGTCCGAACCTTCCCAGTCGATCACCTTCGCGCCGTCTTCTGCAGGGAGATGTGGATCGCTCGCCAGAACATAGGCGGGCGTCTGCGACAGCAGGAACACGTCGCCCTGCGCCATCTGCACGGGGGGATGATCGGGATGTATCATCCAGCACTCGCCCTGGATCACCGCGGCGAATTTCAGCGCCAGCTTCTCGGGAAACCGCAAGGACCAGGCGCCCGCCGCTTCGAGCCGTGTGCAGCGGGCGCTGCGCAGATCGAGGAGGCTGAAGATCGAGGTAAGGGCATCGGTCATATTTCGGACGATCTCAACAAAAATACGGGATCGAATGATATAGATAAGACAGGTCGCAGGCAATAACCTTGCTCCAGTCGAAACGGAGAACGACGATGGAAAACGTAAAGAGCAAAGTGATTGCGATCACAGGGGCGAGCAGCGGGATCGGACGTGCCACTGCTTTGCGGCTGGCCTCCCACGGGGCAATGCTGGTGCTTGGCGCGCGCCGCACCGAACAACTTGAAGCCCTTCAGCATGAGATTGAGTTGGCCGGTGGAAGCGCCACCTTTCGCCAGACGGATGTGCGGGACCGCACCTCGATGCAGGCGCTGGTGGACCTGGCCTGCAGTGAGTTCGGCCGCCTCGACGTGCTGGTTTCAAACGCCGGCATTGGCCCAATTTCCAAGCTCGACGAATTGCAGCTGGATGATTGGGATGCGATGATCGACATCAACTTCCGCGGCGTGCTCTACGGCATCGCCGCCGCTCTGCCCGTCTTCCGGCGCCAGAAGGCCGGGCAGTTCGTGACCATCATCTCAACTGCGGGCCTACGGATCGTGCCCGGCCAGGCGGTCTACGCTGCGACGAAGAACGCCGTGCGCACGCTGCTGGAAGGGTTGCGCCAGGAAGCCGGGGCAGACCTGCGCGTCACTGGCATTTCGCCAGGCTACGTGCGCTCGGAATTTGGCAACAGCATTCGCGATCCGGCGCTGCGCGACCAGGTCGCGCGCGGGATGGAAACGGTGGCGCTCGACCCGAACGCGATCGCGGGCGCTGTGGAGTTCGCCATCGCCCAACCCGCTGACGTGGACGTCGGTGACATCGTAGTGCGTCCGACTGCTCAAGGGTAACTTCGCTCGGGCTATGGGCGCATGGTTGGCGACCGACATTCTCTTGGGCTAGGGCTTGAGCAAAAAAATTATGCTTGTCTACCACGGAGCTTAGCACGCTCGCGCTGGCAAGCCTTGCGGCCCGACAGCCTCAATTAAAAGTCGGCGTCAGCACTTGAGCAGTTCGTATCGTCATCCACTTGAATGTTGGGCAGCATTTACAGTGAAGGTGGGTCACGGACGGCTTTTTCTCCCGCCCATTTCGGCCACGACGTTTTCGATGGGAGATTGCATCAAGCAGGCCAGTAGGCCCCTCAACTCGGGCTCCTGCACTCTTTTGGCAGCTCCCGATGGCGAGAACCATTCTGTGGTGCGTTCTTTACGTTCCGGAAATTAGGCAGATACCTTCTGGACTCGTAAAAGATGAACCTCGACCATAGATGGCATGGCATTTTCTGAATCGAAAATCGTTAAATAGGTGTAGTAACCAAAGGGTTTTTTCTCGGCCTTGCCTTTGACACCAGCCTCTTCCCAAGCCTCACGCTCCGCAACCTCGTTCGGTTTCAAACTCTTGATAGGCCATCCCTTGGGAATGGTCCAACGACGCGTTTCGCGCGTTGTGATAAGAAGAACTTCGATAGCTCCGTCGGCGCCGAGACGAGAACAGATTGCGCCGAATTATTCAGCCATCTCGCCATTCATCACTTGCAAATCAACTGACCATATGCGGGCCGCCGTTTGGTGAGCTACCCGCTAGCAGGGCGATGGCGATCGTTAATGCCGACGAGATCGACGAGCTGTTGTTCATCATGAACTCCTTCCCTGAAAAGTTCGATGATCATTGCTGCCACTAGCTCGGCTTCTTCACTTTCGCGCTCGATGTTCCTTTTCAGCAAAATGGCATCAAAGGCGCGTTGACAGGTGTCCAAATCAATTGAATCAAGAGCCAAATCACGCTTGCTGAGATACCTGCGGATCATTCCTTTCCTGCCTCCTCTTTTGGATTTGCCGACTGAAAATGATGTAATTTTCAGCTATTAAATTTCAAGAATTTGCCGCGCTTAGTTCTCGGCGCGATCCTCCCAGACAGATTTCCCGCCACCGTACGGTGGCGGGTTCTTTGCTTGTTTGGCGCTGACGGAATGGAGGGCAAAGAGGTGCCGTTCTTAGAGGAATTAGATCCGAGGGCCCTCTTGAGTTCGCAGCCGTTGTAATTGTCGCAGGGTCAGGGATCTAGCTCACAGGCGAACCCTTCGCAGCTTAACTACGGCAATGTTCGCAACTGCGGAACGGGCGAGTGCCGCCGCTCTGCAACACCAAAAAACCGCGACTTCCTGTATTGATTTTCCTTATGCCGCGTTTCCGGGAACAAAGCTCCCAATGCCTTGTTCGGCTTGCGGAGGGATATCGCTATGGACAGACAATGGTGGGACCACCCCCTGATGCTTGAAACAAGACACTTGGGCCGAGCGATCAGGATCAATAGCACCGAACGTGCCGCGGGATTTCTTTTGAACGAATGGCCGAAGGAGAAAACTGGAAGGGCCTATGAAGGCGCAAAGCAAGCGCTTCTTGACGCGGTTGAGGGGCGAATTAGCACCGAAGCAGCACGAAGTGCGATGATCGCGGCTGCGCGAGAGGATGGCGTCTTCGTATACGGGGAATGAGGTCAAGCCGTCTTCCCGAAAATGCAGGCGAGGCAAAGATTTCGCAGCCGTCAGTGCGATAGGCTTGCGAATCCTGTTGCGCGACCGATTGCATCATTCGCAAACGCACCGCCCGGCATCAGTCGATTCCGATCTCCGGGAAAGGTTTACGAATGGCACGACGCATAGCAATGGTGACGGGAGCAGGCTCAGGGATAGCAACTGCAACCGCGCAACGGCTTGTTGAAGCAGGTCATGACGTCGCTCTGTTCGACCTGAATGGTTCAGCGGTGGAGAGCGCTTGCGGCGATTAGGCAGTAAGATCATCGGCATGACCGCCGATATTTCCGACCAAGGTCTTCTGCGTTAGCAGCACTTCAGTGGTGCACACGGTTTGCGACTCGGGCGTCAACGCAACAAGCTGGCCGCCGCTCCACCTCTTCCTTCGGTCTTCGACATTTCGCAACTACTGTTGCGCTGGCGCGGCCTGGCCTTGTAACGGCGCTGATGTCATCCGACGGGATGCCGGTGCAGGACCTTCTTGGCGGTGAAATTCTAAAAACGGAAATTGCCGGTGCTTGTCACTTCTACAATCGTGTTGTCGGAGAGCGCTTCGATCTGACCGCCAGTCAGTTCGCAGCTCCGATCCAATATATGGATGATTACCGAAAGGCGGAATTGAGCCTGGCGAAGTCAGTTCGCGGACGGCTCACCGCGAGGCCTTCGAAGAGGCGGGCGTAACGGGGATCGTCTGTTCAAGGCCTATCGGTCACTTCGGCTACGAAAAGGAAGGCAGCTGCACTCGCTATGAGGTTGCCGTTCACGTGCTGCTGAACGACCGGATCGCCGATCATTATCCGGAACAGCAGATACGAGAGCGCGGATATTTTCCTCTTGCCGATGCGATCGACCTAATCACCCACCCTCAGGTCCGTCGAGTTCTTGCCGTGCTGCTGGACGAGTACCCTCCTCGTTGGGGCGACGAGAATCTAAAGCCGCTCTCCCGCGAGCCCCCGCCGATAAGGTCTAATATTTGCAAAATGATCGCACCAGCAATTCAGGTGGTCAGCATTGCGCTGACCAAACGCGCTGTACGCGGCGCCAGCGTTAGCCCGATGTGACCGTGCCCAAAGGCAAGAATAACATCTCTGCCGGATTTTGACGGCCTGATAACCGGGACGGAATTGGGCATTGAAGGCCGAAACCCCAGCCAGGAGCGACTTGGAGCCCCAAGTTCAGGAAACACTCTGCGCGCATTCCTCACCAGTGCTTCCGTCAATTGCGAGTTCGGCGGAGCAGTCAGTCCGCCAAGCTCCACCAGCCCTGCAACACGCAGCCGGCCCTGCATCGGACAGAAGTAAAATCCATGCGCGGTCGGACAAACCGGCCGCTCGACCGGCAGCTCCGTCATATCGTACTCGATATGGTAGCCGCGCTCGGTATCGAGCTGTACCGGATCACCAAGCGATGCAGCGAGCTGTTTTGAATGGGCACCGGCAGCAATCACAACCCTGCGAGCATGAACATCGTAATGTGAGGCAGCGATGCGCAAGCCGCTCCGTTCACGCACAATGCTTGTGACGGATGCCTGAACGAATTCAGCCCCTGCCCGCTTCACGGCCGCAGCCAACAGGCCCATCACCGCGCCCGGATCGCTGAGGTTGATGGCTTCGGGAAAGAAAAGGCCGCCCTCAAACCCGGCGAGGCGTGGCTCAAGCTCGGCCACATCGCCAGCCGACAGGAGCTGTTGCGAAACACCATGATTGCGACGCAACTCTATATCCGCGCCAGCCGCCTGGAACGCCTTGGCCGTTTCATAAAGGTAGAGGCAACCCTTTGCCGACAGAAAGTTAGACGCGCCTATCTCCGAGGCGAATTCCGTCCAGGCTGACGAAGCGTCCGAAACGAGTTCGGCGATCCGGCCGGCATTTTGGCGATAGCGATGTGGGAGGGATTCATAGGCAAAGCGGGCCAGCCACGGAAACAAGGTTGGCAGGGCTGAGGTCCTGATCGCCAAGGGACTGCCTGGATTGAGGAGCAGCGTCAGAAAATTTCGAAGCACTGATGGAGTGCCAACCGGAATGACTGCATAGTTCGCCACCGTTCCAGCGTTCCCGTAGGAGGCCCCTGAACCCGGCTCATTCGGCTCGATCAGGACGACCTCACGCCCGTCGGCGCGAAGTCGAAGGGCAATCGCCAAGCCAATGACGCCGCCACCCACAACGGCGATATCCGTCGATATCCTGTGCATCTCATCCATTGCTCTAAGAGGAAGGCAGTCTGTGCTGCTGCCGGAGCTCACGCACTACAGCTCGCGTTCAGCCGGGTTTTGCGTATCGTGCGACATAAGAAACGGTTCGAGGCTCTCTGGGGTTGTCAAGCACGGCTGACGCCGGGCCTTGCTCGATGATCCGGCCGCCATCGATAAAGACGACCCAGTCCGACACTTCCCGGGCAAACGGCAGTTCATGGGTGACGATGATCATCGTCATTCCGTCGCCTGCAAGTTCGCGCATCACGCGCAGCACCTCCCCGGTCGACTCCGGATCGAGGGCGGAGGTCGGCTCGTCAAACAGGAGCACGGTCGGCGAAAGAGCAAGAGCCCGCGCGATTGCCACCCGCTGTTGTTCTCCGCCTGACATCTGCTCCGGATAGGCCAGCGCACGGTGTACCAGACCAACCCGGGTCAGCAATCGCACGGCCCGTTCTACCGCTTCACGCTCGCCGACGGCAGCAGCGTGCATCTGCGCCAGCACGACATTTTCCACGGCGGTCAGATGCGGAAAGAGATTGAAACGCTGGAACACCATTCCGACTCCTTGGCGAAGTCTGGCGAGGTCTCTGCAGGTGACCGTTCCGTTCGAACAGATCGTTTCGCCATTTATTTCGATGGCGCCGTCATCCGGCTGCTCCAGCAAATTCACGCAGCGCATCAGCGTTGTCTTGCCGCCGCCGCTCTGCCCGATGATGCTGATGATGCGCCCGCGTGGGACATCAAGGTCTACTCCATCGAGCACCAGCCTTCCGTCGAAAGATTTTCGAAGTCCCCTGATCTTGATCGCCGCGGTTTTGTCGGAAGGGACGGCAGCGCCGGTTGTTTCGACCGTTACGTGGGCCATTCGTCTAGCTCCCAGTTTGAATCAAGGCTCTTGCCAGCTTAAGACGCCGCCGCCGGCCAACCGACAAGGGTATCCCCGCTTGAATGGTGCGCTCAAGCCAGAGGAGGCACTGCGAGACCGGATAACAGACAGCAAAGTAAATCGCGGCGATCACCAGATAGACCTCCAGCGACCGAAACGTCTCGGAGGCGATCAACTGAGCCCGGGTCATCAGTTCCGCTGCCGAGATGGTCACCAGCAGCGACGTCGACTTCAGCAAGTCCACGAACATCGTATTGGTACCTGGGAGCGCAAGTCGCAGCGCCTGCGGCAGGATCACGTGACCAAAGGTCGTGGCGCGGCCAAGACCCAATGCATGCGCTGCCTCGTTCTGACCGGCGTGAATGCCGGCTATGGCGGCGCGAAAGATTTCAGAGAGATAGGCAGCGTAGAACAGCACGAGGCTCAAAACGCCGGCGACGAAGACGCTGAACCTGATGCCAACGGAAGGCAAGCCAAAGTAGGTGACGAAGATAATGGCAAGCAGAGGCACATTCTTGAAGACCTCCGTGTAGATGGTGGCCGGCAAGCGCACGATGCGCAACCGGTTAAGGCGCATCAAGGCAAGCACCAGCCCCAGGATCGCCGCCCCAGCAAAACTGCACAGAGTATAGGCCAGGGTCCGTAAAAGACCCTCGGCAAGATTGCCCGCATAGTCGCCCCACGGAACTTGAAACAATTGAGCAAGAGGTTGCCAAAAACTCATGTCCGTTCTCCCGCGCTCAATTGGCGATGGATGGCGGTGACCATGTCTCCGGGCGGTCCACGCCACGCCGTTGGGCTGCCATATCCGGGGACGGAACCAGGAACTGCTTGGGATCGCCACCCCATTTCGTCACCAGTGCGGCGAGCGAGCCGTCCTTATACATCGCATTGATCTGGTCCGAGATCGCCTGGGTAAGCTTCGGAGCCTGTTTGGGCAGATAGAAGCCGGTCATGTAGGGCTGGAAATATTTATAGTCGGGATGCGCGGCGACCTGCTCCGCGGTTGGTGGATTGAGATAGGCCACCTTAAACTTCATGTCGGGTCGTTGCTGTTGCTGATAGATGATCAGCAGCGGGTCGAGAAAGCCGACGTCGATCCTTCCTGAGGAAAGATCCGAGAAAACACTGTCGGCCGCCGGGTAGGTGTGCGCATCGGCCTTCGGGACCTGAGCAATGGATTTGGCCCAGACGTAACCGGTCACGGTTCCGAGCGCCTTGCCCTCAAGACTCTGAACATCGGGATATGCAACGTCACCATGCACGGCCATGGCCGGCGGCGAATAGTAGGGAGGATCGGTGAACAAGCCCGCCTTTTGACGCGCATCGGACCAGGCGATGCCACCGATCGTGATGTCCGCACGTTGCGCTTGCACCGCGGCAAGCATGCCGGGGAAATCTGTCACCGTCGTTTCGATCTTCAGGCCAAGCTTGTTGGCGATCGCATTCAGGATATCGCTGTCGAGACCGACCTGCTTGTCATCTTTCAATGCCGTGTAAGGCATATAGGGCTCGATGACCACCTGGAGCACACCCGGCTTTAGCGTTTCCAGGTCTGCGGCTTGCGCAATGACGGGTACAGAAAAGAGCGCGAGCCCCAAGACAAGGATTGCCGAAACTGCATGCTTAAGCCGCGAACGCGGGAAAATATCGCTGCTATTCATGTTCACCCTCCTTATATTTTTGTAATATATTACACCGTATATTATTGAGGTGCATTGTCAAGTGATTCCGTATAAAGCGCATCGGATCACCCCAAGGATGGAGAAGACGTGGATGGACACTTGGATGTCGGAAGAAATGCTCGACGATCCGGAAGCCACGTTGACATTGGCGGAGCGCACCTATTTGCAGCTGCGCGAGGACATCATCACCGTCCACTTGGCCCCTGGTACCATCCTCAAGGAAAACGACGTCATGCGCCGGCTCGACGTCGGTCGTACGCCCGTGCGGGAAGCCTTCCTGCGGCTGCAGCGGGATGGCTTTGTCGATGTCAACGCGCGCCGAGGAACGTTCGTTAGCAGGATTGACATCAGCGACCTCACCGCGATCTACGAGGCAAGAGCACGCATCGAATCCTGGGCGACGCGACTGGCGGCGGAACGATTGCGTGAGCCCGAACGGCGCGAGGCCGGTGAACTGATAGAAGCGCTAAAGGCGCTTTCCCTACCTTCGGAGCTCGACGCTCTGCTGGCGCTCGATCGGCGCATCCATCGCTTTATTTATCGATGTGCCAAAAATCGGTATCTCTTCGACACGCTCGATCATTACCACAATCTCTCTCTTCGGATTCTTCACGTCGCGATGCGGCGGTTTCCGGAGCTATCACCCGAACTCGATAAAGTCGTGCAGGAGCAGATACTCATGCTCGAAGCCGTCTGCCGTGGGGATGCCGATACCGCTGAGCGAATTGCGCTGCATCATGTCCTCAGTTTCGAACAGGAAGTGCGCAAAGTCATCTAATCGCCTTGAGCGGGATCGAACCGCTGACCCTGCCGTCCGCAGTCTGTCACGTCTCACATGGGCCAATTGCGGTCATTAAACGGGCCTCTGGTCGAGGATCGAACGCTCCATAGATACGCTCCGATAAGCAGAACGGAAAACACCATGAACCCCTATAAACTTTGCTGTGCCTTATCGAGAATGCACCGAGCAAAGGTTTCTCGTTTTGAGGTCGCCAGGAAGAGACGGACGCCTTGAGAATGCAGCTCGACCAGCGTTTCCCTGATCCCTGGGCAGAGCTCGCTTAGCAGAGACCACGGGTTCCCTAGTCAGCCCGGTAAGCGTCAACCGCCTCGGCGATACGATCATCCCCGAATGAGCTGAGAAGATAGCGCATCACATCCTCGATCGGAGGCCCAATAATCGAGCGAATATCCATCTCCGGATCCATTTCGTGGCCGAGGGCTCGCAGGGCTGCCCGGCAGCTCGAGAGGATGCCCGGTTGGGAATCGACCAACGTTCCATCGAGATCGAGAAGAAAGTTTGGGACACAGGGACGACGCTTTCTCTATGGATGGCTCATCAAAGATTTCGAGTAAATCCATTGGAAAACGCCAGATGACGCCTTGAAATTAAAGGTGGATCCGCAAAAAACTTGAGCTATCCCGATATGTCAGCTTGACCGCCTTAAGAATTCGGACCCTTCGTAGGGAGAAACGATAGCCAATGCCCCGCACAAAGGTTCCCGAACCCGAATTCGACCTGATGCTGCCACGCACGAGGCACAAGAACCGTCGCCATCCCGTCGAACTCACCCCGACCGAAGATCCCGAGCTGACCGCCTTCCTCATGGCAGAGATCGAAGAGGCCTATTCACTGAGCCTCGATCCGCCGGCCTGCTTTTATTGCCAGAGCAGCAATACTGTTCTGCGTTACAAAGGCATTTCACCGACCGGAACGCCCTATTTTTCCTGCAAGAGCTGCGGTCAGGGTTTTTCGCGGCGAACCGGCACGGCGCTTGTCGGCTTCCGCAAACGCGAAAGCCTGACCGCCTTCGTGCCGATGCTTTCGCAGCAGATGACTATGGCGGAAGCCGCCGATCGGCTTGACGTTATGCAGGACATGGTGGCGCGTTGGGTACGCGTCTTCCGCGCCTGGCTGCTTGACCTTGATCCCTCCGGTCGGCTGCATGCCAAGATCAAGTTGGGTATTAAGCCCTCGGTCGCGCATCTTGCTTGTCCGCATTGTGGCGTCTTCGGCCAACTTGACTTTGCCGGTTATGCGCCGCGCGACAACGGCAAAAAGCTGGTACGGCAATTCCAGTGCAACAATTGCCGCAAGACTTCCCGCTTGGATCAATTTGACCAAGCTCCTTGACGAGGGTGCGGGGTACACAGTTGCCTGCCAGTGATCGTTTGATCTGTCATTCCGGTCTCAAAACTGAGCCGAGACTGCCTCAAATGAAGAGAGGATGGTCGGATCCACACAGCTGACTAAAACAAATGCTTCAAACCAAGGTGCCGTATTGACGTACGTCGCCGTCGCCGCGCCACTCGACCTGAAGCACCTGAATCAGCCGCGACGCGTGTTCTCCGTCGTGTCACTATAGTGGTTGGTGTAAAATTCACACAGGCTTTACCAAATTCACGCGAATTCCCTGAAGTTTGCTCTCCATATCCGTGTAGTGAATTGACGTCCGCCTCCAAGTCAATCAAGAAAAACCATCAATATGGTGCCGCATGATGCGGTCCGGGCGAGGCAAGATGTAGGCTACATTTTCCTGCGAGATCCGCAGACGTGGCCTCAGCCTCTAAAGGGCGAGAGCGTATCGTGGGCAAGCATTCCGGGTGGGATTCCAGCAAATCGTTCAACGAGCGGACCGTCTTGCGGTCGAGGGCACGTAAGGCCATTCACCGGCTCGCGCGCCTTGGACATCAAACGCTTGCCGTCACCCTCAGCGCGCTTCTGTTCTTGCAGCCGATGCTCGCCAATGCCCAATCGATCTCGGCAAGCACGACGGCACCTATTGCCAACCAGCCGAGTGTCGGAGCGGCTCCGAACGGCGTGCCGCTGGTCGACATCGTCACGCCGAACGCGGCCGGACTGTCGCACAACAAATACGACAATTTCAACGTCGGCACGCAGGGTGCCATCCTCAACAATTTCAAGGGCGAGGAAGGCACCTCGAACCTTGGCGGGGTCACGCCGGGCAATCCGAACCTCAATGCCTCGAACCCGGCCTCGGTGATCCTCAACGAAGTCACCAGCGGCAACCGCTCGGCGCTGAATGGCCCGACGGAAGTGTTCGGGACAAAAGCGGACGTCATAGTAGCGAATCCTAACGGAATCACATGCAACGGCTGCGGCTTCATCAACACCCCGCATGCCACCCTGACCACGGGTGTACCCACTATCGGCGCCGATGGCAGCCTGACGGGTTTTACGGTCAATGGCGGCGACGTCACCTTCGAGGGAGCTGGCGGCAATTTTGCGGCCAGCCCCGGTGCTGTCGATCTCTTCGATGTCGTCTCCCGCAGCATTCACGTCAACGGCCCGGTTTATGGCAAGGCGCTGCGCCTGACGGCCGGAGCGAACAAATATGACTATGCGACGGGCGAGGCGACGGCGCTAACCTCCGTCTCCGGCACGCCGGAATACGCCATCGACGGCACGGCGCTCGGCGCCATGCAGGCCGACCGCATCAAGATCGTCGTCACAGAGAAGGGCGCCGGCGTCAATATGAGCGGCGACATGGCCGCCAATGCCGCAGACCTGACGCTGTCGGCGGACGGTAAGATCTCGATCGCCAATGTGTCGGGCAGCCAGGGCGTCTCCATCACCTCGAAGTCCAAGGTGACGGCGGCCAAGGTGAGCTCGAAGGCAAAGCTCGCTGTTCAGGCCGATTCCGGCATTACGCTGCAATCGGTCGCTGCCGACGACGATATCGCCTTGTCGAGCGGTGCCGGCCTGTTGAGTGTGACCGGCGACGGCAACAGCGCCACGAATGTGGCGATGACATCGGCGGGGGGCATCTCTGCTGCGAATGTCACGGCCGGTGGAACCGCGACGTTGTCGGCCTCGGCCGGCAATGTCAGCCTCACGGGGGCGGCCAGCAGCAAGGGCGCGCTGTCGATCACGGCGACCTCCGGCGCGATCTCGGCCGCATCGCTGTTGAGCTACAACAATATCGGCCTTAATGCCGGCCTCGATATTTCCGTTGCCGGCACTGTCTTTGCCCAGGGCAAGATTGCCGCCACCGGCCGCTCGATCTCGAGCGGTGCCACCGTCTCCGGCCTCGACATCGCCGCAACGCAGGCGGATGCCAGTGGCAAAACCGTGCTGGCGAGCGCCGCCGACCTGCAACTGACGGCGACGGGCGGTGCGGTCAATGCCGCAAGCCTGCTGTCATCCGGCAATATCACGGTCGACGCGACATCGTTGACAGCCCAGACCATCACGGGCCACGGTGCCATCATAATCAACGCCACCGGCGCGACGGCCGCAAACGGTCTCGTGGACGTCAGCGGCCAGATCCTGGGCAGCAGTGGCATCACCATCTCCGGGGCCGGCATCCAGGCAACGACGATCGCCTCCGGCGTCGATTTTGCCGCCACCGATGCGGCGGGCGGCAATATCGCTCTTGGGACCGTCGGCACGCTCGATCTGACCGCCGCCGGCACGATCGATGTCGACACGCTGCTGTCGGCCGGCGATCTTACGGCTCAGGCCAACCTGCTGCAGGCCAACAATCTGACGAGCCACGGCAATGTCGACATCGATGGCGGCGTTGATGTCGCCAGCCAGTTGCTCGGTGCCGGCGATATCACCATCCATGGCAACGCCAATGGCGTCAGCACCGATCTTCTTGCCTCCGGCGTCGACTTTGCCGCGACCAAGGCGGCCGGCGGCAATATCGTGCTGGCGAGTAGCGGCGATTTGACGATCGACGATAGCGCCGGCGCCGTCCAGATCGGGACGATCCTTGCAGCAGGCGCGATCGATGCAGTCGGCCAGACGATCACCGCCGACACCATCACCGGCCACAAGAACATCACGCTTGCCGGAGCCACCAGCACGCCGACGGGCAGCGGCCGCGTCGATGTCAGCGGCCAGGTCCTTGGTGGCGGCAATGTCAGCATCACTGGCTCCGGCATCACCGCCGATGCCATTGTCTCCGGCGTCGATATCGCCGCCACCGATGCGGCCGGCGGCGCAATTGTCCTTGGCACAACGGTCGCCGGAACCGGCAATTTGACGCTTGCAGCCTCAGGCGCGCTCACTGCCGGAACGCTGCTGTCTTCAGGCGATCTTAATGCGAGCGCCGCGACCATCACCGCAGACAATATCTCGGCCCATGGCGACATGACGCTTGGCGGCGCCATCAGCGTGAGCGATCAGATCCTTGGCGCCGGCAACGTCTCGATCACCGGCCAAAGCCTGGCGGCCCAGACCCTCGTCGCCGGCATCGACTTCGACGCTACCAATGCCGCCGGCGGCACGATCACGCTCACATCCAGCGGCGATCTGACGGTTGCGGTCAGCGGCGCCATCACGGCGCCGACCATACAGGCCGCCGGCAATCTCAATGCCAGCGGCGCGACCATCACTGCGGATGCGATCACCGGGCACAAGAGTATCACACTCGCAGGCGTTACCAGCACGACGACCGCAAGCGGTCGCGTAGATGTCAGCGGCCAAGTCCTTGGCGGCAGCGACATCGATATCTCCGGTTCCAGCATCAAGGCTGGCGTCATCGTCTCCGGCGTTGATTTCGCGGCAACGGCTGCTTCTGGCGGTGGCATCGCACTCGCCAGCAGTGGTGACCTGACCCTTGCCTCGACCGACATCGTTGACGCCGGCACGCTGCTGTCGGCCGGCGATCTCCATGGGACAGGCACCACCATCACTGCGGATTCGGTCACGGCGCATGGCGACATGATGCTCGGCGGTGCCATCAGCGTCACCGACCAGATCCTCGGCGCTGGCAACGTATCGATCAGCGGCCAAAGCCTGTCGGCACAGACCCTGGTCGCCGGCATTGATTTCGACGCCACCGACGCCGCCGGCGGCAACATCACCCTCGGCCAAGCCGGTAACCTGACGGTCTCGGTTAGTGGCGCGATGACGGCCTCGACGATCCAGGCTGCGGGGGCGATTGATGCAAGCGGTGCCACTGTCACCGCCGACACGATCACCGGTCACCGGGACATCAGCCTTTCCGGCGCGACTGGCACGACGACCGCAAGCGGTCGCGTGGATGTTAACGGACAAATCCTCGGTGGCGGCGACATCACCGTCTCCGGCTCCAGCATCAAGGCCGGCACCATAGTCTCCGGTGTCGAGTTCACCTCCGCAGCTGCTTCTGGCGGTGGCATCGTGCTTGCCAGCAGCGGCGATCTGAGCCTCACCGCGACCGGGATCATCAATGCCAGCACGCTGCTCTCTGCCGGTGATCTCAGTGCGGCCGGCTCGACCGTCACTGCCGATGCAGTCACGGCTCATGGCGATGTCATGCTTGGCGGCGCCATCAGTGTTACCGATCAGATCCTCGGCTCGGGCAACGTCTCGATCACCGGCCAGAGCCTGTCAGCACAGACTCTTGTCGCCGGCATAGACTTCGACGCCACCGATGCTGCCAATGGCACTATCGTCCTCGGTCAGACAGGCGATCTGAAGGTCTCCGTCAGCGGCAGCGCGGCGGCTTCGACCATTCAGGCGGCCGGTGCGATCGACGTCACTGCAGCGTCCGTTACCTCTGACGCTGTCACTGGCCACAAGGACATCACCCTTTCCGGCACGACGACCGCAAGCGGTCGCGTGGACATTAGCGGCCAAGTCCTCGGCGGCGGCAACATCAGCATCTCCGGCTCCAGCATCAAGGCTGGCGCCGTCGTCTCCGGCGTTGACTTCGCCGCCACGTCTGCTAGCGGCGGCAATATCGTCCTTGCCAACGGCGGCAATCTGACGCTTGCTTCGACGGGGATCGTTGATGCCGGTACGATGCTGTCGGCCGGCGATCTCAGCGCGGCCGGTTCGACCATCACTGCGGATTCGGTAACGGCCCATGGCGATATCACGCTCGGCGGCGCCATCGTCGTCAACGGTCAGATTCTCGGCTCCGGCAATGTGCTGATCAGCGGCCAGAGCCTGTCAGCACAGACCCTCGTCGCTGGTATCAATTTCGACGCCACCAATGCTGCCAGTGGCAATATCGTCCTTGGCCAGAGCGGCGATCTGACGGTCTTGGTCAGCGGCGCGGCTGTGGCGTCGACGATCCAGGCAGTCGGCGTCATCGACGTTAGCGGCGCCACTGTCACCGCCGACGCGATCACCGGTCGTCAGGACATCAGCCTTTCCGGCGCGACCAGGATTAACGGTCAAGTCCTGGGTGGCGGCGACGTCACCATCTCCGGCTCCAGCATCCAGGCCGGCACCGTGGTTTCCGGCGTCGACTTCGCTGCGACCTCCGTCGGCGGCGGCAACATCGTGCTCGCCGGTAGCGGTGACCTGACACTGGCTTCGACCGGTAATATCGACGCCGGCACGCTGCTGTCGGCCGGCGATCTCAATGCCAGCGGCACGACCGTCACCGCCGATGCGGTAACCTCGCATGGTGATGTGATACTCGGGGGCGCGATCAGCGTTAGCGGCCAGATTCTTGGCGCCGACAATGTCTCGATCACCGGCCAGAGCCTTTCCGCTCAGACCCTCATCGCCGGCATCGACTTCGACGCCACCAATGCCGCTAGCGGCAATATCGTCCTTGGCCAAACCGGCGACTTGACCGTTTCGGTCAGCGGCGCCGCGGCGGCCTCGACCACACAGGCCGCCGGCGCAATCGACATCAGTGCAGCTTCCGTTACCTCTGACGCGATCACCGGCCACAAGGACATCACCCTTTCCGGCGCCACTGCCGTCAGCGGCCAGGTCCTCGGTGGCGGCGCCATCGACATCTCCGGCTCCAGAATCACGGCCGGTGCTGTCGTCTCAGGTGTTGATTTCTCGGCGACGGCTGTTTCTGGTGGCAACATCGTCCTTGCCAGCAGCGGCGACCTGACGCTGACGTCGACCGGCGACATCGATACGGGCACCTTGCTGTCGGCCGGCGATCTCAGCGCAGCCGGTTCGACCGTCACGGCCGATGCCATGACGGCCTATGGCGATGTGACGCTTGGCGGTGCCATCGTCGTCAACGGCCAGATCTTGGGCTCCGGCAATGTATCGATCTCCGGCCAGAGCCTGTCGGCCCAGACCATCGTCGCCGGTATCGACTTTGATGCCACCAATGCTGCCGGCGGTGATATCGTGCTTGGCCAGACAGGCGATCTGACGGTTGCGGTCAGCGGCAATGCCGCGGCATCGACCATGCAGGCTGCCGGCGCCATCGATGTCAGCGCGGCCACGGTCACTGCCGACGCGATCACTGGCCATAAGGACATCACGCTTGCCGGTGCGGCTACGGTAAATGGCCAAGTCCTCGGCGGCGGCGATATCACTATCTCCGGTTCCAGCATCACCGCCGGCGCCATCGTCTCCGGGGTCGATTTCGCAAGCACCGCGGCTGCCAGCGGCAACATCGTCCAGACGGTGAGCGGCGACGTGTCGTTGACGTCCACGAGCGATCTTGCCATCGGCACGCTGTTGTCCGCCGGCGACCTCACCGCGCAAGCGCTCGACCTGACGGCGGGCAGCATCACCGGTCATGCCAATATCGATCTGAAGGCCAGCGGCACGACGAGCGGAACCGGTCGCGTCGATGTCAGCGGCCAGGTACTGTCGGCTGGCAATCTGACCGTCAGTGGTAGCAGTCTCAATGCCGGCCTTCTGGTGTCCGGCGTCGATTTTGCCGCGACCAATGCGGCCGGCGGCAATATCGTGCTCGCATCATCGGGCGCCATGAATCTCACCGCCTCCGGCAATGCCGCGGCCGGCACCATCCTGTCCGCCGGCGACTTTGCGGCGACAGCGGCCGATCTTCAAGCCGGCAGTGTTACCAGCCACGGTAAGGTCGGCGTCATCGGCAACGTCAATATCACCAGCCAGATCCTGGCAGCCGGCGATCTCACCATCAACGGCGGCAGCCTCAGCGCGCCGGTGCTGATCTCCGGCATCGACTTTGCCGCCACCACCACAGCCGGCGGCAATATCGTGCTGGCGTCATCCGGTGCCATGAACCTCACCGCGACGGGCGACATCGTCTCGCAATCCATGCTGTCGGCTGGCGACTTTACCGCACAGGCGGCCAATCTTCAGGCCGACAGCATCACCAGCCATGGCAAGATTGCGATTACCGCAAGCGGTAACGCAGGCGTTGTCGGCAACGTCGATGTTGGCAACCAAATTCTTGCTGCAGGTGATTTGACGCTCACGGGCGGCAACATCAGCGCCCCCACCCTGATCTCCGGCATCGACTTTACCGCGACCAATGCCGCCGGCGGCAATATCGTGCTGGCATCGTCCGGCGCCATGAATCTTGCCGCCTCCGCCGGTCTTGCAACGTCGACCATGCTGTCGGCCGGCGATATCGACGCCAGTGCCGCCACCATCACCGCCGGCGCTGTCACCGCCCATGGCGATGTCACCCTTGCCGGCAGCAACAGCGTCATTGTCACCGGCCAGCTTCTGAGCGCAGACGACGTCTCGCTCTCCGGCCAGACCGTCCAGGTCAGTCAGGCCGTCACCGGCGTCGATTTTGCCGCTACCGCGCAATCATCAAACGGCGCCATCACTCTTGGTTCGAGTGGCGATCTCGACATTGTTGCGACAAGCGCCACAGCCAGCACGTTGATCGTCGCAGGCAACCTCGATGTGGCCGCGAGCGCCTTTACCGGCGGCAACATTACCAGCCACAGCACGGTGGCGATCGGTTCGTCCACCAGTCCCGGCGCGGTTGCGATCAACGGCCAGCTTCTCGGCGCCAGCGACGTGTCGATCACCGGATCTGCTATCAGCGGCAATGTCATCGTCGCCGGCGTCGATTTTACCGCCACCAGCCAATCGGCCAGCGGCAATATTGTTCTCAGCAATGCGGGTGATCTGACGCTCAAGGCGACGTCCGGCGACATCTCTGTCAGCAGCCTGATGGCCGCCGGCAGCATCACCGCCAATGCGGCGGGCAATGTCAGCACCAATGCCGTTGCCCATGGCGACCTGACGGTAAATGCCGGCAATGCGATCACGCTTAGCGGCCAGTCGCTGGCCGCGCGCAACGCCAATCTTGCTGCCCGGTCGATGACAATCAACAGCCTGGTGTCCGGCGTCGACTTTGCCGCCACCAGTGCGGCCTCAGGCGGCAGCCTGATGCTGCAGCACACCGGCGCGATGACACTTGCCGCCTCCAGCGGCAGCATCAACGCCAATGTACTGCTCGCCGGCGGCAGCGTTGCCGCCACGGCAACGCAGAACATCGGCTATGCCAGCCTGCAGAGCCTTGGCAATGCCACGCTCACCGCACCCGGTTCCATCAGCTATACCAGCACCACCCGTGTCGGCGGCAATCTCACCCTCAACACCGGCGCCCTCGATCTTTCCGGCAGCCGGGGCAGCGCGATTGCCGGCGCCGGCACGCTGATCGTCAACGCATCCTCCGCCAACCTCTCCGGCAGCAATCTCGTCTTCGGCGGCCTGACACTCAATCTTTCCGGCAATGCCGACCTCTCCAATGCTGACGTCAGCGCCGTCACCAACGGTGGCGGCTCAGGCGACATCACCGTTTCCGCCGCAGGCCTTACCACGACGGCCGGCACCTCGCTGCTTGCCGCGCACGACCTGACGCTTAATCTGCCGTCGCTCGGTAATGCCGGTCAGCTCGCCGCCGGCAACGATCTCACCTTCAACGTATCAGGGGATTTCTACAACAGCCCCTCCGGCCTCGTCTTTGCCGGCAACAACGCCAACTTCTTCGTCGGCGGCGTGCTCACCAACGACCAGGGGGCTCTGCTGTCCGGTAATGGTCTTGCCATTGCAGGGCCAGGCGGCGGTCGCAATGGCGCCGTCGTCAACTCCGCCGGCCTCATTCAGTCCGGCGGCAGCATGTCGATCCTGACCAACGGTCTGACCAACACCACGACCTCCGGACCGGTGATCCAGCGCAATGTGCAGATCTCCAACACCATCCTCAGCGCTTATGATCTGATCACCGAGACCTACAAGTGCGAGACGCGGTGCGGCACCGGCTCGGGACAACATGAGCCGACCTATGCCTGGACGGAGACCGTCGACCATCTGGTGAGCCAGATCGTCTCGCAGGATCAACTGATCTCCGGCGCCGGCGCTTCGGCCAAGATCCGTGCCGGTGGTCCCCTGACCATCAATGCGATCAATCTGACCAACGCCTATAGCTCGATCGAGTCCGACAGCAACATGCTGCTGACCGTCGCCGGCACGTTGACCAATGACGGCGCGACGCTGAACCGCACCACCACGACCACCTGCGACAGCTCTACGCCCTGCCAATATTATCCTGACGTCATCAAATCCGATACGACGCAGGGCGGTCCGGATTGCAGCGGCCCCAACAATCCCTGCATCGGCAGCAACGATCCGTCGCTCACCTATTCCGACAATCCCAATGGCAATCGTGACGCTTCGAGGGACCTTGCCGCCGGGTCAACAGTGAGCCTACAGTCGATCGGCGCCATCTCGGGCGTCATCGAGGCGCGGGGCGCGCTCGTCATCAATGGCGGCGGCACGGTCAACAACGTCGCCGCCAATGGCTCGATCAACGGCGGGGTTGCCATCGATGCGCCGGCAACCGCGAGCAATCCGCTCGGCGCCTTGAACAACATGACGGCCGGCGGCGCCCTGTTCAACGTCAATGCCGCACTCGCCAGCGTCGCCGCCAATAGCGGTGCCAGCGTCGGCAGCGGTCCGTCGCTTGCAAGCACCAGCACAACGATTGCCAGCGGTCCGACGGTCAATGGCAGCAGCCTGACTGCAGGCAGTACCTCGATCAGTGGCGGTAGCCTGACGGCGAATGGCAGCGCCTCAGTGGACGGGAACAGCGTGGCTGTCGCTAACGGCGTTTCGATTAGCGGCGGCAGCTTGACGGCGAATGGTAGCGCCTCGCTGAGCGGCAACGGCGTGACCGCCGCCGGCGGACCTTCGATCAATTCGACTGCCTTGACCACCGGTGGTGCCTCGGTCAACCCCAACAGCTTGATGGGCAAGCTGACCGCTGCCATCGGCAACAGCGGCAATCTTGCCCAGATGCTGCAGGTGAACGGCGCTCAGCTCGCCGCACTTGCCAAGCCGCAGTCCGGCGGCGTCGGCGGCACCGCGCCGGGCCAGGTCTTCCTGTTCGAAACGCGGGCCGCCTTCCTCGACGTATCGAAGTTCTACGGCTCGGCCTATTTTATCGACCGGATTGGCTATACGCCGGAGACCCAGGTCCCCTTCCTCGGCGACGCCTATTTCGACAACCAGCTCGTCGACGAGCAGTTGCGGCAACTGGTCGGCGATGGCCTCGGCGCCGGCTCCTTCATCCCCGGCAACAATGCCACCGATCAGATGAAGACACTGCTCGACAATGGTGTCGCCTATGCCGAGGCCAACGGCCTTGCCCTCGGCCAGGCGCTGACGCCCGAGCAGGCGGCCTCGCTCACCCAGTCGATCGTCATCTACCAGACCGAGATCGTCGACGGCGCACAGGTGCTGGTGCCGGTCGTCTACCTCTCGGCCGCCGACCGCGCCAAGGTCAACAACAGCGCCGCCGTCATCGCCGGCAACACGGTCAGCATCGATGCCGGCTCCGTCGACAATTCCGGCGCGATCGCTGCCGCCGACGGCATGACCATCAATGCCACCGACATCAAGGCCAATGGCGGCGTCTTCCTCGCCGGCGGCAACATGAACCTCAATGCCACCAACGGCATTACGCTCGCCGCCCAGACGATGAACATCGGCGGCCAGACCGTCGTTGCCGCGAGTGGCGGGGTGACCGCCGGTGGCAATCTGAAGATGGATGCCGGTGCCGGCAGCCTGACGCTCACCGGCACCAAGGTCGCCGCCGGCGGCTCGGCCGAACTTTCCGGCAAGACCGTGACGCTTGGCGCTGTCAAGCAGGACAATGGCGGCACGCAGGCCCTCATCGGCACCACCGTGGCGACGGGCGGCAATCTCACTATCGCCGGCACGAACGGCGTCAACATCATCGCAAGTTCCGCCAAGGTCGGCGGCGACCTCTCCGTCCTCTCCTCCAACGGTTCAGTCAACATCATCTCCGCCGGCGTCGAGAACACCGTCCTCACCAAGGACCGCCTAAGCCTTGCCCAAGGCGGCACCATCACCACGACCACCAGCCAGATCCAGCAGGGCTCGTCGCTGATCGCCGGCGGCGCCATGACCGTGTCCGGCAATCAGGGCGTCTTGATCGCCGGCTCGACGCTCGATGCCAATGGCAATCTCGGCATCGTCTCGACGAACGGCAACATCGCGATCACGGCGACTGAAGATCAGACCACGAGCCAGTCGAAGACGATCGCCGGCCTGGCCACCGGCTACAAGGGCGGCAGCTCGTCCTCGACTTCGGTGACCAGCAACGGCTCGTCGATCACTTCCGAGAATGGCAAAGTGACGGTCGAGGCTGATGCCGGCAATCTCAGCGTCATCGGGTCCGATATCGCCGCCAAGGGAGGCACCGCCACCCTGGTCGCCAAGGGTGACATCACCATCGGCGAAGCGGCCGACAGCGCTTCCTCCTCAAGCAAGTCCGGAAATACCAAGAGCAGCGAGACGACGACCACGGCTGAGGGATCGACGATCTCCGGCCAGACCGGCTTCAGCATTGCCTCCACCGGCGGCAACGTCACGATCTCGGCTTCCGACGTCACCGCTGGCGACGCAAACCACACCGCCGATGCCAAGATCAGTGCTGCCGGCAACATCGTCGTCGCCTCCGGCAAGGACACGGAAGAGACCACCTCCGACAGTAAGTCGAGCGGTTTCCTGTCGTCGAAGAAGACCCATACGCACACCTACGACGAGGATACCGTCGGCTCCTCCATCTCCGGCTCCGGCAACGTTAACGTCGCTGCTGGTGGCGAGACCGTCATCTCCGGATCGAGCGTCACCGCCGGCAATGATCTCAGCCTCTCAGGCTCGACCGTCACCGTCATGGCGGCAGAGGAAGAGCACGAGAGCGACAAGCAGACGAAGAAGTCAGGCATCGGCGTCGGTTCGGGCGGCGGGTTTATCTCGATCTATGGCAGTCACGACAAGACGATCAGCGAAAGCTCAACGGATAACGTCGGGTCGACACTCACTGCCGCAAATGGCAACATCATGCTCAACGCCACCAAGGGCGATCTCAACATCATCGGATCCTCGATCGCGGCGACCAACGGCGATGTCACGGGTAAGGCCACCGGCGATATCAACATCCTGCCGGGGCATGAAAGCGATGATACCTCGAAGAGCGACAAGCGCTCCGGCTTCGGCATCCAGGTCTCGACTAGCGGCGGCGGCGCGTCGATCGGCATCGGCGTTGGCCGCTTCACCGACCAAGTCAATCAAAGCGCCGATACCAATGCGGTCTCGACGATCAACGCTGGCGGCGACATCACACTTAAGGCGGGCGATACTTTTAACGATCAGGCCGGTCAGATCGCCGCAGGCGGCGGTGTGACCATCAGCGGCGCGAATGGCGTCAACATCCTCTCCGGCAACGACGTTACCAATTTCGACGAAGTGGCCACCAGCTTCTTTGCCGGCGTCAGCGTCGGTGTCTCCTCGAGCTTCGTTGGCGCCGGCCAAAGCATCGAGAACCTTGCCTCCAAGCTCGGCAACGTCACCGACGGCTATTCGGCCGCCAACGTCGCCTTTGCCGGCATGAAGGCCTATGAGGCGCTTTCCAATCTCAAGGACAGCGTCGCGGCCGGCAATCTCGCCTCCGTCTCACTGACGGCCGGCTTTACCTATTCGAAGACCGAGACCTCGGTTTCGAGCTCGACGCCGGTGCTGCCGACGACCTCGGGCAGCTCGGTCGACATCTCGACCGACGGCGATTTTGTCAGCCGCGGCCTGCAGATCTCTGCGCAAGCAAACCCCGATCATGCCGACGATCCGATGAATGGCAGCGTGCTGATCTCGGCCAACAACATCGACATGGCCGGCGCTCAGGCGACGACCGATGCTTCTTCGCGCAGCGAGTCGGCCGGTGCCAGCATCGGCGTCTCCGTCGGCGTCGGCATTGGCGGCGCCACCGGCATCACCCCAACGGCCAGTGTCTCGGCCGGTCAATCGAAATCGTCGAGCTCGTCGACAACGCAGATGATCTCCACCGTCAGCGCCTCGAACAACATCAAATTCGTCTCGAAGGGCGACACGACGCTCAACAACACCGTCTTCTCCGCCGACACGATCGACGGCGATGTCGGCGGCAATCTTTCCATCATCTCGACGCCGAATACCGGCACGCAGTCGAACAGCTCGTCCTCGCTCGGTTTTTCCTTCACCGGAGGCACAATCGGCAAGACTGCTGGGCAGGACCTGCTGACGGCAAGCAATGTCGGCACGGCGCTTGGCGGTCTGACACTCGGCGGCGTGCAACCGGGCTTCGGCTCCGGCGAGGGTTCGACCAACTGGATCGATACGCCCGCAGGCCTTTATTCCAACGGCGACCAGAACATCTCGGTCGGCAAGAACACCAACCTGACGGCGGCCGGCCTGATCTCCATGGATGGCCAGGTCAATCTCGACACCGGCACCTTGACCTGGTCCGACTTCGTCGGTTCGCAGAAATACCAAGGCTATCAGATCGACGCCAATATCGACCTGTATGGCGGCGCCGATGCAAACGGCAAGACGCAAAACAACAGTAGCGCCGAGGGCAAGTACCAGCTCGATGATGTCGAGCAGTCCGTCAAGGCGACGATCAGCGGCAGCGGTGGTGCAGGTAACATCACCATCCGCAATCCCGATCAGCAGGCCGCGCTGGAACAGAGTGGGCAGACGGGAGCGGTCGACCAGATCAACACTGATCCCACCCAGCAGAACGTCGTCACCAAGGACAAGCATATCGATCTGGAGCCGTATATCTCGGTTCAGAGCCTGCAGGCAGCGGTGAATGCCGGCCAGACGCTGATGCAGGCAATCGGCAGCGCGCTCGATAAGATGGTCGCCGATCGGAAAATATCGTCCGGCGACGGACAGACGGCGCGCAACATTCTGTTGAACCTGGACGATAAGGCGCTTCGGGCAGCCCTTATCAGCTGCGCGAAACAGGCCAGCGGCACAAGTTGCTCGGGGATTGACCCTGCGATTGGCGTCGTTTCATCCGATCTCGCCCTTACGATCATCGGCGTTGTTGAGATCGGAAACAAGAGCAAAGCCACAAGTTACGAGGACCAAACCACCGTCAGTGAGACTGGGCAGGAAGTCGGCCCCGAAACTGAAGACGAATTTAGAACGTGGGATGAGGTACTGGACGAATTTGAAGCCTTGAATGGTCCGAGGCTGCCTCCATCGATTACATCCCCAGGTCAGGTGAGATTGCCAGAAAGCCTCAACTGGCTCAACCAAAGCGACGGCATCGCCATTAATGGCTCAGGCGGTCTGTTCCGCAGTGTCGGTACCACATACGACGGCAGTGAGCCGGTCTATGAGGAACTCGGTCCGAGTGGTGAAACGACCGGGAAATACGTCACGCTTGATAGTGGCGGCAATGCCATAGCCGTGGGTGGCAATAGCGGTGTCACATACTTCCAGCAATCGAGTGGTTTGGGTTCTACGGCCGCAAACAATCCGGTTGCGACGCAACCGAACACTGCGTTCTTCTGGTCAGGTCGAACTGGCAGTGTTGGCGGTCAAGATGTCGCCGCCCAAATTGCCCTGGAGAACGGCGGTACGACACTTGAGACGTTAATTGGGCAGAATGGCGTCCAGATGCCAGCATGGGACGCCTCAAACCCTGCGGTTGTCCAAGCGTGGCAGAATATTTCCGCGCTGTATGCTGCCGGTGCCTCGGGAACAGTTCGCGCGGTCATTGGCTCAAGCCTTCGGCCGGGTAACGTCTGGGAAACCGCCGAGCTCCCCGCCTTGATGAACAATCCTAAAGTTACGCAGATCATTACTATTGACCCTGCGACGGGCGCTAGTAAGGTCATCTTTACGCGAGGTAAGCCATGATCCTTGATGTATCACGAGGCCATATCAAGGTGAACATTTTGGACCGCATTGCAACGGTGCAGGGGGAAATGTTCTTTCCAGGAAACGACAAGCTTGGCTTTGCGGTCTTTTCCGACACCATCGATTTCTGGGATCCACCTGACCAAGCCTTGCCGATTTCGGCTGCAGAAAAGCAAGCGATATTAGATGATATAAAGGCGGAGTTTGCCAAGGGAGGGCATACGCTTGAGATTGAATAGCCACAAGCAAGGCGAAATAGGTTAAATGGTACCCGCAGGTATCCCTGGGATCTGCTCGACGGGCCGGTTAAGTGAATGATCTATGGTCCTTGTCAGCGTCCGCTGCGATCTTCCTATTGCTTAGGGCAAATGATCGCCTTGAAGGGATCTGAACCTGAGACCCTGCTATTCCGATTTTCACTTGGTGCCAGATTATATAGTAGTTGCAGGATCTTGATCCCCTCTCAAGGTGGGATCCAGAGACGGCCCTCCTTTTTTTGATAGGGGTGCAATCGCTACGAGCGCTTCCTATATTGGCTGCCATTGAAGTTGTTCGGGGGCGAACAGGCTTATTCGTTGGCTGTGCTTCAACCAAAGGCTTTCAAAGAGGGGTTTTATGCGCATTAGAGAGCCTTTGGTACGATCAGGCTTCTTTTGGCTTCCCGGCAAGGAGGACTACAGAGCACCAGGAACGTTGACGATTTCAGAAGCCGGAAAGGTTCATCTCGAAATCCTTGGGAGTTTTTCCGGCCCGACCGGGTCCGTCGAGGACCTTAAGGACGAGACGATGACCATTGGACGCGTGGTCGGCCAGATTGAGAAGGAAGGCATGCTCACTCTTGAGCACTGCTTCTATCGGAAGCTGCCTTACGGTTTCGGCGGTGTCATCAAGTCGAAAGTCGAAGCATCCTGGGCAATTTTGGGTGTGGCATTCGACGCCGATGAGAATATCCTTTTCGACGAGCAGTACACCTCTGTCCAAGGCTTCGAGGAGTGGCTTCGTGTTTCAGGGCTTTCCCTGTCGTTAATTGATACCCCACTCGTTTACTCGGTCGAGTACCGTCGCCCCGAGCCAATTACCCTATATGAAGGCGATGATTTCACGTTGTCCGTTGGTTTCGGACACACCATGCCGTCCATGACCGACGTGAAGCATGCAGAGATAAATGCCTCGGCTTATCTGAAAATATCAGCCCGGGAACCGCAGAAGCCCGGCTTCTTTACAAACATCGTTACTATGCTTCGAGAGTTTGTATCCTTCGCCGTCGACACCACGGTGTCGGTGACGGAAGTCTGGGCGATCAATAAAACCATCACGGAACCGATTGGCGAGGGTAAAACCAAACCAGCCAAGATGGACTTGTACTACCGTTCGAAAAACCACCTCGATAAGACGCCCAAAATTGACAGCTTCCGGATGTTGTATCGCTACCTCGATCTTCAGGGTAATTCCCAGAAGATATTCGCCAGTTGGTTCGAGTTGTACGATGTAATCCTGCCGGTCTTGCACCTCTATTTTTCAACGAGAGCAGGGTCACATACATTTCTGGAGGGACGTTTTCTTTCTCTCGCCCAGGCTGTTGAAACGCTGCACCGTCGAACCTCGACTGAAACCGCGATGGCCCCCGCCGATTTCGGCCCCTTGAAGGACCTTCTGATCAAGGCCGCTCCTGACGCGCACAAGGAGTGGATTGGCCAGAAGCTGGCTTTCGCCAATGAGATCAACCTTGCAAACCGACTGAAGCGGATTCTCGAACCATTCAAGGATCGGTTTGGAAGCGATGCAGACAGAAAGCGTCTTGTCCGGTTGATAGTGGACACCCGAAACTACCTGACGCACTATGACCCTAAATCGGAGCACAAGTCGGCTGATGGAATGCAGCTATATGTGCTTTGCGAGAAGATGGAGGCGCTGCTCCAGCTTCATTTCCTGAAAACACTTTCGTTTTCGGATGAGCAAATTGAGGCTGTTTGCGTGGGACCGCAGGCGTTGAAGGACAAGCTCAATTTGCGCCTTACGTAAGAGACGAATTAGATTTAGGCCCCAAGTGCTTCAGTATCTTTAGATCGTTTGGGGAAAAGTTACCAGTGTTGATTGCCAATGAGAACTCACCTGGCGGGGGGGAAGTCCTCCGCCCAATCGTCATCGAATGCCCGTTGCTGAAGTTCAGCGAACATAGTCCGGAACATGAGATCAATCTGATTGACAACGGCGGCATCTAAATCGTTTTCACAGATCTAGTATACCATCGTGCTCCCACATCAAACTAGCGTAGTTGTGTACCTGCCGCACCGTACTCATTCGGTAGCGTCCCGGCGTTTCCGGGGACGTGATGTTCATCACGCTCGAGGATGAAACCGGTATCACCGATCTGGTGGCGTGGACGAAGGTGGCGCGCCGCTTGCGGATCAACGCCTCACCGAGGAATCGAAGTCACCTTTGCTCCATCGATTTGTGCCTCGAGGCGAACGCTTCTCGAAAGAGCGCCAGAGCAATACGCCCCGTCAAGCTTTGTGGATCGTCCTGCGCCGCCTTGAGCGCAACCGCCAGCTTGCTCTGGACGCTCTTTGTTTCCAGAATGTCTCTCCTGTCCACAAGCTCGGCAAATCGACGGATGAGGCGCGCAAACCGATGCCTCCGCTCCACGTTGAGAAATGTATTCAACACCTCCACAAGGTTCTTCTGACGGGACCCTACCGGGTAGCCGTCAAGCAGGGAGAGCAAACAATTGATCAAGGAGTCGATATCAGCCTCCTCGAGTGTGCGGTCGTCGACATCGATGAGCGATAGCTTTTCAGCCAGTTCAGCAAGAAGCGTCCCTCGTTCGGGCATCGGAGTCCCATGGTCACCAGTTGCCGCACGCCAACGAGCTAAGAAGTCCTCGTGCCAACGGGTCTCAGGCGCCACGGCAAAAGCGCGGCCGCTCGAAAGCCAATTCAATTCATGAAGACCGACGAGCTTGGATTGCCACAAATTCTCCCGGACCCAGAAAGCGCGAAGAATGACCTCGTTCCGTTGCCGTGAGAGCTGAACGGTCTCGTTATCCATCGAGAACAGGTTCTTATTGTGCGAATAAAAAATGTCTTCGAATGAACTGAGAAGTCGTCCGTTTGTCGTCGGCGGCTCAAAATTCCACGTCAGCCACAGGAGCCGATACGCCTCGCTATCATAGAAATCTTCACGCTGGATGATGATCGGAATCTGGGTCGTCGCGAGTTGAACTTCGACGACAATTGGCGCTTCATCATAAACTGCGCGCACATCCGGGCGCCGACGCCCCCCTTCGGTGATGAGGTATGCATCGACGACCACGCTTTCCGGCTTGGTCCGGCGATCCTCTGAGAGGAGTTCACCAACGATGTTTTTGATCTTCGCATGCAACGGACTCTCTTGAGCGCCGTCAAACTGCCGCGCACTGACTACGTCCACACCGGATGGCGTCCCGGTCCACCATAAGCAGTCTTCAGGGCCACCCGGATGATGCTTCCAGTAAGGCTGTCCGGTTCGACCTTCACGTGGAGCGTAGACCGCATGCCCGCACAAGCCGCAAACATAACGCGGTCGACGATCCAGCCGGGCTCTGGTCGCAAGCCGCCTGACAACCTGGTAGTCGTCTTTGGGCATCCCCATCAAAGCATCGCTTGAAATCGTAAGCATCGTCTCCAGATCGATGGCTCGTTTAAGTGTCCTCTTGAATTGCTTCCCTGCCATCGCGACAAACCATCCCCATCGACCGCATTCTAATTATTGCATCCCGGTAAAGGTGGATTGAACCAACAAACCTCTCCTTGCGGCGCTTGTCGTGGCGTCCGAGCAGCTCCGCACCCGATCGGCCCTACACAGCAAAAGGCCACCGCTTAGCGACCGAGGCGCCGGCTATTGGGACACCTCGTAAACCGTCGGACGGCTATCAATGATATCTTTGTCGGCCCCAACCATCGTTGGCCGAATCCAAAGCAACCTGCTTTCTGCCAGCGCCTTCCCAAACCGTTGATTCCGCCAGTGTCCCCGGCGCCAATGGCCAACGGCCGAAGCGCCGAGCATCTTTCGCCTATCGAATGACGTTCGATAGCCGCAGAAATTGATCCAGCGACGACCGTCCTGGCGTGCTCGCGCTTCGGCCAATTTTCTTGCTTTGCCTTTCGCCCGCGTTACCTTTTCGTGGACCCGCGGATCGCTTAGTCGTTTTTCCTGATCGCGCTCGGGATAATTCAAATAGCAGACGAGGTTGAACACCAGTCGCGTGACCTCCTCCAGAACCGTTGGGTCGGAAATCACGTTGAGAAAGATCATCAGGATGCCCATCTTCTTCTCGAAGGGTATCCATTGGAATCGCCGATCGACGACCGCGTTCGATGCCATCCGCAACCGTATTGCGGTGCGAGACAAAATCGTAGTGCGCACGGAGCGTAGGCTGGCCCAAAAGATCGGTCAATGAAAGCGACGCCGGAGCATGATCACGCCGACAGAAGGTGAAATCCACACTGAACATCAAGTATGAGCGCCACTCGCCCGAACCGCGGATATCCACCTTTGCTGCGATTTCATCCATCACCGTATCGGGATCTAGCAGGTAACGGTCGTAAAGCTGTTGGGCAGCTGCATTTTCGGCCAACAGCTTTGCAATGTAACTGTCAAAGCTTGCAAAACTTTCGGAGCCGTCCTTGCGCAGACTCTCCAGAGCGCCTGGGATTCGCTCAAGATCCGCCCATTGCTTTCTCTGCTCAGCGATCAGTTCGTTCGGAGGACGGGGCCTCAACCGGAGCGAGTCAACTAGACAAGTTTCAGCCGTGACATAGAACCCGTCGACCACCCAATCGCGATTGTAGTTGGGCAAAAAATGCCCCGGTGCAAGAGCGACATAGAACGTATCGTACGGCATTCGCAGGTTCTGGACGGGCAACTCATTCACGTCAGTATCGGCCAGCATTGCCAACAAGTCGGGTGCAAACACAAATATTTGTTGTCCATCGTGACGCCAGTTTCTGAGCACTGAGCGCCAATTCTCCTCGCGCAGGATAACATCCCAGGCGGTTTTTTCCGGCACATCTTGAGGGAAATCGGCGAGAATTGCGGCTTCGTGAGGCGCCACCACCTGCCGGTAGTAGTTTTCCCGCTCTGCGTCGGTACCGTCCGGCCTGTTACTATCGACTGACCAATAAGCATCGAGCCGAGGCTGTAAACCGCGCAACTCGGTTTCATGACGCCAAGCGTGCAACTGAGAAAGCCTCACGGCTGGATTGGTCAAAAGTGCCCCCAACAAAGATAGATTTAGCTCACTGCAAGCCCGCACTCAGACTCAACAAAAAACGCTCATCTTAATCGGAAATCGAGACGATACATCGCCTAAACTCTGGTAGAAAAGCGATCGTAAGCAGTGACACGAACCGTTCTTATATCTGCGTCGTATCGATATATCTCACGTAGAAGGTAGGATATTTCCGCATCCTTTTCAGCGTCAGCAACATCGAAATACCAAGACCGGGGCTTCCCGTTCGCCTCGCCGTTCCAACGATACCCCCGCGCCTTCAGGAGATCTTTGAATTCGAACGGCGAGTTTTCGGCCCAGATCCGCCAGGTTGGTAGACGTGCGCGATCCAGCAGCCTGACAAGGGCCGAAATGTGCGCCGTCGGCAGTTCTCGCGCGAGGATCTCAATGGCGGCCAGGCAGTCATTCGCAGCGCGATGCCGATCGTAAAAGAAACCCAGGGCCATCGCGAGGTAGGAGAGCTTGGTGCCTTCGAACCCCTCAGCCGCCCAGTCGATCTCCGACATGGAACAGGCCCATGGCTTGGTTGAAAACACCGGACTGAAGCGTTCAAGAAAACGCCGATCAAATGCAGCATTATGTGCGATCACCACAGCAGACGGTGCAGCAAACGCGGCAACCTCTTCCGGATCAATCGACTTGCCGGCCACCATGGCGTCAGAAATACCGGTCAACGTCGTGATTTCCGGCGATATCGGCTTCGTCGGCTCGCGGAGACGGTTAAAGGGCTCTTGAACCTCCACGATCATCCCATCCAGCGCATACCGAAAAGGCACCATCGCCAACTCGATAATCTCGTCCAGATCGGGATCGAGGCCTGTCGTCTCGACGTCGACCATCAAGCCCAGGCGCGTCTCCGCAGCGTCGTATCCTTCCACTGGCCTTCGCGGTCGAAGGCGCCGTAGTACCCGATAGTCTGAACTGGCGTCTAGCGCCACCGCTAACTCTTCCAGATTTGAGGCATCGATCATCAGTCGAATACGCCCCCTGCACCGACATTCTGGACAGGTGACACAGCGATCCGAACCTGAGCTGCACGCCCCTCCTCGTGGAACCAGAGTTCCCCAATCTTCGCGTCATCGCTTTTCGGAAGCGGTTTCGCTTCCCGCACCTTGAAAGTGGTCGGGAGGTTCACCGATGTTCCGAAGACGAGCGCGTGCTGTTTCGGCAAAGACGGCAACCGTTTTAGAACCGCCTCCGAGATGAACGGTGTCATCTGCCGGATCTGCGAAAGATCATCTGGGTTCTGTATGCGATGGATAACGAAATTCGAGCACTGCGAGAGCACGGTTTTTGAAAGCTCGCTTGGTCTCTGCGAAGCGACCAACAGGAAAAGCCCGTATTTTCGTCCCTCTTTGGCGATTCTTTCATAGATCTTGCTTGCGTCAATCGCATATCGGGAGGTTGCTTCGGAAATATATCGGTGCGCTTCTTCGAGAAGTAGATGCACCGGAAAGCGATTCCGCGGATCGGCTTGACGCAGCAATCTGAACGCCATCCGTGCGAGCACGGATGCCACCAGCTCAACGACTTCATCTTCGACCGCATTCATATCAACTATGATGATCTGATGCCGCTTGAGCCAATTCGTTCCGTTGCGCTCAAGCCCCAGGAGTCTTTCCAGAAATGTGTCGCGGGACAGTTCCGCCTGCCCACCAGCAGCTTGGTGGCGAAGAAATTCGTATTCGGGGCGCTCCTCAAGGGACTTAAAGCGGGTCAGCATCTGCGAGCAATAATCCCGAATCTGCCTGTTCCCGTGCGCCTCCTCGTAAAGTATCGCCAGGTCCAGCGCCTCCCCCAACGCCGCGAAGTCGAACGGCAGATTGGAGTAGGCGGGGAGTTTCAGCCCATCGATGATGAATCCACCGCCACTTGCATCACCGAGGAGATATCTTGTCAGGCCATCCGGGTCTGCCATTTGACCGTAGTTGATCTTGATATAGGGCTTGATCTTTGTTGTGCCGATCTCGGCGGTATTAAACCGTTGCAGCAGACCGACCATCCGATCGTGCTTCGAGGGGCTGCCGGTGTCATCGCGGAGAATCTGGCTCAGGCACGTAGCAAGGATGTGGTTCTGTATGCCCTTCAGTTCAGCGCTTGCTCCTGCGGAAAACAGCGTGGCGAGGCCGAGCGCCATGCGCAGTATCGGAAGCTGGGTTCGTTCGCTGGCCTGAAGTAGCAGCTCCCATTCGGATTGCTCCAGGAACCAATGCGGAAGGCGGAACCTTCCGTCGGCTGCAGTTCCATCCAGCACGACATGTGCGACGCCAATGCTACTTTCTTTGGCGAGCGGCAACAGCGCATTGGCGTATTCACCGTTCACGTCGAAGACCAGGAACGTCGCCCCTCGGGCGTGGAACTCGTCCACCTTATCAAACAATGACTGGAGCACCGATGCTACGGTGCAGGACTTGCCGCTACCCGTATTCCCAAGGACGGCGGTATGACCGCCGAAAAAGTCGTCGATTCGGACTTTGACGTCGTAGCCCTCAAACACCACTGAGCGACCGATCGAAAGGGCGCGAAAGCGCGTCGCATCTTCAGGCACTGGCGGGGCGCCGTTGAGGCCCGGAGCAGGTTCGCTCGGCTTGTCGGTCTCGAAAACGCGGTCAAGCTCTGCATCGAGAGCATAGAGCGCGTCCGCGTAGAGCGACGGAAAGACGGAGACGCCGAAGCGGAACTTTGCGCTGCGGTCCTGTGGCAGCATTCCGACCGGCACGACGTCGAGATATTTCGCCGACGATGCCTTATCAAGCTCCCCTTCGCCGCGGCCGGCGTTGGCGATGTCCCGCTCTCGCAGGCCGACAACCTCGACCACGACATATTCCGTCTGAACCGGAATCATCAGGAACGAGCCAAGGCGGGCGACATAGTGGACGTCATCGAACCCGACGACGGTGAAATTGTCCGTGCCGGCGTGCATCTCGACGACGAAGCGGTCGGCCGCGACGGAGACCACCTTGCCGATGGCGCGTTTGCGGTCGTCGCGGCTCATTCGCTGTCTCCATCGGTGGACGGAGCCCCAGCCTTCTTTGGCGACATCGCCTCCAGCACTTTCCGGATTGCATCGTCGATGCGCTCGCTAGGCCGCTGGGGCATGAACTCGTCGATGATCGTATCGAAATAATGCGCCTTGCGGTCGGCCTGTGGGCCGCTGCCACCGATGATCCAGATGCGGGGATCGTTCAGGGCGCGGAGTTTCGCGACCTCTCCCTCAAGCGTCGGATCGACGAAGATTACTAGGCGGAACGTCGGTATGGTGAGCGCCTGGTAGATGATGTTGTTGATGTGCTCGTCGCCGAAGGCATACCCCATGGTGAAGAGAACGCTTTGCTCCCTCACGATCCGCGACTGGAACTCACGAAACAGGTCGGCATAGGGCGATCCGAGGCTGGAATTTTGCTTCGCGGGGGTGGGATAGATCATCACCTTCCCCGGTTCCTGCCCCTTCGATACAGCCGTTTCGCGGATCGGGAACAAGCCGTGATCGTCTTCGGTCCAGCTAATCGACCCATGGATCTTACAGAGATAGACGAAGCCATCCACAGCCGACCATTTCCTGTTGGTCAGATCGAGCTGCTCGGCAAGTGCGTAACGGAAAGTTGCCGGATTGAAGCGGCGCTCGACCACGCCGGAGAAGCCATTAGCGTAAGGCAAGCCGAGCCGGTCCATTGCCGTCTCGTTGAAAAGGTCGTAGTTGGTGGTGAAAATCCACGGACGCGGCAGCGAGCGATCACGCAGGACCAGCTTTCTGTAGAATGTTTCGTAGAGCGTTCCGACGGTGCTGTCGCCATTGGCGAACGCGCCATTCGTGCATTTGCCCCAGAGGAAAGCCTGCACCTTCTGGATAATCTTATTGACGACCTTCAGATTGTCTTTCGCCTTCGCAAGCGTGCTTCGCGTGAGCGAGAACCGCAGGCTGAACAGCAGCTCCATCAGCCGTTCAAGGTTGCGGGCATACTCCTTGTCACCAATATCGATCCCGAACTCGTCGGCAAGAACTTTCCGCTCGGCGGTCGTCGGGAACGCTGCCTCGTCGGCGGCCCGCACCTTCGTGAACTCCTTGGCGAGCGGGGCCATGGTTGGGATGCCAACCTCCCGCCAGTCATCGCCGAGCAGATCGTCAGTTTCCTTGACATAGTACGACGAGCATCCTGCCCCAAGCAGGAACGCCACATTCTTTGCATTCAGCGATTCCGACAGCGCTTTCCTGACGACATCGGCGCCGGCCGGCCATTCAAGCTCACCGGCATCTGCCTCGACGCCCCGCAGAAATTTGAATGTCAATTTCTCAGGTTCTTCTCCATCGGAATCCGCCACGAACACCCCCTCGTTTAAACAATACCTCAACATCCGCCATCGGCCGGAACAATTTCATCGGCTGATCCGGGAACGCAAAAAGGCTTTCGCGACCGTAGAAATGCACTGCGCTCTCATCTTGGCGTCCACAATCACCGCAAATGACGCGATCTCGCTACGCACGGCCTGGTAGAGCGCATCCGCGAGTTGGACGCGCTCAACCCCTTCGCTGCTAGAACCGGTCTACACATATTGATGCCCGACTTTCCAGTCGGACTGGCCCACTGGACCTAGGGGCCATTTGCAATCCATCGCCGATAAAATGCAACCCACTTCTGCAACCTTTTCAAGGGTATCCCGGGCTTCATTTGTGAACAGGTCGCACCCTCCAATTTAGAAAAGAAAACTGGCGCGCCTCTCACTCTAAAGCAGTGGTGCAATTCTCGACCATATATCGGCAGCCACCTCCTCCTCGGCGCGGTCAGCATTCACTAGATGGCAGCGGTCGGGGTCGTTCGCCGCGGCCGAACGGAAGCCATCTGCAATCTGTACGAAGTTCCGCCTGTCCTCAGCGGGATCGCCGGGACCGTCCTTTCGGATTGTCCTGCGTGCCGCAGCCCTGTCTGGTGGCAAATCGAGAATGATAGTCACATGCGGGCGTGCGTCACCGACAACCGCGTGCAGGACGGCGTTGAGCAGAGGTCTGAGATCCTCGGCCGCGCCGAAGACTTGCAGGGCATAGGTCGAATCGAAGTAGCGATCCGACACGACCCAGTTCCCGCGGGCCAAGGCCGGGCGGATCACACTCTGGACGTGGTCGTACCGGGCTGCATTGACCAGCAGCAGTTCCTCCACACGCTCAAGCTGCCGGTCGCCGTGGGTCAGGATGGCGCGGATTTCTTTTCCGAGCCGGCTGCCGTCAGGTTCCTTTGTTTGCACGACGCTCCTGCCTTCCGCACGCAAGCGCTCGACAAGGCGTTTGACCTGCACGGATTTTCCGCTGCCGTCGATTCCCTCAATACTTACAAACGGCAAGTTGAACTCCTATATCACTAACCCGCGCCGCAGGAAGGTAGTTTATGGCTCGATCAAATGTTGTAGTCTTTGTTTCTGCAGGCATGACTGCCCCGAAAAAGCGTGACCACTCACTCGCTCGTAGACAGCTCTATCTCAACTACGGCGCCTTGTCGCTGGCAACTATGTTGCAACTCAAGGGCTATGACACGCTTCTAGTTCATGGGGAGCATGACACGCCAGAGGTGGCGATCCAGCGACTCGTGGCAACGGGGGCGATCCCCTCGTCCTTTCCACTGATGGTCTCCATCCCGAGCTTCTACGCCCTCGACTGGGCCAAGGCCTTCTGCGCCCTCGCAAAGAAGGCGGATCCCGACTGTCGCATCGTTGTTGGAGGCCGGTGGGTGGTCGGGCCCGATGTTACGTGGTTGCGGACCAAGCTGCCGGAAGCCGACATTCTCGTCGAGGGGCTTGGCGAGCCCATCGTCGAAAGCCTTCTGAGCGTGATCCCCGACCTTCGCAGGCTCTCGGCGCCGACACCCGGGTTCACTTTGAACCACCTGCTCGTGGACGGCTACGAGCGGTATCAGCCGAGCGTAGAGGCCTCCCGCGGTTGTGGCATGAAATGCGTATTTTGCGAGGAGCGCGATATCCCACTTGAGAAGCTGCGCGATCCGGACGACCTCGCCGCATCGATGGCTCTCGTCCAGGAGCAGTACCGCGGTGCTGCAATTCACCCTTACCTTCAGGCGTCGATGTTTGCGCCCAGCCGTCAATGGAGCGAGCGCCTCGCTATGGCCGTCCAGCGACTTGGGCTCCGCATCGAATGGCGGACGGAGACCCGGGTGGACGCCATGACACCGGAAACGGTCGCGGCGCTGGCGCAGGCGGGGCTGAAAGTCATCGACCTTGGGCTAGAGACAGCATCCCCGTCCCAGATCTTGGCCATGGGGAAGTCGCGTGATCCGGACAGGTATCTCAGGCGCGCATCCGACCTCATCGAGGCCTGCCGCGAACACGGCGTGCGGGTCAAAGCGAATGTGCTGCTCTATGCAGGTGAAACACAACGGACCCTCGATGAAACGACGGCATGGCTTGACCACCACGCTTCGGCGATCGCAGGCGTGTCAGTGGGGCCGGTCATCGCCTACGGGCCGCCCAAGACGGCCGATCCGTTACTGAGTGACTGGATCGCGCGCGGAGCCAGGCCGGTGGACCCGACAAGCGCCGAAGCAACCGGCATCACCGTGATGCACCTGAGCAAGCATTTCGACGCTGACGAGGCCGAGGCCGCGAGCCTTTCGCTCTCTCGCCGATTTATGGATGCTAGTTCCTATTTCGAGCTCAAGAGTTTCAGCTACTATCCAAGGGACTACGGCCGCGCCGATTTCGACAGGGACGTAGCGGCTGCCGACCCAGCCCGGCTACCTTTTGCCTTGGAACCCGCGCGAGTGACTGGCGATATGCGCGACTGACTGCGGGTGTTCGATACCCCTCAGCTCGGCTGGTATACGGCAGCAGCCTTAGGCGGATTCTAGTTCTGTGTCCGCGGTTTACACAATTGTCCTTGGCAGCTACTAACGTGGCAGTTGTGGCGTACAGATTGTTGGAGAAATCACGTGGATTGGCAAAACCTCCTCGACCGCAGGCGTTTGTGCGACACGAATTACGTTGAGAAGCCTGATCGACCGACGTTCATTCAAGACGCGGACCGAATTACATTCTCTGCTCCCTTCCGTCGCCTTGCCAACAAGACGCAAGTCCATCCCCTGTACGAAAACGACCACCTACATCATCGACTAATCCACAGCGTCGAGACGGCGAGCGTCGGCCGTTCCCTGGGCATTGCCGTCGGCGACTGGCTCGAGAAGGAGCACGGCCTCGGCGCCGGCGAGAAACACGCCGTCGCCGGGATGACCCAGGCCGCTTGCCTTGCACACGACATAGGGAACCCGCCCTTTGGGCACTCAGGAGAGGCGGCGATCGGAAGCTGGTTCGCGGAGCGCTTCGGCGGTTCGTCCGAACTGTTCCGCGCGATCGAGGCGCCGCTTCGGTTAGAATTCGAGGATTTCGAGGGGAATGCGCAGGGCTTCAGGATCATCAGTAGGCTCGAGATGTACCGGAACGAGGGCGGCATGCGCCTCTCGATGGGCGTGCTAGGCGCCTTCGCGAAGTATCCGGTGACCGCCAGGGTCCGCGCCAGCGCAACGCAACCGTATCGCGGGCTCAAGAAATTCGGCGTGTTCGAGAGCGATGCCGAGCTCTTCGCCCAGGTCGCCGAAGCGGTGGGGCTGCCCGTGGAAGCCATCGGCGCCGATCGCTGGTGGCGCCGCCACCCGCTTGTCTTCCTCGTCGAGGCCGCCGACGACATCTGCTACAACATTCTCGACCTCGAGGACGCCTATGCGTCCGGCGACTTTCCCGAGGACGTGGTCCTGAAGCATCTTCAGTCCCTCGCCGGCGTACCCAACGTCGATCTAGCCGACAGAACGACTGACGAGATCATCGCCTATGCCCGGGCTCGCGCGATCGGGTCGGCCATCGATGCCTGTGTCGCGGCCTTCAAGGAAAACTATGAAGAGATCATGTCGGGCTCGTTCTCGGGATCGCTTATAGAGGTGTCGGCTAGAAGCGGGGAATTCGCCGCGATTGAGAAGCTCTCCAGGCAGCGCCTGTTCACCTCTCCGCGCAAGACGGAGCTGGAAGTCTTCGGCCGGAACGTCGTGCACCGGGTACTTGATGGACTAATAGGCGTCTTCGAGCAGTTGCGTGCTAGGAATTGGGAGCCGGCCGGGCTCGACGGTTACCACGAGCAGCTTCGTCGCGCGGCCAACCTCGATTTGCGCGACGTTAAAGACGAATACACAGCTCTCCGCGCGCTGACTGACTATGTGTCCGGGATGACCGACCGTTACGCCGTCAAGATCGCCAAGCTGGTCGCCGGGATCTAGGGGCCAGCTGAACCCCGAATTACGTCGATCGGCATTCTGCGAGCGTGATATGGTTGACAAAGCCACAATCTGCATCCAACTGTGCCCTGAGGCGTAGGGAACGCGCTCCCGTCCGAGGTCCTAGGACCTTTGCGATCGAAAGACGCAGTGGTAGGAGGTTCCCTGCGTCTCACTTGCGGCCCAGCACATCACGTCCCCTACGAGACTCGTAAATCGACCAAAAGCTGTAGGAGTAGTCTCCGACCGTACCTCGCCGCCTCAAAATGAGCTTTACCATACAGGTTTGCCTGAAAGGGAAGGTTAGAGCCACGCGCGCGATGACAAGACGCCCACCGTCAAATTCATCAGAAACCTCAAGGGCGGCTTCAGGTGTTGACTCGATTATCCGAGGCGTGCTTCCCAACAGCAGCATCGACTGCAGTTGCGTTAGGCGTGCGCGAGACTGTCGGGTAATGTGGCGCCAACCCTCCGAACTAAAGTTGACCAATGGTCCGCTGCCCCCCAGTCTCGGAGGATCAGTTCTCAGCTGCCGATAGAAGGCCTTTGCATTGTTCTGAAGGTCCGCAGCACTTTTTTTCAGGTACTCGAAGTCCGCGGCTTCAGTGTCGACGCGCGCCTTTAGGAGATCGCGGTGAATGTTTCCACACAGGATTGCGAGCCGCCTCGCACTTGATTGCCCAAAGCTGCACTTGGGGTCAACGAATACCTGACTCCCCTTTACCACTCCCGGCTCAAGCAAATTGACCCAGTGTGTCGCATACGGAGGGATAGGCGAAACATGAACCAAAATGGCGGCGCCCACCACACGTCGCCACTGTTCATAGTTTCGAGCAAGTCCCTCCTTCTTAAAGGAGACACAGATCCTACCTTTAGTATCCGTTCGAGAATCGTGGCACTTCACCTGAACATAGATGATTTGCCCTGTAGGTATTCCTCGGGCCTCTACAAAGATGAGGCCGTCGACGCCATCGTCGTTTGCAGCATCGAGTTGTTGCCAACGCCATCCCATTTCCAGGACAACTTTCTCGACCTGATTTACCCCAAGCTGTCCCCGACGCTGCGATGAGTACGTAACCATGTCCGTCAAATCTGTTGCTGGCGATTCTATTCAAACCCTCTGATAACGTGCTCCGCTTAAGATTTAAAGGAACGTTGACAACCCGGCTGCTCGGTTTGCCGGCCTTAATGCCCGCCGCCATCTTTGCTGACTTATGGACCAATTGTCAGATTTTTTTCCTTATAAATTGACTTTGTCAGCTTTTTGGTGAATATTGCCAACATTGGAGGCAATGATGACCGACGGACCTTTTCGAAACTCCGCATTGAGCAATAAGTGGAAGCAGTATGGACGGGACCTCGTCAATGACGCGGCCTCGCAGGACGAGCGTGCTAAGCAGGCCTGTCATAGCGTTCTTGGTGCCATCGATATGAAGGCATTCGATCGGCTCTATCGTGAACTAGATTCTCGTGCATCGCGTGACCAGATGGATCTGGATTCCGTAGCCGCGACGGAATCCATCTTCGACAATAACGAGCGCTCGTCTCTCGGCGACGCGCTCGAGCGAAATCTCCTTTGCAATCTTCGGGAAGGGATGTCGGAAAGAAAATCGCTCGACACGGCCCTCGGAAGCGCTGTCAGCGAGCTTCTCGAAAACGCCAAAAATCGTATCCACGAGGAATGCCTTCGCGCCAGAGATGTTAGAGATATGAGCCAATCGGATTTTGCAAAAGGCGTTAAACGGAATCGAGAAACCTTCGCGAGTATCGATGTTGGCAGCATTTGTGCTGCTCTCGAGAATGGCAACAAGAACGCGTTCCGCCGGACCGCGCGCACGGATGTGAACGATGGACCAGATGAAGACTGAAGCGCTCTCAGAGGTCCAGCAGGAAAAGCGCCTTTTCGCTGTTGAGAAAGGCCAGGTCGTCCAACCCCCAGGGTTGGATAAAACTGTCATTGCCGAGATCGGCAAGCATATACAGTTCGTTCCAGATATTCTTGACACCTTTGACGTGAAGGGGTTTGCGGCCAAACACTATGACCTGATGGTCTTGGCAGCCGCGATCGAGTTCGCCGACCGCCGGTGGAGGCGACCGGCATCATGGCTGCGCAACCTGCATGTTACGATCCCGGTTATCGACCACGCATGCTGGTCGAGGCCTGAGGTTCAGTCGTCACTCCGAAGCGCCATGAATTTTCTGACCGGCGACAGCTGGCGTTTCACTTTTGTCAAAGCCGCCAACGCGTCTCCGATAGGTTGGCGGCAGGTACCGCTTATGTTTGACCAGCCGAAGACTTTCGCTATCGCCTATAGCAACGGATTGGATTCGCGTGCGGTTTCCGCGCTGAGCGGCCGGCCCTCCGAGGCCTTGTGTATCCGCGTTGCCAGCACCAAGCAGCGCCGGATGGATGGCGACAGCCACTTCACTCAGATTCCGTTCCGGGTGAAGGGCTTCAAGGGCAAAGAGAGTAGCTTCCGATCTCGCGGTTTCCAGTTCGCGGCAATGGCGACGATTGCCTCGCATCTTTCCAATATCAGCAGGATTATCGTGCCCGAAAGCGGGCAAGGCGCACTCGGACCGGTGCTCGTACCCCTTTATAATATCTACACTGATTACCGGAATTTTCCGGCGTTCTTCAGAAAGATGGAGCGGTTCACGCGGGCTTTGCTCGACTGCAGCATAAAGTTTGAACAGCCACGCCTATGGTCGACCAAAGGTGACACGATGAAGGCGTTCCTTGGTCTGGCGGGCAGGAAACATCAGCATTTGATCAACACCCGTTCGTGCTGGCAGACGCGCAGGATCGTCAATGCCGAGCACCGGCGGCAATGCGGTCTCTGCGCTGCCTGCCTCTTGCGTCGAATGAGCCTTCACGCGGCAGAAGTCGTAGAGCCGAGTGACACCTATGTTGTCTCGGATCTTTCTTCTGCAGACGTTGAAACGGCGCTCGCTCGCATTACGGACAAGGCCGATCGTGACATCATGATTGAATATGGAAGCGTAGGAGCTCGCCACCTGGACCACCTCGCCGCAATGTCTGAATTGCCCGATGCAGTGTTACGGCCATTTGCGTCGCAGGTTGCGGCCGCAACTGGTGAGGCCTATGAGCAGACCCTTCGAAACTTGAGAATAATGTTGATGACGCATGCCAGAGAATGGCGGGCATTCTTGTCCGCACAAGGTGAAAAAAGCTTCTTGAACAGCTGGATGGACGGAGGCCGCTATGACCGTTCTAAATGAGCTGAGCGCGCAAGAAATCGGTCGCCGGCTCAGGATTGCCCGCGAGAACGCCGACGTTCGCCAAGATGACGCTGCGCAGTTCATCGGCGTCTCTCGACCGACGCTGGTCTCTATCGAGAAGGGCGTAAGGCGCGTTCGCATCCAAGAGATTCAGAGCTTGGCTCGCCACTACGGCGTGTCGGTAAATGCACTGCTGCGACGCGAGGCCGTCCATACGGACCTGATGCCGCGGTTCCGCAAGCTGCGAGAGACGGAAGACGAACATACGCTAGAAGCAATACGGCTGCTCAACGACCTGATCAAAGCAGACGTGGAGCTCGAAAACATTCTCGGTATACAGCGCCGCCGTAACTATCCTCCGGAACGGGGACTCAACGAGGGTGACGCAGTCGCCTTGGGGGAAGCCCATGCGAAAGAGCTTCGAGACTGGCTCGGTCTAGGATCAGGCCCGATCGCAGATATCTTTTCAATCGTGGAGCAGGGGCTTGGCATTCGCCTTTACCAGCGGCGCCTTTCTTCACGGTCACGGGTAGCGGGTCTGTTCACTTACGATGATAACGTTGGCGCTTGCATTCTTCTGAACGCAAACCATCCACTGCCTCGCCGGGTCCAGACCGTGGCACACGAAACGGGGCATTTCTATGGGACGCGGCAAATGCCTGAGGTCCTTGAAGATGACGAAAAATTTCTGTCACGGGACGAGCGTTACGCAAATGCCTTCGGTCGCGCATTCGTTGCACCGGCGGAAAGTTTTGGCGAGAGCTTTCGAGAGCTGAAGGAGATTACTGGAAAGACGACGCGTCGCCTCGTCATTCTTCTTGCTGACCAATATGGGATTTCCCGCCAAGCCTGTGTTCTGCGTTTGGAGGAACTGGGGCTTGTGAAGAAGGGAACGTGGTCCTGGTTCGAAGATAATGGAGGTATAACGGACGAGCAGGCACGAGAAGTGCTTGGGAGCGCTGCAGATAGACGCGACGCCGGAAAGGCTGATGCAGATCGGTTGGTCTCGCAACGAATGAGTTTGATGGCACATGCGGCTTGGAAGCGGGAGCTAATGTCTGAGGGACAGCTCGCTGAACTCCTGAAAATCACCAGGCTGCAGCTGCGCGAGATCGTCGATGAAATCGAGCTTGAGGATAAAGAGACGGATGACCTACTCAAATTCCCTGAGTGACGACACCGTCCCTTTGGTTCTTGATACGAGCGTGCTCATCAACCTGCATGCCTCCAGGTGCGGGGTCGATATTCTCACTTCGATTCCCAATCCGATCGTCGTCGCGAACATTGTAGCTGGCGAGCTTGAAAACGAGACGAGCCGTCGCAACGGCGAAGAGGCATTTTTGCGAGCGCTTTCTGCAGCTGGACACGTCACGTTAGTTGATCTGTCGGATCAGGAATTCGAGATGTTTTTCGAGCTCACTTCAGTATCGCCTTCACTCGATGACGGAGAGGCGGCGACAATCACGCTCGCCAGCGCAAGAGGACTCTATCCGGTAATAGACGAGAAACGCGGCCGAACTCGCGCCAATACCATCATGGGTGTTGAACCTGCATGGTCCCTCGATCTCGTCCTCCATCCGACCACTGCTGAGAGCCTGGGGGCGGAGGGCCATAGGGAGGCCCTTTTCCGAGCACTGCGCGATGGTCGAATGCGCATTCCTCCAGAAAGCACGTCCCATGTTGTCGACATTATTGGCATCGAAAATGCCGAATACTGTACCTGTCTGCCGGCCTACAAGCAGCTTTTCGCACGCCGCGGTCAGCGCCAACAGTCTGCGGAACCCTTGCTCCTTTAACACAGCGAACTTTTCTAATTCCGACGACTGAAATCCTGGGCACGGCGCCGCGCGCAATTGCCGACAGGCTAGCTACATAAGTCCCCATGCGCGAAACCTCCCCCTCCCGGTCATCTCGCGCAGGCCCAGCTCCAAAACGATCCGCCGCGCCGCCTGCGGCGTGACGTCGAGCGTCTTCGCTACCATCCCGGCCGACACCAAGGGCTTTGCCATCACGAGCTCGACCAGCTCCGGTAGTTTCGACGAGGTGCGGCGCCCCTCCAGCTTCCGGTCCATGAGTGTGCGGGCCAGCGCCAGCCGGTCATGCTCTTTCAGACCGATCTCGGCGGCCGCCAAAAGCCCATGGGCGATGGCCAATAGCCGGACCTCCCGGTCTCGATGCCGACGCCGATCGATCGGAATGGTTTTCAGGCCGAGATTGATGGCCGCGAGATGGGCGCCGGAGGTGATGCCGGCCTGGCGCAATATCGACGCGGCCAGCAGCCGGCCGAGCCAGGGCGCGTGCTGCAAGACAGCAAGCTCGTTCCAGGCATCGAGGGCGACGATCGCCTGCAGCATTGCCGGCAGGTTTTCGGCCTGACGCATCACCGCCCGCCATTCGTCGAGCCGGGCATCCTCGTCCCAGTCGAGATCGTAGATCATCGGATCTTTTTCTTGAACGCTGCCACGGCCGGGCCGTTTGGCACTCTCGATCGCAGCCTCCGATCGGGCAAGCACTGCATCGATGGCAGCATAGTCGACGCCGGGCAGTTGCTCCGCATCATCGACATCCTCCCCCTCCCCTTCCGGATCGACGGCGGGCGCAGGTCGCATGATGCCGGCCGGCTCCACTCCTTCGGCTCCGACAGGGTTGATGTCCGACGTTTGTCGCAAAATCCGGATACCTTCCGCGGACAGCGCCCAATCCGGCGACTGGCCAACAATGCGCCGGCGGGTGCGAAGGACGTCGCGGGCGATGGTGAGTTCGTGGGTGGGTGTGCGGATGTCGCGAGTGGCGTCGTGGAGGACGAGGTCTTCGAGATGGACGAGTTCGCCGTCAATCCACAGCGAGGCGCAGGCGTCGGCGAAATTCTGCCGCTCGATCCACCCGGCCCCAACCGGTGAACGGGTGTGGCTTTTACTTTCACATTTCAAATCGGAAAATGTCATACGCCCGTGAGGTTTAGGCGTTAAATCGGCGTCGATTTTCCGCTAACGATTTCAATGAAGCACCCTTGCCAAAGCGATTACCCGACCAAACCTTGCCCTCGGCGCGTCCAATTTCAGACGAGCATTGGTCGATGGCGAGGCGCGTCGCCGGCGAATTGGACAAGGTCCTCGATGACGGTGGCCCGAGACAGGCTGCCGTTGCACGCGCGGCGGCCGAACTGCGGCTGACCACACGGCAGATTTACAATCTCCTTGCGCGTTACCGCGCCGATCGCACGGTGACCGCCTTACTTCCTCGCACCGCGAGCAGTCGGCGCAAGCGGTTGCCGGAACAGGTCGAGGAGATCATTGCGGCTACACTTCGCGAGAAGTGGCTGACGCTCGAGCCGACCGCCCTTGCTCCCGTGGTCGACGAGATCCGCGCACGGTGCGAGGAAGCCGCTCTTGTCGTGCCGTCCTATGTGACGGTCGCTCGACGCATTCCGGCGTTGTTTTCGCCTGAAGAGATCGCGAAGAAGCGATCGGCCAATCCGAAGCACTTGCTGCGGCTAAAGCCGCGGCCCGGCTATATCCACGCGTCGCACCGGCTCGCCGTCTGCCAAATCGACCATACGCCGACCGATATCAATTTCGTGGAGGTTGTCGACGGGGCTGGTGTGTTCATAGGCCGCCCCTATTTGACGGTCATCACCGACGTGGCGACACGATCCATTCTCGGCTTCTGCCTCACCCTGGAGAAGCCGTCGGTGCTGTCTGTTGCGCTATGCCTCGCCCAAGCCATGTGTCCGAAAGACGCATGGCTTGCTGCGCGCAATCTCAATCACGCCTGGCCGATGTTCGGTCGACCGAGGCTGCTGGTCACGGACTCGGCGAAGGAGTTCAAGGGGCATGCGTTCCAACAAGGCTGTGATGATTACGGCATTCGTATCCGGCCCCGGGATCGTGGCCGGGTCCACCACGGCGGCGTGGTTGAACGGCTATTGGGCAAAGTCAACGGGGTGCTCTCCACCTACCCGGGCTCTTCGGGGCGTTCAGTCGCCCACCGCGACGAATATCCGTCCGAGCGGCGCGCCTGCCTGAGCTTCGCCGATCTGGAGCGCTGCGTTGCGCTGGCCGTGATCGATCACAACCTGCAGGAAAATTCCAAGACCCTGAAAGTGCCGCTGAGCGAATGGCAACGCAACAGCACAGAACTGCCGGATTTTGGCGACGATCCGCAGCGCGTGCTGTTGTCGTTCCTGCCGAGGGCGGAAAGGCAGTTGTCGCCGCAAGGAATCAGCTTGTTCGCCTTGCATTATTATTCGCCGTGGCTGGGCGTCCTCGTTCCGGAGCGTGACCGGCTCGAAAAGCTGGAGGTGCGATACGATCCTCGCGATATCAGTCATGTCTACATCCGCGACCCCGAGACGCGATTATTCCGGCCGGTCGAGCGACGCGATGGCCAGTTGATGCCGTTGACGTTGTGGGAACACGAGGCAGAGCGCGCCCGGCGGCGCACAACCAATCAACGCTCAAACGTCGAGAAGGTAGCGGTCCGTCGCGAGATCGCAGCCATCGCGGAAACCGCAAAGGCTTCCAAGCGCCAGTTGCGCGACGCTGTCCGCAGCGCACATGCCGCCACGGCGGGAAAGCCTTATGCGGGCATGCAGCCGCCGGTGCCTCTACCGGTGGAGCATCCGCCGCGCCGGAAGAGCCGGCTGCCGGTGGAGGATTGGTAGCCATGTCGGATCATTTGCTCGAACATGTCCGGCCATATCTCTGCCGTGATCAGGCGGAAAGAATCGCCTATATCCGCGCACCCCGTTGGATCGGGCATCATGTAGCCCAGGACAGCCATCGGCGGCTGGCCGAGCTCCTGGAACGACCTCCGTCTTTGCGAACCCAGGGGCTGATGTTGGTCGGCCCCTACGCCAACGGCAAGACGATGATCGCCGAGCGGTTCGCGGTCGAGCACCTGAGAACCGCGCCCGCGCAAAAAGTTTGGATGGTCCAGACACGCGAAGGCGCCGGCCTCGGCCATTTCTATGCCAGCATTCTGCAGGCGCTGCGCGCTCCCGGCGGCGATATGTGGGATGTCGGTCGCAAGGCGGAGCAACTCGACCACTTGCTGGCGAGCCTCAAACCGAAGGTGCTGATTCTCGACGAGTTCCACAATGCGCTGCGGGGCCGTGCCCGCGACGTCGAAGCCGTCTTTGCCTTCCTGCGGCGGATCGGCCGCCAGTACGACATCTCGCCGGTGCTGATCGGTGAGGTGGCGGTCTGCGATTTCATCAACGCCACCAGCGAGATGGCGAGCCGCTTCGACCTGGTCGCCGTCCCGCGCTGGCAGTATGACGAAAACTATCTCATGCTGCTCGACAGTCTCGAGGCCGCATTGCCGCTCGCCAAAACCTCGGATTTGTCGAACGAGCCGCTGGCGCGCCGGATATTCGGCCTATCGGAGGGCTTGATCGGCGAGATCGTCACCATCGTCACCAAGGCAGCTATTGCGGCGATCAGATCCGGAACCGAACGCATCAGCAAAGCCAGCATCGACGAACTGCGCTACGTGCCGGTTTCTAAGCGGCGCAACTCGGCTCTACGCGAGAGCCTTCTATGACGATGATCGACGCGTCTGCACCGACGATCAGCATCCGTGAACGCTATCGTGACGTGGTTTCCGACCGCTGGCCTGTCACCGTCGTGCCCCAGGCAGATGAGTTGCTGTCCAGCTGGCTACACCGTCTTGCACATGCCAATGGTGTTGCGCCGCGAGCCTTCGCTCGCGTGCTCCGGCGCAATTCGGTGAGGTGGTCGCCAGCCCTTGATTTCAGGCTCCCGAGTGACATCGCAAAGCTGCTGAGCGCCAACACCGGTATCGCGCCCGACGAGCTCGCGGCGATGATGTTGCCGCACGCCCTGCCGAGGCAGCTGTTGCTACCGCTTCGCAACAGCGGGCATCGTACGGATTCAACCTGGCTGCAGTTTTGTTCTTACTGTCTCGCCGAGGATGCGCAGCCATATTTTCGGCGGAGATGGCGACTGGCGACCCGGGTTTCATGTCCGAAGCATAGCTGTCGATTGCGTGACCGATGTCCGTCCTGCCAAAGCTGCATTGCTGTCTTCGACCAGGCCGAACTGGTGCCGCAACATTACTGTGCCCGCTGTGGCTACGACCTGCGTCGCGCATCGAGAATTGGTATCAGTCCAGCGGCAAGACAGCTCGATCGCTGCATTGACGACATCTGTCGACTGGAAGGGATGAGAGATTCGCCATCCAGCCGTTCGCTCATTCGACGTCTTTTGAACCTGCCCGATGGCATCTATTCGACAATGACCCTGACCAGCCTGTCAACGGCGGCACGGGCGCGCTGCATTGCGTGGGCCGCAAACCGACCAGACGACGACTGGCTGACGGCCGGCGACGAAACGACAGCCGCGCAGTGGCGACTTCTGATCCTGGCGGCGAAAAGCCACAGGAGGCTCATCGAGCGTTTTGCGGATTGCCTCGCGAAACGAAGAGAACTCCGGAAACTCCAGGCTAAGACGATCGTCCAGCCAAAGCCCGTGGAAGTGGCAGCCCTGCTCGGAGCTTATGCGCGTGTGATGGAGCGTGGTCGACGTCGTCAATCGAACGCATGAGACAGGCCGAAACACTTGGATGAACCCCGCTCTCAATCATCCTCCGATACTTCGCTCTCATGCACCTCCAGTGCATCCCCCTCGAGCGCCTGGCGGCTGAGCAGCCCGGCGTCCTCCAGCCGCTCGAGATCGGGCAACTCGCGTAGTGTCTCGAGACCGAACGCCGAGAGGAAATGCTTGGTCGTCACATAGGTGTAGGGTGCACCGGGTGTCGGGCTACGCGGTCCGGAGCCGAGGAATCCGGCGTCGCGCAGGCTGGCGATCGTGTCGCGGCTCACCTCCTTGCCGAACATGTTGGACAGTTCGCCGCGGGTCACCGGCTGCATGTAGGCGATCGCCGCCAGCACCGCAGCCTCGTTTTCGGAGAGCGACACCGCCGGGCCACGCGTCGGCGCCTGCGAGGCGCGGATGGCGGACGCGTAAGCCGAACGGCTCCGATGCTGCCAGCCGCCGGCCACCGCGACGAGATCGTAAGGCCTGTCGCGCAATTCCTCCCTGAGGTCGTCGATCAAAAGCTCGATGCTGCAGGATTGACCGACCACACGCGCCAAAATCTCTCGGCTGACCGGCTCGTTGGCGGCAAAAATCACCGCCTCGACCCGCAGCATCCATTCCCGCCAGCGCAGTTCCGCCGGCAGATCCTCGAGCTCGCGATCGAGCAACACATCGTGTTGCCGATCCTTGTCCCGTCGACCCCTGGCTTTTATTGCGCTCGATCCCGCCATCGTCACAGTCCAAAAATCCGGAACGAGGTCCGGCCGGAGAGTTCGCGCATCGCGCCAAAACTTTCGAGCCGCTCGAACAGCCGCGTCGCCGCCCAGCGGGAGAGATGGCTGCCGGGCGCGGCGGCCGGCACTGCATCCTCGTCGAGTAGTTTCTGGATGACGACGCCGGCGCCTTTGGTCCGCACTTTTGGCGCCGTCGCCAGCAATGTTTCAGCGCGGCGGCCGATCTCATTCGCCTGCCGTAGTGCTTCGGTCGTACCTGACACGAGCGCCAGGCACACCGCCCGCGCAAAGCCGGGCTCGCCGGGCCGCACGCGTCCCCGACCGCCGATCGTCTTGAACGCCGCGCCATAACGCTCGCCCATCGTCAGCGGCACGCCAGACGCCCAGCCGAGTTTCTCCGCCAGCAGCCGATCGGCCAGCCACCAGGCGAGGATTTCAGCGTCGGGCCGCGCCGCAGAGATGCTGGCGACCAGGTCGGCGACGGCAAAGGGCACCGCACGGCCGGATTGCAGCGCGGCGTCGAAGAGATCGGCGAGCTCGCTCAGGCCCTCATTTCGCAACCCGATCAGTGCCGCCACTTCCTGCAGAACCTTTGTGCCGATCGGCCGCTTCTTCGCCGCAAGCTTGTTGAAGGCCAAAACCATCGCGCCGGCCGGCCCCGGATCGTCGCCGGGCGCGGTCAGCAGCACCGCGTCACGCAAGGCTTTTTCGCCCTCATTGCGGCCGACCAGCTGCACAGCGGCTTGCGCGCATCTCAGCGCCAGCCGCTGGCGCCAGCAGCCGGCCCAGGCGGGTTCGGTGCGCACCAGATCGTCGAGCGATTTCAAGGCGATACCGGCGGCAAAGGCGGCGTCCGCCTCGCCCAGATCGTGCTGGCGCGCGGTCGCCCAGGCCGGCAGGGACGGCACGGTCGCCGGCGCGATCGGGGCGGCAAGCGGGGAGCGGAGGCGCGAATCCATGCGGTGGATCATAATCGACGCGCGCGGTTTGTGCTATCGATTTCCCGCAAAACCGCACAGCTTGTCATTGGTGTTTTATGTCCAATAATCTTGCCTTATCGGGCGTATTTGACACAGATCCAGAACAATGGTAGAAAATCAACAAAAGGTAGATTTTTGGAGATTCTCGTGTCCCTGAACATCAAAAACCCGGCCACCGTCGCGCTCGCCGACGAGCTCGCCCGCCGCCAGGGCATCAGCAAAACCGCCGCCATTCATCAGGCGCTCAGCGAACGCTTGCATCGCCTCGGTTACGGCGACGTCTCCCAAGAGCGTCTGCTCGGCGACCTGCGGGCCATCCGCGAGCGGGTTGGCCGGCTGCCGGAACTGGACAACCGCAGCGACGAGGACATTATCGGCTACGACGAACACGGAATTCCCAACTGATGGTCATCGATACCTCCGCCATCGTCGCCATCCTGCGCAATGAACCGGACGCACTGAGACTGGAAAAGGCGCTGGTTGCCGATCCGATCCGGCTGGTGCCCGCCACCTGCGTGCTGGAAGCGCGCATGGTGCTGGTCAGCCGCCGCGGCGAACATGCACTGGCCGAAATCGATTTGTGGCTCAAAAAAATCGAGGCCCAGATTATTGCAGTCGATGCCGATCTGGTGGATCTGGCATCCCAGGCCTGGCTCGCTTACGGCAAGGGTCGTCATCCGGCAAGTTTGAATTTTGCCGACTGTTTTTCCTACGCCTTGGCAAAACGCGCCGACGAGCCACTGCTGTTTATCGGCGGCGATTTTGCCCAAACCGATATAGAGGCCGCATAATGACGAGCGACCCGGATGCCGTTGACGATCTCCCGAATAGCATCCCCTCCCCTGCCCCGTCGGCGCCGGGCCTGCCCGCACATCTGCGGGATCTGACCGACCGCGCCCGCATTTATGTCGAGGCAGCCAGTTCCGCCAATACCAGACGCGCCTATGCCGCCGACTGGAAACATTTTTCCGCCTGGTGCCGGCGGTCCGGGTTGGCAGCTCTTCCCCCGCACCCGCAGACGGTCGGCCTCTATATTACCGCCTGTGCTTCGGGGACGGCCGAGCGCGGCATGAAGCCGAACACCGTCTCCACCATCGAACGCCGTCTGTCCGCGATTGGCTGGAATTGCGTCCAGCGTGGCATGTCGTTGGACCGCAAGGACCGCCATATCGCCACGGTGCTCGCCGGCATCCGCAACACCCACGCCGCCCCGCCCCGGCAGAAGGAAGCCGTGCTACCCGAGCACCTGATTGCCATGCTCGAAACGCTCGACAGGGGAACCCTGCGCGGCTTGAGGGATCGGGCGATGCTGTTGGTCGGTTTCGCCGGCGGTTTGCGCCGCTCGGAGATCGTCGGGCTGGATTGCGGCCGCGACCAGACGGAAGACGGCCGCGGCTGGGTCGAGATTCTCGACAAGGGCATGGTCGTTTGGCTGCGCGGAAAAACCGGCTGGCGCGAGGTCGAGATCGGCCGCGGCTCCTCGGACGCCACCTGCCCGGTCGTCGCTCTCGGGACCTGGATCAAATTTGCCCGGATTGCAAAAGGTCCCCTCTTCCGCCGTGTCCGCGGCCAAGGAAAAGATGTTGGACCGGATCGATTGAACGACCGGGAGGTGGCGCGTCTCGTCAAGAAAGCGGCATTGGCCGCCGGCGTCAGGAGCGACCTCAGCGAGGCTGAGCGCGCCGAAAAATTCTCGGGCCATTCGCTGCGCGCCGGCCTCGCCTCCTCGGCCGAGATCGACGAGCGCTATGTCCAGAAACAGCTTGGCCATGCCAGTGCGGAAATGACCCGCAAATATCAGCGCCGGCGTGACCGTTTTCGGGTCAATCTCACCAAAGCATCGGGCCTTTGAGTGGCCCCTCCCCTCCTCAGCGTGAAGTCGTTAGGTGAAATTTGGATGCTGGATTTTTACCTCAGGACTTCAATTGAAATCGGTAAGTAAAAGCCACAAAAGCCGGGCCAATCAGAGTCGATATTGGCAACTTTCCGAAATCGTAAGACATTGAAATCATGGTAAATGATTTGCTAAACGAACTCTATTGAAAAGTTAGTGTTCCACACTGAGTATGACTGCTAGTTGACGCTCTAACTTCCGATAAGGATCAAGTATCGATAATGATGGATTTGAGCCTGCAAAATCGGTAAAGTCGAAGCAAATTCACCTAAACTCGTGCCAATTCTCAGGCCCGTACGAAACTGAATGCGATGGAAAAGCGGTTCCAATGCCCCAAAAAACGGTAGAACACCGCACCGGCGCGACGATGGCTGCCGCCACATCAGTCGCTGCGGCTCGTGGAACGATGACCCTGCCCGCGGGCAAGCGCCACAAAACGCTGCTTGACCGCGGCAAACAGCGCCGGCGGCAATGGCCCGTAATAGCCGCTTTCGCGGTCGAGCGGACGAATATCGGGGCCTGGCCAGACAAAGCGGTTGCTTTCGGTCAAAACGATCCACGAGCGTTCGTCGTCGAGGCCAAGGCGCCGCTTGGTGGCCGGCGGGATCTCGATAGCATCATCCGGATTACTTGGCGGCGAATGGCTGATCGGCAAGACGCGCACCACCGGCGCTCCGTCATCAAGCGCGGCCACGATCGCCAGCACCAAGCTCGGCCGATCCTTGTCGCCCTCCTCCCGTCCCTCGAGGTGGTGACGGTGCCAGAGATAGGAATAACGGAAGACCCAGCCGACCTTCGGTTCAGTCGGCAGCATTCTTGTCCGTCAGCAGTTCGGCATTGAGATGATCGAGACCCGGGTCCATTTCGGATGTTTCGACCGCGATAATGTCCGCGTCGCCAAGCGCCGTCGTCAGGTCGACGCGACGCTCGCGCCGCATCAGCCGAAGATAGTCCTCATAGGCAATCAGCACCGTACGGGGCCGGCCGTTCTTGGTAATGATCACCGGCTCGCGAACCGCGGCATCTTGAAAGGCGCCGAAATTTTTCGAAACCGCCGCGGCGGTGACCGTCGCTGTCATGCCTATTCTCCTTTTTCCGTAATATACGGATTTCCCGGAAATCCCGCAAGACGAAAGCGAACACAATGCGTGTGCTAAAATCCGCCCCAACGGCATCCTCGGACGAAGCGCGGGTCGCGCGCGCCGAGGCGCTTGACGCTCTCGATGCTATTCTTCCGTTCGATCGGCGCGACCAACTGGCAGCATTGCTCACCGATGAAGACGTTGCCACGTTAAAACATCTAGCCAAGCAAGGCATGGGCGACAATACATTGCGGGCGCTCGCCTCCGACCTCGGCTACCTCGAGGCTTGGTGCCAGCTTGCCACCGGTTCCCCCCTGCCCTGGCCGGCGCCGCAAAGTCTCCTGCTGAAATTCGTTGCCCATCATCTCTGGGATCCCGTCGAACGGGCAGAAAACCCCGATCACGGCATGCCGGTCGAGGTCGAGGCGGGATTGCGTGCCCAGGATTTGTTGCGCGTCGACGGTCCGCATGCCCCCGATACCGTGCGGCGTCGCCTGACCTCCTGGTCGATCCTGACGCGCTGGCGCGGGCTGACGGGAGCGTTCTCCGCGCCTTCGCTGAAGTCTGCCTTGCGGCTGGCGGTTCGGGCCGCACCGCGACAACGTCGCCGCAAGAGCAAAAAAGCCGTCACCGGCGATGTGCTGACAAAGTTGCTTTCCACCTGTGCCGGCGATCGCCCGGTCGATCTCCGTGATCGGGCGCTATTGCTGACCGCCTTCGCCTCCGGCGGCCGCCGGCGCTCGGAAGTGGCAGGACTGCGGGTCGAGGATCTCGTCGACGAAGAACCCGTGAACCAGAACCCGGCCGATAAGGACTCCCCTCTTCTTCCGTGCCTCACCATCAATCTCGGCCGCACCAAGACGACGACCGCCGATGACGACGCCCACGTCGTGCTGATCGGCCGGCCGGTCATGGCGCTGAAACAGTGGCTTACCGCGGCCAAGACCGACAGCGGACCGCTGTTCCGGCGCATCGATCAGTGGGGCAATATCGACCGGCGCGCGCTGACGCCGCAATCGGTCAATCTGATCCTCAAAACCCGCTGCAAGCAGGCCGGCCTGGATCCTGAGGCGTTTTCGGCGCACGGGTTACGCTCCGGCTATCTGACCGAAGCTGCCAATCGCGGTGTATCCCTACCGGAGGCGATGCAGCAATCGCTGCATAAGTCGGTGACGCAGGCAGCAAGCTATTACAACAACGCCGAGCGGAAGAATGGCCGGGCGGCACGGCTTGTCATCTGAACGCTAGTCTTGGCGGGCCGCAAGTTTAATCACCGGTCTCGGGCACTGCCAAGGCGTTTGATGGCCCGCAAAGCCAGCCTTTTTACCGCTTCCGTTCAGCCCAACGAGACTGGTGATGCTGCTTCTGACATAAAGAGGCTGGCGGCTTGACACGCGCCGGAGAACGAAAGCAAACGCAGCGATCCAGTCCGAACTCAACCGCTCGCCCAAACATGAACCGGCTAGCCGGATGAAATGCCCTGCCATCATACACTTGAGCACGATCTGGATGATTACCTCCAGAGTTCAGATCCATTTGCGGCGCACCGCACGTGTATGCATCCGTTTTGGCGATGTGCTCTATTCAAACAATCAATTACCTCAGTTGGCCGATAAGGCATATGACTGAGGCTAGTGGGGCTTGTTTCACAAGGAGGATTGGCGATGGAAAAAACAATTCTGGGTGGCCCCGGTAGCAACAGTCTCTTTGGCAGCAATGGTGACGATATAATAGTCGATCCCACGGGAGATGACTGGATCGACGGTGGTCCCGGCAGCGATTCCATCTCGGCCGGCGAGGGCAATGACCGAGTCTTCGGTGGTGTGGGCAATGACCACGTCTTTGGCGACGAGGGTAATGACTACCTCTACGGCGACAATGGCCTCGACAAACCGCGCATCCTCGCTCCGGCCCTCCTCGGTGAGGACAACGACAAGCTCTACGGCGGCCCCGGCGATGACGTCCTTTTCGTGGGCGACGGCAGGGACTCTCTGACCGGTGGTGCCGACCACGACACCTTTGTATTCCAGTTCCACAATCCCATGGCGGGATACGATCAAAATTACGAGCCAAAATCGGACCACACCAGCATTGTTGATTTTGACCCAGTGCAAGATACTTTCACCTTCGACGCGGTGGGCTTTGGCAGCGATGGTCTTGCGGCGAATTTCGTCAATCATGCGACGCGCGGCGATCAGGTGGACACGTTCTATAGCGGCCCCGCCAACGGCGCGCACGGCGAGCACGTCGTCGTGATCACCGATCACGGTTTCGCCGATGGTTCAGCCGCAGCCAGGGATATCTCCGGCGAAGCTGCAGGCGATATCGTTGCCTATTTTAATTACAACACCATGACGGCGGAGCTGGGTTATGTTACCTCCGACAATCAGGTGGATGACTTCGCGCATTTGGCTAACGTGCAGAGTTTGCTCCACTTGGCCGGCCTGGGTCTGACCGCGTCCGATTTCATGTTCTGCTAATCCGGAAAATCATGGGGAATCGCGCCACGCCGGCTCAAGCGCGGTCCCGCAAAACCGAGGTCGCCAAAGAGCACAGCCTCGCCACGCCCTCCAGGAGGAACCGGTAAGGACCAATCCAGCCGATGCGAACTTCCCTGCCTGGCAATCCAACTCGGTCGGACCAAGACGATGGCGGCCGACGATGACATGCATTTCGCCCTGATCGGCCGGCCGGTCACCGCACTTAAACAGTAGCTGACATCAGCTAGATCGACAGCGGACCGTTGTTCCGACGCATCGATCAATGGGCAACGTCGAGCGGCGCGCGCTGACGCCGCAATCGGGCAGTCTAATCCTCAAGACCCATTGCAGGCTCGCTGGCCTGGATCCGGAGGCGTTTTTGGCGCACGGATTACGCTCCGGCTTATCTGACTGAGGCCGCCAATCGTGGCCATACCCTTGCCCGAAGCGATGCAGCAATCGCTGCATAAGTCCGTGGCCCAGGCCGCGAGCTATTACAATAGCGCCGAGCGGAAGAACGGTCGCGGCGCGATTGGTGATGTAACTGGGGCATCGAGGTCTTCCCGAGAAGCCACACGGAATTTTCCCTTGCAATTCTGGAATTAAACTCCACAAATGCAAGGATGATCGACCGTCGAATATCATCCGACTGAACGAACTGCTAGACACCAGCCCGGCTGTCGCACTCATCGGCCCGCGTCAGGTCGGTAAAACGACATTGGCACTCTTGATAGCCGACCTCCGTCGATCTATCTCGACCTGGAGTCAGCTGTTGACCGAGAGCTAAGCACATCCAGTGCGAGCAATCCATGCCCACGCATCGCCTCTCGGACAGGAGGATGTTCGCGCCGAGCATTATAGCGGCGTGTTCACCCAGGTTCGGTGGACCCATCTGTCTGATGAGTGGAATGTAGCTCGCCGAATCGGCCGCACCGCTGTCTCTCCCCGACCGTTACTCTGCGTCAGAACCTGCCAAAACGCCGGGGCCGGAGCAGACCCCTTCCGAAACAACCTATTTCACGCGATTTCCGCCATGGAAGCCCGCTGACGCCCTTTCAGGGGTCGCGATGGAGCTGCGCCTATCCCAAATCACAAAACACGCTGGATAGTCCTCCATTTTGGTCTCAAAACACGCTTGCAAACCTACATTTTCTCAAGCATTCATTATCTGTACAGCGCCAAACAAAAACAAGGCGAGAATTAATGCCACAGACAGCAACCGTCAGCTCCCCGTCCGCGCCGCAACGGCTGATCGGATACGCACGGGTTTCAACGGACGATCAGCTCAAAGACGCCCAGGTCGATGAGTTGCGCGCAGCCGGCTGCGACCGCATTCATCAGGAGCACGGATCCGGCTTATCTCGCGCAAGTCCGGTGCTCACCAAGTTGCTGAAGGATCTCACTTCTGGCGACGTGCTAGTCGTCGTTCGTCTCGATCGCTTGGCACGATCAGTCAATCATCTGCTTCACGTGATCGAAGATCTCGAAAAGCGCGGAGTTCATTTCCGCTCGTTGCGCGATCCGGTCGACACGTCCACGCCGCAGGGTATCTTTTCCCTGCAGGTGCTCGGCGCCGTCGCCCAGCTTGAGCGCTCCCTGATCGTCGAACGAACCAAAGCTGGTATTAAGGCTGCGAAAGCCAGAGGGAAGGTTCCCGGAAACCCCGGTCTGCGCGAGCGCCGACCGGAGGCGATCAAGGCGGTGTCGAAAGCACGCCAGAAACTTTATCTCGACGAACTGATTTCGTCGGCACAGACGTGGCTCCCGACCGTGCGGCAGCTCCGCCCGCAGCACAGCTGGGACAATGTCGTGCGCGTCCTTAACCGCCGCGGCCACGACTGGACCGTCGAGCGGCTCCGACGCGCTGTTCACCGGATGGTTCGTGAGAAGCTTGCAGAGCCAGAGGTGCTGGCCCGCTCACCGCGCCGCGCTCCCGAAGATCATTTGATGAAGTTGGTCGCCGCGATCACCATCGCCGATCCCAGTCTGTCGCTGCGCGACATTGCCGCGCAACTGGACCAAATGGGGGAACGACCGGCGCATGGCAATAGGAAGTGGCAGCCCTCTTCCGTCAGGGCGCTGTTGGATGAGGCACATCGCTTCGGCTTAGTTCGTTCTTAAGTAGCTGGTTCATAAGAGCGCCCGAGCTTTTTGTCCCGCCAGCTTCCTTTCCGGGCGGAGATCTCCTTCCAATCCGTGCTTGCCACGACCTGTTCGGCCAAGGGGGATTGGCTCCTCGAGCTGACGACCGCAACAGACACCGCCGGTTATAATGTCTTTGCAAAAACATTATAACCGGCGGTGTCTGCGGTGATTGAAGACGCCTTCATAGAAGAAGGCCGCTCACAAATAGGGTGACGGCCGAACAAGCGGCCGAGCAGTCGCCGCGCTGAAGAAAGATCGCGACCAGCCGGCAGACCAAGCCACCGAATTAGTTAACAGAAGGCTGATTACAGTCGCTCATTAGGCTCGGCCGTCTGGAAGCTGCACTGTGTGTGATCCTCATGAGCTACCACTCATGCGCTGAGATTGGGCGCAACCCGGCTGGCCGCACTTCAGCTAAGATCGTGAACCCCTCGAACCGCTGGAGCGTCAGTTTCTCAAGTCCTCGGGAGAGGTCATCGGGGCCATGCGTCACTTCAATGAAGAGGATGGCAAGTCCCTGCGGATCGAGCTTTTGAGCAATGAGGTTGTGAAAACCTCAGCGATCGAAGGTGAGATGCTCGATCGGCTGAGCGTGCAGTCGTCGCTGCGTCGGGACTTCGGCCTTGATGCCGACAACAGAGCGATCAGGCCTCAGGAACGTGGCATCGCCGACATGATGATCCACCTCTTCGACACCTGGTCCAAACCGCTCGACCACGAAACCCTCTTTCATTGGCATTCGATGCTGATGGCAGGCAACAGCCATCTCGCAACGATCGGTGGCTATCGGACTCACGAGGACGCGATGCGCCGCCTTCCCGGCAGGTACAGTCCGAAATGGATGGGTATGTCTCCTGGTTCAACAGATCCGGATTGGAGGGCGAAAGTCCCCTCCCCGCTCTGACGCGTGCCGGGATAAGTCACCTTTACTTCGAAAGCATCCATCCATTCGAAGATGGAAACGGCAGGATCGGCCGCGCGTTGGCGGGAAAGTCGCTGGCGCAAAACATCGGGCAGCCAAGCCTGATTTCGCTTGCATATACGATCGAAAAGAGCCGCAAGGCCTATTACGCAGAGCTCGAAAAAAATCAGCGCAAGCTCGATATAACCGAATGGCTCGTGTACTTCTCGCAAACCATTCTCGATGCGCAGCAGACGACTCTCACTCGCGTCGCGTTTTATATCCGCAAGCGAAGTTCTATGACCGGTTCCGCGGCCAGTTCAACAAGCGCCAGGACAAGGTGATCTCCCCGCATGTTCCGCGAAGGGATTGAGGGCTTCAAAGGCGGCTGAGCGCGGAAAACTACATCGCGATCATAGGGGCGTCCCGAGCGGCGTCTACTCGAGACCTTCACGATATGGTGGGGAAGGGAGCGATTGAACGGCACCGGCGAACGCCGGCATACGCGGTACACCTTAAAACTGCCGGAGCAGGAGCGATAGAAGCAACGGTTCGGGCGCGGGGCTTTTCGTCCGCTCTATCAAGAGAGTGCGGTAACAATCGCCGGAAGCGGACTGGCTTGATTCTTGCGTTGGCTGGTCATTGGTTCGCCGCCCAAACTGCGAAGACACGAGGATTGTTATGCCAACTGGCAAGGTAAAGTTCTTCAACGCCGATAAAGGCTTTGGTTTCATCACGCCGGAAAGCGGAGGAGGCGACGTTTTCGTGCACGTCACCGCTCTGCAATATGGCGATTTGCTCAGAGAAGGACAGTCCGTTTCCTACGATCTCGGTCAAGATCGAAAGACCGGCAAGCTAAAGGCGGAAAACGTGAGACCGCTCTGACGCCATTGGACAGGAGCGGCGGTAACGCGCTCAAAAGCGCCTTCGGCCGCCTGCTCTTAAGTTGCGACTTGCTGAAATCATCAGTTCAAGTGGGCCTTAGCATATGTGGCACAGCCCCAACTTGAAGCGCTTCTTGACCCGGTCGACGGGTCTCCCATCCAGGAGCGGAACCTTTATGAGCCTGTCATAATCCTCAAAACCCATCTTGGTGTAATAGGCAAGACGCCTTAAATTGTCGGCACGGATGGTCGCATTGATGAATTCGAACCCGAGTTCTTCGGCTGTTGCACGCGTTGCAGGAAATAGGGCGCTGCCGACGCCGGATATGTTTGGGTTCGCGCGTGCAAATGTAGCAATGTCGACAAATCCCTTCGGTGGATCGCCGTATAGGCTCAACGACTGAAAGCCGACGAGCAACCGATCGTGCTCAGCAACATGACAAGCAAGCGCAAACTCGCCATCGATAAACCACTCGGCGAACTCAGTGGCAGAATGCGGTGTCTCGAGTGCGGTTGTCCCCCGGCGCGGATGATTTCGTTCAGAAGGCTGCAAAGCTCCTCCGCGTCCGTGATTACGGCTCTTCGAATATGCATGTTCTTCAGAGACTCCATCACATTGGCAGTTTATCGGCGAAACTCCGGAGACCACAAGTGAGCATTTCGCCTGCTGTAATGTCTGACGAGTATGTGCTTTTTGTTGATCACGATGCCCTCCGGCCTGGAGAACCATTCGTTCGCATCAACGCCATCAACATCGGCCCAAGCGAAAACTCGCCGCGTTCTGCTTTGCGGGTGAGGTCACGCAAATAACCGCCCGCGTTGTTGATGTGCCCCGCCCTTTCGAGGATGCAGGCCATCACTGCCGCGGCGTTTTCGGCGCCCAATGCCTCGCAGGCATTCTGGTAGGCACTTGGACTGACGGCCAGCATCGATCGCACGACCACCGCAGCCGACATCAGATCGCGCCAACTACCGATCGCACCGCCCGGCCCGTAGTTCGAAATCTCAGGGCAGGCCTGCAGCACCATTCCAAGCGGAAAAGCCTTTATCGGCTCTCGCATCCGCCCGATATCTGGGCTCGATTTCGCCCCCGGCTCTTTTTCAGAGCGTGGTTCAAGTTCACTGCTGGAGTCGGATTTTGAATTCTGTATGTGACGTCCATTTTGGACATCATTGCTATCTGTTTTTTGGGAATCTTCCTGAAATTCCAGGTGATTGATGATCTCTTCACGCAACATCCGCATTTCGTCGAGGACGGATTCAATATCTTTGAGGGTTGGGGAGCGGGGGACACGGGCTAGCAGCTGCACGTAGTAGCCCTCCAGCTTTTCCCAATCGCCGGAAGCGCCCTCCTCTATCGCAGCCGTCAGCAGCTTGCGTACGTCTCGCCGGCAGATCGTCAGGGCTTCCTTGGTGCGACGGAAGTGCCGGCGCTCGGCCGCTACCTGCTGGGCGAGCTGCGCAAGCTCTTCGGCGCGAGCAAGCAGCGGCGCGAGGCTGAAGCCGAACGCATCTTCGATCTGGCCGCCATTGTCCTTTCGGGCGTATCGTTTGCCATTAGCACTGTCTTTGCGCTGGATCAGTCCAGCATCGACGAGTGCGGCAAGGTGCCGGCGCAATGTCGTGCCAGCAATACCATGCGCTCGAACCGAAAGTTGCTGATTTGACGGGAACACCACCAGGCCGCGCTCTTCCGAAAGCTCATTGTCCGGATAGAAGGTCAAGAGCGCATCAAGAATGGCAAGGGCGCGGTCCTGAACGCCGAGCACTGTTCTCGCCTCCGAGGCATCGCGAAAAATCTTCCATTTGTCGGCCGTCTTACCCGGCCGCATCTCAGCCGTCTTCATTTGCCCTTTTACCTGGGCAAGCGACATCGACCGCCGCCCGAAGGGCGTCGTCACATTTCCAGTCTGCATTTTCTCTCACCTTCATTGAGGCAAAAGAGATCCGCCCGCCAAATCGACGGTTACGACTCTTGACAGCGATTCGTGGAAATGCGACTCTCGATCTTGCTTAGGGAATACGAGAAGGGCTTCCACGACTTGGTCGTTTGGGGGCCTTTTTCTTTTGCGGCTTCAGTCTCCTTTGCTTCCCTCCTTCAGGAATTGCTCATAGAGCGCATCCAAATTGCGGGAAAGATATTCTCCGAAACGGCCAGCATTCTTCGCCTTCATCGAGAGCGAGAAAGCTTTGCCCGTATTCTTGATTTCAGCCTGCACCGCCTTGTCACGGGGCTGCCATTTCGCCTTTTGAGTCGAAACCTCCGCCTTCTTCACAGGCCGCGCTGTTGTGTTGAGCGCCTTGTACAGAGATGAAAAGCGCTCATCAGATGGCAATGCGTCGAAACCGTCTGTGCTCAAAACTTCTGATACTTTGCCACCATTGGCGAATTTTCCGACTAAAAGTGAAAGCTCAACCCAACGCTCTCGGCCCACACCGGGAGCTGGTCCGATTTTTTCTATCACGTCAGCCGAGATGCGCTCTGCAACAGTCATCATCTTCGAGATCGAAGCCGCATTCGCCGACAATGCCAAGGAAATCACCTCTCGGCCATAACCAAGATCATCCAGGCGCTTGGCGAATAATGCCCTTTCGATAAAAGAGAGGTTTGCACGCGCGGAATTTTCTTGCCCTTGAGCAATGACATGGGCACGGTCGTCAATTGCCTTGACAACAGCCCGAACTTTTCTGCCGAGGTCTCTTGCTACTCTTACTCGTCTATGGCCGAACACGACCTGATAAAGACCATCGACCTTCGTATGGGGCCGCACGAGAATAGGCGTATCCTGCCCACGCACCCGGATCGCCTCTAGCAGATCTTGATACTCGCCGTCGTCGTCTGAAAGCCGATCCTTCACGAAAGAGCCTTCAATTTGTGCCGGATCGAGTTCGATAATTGCCTCGCCTTCGAGAAATTTATCAGCCTGCTTCGCCAACTCGTCCAGCGAACGCACGAGAGATTTTCCTGCGCCCCGCATGGGGTATGCGGGTGCCGCGCCGCTATCATCATGCAGGTCAGCGAGTCCCTCGAGCAGATTTTTTCGTGCCATCTCATTTGCTCCGAACAGCCGTTAGCCGTTTGTTTTTCCGCATAAAACCTCCGTTTTTGTCAGCCGACAAATCGGCGCCCCCACGATTCGTGAACGAGGCCGGCAATTTCAGCGTTCACTGCATCCAACGATTCCATCGCACGGTCATACGTGCCTCTATTCATGGATGCGCGATCAACTTCGTACAGAGTTTGCTTGGTAATCCCGGCATCCGAAACCGCCGTCGACTTCACCATCTGGTTCTTCAGTATGAACTCGTGGAACATCGTGGACATAAAGCCGACCATCTGGGCTTGCGGAACATCGGTTGGCTCGTAGCGCGTAATCAAGTACCTGTACCAGGAGAGGTTCACTTCCGCGCCGGCTGCACGGATCGGCTTTAGAATTCCACCAAGCATCAGAAGAAACTGACCCATCGACATCACGTCCAGCATCTGCGGATGGATTGTTATCAGAACACTTGTCGCTGCGGTCAGTGCGGTCAGCGTCAAATATCCGAGCTGCGGTGGACAGTCGACGACGACGACATCATACCGATCGTCGACCTCAGCCAAAGCCCGCGATATACGGGTGAAAAACGTTTTGCCTTCATTGGATGACTTATCAGACATCGCGAGCGGCGTGTCATATTCATACTCCTGCAAATCCAGGTTTGCAGGGACAATATCCAATCCAGGGAAATTGGTGGTCTGGATGATTTCCGAGATTGGCTTTCTCGCACCATCATAGCGGATGGCGTCGTAGATCGACGCGATCTGATCGAGCTCCGGTTGGAAACCGTGCAGAGACGAGAGGGATGCTTGAGGGTCGAGGTCTACGGCAAGGACGCGATGCCCCGTCAATGCCAGGTACTGCGCCAAATGGGCGGCGGTCGTGGTCTTCCCCGAGCCGCCCTTGAAGTTGACTACGGCAAGCACTTGCAGCTTTTCACCGCCGCGCCGATGGGGAACATACATGCGGTTGTCGGATCGACCGTGCATATCCAGATATTGGCGAAGCTCCAACATCTGTTCGGCGGTATAAGAGCGACGACCCGAGGACGAGGTTTGAGGGGAGGGGCCCTTTCCCTCCAGATGCAGCTTTTTCAATGTGCTCTGCGATACACCGACATAGGTTGCGACCTCTGCCAGCGAGAAGCTTCGCAATGTCTTTTTCGCGTTCGGCGGGAATCGCTGTACGCTAAGGAGGTGCAGCTTTTTCGAAATCAAATCACCCTGTTCAAGGATTTGATCTTCAAAGTGCATCGGCATCTTAAGCGAAGCCATCGAATTAGCGTTCATTGTCAGAAATCTTTCAGATAACGGTTTTCGGCCCGATAATGCCACTGAACCGTTATTATGTCCGATTCTCCCGGGCCGGCAAGGAAAATGCGGCTAATAAACTGTTAATAGGCGGGACGCCCCTTGACCTATGGTTAACGCCGCGATCGGCGTTTCACCTGTGAATCCAATCTGTTACTGCTCCGTACCGCAACGTTCGTTGCGTATTTGTTCGCTGATGATTCCTACAACTAAGGGGATAACACGCGGGATCAGATCAGCACGTCCTCACGCAAAACGGCGCGACTCACCGAAATACCTTGTAGGATTCTACAACTGCCCAGCCATTCTAATCCGTGCTGCTCTTTGTCGATAAATTTTAGCGACGGAGATCAGCATGAAGGTTGTTGCGATATCGACAAGACAGGGGCTTCCCGCACAGCACCTTCTCGAAGCACATCATCGACTTCGAGCTCAGGTGTTTTCAGATCGATTGGGTTGGGAGGTCGGGGTTCTTGACGGCCGGGAAGCGGACGCCTTCGACGCTCTCCAGCCGACTTACATTCTCGCCGTATCGGATAGCGCTCGTGTGGCAGGATGCGCTAGGCTCCTGCCAGCCATGGGTCCAACGATGGTGACGCATGTCTTTTCCTCACTGCTGACACACGGACAACTAAACGCCCATCCATCTATGATCGAAAGCTCCCGTTTTTGCGTGGACACGACCTTGGTCGATCTTCGCGGAGGGGGCCTCGTCCACGAGGCCACTTTGACCATGTTCGCGGGCATCATCGAATGGTGCATCGCAAATGGGTACACGGAGCTCGTCACGGTGACCGATCTTCGATTTGAGCGGATCCTTGCACGCGTTGGATGGCGCCTGTCACGATTGGGCGAACCCAAGAATATTGGCAAGACAATAGCCGTCGCGGGCACCTTACCGGTGAACGCCGAGACATTCCTCCGGCTTCGCCCATCCAATTACCACTCTGAATTCATCTCGCCAGATGGGCAGTGGAAAAGGAGAGATCCGTGAACCAGCTCCGCTCTCACCACCGGCTTGTCTGCAAACTTCAAGACGCGCTCGGCCATAAGCTGTGCGCCGCATTGGAAGACGTGGATGTGATCGAAATAATGCTCAATCCGGACGGAAAGCTCTTTATTGAGCGCCTCGCTCACGGCGTTGCGGCGGCCGGCGAAATGTCGCCCGTCGCGGCGGAAACGGTGATCGGAATTGTGGCGCATTTCATTCAGTCCCAGGTAGACACGAAGCAACCCATCATCTCCGGCGAGCTCCCGATAGGTGGGCACCGCTTCGAAGGCCTTTTACCACCAGCGGTCGCCAAGCCAGCCTTTACGATCCGCCGCCGTGCCCCACGCCCAATTCCGCTCGAAGAATATGTGCGCTCAGGCGCGCTGACGAGATACCACGCCTTGATGATCCGAAAAGCGATTTCCAAAAGGCTAAACATCATCGTATCCGGGGGCGCCGGTTCTGGCAAAACGACGCTTGCGAACGCGTTGATCGATGAGATCGTCAAATTCGCCCCCGAAGACCGTCTGGTGATCCTCGAAGACACCGCCGAAATTCATTGTTCGGCCGAGAACGCCGTTCTTCTACATACCAGCGATACCGTTGACATGGCGCGACTGTTGAAGAGCACGATGCGACTGCGCCCCGACAGGATTGTCGTCGGCGAAGTCCGCGACGGTGCCGCGTTGACTCTGTTGAAGGCGTGGAACACCGGTCATCCCGGAGGCGTGGCGACAATTCACTCGAACACCGCCATGTCGGCGCTCCGCCGCCTTGAACAATTGACCGCGGAAGCGAGCCAGCGGCCGATGCACGAGGTTATCGGTGAGGCGGTCGACCTCATCATTTCCATTGAACGGACACCGCGCGGGCGGCGGGTTCGAGACGTCATCCAAATCGAACGGTTCGCGGAGGGCCAATACGAGATCGGTTCAGACCAAGTCGATGAAGAAGAGGAGGCCCGTCATGTCGCGTAAGGCTTCCGTCGTCACGGTCGCATTTTCTGTCCTAACCATGGTGCTAGCTTCGCGTGATCCGGCACTCGCCAGTTCGGGCGGTGGCGGGCTGCCCTGGGAAGGACCATTGCAGCAGATTCAGGAGTCGATCACCGGACCCGTGGCAGGATACATCGCACTTGCGGCTGTCGCCATAGCCGGCGGCATGCTCATATTTGGTGGGGAGTTGAACGACTTCGCACGGCGACTTGTGTACGTGGTTCTCGTCGCCGGCATTCTGCTCGGTGCCACGACCATTGTGGGCCTGTTCGGTGCGACTGGTGCTTCAATTGGCCTGACGAGGGAGCTGATCGCCTCGGACGGCTTGAAAGGCGCAGGAGTGACCAATGGCTGAGTCCGCGTCCGGTCTGCAGCGGAACCGCATCCACCGCGCGCTTTCGCGCCCGAACCTTCTGATGGGCGCGGACCGGGAACTGGTGCTGATCACCGGCCTTGCCGCAGTCATCCTCATCTTCGTCGTCCTCACGATCTATTCCGCGCTCTTCGGCGCTGCCGTCTGGATCGTCGTCCTCGGGCTCCTGAGAATGATGGCAAAGGCAGACCCCCTCATGCGACGGGTCTATGTCCGCCATATCTCGTACAAACATTCGTACAAGGCGACCTCCTCGCCGTGGCGCCGGTATTGAGGGGAAGGCATGGTCGCTCTCAAACGTTTCCGGGCCACCGGCCCGTCCTTTGCGGATCTCGTTCCCTATGCCGGCCTCGTCGACAATGGTGTTCTTCTATTGAAAGACGGAAGCCTGATGGCCGGCTGGTATTTTGCCGGGCCGGATTCCGAAAGCGCAACGGATCTCGAGCGCAACGAACTGTCACGGCAGATCAATACGATCCTGTCGCGACTCGGAAGCGGGTGGATGATCCAGGTCGAGGCGGTTCGGATTCCGACGTTCGACTATCCGTCGGATGATCGTTGCCACTTTCCCGATGCGGTCACCCGCGCGATCGACGCCGAACGGCGGGCGCATTTCGCGCGCGCGCAGGGGCATTTCGAGAGCAAGCATGCGCTCATCCTGACTTATCGGCCGCTCGAATCCAAAAAAACGGCGCTCAGCAAATACATCTACTCCGACGAGGAGAGCCGGAAGAAAACCTATGCCGACACGGTGCTGTTCATGTTCAAGAACGCTGTCCGGGAGATTGAGCAGTATTTCGCCAACAGCCTTTCGATCCGTCGCATGGAAACCCGGGAAACTGTCGAGAGGGGAGGGGAACGGGTCGCCCGCTATGACGAGCTGCTGCAATTCGTTCGCTTTTGCGTCACAGGGGAAAATCATCCGATCCGAGTGCCGGATGCCCCGATGTATCTCGACTGGCTTGCGACTGCCGAGCTCGAGCATGGCTTGACGCCGAAGGTCGAAAGCCGTTTCCTCGGGGTCGTGGCGATCGACGGTCTGCCGGCCGAGAGCTGGCCGGGAATTCTCAACAGCCTCGATCTGATGCCGCTCGCCTATCGCTGGTCATCGCGCTTCATCTTCCTCGATGCGGAAGAGGCGCGGCGGAAGCTCGAACGTACTCGCAAAAAGTGGCAGCAAAAGGTGCGGCCCTTTTTCGATCAGCTGTTTCAGACGCAGAGCCGTTCGGTAGACCACGACGCCATGACCATGGTGGCCGAGACCGAAGACGCCATCGCGCAAGCCTCCTCGCAGCTGGTGGCCTATGGCTACTATACGCCGGTGATCGTTCTCTTTGATCACAACCGGGAGGCCCTGCAGGAAAAAGCAGAAGCAATCCGCCGGCTGATCCAAGCGGAGGGTTTCGGCGCGCGGATCGAAACGCTCAACGCCACCGATGCCTTTCTCGGCAGCCTGCCGGGCAATTGGTATTGCAATGTGCGGGAGCCGCTGATCAACACAAGTAATCTCGCCGATCTCATTCCGCTCAATTCTGTCTGGTCGGGCGGCGCGATCGCGCCGTGTCCGTTCTATCCTCCGAACTCGCCGCCGCTGATGCAGGTGGCGAGCGGGTCGACGCCGTTCCGGCTCAACCTCCATGTCGATGACGTCGGTCACACGCTGATCTTCGGACCAACCGGCTCGGGAAAGTCGACGCTTCTGGCGCTGATCGCCGCGCAGTTCCGGCGCTACGAACGCGCCCAGATCTTTGCCTTCGACCGGGGGAACTCCCTCCTGCCGCTCACGCTCGCCGCCGGTGGCGATCACTATGAAATTGGATGCGATGCTCAAGAAGAGGGGAGTGCGCTGGCCTTCTGCCCATTGTCGGACCTCTCCGGAGAGTCTGATCGAGCATGGGCGACGGAATGGATCGAGATGCTGGTCGCGCTGCAGGGCGTCACTATCACTCCCGATCATCGCAATGCGATCTCGCGCCAGATTAGATTAATGATCGGCGCACCGGGTCGATCGCTGTCAGACTTTGTGAGCGGCGTCCAGATGCGCGAGATCAAGGACGCGCTCCATCACTACACTGTCGACGGTCCGATGGGTCAACTGCTTGATGCAGAGGAGGACGGTCTCTCGCTCGGTGCCTTTCAGACCTTCGAGATCGAGCAGTTGATGAACATGGGCGAGCGAAATCTCATACCAGTCCTGACCTACCTATTCCGTCGCATCGAGAAGCGCTTGGATGGGTCGCCGAGCCTGATCGTCCTTGATGAAGGATGGGTGCCACTTGGGCATCCGAAATTTCGCGACAAAATCCGGGAATGGTTGAAGGTGCTTCGTAAACTCAACTGCGCCGTCGTACTCGCCACGCACTCCATTTCAGATGCTGAGCGTTCCGGGATCATCGACGTGCTGAAGGAATCTTGCCCAACGAAGATCTGCCTTGCCAACGGCGCCGCCCGAGAGCCCGGGACCCGCGAGTTCTATGAGAGGATCGGGTTCAACGAGCGACAGATCGAGATCGTTTCGAACGCGATCCCCAAGCGCGAATATTACGCCGTCACCCCTGAAGGCCGGCGGCTGTTCGATATGGCGCTCGGTCCCGTGGCCCTTAGTTTCGTCGGCGCATCCGGCAAGGAAGACTTGAAGCGCATTCGCGCCCTCCATTCGGAACACGGCCGCGACTGGCCGATCCACTGGCTACAAACGAGAGGAGTTTACGATGCCGAAGCGCAACTCACCATCGAATAGGCTGCTCGCTGGCCTCGCGGCGGTTGCATTGACGATCGCCGCCGTCATTCCCGCGGAAGCCGGCACCGCAACTGGCGCCGCCACCGAGTGGACGCAGGTCCTCAACAATGGCGAGCTGGTCTCTTTGGTCGGGAAGTCCGGCGAGCAGATCCAGAACCAGCTCACCCAGATCAGCCAGCTCGCACAACAGATCGAAACGCAGCTGAATATCTACCAGAACATGCTCCAGAACACGGCGACGCTTCCGTCGCATATGTGGGGGCAGGTCGAAAGCGATCTCAACCAGCTGCGCAGCATCGTCGATCAGGGGCAGAGCATCTCGTTTTCCATGGGCAATGCCGATGATGTGCTGCAACAACGCTTTCAGAGCTACTCAATCCTTAAGACCAACCTGCCAGACAATGCTTCTTTTTCAACTGCATATCAGTCTTGGTCGGACACCAACCGCGATACGATCGCAAGCACGTTAAAGGCGGCAAGCCTCACGGCCGAACAGTTCGACAATGAGGAAGGCACGATGGCCTCCCTGCGGTCGATGTCTGATACCGCCGACGGACAGATGAAGGCTTTGCAGGTGGGGCACCAGATCGCTGCGCAACAGATTGCGCAGATTCAGAAGCTTCGCGCTCTTGTCTCACAGCAAATGACTATGATGGGAACCTGGTTTCAGACCGAACAGACGGACAAGGACCTTGCGCAGGCGCGGCGTGAGAAATTCTTCAGCGGGACTGCCCCTTCCACCTCCGGCGGCGAGAAGATGAAAGTCGAGTGGTAAGCACATGACAACAATATCTCTTCGGCGGCTCCGCGCCACAATGGTGATTGCCACCTTCTGCATGCTGGCAGCACAGCCAGCACTCGCCCAAGAAGGTTCAGTGCTGACCTCATTACAGAGCCAGATCATCACGGCCGCAAAGGGGTGGGAAACCACTGTCATGGATGCGGCGAAATCCTTATTCTGGATCCTCGCGACAATCGAGATTGGCATCGCCGCCGTCTGGCTCGCATTACAGGCAGCCTCGCTAGACAGCTGGTTTGCCGAGCTCGTCCGGCGGATCATGTTCGTCGGCTTTTTTGCCTTCGTTTTGGGACAGGGACCGACCTTTGCGAAGGCAGTGGTGGATAGTTTGTTTCAGATTGGGGCTGGAGGCGGCACGGCCTCCCCAGCGGACGTCTTCAATGCTGGACTCGCCGTCGCAACGAAGATGTCGGAAAAGATACAGTTCGGTCTTTTCGAAGACAACGCGTTGGCGATCTCGGCTTCTTTTGCAATGGTCGTCGTGGTCATCTCGTTCTCACTTGTTGCTGCGATCTTCGTTTCCGTCATGGTCGAAATGTATATCGGCCTGCTTGCCGGCATGATCATGCTCGGTCTGGGTGGTTCGTCCTACACCAAGGACTTCGCAATTCGATATCTGATCTATGCCTTCTCGGTCGGAATGAAGCTCATGGCACTTGTCATGATCTCGCGCATTGGGTCGGAAGTGCTGATCGGATTGGCAAACGAGCCCGATATTGGTGATCAATTCCAGACCGCGCTCGCAATCGCTGGCATTGCCGTCGTCGTCTTCATCGTCGCGATCTACGTGCCGAATATCATGCAAGGCGTCGTCCAAGGTGCGTCGGCCTCAGGCGGGATGGAGACGATCAGACACGGTGGGCAGGCCGCATCCTTTGCCACAGGCGCGGGATTCCTTGCGGCTGGTGCCGCCGGCGCGGGCGTCGCGGCAGCTCAAAGCGCTCGGGCCGCAGGGTCATCCGTCGCAGGCGCGATGCTTCGAGGTTTCGGCTCAGGCATGGGGTCCGCAGGAAAAGCGGCGGGCTCGGCTGCCAAGGAGAAGGCCATCGGGTCTCCCGGCGCCTACGCCGGGTCTATTCTGGGTCTTGCTAACGCCAAGCTGGATCAGGCGCGCAGTGGGCACAGCGGACCGAAGCCGCTTCCCGAACGCAAAGACTAACAGCAGTCAGAAAGTGATTAATCGATGGCAGCGAACCGCGCCCCCGAAAACCCGTATCTTGCCGCGCGCCAGGAATGGAACGAGCGATACGGCTCCTATGTGCAGGCAGCCGCCGCGTGGCGGATCGTTGGGATCCTCGGTCTGACCATGGCCGTGATCGGCTTCGGTTACGCGATATACCTAAGCACCCAGGTGAAACTGGTGCCTTATATCGTCCAGGTCGACAAGCTCGGCACCTCGGTCACCTCAGGGTTCCCGGGGCAGATCGAATACGCGGATGTGCGGGTGGTGCGCGCCACGCTTGGCAACTTCGTAACGAGCTTCCGCAGCATCACACCGGATGCCGTGGTGCAAAAGCAATATATCGATCGAACCTATGCGCTTCTGCGAGCGTCCGATCCGTCGACCCAGAAGATCAATGACTGGTTCCGCAGCAATTCGCCGTTCGAAAAGGCAAAGTCGTCGACAATCGCCGTCGAGGTCAACAACATAGTAGCGCTCTCCAATCAGACTTATCAGATCGACTGGACCGAATACGAACGGGACCGGAAGGGCAAGGAAACCGGGACGCGCCGGTTCCGCGGAATCGCGACAGTTACGCTTACCGCGCCGCAGGACGAGGCGACCATCCGCCTCAATCCGATCGGCCTCTACGTTAGGGATTTTGACTGGACGGCACAGCTTTGAGGGCAGGGATTTGACATGCACAGAACAGCACTAATTGCAGCCACCGGCTGCTTGGCGGGACTCGTCTTTATGGGCAGCGCTGAGGCGCAGACCATGACGACAAATGAGGTGAATGGCACGACCATTTCCAGGAAATGGCGCGTCGCGCCCGGACTGGTGACGGCCGGCTCCGATGGCAAGGTCACCTTTCTCTTCGGCGAAACCCAGCCGTCCGTCGTCTGCTCGCCCTTGCAGGTCTGCGATATCGAACTCCAGGGCGGCGAGATCGTCCGCGATGTTCTCGTTGGAGACACTGTTCGCTGGAAGGTGGAGCCTGCCACCTCCGGTGCAATCGGCGGCCAAGCGATTCATCTGATCGTCAAGCCGTCGGAAGCAGGTCTTGTCACCTCGATGGTGGTCACGACGTCGCGGCGCACCTATCACATCCAGCTCAAGTCACATCCGAGCCAATACATGGCACGTGTCGGCTTCGAATATACCGAGGATGTCTCGGCCAAGCTCGCAGATGTAAATTCACGGCTTGAGACCGGCGGCGTTCCCGGCACGGCGCCCGACAAGTTGAACTTTTCCTATTCCATCGGCGGAAGCGCGTCATGGAAGCCGAAGCGGGTCTATTCGGATGGCGTGAAAACCTACATCCAGTTTTCGAAGTCGATCTCAGGTCAGGATGCACCGGTGCTGTTCGTGATCCACGGCGGCCAGAACCGCATCGTCAATTACCGAATGAAGAACGATTTGATGATCGTCGATTATGCCGTCGACCAGGCGATCCTCGTCTCCGGCGTCGGCTGGCGCCAGCAGAAGATCACCATTCGGCGGGGAGGCTGAACTATGCACAAGCTTCTCGTTGTCATCATCATCAGCGGCTTTCTCACCGCATGCCAAACTGCTGAGGATGGGTTGGACCCAAGGTCAAACGCCGCGCCAGTCTCCGGGCCTGCCGCAAATGCCATCGCCGGCGACTTGGCAAGCCGGCTCGCCGAGCAGATCGGCCCCGTGAGCTCGACGACAATCAAGATGGAAAAGGACACGTCGGAGTTTGCGACGGCCCTAAAGGCGGCCCTAAAGGGCTTTGGCTACACCGTTCTAACCGACGGCAAAGTTGGAAAGGACGTGAAACCGATCGAGCTCACTTACTCGATCGATGGCACTCAAGATCAGGTGCTTGCGCGGCTGTCAACACCCTCCATTGCCCTTGGCCGCGCATACATAGCAACGGCAGCCGGTGCGACGCCGGCAAGTCCGCTCTCCATCATGCAGCGTAATTGAGGGGAGGGGTATGATCCAATCGCTCCAGCTCGGCCCTTCAAAGCAAGCCGACGATCAAAAAGGCATGCGCCGCCTCAATCGGCTGCCAATTATTACCGCCACCATCCTCATCGCGCTGTTCTTCGGCGTGGTCGTGATTGGCCTATCGTGGCGAGGACTTCCCTTCAACTGGAGCAACGATATCGTCAGCACCTTGAATACACCGGCGACGAACTTCGGTGACCAGCTCAAGCGCGGCATCAGTGACGGCATCATCGGCGAGCCGGGTGAACGCGAAGAGTTCCGGCCAACACCCACCGTCGAACAGAAGCTCGAGAAGGAAGCACCTGTTATGGACCGCCGGCCCACGGAACGGCAAGAAAGACGCCCTCAGCTCGAATCAGAGGAGGAATGGAGAGCCCGCTTAAAGCGGGAGCAGGATGAACAATATCTCCGTGAAGCTCAACGCCAGCGGATGGCTCGCCTGCAGGCGCGGGAAACGGCTCTGGACTCGCCTTTGAAGGTGGATATTTCTGATGTCGAGAAAACCGCTAAAAATTCCACAGACACCGGCCGTCAGACGACGACGACAGCCAACAATGCCGCGGATCTCTACGCCGCCGCATCGAAATCCGGGCTGATGGGCCAGAACGTCGACCAGAATGCCCAAAGTTCGAAGGAGGATTTCTTCAATCAGGACATCAAAGATCTTGGATATTTGCCGAATAAGGTCGTGCCGGAGATGTCGCCGTATGAGCTGAAGCGCGGCTCGGTCATTCCAGCCACGTTGATCACAGGTCTCAACTCGGACCTTCCGGGCCGGATCACCGCGCAGGTCAGCCAGAATGTCTATGATAGCGCCACCGGCTACCGGCTCCTGATCCCGCAGGGGGCCAAGTTGTTCGGCCGTTACGATTCCAAGGTTTCGTTTGGCCAGGAGCGCTTGCTCGTCGTCTGGACCGATCTGATCTTCCCGAATGGCTCGACGCTGCAGATCGGCGGCATGGCTGGGACCGATGGGGAAGGATATGGCGGGTTCAAGGATAAGGTCGATCGGCATCTCTGGCGCACGTGGAGTTCGGCAGCACTCGTCGCGATACTTGGAACCGGCATCGACATGTCGATGCCCGAAAGCTCGACGCTTGCCACCCAGGACACGGCCTCCGATGCCGCCAGACGGAATTTCGCGGAAACTTTCGGTCGCGTTGCCGAGCAAACCATCTCGAAGAACCTGAACGTTCAGCCGACAATCCGGATCCGGCCGGGATACGAGTTCAATGTCTTGGTCGATCAGGATATCGTCTTTCCCTCCGCGTACAGCAGTCACTGAGACAGCAAAAATCTTTGTTTAACACCATCTCAGAAGGTTTTGATTGCGGAATAGAGGTGAATAGATGTTTGCGCGGGTGAGCGCAGATCTGTATCACTTCCGAAGGAGCGGGGGCGCCTTCACGTACAACGGAAAGGAGATAGGTCTGTGGATCCAGCCTTAAGCGCTCTCATTGACATGGTTGAAGCTTCATACGATGAACGGATGATCAAACGCGGGCTCAAAGGCTTCGTTCATTCGTGCGGATTTCAATTCTTTGCATACCTGCAAACGGAAGGTCTTGGCGCCCGCGCACTCAGTTCCTATCCTGAGAAATGGCAGAAAATTTACCTACGCAACCAATATTCTCGAGTGGATCCGGTCGTTACGGAAGCCAAACGCCGGATGGAGATGTTTTCCTGGGCGATCGATGACTGGCCGTCTCGGGGGAGCTCTGAATTCAAGCGTTTTCGGGATGAAGCGGTCGAACATGGCATTCGCAGTGGGGTTACGGTTCCCGTTCAAGGCAGTTTCGGCTCGATCATTATGCTGACATTTGCTTCCTCGGGGCACAAAGCTGATATTTCAAAATGTCAGAAGCATCTAAACCCGCTGCAAGCGGTGCTGGCAATTCACTATCGCCTGAAGATTATAGCTGCATCGACGATCGTCGCCCCCAGCCGGCTCCTTTCGCCAAGGGAAGCGATGTGTCTTACGTGGGCGGCAAAGGGTAAGAAGGCGTGGGAGATTGCCGTTTTAATGGGAATTACCCCAAGAACAGTGCAGCACTATTTCGATAGCGCACGCAAGAAGCTGAATGCCGCGACGATCCCTCAGCTCGTGGCAATCGCGAAAGACCGCGGTTTGGTTTAACCATCATTCGTCTTTTTCGGAGGGGACATCAGGAACATATCCAAGCGCATCGATGATTTCCGAGAGTTCTTCCTGCTGCGCTTCTGACTTCTTTTGACGATCGAGATACTCATCTTGCAGGCTCTTGAGCACGTCGCTGGAAGTCGAGGCGTTGGCGGTTGCGAGAGTCCACGCTTCGTAGACGGCTTCATCCGCGGCTAGAAGTCGCCGGTGCTCTTGGATCGCAGAAATTGCTAATGCTTTCAAATCGGCTTCTCGCATCGCGCTATAACGAGACCCTCTTTTGCCGCCTGTCTCAAATGAGACCTCGTTGTCCATCCGCTTCTCCTCTTACCTCGTTTGCGACCCGCCAAGGATCGAGACCTTCCGGTAGCGTATACGCTTTGCAAAATAGATCCCATCCTTCAGTAAGATAGGTACCCACAAACTCGACAGTCCATTGCTCGCACGAAGAGGGCATCAGCGAACGCGTCATCACTCTGATTCATATGCAGATTCCATATCCGGAATACGGCTGTAGAGAATACTCCGTGGAGAAATACTCTGCAAGCCGCTGCTCTCTCCACCATGGAGATTCGAGAGGTGTTTGCACGGAATCTGAAAGTTGCGCGTCAAGCCAAAGGCCTGTCGCAAGAAGAGCTTGCGTTTCGGGCAGGTATCGATCGTACTTATATCAGTTCTTTGGAGCGCAGTGTCTATAATGCAAGCATCGACGTTGTCGATCGCCTGGCGACGGTCTTAGGTGTTGAGGCGTCTGAATTGCTGAAACGTCGGCCTGAGACAAAAATTAAGCCGCTCGGATAACGAGTATCGAACTGGGAACCGGAAACAGGGCAAACAAGGACAAAATGCTCGGCGCGTCCTCAACCCCGAACGTCCAACAGCCTCCTGAAGAATTATTATACGGCCATCAAAAGGTCATCCCATTCGGCGAACGTTTACGCGGTATCCTTTTTCGCCGGTGGCGTCGGCACTTTGGAATTGCCCTTTAACTTTGTGGCCCTCGAGGAATAATTATGCATGCCGGGGATGTTCCATCCGTCGCACCGATTCCGACGTGAGAAACGAGTGCCTATTTGCCTCCAATCCTTGAAAGATCGATACGAATTCCGGCTTGGCCAATATCCTCGTTCACCTTCATCCGCGTCTCGGGAGTGGTCACGGCGGCTGGCGGTTCATCGATGGAACGCGGTTCGCTTTGCTGAGGCAATTCGATGGAGGCTCCTGGATCCTGCGCTTGAAATACACGCACTCCTTCGAATTCCCCGGTCTTCCAGGCATAGAGCGCGTCCTCGAAAATCTGGCGGAAGACGTCATCGCTCTTCGGATTGCCGTACCATTTGGCAACAATGCGCAGGACCTTGGCGAACATCGTCGTGCCCTTGCGCAGATTCTCGCAGGCATCGACCAAATCCGGCGTCAGATCGGCTGCCTCCTTCACGCCGACACCGGCCGGAAACTGGGTCAGGCCGACGCGAACCTCAGCTTGCTCAACATACTGGCGAACGATCGCCATGGCTTCGTCGGCCGACGTTGCCTTCGGAATTAGAATCAATCGGCCGTCTGATTTGACTGTGACCGCAAGGGGGTCGGACGACCCAGCGGCTGTCACGAACTGCTCGACGATCGTGGATGCTAATGAAGGGTCGGCGCATTGTTGGATTAGGGCAGCTTCAAGCATGACGTCTCCTTGTAAGTCAGGTGTTGAAGGAGATAACGAGGGGTTTGTCGAACAGGCGCGACCAGGCTTCCGTGCTGGCGCGCTGGATGGCGACAATAGGGGTTCCTTTGGTCCACCATCCATTGCCGGCGGCAACAATGACATCCGGACGATACAGCATGGACTGGAGGACCGGCCATATGATCAGTTGCTCATAGCAGATCAGTGGTGCTACCCGATGGTCGGCAACCGTCACGGTCGGATTTGCGAAGAGATGCGCCCGCGCGCCGCCACTCTGACCAAGCAAGGGACGCCAGGGTTGCCACATCGAACCAGGAACCGGCATGCGCTCTCGATAAAGGAGTTGCGCACCATTACCGGAGATGGCAATCAGAACATTGTCGTATCCGCCCGAATTGACAACCGAGGCGCCGGCGATAACGGATATGTCCGTTCCCTGTAGAGCTGTTACCCACAGCCGCTCCGTGGTCGGTGTCCAAGAGCCGAGGGCGCTTTCGGGCAGCACGATCCGACGGCGGCCGTCAGATACTCGATCCTTCACCGTGGCAATCAGATAACGGTGGCGCTCTAGACTGATGTCGCGGCCAAGCGAAGCGCCCAATTCGAGATCGACGCCCTGCCACGCTTCCGGTAGGGCCGGCGCGGTCCAGATTGCGGCGGACCAAAGCCACAGACCTGAAAGGGCGATGACGATAGCCGGCCAAGCACGGGTTACAAGGCCGATGAGGCCGGCTGTCGCCGCGACCAGTCCCCACCATCCCCATCCTGGAAACAGTACACCCGTGGCTGTGATCGGATGTGCCCAACCGGTGATGCCGAATGGTGGAATGGCCATAAGTACCGACGCCGCGAGATAACGAAATGGCCGCGTAAAGCCGCATCTCGTCCAGAACAATGTGTGGACGCCGATAAAGCTCAGCGATGCGCATAGCCAGAGCAACAGGCCCGGCCAGAGATCGGAGACGTAGAAGGTCGCGACACCTTGTGGTAATCCCCGAGAGGCCGCCAGGAAATAGCCAGCCGCGACAAACGCGGCAATCAACCGCGTTCGCGCAAGCATCCAGAGGATCGGAAACACGAAGGTGACCGGAAGAAGCAGAACTTGGCCACTCCATCCCACCATTCCGACGATGATTGAAGCGGCAATCGGCAGGGCGGACTGAAGGTGGTCAAGGCGCATAGGTGAGCACCTGTTGCGCCAGGCCGACGATGCCGGAAGCTGGCAGGGGGCCGAAATAACGGGAGTCGTAAGAACTCCTGAACGCTGAATAGAGAAAGACGCTTCCAGCCGGCACGACACCGCCGGGAAATGGCGTCATCGGTCGACCTGCGCCGTCCCGCTCAGCGAGATCGGAAAATGGGATCGGGCGCCCGTCGATCGTCACGTGCGCACCGATTTCGACATGCTGCCCGGCTACGGCGATGATCGTCTTGATGAGCGGTGCGATCGCGCCCGGGCAGGATCCAACGCGGAGATACCCTCGCGCGCGCGCCTCCCGTATTGCCGCCGTAAGCGGGGGGCAAATGAAGACGAGATCCCCAACGGATGCTGGACGTTCGAGAGAAACGATACGCCAGAGACCGACGGGTTCGCTCGGTGTGAAGTTAATGCGATAACCGCAGTAAAAGACGGCCACCACGAGCACTGTCGCGATAGCCATGCTCAGGACCGCCAGTCGTTTATGGAAGGGAAACGGCAGGCTCACTTCATTTCGCTTTATCATTTGAGGGAGAACCCCTTGCTCTTTGATTGGCGCAGGGTTTCGATCTGCTTCAGCGACTCTGACGTCCGCTCATGCGCAGAAAGTTGCTGCACTGTCCGTATCGAATCCCATGCCGCTTCCACCTCCGCCTTCTGTCCGGCCGTCATCCCCGTCGTGACGGCATTGAATGTCTGTCCATTGGGGGCTTTCGCAGTAAGAGACGGGAAGATGCGTTCGCCGAAGCGTTCAGATACTGCTCTCGCAAACCCTTCGAGCTCGGCTTTCACCATCTTGTCCGAGAGCGCGTATTCGAGGGCCGCCGGAAGATCGTTGCGATCGATGGCGTCCCGGACGCGTTCAAGCGTCTGCTTTGCCGCCGGCGACAAGGCCGGGATATCGAGGGAAACCTTCAAACGGAGCGCGCGCTCCTCGGCTTCATATTTGCGTTCGGCCTCCGTCCGCTGACGCAGATACCTTTCCAGGTTACGCGCCAGCGCAGGCGCATTGGTGACGGCCCTTTCTCGATTTTGCTCGTCGGCGCGGCTCGCGAGGAAACCGATGTTACCTTTCAGAGCACCGAAGCTTTGCGGTTCGGAACCGATCCTGGCAATGGTGGACTTCGCAGTCGTTTCGTCCCCCAGCATTGCATCGACATTGACGGCCTTGAACGCCGCTTCCGGCTGAGCGTAAACCATGTGGAACCGGCCGGAGACTTCCGCCCATTGCTTCTTCAAGCCGGGGTCGGCAGCAAGCCGGTCTTCGACAGCCTGTTCCAGCGACCTTGAGAACGTGGTGATGCCCGATACCATGGGTTTCGGCTCCTTGATGGTGTGCGATTGAGAGGTCCTGGCGGCAGCGGTGGCGAGACTTAGCTTGCCGGCGAGCGCTGCCAGACGTGCGCCAAGCTCGGCGAGCTTCGACTTCTGGCGGAATGTCCATTCGAGGCGATCGCGAAGGACCGTGCGCGCAACGCTGACAAGGTGCAGGCCACGGGCCTCGGCAAAGCGAAGGGCCTGGCCGTAGAAACGGCCGTTCGCGTAATCAAGCGTTGTTTCCTTGGCTTGTCTGCGCGACAGGATCGGGATAAGGCCGCCCGCCTTCGCGAAAGATCGGCGGCCGTAGTAGAAGCCAAGATCTTGGCGGTGACGGGTCATGGCAACGTAGGTGAGATGGCGATCGAGCGACAAGGACGCCAGGACCTTCACCCGGTCGACGGTGGCGCCCTGGCTCTTGTGGATGGTGGTTGCGTAGCCGTGATCGACATTGGCATAGAAGCGTTGCTCGACCGTGATCTGGCGGCAGTGTTCGCCTTCTCCGACTTCTGCAACGATCCGCCCGGGCGCTGCGTCTGTGAGCCTTGCCAACATGCCGTTCTTGACGCCGAGCGAACCCTCGTTCTTCAGGAACACTACCTGGTCGCCTGCGGCAAATTTCCGGTGCCCATCTTCGGTCTGAAAGACAAAACCTTCGGCGACGAGGCCACGTTCCACGAGCTTTGCGCGAGCCATGTCGTTGAGCATGCGGACGTCGCGCCGAAGATGAGCGAGAATCAGGCTGGATGTTTGCGGATCGTATTCCCGGTCCCAGTCGGCTATGAGATTTTCGACTGCTTGCGCCTTGAGTTCCGAGCCGTTGATGCGGGCTTGCGCGTGATAAGCATCAATCGCCTTGCCAATATTGCCGCGCGCCAGGTCAAGCGAGGCATCGCGCATCCATTGCTCGCGCTGGCGGTGGATAGTTTCGAGTTCAACATAGCCGATGCGATCGGCAATTGAGCGGAAAGCAGCCCCGGCTTCGATGGGTTGCAGCTGCTCAGGGTCCCCCACGAGGGCGAGCTTGGCGCCTGCCTTGGTCGCTGCTTCGACGAACACCGCCATCTGCCGCGACGACACCATGCCGGCTTCGTCGAGGACGAACACTGTCTTGTCGTCCAGCAGATTGTGACCTTCGTTCCAGCGCAGTTCCCAGGATGACAGCGTGCGAGAGAGAATGCCGGCCTCCTTCTCCAGGCCCTCGGCCGCCTTACCGGCGAGCGCGCCGCCGATGACGCGGTATCCCGCGGCTTCCCAAGCCTCGCGCGCCGCCTTCATCATCGTTGTTTTGCCGGCGCCGGCACGCCCGATTACGGCGGCGATGCGCTCGCCGCCGGTGACGTGTGCGATCGCCGTCTTCTGCTCGTCCGACAGGCGCAAGTAACGGGCAAATGTCGCTTCCCGCACGGCGTCGGCAAGGCCGTGGGAAGATCGTTGGGACAGCCAGATTGCCCGGTTGGCCATCTCCGCTTCCAGCCGGATAAGGTCCCGCGTCGTATATTTGGCCGGCAGCCGGACGCCGCTCGAAAACTCGATCCGCTCACGCTCGAGGCGGAGCGTCTCCGGGCTCTGCACGATTCTTGCCATCAGGCTTTGGAAAAGGCCGGCATCGTCGACGTAGCGGTGAAGAATCTTGGCGACGTCGCGTTCATCGAAAACGCTTTTCTCGCGGGTGATCAGGTCGAGCACGAGCTCGGGACGGCGCTGGATGCGGCGGGTGTTTTCGGCGCGACGCTCTTCGTGCAGTTCCAGCCGCTCCAGCGAAACGTCTCGGGCGGCCACCGCCGACTTGCGCTCGATCGCCTTCGCGCCGACACCAAGGTGAATGGTCGGCGTGAGCTCGATCCCCTGTTTTTCGAAGGATCGCCCGTCGACACGGATGTCAAGGCCGGCGAGCGCCAGGTGCCGGTTCTCGCAGGCAAACCAGCCGTCGCGAAACGCATTGAAGTTGTCGAGGTTTCCCGCCCAAAGCTCGTAGACGATCTTGCCTGCGTCATTGCGCATCGGTTTGCCGTCCGGTCCTTTCACTGCGACCTTCTTGGCGCCGAAACCATCTTCGGCAAGTGGCCGGAGCGTCGTCATCAGATGCACATGCGGATTGCCCGGCGCGTCGTGATACACCCAGTCCGCCACCATCCCTTTCGAGGTGATATGCCTTTCGACAAAATCCCGCACAAGTGCGATGTTCTGCTCGGTCGAGAGTTCGATCGGCAGCGCAATGGTCACGTCCTTGGCAAGCTGGGCATCTGATCGCTTCTCGAAAGTTTCGACGCTGTTCCAGAAGGCTTCGGAGGCACCCGAAACAGAGCGATCGGCAATCATCGCCCTCAGCCATTGCGGCGTATCGACTGGAACAACGAACTCTTCGTGCAGCAGGCCTTGCTTGGCGCGATAGTCGATGGTCCGCGCCTCGCGCTCGTAGTCCATCTTGGCACAATGCCGATAAGCCGCCGACAGGACGGCGCTGCGGCCGGAGCCGCGGGCGACGATGCTGACGGAGAAATGAGGGACGGCCAAGGCGGAGTTCTTTCGCGACAGTGAGCAAAATCAAGGTGTTCGGAGGCAAAATCGGCCCCGCCAGGCGCTCGTCAGAAGAACGTCGCGATAGCGACGTATAATTGCGCCCTTCGGATGCCGCTCTTGTCGAGCGGCCGGGATCATCCACGAAAGCATCGCCGTTGGCGATTGTAGGATTCACAGTAGTGCGTTGCGCACCGACATCCGGAAAAGTGGATCCGAAAGACAAGCTTTCGCACCCAAGGAGACATCCTGAGATGAAGAAACCGTCCTCTAAAATCCGCGACGAAATCGCCAAGCTCCAGGAGCAGCTCAAGCTCGCCGAAACCCGTGAAGCCGAGCGCATCGGGAGGATCGCGCTCAAGGCCGGGCTCGGCGAAATCGAAATCGATGAGGGTGAACTGCAGGCGGCATTCGAGTACCTGGCGAAACGCTTTCGTTACGGCGAGGCCCGTTCGACCGGAGATAGAAAGGCTGGCGGCGCCCGAGAGAGCAGCTCGCCCCCAGCGCAAAACTCGTCTGGCGAGGCTGAGAGCAGGACTGGCGAGGCTTGAGCGGATGCGAAAAACCACCACGTCCTACGCCCGCAAGAAAGACACGCGCGAAAAGATCGAGCTCGGCGGCCTGATCGTAAAGGCGGGTCTGCGCTACGAGAAGCGGGCACTGTTGCTCGGGCTCCTCATGGAGGCCGCTCGGCGGCTGAAAGGAGACGCGCAAGAGCGTTCACGGCTCACCGCAATTGGCGCTGAGGCGTTTGGAGAAACCAATGACTAGGATCCTTCTGCTCGTCGTACCTTGTGGTTTGATGATCCTGGCGGCCATGGGCATGACCGGGATCGAACATTGGCTTTCAGCCTTCGGTAAGACGGATGCCGCGCGCCAGATGCTGGGCCGCGCTGGCATCGCTTTGCCCTATGTCGTCGCGTCGCTCGTCGGCATCGTCTTCCTGTTTGCGAGCGCCGGGTCGGTGCGGGTCAGAACAACAGGATCGGGCGTCGTCGCCGGAGCGATGGCGACGCTTTTCATCGCAGCCATACGTGAAGCAATGCGGCTGTCGGTGTTTCGCGAGCAGGTTCCAGCCGGCAAGTCCATCTTCAACTATCTTGACCCCGCGACGGGGATCGGCGCCGCCGCCGTCCTGATATCGGCGCTATTCGGCCTGCGGGTGGCGATCGCCGGCAATGCCGCCTTCGCGAAGGCCGAGCCGAAACGCATCTATGGCAAGCGGGCTCTGCACGGCGAGGCCGATTGGATGAAAATGTCGCAAGCCGAACAGCTGTTTGCCGGCAGCGGCGGCATCGTCATTGGCGAGCGCTACCGGGTCGACAGGGACAGCGTCGCCGCACAGTCGTTTCGCGCCGACTGCGGCGAGACGTGGGGCGCAGGCGGCATGTCACCGCTTCTTTGCTTCGACGGCTCGTTCGGCTCTTCGCACGGCATAGTCTTTGCCGGCTCGGGCGGCTTCAAGACGACCTCAGTCACGATCCCGACGGCGCTCAAATGGGGAGGTGCGCTCGTCGTCCTCGATCCATCGAATGAGGTCGCGCCAATGGTGTCGAAGCACCGCGGCGACGCCGACCGAGATGTCTTCGTCCTCGATCCAAAGCATTCGGAGATCGGCTTCAATGCGCTCGACTGGATCGGCCGTTTCGGTGGAACGAAAGAGGAGGACATCGCGTCTGTTGCGTCGTGGGTTGTGAGCGACAGCGGGGGGAGGGGGCTCCGCGACGACTTCTTCCGTGCCTCGGCCTTGCAATTGCTGACGGCTCTGATCGCCGACGTTTGCCTCTCTGGCCATACCACGCAAAGCGACCAGACCCTCCGGCAGGTGCGCAAGAATCTCTCCGAGCCAGAGCCCAAGTTGCGTGAACGTCTGCAATCGATCTTCGATCATTCGGAATCGGATTTCGTCAAGGAAAATGTGGCGGTCTTCGTCAACATGACGCCGGAAACTTTCTCTGGCGTCTACGCCAATGCGGTAAAGGAAACGCACTGGCTGTCGTACCCAAACTACGCCGCCCTGGTTTCGGGAACGACCTTTACGACGAGCGATCTTGCCGCAGGAAAGACGGACGTCTTCATCAACATCGACCTCAAGACGCTGGAGATGCATTCAGGTCTGGCGCGTGTCATCATCGGCTCGTTTCTGAACGCGATCTGCAACCGCAACGGCGAGATGCACGGCAGGACGCTTTTTCTTCTCGATGAAGTGGCGCGCCTCGGCTACATGCGTATCCTCGAGACTGCGCGCGACGCCGGCCGCAAGTATGGGATCACGCTGACCATGATCTACCAGTCGATCGGCCAGATGCGCGAAACCTATGGCGGGCGGGACGCGACAAGCAAATGGTTCGAGAGCGCAAGCTGGATATCCTTTGCCGCGATCAACGACCCTGAGACCGCCGATTACATTTCCCGCCGCTGCGGCATGACGACGGTCGAGATCGACCAGGTCAGTCGCAGTTTCCAATCCAGGGGATCGTCGCGAACGCGATCGAAACAACTTGCCGCACGGCCGCTGATCCAGCCGCATGAAGTGTTGCGCATGCGCGCGGACGAGCAAATCGTATTCACAGCCGGAAACCCCGCACTCCGGTGTGGCCGTGCGATCTGGTTTCGGCGCCGCGACATGGAAGCCTGCATCAAAGGGCAGTCGTTTCAATAAGGGCGGAAGTCCATGAGCTAATGATCGTAGCATCGGCTGCCACCGGACTTGAGCCGATGGCAACTGTTTCGCAAGACAAATGGATACAAACGCACGAGGTAACGGGGATGGACTTTATTTTGCTCTTTGGCGCTCTGGTGATCGCGGGCATCGCAGTCCTTCTATTTCAGTGCATTGACATGATTAATGCCTACGAAGATTTGATAAAGGAGCGCGTTCGCCACCTTCGCCTGCGAAATGACAGGCTCGAAGCCGAGCTTAAGCCAGGCGGTGGCCACGAATAGGCTATATTAATCCACCGCTTGTCTGAATGAGAATTCCGCCGCAACAATCGGCGTTACCGGAATGGGCGCAGGCCGAGCGCGCTTCGTGAGCGCTGCGGGCAAGCATGTGCCGAAGGCTCCCCTCCAGGTCCGACGTTCGCATATCATCACCGATGTGAATCGATCCCTGCCGACCGATTCATAAGTGTCGTTGGACGTGAGTACTGGGATCAGCAATTCTGATCTCATGTTATCTCAACCCTATAACCTTTATGTCGAACGCTTGGACGACAGGAGAAACATGGCACGCTATTATGCGATGTCTATCGAACCGAACCTGTTCGGAGACATCTGTCTGTTGCGCAGGTGGGGTCGGATCGGATCGAAGGGACAGATGATGGTGCACCATTTCGGACGGGAAGACGAAGCCGTCCAGCTGTTTCTCGATGTGCTCCGTCAGAAGCGAAAACGCGGTTATCGGCCGCGCCCTCCGGGATCCGATTAAGAAGCGGATATTGATTGCGAATTTTTCCGATTTTTCGGACCAGGCTGGGGCGGAGAATTGCGGAATTCGGTAGTAGATGTCATCAGCCGAAGGGAGTGCGTGGCAGCTTCGCGCCACCGGCGTCGACTTCCGGTTTCGCCGGTCAGCGTGAATCGCGCCACCGCTCAACGGCAGCGGTCGTGTCACAGTGCCGACAATCAATATTCTCTGACCGATACTGAGGCATCATCGCAAAATCCCGAACCGACCTTCTCGACACGGCCCCTGATTTCCCGCTAAGATTGTGTGAGGTTCACCAAGGTCTCCGGCAATACTCCGTCATACTCCATCGCATCCGCCGCTTTTTTTGGACTTCATAAATTCCGCCACGATCTGATCATATCGGATGGAAAAGTCGGGGTAGGGGGCGAGGGGTGCAATCCCTGACAGCGGGAGGCCTGGGTCGATGCGGCGAACCCCTCATGAAACAGGCAAACAGCCCCAAAAGCGGGCTGTTTTTCGATGCCTTCGTCCTGTTCGGCGTTGGTGCTATCGTCCCGTCATTCGGGCGGCTCCTTCTCGGCGATCATCTCCTCAAACTGGCGGTCGATTGCTGCTTGCTCGATGAGGAGCTTGTCGAGTTCCGTTCGTGCGGTGGCGCGTTCCCTGGGCGTGAGGATGCAGGCAGCGAGTTCGGTGCGTAGCTGTTGGATTTGGTCGTAGATGGTAAGCATGAGTCTCTCTCCTGTTTGAAGACGAGAGACGTGCACCATGCCGGACTGGATTGGGTCGAGGATCGCCATAGGCGACCGGCGGAGCCGGCGAGTGGGGGAGCCAAAATGCGCAGCATTTTGGGGGTACCGCTCGTACTCGAGGCGGTCTGGTCCGGCATTGTACACTGGGATATCTGAAGTGACAGACCTTTGGTTCTCAACGGTTTCATTCATAGACATGCCAACCGCTTGCCTATACGCTGGTGGGATGCTTGGGGGATCATCACAGCACAAGCAAGCGGCTGCCGGTTATTCATCCGTATTCTTCCACTCGTTGGTTTGTGCCCAAACTTCAGCATCAAGCACGCCATCCAATTCGCGCCGCCTGGAAGCCTGCTTGGACAGGAGTTGCTCCACCAAGTCTCATATCCCTGCCGACGGGCTACACCAAGGTCTTGCACGAGCTTAGGATTCTGTTTTCCAGACGGGCGAGCGCCTTCTCCGCGTCGACCGCCGCTTGAAAAGCCTTGGATCCTGTCGCGAGCAAATGCCTTTGCTCCTGAAGCTGCCCGATCAAAACCCGAATTTAAAGCAGTACGTGGTTTTGCGATGAAAGCACCGCGACGAGACAATCAGGCTCCTTCTTGGAAATCCATTCTAATCGCGTCCTGAGGCCGGGATTTCTTCCCGGCGCAGCAGCGGCATCTGAGCAGACATTTTCCGGATTCATATCGCCGTCGAAAAGGTCGACGGCGGGCTCGATGCCACCTACCGGCTTGTCTTTGTGGCTGGTTGGCCCCGCCTTGGCGGCGGGGCCTCCGGGCCTCAGTCCCGGTTGGGGCGCGACCAGATCAGCTGGTAGCCGTCCTCACCCTCGACCTCCGTGAGCGTCGCGTAGATCGGGGCCGGGAAGCTCGGGTCGTCGAGCTTGACCGAGAGATAGTCGCGGTCCGTCTCAGCGGAGCGCTTCTGCCAGGCGGCGCCCAGCTCGACATTGCCCGCGTAGATGCGGAAGTGCGGGCCTTTGTCGGAGGGGTTTTCGATGCGGGCTATGCGGGCTTTGACGTTGAGGGCCAGGGTGCGGATCGCGCCGTTGAAGCCAGTTTCGGAGGTGGTGAAAGTGCCGATAGTTGCCATTGTCGTATTCCTTTCGCTGTTTCGGGCCACGCCCATCGCGGCCTCGATGGCTGTCGCAAGGATCGGGGACGATCAGACCGCACCTGAAAGGCCGGAATGGAATGGAGGGCGGCCAGGAGAAACTTTCTTGTTCCGCGAGGAATGAGCGCATAGCGCTCAGGGGAAGAAAGTTTTGGAAGGCCGTTGCGGGAAGACGATCGAGGCGAAGCCGGTCTTCGATCAGACAAGCCTCATCGAGCCCGCGAAGGACGTGGCCGGCGCGGTGATTGAAGGAAAATGGCAATGGCAACTGCTCACTGACTGCCTGCCCGGACCTTGCTACGGTGGGTGCGCTCCCCTGTCCGCATGTTAAAATCGAAGTCCCAGAACAGCCGGCGCGGGGCGTTGCGCTGCCATTCTTCGTCTCGCGCTTGTGATTCGTCGTCTGGAGGATCTACGCGTCAGCAGACAAAGTCATTAACCCCGAAATCAAGCCGTCTGGAGCTCAGCCGATCGACCGGAAAGCTTCGGTCTGAGGCAAACTGGACCGCACGACCGACCCTGACACGCTCACCAACGGATCGGCAAGAGTTCCGGCCGCGTGCGAGGGCAACGACCGATGCTGATGAGCCTCACGCGGTAAGCCGTTCGTCGGCGCCTTCGGGCTGCAGGGAGTGCAGGAAGGTTACGGCCTGCTGCGCATGCGCCGCCGCCTGAAAGATCGCCCGTCTGTCGTTGGACAAGACCTCGAGCCAGCAGGCAAGGTACGAGGCATGATCGGGGCGGGGCTCGAGCTCGGGAGCAATCCCGAGGTCGGCACAAAGGAAGCAACTGCCGAGTTCGGCGATATATCCTGACAGTCAAGCGGCTCAGTTGCATATAGGGCCATTAACGCACGGCCGTTGCTCGCTCTGCATGCTTGATTGCCCGCTGACGCCCAAGCTGCAACATTGCGATGCTAGTCAGCACAAGAATGATGGCCGCGATCTCCAGCACGCCAACCTTTTCACCTGTCGCCCAGCCGATCAATAGTGCGACATTGGGTGTGATGTATGTCGCCCCCGAGGCCGCGACCGCGCCCAGCTCTTGCAGGAGATAATAGTAGATCAGGAAGGCCATTCCCGTTCCCAGGACGCCGAGACCGATCGCGACACCAGCCGCCGCGTGCCAGTTTGACAGAATGTTGCCTGTGCCTGTTCGATCTACGGTGATCAGAAGCACCAGCAGAGCGAGGCCTGTTTGCCATGTGGCAAGCGCAAGGGGCGGAAGGTTGTAAGGAGACAGGAAGCGGCGAACATAGACGTAGGAAACACCGAGGATGGTGGTTGCAGCCAGCATCCAGAGCACTCCGGCTATATCGATAGTTCTGTCTGAGCCTTGCCATGGTCTAGCAATCAGCACGATACCGGCAAAGCCGACAAAAACGCCCATCAACATTAAGGCGTTAGGCTTCTCCGTGCGAAGGAACAGTAGAGTGGCAACAGTTGTGAACAGAGAGATGGAGCCTCCGAGCACCCCGGCTATGCCGGACGGAAGGAGCGCTGTACCTTCAGCGATCGCGAAATAATAAAAGGCGGTCGCTAACACTGCCATAACCAGGAAATGCGGCAGGTGCTGAATTTGATCTCGATGGATCACACCCTTTCGCCATGCGACGAAAACAAGGGGCAGGAAACCGAAGAACACCCGTAGGAGCGTAATTTGCGCCGGAGTGATTAGCTCTGCCGCCCACTTCATATAGATGAAGTTTGATCCCCAAAAGAGCCCGAGCAAAGCGAATACCAGATAGGTCAGCCGCATATCCATGTCCCGTGTCCGGGAAATCATCAAAACCCATACCCTGCTTTCCCGATGCAGAGCCGGCCGGATTACGGGGCATGTATTACGCTGGCGACGTGCGTTCGCGCTCGCTGGCAGATGGCTTGATGGCCGCGAGCAGGATGCCACCGACAGCGATAATCGCTGACCCTGCGACGACACCCAATGTCGGTTGCTCGTCAAAGAACAGAAAGCCGATCAGTCCTGCGAATATCAACCACGTATAATCGACCGGGCCCACGATCGACAGGGTGGCAAGGCGATAGCCTTGCACGATGCAATATTGAGCTGTTACGGCAATCGGTCCGAGCAGGATGAAGGATATCGCACCTTCGAAAGAAAGCGGTACCCAATGCATGACAGCAGGCCCAGCCATCAGCAGGATACCGAACGCATTGACATGCAGCAGGACAGTCATGGCGCGGTCCGAGTGCGACAGCATCTTAATCATAAGGCCTTCAACCGCCAACAATGCCGCGCCGAGTACCGCGATCGCAGCCGGGAAGACATAGGCTGGGCGGAAGTCGGAAAATGCACCGCGTGATCCCATGATGATTGCGGCGCCAGTACAGCAGATCACGATAGCACCAAGGTGCTGTCCGTTAAGGCGTTCCTTCAGGATCAGCACTCCAAGAGGGATGACGAACACGACATAGAGGAGACCGATAGCCGTAGCGTCCACGATCGGCATATTTGCCGAGGCATAGATCAACGCTCCTCCTCCTGAAGCACCGAAAATCGCCCGCATGAAATGGGATAGTGGTTTGGAGCTGCGATAGGAAGATAGACTTTGGCGTCGCACTGCCACGACTACCAACAGCGTAGCTAACCCACCGATGTACCGAAGGAGCAGGATCTGCAGTGAAGCGGCGCTTCCGTCAGCGAACTTACCAGATGCAAATATCAAAGAAAATAAAGCAGTCCCTACAGTCACCCATGCTATGGCCTTGGTATTGGTATAAAGCTGACGTGAACGCATTGAGGGTTCCTAATTGTTTTTGCTTGAACGTTATGCTGGATTTGCGTGTGACGCTCAAACGAGGAATCTGAGGGGAGCTTTAGAAAAACTCATGCAGATCGGACGTCGCATATCGCTCAACGCTATCAGGGTCTTCGTCACCGTGGCACGCACCGGAAGCCTTACAGCGGCTGCTGGTGAACTCGGCGTGACGACAGGAGCCGTGAGCCATCAGCTCAAGAAGTTGGAGACCGAGCTCGGCGCGAGCTTCTTAAACAGAGGAAACAACTTTGTCTCCCTGACCGACGCCGGCGAAGACTTCTACCAGGAGGTCGGGCCTGCGATCATGCTGATTGAACGATCTGCCAATGCTCTGTATCGTCAGGAGACTGAGATCAGTGTGCAGGCATCAACGTCTCTAGCGGTACGTTGGCTTATTCCGTCACTTCACAGGTTCCGAGCTCTGTACCCTGACGTTCGGGTGCGGATAGAGACCGGCTCCGCGCAAGGCTTTCCGGCCGTAGCGATCTCCGATGTCAGCATTCGGTACTTCCGAGCAGGCGAGACTGCGGAAGGCTGGGAATTGCTTGAGCGGGATTTAAGCCGTCCGGTCGTCTCGCAGAGTGTATTCGAAAAGAACGCCGATCGCCGAGGCTCAGCTCTGCGAGCAGTGCCAGCGTTACAATGCGCAGCCGGCAATTGGGATTGGAAGCTTTGGTGCCAGACGCTCGATATTCCGATGAGCGAGCTTTCGTTTGCCGATCAGTTCGACACGGATGACGCTGCTCTTCACGCTTGTGTGGCGGGTCTCGGTATGGTGCTTGCGCCGTCGATCCTCACAACCAAGGAATTTGAATCGGGTGCGTTGGTAGCAGCGTTGCCGGAATATGCCCCGGTTGAGATCGGGTCATATCGCTACCAACGCCGCTCGGAATCGAGAGTAGTCCGGCGATTTTGTAGCTGGATGGATGCCGAGGCACGCAGCCTTAACTCGCACCCGTCCAGACCAATCATTGACGCCCCATCAGTCGCCTGACAGCGGTGCTCGTCATGCGGCGATCGACGCTATCTCAGTTTGCTGGGCGTGCATCCAGTCGGCTGCCTGCTGCGCTTTGCTCGCTGCGGTGAAGATGGCCTTAGGGTCGTCCTTCAGGACCTTGAGCCACGAGGCGACATAGGCTGCATGATCGGGCCGTGGATGGTGAGCTATGCCGAGATCAGCGAGGACGAGTCCGCTGAGAATTTCCACGCAGCATTCTTCGGCGGCATAGGCCGCTGATCCGAAGCGACCGGAAAGATCTCGGTTGAGCCGGTGCTTTGCACCACTGGCATGGCCGGTCTCGTGCAGCCAGACACCGTAGAATGACGCGGCGTCGCGAAACGAGGTAAAGGGCGGCATGAACACGGTGTCGGCCGATGGACGGTAATAGGCTTCCGACCCGCCGAACTCGGTCTTGACGCCCAGGTTTGCGATGAATGCTTCCGCGTGGGCGAGACGTTCGGCCTCGGGCAGTAAAGGAGTCGCCGGGCGCTCGTAGCCGTCGACCTGAGCGACGTTGAAGACGGAGAATGCACGGGCGAACATCCGCCGATGCCCGTCATCGTCGTCTTCGTCGTGGGCCTGCCGGGGAGACTGGATCTCCCTCCACAGGACGACCGTGGTGGAGCGTTCGCCTTCACGCACCTGCGCGCCGGCATCCTGCCATTGCTTGTAGGTGCCCCAGAGGCCGTCGCCATATCCAGCGGCGAAGCCCGCGGCCCAGAGTGCGAGCGTATTGATGCCGCGGTATCGCTTGCCGGATGAGATGTTGGTCGGACGCGCGACGCTGGTGCCGTTGTGGAACCAGGGCGCACGCCATTCGCCGGCGCCTTGCTCGATCGCGGCGATGATATCGGCCGTGACGCGGGAATAGACGTCAGCGCGCTGGACGGATGATGTGCTGGACATTGGGGAATCTCCGCGGCCGGCGGCGCGAGTCTCTTTCGCCCCCTCAACCGACCGCCCGACTCCGGCCTTCCTCTTCCTCTCCTGCCGCCCATTCGGGCGGCTGTTCCTCATTTTTTGTCTTGTCATGATTGTTGCTCCTTTCCGCCGGGGCCTGTCCCGGCGTCGGAGCAGCGGATTGCGATGTCTCAGGCGCGGCCGCGCACTCGCAGAGCCGAAGCGCAAGCGGAGGACGGCGTCAGTCGTTGCGCGGACGCGTCGGGCATCGCGCGCTCCGAGCACGCCGGGCGGGCCACCGGCGCAAGCAGCACCCAACTCCCCTCAGGAACCGGGTGCGGATCGGGCGTCGCCTATGCCGGCGAGGACCGTGTTCGCCCGCTCAAGATCCTGCTGAAGGATGCTTCGTTGAAGCGTGGACAGCCGCTTCTCCTTCAGCAGGTCTGCGGCTTCCTGTGCGGACCGGGCCCATGCTGACCGGTGCCTCGAGGTGATGCAGGCATTTGGACAGTGGGTCGGCTGGCAGAGTGCGGTTAGCGGCCCTTTGACACCGGTGGCCTGCTTCAGGCAGACGGCCGTGCCGGGATCGAAGAAGCAATCGGCCAGCACGCCGACATGAAGGGTCCGCGCGAGGCTCGCGAGCATGGTGCGCAGTCGGGCGCGATCAGCGATCATGGCCGGAAGCGGCCCGAGATCATCCGATACGCTGTCGAGCGTCTTCGCGATCCGTGCCGCCGCAGGCCCCGACAGCCTGGCTCCGGCCTGCCGCTCGTCGAAATAGATCAACAGGTCATCGAGCTGGCCGAGGCTACGCTGGTTCTCGACTTCGGCCCGAAAGCTGGATCGGCTGGAGCCGGCATATCCCTCGAACGCCGCGACTGACGCATGCTTGTACTGGATCATGCCGGCGATGGTGCCGAACGGACGGTTGGCAATATGCCATGCGATCGTGCGTCTGAACTGCCGCGTCGTGATGCGCCATGGCTGTCCACCTGGCCCGTCCGGGATCGCTGGCGCGTCCGGCGTGCCGAACAGGTCGTTGAGGTGGTCACGGAAATGATTGAGTTGGCGGACGATCTCGGCGGAGAGGTGGTCCTTGCAAACAGGCCTTGCGATCAGAACGGGCCAGAGCGTCGTGAGGCCGCGGGCGGAAGCGACCCGAAAAGACAAGCGTTCCAGAACCTCGACAGCTCTGGCAACGGGCTCGATGGTGACCCATTCGGCAGGTTCACCCTGGGCAGACTTGCCCTTATAGGCGACGGATTGGACGCGATGGCGCATGATCACGCCGTCGTCGCTGCGCGTCAGAGAAACGCATCCACGCTGCATCGCTTGGACTTCGCAATCTCGCATGCCGGTCAGATAAGCACAGAGAATATAGGCCGCTGATTGCAGCATGCGCTCTTCCGCCGCCAGGGTCTTGGCGTCGAAGCGAGACCGCCAGGGCTTGCCGGTCTCTGGGAGAATGGAGATGGGTGTATCCATGCCGCCAGTCTCGACACCGAGCTCGAGCACCGCAGCTCTGATCTGGCGTGGAGCGCCGTTCGTGAGTTGAATGTGCATCTTCGGCTCGGCCAGCGTGTCGATACCGATGTGCAGGTGAAGCAGGTGGGCGTTGACGGGTGGTGACAGCTCTCCTGTCTCGGGATGCCGGAGAAATATGCCGTTATGGGCAGTGCCCCAGACAGGCACCCCGCGACCTTCACTGCGCAGCCGCCCGAAATAGTCCTCAAGCCGCTTACGCTGCTGGCGCCGCCGGTCTTTACGTTCGAGAACGCTGTCCTGCTCGCTGAGTGAGGCGCAATGGGCTTCGAGGTTGTCCATTTCCTCGCGGGCTGCGAAGATATCGGCGGCGAACTCGGTGACATACCGGATCGACCAGGCCAGCAACGGTGAGATGATTGTCTCGGGAATGCGCGGCGTCCGGTTCTCGCGGACGTGACGATAGCCCGCGACACGCGCTGGTGATCTTCCGGTCCAAGGTTGAAACCGCAGTCCTCCGGAGGGCAGATGGTCGCGATAGAGGAAGAGATCGGCAGGTACTTCCAGTAATTGCGCGACAATGACGGGCCGGCGGGCACGATCGGCACTGAGATGGCGGGCATAGCGGTCCAGAAGCGGCTGATCGACCCGGTGAAGATCGACAACACCGAGTTCATCACGAACGAAATCGAAGAAGCGCCGAGCTCGGTTGAACGCCTGCCGAACACTGCCGGGAGGAAGTATCTTGCGGTGACCCGGCAGATCGACGTTCAGCCGGGCATAGAGGAGTTCGCGCAACACCTCGCGGACGCTCGTATCCTCGACAGACCCGAGATGCACGGTGACATGACAGCGACGGGCGCTCTCGCGAAACACGGCCGGGCCGAGATCCCAGCTCGGATCACTGTAGCGCGACAGAGCGCCCCGATCGAAACCAGGCTTCAGCGGAGCGGTCGCTAGAACCGGGCGCAGATCGTATTGCCGGGATGAAGCTGCTGGCGATAGTCCCGTCATTGGCCGGCCTCCGGCGGGAGATAGAGGGGATGCACTTCCGCCTCGCGACGGGCTGCGGCAACCACACTATCGGGGAATGCCGGCAGAACCTGCCCAGCAATGCGAGCATGGGCACGCCCAAACTTCATGGCCCAGTCCGCCGCTGAGAGACCCGCGCGCTGCTCTTCGATAAACCGTAGGAACGCAATGATCGCCGGCAGCTTGCGCGCGGTGATGACAGCGTTACGGCATTCGAGACAGCCCCAGAAGGGTTGCGGGCAAGACTCGCCTGGGTCTCCGAACGGGCTGCGGTCAAACCCGGAGCATGCCGCCAGCCAAACGTCCTGCTCGCCACTCAGGATACCGTCTCGGGTCTCGCGCCCTTCGGGCATCGCATCGCATTGCCGCCAGGAATCTTCCTCGGCAGGCGCCAGAACGATCGGAGCTGCAGCGGCCGCGACTTCTGAGAATGCCTCGGCAATGGTAGCTTCGTGTAGCGGTCGCAGCGAGGGGATATCCGCGTAGTGGCGAGCGGCGATCTCCGGCGTATGCCCGACGGCGAAGCGGGTCATGTGCCCCTCGGTTTTGAGATACCAGAGCGCCTTGTGGGTCTTGCGCAGCCTGGAAAGAACGAGACGAAGAGGTTCACCATTGTCATCGACGATCCCATGGCCTGCGGTCCATCGGTCGACAAGCTCATGTGGATGCTCGATACCCGCCCGGAGCTGCGTGGGCCCGGTGTAGTAGTAAAGCCAAAGGCAATTGCTCGGGACAAACTGCCTGGTGAAGGCCGTTGCCTCGATCAGCTTGCGGATCAAACCGCCCGGTGTTCCAATCCCGCCGTCGCGGACGCGAATGTGCTTGTGCTCGGCGCCGCGGGCACGGCGCTTGATATAGGCAATCTCGACGGTGCCAGGTCCAGGGTTCTGGAGACAATCGACCGTCAATGCCTTGCAGCACTCGATCTCAAGGCCGGTCTCTAGGGAAAGGAAGGTCAGCAAAGGAGGAATATCCATTGCACGCAGATGGAAACGTGCGTGCAAATTCTCGGACAGGATCGAGACCGGAAGACCGCGCCGCAGCCTCATGAAATAGAGGCTTTTAAAGGCGGGGTCTGCGCTGCTGAGCCTGCCGGACGCGACGATCCGGGCATTGGCCTCGTCGGTCACTCTGCGAAGGTTGGGATAGTTGTCGTCTTCATCCAGCGGCTTCCCGATCCGCCGGAATATCCTGGCGATATCGCCACGGGCAGCGTCGCGAAGCTGCCGTGCAACGAACGGGCTATAGGCATCACGCGGTCGGGATCGACCGGCGGATTGTGAGCTAGTGTAGCTGAGGCGACGACGAACACCTTCATCCAGAAGCCTTGGCTGGTCGGCGTCTATCGAGCGCAGGGCGAGGATGGCTTTGGCGAGAACAGTGTGTCGGTGGATCGGGGTCATCCCGACGGCTGCGAGGAAATCCTCATACCCATCGATATCGTCTGCGCGCAGATCGGCGGGCGTCTTTACCGTGGAGTGCTCGCGCAGATATGCGAAAAACCGGAGGTAGGCCTGGAGGTGTTGCTTGATCGTGCTCCGCGCGCCGAGCGGACCACCAAGCTCGGACTGCCGGCGTAGAGCCCCTGCAAACGCGAGGACGAAGGGTCTCGGACGCTCGCCGACAAGATCAACTTCGACGGTCCCGCCATAGCGCGCCTCGATGTTGAAGCGCAGACCCAGCACCGGATCGCTGGCGTGTGGAGGAACAACGCCATCAGCTGGCGCAAAACGAACCGCAGTTCCCTTGCGTGGGCGCCCCCTCATAGCGTGGCCTCCGAGGGGAGCAGTCCCAGGAGCTCTTCGACAGCCGCATCGACGGTATCAGCGCGCGTCGCGATGTGGTCCAGGTAAATATATGTTGTCGCCAGGCTGGCATGGCCCAGAAGCCGTTGCACCTGCTGGAGAGGATCACCAAGAACTTGCCGATATCCCTCCATCGGCCCGGCAGGCAAGGCAGCATCGCGGAGGCGGTGCTGGATGAGCATCGCCAGCATGTGAACGGCGAAGGTGTGACGGAGTTGGTGCGGGCTGATGCTGATATCGAAACCGAAGGATCTGCACCGGCTGGAGGCACGGGCGAAAGCGACTTCCCAGGAGTTCGGCTGCACCGGCAAGCCGATCTCCGAAAGCCATAATATCGCCGGTTCGCCCGGTGTGCCGTCGCTGTCGCAGACAATGATCCTACCGCGCTCCTCGGGGTCTAGCAGGTCGAGTGCGATATCGCCGCCATCAAGCAACCGCAGCCGGGCAGCATGCCGATCCCGATGAACGAAGATCGGTCGGTCGATCGACCGCCACGCAGAGCGTTGCTGGAACTTCGTGACGGCATGAGCACGTTCGACATCGACATAGGCGCGCACCTGTTCGAGCAGTCGAGCGGGAACGAGGATCTGGCGACCGCGATCGCCCTTGGTCTGGGCATCCGGCAGGTCCAGCCAGACCTGACGGCCCAGGCGCTGACCGGCGAAAACGAGATCGGAGGTGAAGAGGGATGATGCTTCTTCCAGCCGAAGCCCTGTGGTCACGAGGAGATCAGCGAATAACGCATTGCGGATACCGTTGCGATCGCGGGCGCCGGGGCGTGAGCGGCCGTCAGGCAAAAGCGCCTTGAGGCCGACATCCCGAAAACGCCGATAGTCCTCGAGCGTGACGAAGCTGACGGCCGCTCGATGCGCAGCAGGTTCATAGGCATCGTTCCGCGCGGCCACCTGCGACCGACGCCCGGCGTACCCCTGCCTCCAGACCGAGCGATGCGTGAAGGGCGCCTCCGCAATCAGTCCCTCCTGCACACCCCAGCGGTATAGCCGATCAAGACAGGCAACAGCGCGATTCCAGGTCGCAGCGGAAATGCGTTGTTCGGCGTCTGCACGGCGGCGAACGCGATGATAGGCAAGGACATCATGGCGGTCGGCTTGCCATATCGTCTTCGCGCAGGCTTCCGAAAGAAAACGAGCCCAGACCAGAACGTCGTAGCCATAGGCACGAAGGGAATGGCGTGAGCGAACGCCGTTGAGAGGAAGATCGCGGAGAAAGCGATCCAGATCAGGATCGTATAGCGCCCCGTCGCGGAGGATCATTGGGACATAGGCATCAAGTCCCGCCGCAGGTCTTCGCTCCTGAAGGGTGATGCTTGAAGCTGCGATTACATTGTCCACAAGTTGTTCAACCTTCCCCCAGACCCCCATCCAGGGAGCCCAGCATCAACGAAGGAGTTCAACTTGCCCGGCACTCTCCAGGCCGGCCTCCGCCAGCTATTTGGGAGCGCTGCGTCCGGCCTGGAAAGCGCCTCCGTCAGCGTGTGCATCAACCTCAGCAAGAGGCAGAGAGTCGGTGCAGACTGTCAAGATAAGGCGATCAGTTCCTCGCGGGCACGCTCGGTCTTGTCCTTGGCATAGCGGCTGAGGTCACGACCGACGCGGTGGGCCGGCGCCGTCCAATGGGTGACCTCATGACTCAAGGTCGCGTAATAGCTTGCCGGGTCCTTGAAGCTCTCGAACGGCGGCATCTGGATTATATCGGCGGACGGCGCAAAGTATGCTTGGTTGCCGCCATGGCGGATTGCAGCACCGGTGTTGCGAAAGTACCGATCGGCATTCTCGATGCGCGCGGCCCGATCGAGGACCGGCGCCTGCCGGTGACGATATTGGTCGGGAAGTCCGTCGAAGACGCTGTAGGCTTTCAGGAAAGGGATCTCCCGTTCGAGCTCACCACCATTCCCATCGGTTTCGGATTTAATGAAACGGCTGGCGAAGACGACGGTTGTGCCGGTCACGCCTTTGCGGACGGCAGCTCCCAGTTCGAGGGCCTGCCTGAACGTCATCCACGTGGATGACGTATATCCTCGGGCGATACCTTCCGACCAAAGAAGCAGCACGTTAACGCCAGAATAGGACTGCCCGTTGTAACGCAGCGGTCGAGTAATGCGGCCAGCCGTGTTCGCCGTGTTCCATGGCTTCATCCAGGGCCGCACGCCTTTCGCCAAGTCTTCAACGATCTTGTCGGTGATGCGGCTGTAGAGATCAACACGCTGTTTTTCTGTACTGCTCATATCTTAGCCTCCGTTTGAAGCCGCGCCCGTCGCGGCCCGTTGCGGAGGGACGAAGGGCAGGAGCAAGTCAGCCGGTGGATGCACAGGAACGGCCGCAACGAAGTGAAGGACGGCGGAGCCGTTGCGTCCGCCGGCGGCTCCTGCAGACCCGACGAACGGAACGGGCCGCCGGGCGCGCCATCGTCTTGTTTCGTTTCCTCGGTTGGCCAGGTCGCCGACATGAAAACAGGCCGGCTCCGCCTTGGAGTCGGCCCTACGGGTGTTGATGGGAAAGGCGGCACCGGAGCCCAGCCCGCAAGGCTAGTCGAAGGCCGATATCTGGGCTTCTGCAGCCTTACGGCTCAGCGTTGTGCCCGGGTGTTCGACCGGTCTATCGAACGGCTTCCAGGTCTCGCCGATCACCTGCGCATAAGCGGCGACGGCACCTTCGGCCGCCATTCTGAGCGAATGAGCCTGAATGCCCATGTCGGCGGCGAATTCCCGCTTGCGTTGGGCGGCGCTGTCATAACCGACCGGACCGTCAAGGTCCTCGTCCCGAGCGTCGTTGGCGGCTTTGGCCGTGGCATCCCGCGCCTCGGTGACCGCGCGGCTGTAGAACTGACCGGCGCCGTGGGCAGAGCCTACGAAGGCGCCGACGATGCGCTGCATGTGGATCTGCATCGCTTTGTCGCCAAGTCCCTCCCCGAGCGCATCGGCGGTCTCGATGACCAGCCGTTCATGCAGGTCGCGGATGCCGTCGCTGTCGATGACTGTAGTTCCGAAACTCTCGGCGATCTTCAGCGCTTGGCTGGCGTCCGGGCATGTCAGCCGGACCATCTCGATGGTGGCGCCCTTGCGCAGTTGTACGGCGCGCGAGGATTGGCGCGAGGAGGGGGGAGCGGGTTTGGCCATGGTCGTTTCCTTTCGAGGTCGTCCGAAATAGCTCCGGCCCCATGCCGGCTTGCCTTTCGGTGCGGTCATCCCGAACCGGAGGAAGACGGGCGTTTCAGGGTCCGGCCCTGCCTGGACGAGCGGAGCCGGCTTGAGTGCCAAGAGGGCAACCTGCCCTCGAACGAGCACGCGAGCCTGCTCCGAGAAGACGGCGGGGTCCGGCCGCCCGCGGCGCGCCAGCGGCCTTGAAGCGCACGTCCGCCGGTTCAGACCGCAGTAAAACCGAAGGGCGATCCGGCACGGGGAGAACCATGGAGTTCCTCGAACGAAACGCCAGGCGCCCCGCTTGTCGCTGGGAGGGCTTCAAGCGCCCGCGACCCGCGCCAGGCACTGGCGAGGAAATATCGGCCATCACGGACCGCAACCATGGCGAAGACGATCGTCGAGGCGCGCGACAACCAATCCGTCGGCGCTTCTGCCAAACTCTAACCCTGAAGCGTCAGGGGTGGAGACTTCGGAGGAATATAGAGGGAGCATAATCATTCCGCGGCCCTCCCTTCGACGTGATCGGCTGCGACCTCGTCGGCTGTCACCTCCTCGACAATGGCGTGGGGATAGCGATTGCGGATGAGCCATTCTTCGGCCGCTTGCCGGTTGTCCGCCAGGTGAATGAGCTCGGCGCTCGACCCGGCCCGATCGAAGACGCGAACAGATCCGAGCGCCGGACGCTCTACGACTTGGAATGTCAGATTGCTGTCGAGCGAAAAGGTCCGGTGGATACGGATAGCAATGACACCGTTTGCGCCGAGATCGCCCTCATGCAACGTGAAATACGGTGACAGGCTCGTGGGGCCGACGTTGCGCTCGCCTTCCTTTCGGATCAACCGGCCCTGGCTGTTGCAGGTCTTCCACGCGGCGAGCTTTTGCTTGAATCGCGCGGGTGGCCGTGGGGTGCCATCCGACCAGGCGACGATGGAGCCGATCGGGGCGAGGCGATAGATCAGAGACGCGGACATTGCGCATCCTCCTTCAGATTTTGGGGTTGTGGAAACGAAACCGCCGCCAGGGCAACCGGCGGCGGAAGGTCAAGCGGAGGAGCTCGGTGCGGCTATTCCGCTGCAATCCCGTGGGCGGTTTCCTCCTGGTCGGAGGCGTGATCGGTGGCAGGCTCGCCGACGTGGTCCTCGTCAACCGCCGCCGGCGGATCGAACCGGTCGAGACCGACACCGTCGCCCTGTGCACCTTCGCTGCCATTGCCGATGGCAGCATCAGGGGAGCTTTCTTCCTCCTCGGGGCCATCGGCGTACTTCATGAAATCGGCGATGTCCTTCGGATCCGGTGCGAACAGCGCCGCGGGAAGAACAAAGGCTGCGTCGGCCGATGCGAAGTGGTCGGCGAGGGCTGCGCGGGTTTCACGGACGCGTGCCTTCGGGGCCATATTGACCGACTTAGCGGCGGCCTCCAGCGCCTGGCGCGACAGACACAGCAGGAAATCCTCCGTTCCCATGTTCGGGAGGAAACCATCCGCGCCAATCGCGTCACCGGCAATGCGCGAGACGACACCGCTATTCGACATGCCGCGCCGGCAAGAGAGCACATCGATGAGGACGGAGCGGGCCGCGACCCGCACGCTGTCCATATCGAACGCCAACCTGCCGTCTGCGGAATAGAGGCGCGCGACGTGACGCTGGAACCGCTCCGTCCCGAACACGGTATCGTTGGCGCCGGAATCGACCCGGACATTGGTGCCGGCGAAGGCCATGACCAAGAGGGCCATCAGCATGTCGTCTTCGATTGGGGCGCGGGCCAGCGCCTCGTGCAGCGCGTCGGTCCGGAAGTCGCCGATCATGTCCTGACCCTTCTGCGTGACCTCGGGCCTGGTCTTCCCGACGACACCAGTGTCGTCATCGGCTTCTGTCGAAGCGTCACCGGCGGGACCGGGGCGCCTATCGGTTTTCCTTGGCTCCGGCATCCGGTAGTGGACGCTTTGCACCTTGCCCTCGCGATCGAGATACATTGCGGTGCAATCGCCTTTGCCGGGCTTGCCGTAAACGCGTTCGGCCTTCTTCGGCAGTTCCGGCTGGCCCCAATTGTTGACCTCGACGATCGCCGCCTTCCTGGGAAGGTTGCCCGTCATCCATTCCTGCTGGGCGCCGAGGAAAGCCTCGACATTGGTAGTGTAGCGATTGTCCTCATCCGCCGGCCCGAACAGATCCTCCGCCCACTCGATACCGTAAGCGAGGCGAAGGTCGTCGGCAAAACTTGCATCGCGGGCATACATCCGGGTCTTAGAGAGGCCGTTGGCGATCTGCCACCAGGCCGCCGTGTCACCCTTCTTCGGCTTGTGAGCTTTCCAGACCTCTTTCTGCTCCTCGGTCGAGGCGGCCGCGATCGTTCTTAGCTGCTGCTCGTTCGGCATATCGCCCTTTGCCATCTGATCGAGCATGGAAGGCAGGACATTGGCGAGCAGACGAAGCTTACGGATCTGCCGGACGGGAAGGGCAAGCGCCACGGCGATCGCTTCCTCGGTCCAGCCGAGCGCGACCAGCCGCTCGATGCCCCTCCATTGATCGATCGGATTGAGCGGCTCGCGAGCAATGTTCTCGACCATCGAGCGCATGGCGCCGTTGTCGTTGGCCGCGTCCACGACGATCACATCGATTTCCTCGAGACCGGCGGTGATCGCCATGCGGGTGCGCCGGTGACCGGCTTCGATGATGTAACCGTTGCCGCCGGCTTCCGGGAAAATAACCGGCGGCTGGATCACGCCGACGGCCTTGATCGTCGCCAAAAGCAGGGCGTCGGCCTGCGGCGTCGACTTCGATTGGCGCGTGTTATCAGGGTTGTCCTTCAGCGCACGCGGATCGACCTTCATCAGTTGCATGGGATGCTCCTTTTCGGGGATTGGACACGGCCCTCTGCCTGCCCTTCTCTCGCGTCTTCATTCTTTTCGAAGACACTTCCCGGACCGCGGAGCGGGCGGCCGGGTGCAACTGCGGCCGAGCATTGCTGCCGCGAAGGACGAGCGGGGCTGACAGCCCTGCGAAGGACGAGTGGCGGGATGCGGAGGCGGCGGTTGAGCGTCAGCGGCGACCGGCGGACGGCTCTGCGACCGGCTCATCTCCCTCTTCCTTCTTTTCTCTCAAGGTCGCAGCCCTATCGGCAAGATTTTTCATGATCGGCGCGGTCGAAGTCCGAGACAGAAAGTAACCTATGCGCTGCCGCCTCCAACGGATCGTCAACATCGACCGTGAGAGCCTGCATGCCTTCATCCGGGAGCATTCTCCTCACCGATGGAAGCAACGCCTATAGGCGTGTGCAGCATCGCGAGCATGTGGTGGTCAACCTAAGTTTGGCTGACGGTCCCGCCCGCGCATGAAGCCCTTCCCCCTGGGTTCATCGCCTTTTCTCCAACTTCAAGCGGTTGGCCTATGGGACGTATCACGGTGTCCGCGACAAGCACATCGACATCTACGCCAACGAGTTTGTCTTCCGTTGGGACCCTCGCAGACACTTTCAGACCAACGTCGACACGATCCTCAGCATCGGCCAGCGGATCGGATATTCCTACGAATACCATTGCGACGTCTTCGACGCACTCGATGCGGTCAGATGGGAAGAGAAAAAGCACCGCTACCGCCGCCGGAAGGCGATCTGCGCTCCCTCCCAGGCGTCCGGGCGAGGAGCGAAACACGAGGCGGTTGTCTGCCCGCCGAGCCTCGCTCTGGAGGAAATCGAAATGGGCTACCTTCGACACGTTCCAGTCGAATCGAGGATTGCAGGTTCCGGACGGTCTGCGGATCAAACCCCAAAAATCATCGCCTGAAATATGATCTGCTAATTGCAAGCGCGAACGGAAGGCTCTGCTTCTTTGGGAAAGTCGACCTCCGACCAAGTCCAATCATCTGCAGGAACTGAGAGCTGTCCACAGCGAACCAAAATTTCACCTTCGAGGTCTAGGTCTTCAGCGTCCACAGTTCTCGCAAAGGCATCCACGTCGATGAAGATATCCAGTTCCGACGCCAGCTTCCTGATGACGATGCCGCTCTCGAATTGGTCAGCATGCTGGAAGGCCCATGCTGCGTCAGTGGTCCAACTTTCGATCAAATCGCTCGATCTCGGTTGGATCGAGAGCGAGCCGTCTTGCAGACGCTGCCCCTTCCTTAAGTCGTAGCCTCGATAAAGAAGAACGTCTGCCGCTGGCCCAGTTAGTGATGCCACATCGTTTTCAAATTGAAGGAGCTGCTTGCTTAAAGATTTCTTCTTGGAGGTGTACCCGCTGGAAAAGACAGGATCGTTTTCAATCCAGTCTACCAATAGGGTGTGAAGGCGATCCAAGTTGTTGGCATCAGTGACCATACGATAAACTCCAATCCCCGTCCCCCGATACTGTTTATCGATGCCAAATCAAAATGCGACGCAAAGCCTTTGACCAACTTCCGATAAAGCATCGGTGGATTAAATGACGGCCGCTGTCGTTGCACACGACAGGTCGAGGCGAATCTGTCCCGTTCGCTTGAGTTGCTTCTTCGCTGCTACGACCGCTGACAGCAATCTTAGCACCTTTCAGGGCTACAGGTGCCGCAGCAAGAACCTTTGCGCCATTGCTGGTATGGACCTGTGCGAACGGGATAAGCCTTTAAAAAAATGGGCCAGCGGAAACCGCGGCCCATGAAGTGTGAAGGTCAACAAACCTCCAGAGGGAACAGCTGTTGCGGCGGCACTGGGAGGAGCTGCCACCATGTGCATCAGCCATGTGCAGAATGCCTGTTTTTTGACCGAATGGCAAAGCGATTATTGTGCAATGCAGCTATGCGCATGCTGCGCCGCTCCTAAAATCCTACCGAGAAGCTAAGCCATGGCGTTGTCATCAGGCAGCCTCTGACGCTTCCCCGCGCACCGCGGCCGCCAGCGCCTGGTCGATATCCCGGCGCTGCCGACGCTTGTCGGCGAGTTCATCCGCGAATGCGAACACGCCGCCCTCGCGCGTGCGATAGGAGGCAAGACGCCCTTCGGCCTCGTGCAGTCGAAGCCGGTAATGCTCCTGATCCTCGTCAAAACGGTGGAGCGCGTGTTCCAACCGCGAAACGGCACCCAGCGGCGTCACGGTGACAGGGAGATCGAGCTCCTCGGTCGTGCCGGTGCGCTGAAGAAGGGTGGTGTAATAATAGCCATCGCGCCTGCCGAACCGCTCGCCATGATAGTCCAGGTGAAAGCCTCCGATCGAGGCGATTCTCATTTCACCTTCCTGTTGCAACTGCACCAGAGTGAGGATTTCTTTCATCAGCGCGCGGCCGGCGAGCCTGCGCTCGTCGTAAGCCTTGCCCATCACCGTCATGGCGAAGGCATCGCCAGCCGTCGGCGTGAGGCGCTCTATGTCCTTGCCGATCTCGCTGATACGCCGGATCGATACCTCGATATCGCGCTCGGCGTCGCGGATCTGTCGGCGTACCGCATATTGATCCTCGTCGTGAGCGGCAAGCAGCCGTTCGAGGCGGGCAATGTCGGCCTCAAGTCCCGCCTTTTGCATCAGTCGTTCATCGCCGCTGGCAATCGCCTTGGCCATGGCGAACTGGTTTGCGGCCCCTTCACGGAGATCTTCCAGCCTGCGGATCGAAGTGTCGCCGGAAAGCGCTGCGGCAATGAAGCGGGCCTTGCGCTCGTTGCTCTGCCACATGCTGGCATCGAGCGAGCCTTGGGTGGCATAGGCGAAGATATCAACCTCGTCATGCTGGTTTCCCTGCCGCACGATCCGGCCCTCCCGCTGTTCGATCTGCGAAGGCAGCCAGGGGACGTCGAGATGATGCAACGCCTTGAGACGGAGCTGGGCGTTGACACCGGTCCCCATCGTGTCCGACGAGCCGATCAGGAAGCGGACCTTGCCGGCGCGGACGTCGGCGAACAGACGCTGCTTGGCATCGGTCTTCTTGTAGTCCTGCATGAAGGCGATTTCCGATAGCGGAACACCCATGCGCACAAGTTCGTCCTTGATCCAGCGGTAAGCTGAAAAGCCTCTGCTCTTCTCGACATTGATGGTGCCGAGATCGGAAAAGATCATCTGCGCCGCCCCGGGCAGATCGAACAGCTTGCCGTCGGGGCGCAGATACGTGCATTGCGCGGTCTCCCGCCAGATGCGGAAGGCGTTCTGGACGAGCAGGTTGAGCTTATTGTCCAGCTCGTTGTCATTGTCCGCGTCGACCAGGCGGAGATCGATGGCGGCATGGCGACCGTCGGTGATGACGGAGAGCAGGATGTCATCGCCGGGCTGCGCCGGCCCCTCGCGCATCTCGATCGTCTTGATGCGGGCATCAAGGATAGTCTGATAATTTCTGAAGGCCTGCGTCGGCTTGGCTGTCAGGATCTGCCGCCCGCCGGTGGAGATGTTGGGCACCTTGACGTATTCGCGCAGATCCTCGGGCATCACCACGTCGGCGAAGCTGCGGAACATGGAGATCAGTTCAGGCACGTTGACGAAGGAGGCAAAGCGGCTGACGGGCTTGTATTTGCCGGACGGCTGGATCTCCAGTTCCGTCGTCGTGTCGCCGAACGTCGAGGCCCAGGCATCGAATTCGTGCAGTCCGCGCTCGGCCAGTGCGGCGTGCCCAAGAAGGCGCTGGATCGAAAACATCTCGCCGAGCGTGTTGGTGATCGGCGTCCCGGATGCCAGAACCAGAGCGCGGCCGGGGTTCTTCGTCTCGATGAAACGGCCTTTGACGTAGAGGTCCCAGGTACGCTGCGATCCGTTCGGATCGATGCCTTTCAACGTCGACATGTTGGTGGCGAAGGAAAGCTTGCGGAACTCCTGCGCCTCGTCGACGATAATCTGGTCGACACCAATCTCGGAGATTGTCAGCAGATCGTCCTTGCGGGTGGAGAGCGCCTCCAGTCGCTCCTTCAGACCCTCCTTGAGCCGCTCCAACCGTTTGCGCGAGACACAGTCCTCGCTGTCGACCTTGGTCAGAAGATCCTCGTAGAGCTCCAGTTCGTCCTGGATCATTTGCTGTTCAAACGCCGATGGCACGGCGATGAACCGGAATGCCGAATGGGTGATGATGATGGCATCCCAGGTCGCGGTGGCGGCGCGGGAGAGGAAGCGAGCCCGTTTTTCTTTCGAAAAATTCGTCTCGTCGGCGACGAGAATGCGGGCGTTCGGATAAAGCGCCAGGAATTCGCGCGCCGCCTGCGCCAGGCAATGGCCCGGAACCACCAGCATCGCCTTGGCGATCAGCCCGAGCCGGCGCTGTTCCATGATCGCGGCCGCCATCGTCATCGTCTTGCCCGCACCGACGGCATGCGCAAGGTAGCTCGATCCCGATGAGATGATCCGCCAGATGCCGCGCTTCTGGTGCCCATAAAGAACAATGGCGCCAGAGGCACCGGGAAGCATGAGATGGGAGCCGTCGAACTTTCGAGGCGCAATGTTGTTGAAGCGATCGTTATAAACCCGCGCGAGCCGGTCGGTGCGATCGGGATCGGTCCAGACCCAGTTCTGAAAGGCCGTCTTGATCTTCTGCAGCTTGTCGCGGGCGGCTTCGGTATCGACGACGTTGAGCACCCGCCGCTCGCCGTCCACGTCCTTGAAAACGTCAAAGATCTGAGGCACGCGGCTGTTCAAGGCATCGCCGAGCAGCTCGCCGGCGTGCCGGCGGTCGGTGCCCCATTCCGATGTGCCGGCGGCCATCCAACCGAGCTGCCGAGCCTCGACGGTCCAGGAGCCGAGTTCCGGCATGTGATGGATTGCGATCTCCGCACCCATCGTCTCGTGCACGAACTGGACGATATCGATCGCCGGAATCCATGGCGCGCCAAGTCGTGCGGTAATGTCCGACGGGCGGAGATCAGCCGGCTGCACCACCTGAAGCGCACGGACATTGCGTTCGTAGCCGGCATCGAGCCCAGCGGCTGCTTCCGCAACGCCAAGCTTCGTCCGCACTGCGCCGGAAAGATAGGCGTCCGAGGTCTGCCAGGAACCGTCGGTCGGATCGCGAAAGATTGCGTCACCGAGCGCATCGAGAACTGCGTCCGCATTGCAATGCAGGAGCTCGGCGATATGATCGAGGTCGATGCCCCCGCGCTCGTTGAGGACGACGGCCAAGGCATCGGCGGCGGAGGTGATGACGGGCGGGGAAGGGGGCGCGATGACGCGCTCGCAAAAAATCGGCCCGGGCCTGGCGGTGTTGGTTTCGAGGTCATAGGCCTCGATGGAGGCGACCAGCCAGCAGTCGGGATCATCGCGAAATGGCAGAAGGTTCGGCTGGCGATGGATTTCACGAACCTCGCCCGTCGTCTTATCCTCGATGATCGAAACCGTGGTGTGGTTGATCGGGCCAAAATCGCGCACGAAGCTCGACCAGGCGATGCGCAGCCGTACTTGGCAGTCGCGCCACGGCCGGTCAGTTCCTGGGCTGTGAGGACGTCTCGCACGGCATCGCGGATCGGGATCAGTTTGCGAATGATCCGGACGTGCTTTTCCGGTGGGCCGTCGCCGCTACGGGGTTTGCGGACCTGCACCGCGAGCGGCGCGCCGTCGACCATCTGCATCAGGCCGTGCCTGTTGTCGATGAAGTAACTGCCTTCACGGACCCGGTTGCTGTCGGCTTTCAGGTCCAGGATTTCCGTCAGCTCGTCTTCGAGATCGACATCGATTTCGGTCGGCTCGCCATCGTAGAGGCCCTCTGGAAGACGCTGAACGGCGGCATTGAGTGCCGTTTCCATGTTCTCGTCGGCGCGGGGCAGGCAGGTGTAGGTCTCACCGAAGGGACCGGAGGTCAGCGCGTGCGTGCCGAGCACCGAACCCGGATGTCGCGCGAACCAGCGGTTCACGCGGATCGGCCCTTCCTCCGCCGTGGCTGGGCGGACTTCGTCAAGATCGAGCCAGGCAAGATCGCCTGGCGGTTCGCCGGCCTTGCGCTTGCGAAAGAACAGGATATCGACGACGACGTCGGTGCCGGCCTCCCGCCGGAAACTGCCTTCCGGCAGGCGAATGGCGCCGACCAGATCGGCGGCTTTTGCGATGTGTTCCCGGCATTTGCTATCGGCTTTGTCCATCGTACCGGCGCTGGAGACAAAGGCGGCGAGCCCGCCGGGTTTCAAGAGATCGATCGACCGCGCGATGAAGTAATCGTGCAGCCTGAGACCGAGCGGGCGATAGTGCCGGTCGGAGCGAACCGTGCGGTCGGAGAAGGGCGGATTGCCGATAGCCAGGTCGTAGATTTCAGGAAGATCTGTCCGCGCGAAATCCGCATTGATAATGCGCGCCCGTGGCTGCAGCAGCCGCGCGATGCGGGCGGTGACCGGATCGAGCTCTACGCCGGTGAAATAGCTGCAATCACGATACTCCACCGGCATCAAAGCCGGAAAAAGGCCTGTCCCGATACCGGGTTCCAACACCCTGCCGCCGCGCCAGCCGAGCCGCTGCAGGCCGGACCAGATCGCCCGGACGATGTATTCGGGCGTGAAGTGGGCATATTGGGTGCAGCGTGCAAGCGAGGCATAGTTGCTTTTCGTGACCGACGCCTCCAGCGAACCGGCGAGTTCCTCCCAGCCTTGGCGGAAACCGGCCTCACCCGGGCGGCGGAACATGCCGTTGGCGAGCTCAGAGCTGCCGAAACCGGTGAAGCGTATCAGCCTGGCCTGCGCATCACGCGTAGCCGGCCTTTCTTGCCTCTCGATCTCACTGGCTGTGAGAATGGCCGCGATATTCAAACACGCCCGTTCCCTCCAGGTCGCGGCCAAACCGCGATCGTCGTCTTCGAGGTAGAAGTTGGCGGGCGCTCCCTGCGTTCGTTGCGCCTTTGGAATGGCAGACGGAAGGGCACGCGCGGGGGCAGGGGCAGACGGCGTCGGTTCCGGATCGTCGTCATTCGCGGCAAAACCGCCGAATGCAGTGACCCCGATGCCGAGCCCAGACGAAAGCGGGCTGCCGGCGAAGATATCGAGGGTGAAGGGATCGTTGCTCATTGAAAGCTCCTTGGGATAGCGCGAGTGTCGTCCTCCTGTCGCGAAAGACAGCAGGCGATCCGCAGTGGATGGGAGGAAACGGCGTCCATGCCGCCGGTGTAAGGTCGGCAAAGCGCTGATCGCGCTCGAGGATGACCATCTGAATGGCGTCGGAGGCGAAGACGATGCGACGATGCGCGGCGGCTGGGCTCGCCGCAATCATCGCCTCAAATTATCCAGTAGCAAGGCGTCGATCGGGCGCGGTCGTCGCGCGCGCCGATGCGATCGGGAAGGTGAGCATGGCAAAACTTTCTATGCCGCGATCGGTGAGGGGAGATGGCGCAGCTGTACCGGCAGCTTGGCGGCGATCTCGTCGTCGGTCAGATCTTCGAGCAGCTTAAGGAAGCTGCCCTCTTTCCCGCCATAAAGCAGCACCGTTCGCTTGCCGCGCACCGCAGCCGGAAAACATGTATCGGCATAGCCGCGATAGTCGTCAGCCGTCGCGCTCCAAATGTGATCGAGGCGCTCTTCGCGGGTCATGGTGCGGATCGGGCGGCTCTCCCGGTCGATGATTGCGACACGCATGGCTTCGACGGAGGTCTTGTCTGAAAGGTCGCAATAGCCGTGGAAGCACCGGATCGCTTCCTCGATGCGGAGCGCGAAGAACACTGATGTCACCGATCCTGTCAGGAATTCCCGCATCGCGAACATCGAGCCACGGATCCAGAGCGGCGGCAGGATCTCAAACATGTAATCGTGCTCGGCTTCGGTGATTTCGAACCATTCGCCGGCGTAAAGCGGCGTTGTGTCACCGTTCCAACGATCAGGCCGCTGGACATGACGGTCGAACATGCGAAACATCTGTGGGCGGCTTACGACGCCCTGAAACACTTTGCGGATGGAAGAGGTCATCTGCGGCTCCTTGCGCGGGCGGACGAAGCGCGGCACAGTCCTCGCGACCCCGCCATCTTCTTCAGTCCTTCATGACCCGTTTCCTGCCGCCGGCATCGCGACCTCCCGGGTCCAGGGCCGGCTTTAGCCGGGCGAAGCCTCCCTTGACGCGGGCAGCGCGCATGCGGCACGCCTCTCCCTCTTTCCCTTCCTCCTCCCATTTCTATTTCTCGCGGCCCCGCTTCGCGCGCAGCTTCAGAACCTCGTTCCAGTCCTCTTCTGGCGGGCGAAGTCGCATCCAGTCACATCCCGCCTCCTCGGCAAGTGCGCGTAGCCGCTCGGCAAACATCTCGCCTTGTGGGTTGGCGTCGGTGGCAGCGACCAGCTGGACTTTGGCCCCTGACGCGAGCGCGCCGAGTGCCGCGACCGTGGTCGGCGACCAGCCGCCGCCGGTGCTGAGATAGAGCGTGCCGTCGCGCAGGCCCTCGATTGCCGCAAGGCTCATGGCGTCGATCGCAGCTTCCGTGACGACCAGGCGCACCGCCGCATGCGACCCCAGACGAAAGAGAACCTTCGTTCCTCCGGAGGCGAACCCTCGGTATTGCGGACCGCGCGCCTCCCAGCCGGTGACGATGCCTGCCTCGTTCGTATGGGCGGCCCACATGCTGCCTTGCGGACCTTCGCGAAGAAGGTTGCGTTTGATCGCCGAGCCCAAAAGATCCGCCGGCAGGCAACGCACGTCCTTTAGGTACCGCCACGTCGATGAACCCCGAAAGGGTCGGCGGCGCACCTGCCAGCGATCGGCAAGGGAAAGGTCGGATTCGTCATTTGAAATGCGGGGCTGCCACTTAGGCTTGGAAATTTCGAAGCCTATAAGATCCGCGACCTTCTCGACGCATGCCGAAAAGCCAACACGGTCAAGGTGCTCGACCAGTCCGAAGACATCGCCTTTCGCGTCGCTGAGCGGATCGAACCATCCACGGCCTTCATGCGTCACAATGATGATCTCCAGGCTGCGGCGGTACTTCTCAGCCCGCCGGGTGCTTTCCTTGACGTCGATGGCAAACCCGTTCTGCTCCAGCACAGCGGCGCAGCTTACCTTGTCGCGCAGCGATTCTATTTCTCGTCTGTCCATTTTCCTTCCGATCGCGAGAGCGATCGCCTCCGATCCGTCAGCTCTACCAATTTGCCACTTCAGCGGCCGCGAAGAGCAAAGGCCGCAAGGGCGCGGCTGGCAATTTGGTGAATCATGCAAGGTCGGCCGCGGCGAAGCCTCCCTTGCGGCCTGCCGCTCGCAAGCGGCAGGCCTAAGGCCCTGCCTTGGCTCAATGCCAAGGCGAGTACTCATGGACGATCTGAAGCTCGTCGTCGTCGATTTCGTCGGAGGGCAGGACGCCATATTCGCCGTTGACGGTGAAGAGCGTGACCGGAACCATCAAGTCGCGGGAGAGCTGGGATGCGAGGGACTGGGCGAGCGAGATGTCGTGCGACATGTGAGAGGCTCCTTCTGAGCGGGCCAATTCCCGCTCGATGGCGCCTTAAGAGGCCCGAGGACGGGCGCGATCACCGTGACGCGAAGCGGAAGCGGCCGCAGCCTGGCTGGCGGACCCCTCGCGGGTTGATCGTGGAAGATCCGGAACCGGGCCAGGACGCCATCAACAGAGAGCGGGATTGGACTGGTTAGGGAGAGCACGCAACGGCACTCGGCTGCATCGACCAGCTTGCGATCTGCCGGCTGCGATCTCGAATGCCGGGCGGGTTTCAACGGCCGCGTCCGCGATGAGATACAGACGGACATTCTCGGCCGGCGCGTGGCCTCGATCTTCGATCCGGTCGGCCACATCTGGGCGCTGGTCGAACGAAGAGCAGAGCGCGTCTCGAATGCCGCCGAAGCGCTTTCCAAATCGATCGCGTTCGTCATCAGCCCGGCGATCGAAACGTTCGAGCAATGTTTATGAGATGGCCGAGGTCATCTCGTCTTTCGGTACGTCCAAAGCTGTGCCGGCGGAATGTTGCGCATCATGAAAGCCAGATGACGGACTTCGTATCCGGCGGGAAGCGCGACGACTGGAGAGAGCAATCCATAGGTGATTTGGACGACGGGCCGCCCTGTCGGAATCCGTTCGAGAAGATCTAGGATCAGCGACAATCGTTTTGAGGGCGGCAAATGAAGGAGGGGCACAGCGGAGATGACGCAGTCGAACTTAGCACCTCGCTCAGCGCCGAGAACGAGATCCAGCGCAAAGGCGTCTCCACGTCGAACGTCGACCTCGGGAAACTCCTGCTGAAGATGCCGACAGAACTCCGGCGAATACTCGATGGACAAGAGATCCTTGGGCCGAACACCGCGCGCCAGGATCTGCTTGGTGATCACGCCGGTTCCCGGACCCAGTTCAAGCACAGGAAGGCGGGAGGAAGGTTCGATAACGCTTGCCATCTTCCTTGCCGTCGCAACGGAGGTCGGCGTTATGGCGCCTACAGCTGTGCGGTCGCGCTTCCAGCCCTTCAGGAACTCGATCTCATCCTTGAACTTCAACCCCATCCGCTGCCGCACGCCCATTTTGCCTCCGCTTTGATACCCGATCAGAATCACGGGAGCGACAAACACCGTCTAAATGCGACGAATTCAAGCCCGTTGGCGGCATTTTCCATTCGATTATCGCGTGTTGCTCATAAAACAAGTCGTGGCGAGCACCCTTCGCTGCCAAGTGACGCCCTGTGGTTGCGTTCCATAGCGAAGAGTCGGCAAGGCTTGCCCACGAAACGCTCCGATCCCATCGGGCAGGTTCTTGATGGTCGCTGACCCCCATTGCCCGCCGCTACGACGGCGCTGCAGACATAGGGAGCTGCAACAGCTGAAGGCCGGTCTTCTTACCACGACGCAGTTTCCCAGGTGCACTAAAATATCACTGTAGTTGCTAAAGACTTATCGTAAAATCTGCGATAAGTTGCGTGAAGGCGGATTTTTATGCAACCGTCGTGGGAGGGAAGATGAGTTCGATTGAAGAAAGTCTTCGCGCAATTGCGGAGCGCGTCAAGTCGCATTCCAGTACGATGGCGACGGAGGAAGCGGTGAAGACTGCGGTCGTTCTCCCATTCCTCCGGGCTCTAGGCTACGATGTCTTTGACCCATCAGAAGTCGTGCCAGAGTTCACCGCAGACGCTGTTGGGAAGAAGGGCGAGAAGGTTGACTATGCGATCAAGATCGACAACCAGATCAGAATCCTGATCGAATGCAAACCAATTTCTGTGGCGTTGGAGCGCAAGCACCTCGACCAGCTATATCGGTACTTCAGTGTAACCGATGCCAAGTTCGCGATCCTCACAAATGGCCGGACCTTCAATTTCTACACCGACCTTGAAGCGCCGAACAAGCTCGATGCTCGACCATTCCTGGTTTTCGACATTAGCGACGTCCAGTCGGGCATTTTGTCCGAGCTGCGTAAGTTCGAGAAGGCCACTTTCGACGTCTCGAACATTTTAGCCACCGCAGAGCGTCTCAAGTACACTTCGGGTATAAAGCAGGTCATTTCTAAGCTTGTTGAGGAGCCGAGCGAGGAATTCGTAAAGATGGTCTCGCACGATGTCTATGAGGGCAGGATAACGGCTCCCGTACGGGAAATGCTGACAGCCGTCGTCCGGACCGCGTTTCGCGAAGTGATCATGGATACGGTGAAGAGCCGGTTATCGAGCGCTCTTGCGGAGACGCAGGAAGTCATCGAGAAGATTGATGTCCCCGTCGCCGAGGACCCTGAGGTCATAACGACCGAAGAGGAAGTGGAAGGCTATATGATCGTAAAAGCTATCGTTCGCGAAACCATCAGCGCCAAGCGTGTGGTCATGCGCGACGCTAAGTCCTACTGCGCCATCCTCATCGACAACAACAATCGCAAACCGTTGGCGCGCCTCCACTTCAACAGGTCGGTCAAGTACATCGGGCTCTTCGACGGGGAAAACGAAGAGCGCTTAATCGTCGATACGCTCGACCAGATCTACGAATACACCGACCGGCTGAGGGCGACCGCGCGAAAGTATGCCGCCGAAGCGGCTAAGATAGCAGCGGAATAACGAGGCAATCCGGCGTGCCCGAGGCATTGAACAGCTGATCATCTTTAAATGACCGTAATTGCTCAAACCTCGGCCCGCTAGGTGGTCTTAATAAGCTGGCTAACAGGCTCTCGAAAGAGCTAGCCTCGCCGCGACCGCCAGTCGACCGGTTATGGTTGACGAGCGCTATCGGTGTTGCCTACGGGAACTTGCTGTCGAGGATGGCAGAGTAGGCCGAAATCACCAATGCCGATGAGACCTTTCGAATAGTGAGTTTTATTACCCGGTGCAGAACGGGTCGGGGACCTACGGATTCAAACCGGCATAATTCGAAAGATGCCAGTCTTGTCATATTTTCGGGAGTTCGATCACAGTCAAAGCACACCCATAGTGATCGTTCGCGCCGCCCCGATCAGGCTGTCAACAAACCAATCAATTCGTCACATCTCCAAAAGCGAGCGACACACGAAATTGTCGTCGAGGATGCGGCGCACGGGCGAGAGCCATACTCCAACATTTTGATGATGCCGTTTTTGTTGGCATGGCATTTGCGTGACATCAGCCGTGGCGGAATGAACCAAGACATTGGATCCGAGGCTGGGCATCTTCAATGTTTAGCAGCGCGGATCTTGGTGCCCAACGCCACGAATTTCTGGCCGTCAAAGATGGCAACAATTGCAATCGAATCTGGGGCTTGGCGACGAGTGGCAATGAAACCGCAAGCGGCACGAAAAGCCTCCTCTGACAAATCTGCTCGCTAATTCAAGGACGCGACCAAAGCTATTGCTGCAAAGGGGTATGAGGGTATGAGCGCAAAGATTGTTCTGGATTGGAAGAAAACCAGGTTTTGTCGCCTCGTTAAAGGAATTGTCACCGCAAGTTTCAGCCTGCTGCTGCTGACCGGGGTGGCACAAACCCAAGCGCTACCAAACCTGAAGATCGATCGCAACGCCATCTCGGTGTCCGGCCTATCGTCGGGGGCATTTATGGCCTCGCAGTTGCAGGTCGCGTATTCATCAAGTTTCATGGGGGCGGGCATTGTCGCTGGTGGACCTTATTTTTGCGCTATGGGCAATCTCACCTATACGGGTATCTGCATGGGCCAAGTGCCGCGCGTTCCTCCCAATCCTGCGATGTTGTACGCTGCGGCGGAAATGTCTTCGAGTATCGGCGCCATCGACCCACTTTCCAACCTTGAATCGAAGAAGATTTACATTTTCAGCGGTACGGCCGATACGATCGTCACGCAAAGTGCCGTCGATGCCAGCGTCCAGTTTTTCAAATTGGCCCGAGTTCCCGATTCAAACCTCGTCTATGTCAGCAATTACCCTGCCGGTCACTCGTTTGTTTCGAAGGTCTTCGGGAATTTGTGCCCGACCAATGCAACGCCGTACATCAACGAATGTCTGACCGATTCACCCAATACTGCCAACGACAACAATTACGATCAGGCTGGCGGGATTTTGCAGTTCATCTATGGCAAGCTTAACCAACCGGCGGCCAAACCAACTGGGAAGTTGAAGGCATTCGACCAGAAACTCTACGGTGCCGCCAACCCGGTGTCGAGCATGGCGGATGTGGGGCATGTCTTTATCCCCGACAGCTGTGCCAAGCCTGGGGCCAACTGCAAACTGCATGTGTCCATCCATGGCTGCAGCCAATCGCAGCAATCGATCGGGGACGATTGGTATACCAAGCTCTATCTGAATAACTGGGCGGATACCAACGGTATCGTAGTGCTGTATCCGCAAGTCGATAAGTCACTCCGGAGGCCGTATAATCCCCAGGGTTGTTGGGACTGGTGGGGCTTTACAGGTAGCAACTACGCGATCAAGGGCGCCGTCCAAATGGACGCCATTATGAAGATGATCGCTGCTCTGGGTGCTTCCTGACCGCGAAGCACCAAGACACATGCAGTTGTCGCCATGGCGACATCCGTGCGCCTTGCCTCAATCGTGGTTGACGACATGGACCCGTTCCTGTCGCTTCATCGCAATGTCAACCGTCTATTCCATGAAGTCTTCCGCGGTTTCGGTCGCGATCGTTGTTTGGTGGCACAGCGCCGATTGGCGGCTCGTGGCCGCATGTGGAGATCAAGGAGAATGATGACGAAATCCGCGTGATAGCGGAAATTTCGGGCATCGATCCAGAGGATATCGAGGTGCTGCTGGAAGACGGCGTGCTTACACTTCGCGGTGAAAACAAGTCGGAAACCGAGGGACAAGGATCGCCGGTTCAGTGAGCGTTATTACGGACGCTTCGAACGTGGCTGGCTTTAGGTCGCCAGGTTGATGAGAGTAAGGTCACCGCAACGTTCAAGAAACGGTCTTCTTGCCGTGACGCTGCCGAAGACCGAGAAGGAGCGAGCCAACGTCAGGCGGATCGCCATCGACAACACCGAATGGTCCGACCGCTGCAAGCGCGCCGGGCACAAACGTACCCGGCGACCTAACGACGCGGACCAGGTACCCTGCCTGACCGAGCACTTCATGCCGCACGCGAAGTTCCAGCCGATCGCCCGCGACGAACTTCGGCAACGGCGAGGCCGTCTTACGAAACCCCAATCCCAAGCGCTGCGCTTGTAGTCGTAGCACCAAGGGGCACTTAGTGCGCAAGCACAGGTGGAGCCGGAAAGTCCAATACATTGCTCGTATAGCTTTCGACCAGCGCACTGAACGGAGTGCCATCCTGAAGCTTCAGCACGGCATGATGTTCGAGAAGAAATGACGGCAGTGTAAGAGATCCCGTTTTGGGTGCCGGTAGTTCCTTTTCCACGTCCCAACCCTCTGGAAGAGGAGACCACAGCAAGTTGGAAGATAGATTTGTGCGGGTGAAATTGAGAGATTGGACGGCTCTTCCAAAGGCGACGTCGCTCGTATTCAACGCTTTATTCATGTCCATTGTCAGCCTTCCCGGAACATACCAATTGTCGGCCTCAGACAGGACGCGATTGCCGCAAACGAGGCGGACATGTCGGTAGGCGATGGGTTCGTTAGAGCCGACCGCCAGCAGTTCTCGGATACGGCTGTCGGCGGGCTTGTCTCCCCCGCGTATGCGCTCGGCAACGATCTTAGAACCTTGCGGTGCGAGATTGTGCCCGGCACACCAGCGATCGAGCGTCAAGGTAGCGCTAGCGTTACTCAGGAGATTTGCATTCAAAGTCTGGAGAATCGCAAGTGCCTCAATCCGGGCCGTTGGCGTGTCTGGCCATTGAACCGTGGTGAATGATTCCTGCGCCAATATGGTATTCGCGGCCAGCATGATCGCAGCTGCAGGTGCAAATGCGATGACCCGTATGAACTTCCAACAGCAAATTGACACGAAAAGTTATCCTTTGTGACGACGTTGATGTGACAAGGTCTCGATATTCATAGGGAGGCTTTCCCACAAGAACGCTCGAGGGGGACTTTTCTAGAAGACTGTGTGAGCGGTCCTAGACCGTCCCGCACTCCACGTCGAGGTTTGCCTAGATTTCTGACACCCATGATGGCTGCTGAGAGCATCATGATGGATGTTACTCCTGCCTCAAGAAACCGGCCGGTTTATGTCTGAGGCTGCCCCCATCATCCCAGCGTAAAAAACCCATCCGACGATCCATAACGCAAATGGGTGCGATCCAAAGAATCAATTTTTCCAATCCGTCGAGTGCCGTTAGAAAGCGCTGAATATGACCGAAATCTAGCGCGACAGCACGACGATGTTGCCACGGAGCTCTGACGGCTGTCATGGCGATCCAAGATGTAGCTTCGCTCACTCCAGGCTGATGGACTGCATGAGTGCGTTGTGGCCGACATGCGAAGAAACGCGGAGAATGTATGTGCGGGATTGTGGGTATTGTCGGCCGTCATCCGGTTTCGGACCGGCTAATAGACGCGTTGAAACGCCTTGAATATCGCGGCTACGATTCGGCAGGCGTCGCGACGATCGACGGTGGAGCGCTCCATCGCCGGCGCTGCGAGGGCAAGCTCGTCAATCTCGAGGCAAAGCTGAAAGAACTGCCTCTGTCGGGCACAATCGGCATTGCCCATACGCGCTGGGCAACCCATGGCGCGCCGACGGAACGCAACGCCCACCCGCATTTAACCGACGGCATCGCGGTCGTCCACAATGGGATAATCGAGAATTTCGCCGAATTGAAGGATGAGCTGACCGCGGCCGGCGCCGAGTTCGAAACCGACACCGACACGGAGGTCATCGCGCATCTCGTGGCAAGACTTCGCCGGGACGGCATGGGCCGGCGCGAAGCTATGCATGCGATGCTGAAGCGCGTCCGAGGCGCTTACTCGCTGGCTCTGCTCTTCGAGGAGGACCCTTCGACGATCATGGCTGCCCGTAATGGTCCGCCGCTCGCGATCGGTCACGGAAGCGGCGAGATGTTCCTCGGGTCGGACGCGATTGCGCTCGCGCCTTTCACCAACGAGATCACCTACCTGATCGACGGCGATTGGGCGATCATCGACAAGACCGGCGTCCGTATCTTCGATATCGACGGCAAAGTCGTCACGCGACCGCGGCAGGTCTCGCTGGTGGCGGCCCATATGATCGACAAGGGCAACTATCGCCATTTCATGGAGAAGGAAATTTACGACCAGCCGGAGGCCATCTCCGAGACCCTCAGCCATTACATCAACTTCAGCGACAATCGGGTGGTCGCGGTTTGGCGCGACACTGTCTTCGCCAACGTGCAAAGCCTGGCGATCTCCGCCTGTGGCACTGCGTACTTGGCCGGGCTGATCGGCAAGTACTGGTTCGAGCGCTATGCACGTCTGCCGGTCGAAATCGATGTCGCGTCAGAATTCCGGTACCGCGAGATTCCGTTCTCGCCACAGGCGGCAGCTCTCTTCATCTCACAATCGGGCGAGACGGCCGATACACTTGCTTGCCTACGCTATTGCAAGGAGCACGGCCTGAAGACCGGTGCAGTCGTCAACACGCCTGAATCGACGATAGCACGGGAGTCCGGCACTGTGTTCCCGATCTTCGCTGGACCGGAGATCGGCGTTGCGTCCACAAAGGCCTTTACCTGCCAACTCGCCGTTCTGGCTGCGCTCGCGGTTGCTGCCGGCAGGGCGCGTGGCACCCTTACGGAGAAGGAGGAACAAACACTGGTCGGCCGCCTTGCCGAGATCCCGCGCGTCATGGGGCAGGTGCTGAACAGCATCCAACGAAGGATCGAGCTTCTGTCGCGCGAATTGGCAAAGTGCCGCGCCGTGCTCTATCTTGGCCGCGGCACCAGCTTCCCTCTGGCCATGGAAGGCGCCCTGAAACTAAAGGAGATTTCCTATATTCACGCGCAAGGGTATGCTGCCGGCGAACTGAAACACGGTCCGATAGCCCTCATCGACAAGAACATGCCGGTTATCGTGATCGCACCGCACGACCGCTTTTTCGATAAGACCGTTTCCAATATGCAGGAGGTTGCGGCCCGCGGAGGACGGATCATCTTGATCACCGACGAGAGGGGCGCTTGCGCCTTGAAGCTCGACACGATGCAAACAATCGTTCTTCCAAATGTGGACAAGATCATTTCGCCGATGATCTTTTCGCTGCCGGTCCAATTGCTCGCCTATCATACGGCCGTGTTTGTGGGCACTGACGTCGATCAGCCGCGCAACCTGGCGAAATCAGTCACCGTCGAATAGGCCGGCGTTTCCGTAAGGGACGAATGACAGAGTTTAGATGACTTATCACTGCTGAGCATTTGGAGATCGACATGCCGCAAACGAAGATATTTGGCTTCTCGGGGAACATAACACGGCCGTCCACGACGCGCACATTCGTCGACCATATCGTCGGGCAACTGGCACTCAAAACGCGAGCTGTGGCACAGTCCTTCGATGTCGATGACCTTGGACTTTCCCTGTTGAAAGCCAAACGGCTGGACGACCTCAACGCTCAAGCACGCGGCGTCGTAGACCAGATGCTGGAGGCAGACGCCCTGGTCGTAGGCTCACCCACCTACAAGGGCAGTTACACGGGCCTATTCAAGCACTATTTCGATTTGCTCGACCCAACATCGCTGAGGGGCAAGCCTATCATCATCGCTGCAACGGGCGGTGGCGAGCGTCATTCGCTTGTCGTCGAACATCAGTTGCGCCCTCTGTTCGGGTTCTTTGAAGCGCTTGCGATGCCGACCGCAATCTATGCCACCCGTAAGGACTTCGCCCACGGGGAGGTGATCTCCGAGGCCGTCCGCATGCGCGTCGGTCGGGCTGTCGAGGAAGCAGCCTGCGCAATAGGATGACCAGACGCGGCAAACGTCGGCGAAACAGGCTTTCTTGTCCCAAGCGAACCTTGCGAGGCAATTCAGGGATACTCAACGCCTCGCAGACAACTTTGGCTCTCTCTTTCGCTGATCCAATCGCGTGCCAGTGGCCTCAAAAGGCTAGGCTCTCCGCGGCCGTAGGTGGTCCTTTTATAGTTGGCGAGCGTGTCCGCTCCTGGCTGTATCCAGCAACTGATTGGCGACCTGTGACGGTGTCGCAGACAAAAACATGCTGCCTTGGATGGCGGAAAGCCCGAAATCACCGGTGCCCGAAAGATGTTTCGAACAGTTCAGTTTTGTCACCTTTGAGATCGTCAGACATTTCAACTTTGCACCATGGCCGACATTCCAGCTTTTTGACGCCACAGTTAGGCGCGGATACCCGTGAACTGCGAGGAATTGCCATTTGAGAAAGCCGTTTATCCTATTCGCCGCCGTTCTTGCCTGTGCAGCGCTCCAGCTTCCCTCCACCAATAGCATGGCCGAACAGGCCGCCGCACCCGCTCTCACCGTCTCTCTGACGACACCGGCAAAACGGGACTGGCCGGAAACCGTTCCCGCGAGCGGCTGGCTGAAACCGTGGCAGGAAGCGATCATCGCCTCCGAAACGAGCGGCCTGCGCATCACTGACGTCCTGGTCGATGTCGGCTCCGTGGTTACGAAGGGGCAGACGCTGGCCCGGCTTTCGCAGGAGAGCGTGCTGGCAGACCTTCGCAAGCAGGAGGCGGCTGTCGTGACCGCCAAGGCAAATCTGACGAAGGCCAAGGCGAATGCGGATCGGGCGCGCCAGCTCAGCTCTTCCGGGGCTCTCTCCGACGAGAAAATCACTGAATATTTCGCCGACGAGCAGACGGCGACGGCAAGCCTGGCATCCGAGGAAGCCGCGCTCGACAGCGAAAAGATCAAGCTCGGGCAGACGACCATCACCGCCGTCGATGATGGCCTCATAACCTCGCGTTCCGCCAACCTCGGCGCCGTCGTCTCAACCGGAACCGAGCTGTTTCGCATGGTCCGTCAGCAGCGTGTCGAATGGCAGGCCGAAGTATCGGCGCGCTATCTGCCGCGGATTTCCGAAGGCTTGAGCGTTGCGATCAACGGGCCGGATGGGCATGCCATCGAAGGCAAGGTGAGGCTTGTCGGGCCTTCGGTCAGTACCGACACGAGCCGGACAATCGTCTATGTCGCGCTTCCAGCCGATGCCCGTCCGCGCACCGGCCTTTACGTCACGGGCAACATCGAATTGCAGACCACGCCGGCTTTGACCGTGCCCGAAACGGCGATCGTGTTCCGGGATGGCATCAGCTACATCTTCGCGGCCGGCGAGGACAACCGAGTGCGCAGGGTTCGCGTGCAAACCGGCCGTCGCAACAATGGCGAGGTGGAAATCATCTCCGGCATAGATGCCTCGTCGAAGATCGTGACCTCGGGCGGAGCCTTTCTGTCGGACAATGACCTCGTGAAGATTGCGGAGAAAAACTGATGAATTTTTCCGCCTTCTCGATCCGCAACCCTGTCCCGGCGATCTTGCTGTTCATCATGCTTGCTGCCGGCGGGCTGCTGGCCTTCAAACAGCTGGCGGTCCAGTACTTTCCGGACATGGATCTCCCGACCATCAGCGTCACCGCCACGCTCGATGGCGCTGCGCCGACGCAGCTCGAGACGGAGGTCGCCCGTACCATCGAGGACAGTCTCACCTCCGTGAGCCATCTCGATCATATTCTCACGACGATCACCGACGGCACCGTCTCGATCAAGGTTTCCTTCAAGCTGGAGAAAGACAGCGAAGCCGCCCTCAACGAGGTCCGCAATGCCGTCGACAGTGTCAAGGCCGATCTGCCGTCGCAGATGGCAACGCCAAGCGTCACCAAGGTCACGGTCCAGAGTTCCGCACTGGTCACCTATGCCGTCCGCTCGACCGCTCTCAACGAGACCGAACTGTCCTGGTTTGTCGACAATGATCTGACCAAAGCGCTGCTGTCGGTGCCCGGCGTGGGGCAGGTCAACCGCATCGGCGGGATCGACCGCGAGGTTCATGTCGATCTCGATCCGGCGACGATGGCGTCGTTCGGGGTCACCGCTGCCACCGTCTCGGCGCAGTTGAAGGCCGTCCAAGCCGACACGTCCGGCGGGCTCGGCGAGGTCGGCGGCTCTCGTCAGACATTGCGCACGCTCGGCGCCGTAGAGTCGGTCGAGGCTCTGAGGGAACTCACTATACCTCTCGCCAATGGGCAGCAGGTCCGGCTCGACGATGTCGCATCCGTTACCGACAGCTTCGCGGAGCGCTCTTCGATGGCCTATCTTGACGGCAAGCCGGTGATTGCGGTCGAGATCAAGCGTTCGAACGGCTTTTCCGACAGCAGTGTTTCAGCCGACATTGACACGGCAATGAAAAAGTTCGCAGCGGCGCATCCGAACGTGCAGATCCATGCAGTCTACAGCATGATCGGGTCAATTCTCGACAATTATGATGGTTCGATGCACATGCTGTATGAGGGGGCGATCCTGGCGATCGTGGTCGTCTGGTTCTTCCTTCGGGACTGGCGCGCAACGATCCTCTCGGCTGTGGCGCTGCCCTTGTCGGTCATCCCGACCTTCCTCGTCATGTACCTGGCAGGCTTCAGCCTGAACGTCGTCACCTTGCTGGCACTGTCGCTGGTGGTCGGAATCCTCGTCGACGACGCGATTGTCGAGATCGAAAACATTGCCCGCCACCTGCAAATGGGCAAGCGGCCGATCGATGCCGCGATGGAGGCTGCCAACGAAATCGGCCTTGCGGTCATCGCGACCACCTTCACGCTGGTCGCCGTCTTCTTGCCGACGGCATTCATGAGTGGCATACCGGGCCTCCTGTTCCGTCAATTCGGCATTACAGCGGCAGTCGCCGTCGTTGCCTCGCTTGTCGTTGCCCGTCTGCTCACCCCCATGATGGCGGCCTATTTCATGAAGGCCCATCCGTCGGAGCAGAAGGATGGCCGTATCATGCGCGCCTATATGGCGATTGCGCAGGCAGCTCTCAATCACAGGAAGACCACGGTCGCCGTGACTGCCGTCGTCGTCGCACTTTCGCTTTCCATCATCCCCCTCTTAAGAACGGGATACCTGCCGGCCGCTGACGACGCACGCGCGCAGATCACACTCACCCTGCAGCCCGGTGCCACTGTCGAGCAGACCGACGCCGCAACCAGGAAGGCCGCAGATATCGTCAGTCAGGTTCCCGACGTGACGCATGTGTATGCGGCTGTCGGCTCGGCATCCTCCGGCGGTGGTCGGAAGGCCTCCTCGATCAGTGTCGGGTCTGCCGCGATCGTCGCCACGCTGACGCCCATTGATGAGCGCGACCGCAAGCAGTCGGAGATCGAAAACGAGATCCGACAGGCGCTCTCCGTCCTCCCCGGCGTGCGAGTCGCCGTCGGTATTGGCAACGGCACCAAGCTCGAGTTCACCCTTGCCAGCGACGACGCCAATGCACTCGACAGCGCAAGCACAGCGCTGGAGGAGCAACTGCGCACGCTGCAGGGCATCGGCGCTGTGACATCGACAGCGGCCAGGCAGGCGCCGGAGATCCAGATCACGCCCGATTTTGCCCGCGCCGCAGCGCTTGGCGTGACGTCGAATGCGATCGCCAGCGCCGTGCGCGTGGCGACGAACGGAGAATATTCTTCCGATCTGCCGAAGCTCAACCTGCCGCAGCGGCAGATCCCGATCGTCGTCCGCTTCTCGCCTGAGACGCGAACCAATCTCAACGACATCAAGAACATGCGCGTCGCCGGCACCAACGGCAATGTCGATCTCGGATCGATCGCCGATATCCGCATCGGCGGCAGCCCTTCGGAGATCGATCGTATCGACCGCGTGCGCAATGTCACCGTTTCCGTCGAACTCAACGGCCGCATCTTGGGCGATGTCAACCGCGAGGCGAAAGCGCTGTCGGCGCTCCAGCATCTGCCGCCGGGCGTTACCCTGGTGGAACACGGTGAACTTCAGCGCAGCTCCGAGCTGTTCCAGAGCTTTGCCCTCGCGATGGCGATCGGCGTATTCTGCATCTATGCCGTGCTCGTCCTGCTGTTCCACGATTTCCTCCAGCCGTTGACACTTCTGATGGCCCTGCCGCTCTCGCTCGGCGGTGCGCTGGTGCCGCTTGTGGTAACCGGCACCAGTTTCTCGATGCCCGCCGTCATCGGCCTTCTCATGCTCATGGGCGTGGTGACGAAGAACTCCATTCTGCTCATCGAATATGCGATCATGTCGCGTCGCCAAGGCATGTCCCGGTTCGATGCGCTCGTCGATGCCTGCCACAAGCGCGCGCGGCCGATCGTCATGACCACCCTTGCCATGGCCTCGGGCATGCTGCCGGCTGCGCTCAGCCTCACGGGCGGAGATTCAAGTTTCCGGCAGCCAATGGCCATCGTTGTGATTGGTGGCGTGATGATATCGACGCTGCTCAGCCTCATCATTATCCCGGTCATCTTCACCTTCGTCGACGACCTGCAAAATTTGCTCAAATCGTTCAGTCGCCGGGCGCTTCGGCGCCACGCGACCTACTGGCGAGAGACGGAGTTCAGTAATTTGCCGGGCGATCTCGGCGGCGACACGGGGAAATCCATCGAGATGATCTCATCTCAGCATAAAGTCATCGAACCCACGCCTTGATCGGGACTGCAGGTGTTTTTTGACATACGCTTTTCGTTGTCGATCAAATCTCGCCATCGGCCTTTACGCGACTCTTCGACTCTGTGGTTCAGCCAATCGGCCGGCTTATCGCTGTCGGTGAGTTGATATTTTGCTTCACGCGGTCAAGCGCAAACAAGGCCGCTATCGTTTGACAACGTCTACGGGAAGGAGACACCGCCGGCATTTTCAGAGTCCGCAAAGAAGCATTACCCAGTCATGGATGATGGTACGGTCCTTCTGCCGTTTCCTCGTCTCTTCATTGTTGCACGACGCTAATTAAGCCCAGGTCGCCGCGGCGCTCGAGAACCGCAGCCCATGGGGGGCAATGAAAGCCCCCGAACCATGGTGGCATTATCAAGTACGTGGACCCTGTCGCACCGACTGCGCGCCGCAGCCACCGTTGCCGAACCCGCAGTCAATTCTGGTCGTCTAGGGAATGGTGAAAAGCAACGGATGCGCTGGAGCTGAGTAAGGGGCTACAGCTTCTAAATTCAGTCGACCACGCGCAAGGCCAATTGGTCGGGTAAGTTCCGTGTCTTCTCGGCAGCGACCTTAACGACCGTGGCCGGCCTTGCAGCAACAGTCGGCTTTTCGGCAGGAACATAACCGGCGCCGATCGCGACGTTCAGAGAGATATAGTCGAGCGCGCTCTGCTGAACGGCCTCGGCGAGGCTTTCCTGTGCGTTCGAAACCGAACGCTGCGCATCGAGAACGTCGAGCAGAGAAGAGGCGCCGTCCTTATAGCTTACCGTCGAGAGGTCGAGGGCTTCCTGGTAGGACTTCACCTGCGCCCGCAGAGCGGCAACCGTCTGAGCAGCGCGGCTGACGGCCGACAGGGCGCTTTCGACCTGTTCGACACCAGACAGCACGGTCTGCTTCCAGACGATATACTGTTCGCGGCTGGTGGATTCGGCACTCTTCACGTTGGCGCGCAACGCGCCGCCATCGAAGATCGGCAGCGACAGGCTTGGGCCGAACGACCATTTTGTTAGGCTGCCGTTGTTCGACTTCGTATGGGTATAGGACGGCGAAATCGAACCGCCGAGCGTGATCGTCGGAAAGAGCTGGGCCTCTGCCACGCCGATCTGAGCGGTCGCAGCGGCAAGGTTACGCTCGGCGACACGGATGTCGGGCCGGTTGCGGATGAGGTCAGCCGGGACGCCCGTATCGACGCGGCCGCGGAATACCGGCTGGCTGCCGCCACCGTGCAGTTGGGCGATAATGGTCTGCGACGGCACGTTCAGTAGGGTCGCGATATGATGCACCGCCTGGCGGTAGCTGATTTCGAGGCCCGGAATTTCAGAAAGCGTCGAGTTGACGAGACCTTCGGCCTGGACGACGTCGAGGCGGGAAACGGCGCCGGCATCGAGCTGGAACTTGGTGAGTTCAAGCGTTTCGCGGCGAGACTTCAGGTTGTCCCGTGCGATCGAGACGCGGGCCTGATAGTAGCGGACATTGACGTAGCTGTTTGCCAGATCCTGCAGATAGGTCAGGCGAGCCACGTCGACGTTGGAATAGGCCGCATCCAGCGATGCGTTGGCGCTTTCCTTGGCGCGGCGGTATTGGCCCCAGAGGTCAAGCAGCCACGAAGCCGTGGCATCGCCGCCGGTGGTATTTTCCGTTTCCCTCTTGTTGCGCTGGCTGCCCTTTTCGCCGCTGGTCTTATGACCGCCTGACAGGAGGAGGCTCGGCATTCCGCCAGCTGCGGACGAGACGACCTGCGCCTGCGCTTGATTGATGCGTTCCAGCGCCTGCTGGATATTGAGGTTTTCTGCAAGTCCCTGCTCAACCAAGCCGTTCAGCTTCCTATCGCCGAAGGCGGTCCACCATTGTGAACTCGAGACGTCGCCGTTGATCTTCGTACCGCCCTCCGAGAACTTGGCCGCGAGCGGCATTTCCGGTGGCTTATGATCGGGGCCGCTGATGCAACCTGCCAGAAGAAGCAGCAGGGCGGGGGCGGCAGTACGAATGGATACCATCACATTACCCACAATTGAATTACATGATCACTGTCTTAGGGAAACGTGACACCACGTGTGTCGGCGCTTCGATGATCTCTTCCGCCTTTAGTCATCCTGATGAACTGTAGGCCGTTGAGGTTCAGACAAAAATTGGAGGGGGTCGGTTGTAACAGGACATCGACGAGCGGAGCCGCTCGACGGACAAGGCAACGATCGACACGCCGGCGTCCATGAGAGCCTCGCGCTACGCGCACGCCGCCAGCAAGCACATGACTCTTCCCCAACTTGCAAATCTCTCGCAAGTGCTCACCTCTGGGCGAGGATGGGATCGTCAAGCGATAACGAATTGCCACGCCGAATGTCACCTCATCTGCACATGCATGCGACGCCCTTTCTTCGGCTTCATCCTTCTTCTGCGCTTGATAATGGCATGCGGCTGATGGGAAAAATTGATTGTTCGGATCCCGCTCATCTGCGCCATGGATCACCGCGCGGGTTGCCGTGGCGTTGCACCCATTTGTGAAATTCGCCTCCGCATGGGAATTCGACATTCGAGGACGACCCAATGTTGATCCTCACGTGGATGCATGTTGATTTTGCCAAAGACTCCAAGTCGCGCCACCAGTACTTGAGAAATCTTCCAGATGGATCGCGTAGAACGCAAACGGCGAGGCGCAAGCCCTAACTGGGATGGTTGCGGATGAAATGGCGCGGCTCATAGATCTTCCTCCGTCTAGGCGACTTCCGGGTGAGCCAAGCATTATTCGTGCCAAAGCAGAAATCTTCCCGCGCGAACGCAAGACTGAGAGTAGGCGCGATGACCTCCGGCAACGGATATGGACATAAAAAGTCGAGCGAAACCCCTCGCTCGGGGCCGGGCATGCAACACGCAATCGATTAGGGACCCCAATCGAAAACACTCCCGCACTTCACCCGCCGTTTATCAGCTGCTCGTGCGCTCAAACGTCATCGCCAACCAAGGGGTCCAATGCTGTCTATTTCGACAGCGTGTTTTAAAAATTCGTCCTCACACCTACATCCCATCGCCAAGCAAGTTGGTGAAGACTGACGAAATGCCAACAACACAGTGGGTAATGGCACTTAGCCTTGTCCGATATCAGACAATATTGAATGCCGTCAGCCGGCTAGATTCAACCTGTTTTGTTAAAATCAAAAGGAATTTTCGTCCGGCACGCATATTGCTTCCGATCCTCTGCTGACGGGGACAACCAAAGAGAATCACGCGGAAATATTTAGATGCCAGTAGAAGACACTATGTCGCCAGTCCATTCTAACGCACGGCGTTCCAGCTCTGGAAAGACGCTTCTCCACCAAGCAACATCAGGGATGCCCAATGACTCGTACTAGGATGGAATCGTATATTCGTGCATTTGCCCTAAGCGTGGCTGCGCTGCAGAGTCTGATAACCGCGGAAGCGGCGGTCGGGGCTCCGCCAGGCCAATCCGAGATCAGCGACTTCTTGCTGAACAATGGCTTGGAAGTGGTTGTCATACCTGACCACCGGGCGCCGATCGTCACGCAGATCGTCCTTTACAAGGCCGGAAGTGCCGATGAGCCACCCGGCAAATCCGGCATCGCTCATTTCTTGGAGCATCTGATGTTCAAGGGTACGAAAAAGCACCCGGCCGGCACATTCGATACAAAGGTGGCGGAGATCGGCGGTGAGGAGAACGCCTCCACTTGGTCGGACTACACCGCCTACTTTCAAACTGTCACGCCAGCGGCGCTCGGAACGATGATGGAATTCGAGGCTGACCGGATGCGTAATCTCGTGCTTAGCGATGCGGTGATCTCGCCCGAGCGCGATGTCATACTCGAGGAGCGGCGCTCCCGCGTCGAAACCGATCCCGAGGAACTGCTCGAGGAGGAGATGCAAGCGACCCTCTATCAGAACCATCCTTACGGGCGCCCGGTGATCGGCTGGATGCACGAGATGGAAGGGCTCAATCGCGCAGACGCAGTAGGGTTCTACGATCGCTACTATGCGCCAAATAACGCGGTATTGGTCGTGGCAGGCGACGTGAGCGCTGCGACTGTGCGCAAGCTGGCGGAGGAAACATACGGGGCTATACCGCGCGGCTCGGACCTTCCTTCGCGCATTAGGCCGCAAGAACCGGAGCAGAACACCAAGCGGACAGTCGTGCTCACCGACTCTCGGGTGACTGTGCCGAGCTTCGAAGAGTCCTGGGTGGTGCCGTCCTACAGAACGGCCAAGCCGGGCGAAGCGGAGGCCCTTGATCTTCTGTCAGAAATTCTCGGCAGAGGAATGCGCAGCCGGGTCTATCGGGAACTCGTGGTGAAACAAGGAACAGCCTCCTCAGCCGGTGCCCACTTCCAGGGAACCTCGGTCGATCCATCCACTTTCACAATTTACGGCTCGTCGCGGGGCGAGGCGAAGATCGAGGCGGTGAAAGATGCGATGGACGCCGAAGTTCGGAAAATCATCCGGGCCGGAGTTACGGATTTGGAGCTCGACAAGGCCAAAGATCGCCTCGTGCGCTCGATGATCTTCGCACGCGACAATCCCGCGAAGATGGCCATTGTCTACGGGGCTGCGGTCGCCACCGGTGGTACTGTGGAGGATGTGCAGGAATGGCAGGAGAGAATTCGTGCGGTAACGACGGCGCAGGTGCAGGCAGTTGCCGAGAAATATCTTAACCCGGATCAATCGGTGGCGGCATATCTGCTGCCGCGGGAAAACACCTCTTCAGGAGATTGAAAAGTCGATGATGATGTTCAACGGACTGCGGCTCGGGGTGGCCAAACCGCTACTGGTCGCTCTTGTCTTGCTGGGCTTTGCGGCTGCGCCCGCGTGCGCGACCATGGCCATCCAGGAAGTCAGGACAGCGAGTGGGATCAAAGCGTGGCTGGTGGAAGATTATTCAGTTCCGATTGTCACCATTCGTTTCGCGTTCCGAGAAAGTGGCAGCACCCAAGATCCTCCTGGCAAGGAGGGCCTCGTCAACCTCATGACCGGATTGTTCGACGAAGGGGCCGGCGACCTTGACAGCAATACATTTCAGGAACGACTGGACGATGCTGGCGCTAAGATGCGCTTCAGCGCCAGCCGCGATACAATCTACGGCTCCATGCGTGCGCTCGCCGACAGGAAGGATAGTGCGTTCAATCTTCTTCGTCTGGCCATCGAACAGCCGCGCTTCGATCAATCGCCCGTCGATCGCATCCGTGCTCAGATCATCTCCGGCATCCTGGCGGAATCCAAGGATCCACAAAAGGCTGCGCAGGTCGCATGGGCGAAGGCGATCTACGGCGATCATCCATATTCCAACCCGGAAGAGGGCACAGAGCAATCTTTGGCCGCTATCACGATCTCAGATCTGAAGGCTTTTCATAAGCGGCTTTTCACCCGCGGCAACCTCGTCATCGCCGTGGCGGGAGCAATCGATGCCGACGCCCTCAAGCGCGATCTGGATCAGATATTCGGCGAGTTGCCGGCCGAACCGCACCTAACGCCAGTCATCGAAACCGCACCAAAGCTAGGGCAGGAAATTCGGATCGCCTTTGACTTGCCTCAGGTCCAGCTACGGCTAGCCTACCCGGGGATCAGCCGCGAGGATCCACAGTTTTTCGCAGCCTATCTTATGAACCAGACCTTGGGAGGTGGGGCCTTCACGTCCAGGCTCTGGAACGAAATGCGCGAGAAGCGAGGGTTCGCCTATGGCATCGGATCTACCCTCGTGACAAATGCCCATTCCGCGACGCTCGCAATCTATACCAGGGTCCGCCCAGATCGGGCCGCAGAGACGCTTTCCCTCATTCAAGCCGAGGTGAGCCAGATGGTAAAGGACGGCGTCAGCGAAAGAGAACTCGAAACTGCAAAGAAAAATACGATCGGCAGTTTTGCGATCAGCAACCTCAACTCATCCAGGGCTATTGCCGGCACTTTGGTCGAGATCCAGTTGGAAGATCTTGGGATAGACTATATCGAGCGGCGGGAACAGCTGATCCAGGCAGTAACCATTGACGACGTCCGCTCCGCCGCGAGACGGCTTCTCTCCGCCGACCCTGCCGTCATGATCGTCGGACCGCCGCAAGAAGGGCGCAAAAGATGATGGTCTATGGAGAAAGATCGAGGTAGATGCTGCCGGGTGCGCATCCGGCAGCAGGGCCACTTCATTGATTGGCGAAGGTCATCTTATGGTCGAACTATCGGGAACAACCAATCGTGTTCCCATTGATGACGGCAATATTCGGATTGTTGAAGAAGACAAGATTAGCGATACCGGCCGCGGCCACCCTTGAGGCTGCGTTGTTGTTGCCATTTGAGATTGCGCCTCTTGCAATGCTCCAGTGACCGGCTGGGTTGTTGTCGAAATCGATCTGCCAGGGAAACACGCGGGGTTGATCGACAGTGAAGGCACCGACCGCTATGCCCGCATTCCCGACGAGAAGGTGGTGACCCGGTGCCGGCGGTGGGGCGATGTTGCCTAGATCGATCTTGATAATGCACTGGAAGGTAGGCAGTGCGGCTCTTGCGGCCGCGTCATCTGCATAATGGAAGAAAGACAAGCTTGGAGTAGCGCCACTCACTCCAAAATTCTTTTCGTCCCAGATCACATGACGGAGAGGATTGGCCACCACTCCGCGGTAGACGGAATAGGCGCTGGCGGGACTTTCTACAGCCAAGGCTGCCAGCATTGCAAATATGATTGAGATGACGCCACGGCGTTGCTTGTTGCTGTTCATAACGGTTCCTTTCACGATAATTGGCAAACGCTTCGCTCTTGATGAAGACGCGGAGCGGCGCGTTCTGCCGGATCGGGTAGGCGTTGGAGGAAAGCCCCGCCTTTACCCTTCAAGGTGTTGTGAGAGACCAATGGTGGTCGCCTCCAGAACTGGATTAGGCCGGGGTCGATGCCGCTGGTGAGGGGAGGGTGCTCTCAACCTGTTGCAGTTCGAGGGCTGTGCTCCAGACTGCGTTGCGACCTGCCGGGGTGACGGCGGCTTGCCAGCCGCCGTCGGTCCAAGATCAGGAAATTCTGATCAGATTTTCGATGTCGAGGACCGCCGTCCGGGACGTGAGCGAGCCACCATAGGTGACCTCGACGGCGTTGGTCACATCTTGGATGTCCATCACGTCGCCGGTCTCATAATTGCCGAAGACAACCCAGTAATTCGGGTGTGGGGTAAAGACGGCCGTCATGTTGGGAGCCGCCTGGACAGCAAAGGTGCCCGAGCCGGACATGCCGATACCGACGGAAGTTTTGTCGGGTTCGACATTGGACAGCTGGTGGATGGTGAGCGAACCGAGCGCGCCCCCGCCGCTTTGCTTGCCGAAGGTTGTCGCACTATACTGATCCTTCGTCAGTTGGATCAGGTTCTGGCGATCCGGATCGGCAGGCACGGTCTGCGTAGCCGAAAAATTGATGCCAGGCTGCAATAGCCCGGTTTCCGACCAGACGAAGCTGTATTCGATCTCCCATGTAAACGCTACGCGACTTCCTGGTGCGGTCGCACGGGCGAACCAGGCGAGCGAAAACACGTCGCCAGGAATCGTGGTCGGCGGGGCTTTCTGGAAGACCGCGAAGCTGCCATGAAGCTGCGAGTTGTTGATGCAGGTCAGGGAATATTTCATTTGCACTTCCTTTCGTTTGAGTATTGCCCGGTACTTAGGGTGTGACCGGCACCACCCGGGGCTGGAACGGTGCCGGTCTATCCCTCGCCGCGAGTGAAGGAAAAGCGGCGAGGGCTACCCGGCTCGCGACGTGAGGCCGGGAAGGTCGATCGGTTCAGGCGGTTTGGACGATCAGGTCGTCCCGCCCACGGTGATTTGTGTGCTGGCCCGCGGGATCGCCGCTTTCCGGACCCTTTATGAAACAGATGTTCGTTGCGCGGCTCATGTCCGATTGATCGGACTTTGGAACCGGAAGGGCCTGCCAAAAATCAAAAGCAGCCGTCGGCGACAGGTCAGGTTCAAGGCTGTGCGAGCCCAGGCTTTCTGGATCGCCTAAGGATCGGCGCAGGTCCGGCGGTCAGGCCGATAAACCGTACGTCGAGGTTCCCGAAGCGAAAGTCACGTGCGTGTTTTTCTTCGAGGTTTCGTTTTTCCGGACACAGAAGACGGTGCCGTTGCTCAAGGGCGCTCTCACGCTATCGCCCAGCGAAACCTTTGTCTTCTGCGCACCGACGAGCGCCTTGCCACGCGGGGTCAGCGCCCCGCTTCCGCCGATCGGTTGAGGATCTGAGGCGGAGGCCTGCGTGCCCGGGCCGGACACGAGGGGCGCGATGATCTGCGTCTGTCTCAAGTGCGAGGCTTTTCAGTTTCGGCGGAAAGACGCTGAAATACGGTGTGCCCGGCGCGCTCGACCTGTTGATGACAGTCAGGCTTAAGTTGATTTCGCTTGCCACGGGTGCGTTGCCCGCGTGGGTGATTGCAATCGGTTTAGACATTGATCCGCTTCCTTTTAGAAGGCTGTCGCTCGGTTGTCCTTTTGAGTTGAGATGATCCTACGTGGCCCATCCGGGGGTGTCTGTGGGCTGGCGTTCCAAAAACTTGGACCAGCGTCCCGACGTTCGCGGCAAGACGTCAGCTGCTGCCCAGTCCGGTCAGCCAACGTGCGAACGAGGCGCCACCCGGCGGCGGCAACAATGTGCCCAGCCCTAATCCCTCGCCCACCCCTGGTCCCTCGCCCAGCCGGGCGGCGGTCCGGGCAGCTCTCGGAGAAAGTCCAAAGGCTCGGCGAAACAGACGGCTGAAATGGGCCTCGTCTGCGAAACCCATTTCATAGGCGATGTCGGCGATGCGGCGGTCAGCATGGCGCGGATCGCAAAGAATGAGTAGGCAGCGTCTGAGACGGCGGCGGCGGATATAGGTCTCGACACCGCCTTCTGTCCCAAATTGGCGATAGAGTTGGCTGCGGGAAACACCCAGCTCCCGGGTCAACCCGGCCGGGCTCAAGTCACGGCGATGCAGGTTTTCCTCGATGTGGCGGCGTAGGCGGCGCGAGAGGTTGCCCCTTGCGTCCCTTGGTGTAACCGCAGCACCCGGTCCCAGCGATGACGCGAGCAGATCAGGTACGGAGGCCCCGAGAGCGAGCAACTCGCCGGCGGACAGGCTGCGTGCGGCCCCGCACAACGCTTCCAGAAACGTGCGCAGAATTATGCCCATCGCGGCGTCCTTGGTAAGGATCCGGCCGGGAATCGGCTGCACCGGCGCGACTGCCGATGGAAGCAAGGTGCGCGGAAGGATTAAGTGCATCGTCTCTGCCGCTTTCATGGCAAAAGCCATTGGCGCCGAGAGATCCAGCACGGCCACGTCGCCCGGACATAGCCTCCGGGCAGCAGGGGGGGCCAGCGTGACAGCGCCACGCAGCAGGCAGGAAATGACAATGTGGTCGATGTCATCATGTGCAAGGCGGGCCGGCGTCCGCCGATATCGCCCGCCGTCGACAACGCTCCGGCAAAGCAGAAACGTGCCGAAGTGATGGACTATGAGACTGGCCTCGAACCCGCCGGATGGCGATTTATCCGGCAGGAAACTGTCGAACAGTACAATGAGAAGAGAACGCCATGCCTCAAAGGGAAAGCGATTACCCGCCGTGGCAAAATGAAAGCTCGGGACTGCACTTTCTCCGCTCGTCGCAGAGGTGAGTTCGTCCGATGTATGCACAGGTCCCTCCCCAAACGGAAGAGGCATAGTTGCAGCTAACGATTTGATTTTGCAAACGTATAAACATATTCAGTTTATACATTTTAGATATTTCTTTATTAATGGCGCGGTGATCTGCAGGACTGTTGCGCCGCAGACCGTCTCCGGGAGACAGTGACAAACCGTCATGGAAATACGTCTATACGTCTGCTCCTGGGAACTTTGTTCAAACGCGAAGCCTTCCGCAGCATCGACAGCATGCGATAAGGCATTGGCATGTCCTTTGTTTCAACACTTATCGAAGAGGGCGTGGGTCTTCAGCGGACAAGCTGGTCAAATAGAGGAGTGAACGCAACGCCGCTGATATGCCCTATAGTGCGAGTCTTTTGAAGACTAACTTGCATGCTGCGCAAACTCAAATCGTACTCGGAATAGCTGCTCTTCTCCTGGGGCGAGGTTGACATTATAGTCCCGCTCGTCAAATGGGATGCGTCTGCCCTCCATGTCACCGTGACCCGTACATGGTTCCAACGCGAGGAAGTCTTGCTGTGGGAGAGACCATACAACCCAGTGACGTGCATCTGGCGCGTCAATTCTAATGGTGGCCTTTTCCCCAACAAGCGACAGCCATTTACTGTTTGCATTCAAAAAACAAAGGGCTTCATTTTGGAAAAGGCTTTCGTTTAGATGAAGGTACCGTCCGTTGAGGGAAATTTTCCGTTGACTACCTTGAATGAGACCTTCGGAAGATATGCATGGGACGAGAGGGGATTCCAATTTCTCGAATTGCAGCCGCCAGGTATCTTTGCGCGCAGACGATAACGACCATCTAAATCCCGGATGTATTCCGATCGAATAAGGCAAGAACGAACTATCGGAGGTGTTTTTTACGGAAATATCGATGTTCAGTCGACTATCTACGATTTTATACGTAATTCTGAAAATAAAACAAAATGGATACATTGTTTTCGTGAATTCATCGTCAGATGTTTCTAAAGTCACCTCGCTTTCTGAACTGGAAACCACGTCAAATTCCTGCATGCTGATGAAGCCGTGAACAGGCATCGGATAAGATGACCCTTTTATTTCGACAAGCGAAGACTCACTCCATCCGCATGAAGGAAACATCAGGGGGCAAGCTTGGTTCCAACCTGGGGGGCGCCGCGACCAGAGGAGGTCGTTTGCACCGACCTGCCACCCAATTAGCTCTGCTCCTTTTCGGTTGATAACTGCCTGTGCAATACCGGAACGAATAGCGACAGCATCGTGCATGAATGTTGTTACCTTAAAACCTTCAGAATCGTCAGACGGGCAATCCTTTCCTTCTACAATCGTCACGCGGCTGAATTAAGAAAAAAGAAGCCGTGACTTTTCATGCGTCCTTTGTATGTCAGTGCTATTTGAAAGGTGCGGCACCTCAGGCGCATCTGCTCAGCATTTCACATTCGCGCGCCAGCAAATTCGCGGAGTTCGGTAGCAGATGCCACCGGCCGAAGCGAGTTCGTGGCCGCTTCGCCCGCAAGCAGACATGCCGTTTTGGCGGTGTGCTGGTTGCGGCGCTTCCGTGGGTGTAGACTGTCGACACTGTTGCATGTTCATGCAAGGCAACGATGATGGGCACCCCCGCGCTCGACCGAAAGCTGCTCGCGATCCTCGCAGCGGATATGGTCGGCTACTCGAAGGCGATGGAGGCCGACGAGGCCGGCACCATCAAGCGGCTGAAGGCGATCCGCGTCGAGCTGATCAATCCCGCCATTTCCGAGCGCCATGGCACCGTCATCAAGCTGATGGGCGATGGCGCACTCGTCGCATTCGACAGCGTGGTGGATGCGGTTGCCTGTGCTGCGGCGTTTCAAAATGCCGTGGCGGCGCGCAATGCCGGCCTGCCGGAGCCCGAGCGCATCATATTCCGCGTCGGGATCAATCTCGGCGATGTCGCCTTGGTCGATGGCGATGTCTATGGGGACGGGGTGAATGTCGCCGCGCGGCTGGAGCATCTGGCCGAACCGGGCGGCGTGGTGGTGTCGGGCACGGCATATGATCATCTTCAGGGCAAACTCGATTGGCCGCTCGATTTCGCCGGCGAGCAGCAGGTCAAAAACATCAGCCGCCCGGTGCGGATGTATCGGTTGAGGCTCGACGGCAAACGGGTGCGTCGCCCGCTTCTCGCAATGATGCCGCGCTGGATTGGGACAACTGCAGCGGCGATCGTCGTTTTGGCTCTGGCAGGCGGCGGGGCCGCCTGGTGGTTCCTGCAGCCGGAGCCTCTGATCGGCAAGCCGTCGGTGGCGGTGCTGCCCTTTGAAAATTACGGTGGCGACGAAGCGAGCGGCCGTCTCGCCGATGGCCTGACCGAGGACGTCATCACCGACCTCGCGCGGTTTCCCGAATTCGAGGTGGTGGCGCGAAATTCGACGGAAGCCTATAAGGGCAAGCCGGTGGATCCCCTCCAGGTCGCAACTGCGCTCCATGTCGGCTTTGTCATGGAAGGCTCGATCCAGCGGCAGAGTGGCCGGGTGCGGATCACGGCGCAGTTGATCGATGCCAAAACCGGCCGCCATCTTTGGTCGGAAAACTGGGACCGGCCCGCCGAGGACGTGTTCGCCGTTCAGACCGAAATCGCAGAGCAGGTCGCCAACCGCCTCGGCGGCGGCGTCGGGCTGATTCAAGAGGCCGGGCGGGCCGCAGCCAAACGCAAACGGCCCGACAACCTTAACGCCTATGATTACTACCTGCTCGGATCAGAGAAGATCGAAAAGCTCACCAAGGCCGATGATGAGGAGGCCATCACCTTTCTCAACCGCGCCGTCGAGCTGGACCCGGGGCTGGCGCGGGCCTGGGTAGAACTTTACCACGCGCATGATCTGATGGGTGTGTTCGGCGTCGATCCCGAGGGCAACCGCAAGGTGGCCGCCGAGGTGGCCGAACGCGCGGTGCGCCTTGATCCACGCGACGCCGAAGCCCACGCAGTGTTTGCGATGAGCCTTGCCAATAGAGGCGACATGGGCCGCGCCAAGTCCGAATTCGACACCGCCCTTCGCCTGGCTCCGGGCTCGTCCGAAATCCTGACGTTCTATAGCGGCTTTGCCGCACGCTTCAACGAACCCGAACGCGGCGCTCAAATGGTCGACAAGGTCATGCGGCTCGACCCGAACTATCCGATGTGGGCCTCCAACTTCTTCGCACCCGCCTATTTCATGGCGGGGCGGTATGACGAGGCGGTGACGATGCTGGAGCGCATGACGCCCAACAACTACCAAAGATGGACCTGGGTCGTCCGCAGCAGCTCGCTTGCGGCACTGGGGCGAACCGATGAGGCGAAAGCTTCAGCCATGGAAGCTCTCAAGCAGCACCCTGAATTAACCATCGAGAGCATGATCAATGAACCCGGCCTCAGCACAATCGAACGCAACCGATTCATAGAGACGATGCCACTCGCCGGCTTCCCGGCATGCGGCAAGCCCGAGGCGCTGGCGAAACTCGCCAAACCTATGCGACTGCCGGAATGCGCGGCGGAGAAGGCGAACCCTCTCGGGCAGCCATAGAACAGTGCAACACGCTTGCGAGCCGCTGGTGGCTGTTGCTGCATAAGACCGCAAATTTCGGGTCACTGAAATAGCGGTGAGAGGCATTCGACGCTTGGCAGTCTGTTCGATTGCGGGTTTGGGTGGAAAAGGAAATGAGGTTCTGAACGAGGAGACAGCGGTCGTCGCAAGTCGTGTGGTGAGATCATCCTTGTTTGACACCCGTATGAAGTGCCTTGTCCAGCGCCGGTATCTTTTCGGAGATAAATTCAATTTGCTGCCAGCAGGCCGCCGCAGAAGACCTGGGGGCAACCTCCGGCAGATCGGGAAAGGTCGCGATAAGCTCATTCATGATGTGTGTTCGGTCGCTTGAAGGAAGAATGATGCCTCCGCACTTCGTCAGATGTTCACGCATGTATTGACTGTCTGCGTTGCGGACGGCCCGCGCACTTGGACCGCATCGGCTTGCTTGTCCCCGCTGTTGGCACTCACAAATCGCACCGTTGGTGGTTACGCGGCTTCTGCAATGGCCTCGGCGCGGTAGAATCGTTCTCTTGGCGACGAACGGCTTTCAACAGAAAGGCTGATCGATTAGTTTGGCCTCACGACCGTTTTACCGATCTCCCACACTGCTTGCCATCGCCACCACGCGGGTGGATCTTGGTGATAAACCGAGCGATCGTCCGTGCTTCAGGCTCTTATAATGGGCAATGGGTTCCGTCTGGACCTGCCGTGAGCGCTCCTCATCGAACCTGGAGGATGGTAGAAATCCAAATCAATGATTTAGCACCTGTCGGCAGAGCAGGCTTTCCCGCGTCCCGAGCTGGCGATGTCAGCGAATTAATCCTGCTTTTCGATCACCACTTGAATGTCTTCCGACCAGTGCGGCTGAGATCGCCGGTCACCTGAGGTAGCCTTGTTGGCCGGACGTAGCCAATCCCTTTCGGCCGTCGTCGAAATGCGGGCGTCAGGCCCCACGAGCGCGCAGTGTGGAGGGTGGAGGAGATTCCCGCGTCCAGCATATACGGCGCGATTTGTCCGTAACCCGATGCGACGTCGAGTGGCGTCCCATGGTCCATGCGCTCTATGAGGTAAAGCTCGATTGCGTCCCTGCCGAACCGATCTCGCCAGGCCAGCCTTTTGTGCCCGTCGACGGTTTTCAGCGACGAGGGATTGAGCGGGACGTCATGGACGCGGCTCCACTGAGTTATGATCGCACTGGCGTTCGCTTGTGCGACTGTCCCGTCACTTGTGCCGTGCCACACCGAAATCGTCGGCCAGGGACCTATATGAGGCGAGGCTTCGGCCAACCGTCCTTGCAGGCATTCCTCATTGGGGATGCCGTGCCCACGCATGCGATCGAAGGCTGCCGGTACTGATGTAGCAACGGCATAAGGAAGGCCAGCGATGATTGCGCCACCGGCAAAGGTCTCGGGATAGGCGCAAAGGGCGGCGTTCGCCATCGCGCCGCCCGCCGACAGTCCGGTGATATAAATTCGATCACGGTTGATGCCATGTTCGGTGGTCATGGTCTCCACCATCTGCCATATGGAGTGCACCTCTCCCTGGCCTCGGCGAATATCGCCTAAGTTGAACCAGTTAAAACATAGCTTGGGATTGTTCGTGTGAATCTGTTCCGGGTAAAGCACGGCGAATCCGAAATCCTCTGCGACTTTCGACCACCCCGCGGCTTGATCATAGCCAGCAGCATTCTGCCCACATCCATGGAGAACCACCACCAACGCCGGCGCCTTCGTCAGGCCTTCGGGAACATAGTACCACGCTTGCAACGCTCCGGGGTTTGAACCGAAGCTTTGCAGCGGGGACAGCGTCGCCGGCCCCGGAGCGGCGGCGCTCCTTTTATGAGATCTAGCAACTCGTTTAAATCCGTCTAAAAGGAATCGCATATCGCCTCCTTGTTGTCGCCGGAGGCGATCATGGACACGTAGCAAGATGCTCTTCGTGCTGCATTGCACAATACGCTAGTTCGGCTGCTTTGTCCTACTAATATGGCGTATCCGCCTAAACTCAGCGGAACGCACGCCGACTTCGATAAAGCTTTGTGAGTAGATTTTGTCCTTAACCTCGGGGCCGCGCCCGCTACGCTGGCTAATCGAAATCGGCGCAGGATGCTTACCCATCAAGCGGTGCGCGTTCGTCCGAATAAGGTCAGCAGATGATTGACAGACACGGCGACCTTGTCGATGCCGCGGATGCCCTATGAATATTGACTCTGCAAAGCTTCAAAATCGTTTGCCACGATTTCGCACCCAGAAGCCCTATCCCTCCTGCATAGCACCATCATACGTTTCCGGCCGTTCCTCTGGCACGATATTTGCGAGAAAGATCCGCTGTGGTCCGTGTTAACGGCCCCGGCGCAATCTAATTCGAATGACAATCGACCAGGCATTTACGACGAGACAAACAATAAGTGGAGACTGCTTTGAAGGATGTTTCGAAACACGCGCAGACGGCACTTGCCGTGCTGAGGATCGTTACCGCGCTACTATTCATCGAACATGGCACCATGAAGCTATTTAGCTTCCCTTCAGACGGCGTGGCCGGAACAGAAGGTTTAGGTGGTTTATCACCCTTCATGTTGACTGCGGGTCTTCTGGAGGTGATCGGCGGCCTGGCTGTTCTGGTGGGCGTTCTGACGAGACCGGTCGCCATTCTTTTGTCAGGTCAAATGGCCGTCGCCTATTGGATGATACATTTGCCGGGCAATAGCATCTTTCCCGTGCTTAATGGCGGCGATGCCGCGATCCTATTTTGCTTCGTGTTCCTCTACCTGGCTTTGGCCGGTCCGGGAGCGTGGAGCCTTGACGCCAAGATCAAAGTGATATGATCGGGGCTTCGCGACCTCAAGGGGTCCGACAATAACCTTAAATGACTGGGCACAAAGCGATCCAAATTGCGTGGAGACTATGGGTGAACCCGTGGTTGCTGCGCAGAGATCTTGCCGCTATTTTCGCAAATGTCGGGCAGCCACCGCCCTTTGTCGCATTTGTCGAGATCGCGACGAGTGGTTCGGCCCTCTCTCCTCTACGCAGCTGCTAAGCCACCGGGACCGCAAGCAGAAACCCGCTTTGAGGCGTACTCACAGTTGGCATGAAGTTTGCGTATCCTCGTTGGCGACCAGAAGCAACAAAACCATGTGATGTCGGGTCATGAAACGAGTGGAACGGCGGGCAAATGCCAGATCTATTTCAAATCCGCATCCCACGAAATAGTCACGCATGGCCGACGGGCGGCAGTACAAACCCCGACTTCGCCAAGATCGTCGCGGTTCCTGTCGACATCGTCGGTGACACCAACGTCAAGAAGGAGAAAAAACGCAATGACCAAGGTTTCAGAAAGATCCTTTGAAACTATCGAAAACTTAGCATCGTCGCCTCTCAAGATGGCCGATCAGATCGGCGACGCCGTAGAAAAGGGGAACAAACAGTTGGCCGAGGTCTTTTTGAAATTTGCCTCGAGCACTGAAGAGAGCCAGAAAATACTCACCCCGATCTTCGAAACTACGAAACAGGTCGGGTACGAATTTTCACGAAAGACGGTCGCCGCACTGAAGGCCAATACGGAGGCCGGCTTCTCGCATTTACAAGCATTGCTGAGCGCAACTTCGCCATCGCAGATCCTCGAACTGCAGTCGAGCTTCCTGCACAAGCGCGTAGAAGCAAGTATTGAGAACGCCAAGGAATTCGGGGCGCTGGCTACCAAGGCGGCGGCGGAGATTTCAAAGCCGATCAGGGATGCGTCTGACAAAGTTTTGACGGACCTCCAGGCGAGGTAGAGCGACGCCGTACTAAAACACCGACGGTGGGAGCTGTTGGTGTATACCGTGCTCAATCAGGTCTATTGAGATCGGCGCCGATCGACGGATCGTGATCCAAGCTTCTTCTGACGAAGTTTAAGCACGATTTAAATTATCTTGACGGATTGCGATTACGGCGGCGATCACACCAAAGCCAGTCTGGTGATCGCGCTCAATATCGGCATGGGCCTTCTCAGAAGCTATGAAATCGTGGAAACGGTGAGCTAACGGCGGGTTGTTTCGAGTGAGTGAGTCCGTCCTGTCAGTGTAAGGCCTTGTCGAGCCACCAAGGCAAGAACGGACCCACGAACATCGCTCTCGTGGATATCAGAGCAGGGTCCAAAGTTTTCAGCTCTGGCGATGTGAATGTGAGCGCGAGCTGCTGTGAAAGCCGACGGCGGATGGCGAGCAGCATGTCAGATCCGCGAGGTGGAGGCTGTCCATGTGGGAGTTTCAGAAAACAAGCATGCACATTACCCGCAGCGATCCCGTATTATCGCAGATGGGATCGCCCGCATGAGAGCTGACGTTTTGTACATTCGAAAATGGAGAGACAATGGTAGCCACAGCTATGAAATCCTGGCCGTGGGTGACATATGGTTGCCCGACCTTGGATTGAGGGTCAGCGGTGTCCATTTGGTTAAGCACGCAGAAGGGATTCTAGGGGTCTACGCGCCGAGTGCCAAGGTCGAAAGTCGCTATGCCGTTTGGTGGCCGGTGAACTCGGCTATTGAGAGGGCTGCGCTTGCCGCCCTGCTTCCTGCCTATGAGGAAATGTTGGCGCGCGATGTCGTCGCTTGTATCTAGCGTGGCAATATAGGGAAGGATCGCGCGCAGTGGCTGATCCTCGCAATCGGCCGCGATCATGAGAATGTAATCGGCAGCAAGACTGTTTTTGGCCTCGAGCGTGTCGCTTTGATCACAAAGGATCCGCATGGTCTCGGTATCAAATGCGATCGCGAGAATCGCGCCGTGGCATGGGACGGGACACTTGTCGAGGACCTATGGTGAGGAGGTGGAGAATTCTTTCTACTGCTCCCTAATGAGGTGCCCCGCCTCCATGGCACGCCAAATGCAGCGCGCATCTTATTTCCAGGGTGAGGGAAGGAAGGGAGATGCCATACCGAACGATTAAATCAGCCCAAGCAGTGATGGCCGCTTACCACAAGCTGAAGGACAGCAACGGTCATGTGAACAGTTGGGACATGCTACCGGAATTTCTGGTTGCAAACACTGATTTATCAAACGCTGATTTTGCTCGTGCCCTAGAGAGGCTCGTAAATGACAAGGTGCTGCAGAGGGAAGGCACGAGCGTTACCCGTTATGGATGGAAGGCACCATGGGGGCCGCCCGAACGCTAATTGCTGCCGCTTACTGCGGCTGGGCCGTTTGACAGCAAGCTGCCTTGGCAGCCGGCGCTAGAGCGCTCGACTAGCGACCGCTACCCGACCGTTTGCCCTTGGTTGTGGTAGGTAGTCGCGGGGAGAAGCCGGACGAGCGAATGGGGCGTTCGGCTTTTTCTTTTGTGTTCCATGCGCCTGCATGCGCCATGGACTTGCCGGCAACACCCTGAAAAGCCTGGAAATACCGGCGGGGAACGCCACAATGGTGCGTGAAGCAACCAAAAATCCACCCAACCGCGCCGCGCAACGCGGAGTGACAAGTAAAGGGGCCCGCGATCGATGAACGTGCCAAAGGTTCGATTCCGTTCAAGGTGTGCGATTTGATTGACGGCACTATACTAGATTCGCGAAAACAATATAGGGATGCCTTTTGGTATTGATTGGCGTTAGAGGAGTAAGAGGCGGGGCAGTGCCCATAGGGTGTGAGCAACCACGGCTTGCTCAAAGATCGCACCTATACTAGATTTGCGGAAACGATATAGGGGCCGCTATGATCAAGCAGATAGATCTCATGTTCCGGACCATGGTCGCTGAACTTCAGCAACGGGCATTCGATGACGATTGGGCGGAAGACTTCCCCCCGGCGGGTAGATTCGTGCCGGTGGCTGTCGATGGTCGGCGTTATTGGTATTTCGACCAACCCGACGGTGAGGGCGGGCAGAAGCGGCGGTATGTCGGGCCTGCCGACGATCCCATGATTTCGGAACGGGTCGAAACCTTTAAGGGCGAGAAGGCGGACTATAAGGCCCGCCGCAAGTTCGTTTCCACGCTGACGCGGGAAGCCGGTTTGATCGCTGCTGATCGCTTTACCGGCGATGTCGTACAAGCGCTTGCCAAGGCCGGTCTCTTCCGACTGCGCGGTGTTCTCATCGGCACGGTCGCATTTCAATGCTACTCGGCATATCTCGGCATCCGTCTGCCCTCAGCGGCGATCCTAACAGGTGATGCAGATCTAGCCCAGGATTTCGCGATCTCCGCCGAAGTGGCGGATTCACTGCCGCCGATCATCGATCTCCTGAAAGGGCTTGATCCAACGTTCCGGGCCGTGCCGCACATCAGCGGTAGCTCTCGATCTCATGCCTTCCGGAATCAAACCGGCTATCGGGTCGAATTCGTGACGACGAACAGGGGAGCCGAAGAATATTCGGACAAACCCGCCAACATGCCCGCTCTCGGTGGCGCGTCGGCCGAACCGCTAAGATTCATGGATTTCTTGATCCGCGATCCCGTTCGTTCGATACTGCTACATGGTGCCGGTGTCTCGGTGGTCATTCCTGATCCTTCCAGGTATGCAGTGCATAAGCTCATCATTGCCGGTCGCCGCCAAAATGACGCTGGTGGCCAGGCCAAACGGGATAAAGACCTGAGACAGGCAGGAATGCTGTTCGACGCCCTGCCGGTCACAGGGCATGGGTCTTCACTGGCTGACTCCCTGGAAGAGGCATGGGATCGCGGGCCTGCCTGGAAGCTGGCGATCTCGAAGTCAGCCGAAACCATGCACAAGGATTATTGGGGCGCTGTCAATCGGATGGTTGGTATTCTCAAGAAATAAAGAATAGGCCCGCTCGAAAAGGCGGGCCTCATTCGTTTCGGAGGGGAGCGGGCTAAAGTGTCGGCCCCTTCGGCTTCTGCTCCTCCTCGCACTTACAATCTTGCTCCTGCTGCAGTCTCCGCTTTTGCTCTGCCACCTCGACGGTTCCGACAGTCTGTTTCCAGCGGGAGACAGGTCGAGCGGGAACATTCGGATTTCGACCTTGAGCCTTGCGTTCCTCTTCTACCTACGCACGATCAATTGGCGTTAAAATAGAACGCGATAAAACTAATTACTCGTAGCAAAAAGCGCGGCGGGGGCTCGTATCCTTTCAAGGCGCTCCAGTGGGTATCGCACCTAACAGAAGCCATTGAGCTTCAGGATTCTACGGGCGTCAATCGTCGCCCGAAGCGCCTCCTCCGATGCGCGGTTTCCATCGTTTGCGTCGGGATGGTGCATCTTGAGCCTCTGCTTGTAACGGCTTCTAATTTCATCCGGCGTTGCGCTCGGTGAAAGACCGAGAGTTTCGAATGCTTTTGCTTCCAGCACCTTAAGTTTGCGGGATTGAACGACCCCTTTCGCCGCTTGCCTTTGTATAGCGTTTTTTCTTGCATTGATCGTTTTCGCGGTCCCGGAGCGAATTGAGGAGGGGAGGGGCGTTTCAGAAGAGTGATTGACTCTAACGCCCCAGCTAGGACGGCTGCCATTTGCCGCTTCTCTCTGGTAGCGGGCGGTGACAGGGTTCGACAGTTTCGTTACGTAATTGTAGCCCTCGCTGTACTCTTTTGCGTGGCTACGGCAAAACAGCAAATACAGCCCCTCAGCATCTGCTCCTACGGGAGCGCGATGCATGCCTTGGTTGTCGCACCCGTCCCATTGGCATCTCGGGCCACTTGTTTCGCGATGTTCAGCCGGTTTCTTCCGCGTCGGTCTTAGGCCGACAAAAATCTTTGAATCAGAAGTCATAGCGTCTTATACGGCCCTACTGCCGGACACGACAAGATTGCTCGACGCAAACGCCGATCCTTTGACTTTCATCTGAGTTAACGGGGCAGCATCCCGAACTACGACAACCTTATGTTCCCAATCCGACGCCGAGACAAGTGAAAGCGGAAATGATCACACACTCCCAGGCAGCTGGGGCATTTAAAATATGGGCCGGTCGGTTCAAACCAAGTGGTTCAAGGCGGGCATTGCCTCGCAGCAAACAATATCCTATATGTAGGCATGTTCCTACATGGAGGCTGCTATGGGCATCACGAGTTTATCTAGCCGGGAGTTGAATCACGACGTGAGTAGGGCAAAGAAGGCTGCCAATAAAGGGCCCGTGGTTATCACGGATCGCGGGAAGCCGTCCCATGTGTTGATGACCTACAGCGAGTTCGAGCGCTTGACCGGCAAGCGCCGCAATCTTGTCGATGCTCTTTCAATGCCCGGTTTGTCAGCCATCGATTTCGATCCACCCCGAGCCGAAATTGCACCTCGCGGAGTCGATCTGTCTTGAAGTATCTGCTGGATACAAACGTCGTCTCCGAGCTGCGTAAAGTCGGAGACGGTAAAGCTGATCCGAATGTGACGAAGTGGGTCGGTGCTCAAAACTCCAACGACCTATTCATTTCCGCGATTACGATTTTGGAACTTGAGCGCGGGATATTAAGCATCCAGCGTCGAGACGCTTCCCAAGGTTCTCGCCTGCGGGCATGGATGGACAGCCGTGTCCGCCCTGAGTTCGCAGATCGAGTTCTGTCAATCGATGACGCGATAGCGACGCGCTGTGCCCACTTACATATCCCAGATCGCCGCAACGAAGCCGACGCCTTGATAGCGGCGACTGCGCTAGCTCACGGTTTAACTGTGGTCACCCGGAATGTTCAAGATTTCGATGGTACCGGCGTGATCGTCGTCGATCCATGGCGCGAATGACATCGGGCGTGGATATTCGCGAGCTTATGTCTTTTTCGGTGTCATCGCTGAGATTGCCAATTTTCCGATGCCACGCTATTGCGGCTAAAAGGTTGGGCAAATGAGCAGTTTAGTCGCCACCTTGGGCTATGGTACGATGACAAATCGATCTCGTTAACAAAGCACTCATCGCACGGGCACGTTCCCAACCCGATCGCGCCGCACTACGAGGCGCCAGATCCGGTCCAAAGAGGGTACGGTGATCGAGGAATTGCCGGAGGATCGGCCGAACGCTGCATAAGAAGGTTACCTAATGCCCCGTGCGCGGCGCGCAGTTGAATACTCGACTCTGTCAAAACGCCGTGCAGATCTCGCTGCGATAGACAGGATCAAAGTCACGCCTCCGGCTGTGGTTGCCTGAATCGTTTTTCGTAAGCTGCAATAAAGGCGGCGGGAACCGGGTGTGCAAATCGGGCAAAATCAATCGGTTTCCGTGAGCCTGAACTTGGCTGGATAGCGTCGTCATAGAACCCGGGTCGCCATCCGGTTCCGAAAAAGCAAGCACCATAGCGAGCCGCAAGTGTCGGAGTCACAGGATAAAGAAGGCTGAGGAATACCGAAAGTTCCGTTGCGCTGACCAAGGTACCTGTCCTTGAAAAACTCGCAGCGTCGAAAAAAGCGTTTAAAGCATTTAGAGCATCCCAAACGCGCGTGTCCTCCATGGCTTCGCAATACCGTTTAGCATTATGGTTCTGCTCGCGCGTGAGTTTATCGACCCCCAACGTCTCGTTATATCCAGCGTGTCGGCGCAAAGCCGTTTCGAAAGCATCAATGCGCACCGCCGCCTGAACCAGCCCCTCGATCAGAAAATTGTTGTCGTTTCTGCCAAATGGCTTTGCGATGCTGGCTAGGTAGTAGCGCAGCACGTTCGTATCGATGTCTGCAGCCACCTCGTCAGCCCACAAAGCATGGTCGCGGCCAGTCGAAAATTTTGCGCTCTCGAGTTTATAAAAGTCCTGGATCGCATGATTGTCTGGAATTGCGTAACCACGCGCGAACAAACCAGCAGTGACGCCAATCGTATAATAAAATCGGTTATCCTGACCCATGAAAAATACGAGTTTCGTATCCGGCTCACGCATAATGCCGTCAAGATCCGCGCCATTTTGCTTGCAGATGCGTTCGATTCCAGTCTCGTAGCACCACAATCCTTCAAACCACGTCAGTAGAGTTTGACCTGCCACATCTGGCGGTGAGCTCAAAGTCACACCACGATCGAAATGCCGCGACATTGGCAATGACCGCAATTTTGTCCGTAACCAGTCGTGTTCTTTGCATTTTATGGTCTCCGGCCATCTGCTGGTCTCAATGGCGTCATCAAGCGCTGGAGCAAATTTCTTGAGGTTAAAATGCACTTGGCGGATCGGGCGCAAAATAAGGCTGCAGCCGCATGCGGTGTGGATGGGATTGTGTAGTAGATTATGCTGCAGCGCGAGGCCACAAACTTCGCAAAGGTTACTATCTGTTTCCGCATTGCAAGCCGGGCACCGTCCGATCGCAAGTGAGTCTGCTGCGAACTCTCCGCACGTCTCGCAATACAACTGCTCTCCGTCCCGCAGCTCGATGTTGTCTGAGGCTCTTAGTTGATCGTAAATCGCGAGACTCCGCTCTTTGTGATCTTCGCTAGAAGTCCTGACAAATACGTCCGGCTCAATATCCACTACCCGCAGACAATGCAGGATTTCGTCAATGTGCATTTGTGCAACGTCATCAACCGGCCTGCCAAGCTTGCGGGCTTTCAACAGCGTGTAAGTGCCATGTTCATCCGCACCTGTTACGTGGTAGGCAGTATTGCCTACCATACGCTGGTAGCGTACGAACACGTCTGTCAGCAGGTACACCCCTCCAATATGCCCAAGATGCAGCTTTCCGTTCGGGCATGGGGGCGCAGAGCAGGCAAAATAAGTTTGTTGCTTTGCGCTCAAGTCAATCCCATCATATCGAAAGGAACTTTAGACTGGTTTCAGGGTCGCTGTTTTTGATAGCGTGCCTTTGGTGTGGCCCGATGTAGAGCAGCGTGTTCCCACTGACCTCCGTGGTTTCGCCGTCGGCCTCGAACACGCCACTGCCCGAGATCAACACCCAAAGTTCATGCTCTGGGTGCGAATGAAGATCGACTGCACCGTTCGCCACCACCTCCACAATCGATGTGCCGAAGCCCGTTGCGACCGTCTGCGGCAGATGTTCAAGCAATCGGCACACCAGAACGCCATACTCCGGGCGCATGATTGAGCCGTCGATCTGTTTCGTATACATGTCTGCCTCTCATCCGGTGCTTCACTCGCGATAGAAAATGCCGTTCGGGGGCTTGAGTTCGTCGATGTCGGAGACCTTGCCCTCGGGAGGGTTGTAGGCGCGTTTGAGTTTGTTGTACTCGGCCCGCGTTGGCCCTCCGGTGGAGGCGCGCTGGAACACCAGGTAAATTACCCTTCGCGAATTTTCACTTTTATTAGGTTTTGAATAATGAGGCGCATAATCGTCAAAGATGAAAATGTCGCCGGCCTTCCATGATACCGGCTCCCAGGCGAACGTTTCCGCGATGTCGGGGTAAATCACGCCGCCGGCATCCATCGGGAATACACCCTTCTTATGATTTGCAGGGCTGAAGAAAAGGCCTCCGTTGTCCGGGCCGGAATCGTCGATGGCGATTGCAACAATTGCATGCACCATCCGGTCCGGCAGCTTATGTGGGACATGGTAGATGTCCTGATGCGGGCGATAGCCGCCACTGTCGGGATATTTGAAGATCAACAGCTCTTTGAGCATCCGGGCATCTTCCTCCAGCAAGGACTCGACGATGGACTTGATCCGGTGATCAGCCAGCATCAGATCACGCAGAGGGGCATTAAATTCAAGGAAGTTCTCGACCTTCGAAATTATCTTTCTGTTGTCCGTCGTTTTCTCGAACCACATCAACCATTTGTCGTCACTTATGTCCCAGCGCGAAATATCTTCGACGAGAGTTGAGAGACGTTCACGATTTTCCTGGTCGAAAAATTCCTCTAACTTGACGTATCCAATTTTATGCCATGTCGCTTTTTGTGCTTCAGTTAACATGGGTAAGTCTCCTCATCAGAATTGATCTGCCTGACAAAGCTGCACCCTTCGGGCCAGGCAGTTTGCAGGTTCATGGAATGTCGCCCGTTTATCCTTGTGCACGTTGCTGTTCGGCGAGCTGCATTGCTTTTGCGGAGAATGATTCATCCTCTTGTGTCTTGCATGGTAATCAATCTAGCCCCCGAAGATCTGCCGATCTGGGACGTTCGCATAGTGATCACGCCCAAGCAGGCTATTGACGATGCGACCATTTCGGTACGCTACGAGTGACAAATTCACACTCTGCAAGCCACTTTGGACGCGCGTCCGGTTCTGCAGATACACGTGGCCTGGGGAACTGTCGTTGAATTGAACGGCGTAATCTTCATCTACGACCGGCAGGCCATCTTCGATGGCGGCGGAAGCCAATAGGCGATCGATGAACGGAAGCGAGCGAGGCTGAAAACCGGTGGCGAGTACGATACGATCGGCCTCTACTGTTCGCAAAGGGGCGCCACGCGAGGCCAACAGCGCTTGCCAACCATGTGGATGAGGAGACAACTCCTTCATAACGACTGCGGGCAGCAGCTGAATGATATCGTCGCTATAGCCGCTCGCGCTGCGATGATAGATAATTTCATAGATGCGATTGCACAATTCCGCTGAAATGCCGTCGCTGGTGAGCAACTCTTCATCGACGATAGCCCGACGTTCCTGAAGTGGCAGCGAATGAAAGCGCTGGCTGTAAGACGGCGTGTACGCCACGTTGACAAAAGCGCTGTCGTCCCTCGTGAACAGGTTCGCCCGTGATGTCACCCATATGATCTTGCGCACATCGGGATTGCCCAACAGGTGTTCGACGACCTCCGCACCGCTCTGGCCGCCGCCGACAACCATTACGCGTTCACCCACATCGATTGGTGACTGATGGAGATAGCTCGCCACATGATAGACCTTATCGCCCAGCCAGGGTTTGGCGCATTCGGGGATTTTCGGAACGACACCCACCCCGATCGCAACCGCGCGTGCGTGATAGTCATCTCGGGTCGTCGTCACGCGGTAACCCTTGTCGAATTTGGCGATGTCGGTGACTTCCTCGCCAAACCGAAGGCGGGGCAAGTGATCTGCAACCCACTGGAAATAGTCTGTGAACTCACTACGTGACGTCGTTGCGTCGCGCCGGTTCAGGAAACTGTAAAGTCGTCCGTGCGTTGCAAGATAGTTGAGGAAAGAAAACGGACTGGTGGGATCTGCAAGCGTCACGCAGTCCTTCAGCGGAGATACCTGCAGGCGACTATTTGGCAGCAGCAGTCCCGGATGCCAAACGAAGCTGCATTCCTTTTCGAAAAAAATCGTGCGCAGGCGCGTCGGATGCGCCAGTGCAGCAAGACTAAGATTGAAGGGCCCTATGCCAATACCGATGAGATCCAGAATTTCCATAGAATCTTCCTATGGTCAAAAAACATGCGTTGAGCGCAGCAACCGATCGAGCAATGGAGCGAAAACAACCATTAGAACGAGATCGGTTTCTTACATCGGCCTCCAAACTGTCTGGCTGATGATAGCGATGTTGATAGCGATGTTGATAGCGATGTTGATAGCGACGAGCCCTGCCATTACGAGCATTGCGACATCGATGCCATGAGCTGCAATTAATATGCCGCCGAAATACGGGAAGCCGAACGATCCCACGAAATAAGCGAGCGCGAAGACTTGGGAGGCAGCTGCGATCGACAGGCCACGATCGCCAGCAAGGTTCACCACCATGGCGTTCAAGGTGGAATAGGTGAGGCCGTAGCCTACGGCAAAGAGAACGCTGGCGACGACATACAGCAGCGCGCTTCCCGAGTTCAAAACCAGAAGTCCGATCCCAATCAGCGTTGTTACGAAGAGAGCGAGCGCCAGGCGAGCGAGCGGGAATTTTCCGATCATCGACGCGAGCGAAAACCGCAATGCGACCGTTGTGACAGTGAATGTCAGAAAGAAGACATTGGGTGAAAGTCCTCGGGATGCGGCATATATGCTTTGAAACGTGGACAGACCAGCGAATGTACAAGCACCAATTCCCATCATGATCACCGGCAACACCGTTTTCCCGCGTAAAATGGACAGGCTCGTTGGGACGGAGAGAGCAACGGCGCGTGCGGAAAGTTGCGGCTGACGCTTCAAACGAGCCTTTACGAACATGGCGAATACCGCGGCCACTAAGCAGAAGACGGCATAAAATGCGTAGGCAGCACCGGCATCACCTGTCTGGTCAGCAATGAAGTGACCGAGCGGAGCCGATCCGCCGATGCCAAGCATTTGGGATCCTGAAAGGAGAGTCAGAGCTTCCAGGCGAGCGGAAGGTTTGAGGCGATCAATGAGCTGGATTGGAGCGAGCGTGTAACAGACCGCCCAACCAAAACCGAGCAGGACGCCACCGGCATAGGCAAACGCCAGACCGCCAGTTCCGACCAGCGCAAAGCTGGTCATCGCGGCCGCCATGATAAGAGAAGAGACTGCAACGAGGGGCAAGATACCGGTATATTCCGCCAGTCGCCCCGCGAATACAGCACCGATCAGGGTCGCGACGGTTCCTGCACTGACGACGCCTCCGGCGGAAGATGCCTGAAAGCCTGCAGATCGCATAACGTCGACAAGCAGAAAGCTTGAACCATAGGCGAGGGCGAGTGCGATGGCGGTAATGAGATAAGGCACCAAAACGCTCGCCGGCAACCAATCAAGTAGCTTCTGGTTTGTCTCGGCTGTGACAAGCGTCACGGGCGAAAGCGTTTCCCTTTTTTGCTCAGTAGCGTTATCTATCTTTCTCATGAAAATAGATAACAGACTAGCGGCCGTTACACAATCGCTGCGCAGGGAGATAGCCTCGGCAAAGCCAGGGCTTCGACTGCCCTCCGTGCGTTCTCTCATGAAAGAATTCAATGTCAGTCCCGCTACGGTGGAGCGAGCATTTGCCCAACTCGTCAGCGAGGGCCTGATCGAGCCTCGTCCAGGCCAAGGAACCTTCGTTCGCGAAGCGCCCGCAAGTCCCTCCGAAGTTGTCGACTTATCTTGGCAATCTGTGGCGCTTGGAGCTGCGCGTGGAGACGGTGTTTTTTTGGAAACTTCATTGACACTTCCACCAGCCGACGGCCTGATCTTGAGCATGGGCTACCTGCCGCCCGATCTACAGGGGTCTGGCCTTTTGGCACACGCGCTCCGTCGAGCCGCAGGTCGTGTCGATCTTTGGGATCGACTGCCGATCGAGGGTCTTCAGTCATTGCGGGCTTGGTTCGCGCGAGAGATCGGAAACGGCGCCGTATTCTCGCCCCATGACGTCATCATATGCAACGGCGGGCAGGCGGCGATCACTGCGACCCTACGGGCACTCGTACCGCCTGGACGTCCGATCCTTGTGGAGACGCCGACCTATACTGGCGCCATTTCGGCTGCCCGGGCGGCGGGTCTTGAAGTCATTCCCGTAGCTATGGACGAAAACGGAGTGCGACCGGAACTGCTGGAGGACGCCTTCCAACAGACGGGGGCCCGGGTCTTTTACAGCCAACCAACCTTCTCCAATCCGTCGGGCGTCGTGACGTCGATTGAGCGGCGAGCTGCTGTCCTCGACATCGCGGCAGAGGCGCGCGCCTTCATCATCGAGGACGACTGGGCGCGCGATCTCGACCTGACAGGCAATGCACCGGCTCCGCTTGCGACCGGTGATCGCCATGGACACGTTGTTTATATTAGGTCCCTTGCCAAATCAGCTGCACCCGGTTTGAGGGTCGCAGCCGTCATGGCACGAGGAGCGGCCCTGGCACGGCTGAAGGTGGCTCGCGCTAGTCAAGACTTCTTTGTTTCCGGCCCCTTGCAAGCGGCAGCTTTGGCCGTTGTCTCCGCGCCAGGATGGAAGCGTCATCTCAAGGCCGCCTGCGCTGCCCTAATCGAGCGGCGCGATGTACTCGTCGGCGCGCTGCGCGAGGAAGCGGGAGATTGCGTGACGTTTCAGGTGCCGACCGGAGGCATGCACCTTTGGCTGCGTTTGCCGGATCACGTCTGCGATGTCGCGCTCGCTGCGGATATGGCCCGGAACGGTGTTTTCATCAGCGCTGGTCGCGCATGGTTTCCCGCGGACCCAGAAGGCTCGTTCCTGCGGCTAACTTTCGCAGGCCACCCCACCACTCTTGTTGAGGGCGCAAAGCGCCTCAGCCAGGCTATTAAACATAAACTTTAATCTCGGATAACAGGAGGAATAGGGCAGTCATGCCGCCGTGCGGGAAGCAGCAGGTCCGATCACCTTTGGCCATCGGAAGCTCGCGGTCATGCCGAGATTCCGTTCGCATCTCGGCAGATCTGAACTGATCTCGGCGGAACGCACGTGCCGATCTCGCCCTGGCTGATCTTCTTCCCATGCATCCGCGCGCGGGGAGGCGATTTTCACATGTTCAACTGCGCATGCGAGCGCGCCGCTTCCATCCTTAAGCGCGATGCAATGATTGTTGTTCGCAGATCAGACGAGCGATCGCCGTGGGATTCTTAAGAATATTATATCGAATGCTTCCACGGATTGACGAGTGCAACTCTCATGCCCTCGAAATCTTTGACGTTGCGTGTGACCAGCGTCATACGAGGGATGAAGGCTGTCGCTGCGATATAGGCGTCGTTGATCGGTTTGGGATTGGGCACATGCCATTGGGCCGCCTGGACGGCCGCCTCGTCCAGAGGTAGGGTGCGGCTGGATAAGCAACATCTCCCCCTGATAACGGCTCCGATCCAACTGAAGGTTCGGTAGGGGCGCACGCTGAGCTAAAAAATCCTTTAAGACTTCCGCGCACCAGACGTAGAGTGGGAGGTTATATCCGAAAGAAGGCCCCACGCTTTGCAAGTCGTTTCCAAACAATTCATACATCCGCACTTTGGCGGCATCGGCGCCAGGCTGACTTAGCAGGCTGCGGTCGCGCGTGCACCAGAAGCCGTTATAGAGCAGTGCAGCGTGTAGAGGGCATGATATCATCCTTCAAAAGCGCAGCAGCGCGATCTAACGCAATGGATGTTCGATCCCCGCGATGAACGGCGAGCAGGATCGTACCGCTGTTCGTAGGAGCGAAAGGACGTGTCGCCATAGGACTGGGAGAGACATCGCCTTGGTTCTCATACTTTGCGGCCCCTCGCCAGAAAGGTGAGCGGCATAAGGACAGGCTCTATCCGCCGGCGGTGATTGAGGAAGCGGACTTGGTATTTGGCTGGGGCGATTGCTCGGCAAGGAACTTGGATCGAGCGCCATATTGTGGAAGCTGCATCCATTGCCATGCCTCGCTGTTAATCCCCGAGCAAAGACGGACCGCATCGAAACACTGATACGCGTCTTGATAGCGCCATGAGCGGCGCACTTGCTCAAAGGTCAAATCGCTTCGTCCGATGAAGAAGACATGAGCGAAATAGCCAGAAAAGGCTATTTGAGGTCAATCAATTTTTCGTTAGTAGCTGACAGGGGGCCAGTTGTTTGCCGTCACTGCGAGCGCGCGCGACAAAAAACAGGTGATTGGGATAGGGCAAGTTGACCGAAATTTTGACGCTTAAACTCGAGGCGACGTCACTTACGACGGGCGAAGTGTCCGAATGGCTTAACGGTGAAAAGCAGGACAATTTCTATCGGCCTCTCAGTACCGACAGCCGCGGTCTCTTCTCATTCGGTGTTCATGGCGCTGGCGAAATGGTGGGCTGGACTGGATCGACTTCAACGGACCGCGCCTTTTCCGTCACGATCGAGAATGATGACTTCATGTTTTTCCTCGAGCATGGAACCTGCTACGATCTGGCAACAGGCGGCATAAGGCATGCTATCACGCCCTGCGCGGGACTGCTGACGACGGCCGACCGCTATTCCGCGGTGAATATTCACGCAGGCTCCGTTGCGGAGGGATTTTGCGTCCCGAGGAGCGCGGTACACGCGGCCCTGACCAGCACCTTCGAACGTCTGCCGCCTGTCGATTTCGAATTCGTTCCCCTGCAGGACCTGACGGCGGGACCGGCGGCGTATCTTTTCAAGCTCATGCGGTTCTTCCGAGATGAGATTTGCGCCGATCAAAACCTCGTAGTCTCTCCCATTGCCCTGACCAGCTTCCAAGAGATGTTCTGTCTGCTGATGGTGCAGAATCTGCCCCACACGCTTTCGGACACCGGATCGCGGGTGCAGACAATTGCCCCTCGCCAGCTTCGAAGAGCGCTGGAGTTTGCGAGAGCACATATCGCAATGCCGATCACGATCACGGATATGGCAGCGGCAGCGGGTGTCAGCGTGCGGGCGCTGCAGATCAATTTTCGACGATTTTTGAATGTCACCCCAATGGCTTACCTAAGGCAGCTCCGCCTTGATGGCGCACGCCAAGATTTGTTGACGGCGACGCGATCTGCGACAGTCAGTGAAATCGCGCGCCGCTGGGGGTTTATACAGCTGGGCCGCTTCTCTCAGGAATACCGTGCTGCTTTTGGCGTCCTGCCGAAATACGATCTCGGGCGCAGCTATGAGAAGAATCGACGTGCGGCGTCATAAAGCACACGTCGATACCCGTTCCATATCGGCGTTCGCGGATCCCGATGATGGACAAATTGAAGGCGACGGATCTGCCAGCTAGAGAAACTGAACTCTCTGGGCAATGCATCGGCTATTTCGCTCTGGCTGAATTCCCACGCATTCAGGATCCATCCGTTCCAAGATCGCTCTCCGCGTCGCCATGGTCGAGGCGAATAAGGTTACGGGATCCAATCTGCGCGGGTTCTCGAAGCAATGGTCGATACCACCCTAGTCAAGGTCCACCGCCACGGCCAGGGCGCAAAAGGAGGCCTCAGAGCCAGGCCATAGGCCGATCGAAAGGTGGAATGACGACTAAAATCCTCGCCTTGACCGATGCACTTGGCAACCTGGTGCGGTTCGAGCTTTTGCCGGGACATCGTTCGACGGGCTTGAGCCTTTGGTCAAAAGCGTTGAGTTCGAAGGCCTGATTGCCGATAAGGCATTCGACAGCGATGCAATCATCAACGACCTCAACAAGCGCGCGGCTAAGATTGTCATCTCCCAGCATTCCCGCCGCTCGAAGCCATTACCTCTGGACCACAAGCTTTATAAATGGCGGCACCTGATCGAGAATTTCTTCTGCAAGCTGAAAAGCTTCAAGCGTATCGCCAACGGACGAAAGCTTCACCGCAATCATCCATCTCGCCGCAGCCGTCATCAATTCAAGATGAATCCCCACACGCCTTAGATGGCGATCAGTTGGCATAGAAACCGTGGTGCTCGTCGGCGATCCCGCATACATCAACGAGATCGTCTCGATGCAGCCAACGTCGCTGACAACGTCGTAGTAATTGGTTCTGCACTTGCAACGCACCTAGTCCATCCTTCCCTCACCTATTACGAGGCTACGGAACTTGACTGCCTTTGACGAAGCCACATCACTCGCCCTGCTGTTCCTCATTGTTGCGGCACTCTATGCAGCGGTCGGACAGGCCGGAGCGTCGGGATATTTGGCGGCTATGGGACTCTTCGGGCTCGCGCCGACGGTGATGAAGCCCACGGCGCTCGCCTTGAACCTGCTCGTCGCCGCAATTGGGACCTTCCAGTTCTGTCGTTCGGGGCTGTTCTCCTGGCGGACCTTCTATCCGTTCGCCGTGCTCGGCTTTCCGTTCTCTCTGCTCGGCGGATCTGTGCAGTTGCCGATGCACGTCTATTATCCCCTCGTCGGAATCATTCTGATCCTGTCGGGCGTACAGATGATTTGCTCGGCGATAACGAAAAAGGTTGCAGTCGAAGCCGCCGAGGCCCCTCCCTTCCTGCCCGCTCTGCTGACGGGGGCGGTGATCGGCTTCGTCTCGGGAACGACCGGAACAGGTGGAGGCATCTTCCTTGCGCCGATCATCCTCGCAATGAACTGGGTTAGCGCGCGGCGTACCGCCGCCGTTACCGCCGCATACAATCTGCTGAACTCGGCAGCAGCTCTCGCTGGTGCCTATGCATCGATCAAGTCTATTCCGTCGGCACTCCCGCTGTGGCTACTCGCGGTCGGCATAGGTGGCGTCGCTGGCAGTCTTGTAGGTAGCCGGCACCTCTCCGAGCGCACCCTCAGGCTCATCCTCGCGGCCGTGCTATTGGTGTCCGGCACAAAGCTTCTGTTGAGCTGAGGAAGCCCAGCATCATACTGGGTCTGTTGAAGATCGAGTTCGTGGATACGTCACCGTTCGATTTGACGCTGATGATGCATGCGCTCTGCTTGCAAGGCAGCCTCAATCGCTACTGGTTCTACCACACGCACGATCTACTCGGCGAGGACGGCGTTGATGCGAGCTCCAACAAACCCAAGGCAACGCTGCAATCCGAGCATAAGATTCGGCCGATCGCAACAATACATCGGTCGTCCCGGCGCAAGACCCGCATATACGACGGCAAGGCCGCGACTGCAACGGCCGAAGGTGAGCTGCCAGATAGCAGTGGCGACCTCCTCGGCCGGACTTCTGCCCGCCGCGGCGGCCGTATTATAGCACGCCAACGACGACTGATTTCGCTCGAATTCCGCCCAGTCGATGTAATCCTTCGTGGTGTTCACGGATCAGCACTTCCCAATCATTGAAAGCTTTGCCGTGGCCATAGCTCTTGCGAGCGCGACCATCGACGACGGTGACCAACTTCTACTGGGTGTCCTACTGCGGACGGTCTGCTATCGGCCCCACTGGTCATTCCAATCCAGGCCGAGCGATGTCCGTAGAAAATCGCGCCTATCCGGAATTTTAACCGACAATGTAGATACCAGAAGTGTTTACTAATACGATGAAATAATTGACGTTACAAACGGCAGTCTAACCGGCATTAATTCCGGCATGGATATAGCATTTATGGAACCTTTGGTGCCCGAGGACGACAAGGGCTCCCTAGAGGACAAGGTCTTGACGTTGGTGGCGGAAGCAAATCAGCTTGCTGGCCGCGTTCATCCGAAATTGCGCGATTCTATCGGCGACCTCGTGCGTTCGATGAATTGTTACTACTCCAATCTCATCGAGGGGCACGACACTCATCCGCGCGACATCGATCGAGCATTAGCAAACAACTTTTCCGACGAGCCGAAGCGGCGTGAGCTGCAGCAAGAAGCGGTTGCCCATATCCATGTTCAGAAACTCATCGACGTTGGTGAGGATCCAGATGTCTGGCCGGCATCTGCAGCTTATGCGTCTTGGCTCCATGAGGAGTTCTGCTCGCGTCTCCCTCCGGAAATGCTTTGGGTCTCCAATCCATCGACGGGCGAGCGCGTTCCGATCGTTCCCGGCGAATGGCGTCATCGAGACGTTCAGGTCGGGCGCCATCTGCCACCTGAACACGCAGATCTACCACGCTTCATGGTCCGTTTCGATCGAGCCTATCAATCCCCACCACTCTCCAAGATGAAACAGATCCAATCAGTGGGCGCCGTGCATCACCGATTTCTGAGAATTCATCCCTTTCTTGATGGCAATGGCCGCGTTGCGCGGCTGATGTCGCACGCGCTTTTGAAACGCCTTGGCATCGGAACGAGTCTTTGGCCTGTTGCCCGAGGGCTGGCGCGAGAGGAAAAGGCCTACAAAGGCCTGCTCATGCGCGCCGATGGTCCGCGCGCAGGCGATCGAGACGGCAGGGGCAATCTCACCCATAGCGGGCTGGTGGCGTTTTGCGACTTTTTTCTAGATCGAGCGATCGACCAGATACGGTTCATGAGCGGGTTGCTCGAAACGGACAAGCTTCTCATGCGAATGGCGATCCATCTCGAAGAAGATATTCGCAGCAAAAAACTCCCACGTGGCAGCTTCCAAGTGCTGCGCGAGGCGGTGCTCGCCGGCGAGGTAGAGCGCTCGAAAATACCGACCCTGACAGGATATGAAGAGCGTGCAGCGCGCAATATTACGTCCGCTCTCGTCGAGCGCGGAATGTTGACTGCCTCCTCGCACAGGGCGCCATTGCGGCTCGCCTTTCCGGCTGACGTCGCTGAACGATGGTTTCCAAACCTTTATCCAGCCAACGCGGGATCAAGTATATGAAGGACCAGAACGTCATTCTCATTCGGCGATTCATTCCTGCTGCTCCGCAGCGCGGCGATTCGGAATTCCTCAGCACTTTGACAGGCGGTGCGCCGCAGCGCCGGCCGGCGCTGGAGGCGCTCTATCGCGTCCTCATTCTGGCTGGACCTGGAGCGGGAAAGACATTCGAAGCGCGTGAGCGCGCACGCAAATTGTCGGAAAAGGGCAAAAAAGCGTTCTTCATCCGCATCGAGCATCTGAACAGCACATTCGAAAACGCCTTCGAGATTGGCACCGCAGAAGAGTTTGAAGGCTGGCTTGCCTCCACGGAGGAGGGATGGTTCTTTCTGGATTCGGTCGATGAAGCGCAGCTCGAGACACCACGTGCATTTGAGGACGCAATTCGGACTTTCGGGACACGCATACGGGAGGCGAGCACACGCGCGCACGTCTAACAGATCAACGACATTGTTCGTTTCGAGATCGACCAGGATCGTTCCATAGCGTTGTCCGCGACGCCAAGCCCAATCATCGACGCCTAGGATACGCGGCGCTTCGCAATTCTCAGAGGGTTGGGTCCGCGCAATCCGCAAAATGGTGTCGGCGCTCACAGGCATGCCAAGGCGAGTGACCAATCTCATGCCCGCCTCTCCTCCCAACGCCATGCCGATACTGCGATGCACGTCTCCCAGGCGTCTTGTGCGCCGGCAATAGCGCCAGGTCACATCACCAACGTTCTCGGCAAATATGCGCCTCCGGCATCTCTCGTTACTGCAACGCAGGCGCCGGACATGCAAGGTTATCGTGACCGCTCGCCCTTGCCACGGCAGGTCCGCGAGGTGTCGTTCGTAACGACTATGAACACGATGCGAGGCCTTGCGACAATCCGGGCATTTAGCTCCTGTCGATCGGAACCGACAATCGATCGATATCGCCTCTCTCGACTGCTGAACGTGATCGACGACCAAAGACGGCGGGATCAACGGTAGAATGCGCTTCGCCATTTCCATGCTCCTGCTGATTCGTGTGTCGAATCAATAGGATTCAGAAAGTTGCACCGAAATTGCGGAAGTGCCCACTATTGATAAGGTGGAACGGTCCGCACCACCGGCAGCATCAACATGCTAACTTGTGGCCGTTGAACCAACGTCACGACAAGGAGAGACCATTCCATGAAAGAGGTAACGACTATCGGGCTGGATTTGGCTAAAAACGTGTTCCAGGTCCATGGAGTTGATGGAGATGGGCTGCCCGTGTTCAATCGGAAGCTTCGACGGAACGAGGTGTTGCGTTTCTTCGAGAGAATTCCCTCCTGTCTCGTCGGCTTGGAGGCATGCGGGAGTGCTCACTATTGGGCTCGAGAAATCGCGCAATTTGGTCACGATGTACGGCTCATCCCGCCGAAATACGTCAAGCCCTATGTGAAGCGAGGCAAGACTGATGCCGCAGACGCGGAAGCGATTAGCGAGGCGGTGACGCGCAAGAACATGCGGTTCGTACCAATGAAATCGGCTGCACAGCAAGCCGCGGCCATGGTTCTGAAGACGCGGATGTTGTTAGTGAAGCAAAAAACACAGCTCATCAACGCTTTGCGCGCACACCTTGCGGAATTGGGCATCATTGCCGGAGTCGGCGCAGAAAAGGTATCGTCTTTGCTATCAATTGTCCGGGACGAGGCCGATAGCCGTCTGCCCGGGGCCGCGCGCTTTGGGCTGGTCATCGTAGCGGACCAGATTGAGGTTTTAGATGAGCGAGTTGCTGAGCTTGAACGTGCAACCCTAAGCGAAGTTAAGCGTGATGAGGACTCTCGTCGCTTGATTACCATACCAGGCGTCGGTGTAATCACGGCAGCCACCATCAAGGCATTAGTGCCTGATCCCGCCGGATTTAAATCCGCGCGCCACTTCGCGGCATGGTTAGGTCTTACACCAAGACCTCACTCGAGCGGCGGAAAGGCGCGATTAGGTGGGATATCGAAGATGGGAAATCCAGAGTTGCGCTCGTTGCTGGTCGTAGGCGCAACTGCCGTTCTCAGGTGTGCACGGATAAACCCCACAGCCCGTCCATGGCTGAAATCACTTTTGGAGAGACGGCCCTTCAAGGTCGTGGCCGTGGCTTTGGCCAACAAAATGGCGCGAACAGTTTGGGCGCTCCTCACTAGAGGGGGAATATACAAGGATCCCGATTTGCGTAGGACAGCAGTCTAAGCCACAGCTCATTGAAAGACACAGAGATCGGCGACAGCCGAAGAAGGCAAGGTGCAACTAAAGTTGATGAACCGAGGGACAGAATCCCGGCTCGAAAGAGGTTGACTCCTCAATGCACGAAAAGTGCGTACTATTGATCGACCCTTCGCTCCGCGGACTTCATCAAGGCCAGCGGCACTACGCCGCGCTAAAAGGCCGGACATATGACCGCAGCCGTTCCTTACAAAATCAACGAAGCCCCTTGCATCGCGGACCGTTCCACATATGAGGAGTATTGCACCGGTACTGACAACGATGAACAAGCCGTCCTCTCGGCTGTCGACATAGCGCTGAAGTCCGGCGTTCCGACCAGGACGCATGTGCTGAACTTGCTGCATCGCCTTTTCGACGGCAAATCCTTCATGCCGCCGACCATAGATGCGCCCAGGCACTGACACTCACCAATGAACCAAAAGCCAATGTCGAACGCTACCGACACCCTGAGAAAGACGGAGACGAACTCGGATACCTGCCATTCAGCGCATCAGGTGGTGCACTGCTCTTCCATCTTCTGAGCAAGCTCTACGAGCGGACCAGCGTTATCATCACCACCAACCTGAGCTTCAGCGAATGGGCCAGCGTCTTCGGCGATGCCAAGATGACTATTGCGCTCCTCGACCGTCTCACGCATCATTGCCACATCCTCGAAACCGGAAACGACAGTTTCCGGTTCAAGAACAGCTCTGCCCACGAGCCCAAAACCACGAAGGAGAAAAGCAAAAACTTGATGACAACCACCGACCCGAAACATACATAAAAGCGGGTCAATTCTCGGCGCAAATGCCGGGTCACTTCTCAGCGCAAATCAACAGGCTGGGCCTGTGATCTTGGTTCTCACCACATCCGCTATGATCGTTGCCCTGTTGGATTTCATCCGCTCGCGTGATGCCCAGAATAGTCTCAAACTCGCGGCATTTGTATTGCTGTGGGCCGGTCTGATCGCCACCAACAGCCAGCGTTATGGTATCTTTTCCCTGCCGACCTGGGTTGCTAGATCCTACGCGGCCGCGAGCATCATGCATCTGACGTTGCTCACGGGCTCACTGGGCCGTGCGATTGAGAAATGCAGAAGCCTTAGCCAGGAAGGCGTGTCATCGTGCTCTTGAGGCGGCAAATGCCGCCGAGCTACGAGCCAATCTCCTTGTGGTTGAAAGGACGCGCGAGCTGGAAGAAGCCAAACGTGTGGCCGAAAATGCATTCCGTGCCGAATTGCAGGCACAAGAGCAACAAGTTCGGGGCGCTCGCGGAGTTTGAGAAATCCCTGATCCGCGAACGCACCCTCGCAGGTCTTGAAGCCGCGAGGGCGCGAGGAAAGCAACCGGGGAGGCGACGGGTACTGACAGACGCCCAATGCGAGGAAATTCATGACGCTTTAGGTGCGGGGGCCGCTGTCCGGGATATCGCCAGTCGGTACATTGTTCATCCCAGGACCGTTGCCAGAGGAGTGGAGCGCCTGGGGCAAGGATGCAGCAACCCGGTTACTGGAACAGGCTGATGATGGTCTGCGGTTCGGAATTCGCAATCTGCAAACTTTGAATCGCGAGCTGCTGCTGCGTTTGCAGGGCTTTCGTTCGAGACGAAACCTCTTCCATGTCGGCATCCACCAGCCGACCGACGCCACTGTCGATCGCGTCGCCAAGCTTCGAAGCGAAGTCCTGTTGCATCGAGATCCGCGTCTCGGCAGAGCCCAGTTTCGTTAATGGAGGCACCAAAATGGAAGGGGGAAACCACCCTAAAAACGGAGCAATATTACGCTGCGGTCTTGTGGCGACAGTGGCCGTGATGACTCTCCGCAAATACGGAACATAACAGGAGCGTCTTGGTCGCGGACGTTTCGGCCCCCTGGAAGATATGGGAAAGATCAAATTTGAATTGCTCCCGTGGTGAAACGGAAAGGGGAGATGTTTGCCTAATGAGTGCGGAAACTTGCCGCAGCGGACGAACCGGATTTCGATCCAGTGGATATTGCGCTCATTTTGTCGTGGAGACGCTCGCGCGACGATCGGGGCGCTGCTGCAAGAGCGACGGTCATCCTTTATCGAGGCGATCTGCCAACCGGTACGTCTCCTGCGCTGGTCTGGGCAATGAAAACTTCCCCGATTTCAACCCTATAGCTAGGTGTCGCCGTATCGAAATCACTAATACTTAAATGGTATTCCCGGAACAGAAACGCTTATATAGGTCCCGACCCAAACGGTTCAGTGCAATATATCGTCTCGGTTCATGATAGCTCTGTTGCAATCGCAATCAGGCCCCAGCCTCAGGAGCGTGAATGTTGAAACGGGAGCAATTTTTCAAAACTTGTCGTTGTGCATTTTTATGCGCGTTATGGATTATTGGTGCGCATCATGGATACAATTTTCGAGGGCACCTCAAAAACGTGACTGGTGTCTGGCGAAGCCGCGAACTATCGTGAACCTAGAAATTCATTTCAGCCAATGCAACTTTACCTTATTGAAGTCGATTAAACATTCTGTTGGGGAGTGGCGTAATTGTACCTCATTTTTACTTGGAATTTTACCAATCCACCCACCAGCTATGACCTATGTCATTCTGGGCATTGTGGATTAGAGACAATTAAAACCGATCACTTCCTGCCACAGCAGTATTGTCGATCGGCCGAGTTTTCATCCCGGTTTTCCATCCGGGAGTAGAGTTGATGCCGCTGTTGCCCGCAAGGCGTGGATGGGAGCGTGTGCCAATAACGCTCTCGGAGACTACGCATCTGGAAAATTCAATCTGTCGTCACTTGTTCGCTCTTCGACCCTAAGCGCGTTGCCCAAAGTGCGAGACGTTAGGTGGCGAGCGTAAAATCCATGCGCGCATTTATAGTCACAATTTCTGTTTCTGCTCGTGGCGTCTCGGGCCCCTTTGCCTTCATTTTCTCGAGAGACGTTTTTACTGAAAGAACGTAAGCACATGAAAAGGCTCTACAAATTCTTTATAGTCGCGGTCTTGATACTTGCTGCGATCGCGGGCCTCGCGGTGTGGCAAAGAATCGCCGCCACTGAAGATGAATTCAGCTATCGCGTTGAGGCAACCTTCGACGAGAATGGGAAGCCGGTCGTCGGTTCTAATGTAGTGCACATTACCGTACGCCGTAACATCCCCTGTGTCGGGATGTGCGGGTACACCATTTCGGTTCAAGGTCAGGCAATTCCCGTCAAGTTCTCCAACGGAAAATATGTGTTTGTTCTACTTGGCGTGGCCGACCACTCGTTTAGAGCCGGAAACATGCCGTTTCAAGCGTTTAGGGCTCTGCCGCCATTTAAAAAAATAAGTGAACTTCCCCGTGAGCCTTTGAACGTGCCGCCGGAGTACGTTCCTACAATCATCTACTTTACCGATATGGCGGATCCCGAGAGCGCCGTCATCGCCAACCAGGACAATCTTCGAACTTTGGTGGGGGAAAATGTGCGCCTGATGAACACATCGGTGAAGCTGACAGACGAGCCAGTTTCAACGGGGATCGATCAGTTACTTCCCTGGGTCAAAAAGCAGGAGGTCGTAAAGAAGTCGAACGAAAATATATCGACGTCACATTATCGATATCCAGAAACAGACAATCAATCGAAGTCATTGCAATCCGACTATCCTCGTTCTCTTGAAAGGAATGACCTGTAATGGACGCAGATTTAATGGATTCTATTCTTGCAATGAATGCGTATGACGCAAGTGGCATAACCGGAATTAAAACGGGCAATGTCATTGGAAATTGGACAAAAATCAGGGATGATTCAATTCCAGACCAGAACTACTACGCGGCCGTATATCAAAACGGGAGTAGCTATACAATTTCATATCGAGGAACAACTAATCTTCTCGGAGATAGCATAGCCGGTTTCCTCAACAGCGACGTTTGGAACGGCTACGCCACCGGCCTTGGTAACCCGGCATCGAAGGACTCAGTAGAAGCGATCAAATTATTCAAGTCCGTACTGGACCAGGCGGGAAGTCTTTCCAACATCACTTTGACCGGTCACTCTATGGGAGGTGGTTTGGCAGGGCTGGTTGGAGATCTGTATGGCGCAAAGACAGTCGTTTTCGATAATATGGCCTTTGAGGCAGCCGCAAATGCTGCATACGCGGCCTCGCTCCCGGGACCGGACTATAACGCTGATGTTGCGAATTCCATTTATGGGTCCTCTGCACCGACGGCGCCTAGCGAAGCCAATCTGAAGGGTTACTATACAGACGGCGAGTTTCTGTACTACCTCGATCGCTTACAACAAAATCTTCAAGAGACAGTACTGGAACCACAGACGCATTCCGGCGACCTTAGTGGCTTGCAATTGCATAGCATGGCATTGGCGACGATGTTGCTTTATGCGAGCGATAACGGCCTTACAAAATGGGCCGGAATTGCTCCCTATTTGCTTCCCGAGTTATGGAATGACAATGTCGCATCTGCAGCGGGTGTTGATCAATACAAGAACGTTGCTGGCTCGTCTTCCGCCGATGCGTTGAAGGAAATGATTGCCTATTCAGCAATCGACGAAGGGACCATGCCGTTCGGCGATGTCGCAATCAAAGCCTTTTTTGACGACGCAGGCGATCTCTCCGACCTTGTTTCTGCAAATATCGATCCCAGCGCTGACGGCGCGATTTACAGAGATTTTTCCGACATTGCCGTGCAGTACGCTGGCCAACTCGCTGCGGCGAAGTCCACTGACGCAGCACTTGCCCTGGGTGTGGTGGATAGCGTTTCCAATGTGGTCAGCGTCGATCTGTCGCCGGGCGTATGGTCGACGAGCCAAACGGAAACTCCCGTCGCACCAAACATTGTGGGAGCTGGAAAAGCTGTCATCGATGCGATCATGAGTTTTGTTGGGACCCCGACCCCGGCTGAGTCCAATCAGGATGGTTTCACTAGCCTCTTTAGGGCTGCCGGAGGCAATCTGATTTCCGGCATAACCGAGATCAAGGTAGGCACAGCAGGTGGCGTCACACTCGATGGCACCAGCTCGGCGTTGACCTATTCCGGCAATGCGGGGGGAGCCCTTTTGATCGGCGCACCCAATGGCAACGCGACGTACATCGGCGGGGGCGGCACCAATATCATGGTCGGCCAAGCCTCAGACACATTTGACATAGCAGCGGGCAATAACATTGTCCTGGAACAAAACGGCGGCACAGTGACGCTTGATTCCTCGACCATGTCGGGCACCGCCACCTCCACCAGCTGGAATATGGTGGAAGGGAAACTCGACAGCGCCGAAAACTTCGTATTCAACTCAGCGGACCTTGCACCGCTGACGATCGTCTACGGTGCTAGCGGTTCCGACAGCTTTGATTTCGAAGCTGGGACTGACAAGAATGTCGGCGTTTTCCTTCTCCAAATGAGCGATATCGACCAGACCAACTTCTTGTCGCTCGATCCCGGGAAGATTAGCGCCTATCTCGACGCGCACCTGGTGAACCCATGGGGTTCAGGTTTTGGTGGCCAATTTGACGATGAGATTGTCATTATCAACCCGACAGCTACCGATATCCTCAAATACAACGGCCAAATTATCAGCGACCCGACCAAATATGTTTCAATGACAGATACGGGGCAGGCGCACTACGCTGACTATAATCCCAATATGACCGGCGGCACGATCCGGCGCGTTGATCCAAATAACCATCTGAAGATGGTCGGGGATGCAAACGCTAGCACCGGGATCAAGGCGGTGTTTACAGACGCAATAGAGAAAGACAACTTTACCTACCAATATTACGGGCTTCAGTCGGCAGGCAATGATGTCAGCCTAAGCGAGTATGATCCGTCATTTGATCCGGACACCGAAGAAGAGATGGCTCCGCAGACGAGATTTACCCTCACCGCAATGACCGCACAGGATAGTTCGGAAGACTATGATCGTGAGTCATGGGACAATAAGACGGGAACGGTGACGACCCACTACGCGGTTGCCGATGGAAGCCTGTCGCTTATTGGTTTCAACGTTGGTGATTTCGGGATTAACTTTTCCAATAACTCGTCTCAGGTTGAAGAACAGCGGCATGACGAGCTATTCGCGGTGTCGGAATGGTCGACTGCGACAGTCGGCACATCGCACGGAATGCCAACGATCGAAGGTATTGAACCGGCCTCACTCGGGGCCAGCCTTTCATCCTCCGACGAGACCTGGCAGTCATCCTATAACATTGTCGGCAATTCAAGCCTTCTTACCGACTATAATAGGCCGACATTGACGGCCTCCGACTTTATGCAGGCAGCCTGACAACGTGGAATGCGGGAACCGGCGTGAAAGCGCCGGTTCTGCTTCCTACACCCCTTGGACGTCATGAAAGACATATCCCCTGCGCCACCCCCCACCGTGGGTGCTCTTGACAGCGGACTCGCCGCACTTTGCGCTATTGCCGCCTATTACCGCATCGTCGCGGACCCCATCCAGCTTTCGCAAGAACTTGCTTTGGGCGAAAAACCGGCGGGAGAATCCGAACTCCTCCGCGCCGCAAACATTGCGGGCTTGAAAGCCCGTCTGATTCACACGCAAAGCGCAAAAAGATTGCGGTCGATTCCCGTGCCTGCGGTCGTGAAGCTCAAGGGCGGTCACTTCAACCTCTTTGGCGGAATCACGCCAACCGGGGATTACCGCTTGGTCGATCCGGTAAGCCGAAATGCAAGAGAGATTTCCATCGAAGCTTTGCTGGCAGAGATCGAACTAAGCATAATTCTAGTGCAACGCCGCTTTGGAGGCGAAGGAATTGATCCGAAGGCATTTGGGTTCAGGTGGTTCCTCCCATCCATCTGGCGCTACCGGAAACCGCTAGCCCATGTCCTGCTTGCGTCGCTTTTCATTCAACTATTTGCCCTGGTGACGCCCTTGTTCTTTCAGGCGATCGTCGACAAGGTCGTCGTCCACAAGGGATACTCTACGCTTGCGGTGCTTGCTGGAGGGCTTGTCGTCCTCGGCTTGTTCGATGTTGGATTGCAATACCTGCGAAGCTACGCTTTGTCCCATACCGCCAACCGCATCGATGTCGAACTGGGACAGCGGCTCTTTCGTCATCTCCTCCGGCTGCCTTTAGGCTACTTCGAGATCCGCTCTGCCGGTCAGACAGTTGCGCGCGTTCGAGAACTGGAGACGATCCGCTCGTTTATCACGGGACAGGCTCTTTTCTCGGCCCTCGACCTGTTTTTCGCGCTCATCTTCATTGCCGTGCTTTTGGCCTACTCCTGGAAGCTCACCCTTATCGTTGTGGCTGCAATCCCCCTTTACCTCTTGATTACACTGCTAATCAGGCCAGTCCTGCGGGACAAGATTAAGACGAAGTTCAATCGTGGGGCTGAAAGCCAGCAGTTTCTGGTGGAAACGATAGTTGGCATCCAGACGCTGAAAGCAGCCGCTGTCGAACCCGCAATGCAGGTTCAATGGGAGGAGAAGCTTGCAGCGTATGTGAAGACATCATTTAGCGCTTCGATGTTCGCTTCCGGCGGCCAGAACACGATCCAATATGTCAATAAGCTGGTCACCGCTGGCACATTGTTTTTCGGCGCAAGGGCGGTGATGGATGGAGATCTCACTGTCGGAGGCCTTATTGCCTTCAACATGATCACCGGTCAGGTCATGCAGCCTGTTTTGCGGCTCTCGCAGCTCTGGCAAGACTTCCAGCAAGTCCAAGTTTCCGTCGAACGGCTTGGCGACATTCTCAATACAGCGGTTGAGCGCGTTGCTTCAGCCAACGCCAGCAATCTTCCGCCTCCGAGAGGCGCCATCGAATTTCGCAACGTTGGATTCCGTTATCGACCAGGTGCGCCGGAGGTCCTGAAATCGATTTCTCTAGCCATACGGCCTGGGGAGGTCATTGGCATCGTCGGTCCATCGGGCTCGGGAAAGTCGACGCTGACGAAGCTAATCCAGCGCCTTTACCTTCCAGAAGACGGTCAGATCCTGGTTGACCGAGCTGACATCTCACAGGTCGATCCTGCCTGGTTGCGGCGGAATATCGGCGTCGTCCTGCAGGAGAACCTGCTCTTCAATCGCACAATTCATGACAATATCGCGCTCGCGAATCCCACTATGCCACGCGCTCTGGTGATGCAGGTCGCGCAATTGGCGGGCGCCGACGAATTCATCGACAAACTCCCAAATGGATACGACACGGTCATCGAGGAGCGCGGTGCCAACCTTTCCGGAGGCCAGCGTCAGAGACTGGCAATTGCGCGTGCGCTGGCAACCAACCCACCCATATTGATCCTCGACGAAGCGACCAGCGCACTCGACTACGAAAGCGAGCGCGTCATTCACCGCAACATGAGGAAGATCGTGCAGGGCAGGACTGTGATTATTATCGCTCACCGGCTTGCTGCTGTTCGGCCATGCAATCGCATCGTCAGCATGGCCGATGGGCGCATAGTGGAAGTCGGTTCACATGATGAACTCGTTCGCCGACCAAAAGGTCTCTATGCGCATCTCTGGGCATTGCAGACCGATCAGTTCCGGGAGGAACCGGCGTGAACGAGGTCGTCTCACCGAAAACCGTAAAGCGAGCGGCGAAGCTGCGTATTCAACGGCATCGACCCGACAACGCCTTTCTGCCAGCTGCGCTCGAAATCATCGAAACGCCCGCCTCGCCGGTTCAGATGATGTTGATCGTTATGATCTGTCTGTTTACAGGCGCAGCTCTTGCTTTCGGGTATTTCGGGCAAATCGACATTTTCGCGATAGCGACGGGGAAAATTAGGCCAGCGGGTCAGGTCAAGGTCATCCAACCGCTCGAAACCGGCCGAATTCGCTCAATGAATGTTGCCAACGGCAGCCGCGTTCGCGCGAGCGATGTGCTGGTGCAACTGGATGCAACGGCTGCCATCGCTGATGTCGATGCCCTATCGGCTAGCTTGGCCTCCTGTCGTGCCGAAATTCTTCGTCGAAATGCCGCAATAGTCGCGGCTGAGTCAGAGGATATCCATCTTCTGCCCGTTGTTGCGTGGCCTAAGGATATTCCAGATGTGATCCGCATTCGGGAAGATCGCGTTCTCCAAGACGATTTGCGCAACTTGCGAGCTGAGGTCCAGAGTTTGCAGTCTCAAAAGATGGAAAGGCTCGCGGAACTCGAAAAACTTCAGGCCACCACCCAAGCCGAGGCTGAGCTGATCCAAACGTTGCAGGAGAGAGTGGATATGCACAATACTTTGATCGCAAGCAACACAGGGACCAAGGCGACACTAATCGATGCCTTGCAGAGTCTGCAGGACGAAAAAGCGACATTTGCGTCCGATCATGGGCAGCTCAACCAAATCGTGGCGTCTCTCGATACGATCGAGACAGAAAAGGCAAAAACACGCGAAGCCTTTATCAGCGACAACGCTCAAAAACTAGCGGACGCCGAACGGCAAGCCGATGACAAGACGCAACAGTTGGTCAAGGCGCAGGCCACGATCGAACATATGACGCTCACCAGCCCCATCGACGGTGTTGTTCAGGCGCTGTCGGTAACCACGGTTGGACAGGTCGTCACGACCGGGCAACAATTGATGCGGATTGTGCCCGACAATGCTCCGCTGGAGATTGAAGCTTACGCAGAGAACAAAGATATCGGATTTCTCCGAGAAGGGCAGGAGGCGATCATCAAGATCGAGTCGTTCCCTTTCACACGCTATGGGACGATCAAAGGGACGGTAAACCGCGTCGCGCGCGATTCAATTCCTAGCTCGGATGCGCAAATATCAGAAAATGATCCGACGCAGCTGGCAAAGTCGAGTACGAGCATCACTCCGATCGGGCAGACCCAAAATCTTGTTTATCCAGTCATTGTTGCTCCGTCGCGAAACAGCATCAGCGCCGACGGTCAACAAGTCCCCTTAACGCCAGGCATGACCGTGACTGTCGAGATCAAAACTGGCAAACGCCGCTTGCTCGAATACCTTTTCTCGCCACTTGTTGAGGTTGAATCAGAAGCCATGCGCGAACGGTGACAATCGTCCTCAACAGAGAGCGGCGCTTCTCGGCCCTTGGGGTTCCTATCACTTTTTGAAAGATCACCACGTACCAGCAAGGGAATTGCCGATAAGCGGAACGTTCTTGGTATTGCCCTGCTGATCTCGAACCGTGATTGAACTCTGCATTTGCTTCGGAGACTTTCGAAACCAGTTTGCGGCAACGGTTGCAAGATCTCCGATCATCGGATGCTTGCGCCAGTCTGCAAATCGTCGGCTCATCGCGTCGAGCTCGAAGCGATAGAAAAAATCACCGGATTGGCCGAGATCGTTGATAGACGGAGCCATTGATGAAAGCTGACGCTGAAACATCCTTGAAGGCACTCCCAGACCCTGCGCACTTTCGGGAAAGGCTGGAGCCATGAAGTCGATTGCCCAGCCATCCGCTTCCACCCAGCAATGAAAGTTTTCACCAGCGCCGGAGACGTAACCATCTTCGCGATGATCGGCGAAAAGGATGCGTTTTCCTGCAAAATTGTAAGCGGCGAGACCACCCTTCGGCGTCGCCGGGACCTTGTAATGATGTTGGAGGATGAAAGCCCCGAACGTGCTGAAATACATGGAAGCCACAGCAGGATTGGCGTTTTCGTTGTTCAGCAAGCTGTTGATGACCCTATAGATCCGATGATAGTCGCTCTGCTTGATCAGCACGGCCGTTTGCCTCTTGGTCCATGATGTGAGCAGTTCCCTACGTGAGGACGGCTGCGATGTAAACGACGCATATCGCCGTTGCGATCACCTAGCAGAAACCAATGACGAAACCGGACGAAAGCCGCTCGTTTTCTCGTTCACGCTATCATGCCGCGCGGATGGCAGACCACTAGCGTATCGCCAAACTGAGCCGGCGATATCAGCTACGCAGCTTTGGAAGCTGATGGACCAAGCGAAATTGTTGGGCAACTGCAGGCTTGGCCTCAATGAGTGAGCGGAGGAGCACTATAGCCGGGCCTGCCAGCGCCGCGGCTGCAATCATCAATGAAATGTGTTTTGCCGCCGCTCCAATCGTACCCCAACTCATCCCCCATTTGCTGTGTCCGCGCAACGTCAGCCCGGGAAGCAGCGCGACATCGGACGCCAAGTTTGACGGGAAGACGATGAGCACCAACGACACGGAAACTTCGAGGGGACATTCAAGAGCCCCGCCGCCACTTTTTCACGGCGGGGACTGCGATGGCTCCGCACAATGTTTATGTTTGATGACCGAGTCTCACGACCATATTGGGGTGACGCTCACTCAAGGCCTTCAACGCGAGCAGGCTCTTCCGTTCCTTTACCCGGTCGAATGTGAAGGTTCCAGGTTCCACACCATGGTCCCACCCCCAGCGTGTATGACAGGCGTCGCCTGTCAAAAGAACCGGACCTTCAGGAGTGCGGGCCACAAACGACATATGGCCTGCGGTATGTCCGGGAGTGAGGATGGTAAAGAGTGACTCGTCACCGAAAACGTCGATCACACCGTCGAATTTCCCATCCGGGTCCTTGGTAAATTGAAGCTCCTGGATCGCGGGCCTGCCTTCAAAGAACCGGTTTTCCATGCCCTGGACGAAAACGTTGGTAAATTGCTTGGTATTGGCCTCGCCAAAGCCCGTGTAAAACGGGATGTCTGTCGGGATGTCTGGCATACCGGAGATATGATCGAGATGAAGATGCGTCATCAAGATGCCTTTGAGCGGTACACCTTTTGACCTCACCGCCGCCGAAGGTTCGACCCGAACTTTCATCTTGTCGAGTTTCGCGAAGTTCCGGACCGTCCATCCGACCCCAACCGACTTGGGATCTTGGACAAAGCGCTTCGAAACGCCCGTATCGATCATATAACATCCCCGGCTCGGATGCCGCAGAAGATGCATGTAGATCTGGATCGGCTCCTCGCGATCCTTGAGCCCTGCCTGGACGGCCTTGGGGTCCTTCAGATTGAGGAGACCCGACAGATTGGCTACCCAGTCCGCGCTGGCGATCGTCTCGACTTCAATCGGCCCAGGCTTGTCGATCAAAGCCTCCATGGCTGACGAACTAATTGGCCTCCCCAGTTTTGCTGCCATTGTTTGATGCGTAGTCTGCATAAAACACGCGATACACATGTTGGTCTCCCGTTGATACTGATCGCTCCCGACGTGAACCGCATTGATCGTGGAGCGGTGGGAACCTATGTTATATATGAACAATCTTTCAGCTTTTGGATTCGCTTATGGGAAACGCCTCGCCACAATCGCTAACCCCCCGGAAATCACCGCGTCAGGACCGATCCAGAGCCACCGTGGATGCCATTTTCGAAGCAACCATTCAGGTTTTGTCGAGCGATGGTATGATCGGTCTGAACACCACGCGCGTGGCTCGGCGGGCGGGAGTTTCGGTCGGGACTCTCTATCAATATTATCCGAACAAGCAGGCCTTGCTCTTCGCGGTTATGGAGAAGCACCTCATGGTGCTGGCAACCGCCATCGAGAGGGCATGTGACCAAAACCTCAAAGCCACTGTGGAGACGATTGCCGAGGCTGTGGTGAAGGCCTATCTCCAAGCGCAGATGACGCAGGCAGAGCTCTCTCCAGCCCTTTACCGCATCTCCTTGGAACTCGATGCTCGCGCGTTGATCGACGTGGCGGCTCGGCGAAGTGCAGCCGCAATTGGAGCAGCACTGTCGAGTGCGAGCAATGCTCGCTTTGCCGATCCGGGTCTGGTTGCTCAAACGCTGACCGCGGCACTTTTTGGAACGGTTCCGGCCTTCTGTCACCGAGTTTTGGCCCCCGCCGATGGTAGGGAAGCCGAAAAACAGCTCACAATCATGTTTCGCTCCTATCTCTCCGCACATCAGAGCGGAGTTTCGGGAAGCTAGGCGGCGGCACGTCGCAAAGTCACGACACTGTTGAGTGACTATGAGGTTCTATTCGAGCGCGGCGATGTCATTGGTATCAGCGGCAGGCGATATGGATCGAATCGCCAGGACGACGCATCCTGCGCATTCGAGAATGTACCCATATGGCTGTCCGACCCAAAGCGACCGTACAGGCTTGCGCGCTGCGTCCTCGACCGTGCCGCCATATTCGCTCATCTCCGTGGCGGTGAGGCCGGGCAGACAGCGTGAACCTTGATGTTGGTGCCTTCGAGCTCGATCGCAAGCGCTTGTGTGACCGGATTCAGCGCGCTCTTCGAGAACATGGGGTCTCGCCCTCATCAAAAGCACGGGCTAGGCGGCTGTCAAAGATCGAATAGCCCCTTGTTCGCTAGCCTTCATCGAGTAACTGGAGCACTCGAGGCACCATAAACTTCCGTTCCTGTGTAGTAACCGTCTTTCGGTTTCGGCCCGTTCTTGGCACGATATTTGCGCGAAAGGTTCGGCTGGTCCGTGTTAACGGCCAGACGCACTCTCATCCGAATGCCAATTGACCAGGCATTTATGGCCGCACGAATCGAAACTGGAGACTGCTTTGAAGGAGATTTCAAAACATGCGCAGACGGGACTTGCCGTGCACAGGATCGTGACCGCGCTGCTGCTCATTGAATATAGTGCCCCGAAGCTAGGAGGCTTCCCCGCGCCCGGCGTGAGCGGAGCAGGGAGTGAAGGTGATTTAACCACTCTAATGTTGATTTTTGTGCTAATTGGCGTCCTGACCAGACCGGTTGCCTTCCTTTTGTCAGGCCAGATGGCCCCCGCCTCCTGGTACTATCCATTTCACAGGCAAGAGCGTTTCTCCCGTACTCTGCGCGAATGCCGCGATCCTGTTTTGCTTCATCTTCCTTTACTTAGCATCAGAGGCGCCGGTAGATGAAACGGATTATGAGCTGAGCTTCGCGATTGCACAGAGATCTTGCCGCTGTTCTCGTAAATGTCTGGCAGCCGCCACCATTTGTCACATTTGTCGAGATCGCGACGAGTGGTTCGGCCCTCTCTCCTCTACGCACCCGTTAACAGGCAGCCCTTGCCTTGTACAATCGTCGCGCGGCTGAATTAAGATGCGGTTTTTGCCGATTGAAACGATGTTCACGGTAATTTCCATTCGAGCATCGCGCGTTATTTTGGCCGGTAATGACGTTTTTGCGCCTTCGCGAACAGCTTTACTGTCTCCAGTCCCATTCCTGAGTTAATGCGGTGATGCCAGCGACCTTGCCGCCCAATTTGCCAATAGTTGTCTCCAAATCAAGGACATCAGATTTAATGAAGTACCTTTCAGCTATTGACTTGCTTCACACCGAGGCAACTGTTCGTTCGACATTTCATGCGTCTTTCAGGTACTTCCGGTGGTTAGACACCTTCGACACACACGCATCGTAGTAATTGTTGGCGGCCTATCTCGCTTTTTTCGAACAGGCGGAGGAATTGCCTGCGGGCTATGGCCACCCCGTTCTCACGTCGAACAGCAACCCGACGGCGGCGCGGCGGAGTGCACGGCGACAGCCGCTTGCCGATCCGAGCCTGGTTGCCAAACATTGACCGCGGCGCTTTTCGGGACGATTCCGTTTTTGCCACAGAGTTTGGCCCCCCGACGGTGGGGAAGCCGAAAAGCAGCTTACAATCACCTTTCGCTCTTATCTGGCCGCGCGGGTAGAGCGGAAGGCATCGTCCGGCGTCCAAGGACAAGACCACTATCTATCGGCTCTCAAAGACAACCCGAGCCAATAATCCTGACCTCAATCGTGAGGAATGGTCGGCTTCTATTCAAAGGGTGGACCGCACGTTGTTTCGCGTAAGCGCCCGTTTTTATCATCAAGTTCCGACCGGCAGGCGATATAGGCAGATCACTCTGTTGGGTTGGTCTAGCATGGAAGCGCGAACGTAGAGGGACCTCATCGAATGAGTATTATGGCAGATCCAGCGCCCGCAAGCGCAGGTGAGGACGCATGGAAGCGCGTTCGCGATCAATACCCCGTACAGCAACCGCTTCTGAATTTGAACAATGCGGCAGTAAGCCCGCCGCCGCTGGTGGTCCAAGAAGCGATGATCGACGCCTATCGCTTCATCAGCCGCAATCCCGATTACAATATGTGGAGCAAGCTCGATACAGCGCTGCCTGGTATAAAGCGCGAACTGGCGGAACTGATCGATTGTTCGCCTGACGAAATCGCCCTCAACCGGAATTCATCGGAAGGTCTTTCCACCGCGATCTTCGGAATACCGCTTGATAAAGGTGACCAGGTGATTATTTCGGACTGGGACTACCCGAGCGTCCGCGAGGGATGGTTTCAACGGGTCCAGCGCGACGGTATCGAGGTCTTCAATTGCGCTTTCGATCTGCTGGACGACGATAACGATGTTGTGGAAGCCTATGTCAAACTGATGACGCCGCGCACCCGCGTGCTGCAGCTGACGCATATGTATCATTGGAACGGACGTGTTCTCCCCATCAAGCGCCTCTGCGATCTAGCGCGTGAGCGAAATATCATTACCCTCGTCGACGGCGCCCAGACATTCGCCCAGATGCCGGTCAGCTTTCGCGAACTCGACTGCGACTTCTTCATCACCAGCCTCCACAAATGGCTGGGAGCGCCGGTCGGCAACGGGATGCTCATCGTCAACCGGCGAAGGATCGACCAAACCTGGCCATTGCTCGCGCCCTTCGACCAACCCGCTGTTGGCATAGACAAGTTCGATCACTGGAACCTCGGCACGTATAACTCGGCGATTCAGAGTGGAATTGCACCGGCTATCCAGCTCCATAAGGAGATTGGAGCAGCCAGGATACATGCGAGACTACGCGAACTCACCCGATACTGGATCGGGCATGCTCGCAACATCCCAGGTTTCAGGCTTCATACCCCTCTCGACACACACGAGTTGGGTGCGATAGGCCTGTTTTCCGTCGACGGCATGGATATGAGAAGGCTTGAGAGCGACCTCCGGGAGAAATATCGCGTCCATGTGAAATATCGCAAGGTCCAGGATATCGAGGGGCTACGGGTTTCCCCGCACGTTTATATGGTGAAGAGCGATCTGGACATTTTCGTTAGTGCGCTGCGCGATGCGTTGGGCACTTCGGCAGTCCAATCCGCTCTATAGAAAGGGCGATTGCCTACCATCAGCAGCGATCGACCTTATTTTGGAGGTGGCGGCTCGCACCGACCACGTTGATTATTGTCGAGGACCACCGTTCCGGAGCGCCGGTGGCCGTCGGAGCATCTCTGCAACGTTCGTTAGCGCAAATGCCGAAAGCGCTGACGAGTCTTACATTATCAAGAGATAACGGTCTTCAGGGTCACTGTCACTCTGCGCGCTCGCCCGGTGCAAGCGTTCCACATGCAATCCTTCATACGCGACAGCATTTGTCATGCGCACAATAGATCACGCCAGGTTATTGCGACGGAGTCGCCATCCTTATAACTCAGCGAAGAAAATATCCCAATTCCGCACTCAACTATGGGAAGGAAAAGTAGAGCGCGCCACGTTAACCAATTGGAAGGTTCATCTTTGATTTACAAGAAAAAGAAACGCGGAGACTTATTTTATGTTAAGACTTTTAAGCCGCAAAACAAATGGGAATGTCATTGATGAACTCGTCGCCCTAAAGGAGCGCACGGCCTTAATGGAAGAGGTCTGCGGTATTGGCCTTTGGCATGCTACGAGCAGGGTCGACGATCATCAAGCAGGCGACAACACCGTCATCTGGTCGTCTGAGGTACGCCGTCTGGTCGGGGCAGACATGGAAGCGGAATTTCCCAACCGACTCGAATCCTTTTCAGAACGCATTCACCCTGACGATATATCACGCGTGTTCGGGGATTATGCTGATAATTTGGCTCATCCGACCGGCGACGGGAGGTTTCGCACAACCTACCGGCTAAGAATGAAAGACGGAAATTATCGATGGTTCCGCAATACCGGCGGCAGCCGTGTACTTTCCGGCGGGCAAACGGTTGTGAGTTGCGGCTCGCTAGCCGATGTGCATGAAGAAGTCATTGCCGCACAGGCTGCTGAGCGCATAGCCAACGAGGACCGACAGACGATTGAAACGATCGGTCAGGCCCTTGCGGCACTTGCCGCCGGTGACCTCACTTTCAGAATTACGAATCTGCCACTGAAGACCGGAAGACTGAAACAGGACTTTAACGAGATGGCCACGAAGTTGGAAGCAAGTATCCGCCAGATTTCAGTAGCCGTCGAGGAGATGGCCACTGAAACTGGAATTTTGAACCGTTCGGCGGCGGAGTTACGCAGTCGTGCAGAACAACAGGCCAGCGCCATCGAGGAGACTTCGTCCGCCCTACGGGAATTGACCGCGACAGTCAAGGGGTCGGCCGAGAGTGCCGCCGAGATGGTCGACATCACGGCCGACGCCAAGACATGGGCGGAGCAATCCTCTGGCGTTGTAAAGGAGGCTATCGATGCGATGGCCGCAATTAGGGGAGCTTCCGATCAGATCGGCCAGATCATCGGGGTAATTGACGAGATCGCCTTCCAAACCAACCTCCTCGCGCTCAATGCTGGTGTCGAGGCAGCACGTGCGGGCGAGGCAGGGAAAGGTTTCGCGGTCGTTGCGCAGGAGGTGCGCGAATTGGCACAGCGGTCCGCGAGGGCTGCCAAGGAAATCAAGTCGCTCGTGAACAACTCATCGCATCAGGTCGCAAGAGGCGTGTCGCTCGTAGGCAAGACAGGCTCCGCACTGACAACGATTGCCGGCCGGATTAGCGAAATTTCCACACACAGCACCACCTTCGCCGTCTCATCGCGGGAGCAATCGACAGGAATTTCGGAGATCGGCAACGCCGTTAACAACGTGGACCAGATTACGCAAAAGAACGCGGAAATGGCGGAGAAAACCGACGGTGCGACACGAACGATGATGGCTCAAATGAGTGGTCTTCGTCGCTTGGTTGCGCATTTCCGAATCTCCCTCGAACGCAACGAGCGCGCTGACAGAAGAGCCGCGTGAACAGCGAACGGCGCCAGTCGACGCGCACGCATCTGATGCGGAAATCGGATATCGCTGGTGATCCCCGCCTGGAGACACGCAGCGATGAAATTGGGAAATCGGCGCGTGCGGTTGCGGGTGTGCGGGATGCGATTTCCGCGAAGGCCGCGCGTGAAGCAGACGCCGAGGCCAAAAGGGCAATTGTCGAGCGCCAGAGACTAGAGGATGAAGCTAGGGAACGTAATTGCGTTCCGGACGTGTTGTTCGGGATGCCGTTAAAGCCATGAGCAAGATCGAAGCCTCTGCCGTTGAGATTGGCAACATCATTGGCGTTATCGATGAGATCGCCTTTCAGACGAACCTCCTGGCTCTCAACGCAGGTGTCGAGGCAGCGCGCGCTGGTGAGGCAGGCAAGGGCTTCGCTGTTGTTGCCCAGGAAGTCCGAGAACTGGCGCAGCGGTCCGCCAAGGCTGCAAAGGAAATCAAGGCGCTGATCAACAACTCAAACGATCATGTGAAAAACGGCGTAAGTCTCGTCGGTGAAACAGGCAAGGCTTTGGAAGAAATCGTGGCGCAGGTCCAGTTGGTCGACGGCAACGTTGGTGCCATCGTTCAGGCGTCGAAAGAACAGGCGACCGGTCTAAAGGAAATCAACACCGCAGTGAACACAATGGACCAGGGAACACAACAAAAGCGGCCATGGTTGAGCAAGCCGCAGCGGTGGCGCATGGCCTGGCTAAGGAGGCAGACGAGTTGTTCCATCTTCTTCGCCAGTTTGCCATCGGAAACGAAATCTCACAGAAGCCGGCGCTCGTTGAAGAGGCACGGCCTGTGGCTTCTCCCGCACGAGCACTGGGCAATCGAATTGCGCGGGCATTTGATGGAACAGCGGCAGTTGCAACTGAATGGAGCGAGTTTTGATGAAAAACCGAGACCCTTTCCCCACGATCGCTCCTGCGAAGGGTGAGTTTGATTCTGCCTCATGGCCGATGTCCGAACTGGAGAAACTGCGACATCAAATTTTTCTTCTCACCAATGAACTCGAGGCGATGAGCGCTCAAATCCATCGGTCATTACATGGGCGGCCGAGACTTGTCGAAATCCCGAAACTGGTGGAATAGCCGTTCGAACCGTTCGGCTGATTCTTCAGCCGAACGGTTCGAACTAAATCTGCGTGACATTTCGGTAATCTTTCGCCGCCTGCCACGCATTCAGGTGATCATAAATCACCGCCCGAAGGATGAAGTGTTCGTTTCCTCGTTTCGGAAGGGCTTTCGCCATAGTTGGCTTTGTAGACGGCAGAAAATCGCCCAAAGTGAACAAACCCCCATTTCAGACAAATCGTCTTGATGGTTTGGTTATAATCGGCCTTAAGCAGATCTTCTCGCGCAGCCCGAAGCCGCAGCAACTGGAGATAGGCATTGGGCGTAGTCTCCTTAAAGGCACGAAAACCAATCTCAAGTGTTCTCACGGATACACCGACTGCTTCGGCAATCGTCGGTATTGTGATCGGCAAATGAATGTTTGCGTACATGAAATCAATCGCCCGGCGGACATGCCAGGGAACGATTGCTGATGGCTTCTTCTCGAGAAGAAAAGTCAATCGGTGAGGCACCAGACGCACTACCAAGTCGGCCAACGCCTGCGTTACTCGCGCCATAGCCAAGGGACATTGCGTCAGTGGACCGTTGTTGCGCATGCTAACAATCATGAACTCTGCGAGATTTGCAATTGCCTGCCCGGCCGGTGTTGAAACATCGAGCTGCGCGAGCAACTCAAGGGAGCGCTTCGGGGCCCGATCAAAAGTTTCGGCGATTGTTTTCTGGACGATCCTCCAATCAACAAGAAGTTCATCGATAAGACTCGACTGGCCCTGCAACTTTACAAAATCTGCTTCCAGGCTGTTGTAGATCAGCATGCTCTTGGGGCCGGCGTCCGCCATTGAAGAGCCACGCTGCACTCCCATCCCGCCGCGCCGGGGACAGACGATCGACAAGTATTCGGTGGTATTCTCTGTTGCATTAACCTGAAACTGAAACGGATGCTCATGATATCCGGTGATGAGGGCCGCTGGCTCACACGTCGCGATATCTATGCTCCAGCGAAAGTCTGAATATCTGTCGACAGGTTCTGCGTTGAAGGAGCCAAAGGCGCCAGTCAGGGCTTCAACCATTCCATCGAATGATGAGCCTTTGGAGTTAAGAGAAAACCGCTTGCTGTTTTCCGGCATGCACATTCCTATATTGATCGGCCGCCGCATTCAGCGCACGTTTTGGGGTCTCGTTCATGTCCACGGTGGCTTTGATCTGCCCAACGACACACCGCTGGCGCTTGTCGCCTGAGCCTGTTCGGCTCAGGCACAACCTTCATTTCCAGCCAATTTTTGTGTTCGGCGCGCCATCGTGGGCGAAAGTGACTATTTCGACTTTGTTAGCTGGATGCGCCGGGAGGAGAATTGCGGTACCATTCCAGCGTTGTTGTACGCGGCCAATGGGCCGAATGAATCTCCGGATCCAGCGCGAAAATCGGTCGACAAAGTCAGGGGCCGCATTTAGCCAACCGCGACCAACCGCACGAAGCTTCGTAAAGGGATGAAGTTCAATCATTCGGCATTTCTTACTTTCCTGAGCCGCGCAAATGCCCGAGCATCTGTGCGACCTGTTCGCGGCGAACCCAAGCAACAACAAGGCAAAGCGCGAATAAAACAAGAGCCGGCGCCGGCGATGTATGCAACCGGAACAAGTGCGCCATTGTAGCGCCAAACATTGTGGCGGCCAGCCACAGTGCGCCAAAGGCGCTCATACGCGGTGCCAATAAAGCAACAGCACCGATAATCTCCACGATTGCCGTGACGTATCGGAAAGTCTGGCCGAGACCTATTTGCTGAAAATCGTCAACCATCATCGGCACCGAGGCCAATTTTGCTCCCGCGGCGGCAAAAAATGCGAGAGCCAATAAAATCTGAAGGATCCAGGCAGTGATATTGGAGCCTCGGTTCGAGGCCGGGTAGTTCGAAATTTGCGTCATGACTTACTTCCAGTTAGATGGTATGGATCTTTATCCAAGGCAAAATAACTGACCGAGATGAGCATGCAAGAAGGCAAAATTTCTGTACTAAGTCAGACCGATATGACCATTGGGGACATTCCACATCATCCAGCGGAATGCGCGGGCATTAACGAAGTGCTTGCGCGCGTCGGCGATAAATGGAGTGTGCTTGTCGTCATGTTGTTGCGTGATGGGCCACGGCGGTTTAGCCAACTCAAGCGCGGTGTGGCTGGTATTTCCCAACACATGCTTACGCTTACGCTACGAGGATTGGAACGGGACGGTCTCGTTACCCGGACCGTATTTCCAACGATTCCTCCGCGTGTCGACTATGAATTGACGCCACTCGGACACTCTTTGCGCGCGCCCGTCGAGGCTTTAGGAAAGTGGGCCATGGCTCATCAGTCCACCATCAAGGCCGCCCAGCTTGCGTTCGATACAAAAAAGAGCGCCTGAATTGCCGTTCTGGGAACGGCACCGCCATTCTCCTGTTTTTGCTAATCGCTCTTTTAAAACTGAGTACGTATGGCGTACTGTCGGACTTCTCCCCCGAAGAGATCGGGATGAGATGACTCGCTTCACATGACCATCGGCCAAGTTTGAAAAGCGGCGCGCGCAGTCTGTGTACGGCACTCGGCCCCATCACCGCACCGTTCCTGGAGGATGCGTCCGTCGTCGAGGTGATGCTGACCATGGAACGGCTGCACCTGGATTGATAGGCTCTCCGAAGGCCTATCCCACACGGGAAAGCGACTCTCGCGTGCCGACGGGGGCGCATCGTGCGACTGGGTCGCCTCTTGTCCACCCCGGCGCGCCGCATGTCTCGGCCGAGCTGGCTGGACCTGACCACAGATGGCGATGTCGCAGGCCGTGAGACCATTGCCCATACTATTTCCGTCGTCCGATATCGATGAACCCGCTGTATTTTCTGGTGCTTGGGGTTGTTCGATGAGTTCTTCGGCGACATGGTCGGCGCAATCTGCGCCGGCAAGTGGGGAGGTTGCCCGCGCGGTAGGCGGTAACCATGGTGTGGCTAGGCGGATTTCCGAACGACAAGCCTTCCCGGAAAAGTCATTGTCTCAGGCTCTCTTCTCCCGGTTACCATTGACACGATGGCCCCAACCATTTCGTCTTTCGGCTGCTCGTATGTCGTCAGCCCGTATGCGGATGCGCCTCCCAGCTCATAATTGTCGAACCCCACCACGGCGACATCTTCAGGGATTCGCAGATCGAAGCTTCCGCGCAATTCATCTATCGCGCCGATCGCCAGAATGTCATTCTCGCACATGAGCACGTCGATCCGCTGGCTCGGATCGCTCTCGCGAATATATCTACGGACGGTGTCAGCTCCCGATGCCGCGCTGTACCGATCTGCGGCGATGTCGACGATTTCCGTCACGCCTTTCTGCCTCCAGAACTCCGTGAAAAAATGCCGTCTCTTGAGGGCGGTGGAAAGAGCACGCGCTCCAGCCATAAAACCAGGACGTCGGTAACCCTTGTCATAGAGATAATCGACCATCTCCTTCAGGGCCTGTTCCGCATCGCACACGACAGCAGGAACACCATCGATCTGGCTGTCCCTCGCCAGGACGAACATCGGCGCGGTTCCCCGGCCTAGGCGCCGATCGTTCAGCGTCTCGTCGCGGAAGGCGGTACCGAACAGGATAACGGCATCGACCTGCCTCTGGCTGGCGTTGAGCAGGGCGTGGATATGATCAAAATGGCTGTTGATGTTGACCAGCATCGCGACAAAACCTTCGGCCTGAAGCCGCTCGGTCAGCGTTTCAAGAAAAGGCAACTTCTGCGGGTTCGCGAAGTCGTCGACAAACACGGCAACTTGATGCGTCGAATTCGTGGCAAGGCTGCGCGCAAGGAGATTGGGCGAGTAGTTCAAGTGTTCGGCGGCTTCGAGAACTCTGCGCTTGCTCTCCTCGGTGATGGATGCGCCGGGCGTGAACGCACGTATGACCGTCCACTTCGATACCCCTGCGGCTTCTGCCACCTGTTTCGCTGTTGCTCGCTTGCGCATTACGCCTCCGAAGAAAATGGAACAAACATTCCAATTTGCGATTTCGATGAAATGATTGCTTGCTTTTAACTCATTCCATCATATGATGCACCTGCTTGCACCCGGTAGCAATTGCAAATGCACCCGGTAGCATTCGTTTTCGCCATCCATGGGAGTTGGATCGGCTTGGAGGAGAAAGAAATGAAGTCATTTATCAAGAAGCTTGCTTCGTGCGCCATCGCTGTCGGTATTGCAGCATCTTGGTCGGTAGGTGTGAAGGCGGAGGAACAGCCAAGCATAATCGCCGTAACACACGGTCAGGCATCCGATCCGTTCTGGTCGATCGTCAAGAACGGCATGATGCAGGCGGCCAAAGACAGCAACGTCCACCTCGACTACCGCGCCCCGGAAACCTTCGATATGGTCGCCATGGCGCAGCTTATCGAAGCCGCCGTAAATCAGCACCCAGCCGGCATCGTCATCTCCAATCCGGATCCGGACGCGCTCGGTCCGGCGATCGAAAAGGCCGTGGCCGCGGGTATTCCGGTGATCTCCATGAATTCGGGCATTTCCGCCGCCGAGAAACTCGGTATTAAGCTGCACGTCGGCCAGGACGAAACCCCCGCAGGCATCAAGGTCGGCCAGAAGCTGAAGTCGCTCGGCCTGAAACATGTTCTCTGCGTCAACCAAGAAGTCGGCAACGCCGCGCTCGACCAGCGCTGCGCAGGTACGGAGAAGGGCTTCGAAGGCGGCAAGGTCACGGTCCTGCCGACGACTGCTGATCCGGCAGAAATCGAGTCCAAGATTCAGGCTGCACTGACCTCCGATCCGTCGATCGATGTCGTTCTCGGCCTGTCTGCTCCGCTCGTCGGTGAACGCGCGGTTGCGGTCGTCGAGAAGATGGGCGCCGGCGACAAAGTCAAGGTTGCTTCCTACGACCTTTCGGCCGGCTTTCTAAAGGCAGTCGCCGACGGCAAGGCGCTGTTCGCCGTCGACCAGCAGCCCTACCTACAGGGCTATCTGCCCGTGACCTTCCTCGCGCTCTACGCCCGTTACGGCACGATCCCGGCAGGCAACGTCCCATCGGGTCCGAGCTTCGTCGAAAAGGATACCGCCGCGTCGGTCATCGAAAAATCCTCCCGGGGCATCCGCTAAGCGGACCCGCAGCAGCTCCCGCACGTGCGGGAGCTGCCTCCATCGCCCGCGTTTCGATCCCGTCACGGTTGACCGGAGCGCCGTTGCACGCAAACGAAATATTTCTGAGGTACGACCATGACGCTGGCCAACGAACAGAACGGGGCTTCGACCCGCTCCGACGAGCGGCTGAAGAAGGTTTCAACCATGACCGCGCTAGCGCGGCGCCCGGAACTCGGCGCCGTAGCCGGACTTGTGCTCGTCACGATATTTTTCTTTTTCACTGCAAATCCTGCCATGTTCACGCTTGCGGGTGTCGTCAACTTCATGGCCCCAGCCGCACAGCTCGGAATCCTTGCGATCGGCGCGGCGCTACTGATGATCGGCGGCGAGTTCGACCTGTCGATCGGCTCCATGGTGGCATTCGCGGGACTTGTGTTCGGCACGGCTCTGGTCGTCCTTCATCTTCCGCTCAGCTTGGCAATCCTAATCGCGCTGGCATTCGCGGCGGTCATCGGCACGATCAACGCCCAGCTCACGATGCGTACCGGACTGCCGTCCTTCATCGTGACGCTCGCATTCCTGTTTATCCTTCGCGGCCTGACACTTGTCGGCTTGAAATGGGCAAGCGGCGGTGCCACGCAGCTGCGTGGCATGAAGGAAGCTGCGGCCGACAGCCCGCTCGCACCTCTCTTCTCCGGCGACGCCTTCACCGGCCTGTTCTCCTGGCTCGGCAGTCGCGGCATCATCGAGACCTTCCCGAGCGGAGCGCCGAAGGTCGCCGGTATTCCCGTTGAAATTCTCTGGTTCATCTTCATCGCTCTTCTCGCCACCTGGGTTCTCCTGCGCACGCGCTTCGGCAACTGGATTTTCGCGTCCGGTGGCGACCCGAAGGCCGCCCGCAAGTCCGGCGTCCCCGTCGCCCGCGTCAAGACGACACTGTTCATCGTGACCGCCATGTGCGCCACCCTCGTTGCGATCCTCACTGTTCTCGATGCCGGTTCGACAGACGCCCGTCGCGGCTTCCAGAAGGAGTTCGAGGCGATCATCGCTGCTGTCATCGGCGGATGTCTGCTGACGGGCGGCTACGGTTCGGCGATCGGCGCGTTCTTCGGCTCTATCGTCTTCGGCGTGGTGCTGATCGGCCTGACCTACACGTCAATCGACCAGGATTGGTACCTCGTCTTCCTCGGCGGCATGCTACTGACCGCGGTGATCTTCAACAATATCATTCGCAAGCGCGTGACGGGAGAACGCTGATGAGCACGACCCAGACGCCACTCATCGAGGTAAAGAACCTCGTGAAGCACTTCGGTTCGATCATTGCACTCAACGGCGTCTCGTTGAGTGTCAACGCCGGGGAGGTGCTCTGCCTACTCGGAGACAACGGTGCGGGCAAGTCGACCCTGATCAACACCCTGTCGGGCGTGTTCAGGCCGACGTCCGGAGACTTCCTTGTCGAAGGCAAGCCGCATGCCTTCAACGGTCCGCGCGGTGCCCTGGATGCTGGCATTGCGACCGTCTATCAGGATCTCGCCATGATCCCGCTGATGTCCGTCACGCGGAACTTCTTCATGGGACGCGAGCCGCTCAAAGGGTTCGGTCCATTCAAATACATGGACCTGGAGTTCGCCAATCGGGTCACGAGCGAGGAGATGCGAAAGATCGGCATCGACGTCCGCGAACCCGAACAGGCGGTCGGCACCCTGTCGGGCGGCGAACGCCAGTGCGTCGCGATCGCCCGCGCCGTCTATTTCGGAGCGAAGGTGCTGATTCTCGACGAGCCGACGTCGGCTCTCGGCGTCGCGCAGACCTCGATGGTGCTGAAGTACATCGACCAGGTGCGCAACAACGGATTGGGCGTGATTTTCATAACCCACAATGTCCGCCATGCCTATGCGGTCGGCAACAGGTTCACAGCGTTGAATCGTGGCAAGACGCTCGGAACTTTCGCAAAGGCCGAGATCAATCTCGAGGGCCTTCAGAATCTGATGGCCGGCGGCAAGGAGCTTCAGTCCATCTCCGAGGAACTTGGCGGAACGATCTGAGAGGGCTTTTTCGAAAGCGCAGCCACGGTTCGGCGCGATGGCGCCGGGCCACGACCACTGATGTCCAAAAGTTAGGAAAACCCCAATGAGAAACTCCAATACCACCGCGTTTCCGCTGGCGGCCTGCGCCGAGATGCTGTGGCGCGACCGCCCGATCGAATGGCGCGCATCCCGGCTCAAGGACCTGGGCTTCGGCGTCGGGCTGTGGAACTGGCCCGAACACGACCTCGCCAAACTGGAGGCTACGGGCGCATCGTTCACCATCATGAACGGCTACTTGAGGGGACGGCTCACTGACGACGACGGTGCGCACGAACTGCTGAAGACCGCCCGCGAGACCGCTCAGGTCGGCAAGCGCCTCGGCGTCCAGCGCCTGAATCTGCACGGCACTGGTCTCGGCGACCGCGGGCTACCGGTGCAGCCGATCGAAGCCGTCACCGGGGCGATGTGGCTAAAGGCGCGAGACACCCTGAGCCGGATCGTCGATATGGCCGACGAGGAGAACGTCGTCTTCACCCTTGAAAACCTCAACCTGCCCGTCGACCATCCCGGGGTTCCGTTCGGTCGCGCCGAGGACACGCTGGCGCTCGTATCCAGCATCGACCATCCCAGACTTCGTCTCAACCTCGATCTTTATCACGCGCAGATTGGTGAAGGAAACCTTATTGAATTGTGCCGAAAGGCTCTGCCGTGGATCGGAGAAATCCAGGTCGCCGACGTCCCTGGACGCTGCGAGCCGGGCACCGGCGAAGTCAACTGGAAGGGCGTCGCCAAGGCTCTGAGCAAGATGGGCTATTCAGGCCCGATTGGGATGGAAGCCTGGGCCGCCGGGGACTCCGACGACGCGCTCGTAGCCTTCCGCGAAGCATTTACTCTCTAATCAGGAAACAGGACTAACTCATGGCAAAGGTCAAAACCGTTAATGTAGGACTTATTGGTGCGGGACGCATCGGCTCCTTCCATGGCGAAAGCGTCGCTAAGCGGCTCGTGGATGCCGATCTCGTTACGATCGCCGATCCTGCGCCCGGCGCGGCTGCGAAGCTCGCAGACAAACTTGGCATTGATTCCTCTTTTACCGACGTAGCCGAGATGCTCGCTCATCCGGGCCTCGACGCCGTCATCATTGCGACACCCGCGCGCTTTCACACCAACGTTCTGGTACAGGCGGCTGAAGCGGGCAAGGCGATTTTCTGCGAAAAGCCGATGGCACTTACCCTCGAGGACGCGGACCGGGGTATCGCTGCAGCAAAGGCCGCGGGCGTCCCACTCCAGGTCGGTTTCAACCGGCGTTGGGATCAGGCTTTCGCCGAAGGGCGTGCCGCGATCGTCTCAGGAAAGGTCGGCACGCCACAGCTCATCCGCTCGTTAACACGCGATCCGGGTCCTTTCGGCACCGACCCTGACAAGATCCCGCTGTGGACGATTTTCTACGAGACGCTCATCCACGACTTCGACACTTTGCTCTGGCTGAACCCTGGGGCTAGGCCCGCCGAGGTCTTTGCGATGGCGGACGCGCTCGTCCGGCCGGACGCCAGGGAGAAGGGTTTCCTCGATACCGCCGTCGTGAATATCCGTTTCGACAATGGCTCCGTCGCCGTCGCAGAGGCGAACTTCTCGGCTCTATACGGCTACGACATTCGGGGCGAAGTCTTCGGGTCGGGTGGCATGGTAACAATGGGCGATGTCCGCCGCTCAAGCATGACGCTCTTCGACAAGGATGGCGTGTCCAACAATACCTGGCGGCGCGACACCGATCATTTCGTTCAGGGCTACACCGCCCAACTCGCGTCCTTCGTCAATTCAGTGCGAACCGGCGAGCTCAAGGATGCTCCCAGTGGCGCCGATGCCCGCAATGCGCTGGCGATCGCGCTGGCATCCATTGAGTCCGTCTCGAAAAAGCAACCGGTCGTTCTGAGATGAAAGCACGGTGCGCCGCATACCGGCGCACCATAATTCCTACGCGAGAACGGTCTCATGAGCACGCATCAGACGTTAACGAAGCCAAAAAGTGTCAGTGAGCTGAAGGGCATGATTGTTGCCGCAGGTCTGCGATTGCCCGAGCAACAGGAACGCGTTGCACGTACCGCGCTTGCACGCCCAGACATTGTGGCGTTCGGGACCATAAGCTCTCTTGCAAGCGAGTGCGTCGTGTCGCCATCGACAGTCATGCGCGTAGCGGGCGCCCTTGGCTTCGATAATTTCAAAGAGTTCAAGCTGCTGTTTCAGCAGCATCTGCGATCGATTGCGGCAAGCAACCGTCCATTCTAATCAAACGCAAACATGTCGATCTTGCTCTTGGCGCGGCGCGATCACGGAGGAAGCATGAACAGCATTGATTTTCTACCGGCAGGCGTGAGGCTCGCAGTCAGCCCGCTCTCCTGGGCGAACGATGTTCTTGAAGATCTAGGCGCGGATATCTCATTGGAGTCCTGCCTCGCCGATGCGGCTGGCGTCGGCTACCAGGGCGTTGAGCTTGGCAGAAAGTTTCCGCGTGAGGCGAGCGTGCTGCGTCCCCTATTAAAGGGTCATGATCTTGCACTTGTGTCCGGCTGGCACTCCGGCGAACTTGCAGAGGGGAGCATCCACGACGAAATGAGCGCTGTCGCAGGTCATGCCAGCCTGTTGCGCGCTATGGATTGCAACGTGATGGTCTATGGAGAGGTTGCAATGATGGCGCCGGGAGCACCCCTCAACATTCCGATGTCTGAGCGGGTGATCATGCCTCAAGAGGATGTTGCCGCCTATGCATCCCGACTGACGGAGTTTTCGAGACGCATTGCCGGCGAGTATGGGCTGCAACTGGCCTACCATCACCATTTGATGGTGGTCGCAGAAACCTTTGACGAGGTCTCTCGCCTCTTCGACAAGACTGGACCTGAGGTCGGCCTTCTTCTGGATACCGGACATTGCGCTGCCGGTGGATTTGACTATGGTCGCTTGATCGACCGCTTCGGGGACCGCATTGTCCATATCCATTTGAAGGACGTGCGCGGCGCGGTGATGGATGTCGTCCGCGAGCTCGATCTCAGCTTCAATGCGGGGGTGCGGGCGGGGATGTTCACCGTTCCAGGCGATGGAATGGTGGATTTTGCTCAGGTTGGGGCGTTTGTGCGAAATGGCGGCTATCAGGGATGGCTCGTGGTCGAGGCGGAACAGGATCCGGCAAATGCACCTCCGAAAGCCGCCGTGACGCAGGCGATGGCACATCTATCAACAGTCTTTGCAAACCACTCGATGTGACCGCTAGCGACGGCATTCCTGACGGACTGGGAATACCGATTGGAGATGTAAGGACAGTTGATACAACCCAGTATGCCGACGCCGTAGAGCAGCCAGCGGCAGAGATCGGCTTTAATGAGTAGTGGCGGGCGCTGACCAACCACTACAGACCACCTCCTCCAGAGTGCTCCTCCTGCGTATCACGGCGACTTCGACGGGCAGGGCAACGCGAGCAAAAAAGTTGATCGCGAGGAATATCATTCGATCTTCACGACTATTTTTCCGATCTGGTCATTCGAGTCCATGAAGCGGTGAGCTTCTGCAATCTGGTCCAAAGCAAAAACCTTGCCGACCGTCGGTTTCAGGGTGCCCTCACTCAGATGTTTGAAAATATAATCCTTCGCCTTCTTCAAGGCCTCCGCGTCGCGAAACAGTTCCGGGAATGCCCAGCCTCGAAGCGTAAGGGCTTTCGACATGGTCGGCCAAACCGGAAAAGGGGTCGGTCGCTGGTCTAACAGACCGTAGGCGAAGTAGATGCCCTTGTAGGCGGTGGTCTGAGCCAGCACCTCGATGCCGCTTCCGAGAACGGGATCGAAAATGATCCGGGCGCCTCTGCCATCGGTTATTTCCGTCGCGCGTTTAACGACGTCCTCATCCGCGCTGACGATCACATGGTCATAGCCAAGAGACAGAAGATCAGCTTTCTTCTTCGCAGCCCGCGTAAGGCCGATGGCTGTGCCGCCCTCGGCCTTCACAACCTCCATCGCTGCAATCGCGGTGCTGCTGCTTGCCGCCGGAAGCATGACGAAATCATCGCGAGCAACATTCGCAATGTGCACCAAGGCCCCATAGGCGGTGAGGTACTGCATCCAGATGGAGGCACCCTGTTCCGGCGTGAGATGATCGGGATAAGTGCCGAGCGACGAGACAGGCACGACAGCGACTTCGCCGTAGACACCGTAACTGCTGAAGCTGAAATTGGGGATGGTGTTAAATACCTTCCCAATCAGGCTCTCGTCCACACCTGGGCCGACGGCTTCAATCACGCCAGAGGCTTCATAGCCGAGCTTTGACGGAAACTGAGGCTGAATAATGTAATGTCCCTGGCGAAAAAGCGCTTCCGCGCGATTCAACGCGAATGCCTTGATGCGGAGGCGCACTTCATCCGGTCCGGGATTGGGGATCGGCATGGCTTCGACCTGGAGAACCTCGGGGCCTCCGAGCTTATGGAATTGTACGATTTTTGCTGTTTTAGACACGAGCTTCTCCCGACGGGCTGCACGTCGTAAAGTCACGACACTTTTGAGTGATTATGAGGTTCTATTCAAGCGCGAGAGGCCGCTGACAATCAGCGGCCTCTCGCGCTAGCCAGTTCACCAAGGCAGTGCACCCTGTGCATTCGAGAAGGTGCCCGTGGGGCTGTCCGTTCCAAGCAGAGCGACCCGCACCGGCTCGCGCGCTGCGTCCTCGACCGATCCGCCATATTCGCTCATGTCGGTGGCGGTATGACCCGGGCAAACAGCGTGAACCTTGATGTCGGTGCCTTCGAGCTCGATCGCGAGCGCTTGCGTGACCGCATTTAGGGCGCTCTTCGAGGCCGTGTATGTGCTGGTGTACTGGCGAAGCATGTTCGAATGATCGCTATTCAGTGCCAGGGAACCGGTCGCGCTGGATATGTTGATGATCTTTGCCGCCGGCGCCTCGCGAAGAAGCGGCAGCATCGCTTGTGTGACCGCGACGACGCCAAAAACGTTCGTGGCGAATACGGTCCGGAGTTCGTCCAGATCAACGACAGCCAAACGCGTTTCCGCCATGATTTGGGCATTGCTCCGTCCCGGATCACCACCATGTCCGACACCTGCGTTGTTCACGAGAACATCGAGACGGCCATAGGTCACGCGGATTCGCTTCGCCGCCTGGGCGATCGAGGCTTCATCAGTCACATCAAGCTGAATGGTTTGCGCATCGGGTCCGACGCTTTGGACAACGTTCTCGCCGGCTTCAAATCGTCGCGAACCGACAAGCACAGTGAAGCCTTGCTGCGCGAGGTCTTTTGCGATTTGCAGGCCGATCCCTTTGTTTGCTCCGCTGACGAGCGCGACTGGTTTGTTATGCATGTCTATTCTCCATGTGGACTTGGCAAGAACGATCCTTCATGCGATATACGGAACGATCGTCCGCTTAGCCATATACGGAATCATGTTCCGTTTATCAAGGGGTCAAAAATTGTCCGAGGAAATGACATCGTCCAATGATGCTGGGGAACAGGTGGCGGGTAGGCGCCGGCGAGCCGACGCACGACGCAACATTGGTTCGCTTATTCAAACAGCATCGGAGGTGTTTGCCGAGGCTGGGCTCGACGTGCCCATACGCGAAATCGCTGACAGGGCAGGGGTCGGTGTCGGCACGCTTTACCGCCATTTTCCGACGCGTTCCGATCTTGTTGTCTCGGTCTTTCGCAAAGAAGTTGATGAGTCCGTTGAGGCAGCGAAGATGCTGGCCGCTGAAAACCCGCCGGGCAAGGCGCTTGAGCTATGGGTCAAGCACTATGTTGATTTCATAGCCGCACATCGTGGGCTGGCGGCCGCCTTCAATTCGGGCGATCCGGCACTGGAGGGTCTGCCCGCATATTTTTTGGAGCGACTTGGCCCCTTGGTTCAAAAGCTGTTGGATGCAGCAGCTACCGACGGCCAAATACGAGCTGGTGTGAAGGTTTCCGAACTCTTGCACGGCGTCGGGATGTTATGCGTGCCTCCGAGTTGCGGTGGGCCGATTGATCCGCAGCGTATGGTGGGCTTATTCATGGACGGGTTGCGCTATGGGGCGATCACTGTCGGTGACAAACTAGACCGGAATTCTGCACGAAAGTAATCTGATCTCGCCCACAACAGCTCAGCCATGTTGCGGATGTGGCGCGGCTCCGGCCCGGATGACGCCGTCGTAGCTGCGCCGCCGCGCATTCAGCCCGTGCGTGGTGGGTCTACCTGGCAAAATCAGTCAACCTCCTTATTCCGGGACGGGAATCCGTCCGACGTGGTGAGCACAGCAAAAAGCCTCCATCTCACCGACGCACTTCAACATCTCGCCACCAAACTCGATGAGCCGTCGCACTGTGGGGCACAATCACTGCGCCTTATTGCTACGCTGCAGCTATTCTTTCCATGTCGATGCCCAACATCGAAATCGTCACGGATCGCTTCCTCTTATTTCTAGTATCGGACATCATACTGGATGTTCTGGCCATCTCTCAATCAACAGCATTGCCTATCACTCGAACTTGCCACCGACCGCAAACCTGAGCAGAGACAGGCATCAGATAGCAATATCCAATTACTTCAACTCTATCCGGTTTATACACGGAAAGCTCGCCGTCGGTACCGAGATATCATCTTGTTAATTTTCATACTGCAGATGTTGGTGCCAGACGACGCACTGCACCGATTGACATCCGCTCACTCAATTATGAATCGCCGCTGTTGACGTCGAACTCCCGCCCGAATGATTCGCGGCGGCTATCCCGAAAATCTGAAGTGCACGATTGCGTAGTGTTCTGCGCGCTCCGGACAGCGCGAGTGGTATCTTAAAAGTCGGACGGCAATCCAGGAAAGAGCATGTTAATGTTTGCCTTCAACAACATCAAAATCCTAAGCAAGATCTCTCTCTTATTTGCGCGGCTATTAGCTATCAGCATCGCTGTCAACATCATCGCCTTGAGTTGTACATGACTGGAATGCGACTTCCCATGGGCTTGGCGGCGTTTTCGGGGATGGGAGCGCGCCGCAGTTGCAACGATACTCGTATTCATCGCATTGCAATTCGGTAGCCATCAGTTTTGCATCACGCCTCCTGGTCCGGGAAATCGAGAATAACTGTGCATGAGACAAATGGAAAAATCTTAGAAGGGCACAGGCTTCGGCTTGTCGTAAATCGATCTCATGATTGGAAAACACGTCCACACAACCCGTCCGGCCTTCAAGCGATTGGAGGTTCAGTCGGCCGACTCCTTTGCCAAGACGGAGCATTCTGACATTTTGGTTGAGGTCATTGCCGTTGATAGAAAAAGAAGCCATCAGATTTTCTACGTATCGACAGCCAATTTGGCTTCTTGGTCATTCGACATGGCAACGGGTGATCTGTGGTGGTCCGCCGAGCTCGATCGACTTTTCAACCAGTTACCAGAGCAAGTCGATCGGCAGCACATGCGGGGTACCGTACGTGCTGCGCTGGCGCCTTGGCTGCAAGAGATAGCTCTCCGCCAAGTCCCGGCGAACAGCGATCAGTGGCAAGAGCTAACACTACAGATTCGGATACCCGAGTCCTTCGTGAAATTCGTTCAGTTTCGATGCCATAAGGGTGGACACTACCGCCACTCGAGGATTCTCGCAGGTGTTGCATATGAATACGAACTTGACAGTGTAGATCAGCGCGAACGGCTGTTCCGCGAAGCATTCGAATTTGGACCGTTTGGTGCTGCCCTTATCGGTTCCGATGGTCGCTATCTGAAAGTAAATGCCGCACTCGCAGCAATGCTGGGTTATACTTGTGAGGAGCTTTCCGGGGGGTACGTCCATGAAGTTACGCCCGTCGGGGATATCAGCGTCAATCGCGAGGCGATGCAGGCTCTTCTACAGGCGGGCAACGGACGTACCACAATCTCTAAGCAATACTTCCATCGCGACGGGCATCTGATCGATACTCGGGTCGAGATAGCGATCATCTCCGGGGATCTTACACGACCCGACGAAACTCTGTGCTTGCTCGCTTTTGTGCAGGACCTCACGGAGCTCCGGAAAACGCAAGCCGAGTTATCTACGTCTCAGATTCGTTCCGAACTCGCGCTTGAAAGTACCGGAATTGGCATATGGGAATGGAACAGCAACCAAAATGGGGCATTCTACTCACCACGCACCTGCGAAATCCTCGATGTTGAGTTGAAGGAACTTTTCTCTGACGAAAGCTTGCTCGCCAGCATCCATCCAGAGGATATCAAGGATTATGTTGAGAGCCGGATGCAACATACGAACGGCGATACTCCTCTGCACAGAGCTGAAATCCGCATTCGACAACGAAATGGGTCATACAAGTGGGTCGAGGATATCGGCAAGATCCTCGAACGCGACGAACAGGGTCGGCCGCTCCGGGTGGTGGGGACGCTCCTAGATATTCATGACCGTAAGGCCATGGAGGAAACACTGAAGCGGCAATCATGCGAAATCGCTTCTCTCGTGGAACACTCCCCTGATGGTATGATTCGTTATGATTGCGAACTTCGCCGACTGCATGCCAATCCTGCGATGCGCCGCTTTCTGAGGGGAATTGATCCAAAGGATGTCATCGGTCTCCCTGCGACCGAAGACGATATCACAGGGATTCCCACTGACTATCTTGACACGCTGCGATCGGTCCTGAGGACCGGCCAAGAAGCCGACCTGGAGACGAGTTATATATCCTCGTCCGGATCACACAATTGGTTGCATGCCCACTTTACACCGGAAATCAATGCCGACGGCAAGGTGTCAACCGTTCTGGTAGTGATGCGCGATATTACAGAAGCCGTTTCGCACAGGGAGGACATAGAGAAGCTTGCCTATCGCGATCCCCTTACCGGACTTCCCAACAGGGCCTGGTTCAATCGCGTCTTTGAAACCACACTTGCTGATGCTGAAGCCAAGGATGTGCAATTCGCGCTCGTCATACTGGATCTCGACAATTTCAAAGACGTGAACGATACACTCGGCCATGCGGCAGGCGATCAGCTCTTGTGCGAGGTCGCCGAGCGTCTCTCTGTCGAGCTGCGGCAATCCGACACTTTTGCCCGTCTTGGCGGCGACGAATTCGCGATCTTTCTGCAGAATGTGGGACACCGGCAAAATGTATCGGACATCACCAACCGGCTGTTGGCGGCGATTGCCCGCCCTTTCCATATGGAGGGTCGCGATATGCTAGTATCGGGCAGTCTGGGGATAGCCTGCTATCCCGACGATGGCGCCTCCCCTCGCGATCTCTTTGCGCACGCAGACGCCGCACTGTATGAGGCGAAGGCGCGAGGCCGCAACAATTTTCAGTATTACGATGAAGCGCTTACCGCCCGAGCGAGGCTACGGGTGAACCTTGGTAACGCCTCGCACACAGCATGTGCCAACAAAGAGCTGGAACTCTATTACCAGCCGAAGGTGGACCTCTCGTCCGGCGAGATTATTGGTGCCGAGGCATTACTGCGCTGGCGGCATCCTGAGCTTGGACTTCTGATGCCCGATTCCTTCATCCCCATCACTGAGGAAAATGGAACCATCGTTGAGATTGGCGATTGGGTTATTCGAACAGCCGCGCAAACGGCTGTCGACTGGAACTCCAAGCGTCTGAAGCCCTTGAAAATTGCCGTCAACCTTTCGCCCCGGCAGTTCAAGCAGAACGATCTCGCGAAACAGATCGAAATTGCCTTAACGCAGACTAGTTGCCAAGCAGAATGGTTGGAGTGTGAGATCACCGAAAGCTTGCTACTCAATGACGAGCCCGGTGTTCAAACGACGCTGCAAAAGCTGCGGGCGATGGGGCTGAGCGTTGCTATTGACGATTTCGGGACTGGCCATTCGGCTCTTGCTTACCTCAGTCGTTTTCCCATCGACGTTCTTAAGATTGACCGTTTCTTCATCGCTCAAATGGGCAAGAATGATCGTGGCACCGAACTGGTGAAGGCTTTCACGTCGATCGCCGATGCGCTTAGAATGACCATCGTGGCAGAAGGCATCGAGACGAACGAACAAGCCGCCAGTCTGAATGGCTTCGGCTGTAAAATCGGCCAAGGTTATCTTTTTGGAAAGCCAGTTGCTTTGCATGACTTTGCCAAATATTTCGAGGATCATTCAGGCGGTTGATCCACGGCCTTGGCCTGGCAAGTTTGGGCATGAAGTTCGGATCGAGCGGTGGTTCACAGATCGGCTCATGAGGCATCGCGGCGTAAGTTCCAACACCATTGCCTCCTATCGCGACACCTTCATGCTCCTGTTCGTGTTCGCACAGACACGCCTTGGGAAATCCCCATCTCAGTTGACAATGCGGGATTTGGTCGCTCCTTTTATCGGCGCATTCTTGGAGGATCTTGAGACGAACAGATCCGTTTCGGTAAGGACCCGGAATCTGCGCCCCACGCGCGCGCCGAGTTCCAAGCTATCGTGATAGAGAAGGTGAGACCTGTGCTTGCTTCATCTTTGGCTGAAGATCGATCTTCATAACTCTCTTTCGGGCGGTGAGGATTTTCGGCACGATTGGCCCCCGGTAGATATTCGAGGTGCCGCTCCAAGGCCGCCAAGAGCAAGCCCTGTTTGTTCGGACAATACCTACACAGGGTCCCGACCGATAGGCCCGCCGGTTCAGGATGCGCGTGGTGTTCAGTGGATCAGCCTATTACTCAAACAAAAAACTGAACGGTTGCTTCGAAAATTGACTCGATGCTGGCGAGCGCCGGCTCCTGATGCGTTACTTTCCGAGGGGTTAGCAGCGGTGGAGTACCGTTTTCCAAAAGCGAATCCAAAAACTGAATAATCCTTCGTATACAGAGCATTCACTCCTGCCGTTCGAGCGCTAATGCGGTTCAGATCGGGACCACTAACAACTCGAGACCAATGTGAATATTAGTTTACGAAGATACGTGTTCCGTTCCCTCGCTGTTGTCGGCAGTCTCGCGCTTTCTGATGCTGCATTCTTAGCATTTTACAACTTTTCGCAGACGACCCATCAAACGGTGACATTCAGCAATAACAAACCGATCAGCTCATCGGCTATGGAGGCCCTGATCGATAATCCCGGACAGATTAGGATTGAAACGGTCGTGGGCGCGGATTGGAAAGCCGATCTATCGGGACTAGTCAATCAGAACAACCCAAGGATGATTCAGCGAGGACACAAGGACCGCGAGATGGGTGCCATTTGACAGGAATCCTAATTGCGAATTTGAATGAAGCTCCGCTCACCGCGGCCGAAATTGTGCAGTGGTTCTCGACGGAAAAGGGCTGCGAGGCATACAGGCCCGTCAGTAGTGATTGTCGCGCTCTCTTTTCGTTCAGGGTGCATGCGATCGATGGTTTTGGCGGCTGGTCCGGGTCAAGTTCTGCAGCCCGGGAGTTTTCGGTCGATATCGAAAGCGACGATTTCATGTTCTTCCTCGAGCACGGTACATATTATCAGCTATCGATCGGCGATGCACGGCACCTCGTTACGCCGAGCTGTGGACTGGTGACGTCGGCTGATCGCTATTCAGGCGTCTCGATCGGTAGTGCGTCTGTCGCCGAGGGATTCTGCGTGCCGCGTTCGGTGATCGTTGATGCGCTCGTCAAAACATATGAACGTGCGGTTCCCACGAGATTCGAGTTTGACCCGCTGCAAAACATGACCTCCGGGCCCGCGGTACAATTGCTTAATCTCATCAGGTTCTTCAAGGAAAACACATCGGACAGTACTGATCTCGCTATGTCGCCGATCGCGCTCGCCAGCTTCAAGGAGATGTTCAGCCTGTTGATGGTGCAAAACCTCCGTCACTCCCTGTCCGAGATCGATCTTCCGGTCCATGCTATAACGCCGCGCCAGATAAAGCGCGCTGCGGATTTCGCCACAGCGCATTTTGCTATGCCAATAACGGTTTCGGATATGGCGGCCGCCGCCGGCGTAAGTACGGGCGCTCTCCACCAGAATTTCCGTCGATTCCTGAACGTCACACCTATGGGCTACCTTCAGCAACTGCGGCTCGAAGGCGTGCGCCGGGATTTGATTGAGGCGTCGCCGTCATCATCAATCGCCGAGATCGCGCGACGTTGGGGCTTCGTCCATCTCGGCCGGTTTTCCCATAAATACCGCACTGCATTCGGTGTGCTGCCATCCGTCGATTTGGCCCGGCAACCCTGAACACCTCCGTATAGGCTTAAAACCGAGAAGGCTCGACGCCTCCTTTGGCAGCGTGCCCCTGTAGGCTGCCAAAGGAGAACGGCAGTCCTCAGGAACTCAGCTGCTCGTTGCGGCTCGTAGGCAGAGGAAGATTCCCGAACCTTCTCCGGTTCCGTCAGCAGCTGTCACGTGTCATCCTCGATATATGCCGTTGGCCGTGTCGGTTGGCGGAAAGATTTGCCAGGCCTGTGAAATGGTACGCAGCCGACGGGCCCCGAGGATTGGTCGATGAAGACGAGACGCTTGCTGGCAGCTCTCTCCGATGCGCGTAGGGCGAGATCCGTGAGAAAAGCTCTCAGCTTTTTGCTCATGTCGGTTTGGCGGATTCGTCAAGTGCCGCCAGTTGAGTTCGAGCCTAATACTGCGATCAGGCCTCGCCGCAATGACGGACTGCTCGCGCGGAAAAGCTCAGTCGAGTTTATCATGCGAAGCTGCCGATCAATGCGACCGTCAGCGGCTTCCTTTCCACGCGGTTCAACTGGGGCCGATTGCGTTTCCGACACGGCAGGGCTGGGTCGCAAAGGCACCCGCGGACTATTTCGAAAGCCTGACAGCATCCCGTCGTGCCTAGCCAGATTCAGATGGGCGATGTCATGGAAAGGCTACCCGCGGAGGCTATCGTGACACCAGCGGCCGGCAGCTATTCGGCCTGGGCGCATCGCTTTTGTTGGCTTTTCTTCCGGGTGGCAGTGCCAATGCGGGGAGCCAGAACGTCGAGGTTACACCCGAGTGTAAGATCGCGGGTTCCAGGGCTGGAGACTAGGCTTCTATCGCAATTGCCCAAAGCGCCTGCATCGGCCCAATCTCGGGAGGAGTGCGACGCACTGGTCACCGCGAAGAGCGAGGGTGGAAAGGCAGCCGATGCGCTCGGTTGGGGAGTAACGGGCGAAGCTACGCTCGGCCCCTATGACGCAGTGAGCTTTGCTGGCGAGTTTGAGCCTTCGACTGCGGGCTCTTGCGAGATCGACCAGGCAACATCGCGCTCTTCAGCGGTTCCCAGCGTCTCGTCATCGCTATATGATCTGTTAAACTCGAACTATTCAGTGTGCTTCCAATCTTAGCTGTCCATGCCAATTATGTTGAGTAGTCATAAGTTTATGCTGCTCTGCGAATACGTCCGACTTTGTCACATAACTGAAAAGCTTCTGACCTAACGAGAGCCGAGTGTGGCCGTCGATCAGGAGTGATGAAATAATGTTGGAGCGCGTTGGCAGCGGATCGGGTGAGGTTGAAGCCTTGGTCGTGGACACTGGCCAGAAAGACGTGACCGATCGTTCCGCATCGGCGAAAACCATCGACGTAAGCGAAATACGCAGGATTGCTCCGACAGGCGGCGGACAGGTGGTCTTTGTCGGGTCTACGTCGACCAAAAGCGGCGGCTCCGCGATACTGGCCGATGCTAATGCAAGCACGACCGAAACCGGTGCGGCTGGCGATCTCAAGATCGATCTTGACGGCTTGAAGAAGGTTGCGGCTTCCGAGTTCGGCAGCACCGTCCCCAACAATATCACCCATCTGTTCAACCCGACGGTCGAGGCGATGACCAACCAGTTTTACGGGTCGGACAGCGTCGAGGTCCGCGACAAGTTCAAGGCCGACATCAAGGCGCTTCTTGGTCCGCTGCTCGACAAGATCGCTTCGGGAGAAGTCGGGCAGGCTGACCTTGGCGGTCTTCTGGAACGTTTGACGTCGCAATTGACGGCAATCGGAGGCAAGGAGGTCTGGGGCTATCGTCACGCCGTGCAGACGGCCCTCGAAGGGCTGGTCATGGGAGCCAGCCTCGTTTCGAAGATGCCGGCCAATGCCGAGTGGGACACAAGTGTTTCGCCGCTGCCTTCCAGCAATCTCGCCGGCTATTCGTTCAACGACGTCATGGTGGCGATCATGATCGCCACCGGAGAAGCGGGCAAGGGGATCGCAGCCAATAGCCCCGAAGACAGTCGCTTCTTCGCAGGCAGCGGTGGCGATGCCTGGATCGCCGAGCGCATGTTCGGCACCAAGGACAATGGCTGGAGCAAGACGATACAAAGTCTCGACCTGCCCTATATCGATAGCGAATACCTGACCTCAAGCCTCAAGAAGATGGGGTCCATCATGTCGGATGTTATCGACCCGGTCGTGGAGCGCCCGATCGAGGAGAGTGACGTCCTGGAAAGCAACGTGCTACGCGGCTATACGCCGTCGACCGCCTATGAGCCGACGCTGAAGAAGCTAGACGAACTCAAATACAGCATTCTCGGCGACGCCGTGAAGAACGTGGACCGGAATTTCGTCGCACCCAACAATATGGACCACCTCGATCAGCTAACGCCGGAGCAGAAAGCGGCGCTGCTTTACGATCTCCTCGAGATCAAGCAGCAGTACACCGGCTATATGAACCAGTATGGCGACAGTGTGCCGGACGGCGAGCGCGTCGGCAACGACCTCTACGCGCGGATTAAAAAACTGACGGCCGCTCCTGCGACGCAGCAGTATCTCTCCGATACCTTCGCGAGCGGCATGAAGGAATATCTGCAGCGCCCGGAGAATTCCGATCTGCTCACCAACATTGAAGATGCCTATCTGATCGATATCGGCGGCGGCAAGGCGATCGACCGGGCGCTGAGCGCTGGCAAGAGCTTTGACGATGCCTTGAAGGATTATTATTCCGAGCTCAACATGCTCGTCGATCTCCTGCCTCAGGATTATATCGACGCGCATATCGGCGCCGCGAACGTCACCTTCTCGAATATCATCAAGGAACATTATATCGGCGACGGCCAGGGGGTCGATTTCGCGCCCTTGTTGTCGGGCTCGGATGGCGCGACGAACGACGCCATCAGCCAATTGGCAAACAAGTTCGCCCAGGATTTTATCAGCAAAAACGGCCCGGCGGATGTCGGAGAAAAGTTGAAGCAGAATCTGGCGCAGGACATAGCGCGCGACGTTGACGGCGTTCTGCGCATGGTGCGCGGCGGCATGAAACTCGACGACGCACTCGCCTCCTTCAAGGATTCGCTCGATCTGCCACGCCAGACCCGTACGCCCTCCGGTATCGATGCCGAGGTGTACAAGGCCGGCCTCGTCCATGCCGTCCAGATGTTCAGCATGTCGAGCGTGCTGGTGGCGCGCGGCCTCGGCGTCGGCGGCACGTGGACGTCGACCGATATCGCGGCCGCTGTCGGCTCGGCGACGCAAATCGTCGGCATGACGATGGAAGGGCTAGGCAAGAACCTTGATGTTGCGGGCAAGCCGTTCAGCGCCTTCAGCAATGAGGCCGGCAGCTGGGGCAAGGGTATCTCCATGAGCTTCTCGCCCAAAACGATGGAAGCGGCAGGAAAGATCCTCGGTGCCACCGGCGGGCTCGCCATGGCAGGCCTCGGCTTCTACTCGGCGTCGCGGTCAATTAAGGCTGGTGACCGCGCCAAGGGCGCGCTCGAAATCATCGGCGGGGTTGCCGGCACCGGCAATGCGCTCATCGGCTTCTCCGAGGCGATGCTCTATCTCACCAACGCCATGTCCCGCGCCCTCTCCGGACTCGGAACAGTAGCGCCGGAAGCGGTCACCATCTTCAGCAACGCCGCGAAAGCCGGTCTTGCCGCAGCCGGACTGGTCACCGGCCTCGTTGCCTCCGCCGTGGGACTGGCGCTTGGTCTGTGGGATATGGCCAACGGCGTGAAGAAGCTCGATGAGACGGAAAAGAAGCTGAACGAGAAGCTGGAGCGGTATATGGGCGAGTCCGTGTATCTCGAGTTCCGGCCGGATCCGTCGTTCATCTGGTGAAGAAAGATCGCGGCCTCAGTTGCCGATGGCGGGGCCCCTCAAGATTAAATGCACGTGACCGTTGCAACAGAAGCTTCTCCTTCGGGAGGAGTTTCTCTCCGTGGCGTGGAAAGCGCGGAAAGTTCAGCGCCCGTCATACCGGCTTCTCGCTCGCAAAAGTTCGACTGACCTCTATTGGCTTCTTTCGCGAATTGGAGGGTATCTGCATCTCAAACTTGAATTATTTTTCAAAGGCCGTTCATATAGTGAATGCGAGGTAAACGACGTCGATCCGCAAAAGCGGACAAGAAGATCAAAGGGAACGCATGTCATCGATCGCACCAGCATCCTCGGAATCCGATGGGATTTCGTTTCTCCGGCTAAATGTCGATTCGAATTCGAGCTCCGAAAGTTCCTCAGGCCAGACCACGAGCACCACGGTCAAGAAGGCATCGCCTTTTGCCTCTGACGGAACGGCGACGACAGGCTCGACGATTTTCCCGTTGACATCTGCGCAGACGACCAGCTCGAAGTTCGTTTCGCTGGCCGGCACATCGAATGGCGCTTCCAGCCCTACCGCGCTGATCCAGCCGGTCATCGATCTCCTGTTCAATTCCGACTTCATGAGCGAGATCAACCAGGGCTTCATGGAAGGATTGAAGGACAAGGATAAGTCTTTCGAAAGCATCGACGTCGTTAAAAACCCGCAGAATTACACTGCCGAGCAGACGCTGATCATGTATCTCGATCTTCTCCAGACCAGGGCGATCTTCGGGAAATATAAGGATAGCCTCGGTGACAACCAGCGCGGCATCTATAACGACCAGGAGATCCTGAAGGATCTCGACAAGTCGATCGCCATTCTCGGCTCGGATTCCGACGTCAACTCGCTGATGACCGAGAAAACACTGAAGGCCTTCAAGCTGATCTTTTCGGGTTATCGCGTTGCGCCGGCCGATACCAACAAGGATCCCTCAGAGATCATCAACGACACGATCACGCGCGATGAGAAGATAAAAGACCTGCGCGGGAAGGTCGAGGATGCCTTCGAGCGCGACATCGTCAATGGCGGCCTGCTGAACGACGGGCTCAAATCCGGCAAGGACACGGCAACGATCCTCAAGGAATATAATTCCGCGCTCGGCTTCTATTCCATGGTGCTTCCGGACGATTTCGTGAAGCAACGCTCGGCGATCGCCGACAAGACCTATGCCGAGTTCTTTGACAAGAACGTGCTGCCGACGATCTCCGATCCGACGACGGCGCTCGATGGCCTGATCCGGTTGGGACTGGCCGGCGATAAGAGCGAGCGGGAACTGAAGGGGCTCGACTCCATCCTGCCGGTTGTGGATTTCGACCTGTTGCCCGGACTCGGCGGCAGTCTGTTTCCGGATCTCAAGATCGACCTCGAGGGATTGAAGAAGGTTGCGGCTTCCGAGTTCGGCAGGGTGGTGCCCAACAATATTACCCACCTGTTCAACCCGACCATCCAGGCGATGGCCAACCAGTTTTACGGGGGAGACAGCGCCGATGTAGGTGATCAGTTCAAGGCCGACGTCAAGGCGCTTCTCGCCCCGCTGCTCGACAAGGTGGGTGCCGGAGAAATCGGCATCGGCGATCTCGCCGGCAACCTCGAGCGCCTGACGTCGCAGTTGGCAGCACCTGGCGGCAAGGAAGTCTGGGGCTACCGCCATGCGGTGCAGACCGCACTGGAAGGGCTCGTCATGAGCGCCAGCCTCGTCTCGAAGATGCCGGCCAATCCGGAATGGAACAAGAGCATCTCGCCGCTGCCCTCCAGCAATCTCGCCAGTTATTCGTTCAACGACGTCATGGCGATGATCATGATCGGCACCGGCTTGGCCGGCAAGGGGATCGCCGCCAACGGCTCAGGCGACGGACGCTTCTTTGCAGGCAGCGGCGGCGACGCCTGGATCGCCGAGCGCATGTTCGCCACCAAGGACAATGGCTGGAGCAAGACCATCCAAAGTCTCGATCTGCCCTATATCGACAGCGAATATCTGACATCCAGCCTGAAGGACATGGGACTTTCCATGTCGGGCCTGATGAAGACGCTGATGCCCGGCGCGGATGTGATCGATCCGATCATCGTCGACAGCAAGACCGCCGAGGATGCGATCAAGAAGATCATCGCCCCGAGCCTCGATGCACTGGCGGAAACCCTGTTCAAGGGCAATGCCGAGGCCATGGCGCAATACAAGACCAATTTCACGGCGATCTTCACCGCGCTTTGGGCGACGATGCGTCCGAGCGGCAGCGTCGAGACGATCAAGACCGAGCTTACCAAATTGATCGACAAGACCGCCATTTTGGCGCCGGCAGGAGTCGATCCAGCCAAATACAAGGCGGCCCTGTCCTCCGGCGTGATGTCGGTGCTCACGGCTTCTCGTTCCATCTATGCGGGTCTCAACATGACGAACCCGACCTGGGACAGCATCGGCGTCGTCGTTCTACATGCCCTTGGCGCTCTCGCCCATATGGGCAGTGCGCTCGGCTCGGCGATCAAAGCTTCGAATTTTTCGCTACTGGACGGGATTGGTTCGCTCGCCGGCGTTTCCGACGAACTGGCACGGGCGCAGCGCAGCGTCCTCTCCGCCTTCTTCAAGAATGCTGGGACGACGGTCGGCGCCGTCGCCGGCGTCGCCTGGTTGCCAGTGGAATATTATCAGTTCCTGCAAGGGCTTACGAGCGGCACGGGCGACCCGGTTGACCTCATCTTCATGGGCACCGGGGTCTCGGCCGATACGATTGGCGCGATCGAAGGCCTGACAGGCGTTGCCAACATGCTGGTGAATTCCACCTTCCTCGGACGCACAGGCGCGACGGTTGCCCTGGTCTCCGGCGGCTTCTCCTTCGCCTTTGCGGTGGCTAGCGCGGTATCCTGGGCAACCTGGTCGGGCTTCACCATCTACCAGAGCATCAAGCAGGAGAAGGCCTTCCACAAGCAGACCGACATGATGAACGACATGCTCAAGCGCACCGTCAACGATACGGTCGGCATCTACGCCAAAACAGGTCCGATCATCGGCGCCAAGGGCGGCGTCAATCCGGCGCCGCGCGACCCGGAACAGCGCGAGCTCTCGCCTGAGAACTGGGATGCGATCACCGCAGATGTCGAGAAGCGCCGCGGTATGGTGGTCGGCTGACCCAGGCCGCTTTCTGAATATTCAAAAGCCCGGTCGGTGGTCACCGATCCGGGCCTTTGTCGTCTCTTGCCTGCCTCATTCTGCAAGCTCTTAGCGTTCGATCGCACGTCGTGCGGTCTCGCCATCGGTGCTGAGGAGTCGCGCTCGCTTCTGCGCAATAGTTCAAGTATAACGTGAAGCGTATTTTGGATATTTGATGCGCTTTTCGTATAAAAGCATTACATCATAATATAATATCTAATAAAACTGTCAAAACATACTCTAAATGGCAAAAATTAACCATTTGTTAAGTTTATATAATTGACCTGGCGTTTTTTTCTCCATATCAAAACACGCATTCATTTTGATAACTCCCCGATGGAAGTGCTCATATGGCCGTAGATGCAGTGAATTCCGACCTGAACCTAACGCCCGCAAACTCCGTCTCCGTGGAGCTGACGACAGACAAGACAGGCACCACCAGCAGTACGACGAAAAAGGTCGATCCCAACAGCGAGAACGAGGTTCTCTCCGCCGCCGTGGACGCGTTTCTGCCGAGTATGATCTCGAACACCTTGATGCTGAACAATTCGATTTTCAATTTCGCCAAGGAGGCGATCGACGAAGGCAGCGACGAGTAGCGTTCCCGTTCATCGTTTGCAGTTGACGTGTACCGAGTTGAGGAATTGCAATGAGTGGAGAAGAATTTTCCGGCCGCGCCTTCACGCCGCCGGTCGATGGGATTTCGATCGGCAATGTCCTGAAGACCTCGGCAATCGTGGCGGAGCGGATCGGCCCGCAGCCGACGGATTTCGCAGGCGTCCGACCAACCGAACTCACATCCATTCCGAACGCGCAGAGCCGCAAGATCGCGCCTCAATCCGACGCCGTTCCCCCGTCCTATTCGGCGGAAATCAATACAAATCCCTCCGGCATTCTCGACCGGCTGTCGGCATTCTTCATACCCGTTTCCGCAACCGGCCAGCCTGAGACGCCACTGGTGCGATTTGCCACCGACAAGGGTCACGGCGGCTCGAAGATCGAGGACATAACCGCATCGATCGACCGGCTGGAGAAATCGCAGCAATTCGCGACCGGCACGACGCTTCTGTCGTCGCTCACTCAGTCGGTGATGTCGTCCTCCAAGCGGCTGACGCAGGGCCAATAAGCATCATGACCGTATCGGCCCGTTTGATAGCGCGCAAGGTCCTTCCGAAGACCACGATGCTCGCCCTTTGCCTGTTCCTCGCCGCCTGCAGCCAGGACGTGCTGACCGGCCTCGACAAGCGCGATGCGCTGGACGCCCAGGTGCTGCTCGAACGCGCCGGGATCTCCGTCACGATGAAAGGCGAAAAGGGCGGGACATATGCGATCATCGCCGATTCTGCCGATCATGCCCGGGCGATAGAGCTGCTCGCAGGCGCCGGCCTGCCGCGCCAGTCGTTCGGAAATGTCGCCCAACTCTTTCCCGGCAACGGCTTCCTCGTGACACCTTACGAGCAGAAAGCCCGGATGAGCTACGCCATTGAGCAGCAGCTCGCCGAAACCCTTTCGGGGCTCGACGGTGTCGCTTCGGCGCGTGTGCATGTGGTGCTGCCGGAGGAGAATGGCCGCGGGCTCATCAAGGAGAGGGCGAGGGCAGCCGCCGTGCTGCAATACCGCCCCGGCGCCAATCTCGCCGAGATTGACATGAAAAGTCGGTCGGTTCTGGTCAACAGTATCCGTGATCTCTCCTACGAGGATGTCTCGGTGGTGGTCAGCCCCTGGTCGGAGGTCGGCGCGCAACCGGCTCCGGCGGCAACGGCAGCGCCTGCCCCGGCGACAACCGTGGCGCTCGCACCTGCTGCAGCGCCGCTCTCGACGGCGCAAAGCGCCCTCTCGGCTTTCATGGTGCCTAATCTCGGCGTGATGGGTGCAATCATCCTCGCCATCGGGGCATGCCTGCTGCTGCTATTGCCGCAGCGGAAGGAGCGCTGAGCATGCGCACGCGCCGCTCCGATGGCGAGGCGATCTCGAATGCAGCGAAGGTCCGCAAGGCAGCGCTGCTTTCCGCGGATATCGCGTCGGCCGCCCGATGGGGTGAAATCCGGCCGCTCCTTGATGGGAAGCTTTTGTCGCCCCGACTGCATCGGCGGCTTTTCACTGAGATCGCGGAAGCCCATGGCGATCCCGTGACATTTTCGGATGGCGCCTGCCGCCTGATTTCCATGACCGAAGCCGCGCGCGCAAAGGCAGCGCACCAGGCAGGCCTCGCCTATCATCTCGCAGCCTTCTGTCCCGGGGTCGATCGCCCGTCCCTTGCGAAGCTCAGAACAGCCTTCGGTGAGGAGGCGGTCGCATTCGCTCTCGGTCACGCACATCTTTCAATAGCGACGAGCCCGCTGGATTTACTGAGCGAACTGGCAAGTCATGTCGTCGTGGCCGATGGCTGGTCCATGCTCGCGGTTCTAGCGGACGAATACGGGATCTCTGCAGCCTGGCGGTCCGCAGGCTGGCGCGATATGGCCGAAAACGGTTCGGCTTCCCTGCTGAAAGGTCCGGCTCTCGACCTGGCGGCGGCGGCCGTCGACGATGTCGCATCCATACAGGAAAACGGTAGACGATGAGTTCGGTCTTCGCACGCCATGACCGCATCATTTCGGCGGAGAGCTTTGGCCAGATCACGGAGGCGGCGCAAATTCTTGAGGCTGCCCGCCAGGAGGTCGCCCAATCGCAGGGCACACTCGCGGCCGCCTGCGAGCAGGCCGCCAGGGACGGTTACCGCGACGGTTTCGAACAGGGCGTTCGCGACGCGGTCGCCCGGCTTGCCGTCTCGCTCGGAAAAGCCGAACAAGAGATTTCCAATCTCGACGGCTGGATCGAGGCCGTAGTTCTGAAATCGATCGGATTGATCCTGGGGTCGATGGAGGCCGACGAGCGCACGAGGCGATTGATCCACCACGCCATATCTGAGACGGCCGAGGCCCAGGAGATTGCCCTGCATGTCGCCCCCAAGGATGCGGCCGTGATGGCCCAGGCGATTTCGGGTCTCGATGGCCGCATTGGCATCGAGGCGGATCCGCTGATGGTTCCCGGCGAGATCGTCATGGAGACCTCGGCGGGGCGGAGCCAGATTGGCCTGAAAGACCAGCTCGCCACCGTGGTCGAGGTCCTCGTCCATGGTTGACGCGTTGGTTCGCATGGAGCGGGCGCTCCAAGAGACGGAAGCGCGACGGCACAGCGGTCGCGTGAAAAGCGTTTCCGGCCTGCTCGTCCGGGCAATCATCCCATCGGTACGGATCGGCGAGCTTTGTGAATTGCACGAGCCGGGCAGGGGGCGCATCGGCCTTGCCGAAGTCGTCGGTATCGACGGTGAGACGGCGCTTCTTTCACTTCACGGCGAAACTCGCGGCATTTCGCTGCGCACCGAAATCGTCCCGACCGGCCGGGAGCCCACAATCTCCGTCGGCGATTTCCTGCTTGGCGCAATCGTCGATGCGCATGGGAACATTCTGCGTCCTTCCGCCAATCCTGCCGGCAATGGCGCGCGCTTCCGGCAGCCGCTCTACGCTCAGCCGGTCAATCCCTTGTCGCGCCGTCCCATCCGGCAGCCATTCGCCTCGGGAATTGCCGCATTGGACGGACTGCTGACCTGCGGGCAGGGCCAGCGCATCGGTATTTTCGGTGCGCCTGGCGCCGGCAAGTCGACGCTGGTTTCCGAGATCATCGCCAACGGCGCCGCCGATGTGATCGTCTGCGCCCTGGTCGGCGAGCGCGGCCGCGAAGTCGGCGAATTCGTGGCCGACATCATGCCCGAAGGTGCGCCATCGAATGTTGCGCTGGTCGTCGCGACCTCGGATCGGCCCGCACTGGAGCGCTTTAAGGCTGTCATGACGGCGACGGCGATCGCCGAGCATTTTCGCGAGCAGGGAAAACATGTGCTGCTCCTCATCGACAGCGTCACCCGCATGGCGCGCGCCTTGCGTGAGGTAGGGCTTGCCGCGGGTGAACCGCCGGTGCGGCGCGGCTTTCCACCCTCCGTATTCGCGGTTCTGCCGCAAATTTTCGAGCGCGCCGGAAACAGCGCTAATGGCACGATGACGGCTTTCTACACGGTGCTTGTCGAAGGCGGAGAGCAGGACGATCCGATCGCCGAAGAAACCAGGTCGCTGCTGGATGGCCATATCGTCCTCTCCGACAAAATCGCCAGGGCCGGAAATTTTCCGGCGATCGATGTGCTTGCCAGCCGAAGTCGGACGATGAGCGCGGTGGTGAGCGAGAGCCATCGCCAGGCAGCCGACAGGCTGCGCTCCCTGCTCGCTCTCTATGAAGAAGTGGAACTGCTGATCCGCGTCGGGGAATATCGTGAAGGGCGCGATGCCGCCGTCGACGAGGCTATCGCCAAACACGGACTCATCCAGCGGTTCCTGTTTAACGGACAGGGGAAGCCGCAGCCGTTCGGCGCGATCGTCGAAGCGCTCGAGGATCTTGTCTGATGAATATCGCAGCGCCCGCATGGCCCCGCTCATCGATGGCCGAGAGCTTCTTTTCCCGTTCCGACACGATGATGCGCGCCGCCTGGCAAATCCCCGTCGGAGACCACGCACTTTCCATTCGTCCCCTCTCCCCTGAGATCGCAGCCGGGCGGATCGCCGATCCGGTTGGCATTCTCTGCCGCGTCGGCGAGCGGGACCACATGCTGGTTGCTTCGGCAGGAGCATTGCGGTTACTGGCCGAAAGGCTTGAACCGCTGCTCCTCTGGGAAAAGCTGTCGCCGTATGAAAAGGCGGCCGTGGTCGAACACCAATTCGCCGAGGCCTTCGAGGCAATCGAGAACAAGATCGGCATCAGCCTTTCGCTGCTCGAAATCGGCGCCGAGCCGCAGCCGGATGTCAGCGGCAATTTCGGCTTCGAAATCGGCTGGAACGGCATGAGCCTGCCCTTGAACGGTCGCTTCAACGAGGCTTTTCTTAGCGGGCTGGTCGGCTGGGCGAGCCGCCTGCCGCGCCGCACGCTCAATGCCCTGACGACGACCGTCAGCATCCGGCGCGGTTATGCCGCCCTGTCGGTCGCTGAGATCAAATCCCTGCGATTGGGGGACGGCATCGTCATCGATGGGGGAGCGCCGGAGACCGTGATCGCGATCACGGGTGAACGTTACCTTGCAACCTGCATGCGATCGGACAAAGGCACGGTCCTCACTGAGCCGCTTCTGTCGATGCCAACCGGACCAATGAGGCATTTCATGACGAATGAAACCGTCGATCAGGAATTGCAGGGCGAGCCGCGTCCGTCGCCTGTCAACAGCATCCCGATCAAGCTGGTCTTCGATGCAGGACGGCTGGAGCTTCCGCTTCGCACACTCGAGACGATCGGCGAAGGCTACGTGTTCAATCTCGACAGGCCATTGTCGGATGCCGTCGATATCATCGCCCAGGGACGTGTCATCGGACGCGGCGAAATCATCTCCGTGGATGGACTGAGCGCCGTTCGCGTCACGGCGCTGCACGACTGATGGAACAGACCTTTCCTCTTGCGCAGAGCCTCTTGGCGATGGCGGCGATCTCGATGCTGCCGGTCATTGCCGTGATCGCAACCTCCTTCACCAAGATTTCGGTCGTCCTGCTGATCGTGCGCAATGCGATCGGCATCCAGCAGACGCCGCCGAATCTCCTGGTCTTCGCTATCGCCATCGTGCTCTCGGCCTTCGTGATGAACCCGGTGCTGCAGAGCAGCTGGCAGTTGCTGCTTGCCCATAGCGGCGATTTCGCCACGATCGGCGGCATGGCGGACGGCATGGTCAAGGTGACGGCACCGCTGAAGGATTTCATGCTGAAATTTTCCGATGCCGAGGTCCGCGACTTCTTCGTGCAGGCCTCGCAGAAGATCTGGGCAAACGCGCCGGTTACCCCCATTGCCTCCGACGACATCACAGTGCTGACGCCGAGCTTCCTCGTTTCGGAACTGACGCGGGCATTCGAAATCGGATTTCTGATCTATCTGCCCTTCCTGATGATCGACTTCGCCGTCTCCGCCATTCTGGTCGCGCTCGGTATGCAGATGATGTCGCCGACCGTCGTTTCCACACCGCTCAAGCTGCTGCTCTTCGTCTCGATCGACGGCTGGCGGCGATTGCTGGAAGGTCTGGTTCTGTCCTATGCGCAGTGACCACACCCTCTCAAAAACGCTGAAAGCATCGGTTCGGGCATCAGCCGGTTCCGCAAGAAAGGCTTACGCTCATGGGTGAAGATCAGGTTGCCGCCGAAATCGGCATGTCCGTGATGGCGACGTTTGCCTTGGCCGGACCCATTCTTGGCCTGGCGGCGCTTCTCGGCCTCATCATCGCAATTTTCCAGGCGGCGACGCAGATCCAGGAACAGACCATCGCGCAGATCGTCAAGATCTTCGTGATCTCCATCACCCTGCTACTGTTCGGCCGGGTGCTGGCAACCCCGCTGATCGAACATTCCGTCCATATCCTCAATGACTTTCCGACCATGGTTCAGTGAGGCGGCGCGGATGGGGTCGGGTCATCTTCCGCTCGTCGGCATCGAGGTCGCAGCACCGGCCGCGGCTATGCTCGGCGCCGCCCGCGCGCTCGGGATCCTACTGATCTTTCCGATCTTCTCGCTGTTCAGCATCGTCGGCATCCTGCGTTTCGGGCTCGCAATCGGCCTTTCGGCGCCCTCCGTCGCCTTCGCCTATTCGGTGCTGGCTCTGGGCGATACGTCCTGGTTCGATCTCGCCGCGCTTTCGATCAAGGAGCTCTGCTTCGGCGCGCTCGTCGGCATGGGGCTCGGCATTCCCTTCTGGGCAGCCCAGGCTACAGGCGACATGACCGATGTCTATCGTGGCGCCAATGCCGCCAATCTCTTCGACCAGATCAACGCGCTGGAAACCGCGCCGCTCGGTTCGCTGATGATGTCGATCGCTCTGGTGATCTTCGTCAGCGCCGGCGGCATCATCGATCTCGTTGCGATCTTCTACAAGTCGTTCGAGTTCTGGCCGCTCTTCAAGCTCACACCCGTCATGCCCGACGATCCGCTCGACATGGTCCTTGGCGTTTTCGGGCGGCTCTTCAAGGCGGCCGGCTTGCTCGCCGCCCCGTTTATGATTGTCACCTGCGCGCTCGAATTGTCATTGGCATTCGTCGGACGTTCGTCCAAACAATTCCCGCTGAACGACAGCCTGCCGGCCATCAAAAACTTCGCGGTCGCGGTCGTTCTTGTCATCTATACGGCCTTTATCTCCAGCTATTTCCACGGTCTCTGGATCAATGGATTCAACGAGGTGAAAGCCATGCTGGAGGCGGGTAATGGCCAAAAATGACGATACCGAGGAGAAAACCCTGCCGCCGAGCCGGGTAAAGCTCGACCGGCTTCGGCGCGAAGGCCAGGTTCCACGCTCAAAGGAAATCCCAGTCGCGATCTCCGTCCTCGCCATCGCCGTCTACGTTACCTGGCGATTGGAAGGTATCCTCGCGGATTTCGCCCGCAGTTTCGATTCTGGCCTGCAGTCCATCAAGAGAGCCGATCTCAGCGATGCCGTCGGCGTGGGCTTGAGCGAAACGGGCGTGGCTCTGCTCGATCTGATCTGGCTGCCGCTGGCGATGGGTCTCGCGGCGACCATCGTGGTCTCGATCCTCGATGCACAGGGATTTCCGGTATCGTTCAAACATATGAGTTTCGATTTCACCCGGCTCAATCCGTTTGACGGCATCAAGAAGCTTTTTTCCCTGTCGAGCATCGCGGAGTTCATCAAAGGGCTTGCCAAGTTTGCCCTGCTCGCCGCCGCCGGCAGCGGCGCAATCCTTTATTTCCTCAACAGCATCTTCTGGGCGCCGCTTTGCGGAGAGGCATGCTCGCTATCCACCGCAGCCCATCTTCTCGGCTCGATCCTTATCGTTGTCGCAGGCATCATGGTGGCGGCGGCGTTTTTCGATATCCGCATTTCGCGTGCGCTGTTCAGGCATGAGCATCGCATGACCAAGACCGAGGCGCGGCGGGAATACAAGGACACCCAGGGAGATCCGAAGCTGAAATCGGCGCGCCGGCAGATCGGCGCGGAAATGCGCGGCAGCCCGCCGCGCAAGGAACGGCCGGGCAGGCGATAAAAGCCGGCATTTGCCGAAATGCGACGGCGCGGTTTCAGCGTGCTTGAACCGGAAGGCGCTGATGATGGATCGAGCCGATCTCTCCGATGGTTTCGATCGCTATGTCTCTGTCGATTTCTTCCACCGCCACTACCGGAATGCGGCAGCTATGGCGGAGCAACAGCGTCTGGGTAAACAGGCGCAACTCGCCCGGCACGATGATGACGGGATCGTGTCCCCTCTCATTGGCGTCCTCCAGGGCCTGTCTCGTTTTCTCGGCAAGCAGGCGTAGTCTTTCGCCTATCTCGATCTTCTCGGTCGCTCCGCCTGCCTCATAGGACCGGACGACATGATCCCATTCGGCGGGAAGGACGAGCGCCGGCAACAATCCCCGCCGGTCGAGAAGCCCGAACGCAATCTGCTTGACCAGCGCGGCACGCGCCTTTTCGGCCAGGGCATCCGGCTCATTATCAACGCCGGCGTGCAGCATCACTTCCAGAAGTCCGCGCGGCTGGGAAAGCGTCACGCCGGATTCCAGCAGGCGCCTGACGACCGCGACCGTCAGCATCAGCGGGACCTGGATGGCGACATCGATCGCCAGTTTGCCGAGACGCGGTTCGAGGCTGCCCAGCCACTGCGCGGCATCGTCGACGCTGAAAAGCGCGCCGATGTGGCGGCGGACGATGCGCACGATGTCGTCGGCGATCTGTTCAACCGTTCGTTCAGGACCGCAGCTGACGAGGCCGGCAGGCACGTTTTCGACCTGGAGATGGATGAGATTCTCGGCCATACGGGGATCGGCGTTGAACGTCGGCACCGTCACGGAGACGCCGACCGCGCGGGCCGCCATGCGGATACGACCGTCCAGCATCTCGCCGAGTCTCATTGCTTCGAGCCGCGTAAGCGTTTCCATGGAGACGGTTGCAACGACGGGATCGCCATATTTCGTTCTGTCGAGCGGATGGGAATTGGCGCTTTCCGTCGCATTCGTCGATCCGGCAGCGGGCTGGCCTGCGCGCCGCCGATGAACCACGAAGGCAAGGACCGCCAGACCCACGCCGATCGCGCCGAGCACGCTGGTCGGGAATCCGGGAACGAAGCCGGCGCATATCGTCAGCGCTGCCGCAATCGCCAATGCGCGGGGCTCCCGGAAGAGTTCGCGGCCGATATCGCTGCCGAGGCTGCCGTTGCCGTCATCGGAAACACGGGTCACGACGATGCCGGCGGCTACAGCCATCAGAATGGAGGGGATCTGCGAGACGAGACCATCGCCGATCGACAGCAGCGTATAGAGACGGGCGGCTTCGGCAAAGCTCAGGCCCTTCTGGAAAATGCCGATCGCGAGACCACCGATGAGATTGACTGCGACGATCACCAGTCCGGCAACCGCATCGCCCTTCACGAACCGCATGGCGCCATCCATGGCGCCGAAAAACTGGCTCTCCTGCTCCAGGCGCGCCCGGCGTTTCTGCGCGGCTTCCGTGCTGATGTGGCCGTTACGCAGGTCGCTGTCGATGGCGAGCTGCTTACCCGGCATGGCGTCGAGCGTGAAACGCGCGCCGACTTCGGCGATGCGCTCAGCGCCCTTCGTCACCACGATGAACTGCACCAGCGCCACGATCAGGAAAATGATCAGGCCGACGACGACGTTTCCCGAGACGACGAAATCGCCAAAGGCCATGATGATCTCGCCGGCATCGGCATCCGCAAGCACGAGCCGCGTCGAAGAAATCGTCAAGGCCAGGCGGAAGAGCGTGCCGATCAGGATGACAGCGGGAAAGGTCGAAATTTCGAGAACGCTCTTCAGATAGGTCGTGGTGATCAGCACGACGAAGGCGAAGGCAAGATTGAAGGCGATCAGCACATCCAGAACAACGGTCGGAAGCGGCAGCACCATCATTGTGACGACGGAAGCGAAGAACACCGCAAGCAGCATGTCCGTGCGCTGCGCAAGCATGGTGATGGCGGACGACCTTGCCTTCATGATCGGGCTTCCGATGCCATTTGCTACTCTTGTGTGCTGCTGGAAATTTCGGCGAGCCTGGGCGCGGAATTCCCGGCGGGGGCGAAGTAGACCGTATCGTTCTCGCTATCACGGGAAACGAGCAACTGGTCGCTGCGGATCTCCTTTATTCGCCAGCCGCTGGGCACCGTATCGCCTTCCTCGTAGCGCTGGCCATCCGTGCCGATGATGAACCTGACGGGCGTATAGCCGGCGGCGGCGACGAAGCCGTCGAGACCGGAGGAGACGGCGGTCAGATCGACGATGGAGACGGAACTGCGCCGGCTCATCGAGGCGATGATGCCGCGCAGTTTGGCCTTGTCGGGCAGGCTGAGAGCAGGCGATTCTTCGCCAATGCGAATTTCGGCGGGAGTGTCGACCACGCTCAAATTCTCGGGAAGCTGGGCCATGCGGATCGCCTGACGGATTTCGGCGGCGACCGCAGCCGATGACGGCTCGGGTTCGGGTGCTGTCGGAGCCTTGACGAGTGGGATCTGTTGAGCCGGCGCATCGTCGTCGTGAAGGCCGGCAAATAAAAGGATCGCCGCCAGCGCAAGAAGGCCGGTAGCGGCGATCCGACGCGGCGCGAACCGCACGCGTTCGGCGCCGAGACCTTCGAGCTCACATGTCGTGCCGTCGAAGGAAATGGTCTGGTTTTTCTTAAGGGTGACCGTCTGATCACGTTCAATGGAGCGGCGGTCGACCGCGAGACCATCCCGCAGTGCCGTGAGCGACACCACGTAGGAGCCACGGGAACCCTTCAGGCCTATGGCAAAGGCGGGTTCTGGCCTGTCGCCGAGGATGATCATGTCGCAATCGGCGCTGCCGCCGACAACATGCTGCTCCGTCGTCAACGGCAGAATGGCGCTGCGCCCGGCGCGCGTGATGCGCAAAGCCGGTGCGGGACTGCCCGACACGGCGTTGCCCGCAGCTACATTGCCGGGGGCTCCTTTGAGTGTGGGCGAGGAGGGATCTGAATCTATAGCCATCTGTTCCCGAACCGTCCGTCGAGCGGCTTTGTTTTCTTCGAGAGCGGGGGAGGCGAGACGGGCGAACCCGTCTCGCCATTGCGTTCAATCAGCCCGGACCGATCTTCTTGATGGCGTTCGCCACACCATTGATCTTGGTGATCTCGGTTGCAACCTGCAGGCTCTGCGCCGTTGCTTCGTTCTGAGCGGACTTGAAGGCCGAAATCGCGGAGCTGACGCCCGCATCGAGTGTAGAAGTACTAGTGCTAGTAGCCATGTCTTGAACTCCTTGCATGGTTTTGGCGGCGAGAACCTTGCAGAATTCAAAATGGATTTCAATAGGTTATGTTAAAAAGTTATTAATTCGCAATAGGGACGGAAATTTCGTGATACGGATATGCGTCGTCACATAGTTGTATTCTCAGCGCCCCGCCATTTGGGACACTACATCAGATAATTATTAATGATTTCGATTTCGTATTCCATGCCTTCCTTCTGTCGTGTTATTGGCGAGGGAAATCCGGATCGAGAGGTAAACTCAGATGTTTGTGCGTTTTGTTTACATGGCCGCTATCGGACTGCTTGCGGCTTTTCCTTTATCGGCCAAGGCCAGCGATCGGGAGGTGCGCCTCGATGTGGTATCGCTGCCGCTCGGCGATGTCGTCCAGACGATTTCCTTCATGTCCGGCATTCCGGTCACGACAGTCGGGACGCTGACCGGCAAGGTCGAACACTGGTCTGTTCGGGAAAGCGGAGCCAAGGCCTTCGTGAAGCTCGGAGACGCTAGCAATCTCTTCGTGGCCTATGATGGCAGCCACGTCATCATCGCGGCGAAGCAGGAGGTCTCCACCGTTGTCCTCGATCGCGGCGGTCGCAGCTGGAAAACCGAGCAAAATGCCATACGCGCGCTGTTCCCAGTCCTGCCCGACGATGCGTTGCGTGAAGATGCGGCCAGCGGATTGGTGCTCGTGCGCGGCCCGGGCGTGTTCATTAAGGCCGTCGAAGATGTGCTGAGTCGACAGCACGCCGACAGCATCAAGGTTATCAAGGGCGGCAAGCTGGAAATCCTGACACCGAGCGACGGCGCCTGAGAAGCAACTATGAAGGCGTCGAAGGCTCTCAGGCTGTTGCTGGAGATACGCAACCTCCGGGCGGATAATCTCTCGCGCAGCCTCTCCAAGGCGCGCGGCGATGCCGAACGGGCAAGAGAGGAAGAGCTGCGAGCCTCTGAGGCGCATGACATCGCGGCAAGCCGGGCCGCAGGCAATCCCATCATAGATGAATTGCGCAAGGACGGTTTTGTTTCCGCCGCTGAGCTTCATAACGCCCTGATGCGCCAATCCGTATTGCGTGGCCATGAAGCGGATGCAGGCGCACTGCGCGAGCAACACAAACTCGCCCGGTTCGCTGCTCAGGAACGAGCAGATGAAGCCGCCGCCGATTTTTACCATGCGCAAAAGTCGGTCGTGCGCGCCGAAATTTCACTGGAAATGGCGTATAAACTGACGACGAAACCTGAGTTCGACGGAAATTAATGATTATAGCCATGAACCCGCTTGCGGTCGAAAGGTGCTCTCGAACTTGATGTTGCCTATCAATTCTTCCAGCAGCGGCGAAGTGCCAGAAAGTATGTCGACGTGTTTAAGGTAATGACCACCAGCGCATTTTAGAAAAGGCTTGCCGGATCGACAGGGCATGAAGCCTCGCCGTTCGAAATCCTGATCTTTTACGGAGGATTTGTAATAGGCTGGTCCTTGATGCTAGCTGTTCCTTACGTGCCGGCGGGCCGCGATGTAAACGACCTATGTCGCCACTCTGTGTCACTTTGCAGAGGGTGTGCTTACTGTAAGTCGATGACAAGGTCCGAACGGAAACCACTGGTCTCTCGCTCACGGGTCGCAAGCACGCCATGGTACGGAGTGGCAATCAACATCGTTCCAGTTCTTGTAGGAAAATGGGCGCCATCATTTTCATTGACGGATTGTTTTTTTGCGGAAATGAGGAACCCGAATGGCAGTAGCGCCCATCCGCAGTATCGGATTACCAAAGCAATGAACCTTTTGGAGACTGGATTTAGCTGATTGGTGCTACGCCGCCGATGCCTGCATGACATTGGCGAACATGTGGTGGAGATTGAGGAAGCAGACCATGTCGTGTTCGAGCGGGATGATGCCATGCGCGAAGGCCGGATCAAAAGCGGTGCCTAAATCCGGAATCGGCTGAATCCGATCGCCGCTGATAGACAGGATGTCGGAGACCTGATCGACCACCAGCCCGATAACGCCTTGCCCCACTTCGACAACGACAATGGCGCTACGGCTGGTGTCGACAGCGCTGGGGACCCCGAGCTTTGCCGCAAGGTCGATGACCGGAATGACGGAGCCCCGCAGGTTCATGACGCCGAGGAGATGTGGCGGCGCGTGGGGCAGCGGCGTTGCCGCCGCCCAGCCCCGGATTTCCCGGATCGAGGTGGTCCTGATACAGAACTGCCGGTCACTCAGATGAAAGGCGATGATCTCCAGCGTCGCAGTTGAAGGATGATTTCCGTGGTGATCCGCGTCAGACATCAGAATTCCTCCCACTGCTCTGCGATCGCTGCGGAAGTCGCGCGGCCACCAAAGGCGCTGGCAAGTTTCTGGCCGAGCGTGCGGGCCGGTGAGGTGACTGGCTTACTGCTGGAGGTAGCCGCACGCGCTATTTGACGCAGCGCCGAAGACTGCGTAGAGGCCGCCCCATCCAACTTGAAACGGGCGACGAGGTCACGCAACTTGGCGGCCTCCTGCGCCATCTGGCTGGTGCTTGCGGTGGATTCCTCCACCATTGCGGCGTTCTGCTGTGTGACTTGGTCCATCTGATTGATGGCGGTGCTGACTTCGGACAGCCCGGTCGATTGTTCTCTTGCAGCGGTCGCGATCGAATTGACATGCTCGTTGATCTTCACGACATGCCCCTCAATCAGTGTCAGAGCCTCGCCGGTCGCCGTGACGAGCTTGACACCCGAGGTGACCTCCTCGCTGGAGCGGTTGATGAGCCCCTTGATGTCCTTGGCTGCGTTGGCCGAGCGTTGCGCCAGTTCGCGCACCTCCTGCGCGACGACGGCAAAACCCTTGCCGGCTTCGCCGGCTCGGGCTGCTTCGACGCCGGCGTTGAGTGCCAGAAGGTTGGTCTGGAAGGCGATCTCGTCGATGACATTGATGATCTGGCCAATCTCGCCCGAGGCCTGCTCGATGCGCCCCATTGCCGCCACTGCATCCCTGACGACGGCACTCGACTGTTCGGTGCTGCGGCGCGCCTCATCGACCATGTGGCTTGCTTCCAGCGCCCGCTCCGTCGAGCTCTTCACGGCGACAGTGATCTCTTCCAGGGCTGAGGAGGTTTCCTCCAGCGAAGCTGCCTGCTGTTCGGTACGCTTCGACAGCTCGGTTGCCCCGTGGCTGATCTCGCGTGAACTGCCATCCATCGTCGACGTCGCATGCGAAATCGCAGTCAGGGTCTCACCCAATTCCCGAACGGAATCGTTGAAATCAAGCCGTAGCGGTTCGAAATCGGGAGTCAGCGTCTCGGTGAGCTGGAACGCCAAGTCGCCGGAGGCCAAGCGCTTCAAGCCACCGGCAAGACTGGACGTCGCCTTGCGCACTTCGGCGGCTTCATTCTCCGCCTTTTGCAGTCTCGCGGCGCCGTCCGCTTCCGCCATGCGGCGGCGTTGTTCCGCCTCAGCCTCGAGCTTGGTGTTTGAAATTGCCGTTTGCCGGAAGACTTCAACCGCTTGCGCCATGCCACCAATCTCGTCCTGGCGATGGCGATCGGGCACGTCTTCCGTCGCCTTGCCGCCGCTCAGCACATTCATGTAGGCGGTCATCCGGCTCAGCGGTTTGATCACGCGGCGCGAGGTCAGCACCATAGCGAAAACTGCGACGAAGCCGGCAATGCCAAGTGCACCGTAGGTCGAGGTGAAACTTGAAGCGATGGTGGCGCCTGTCGTGTCCAGATTCGCCTTGTTGTCAGCCACGTTCTTGTCAACGTCTTGCTGAATCGTGTCGCCCGCTTTGTCGTAGGCTACCTTGCCGTCGCCAAGAAGCAAAGCAGTGGCCTCTGCGCCCTTGCCGCTGTCCTCCAGCCCCTTTGCGCGCTGCCAAATTTGCTGGTACGCAGCGTTGGCGGTGACAAATTGTTGATAGATTGCCCTCTCGCTATCGCTTGTAACAGCGGGCTCATAGGCTTTCAGGTCTTTGGCGATTTCCGACTCTGTTTCCTTGATATCGGCAAGGACCACCTGCTGCTTTTCGGCATCAGCGAGCAAATAGGCTTGGTGCTCGACGCGCAGGTCGCCGTAATCGGCATTCAATTGACCAAGCGCAAGCACGGAAGGGACTGTGTCGTCAGCGATTGAACGGCTCGCCTCACTGATCACAGCGAGATTATGTGCGGAGATCAGGCCCTGCCCAATGGAGACTGCCGCAATACCGCCAAAAAGGGCAAAGAGTGTCAATTTAATTGTAAGTCGCATATGTCGATGCCTTTTAAAATTGTAAAGTAATATGAAATGCCCGTTGATCGAGCCAGACCGAAATCCGCTGGAGATGGTTAAGGGGAACTTAAGATCTCGTTTGTCGTTCAGCGGCTCATGGCTTCATTGCGTTTTGCGGATACCCCGCCAAAATTTGGATATCAGCAGCTCGCCTTTTCTCGATGAGGAACGTCGATGAGTGTGTCAGAGGTTTGACGATTTCCTCTCACTACGCGGTTCGATGTCCTTCATTGACATGGAGGCCGTAGCTCGCTCGCTTGAAATGCTGGGATGTCAAACTACGCCCTCAAGGGCGGAGTGCGATCTCAGCTGGTCGGATTGTCGACGGCCGAAGCCACCGGAGGGTAAGAAATCGTTCATCGATGGCTACTTAGCCAAAATTCGACGGTCCGACGTCGTTCTCATCGATTGCAGTTTCGAACAGTTCTCCGTCGGCTTCCATGCCATCCCCTACCGTTGGACGATCTAGTTGATCTGCTCGATACGACCTTTTGACCCCCGTCCGTCGAAACGCCATATGATCCACTTATTCGAAGATGGCATTTTGCCTTTAACTTAGGAAGGTGACCTCGCTTGGTGGACGATCGAGAAGATTGATGGCGTCTCGTAGAACCTTCAATTGCCGTGTGTCCGATCCGCTTTTCCAATAGTCGGCATGACTAAAGTGCCAAACGGGACCACGAATGACCTTGAGGTCCACGTCTATAATCCCCGGACCAAAAGCATCTTGAAGCGGGCCCGCGATCAAGTCACCGCGGAATATCCAAGACGAACTGTCGTAGATGTTGCTCCATCGAACCAGGGCAAAGACGGCAGCGTGGTGCATTTCCCAGGTTTTTGCCTTGTCTCGCCACGGAATGGAGAACAGCTGATAGGACCCCGGCATAGATGAAGGGGCATTCCAGCGGCATCTGCGGCTGTGGCATTCGCAGGATCGAGAACTTCGCGCACCGGAGGAGACGTCGGCAATTCCCGCGATTCTTGACGTTCTCTGAGATCCGCCTCATCGGCGGCCATCAAAAACTGAGCGTGGGTTAGCGGAGATCCTAATGTCACGAAGTCGGAAATGATCCATATACCGCTGCGAGATTGCTCGGACGTTGCAGCTGGCCACGCCGCAAGTTCGCGGCGAAGGGTTCGTTGCGTATCCAACCAACGTCGCTGTCAGGTCGGCCCAATAGAGTTCAAAAAAGTCCGATCTCACGCCATGGTCGAACACGCCGACGAACTGACGCTCGCGCGCGTCGTGATGCGCCGGAGTTCTAGCGAGCCGAGCCGTTCGTCAGGTTTGCTCCAGATCTCGCTCGGATTGGGCATCCCATTCGCCGTTACAACCGGGTCGTCTTACCAGACCGTCTTGACGAATTCCTTGATGGTGTCCATGGGCGCTGCTCGCCCATGCCATGGACGACGATGATCGCCTGCTTCAGAAAGCGCGCCTGAAGACCCGACGGAGTCGCCGGCTGCTTGGTGTCTAGTTTGCCAGGGAGCGCGCCGGGGACGGCAGTATTCTCGCTGGTGCCGTCCATGAAACCAATCTCCGCGTTTCCTAAGTGAAATAGCCCTTCGACACGGTAGCAACCCGAAGGAGCAACCCGTACTAAGATCTGCGATCGGCTTTCAAGGCAATGGGCACGCCGGTGCACTCCCAAGCCAGCGGTTCAGGACTGCCGCCAAGCGCAGCCCGGCGCGTCCGAGCTGCTCGTCGACAACGGGCAGGGCCTTGTCGTAATAGGCGTTGTCGAGCGTTGCGCCGTTGTCGACGCCTTCGGCCATGTCCTGCGCCAGCTTGTGAGCTTCGAGCGTCCAGGCGATCGGATCCAGTGTCTGAGACGCTTCAGGGTGTTTCAGGAGCCAATCCCCCTCAAGACGATCGACATAGGAGCCCCAGGCATAGGTTGTCTGCCGGATGAGTGTGCTGTCCCAGACTGCATGGAGATTGTCATCTGAAACCTTGGGCGGCGATTTGATCAAGCCGCCGAACTTCACGACGACTTTCAGGCCATTTTCGCCATTGCCGTCCGCGACGGTATGAAAGGGTTGATGAATATCGCCAACGAAATGGATGAGGTAGCGCAGACTGTCACGACGTTGCATTGGATCCGTCGCACAGGTAATTTCGTGCTCGGCCCTGTCGATTTCTGCGATCGCGCAGTCGCCTTTTGGGCTGGCTGCGCATTCGGATATCGGATCATAGGTGTTTTCTGCGAGCGGAATATCTACGAAATGCCAGTTGTAGCTCTCCGGATGGGGACCGGAGCGCACGTCATCTGCCCAACTGGCCACGGACGCCATTGATGCCTCGCCGCCAAGGATGCGCTTAACCTGAGCAAGCGCTGTTGCGGAAAGTCTACGCTGAGCGATTTCTGCGATGATTGAATGACCTTCTTGCCCCCAAGCAAATGCATGACCACAGCTCAGGCCAACTAGTATGGCAGCAACAGTGACAACCTTCATCTTTGCTCCTCCCCCCGGATTGGTCATCATACCTTCCCGACCTGTGTGACGTGGTCGCATCCGGCAAAGAATTATTACGTCATTTGTATATAACACCCATATGACGTCCTATTCTATTCCTAAAGTTGTGTTTGCAATAACGATGTCACAGGCGAGGGTTATCATTTATCGCGACCTGGAGACGTCGCGGGTAGGGGATAACCATGGATGTCAATTCCGTTTTAAGTAAACGTGCCAATCTCGATCGCCTTGCTGCGGAGCGCTTCGCTGCACGTCAAAAGGAACGTGCCGCCAAGTCGGCTTCGATCGAAGAGAATGGTATTCTTGCGGCCGCTGGGCTAGCTTCGGCGGTACGACGCGCGATGCAACTGACCGTCGCTGAAGGCAGGGCGGCAGTGCGTCCGATGGCTGAAGCTGAAGCCGCACCCATTCCGCCTACCATCACTCCCGCCGAAGCTCGGGTCGAGGTCGATCGGAAGCTCGAATCCATCGTTGGGATCAATGACACAGATCCGGTCAACTTTCTCGAACATGGCATTCGTGCCGGTCGATCAATCAGCCGCTTGCTCTATGGCCAGCAGCCGATCGGCACCGGCTTTTTGGTCGCGCCGAATATCCTCCTCACCAATCATCACGTGATCGGCGACGCCGACACTGCGGTCGATTTCATCGCTCAGTTTGATTATGAGCTCGATGCCAATGAAAACCCGCTGAAACCCAAACGGTTCAAACTTGACCCAGGGCGGCTCTTTGTGACCTCGCCGGTCGAAGCATTCGATTTCACGTTCGTTGCGGTCCAGCCGCAAGGGGTGAATGGAGAGCCGCTTTCCGACTTCGGTTGGTTGCCGCTCAATCCCTCGACGGATAAGATTCTCGAGGGTGAGCCAGTCTTGGTCATCCAGCACCCGCAAGGGCGCGAAAAGCAGCTCTGCCTGTTCCACAGCGAGATGGTGGATCGGGTTGACCAATACATTTATTACACGACTGATACTGAAATCGGTTCGTCAGGCTCGCCTGCACTCAATAGGCAATGGCAGTTGGTTGGCCTTCATCACGCCTCTGCGCCGAGCGGCGAAAAGAAGCGCGGCGTGGAGACATCGGCGAACGAAGGCATTCGCATCAGTGCGATATTGAACGCGCTGCAAAAATCAGATCGCGTGTCCGGTGACGCAGCTAGACTTTATGCGCTTCTGTCTGATCCAACGATACAGGGTTCCGGGCGTCCGCAAGCTCCGTTGGTCGTCGCCCGAGCATCGCAGGCACAGCCCGAAGAAACCTTGGAGAGCAAGACCGTCATTCGGGTCAGGCCCGCGACCTGGTTCGCTAATCCGCCGCGCCCCGGCTACATTCCTGGGTTTCTTGGTCAAGGGTCGGAAGTTCCATTGCCAAAAATCCCCGAAGCGCTGGCAGGGGACGTCGTGAAGCTATCGGACAATACGACCGAGCTGAAATATATGCACTATAGCGTGGTGATGTCGGCATCTCGACAATTGGCCTGGTTTTCCGCCGTCAATATCGATGGATCGGTCATTCAGAGGCTCGCGCGTACCGACCGAAACCCCGATCGGCCGGAAGCGGTCAGGACCCGAGCAGGGGAGCTCGAGGCTGCTGATGTTTGGTGGTTCGATGGCCGACTGTCCCCCGATGCCCAGGTCGGTGGGATCATCTATGACGGGACAGATTTCGACTATGGTCATCTGACTAGGCGCCTCGATCCTGTTTGGGGAGATGATCGAACCGTGCGGATTGCCAATGACGACACTTTCTATATGACCAACTGTACCCCGCAGGCGCATCGTCTGAATACGGTCACATGGGCGCACCTTGAAGACGCAGTTCTTGACGCGGCAACCCGCCACAGCGCAAAATTCACTGTCATCACTGGCCCTGTGCTAGATCCCCGAGATCCGGTCTTGCGCGGCGTTCAATGCCCGGTAGCTTATTGGAAGATCATCGCTTATATCGACCAGAACAAGCTTGTCGCCATGGGGTTTCTGCAATGGCAAAAGGACCTCGTTGCGCAAATTCAGAGCAGTCTTGAGAGCATGAAGGAGCTCGAAGCCGCCGAAGAATGGCATGTGCCGATCAGCGACATCGTGCGCCTCACTGCGCTCGATTTTGGCCCTTTGCTGAATGCCGATGTGAAACGGGGTCGAGGGCGCGAAAGACTGACCGAAGGCCTTGTCGACACGCTTGTTTTAAGCAAACCGACTTGAGACCGATGATCTGACCACACCGCAGTGCGTACCGTGGCTCGGTGCGCATGCCGGTGATTCAGCGAGTTCGCGAACTGATTGCCCATACACCTCGAAGGGTTCGTAGGACGCATATTCAGCCAGGAATTCATCGTAGTCATCATGGTCGAAAGTGTCGTCGTGGAACTGTACCGGAATGTCCGGAAACTCGGGTATGTAGACGCGCTTTTCACTCGCATCGGCAACGACATAAATAGTGTACGGGGTCTGGCATTCGGAGCACGCGATTGTGGTTTCAGTGGTTCCAACGCCATCGGATGCACGATCGACTGTCCAACCGTAAGCGGTGTTCTCGACTTGATCTTCGATTGGTTCATCGCACTCGCGGCAACCGAAGTAGATTTTAAGGCCGTCATTGGAAAGCATATGTTCTTTGACGCTGGACACTGCTGAAACCTTGAACTTCGGATAACAAAACTTTTCTTTCAGGATTTACTCGCTTGGGTATATAGCGGCTGAGGCGGAAGCAACCCGCAAAACAAGATTCAGAGGGCAGGCCTTCCTATCTCAAGAACCGCTTTTCATCGAACTTGACCCGGTCCATCTTCTGAATTCGGAAGATTTCCTCCACGGAAGCGATGTCCCTGTGGACGTTTTGGACGCCGCCGTCGGCAATGATCCGCCGGAATGTGTCCTGCATCGCTTTGACTGCGGCTCGGATGCAGTAGTTGCCGTAAATGGTCATCTGGATATTGCCGAGCGCGCGAATGCGCGTGGCATTGAGTTCCGGGTAGGCGTTGGGAACGATGACTAGCGGGACGGGGCCCTTCCAAACCCGCGAGAAGCTCTCGATCTCTGCCGCGTCCTTCTTCTTCGAGTGGATCAGGACCATGTCCGCGCCGGCCTCGGCATAGGCGAGGCCGCGCCTCAGCGCCTCCTCTTCGCCAAGGCCGGCGATCAGGGCCTCCGTGCGGGCGATGACAAGGAAATCCGGGTCGGTTCGCGTCGCAACCGCGGCCTCGATCTTGCCCTGGAACTCGGTCATACGCAGCAGTTCCTGACGGCCATCGGCAGCAAGACTGGTGACCTTCGGGAAGGTCTTGTCTTCGATCACGACGGCCGCCGTACCAGCTTTTTCGTATTCGCGAATGGCATGGATGACGTTCAGTGCGTTGCCATATCCCGTGTCGATGTCGGCAACGATCGGCAGGGACGACTGACCGGCGATGGCGCGCAGCATGTCGAGATGCTGGGTCATCGTGATCAAGCTCATGTCGGCAAGGCCGTAGAGCGCCGACAGTTCGAAGCCGGATGCCCAGACGCCGTCGAAACCGGCTTCCTCGGCGAGAATGGCCGAAAGCGGGCTGTGTGCGGCCATGATGTGGACGAGGCCGCGTTCGGCCATACGGTTACGCAGTTGCTTTGCTTTGCTCATAGGTGTTCTCGCTTTTGGAAAGGGCTTCGCAGGCTGCAAGGATGCGGCCGCAAGCCTGCTGCAGCTCTTCGATCGATGCGGCGTAGGAGATGCGGATAAAGGGTGAGGCCATGAAACCTGAGCCCGGAACGACGGCGACGCCGAACTGCTCCAGCAGGTACATCGCAAAGTCCATATCGTCCGTGATGACCGTGCCCTGAGGAGTGACCTTACCGATTACGCCTTCGCAGTTGACGAAGACATAGAAGGCGCCATCCGGGGTCCGGCATTTGAGACCTTCGGCTTCGTTGATCTTCTCGACCACGAAATCACGGCGCTTGCGGAACTCGGAAACGAAGGTTTCGATGTAGCTCTGATCGCCTGCGATCGCTTCGATCGCGGCATATTGGGAAATCGAGCTCGTATGCGATGACGTCTGGCCCTCGATCGTGTTCATCGCCTTGATCAGGTCCTTGGGCCCGGCGCCATAGCCGAGCCGCCAGCCGGTCATGGCGCTCGACTTCGAAACGCCGTTGACGGTCAAGACGCGATCGATCAGGTCGGGAGCCGCTTCGGCCATCGTGGCAAAGCGCACGTCGTAGACGAGCTTTTCATAGATGTCGTCGGCAAGCACATGCACGTGACTGTGCTTGCGAAGCACTTCGGCCAAGGCGGCGAGGTCGGTTTTGGAGTAGACGGCGCCCGTCGGGTTGTTGGGCGAGTTCAGCATCAGCCACTTCGTGCGCGGTGTAATCGCCGCTTCGAGATCCTGCGGCTTCAGCTTGAAGCCGACGTGTTCATGGCATGGGACGAGAACCGGCTCGCCGCCCGCCAGCCGAACCATGTCCGGATAGGACACCCAGCAGGGCGCCGGGATGATGACCTCGTCACCCGGGTCGAGGCTTGCAAAGAGCGTATTGAAGACGATCTGCTTGGCGCCGCAGCCGACGGTGATCTGCTCGATGTCGTAGTCGAGCCCGTTGTCGCGCGAAAGCTTCTCGCGGATTGCCTCGCGCAGCGGCTTGACGCCGGCGACGGGCGTGTAGCGGGTCCTGCCGTTTCTAATCGCGGCAATCCCGGCGTTCTGGACCGCTTCAGGCGTGTCGAAATCCGGCTCGCCCTGACTTAGGGCGATGACATCGATGCCCTTTTCTTTCAGGACGGCGGCTGCGGCCGTCATGGCCTTGGTTTGGGAGGGCCGGACGGCCGCAAGTCTCTTGGCGATGAGTGACACGGAACTTCCTCGTAGCTCTTGACGTGACAGAGAACTATGAGGAGAGGGGCTTGCTCGCCAGCTTTGGCATCGCGTATAGGCGTCAAACCGATCGCATTTTGCGATATTCGGACGCGGTTATTTGCCCGAGACCTCTTCCTCCGTCATCTTTTTGCAAAGTCGGGTGAGCCAGCGGCAGAAGGCGCGCGCGACATCTGGGTTGCTGCTGCGGTCAATCGCGTAAGCACGATATTGCATACCGCTGGGTGCGCGCGATCCGCCAAGAACTTCCAGAAGACCTTGCCGGATCAGGTCCGCGACCACGATGTGCGGCGTGACAAGCAGGCTATGCCCGGTCGTGACCGCCGGAAGGGCGAGATAGTGGTGGTCGTACCGCGCACCGGAGGTGATGTCGGCGGTTTTCAGGTCTAGGCCGCGCAGCCAGGTGGGCAGAATATCGGGGCGGGAGGTGACGGCGATGACGGGGGTGTCGCGTAGGGCCTTGAGGCCCCGGCCGGCGACGCAGTCAGGCGCACCGACGCAGACGAGTTGCTCATCGTAGACATCCCAGCGGTCGCCCGGTTCGCTCAGCATCAGGTCGCGGGTGAGAAGCACGTCGAAACTGTCCGTCGAAGCGGGGGCAGACAGAGAGCTGATGACGTCGACTGTAACGCCGCCCATTTCCTTGGAGAATTCGCGCAAGTTCGGAATGAGGACCGTATAGGCGAAGGTCGCGAGCGAGGTGCGCACGACCAGGCGGTTAGCGTCTTTCCTGCCGTTGCGGCGCATTCGCCTGGCGGTAAACAGGATCGTGTCGAGCGGCTCGGCCACCGCGTCGGCGAAGAGCCGCCCGAAGTCGGTCAACTGGCTCTGACGACCGCGCCGTTCGATCAGCTTTGCCCCGAAATATTCCTCCAGAACTGCAAGATGGCGGCTGACCGAACTCTGCGTGATGCCGAGCGTCTTCGACGCGCGTGTGACGCTGTTATCCCGCGCCACCTGCACGAAGGCGCGCACCGCATTCAGGGACAATTCGTTCTCGTCAGCCAACTTCATCTCCAAATATCGACACTGATCTATCCCCTTCGGTGCGGTGTCCATTCTCTTTCCGCACATGACTGCGGTGCAAAAGAACATCCATCCGCAATCGTCTTTTTGATATCGAATTTTTCGATGTCCGTCATTTACATGTAGCAAAACTGGCCGAATAGCTACCTACCAACGCCAAAACTTCTGGCCTGGTACAAGGCCCTCGAAAACGAAGGGGAATGCAATGGCGGGAAATCAATACCATCCGGACGTCGTTTGCCGCGACCTCTGATCTGAACTGTGTCCCTGAGCAGATGGCCCACAGCACTGCGCTCGGGACTCGTGCAGACGCGAAGTGACGACGCCGGGGAGTCCTGAATGACTTGATCACGTCCGGTGGGCCACTTCGGCTGGTAGTGCACAGCGCTTGGTAGACCGGCTCAGACGAGACGTCGGAATGTGTTTGGACTCGATCCAATGGGTTCGAACCGTTCCGTCCGATCGGTAGCCATGACCTGAATGGGCGAAACGGCCCTTCCATCCAGAGAAAACGCTTCAATTGCGGAGCCCTGAGGGCTTCGTCAGCCAGCCGAAAAGGAATTCTCATGCACAAACTGATCCTCACAAGACGCAAGTTGATGACCGCGGGTGCCGCCGGCGCGGTGTTGGCAATGACAGGAACGCGTTTCACCCCGGCGCAGGCAGCTGATCGCACGACGCTGAAAATCGGCCTGTCCGGCTTTCCCCCCGCTGTCGAGCCGGCTCTTTATACGCATACTGCGACACGGCGTATCGCGACGCAGATGTTCGACACACTGCTCGCCTACGACCAGACTCCCGCTATGGCATTGCGACCGGCCCTGGCCGAACGATGGGAGCGTCTGGATGCGAAATCCGTTCGCCTTTTCCTGCGCAAGGGTGTGACCTTCCATGATGGCGGCGCGTTCACCGCCGAGGACGTCGCCTTCAGCTTCAGCCCGCAGCACCTGCTTGGCCCAGGCATGGCAGGCAAGTCGACTGCCATGCAGACAATGGGTGCCATCGATAGGGTCGACATCATCGACAGCCACACCGTTATCGTCCACGCGAAAAACGACGACGCTCTTCTGGAAAAGCGGCTGGCCTCCTGGGGCTCGGAAATCGTCAGCAAACGCGCCTTCGACGCGGCGAGGTCGTGGGATGCTTGGACTGCCGCGCCTGTTGGTGCCGGACCCTATCGGATTGTCAGCCAATCTCTTGATGTCGAGGTCAAGCTTGCCGCGCACGACGCTTATTGGGGCGGGACGCCACCCTACGCCGGCATATATTTCCGGATCATTCCGGAGGCCGCCTCGCGTATGAACGCGCTGATTGCCGGAGAGGTCGATTTCATCACCGACATCGCGCCGGACATGTTCCCCGAGATCGAAAAGCATGCCGACCTCGAAGTTGCAGGCGGACCGGTCCAAAATATCCGAGCGCTGAATATCGATACGACAGATCCGGTGCTGAACAAGGTTGGGGTCCGGCGCGCCCTCAGCCTCGCAATTGACCGCAAGGCGCTGGTAGAGGCTTTGTGGCAAAACAAGCTCCTCATCCCCAATGGCTATCAGCTCCCGAGTTTTGGAGAGGCTTACATCGAGGATTACCCGGCCCTGGCCTACGACCCCGATTTGGCCCGCAAGCTCCTCGCCGAAAGCGGATACAAGGGCGAAACCATTACCTACAAGCTCCTGAACAACTACTATCCCAACCAGGTCGCAGGCGCTCAGATCATGATTGAGATGTGGCGGGCCGTCGGGCTCAACGTCGAGATCCAGATGATGGAGAATTTCGCGCAGATTGAGAAAAAGCCGGTTCACGCGATTTACGACAGTTCGAATACCGCGACAATTCCCGACCCGCTCGGTTTTCCGTGGCGCATATTCGGGCCGTCCGGCGAGAACGTTAAAGCTGGCCTCTGGAAAAACGAAGAATATTTCGGTCTTGGCGAGAAGCTGCAGCAGACGACCGATCCGCAGGCACGCCGGGTAATCATCAAGCGCATGCTTGAGATCGTCGATCGGGACGATCCGCCCTGCGTGATCCTGCACGGTTCCGGTCAGTTCTACGGCAAGCGCAAGGACATTGCCTGGGTGCCGGGTCAGACGCTCGACCTGAACTTCGGCCCGTTCAATGCGGCTTATACCCGCAAATGAAGCTTGGAGGGACGGCAGTGGAACATCTTGCCGGCACCAGGGTGGCACCCGCTTTCCCGGCGACGTCGTCGTCGGGATCATTGCTCTCGATTGAGGCCCTGACCGTCGACTTCGGCGGTGTACGGGTTCTTCAGGGCGTCGACCTTACGCTTGCGCGCGGGGAGGCGCTCGGTATCGTCGGCGAGTCAGGCAGCGGCAAATCCGTAACCTGGCTTGCAGCTCTCGGACTCCTGCCAAAGACAGCGATGGTGGGAGGGAGCGTTCGCCTCGACGGAAGACAACTGCTGAGGGCAGCCCCGGCCGACCTCGACAGAATTCGGGGCGGGCACGTGGCGATGATCTTCCAGGATCCGTCAAGCGCACTCAATCCTGTTCTGCGGATCGGACGGCAGATCGGCGAAGTTCTCACCCGCCATCAAGGTGTTTCCGGGTCGAGCATCCGGGCGGAGACAAAGCGTCTTTTCGACCTCGTCGGCCTTCCGGATGCAGCCCGTCGGTTCGACGCCTATCCCCATGAACTGTCCGGCGGTCAAAACCAACGGGTGATGATCGCCATGGCGCTTGCCGGAAAACCGGACGTTCTGGTTGCCGACGAACCCACGACCGCCCTCGACGCCACGATCCAGGCACAAATACTCGATCTTCTGACCACCATCAGGCGCGAGACCGGCATGGCTCTTGTTCTAATCAGCCACGATCTCGGGGTCGTTTCAGAAACATGCGACCGCATTGCCGTCATGTATGCCGGCCGCATCGTCGAGACGGCACCGTCGGGCTCGATGTTCGCGAACCCCCACCATCCCTATACGCAAGGCCTGCTGGCGGCATTGCCGCCCTTCGAGGGTGCATTGCATCGGCTTCTCCCGATTGAGGGGCAGGTGCCGGATCCGGCAAATATGCCTCCGGGATGCCCGTTCGCACCCCGCTGTTCCCAGCGCTCCAACGCTTGCGAGACAGCCGCCCCGCAACTCATAGCGACCGAAGCTGGACGGTTCTCCGCCTGTATCTCCGGTTTGGCCGCGGGAAACCGGCACATCCGTAAATTCAGCGAAAGCATGCACGTATGACGGCCAACATTCTCGAACTTCAGAACATCTCGCGAAACTATTCGACCCGCCAGGGGCTTTTCGGAAGGACAATTCCGATCCGCGCCGTCGACGACGTATCGCTGTCTCTGCAACCAGGTGAGACATTGGCGCTCGTCGGCGAATCCGGCTCGGGAAAGTCGACGACAGGTCGGATCGCGCTTGGCATCGAACGGCCGAACAGCGGTCAGGTCCTCTTCCGTGGTGCGGAAATGCCGCGCGCGGATACCCGTGACTGGCGCCGGCTGCGCGCGCACATGCAAATGATCTATCAGGATCCGCTGGCGGCGCTGGATCGCCGCCTGACCATTCTCGATCAGGTAAGGGAGCCGTTGGACGTCCACGAGATCGGACCAGCATCCGAGCGGAACGACAGGGCGCTTGCCATGCTCAGCGCCGTTGGCCTTAGTGCGAGCCACGCGGCCAGCCTGCCGTCTCAGATTTCGGGTGGCCAGCGTCAGCGTGCTGTTCTAGCCCGGGCGCTCGTCATGCAGCCTGCCTTGCTCGTCTGCGACGAACCGGTCTCGGCTCTCGACGTGTCGATCCAGGCGCAGGTCGTCAACCTGCTTATGGACTTGCAAAAGGACATGTGTCTCAGCCTCCTCTTCATCAGCCACGACCTGAAGGTCGTTCGCCAGGTCAGCCAGCGCATGGCCGTGATGTATCTCGGCCGCATCGTCGAGGTCGGCGAGACGAATCTCCTGCTATCGAGCCCATCGCACCCCTATACCAAGGCGCTGGTCTCGGCGGTTCCTGTTGCGGGTCGACGCACCCGCGAACGCATCATCCTCAAGGGCGAGCCGCCGAACCCGGCGGCGCGTCCGACCGGATGCGCGTTCCACCCGCGCTGTCCGATTGCGCGCGCGGAATGCGCGCAGATTTCCCCCTCGTACTCAACCCTGTCGGACGGACGGACTGTCGCCTGCCATGCAGTCGATGCCAGCCTACCGCTTAAGATGGTTGGCCCCTGATGTTTCGATATTTTGCCATACGTATCCTGCGCGCCTTCCTGACGGTCGCGCTGGTCGTTACATTCGCCTTCATTGTGCTCCGGCTTTCGGGAGATCCTGCCCGCAGCATCATGGGCGATGACGCTTCACCCGAGGCCATGACCGCCTTTCGGCAGGGCTGGGGACTCGATCAACCGCTCTGGATGCAGTACCTCAAGTATTTCGCTGCGATCTTTGAGGGCGATCTCGGCCGATCGATGCGCAGCGGCGGACCCGCCCTCGATGTTGTCCTCTCCCGTATCCCGGCAACGCTCATACTGACCCTGCCAGCACTCGTCTTGAAGTTGGCAATCGGCATTCCCGCCGGCGTCTACGCCGCCTTGCACCGAGACAGCGCCATCGACCGCGCGGTCATGGTGACCGCGGTTGCGGGTTATACCGTGCCGAATTTCGTGCTTGGCCTGGTTTTGGTTCAACTGCTCGCCATCTGGGTTGCGTGGCTGCCGACCGGCGGCACGGGCGGGCTGCAGCATCTCATACTGCCAATCATCACGCTCGGCGTCGGCGGCGCCGCAGTGCTCGCCCGCTTCGTTCGAAGCGCAATGCTTGAGGTGCTGGGACAGCCCTATGTACGGACTGCCAGTGCCAAGGGAATTCCCTGGGCTGCGGTCGTGCGCGGTCACGCACTGCCGAACGCCGCAATCCCCACGGTGACCATTGTCGGCTTCATGGTCGGCAATCTCATCGCGGGTTCGGTTGTCGTCGAGAGCGTATTTTCCTGGCCAGGTGTCGGCAACCTGCTGGTGGTGTCGGTGGCGGCGCGAGATCTGGCGGTCGTGCAATGCATTTTGCTGCTGGTCGCCGTCGCAATGGTGCTTTCCAATCTCGTCGTGGATTTCCTCTACGGCTTCCTCGATCCGCGCTTAGCCAACGCCAACCCGGCTGGAGGGCACTGAGCTATGGCCATGATGGAAAAAGTAAACGAGACGGCGGTCCCCAAGCATAAGATGCGGCAACATCGTCCTATGCCCTTCGCGGTCATCGCCAGCCTGATCTGGATCGGCCTCATCGTGCTTGTCGCATTGCTCGCCAATCAGATCGCGCCTTATCAATATACGGCTCTTGACCTGCCAAATCGTCTGTCCTCGCCGTTCCACCCACGGCATTGGCTCGGAACGGACGAACTCGGTCGGGATGTGCTGTCGCGATTGATCTTCTCCGTTCGGATCTCGGCTCTGGTCGCTCTCGGGGCGACGCTGATTTCCGCCTGCTTCGGGACGACCATGGGCTTTGTCGCGGCGCATTTTCGCGGGCGCGTCGAGCAGTTGATCCTGATGCTGGCAGATTTCCAGGCAGCCATGCCATTTCTCATCCTTTCCCTTTCGGTGCTGGCATTTTTCGGCAACGCTTTGCCGCTCTTCATCGGATTGATGGGCCTTTACGGTTGGGAGCGTTATGCCCGCATCTCCCGCGGGCTTGCGATTGCGGCGAGCGCGCAAGGATATGCCGGCGCCGTTCGTCAGTTGGGCGCAAGTCCGTTCCGCGTCTATTTCCGTCATATTCTGCCGAATATCTCTTCCACACTCATCGTGTCGATGACGCTGACCTTTCCGGAAATCATCCTCATGGAAAGCAGCCTGTCGTTCCTCGGGCTCGGCGTTCAGCCGCCAATGACCAGCCTCGGCAACATGGTCGGCTACGGCCGGGACTACATGACCCGCGCGCCCTGGATCATGTTTGCGCCCGCGGCGCTGATCGTCACGACGACGCTCTCAATCAGCCTGTTGGGCGACTGGCTGCGCGACCGATTGGACAAGGGACTGCAGTGACTGCAAACAGATCGTCAGCCAAGAAGTCGCTGGGCAAAGCATCACAACCGCATAAGACGCCAAGGAGACAATAAAGATGCAATCCGTTCGCGACGATGCCGTCGAAATTACCAAGAGCAGCTTCGTGTTTGACTGCCTGTCGCTCAATTATGTCCTTGATGAGCCTTACGCAGAGGCTTGCCTCACCGCTGGTGTCAACGCCACGAATGTCACCTTCGCGGCCGAACAGGACTGGGAAAGCACGCTGAGATCTTTTGAAACCTCTCTTCGAAAGATCGAGGCGAGCCCACTGCTCCATTTGGCGCTAAACAGCGCCGACATCGAAAGAGCAGCAAAAGAGGGAAAGCTTGCGGTCATGCCGGGCACGCAGGGAGCTTCGATGATCGATGATCAGCTCTGGAGAGTGTCCCTGCTTTTCCGTCTTGGCTTGCGGTTCATCGGACTGACCTATTCGCAATCAAACAAGCTGGGCGCTGGTTGTGGGGAACTGAATGACGCGGGCTTAAGCTTCCTGGGCAAGGACTTCATCGCCGCGGTCAACGAATTGCCGATGTTTTTGGACCTGTCGCATACCGGGCGTCAATCCCGGCGGCAGGCAATAGAGCTCGCGGCCAATCCGACGTTCACCCATGCCAATGCATTTTCGGTGAACCCCAACGACCGAAACGTAAAGGATGAGGAACTGGGTGCAGTTGTCGCGAAAGGCGGAATGATCGGCCTGTGCTGCGTGACCCGCACGGTTCGCAAAACCCAAGCCACAGTATCGGACCTGATCGATCATGCGGATCACATAACGTCCCGTTTTGGCGTCGCATCCTGTGGCCTCGGTCTTGATTACAGCGATGGCTTGATCGCCTCCAAGACTCAACCGCCCGAATCCATTCGCTGGCGATCGCTGAGGCCCGATATCTGGGGAACGAACGACGACTTCTTCAATCTGAAGTATCCGAAGGGTGTCGAAACGATCGCCGGGCTTTCCAATCTCACAGCTGCTCTCATCGACCGCGGATACTCGCGCGAGCAGATCGAAGCGATCCTCGGGGGAAACTGGCTGCGGTCCATTCGCAGGGTCGTCGGATAGGCGCAAATGATCCGAACGGCTTGCCGGGCGTTGGTCAGGGCGCCTTTCGGCTTCAACTCTCAACGCGGACTTGGACTTGCCCCCACCCGCCGTGCCTTTGCGCGGCGTCCATACCACCGCGATGAAGGCCATGCATGATCGAGGATTAGTTCACCATTAGAGCGAATATGGTTGTCCATGCTGTACGTCGTCGCCGGATCTGGCCATCCGGCACGTGACATTTGCCTATACCCCTTTAGCAACTGGAATTACAATTCATGCGATTTCTCATCGTCAGCTTCGACGGCCTTCGGCCGGACCTCGTTTCCCCTGATCTGACACCAAACCTTTGCCGGTTGCAGGCTCTCGGTGTCACGCTGTCAGAGCATCGCACGATCTATCCCAGCGAAACGCGTTCCGCATTCCCGAGCCTCATTACCGGCGCTACGACCGCGGGGCATGGAATGGTGGGCAACAAATATATCGATCGCTCGGTCTCACCGCCGCGCTATGTCGACACGTCAGACGCGGTATTATTGCGCAGGCTTGATTTGGCGAGCGAAGGGCGGCTTATGTCCGTACCGTCGCTTGGCGAGATCCTTGCCGCCCGCGGCCGCCCTTTGGCTGTTTTGGCGACCAACACGGCCGGTACGACGCGTTTCTTCCACCATAAGGCCGAAGACTTCGGCCATGTGCGCCTCTCCGGTCATTTCCGCGAAGTCTGCACACCCGACGGGGTGCTGAGAGCAGCTGAAGCGCTTGTGGGCGAGCTTCCGCCGGCACCCCCCGAAAACGAGCCTGACGCGGCCGGGCAGGATTGGATCACCTCGGCCTTCCTTAACGTGGTTTGGCCGAGATACCGACCGGATGTCACCGTCCTGTCTTTTGGGGAGCCCGATATTACGTCCCATGTCCACGGCACGGGCGCTGCGGCGACGCGCGGGATCATCGCGCACTGCGACCGCCAGTTCGGCCGGGTCCTGGACTGGTGGGAAGCGGAGGGACGAACTGAAGGTGTGCAGATCATGGCGATTTCCGATCATGGTCACATCACTGGCCACACACGCGTCTCCGTCGCCGACGGCTTGCGAGCTGCTGGCTTTCGGCCGGGCATAGCACCTGGCCTGGATGTCGATGTCGTCGTCGTGCCTGGTCAGGTCGGCGCGCTGTATCTGTCGGATCCAAGGGACGAACATGTTGCCCGTCTTGTGGCGGCGATTGCGGGCGAGATTTGGTGCGGACCGATCTTCACTCGCCCTAAAAACGAAACCGAGGGCATCGCTCCCGGCAGTCTCGGCAATCACCTCGTCCTCGCCGATCACGTTCGCGCCCCGGACGTTTCCTTTTGTTTCCGTGCTGACCACGGTGTGGATTCCTTCGGGCTTGCGGGCGGCACGTTTTATGACAACGACCGCCGATCGGGCCTTGGTGTCCACGGCGGCCTGCATCCAAATGAGCTTGCCGCCGTTGCTATCATAGCCGGCTCGGCCTTTTCTGGCCGAGGTGCCATCTCTTCGGCTCCGACCGGTATCTGCGATTTTGCGCCGACGATTCTGCACCTTCTTGGATTTTCCAAGCCAGAAAGCATGAGGGGACGGATTCTGCATGAAATTCTGGACCATGGCTCGAAGCCACTCCCGCACGTCCGTCGCGAAGCCTTCGAAGCAACGCTCGGGAAGTTCAGGCAGGTTCTGCAGCGCGTTCACGTTGGAGGAACGATCTATATCGAAAGCGGAACCGCGGACGGGTGACGCAATGGTCGGGAAATTGCAAAGTCGCGGCCTGAGCCGCTGGCCTTCCTTCTTCCTTTTAAGGCTGTATCCCCTCGCGCAGCAGGTTTCCCAGCGCCGAACTTCGCCGCGTTTCCCGATGCGCTAACGCGTCTTTAGGAGGCGAGCCCGAAAACCGCGTTGTACTGTCCTCCAGCAAGCGCGAAACGTGACGGGCAGTCAACGCTTGCAATGAACTCGCCAACGGCCAATGGCTATGTCCCGCCGATCACCGGACTGCTGCATTGTCAGATCCTATTGTTCTCCTCCGAAGCCGATTACGACGGCAGAAAGAGCCGACACCAAGTTTCAAAAGCAATAATGTTCCAGGCCTTTTGAATGCTCGTCACATTTATATGTCGCTTCAGCAAGGATCGCGTGTGTATCAAATACGTATCCCGAAGATATCGACGGGAGATGCAGCTGCTATTGCAGAGAATTCCGTCCAGCTGATGCAGTAAATAGTCTTGCATCGTTCGATCATACGGCATCTGCTGAATATGCTTCTGACGTTCGGATATACTAGACGGCAGAACGTTGCTTGCAGCATCGCGTAGAATGATTTTATTTCTTTCAGCGCTCAACTTTTGCGCGTCCGTACTGAGCATGGCCACATTGATTACCGCGGGATGAGCATATGGCAATATAAAGTGTGCACCAATTGATGCTACGAACAGCTCCTGCGCACTCATTCGCTCATCCCGTTCCCTGAGCGCGCGCGAAAGTTCCTCTGTCAGATTTCGCGAAAGTGCTGGATAAGTCCAAGGATCGGAAACAAGTTCGGCGCCTTCCGGCGTGTCGTTGGAGATGTCTTCACACGCAGAACTTTTACGATGGGCCACATGGTCGTCTTCCCAAATCTTGCGATGGGTCGCCATGCCAGCGAATATGGTGTCAGAGAAGTTACCCGAAAAGACGGTATCAACAGTCCCCTTAACCGATTGTAGCAAGCCAAATAGACATGGATACTCGTCGAAGCCACAAACGTTCTCCATGGTCCATATCGCTGGAGCGATCAGTTTATCAAACTCGTCAAGGGAAAGGATGAGTTCGCTATGGTCGAGCCCTAGTGCATGCGCGGTTTGCCGAGCTCCAATAATCTCCGGATCGCTCTCACCGTATCCAACTGTGAAGGATCTGATAGGCTTTTCACCAATCTTGCGCTTTAGAAGTGCGGCAATTAGAGCGGAATCAACTCCACCACTTAACATGATGCCGATATTCGGTCCGCTGACGGCTAAAGAGGAATCAATCGACTGATCGAGCGCGGCTAGCAGATCGTCGGATGTGACCTTGTTTGTGCCGTCCGTCTCGATCCGTCTATTCATGGGATTGTTGAGGATTGTCGCATTTGGAGCGTGAGCAACAAGCCGGCCAGGTTGAACAGGGCGTATATCGCAAAAGAATGTCGTGCCATGAACGTTCCATCCTGTTGAAAGGAAGTGATTTACGGCACCGACGTCAATTTGGCGATGAAATCCAGGCACGTTTAAGAGTGCCTTGTACTCCGTTGCGAAATAGACAGTGTTCTCCAGCCTCATAACATAGAGCGGAGTAATGCCTATCGCATCACGATAAAGGAGAACTCGTTCAGCCTTTGAATCGAAAATAACGAAGGAAAACGTTCCGAAAATAGTTGATGCCTGAACCGTTCCTGATGAAAGGTACTCGTCTGCCAGCTCCCTTGCGGACAAGAGACGCCCGGGCGAATAGTAGGGGTTTCCACTTACAGCAACCGTAACGTGCTCTGAGGTGAAGAGGCCGTTGTCGCTGTCCATGACCATAGCTATGCCAAAGCGGTCGTCCTCGAATGCGTGTAATCGACATCCCCGATGGGAGAGAAGGTCCGCGGCTCGTCTTAGATCAAGGCCGACCTTGCCAAAGAACCCGATAAACCCGCTCATGGTCGTCTTCTCTCCCCTACAAACCGGTTGCGAATAAATGGTCGGAACGGCCAGAAATCCGGATAGGAGTGTCGCACGTGCAATAAAAGGCGAGCCAGCTTTCCCATGATCGCCGGTACCTGAATAGCCATGGTAGGCAGAAAATCGTAAGGAGGTTGATCCTTTCCGACCCCGGCTTCCGACCCATCTGGCCCGCGAGCCACACGGCGCCGGCGTTGCGATCTTTCTTTTTGCGATAAAGCGAGGAAAACCAAACCGCATCACCGATCTCGGTTTTCAGAAGATATGAAAGCCCCTTTCTCACAACTGGGCTCGAAGGTGGAAAACTCCTTCCAACGTCAATGAGTGTGGCGGAAGCCCGCCCAACTTCCCAGGGGTTCCAAGGTCCGTTCATTTCTCTCTCCGTGCCTGGATCCACACGATGTTCGACCGCTTAACGATCCGTCACCGCTGCCATGGCAAGCGCGATCGAACCGGCGATCGCACAGAAAGTCGCGATCGGCAAAGCGGTTGCCCGGATAGCAGGGACCCGGATTGTGGTCGTGACGTGGAGCAGTGCGAGTATGATGAAGGCTATCGCCATTACTGTTGGAAAGGCATTATCAGGCAATTGCGGCCTCGCAAGAAGCAGCAACGCCAGTAGCGGCGCATCGTATGAAACCGGAATGCCGGTGAATTTCGCATCCGAAGTTAGACCAACATTCTCGAAGTAGCTGAGCCGGATAGCGCCGGCCATGATCAACGCGGCTACGGCGACGAAAGATAGCAGGCTCCCATGACCAACAAGCATGATGATGATCGACGGGAATAGGATGCCGTGGATCAAATCTCCGAACCCGTCAAAGCTCTTCCCGAAATCCGCCACACCCGGCCGCCGGCGGTCCTTCGTCTTGCGTGCGACATGTCCATCCCAGTGATCAAGGAACCAAGTCCAGAGTACGAACGCTGTCCCGAGTTCGATATGGCCGTTCATCGCGAGGAAAAGCCCGGTGATCGCGAAGAGGTAGCTGACAGCGGTGATAGCGTTGGCGTAATCCCGGAGATAGTGAAGCATCACGGCATCCCCCCTGCTACCTCAGTGTGGTCGCGCGCCCTTTGATCGCAGCAGCCACCCGCAAAAAGTTTTTCAGCCGTCCGGAGGTCGGCCTCGGTGTCGATCTCGAACCAGCGGGTGTCGGAGCAGTCGACAGTCGAAAGACGAAGTTCACCGCGATCAATAAGAGATCCCTGGATCTCTTCGACGTAGGCCGTCGTGGCGTTGGCCTCCACGGCACGTTGCAGAGCCGGCACGAGATGGACGCGCGACGTCGCGGCTGAAAACGCGGTAATGTTGATGATCTTAAAGAGATCTAGCGCTTGCGCCGCTTGCGGGGTCTGGTTCATGACGAAAGTCGAAACCAAGCCGTTGGCGTCGAGCTCGACGGCTGAGCCGCTCATTCCCATGGCAAAGGAGGCGACGGCAGCGACATTCTGGTCGGTCAACGAACGCCTCCGGTTCTGAAGGGTGCGGCCGAGTACCTCACCGTCAAAAAACACATCGCCTTCGATGAAGAGCGCGTCGTCGGCGAGAAGCGTGTCTCGAGCCATCCAGAGCGAAAAGGCGCTGCCCGTGCGATCGAATATAGGATTGGTAACGTAGGAAATATCCACATTTCCGAAACGACAGCCGCAGGCCTCACGGATCGCCTCTCGCCGATAGCCGACGACGATCGTCGCCTCTGACACCCCATGCTCCGAAAGCTGACTTAGGGTGTTGTGCAGGATCGGTGTGCCAAGCACCTTCACAAGAGGTTTCGGCAGAAGATCGGTGTGGGGGCGAAGACGCGAACCAAGCCCCGCAGCCAGAATGACGGCTCTTGTTACCTGTGTCACGATAGACCTCCGCTTCGGGAAAAAACATCTTTTGGCCGCTGACGCTCGTTGAGCGCGTTGAGCGTTTTAACCACCCGCTCAAGGGCCGGGATCAGAAGGTCGCCCGGTGCACCAAACGACAGGCGCAAGCCTGCTGGATCGCCGAAGGTCGAGCCTGCCACCGAGGCGACACCGGCTTCCTCGTGGAGGAACCGTGCGATGTCATCGATGCCTTGGACGGGACTGTTGACAGGCAGCTTGGCTATTCGTTCGCCAAGGTCGAGATAAAAGTAGAAAGATCCGTCGGCCAGCGGCGTCCGAACGTCGATAAGCCGCGATAAAACCGCAAGGCCGTCGCGCCGCGCCGAAGCCAGGCGCTTGAACATGTCCCGTTCGAACGAGCCGTCGGAGACCCTGAGGTGGTGGAGGATCGCATGCTGGGCTATGACGTTGACATTCGACGTCATATGGCTTTGCAGCTTTTTTGCTGCCGATACGATTGCGGGCGGGGCCGCGAAGTATCCGAGACGCCAGCCCGCAATTGCCAGTTCCTTAGAAAAAGAATTGACCAGAATAGTCTGCGCCCGCACTCCAGGATGGGCGGTGACGATCGACTGGTGTCCGTGGCCGGTAAAGACGAAGCTCGAATAACATTCGTCCGAAACGATCCAGAGTTGATAGTTGACGGCGAGGTCGCCGATCGCCTGCAGAGTTGTCCGGTCGTAAACTGCGCCGGTCGGATTGTTCGGTGAGTTGAGGATTATCGCCTTGGTGCGTGACGTGACGGCGGAGCGAATGGCTTCGACCGTCGGAATATACGTCGGCGGCTTCACATCGACGAACACAGGCTTTGCGCCTGCGAGCAAGACCTGTGACGGTATCGTTGGCCAGCAGGGACGAAAGATGATGACCTCGTCCAACGGATCGAGAATTGCGAACACCGCATCCAGGAGTGCTTGCTTGGCACCGTTGGTGATGACGATGTTCTCAGCGGCCCAATTTACATACGTGCTCGCCGTCAGCTTTTCGGCTACCGCTTCGCGCAGGGGCGTAATACCGATCGTATCCGTGTAGCGGTTGGCGCCAGCCTCGATTGCAGCAATGGCGCCTTCGCGTATTGTCGGCGGCAGCCCAATGGTCACCTCGCCAGCGGCGAGGTCGACGATCTGTCTTCCGGCTGCTGCTGCAATCCTGGCGATCTCTCGCGCCGCAGCCGTTCCTGGCTCTGAGAGCGAAGACATCCGTTGCGCAAGCATGTGCGCCTCCTAAAGAATTCTAGTATCGATATCCTGCTGGCCCGTCAGTCCCCGACGTCCATCATTTGTCCTTGGGCAGATAGCGATCTTCGGCCGATGCCAATTCGTCGTAACCCAGGAGATCAAAGATTTCATCGAGCGTGGCGACTTCCGGCTCTATTCCGGCGATGCTCTCTTCGGTGGCTATACGGCCACACACCGCGCGCATCCCTGCAACCGCAGCCCGCATTGCGTGGTTGGCCCAAATCACCGTTGAGATGCCGGCATCTCGATATGCCGAGACCGGAGTACGGTAATATTTCGTCGGGACAATCACGATTGGAAGCCTCTGCCACTGTTTCGCAAAACCGAGCACCTCATTCGCATCGCTCTTGCGTGAATGGATCAGGATCGCGTCGGCACCGGCGTCGGCATAGGCGTCCGCGCGCCGCAGAGCCTCGTCCAGACCGTAGCCAGCGATCAGTGCTTCGATGCGACCGACGAGCACGAGGTCGTTCCCGGTCATGTCCTTGACTGCTCTAAGGCGGCCGGAAAACTCATCGATATCGACGAGCGGGTGACGGTCTCCGACGAAACTGTTCCTTTTCGGGAAGACCTTATCTTCCAGGCAGACGCCGGCGGCGCCGTGCTGCAAGAGCTTCATTGCCAAGAGCCGGGCGTTGTTGAAATTGCCGAAGCCCGAGTCACCGTCGACCAAGATGGGCAGTCCGCTGGCATCGGCCATCCGCTCCACCACGTGCACGACGTCGGTCCAGCTGGCCTCGTTCGCGTCTCGATAGCCGAGCGCCGAGGAGATCGAAAGTCCCGAGGCCCAAAGCCCCTTGAAGCCAGCCTGCCTTGCGATCGCCGCTGAAAGTCCATCATGAGCTTCCATGAGGAACGACAGATCGCTGGAGTAAATAAGATCAAGGAGCGTCTTTGTCGGGTTCTCAACGGCTCCGATCGGCTTGGAGATAAAAACTTTCTGATCCATTGTCACTCCTCCTTCATAAAATGAAGGCTGAATGCATTTTCGAAGAAAGGCAACGACTAAACTGGTATATTTTTTAATATATCCTGAGTCAGAGCAAATAGTTTGTATATATGTCAGGGTCAGACGGAAGGTTATAAATCATTATAACTAAATATATTTTATAATATATTTCGCTGCCAGCACATGCATGTGAGTAAATGTTCGCCTGGAGCACTGTTCGGAGCTTCGGCCTGCTGGGCTTGGCTTGATCACTTCATAAGCCCATTACTGCGCCGTCACATTGCGGAATGGACCGCGGCCAGTGATCGCAGTAGGCCCGTAGAAGTGATGAGCCGCTCGAAGCTTGGCACCACGCGAAATTCCGCGTCTAAAGGCAATAAGTCCAGGCCGTTGCGGGCTGGCTCGCTGCAATTTGTGCAGGTTGGATAATGGGCTCGGCCTTAAGCACTGTTCGCTTGGGGTCGACTGCTCCAAGCGATAAAACCTCCGACGAGCATGAGGAACGAGGTAAAAACGAACACAGAATGTATGCCGGCATGAGCAGCTAATACGCCGCCGATGGCCGGGCCCAGCACTTGACCGGCGTGCTGCGCCGATGTCGACCAGCCGAGTATCGCGCCGACGGCTCGCTCGGGGACGCTGTGGCGTATCACGCTGCCGATACAAGGTAGCAAGCCCCCTAAAACGAGCCCCATCAATATTCGGAGGCCCACCAACTCCAAAACGTTCGTAACGAAAGCTTGTGACAGAAGGAGTGCCGCAGCGGCGCACATCGCGACAACGATAACTTTCCAGTGTCCGACGCGATCGGCTAGTCTTCCAAGATGCGAGGCGGAGAGAACGCTCCCAAACGCGGTACCCGAAATGACCAGACCGGCCCAAAGGGTAACATGACGATTAGGCTCGACGAGTTGCGAAATGTAAATCGCCGTTATTGGTTCAATCGACATATTGGCGATCATCAGAAGCAAGCCCGTCGCCAGCATTGCCAAGACGGGCCTCCTGCTTGGAATCGTGGACCAACTGTTGGAATATTCACGCTCTGTCGTTCGAGCATTGAAATCCTCTCTGATCAAAAATGCGCTGGCAAGAAAAGTGAGGAAGACTAGGGCCGCGGTCAAAAAGAACGTTTCTCGAATGCCGATTAATGTCGGTAGAAATCCGCCGATCAGCGGGCCGACGAGGTTGCCCCCCATGATCCCCGTGGCCAACAACCCCAACGCCCAGCCAATACGGTCTTTGGGAACCTGTGTCGCTACTAATGCATATGAACCAGACGAGTAGCCTCCGAGTAGACCGGATAAAAATCTTATAGCCAGGAACTGCCATACGTCTTGAGCCACACCCATTAAGGCCATCGCTGCGACCACACCCAAGCTTGCGCGAACCATCATCGCCTTCCGACCGTAGCGGTCGGCAAGTCTTCCCCAAAGCGGGGCAACCAGTGCGGCCGCAAGGAAAGTCACGCCGTAAGCCACGCCCGAAAACTGCGCTATGGATGCTTGATCGATGACGCCTAGTTCCCGGATATACAGGGGCAAGAAGGGGAGTAACATTGTCATGGCGACGGTCGTCGTGAACGAACCGGCAGCACAAACGATAAGGTTCTTCTTCCAATAGGGGGCGCTGCCGTTCAGATACGAACTCGCATTCCCAAGCTTATTTCCACTGTTGAGCACTGTGAATCGCCCTTCTTGCTGGGCATATGGATTTCGGGCACACATTCGGTGTCAATGCCGGCCTGGAGCCGACTGCTTCGCTTCCGAGTGCGTCGAGGATTGCTAAAGACGTCATGGATCAGAAGTCTTCCCCAGTCGCGGGATAATCTGTTATATGGCGGAAGGGATTGCCGCTGCGGTCAATGCCGTCTCCGGTAGAGTGTCCTCCGATAGAGATCTGACATGTTGCTCTCGTAGCCCTCGGTCCCTCCGCTGGATTTGGCCGTGGCAGGAATGCTCGTCGGGAGCTCGCGCCGTTTCGCTACAAGGGCTGCAAGGGCCGTGCCAAAAATCACTAGTCGGCAAAGAAAGACTTCCGTCAGCTTTTCAGCTATTTAACTTGAAAACAGAACGAGGTTGCTCAACAAAGCTGTGTCGCAAACCCGATAAAGACGCGTCAGATGAAATGATGTCCGGCCGTCTCAACTACGCATTTCAGCGGATATCTTGTGATCTCCGTTGCCAGCGGGCGGTCACCGATGATATCGATATTGAGTTCATAGAGCGCGCAACCGAACGCGTCTCTCGTGCGGTCTTTTTCCGACGCATGGATCGAACGAAAGACACCTGTATGCAAAATGCAAAATGCCAAAGGCTTGCCCCGCCACCCTGGGCTGATCGAGGACAGCGTCACAGACATCAGCGTCGTTAAATAAAACACGCCCCATGGAAAGATACCTCTGACTTTCCACGGTCAAATCCTCTTAGATTGGCTTCTCCTAGATGATCTGACGCCGGCGCTGGAGCAGCGGATGAAAACTCGCGGCTCGCACGAATCGATCCTTGATGCGATAAGGGATCATGGATTCGCAACTCGATATGTTTACGCCCGGCAATTCAAAGGGCGACGCCTTGCAGGTGCGTCGTCGTGCATCGCGGCGCCAGATGACTTACCACCAAAGCGCGGATGAGATGATCCGCGCGCTTGAAGGCAGCGGCGAATACCGGATCCTCAGAAAGTTGCCGCAGCGTGATATTGCGACGGTGCCGCGAGCAGGATTTCAGAATGTCGGCATCGTTCTCGACACGGAGACCACCGGTCTTGATCACCGGACTTGCGAAATCATCGAGCTGGGACTTATCGCCTTCACCTTCGATGAAGAAGGGAAGATTGGAGACCTGATCGGCACCTATGGCGGACTGCAGCAGCCGACAGCTCCCATTCCGCCCGAGGTTACCAGGCTCACCGGCATCACCGACGAGATGGTCGATGGCAAGATCATTGACATGCGGGCCGTGAAAGATCTCGTCGTCCCGGCTGATCTGATCATCGCCCATAACGCCGGTTTCGATCGTCCGTTCTACGAGGCGTTCTCCCCGGTCTTCGCCAATAAGGCCTGGGCTTGCTCCGTCTCGGAGATCGACTGGAGCGCGAGAGGCTTCGAGGGAACGAAGCTTGGCTACTTGATCGGTCAGGCGGGCTATTTTCACACAGGACACCGCGCGGTCGACGACTGCTTCGCACTCCTTGAGGTTCTCGACCGTGGCGAGGGTGAGGGAGCGGCGCCCTTCGCCGAACTTTTCCGGTCAAGCAGGCGGTCGCGTGCCCGCATCTATGCGGAGCACAGCCCTTTCGACATGAAGGACGTCCTGAAGGCAAGAGGATATCGGTGGTCGGACGGCAGCGACGGACGGCCGAAGTCCTGGTGGATCGAGGTTGCCGAAGATGGCGTCGAAGACGAGCTTTGCTATCTTCGCTCAGAGATCTACCGTTGGGACGAAGCAGATCCGCCTATCCAGCGACTTACAGCCTTTGATCGATTCAAAGGCTAGATCCATACATTCCTCCTTTTGGAGTGACGGCTGGAGGTGGGCGATTGTTTTAAGCAGCTCAATCGACATCTCGACCGATCCGAGGTCGAGAATTTAATATCACTATCATGGAAGCCAAAAGAACCGGCAGCGTCCATCATCGTCGCTGTAGAAGTTGAGGGAGCCGGGCATGGAAACCAGTTCCGGGAAGCAGAAGAACTCGAGATCGGCTTCGAAAACTCATCCTGTCGATCGCAACGTCGGGCAGCAGATCCGAATTCTGCGAATCCAATCCACCTGTCGCTGAGTGAATTGGCCATAAAATTCCTGTTTGGGAGATCGTCTGATATAGAGCGATCGCCCTGTCGCCGTCGTATCCATGCTACCCGCGCCGGCGACCGCGCCCTGTCGTTACCTGCCACGGGTAACGACAGGGCAACTCATCGGGGCCTTGCTGCCGAGCGAGAACGTCGACATCAACCGGAATCCTTGATGGATGTAAAGCTCACCACCGCAAAGAACTTGCTAACCGAGCAATTGCTTCAGCAGAGTGAGATGCGGCGCATACGCCGGATTAGCGGCCTCGATTTCGAAATCTGCTTTGTCTGCCCCTGCCGACATCCCTTGGAAAAGTCAGCAACTGGAATACGACGAAGGTAGAACTGACGCTTTTCAATCGCTCCGTCGGATGGTGCCCGATCGTCATCAACGGGGAGTGCGCGCCGCTTGGCTCCTTTTTTGGAATGAGGAGGAGCTCTAGTTCATCAATGCGTGCAATGAGATCGAGAATTGGTGCAAGATGTCAGCCTCGCGAAAAGGAGTTGAACGTATGGAAATACAAGGACGGTGCCACTGTGGACGTGTGACTTACGAGGCAGAAATCGATCCCGACGACGTCGGCATCTGCCACTGCAACGATTGTCAGCAACTTACCGGTTCGGCATATCGTGTGACCGCCAGTACACCACGCGCGCATTTTCGTATCACGGCCGGTGAACTGCGATGTTACGTTAAGACTGCGGATAACGGTCAGAAGCGCCTGCAATTTTTCTGCGGCGACTGTGGGGCGCCGATCTATACGACGGGCGAGGCCGAGGCTGCCGAGCATGTCGGTATACGCGTCGGAACCATCGACCAACGTCGCGAGCTTTCTCCCCGGTTTCAAATCTGGCAAGCGTCCCGGCTGCCCTGGGTGGAAACCATCAACGATTTGCCAGGCCGTCCAACTGATTAATGGCGGATTGCGTCGATTGAAGGGATGACGCCAACACGCATCGGCAATCGCCGGACATTCGAACACCGCTGGCACTTCACTGGCCTTCTCGTGTGGGGACCCATTAAGGAAAAATGGGAATTCATAGGCCCCGAACCCAGACATCGGAAGTGACAAGCGGGGATATTGCGGGCGCGGGCTACACAGCAGTACTGCGCAACAGCTACAGGGATACCGGCGGCCCAAAAACCCTAGATATCCGCAAAGACGTCTGAGATGACGGAAAATTTCACGGCCTGCCACCGCCTATAGTCGAGCACCAGGTTCGCCGAAACCCAGCAGTCACCGCTCTTCTTGGCCGTCTCCCATCCCAATAGCCCCTTGGACTGGGCGGTCGCGAGTATCCTGCCGGTATGAGTGCGGGAAATGAGATAGTCGGCAGCGGCAAGTCGTGCCGAAACAGCACCTATCCACGAGCGCTCAGCCACCTCCGCGGTTGCTGGCACACGCGACATTAGGTCGTGCAATATGTTGCTGCCGGATTCCGACTTGACGAAGAGCGTGATGCTGTCGGGAGGGCTGTACCAGCCTGGGTGATGGAAGAGCCGACGCGCGATTTGCGGCTGGGCGCGAAACAGTATCGTCGGATCGGCTTGGGACTGTTGACATCGATTGCCTGCATCTATGCTGTCAAGCGAGCGCAGGTGTCCGTCGAGCCATTGCCGGATCAGCTGTTCCGTGTGGGCTGCTGCCTGCATGGCGTTGGTGCGCCGGTCCGCATTTTCTACCGGCTCGAATAGCTTGTAGTGTACCATCTCCTTCAGATGCGCGATCGCTGTGTTGTGGCTGGCAACATGGTTCTCGACCAAGAATTTTCTCAGATTGGAAACCGTGACTGGCGGGCAGCTCGGATTGAGCTTGTGCTCAAAATGCATTGCCAATGTCGCCTGGGTGAGCAGCCACTTCTGCAGGTCGGCGACATAGCGCACCACTCTCGGTGCCGTGCGATGGATCGCCAGCAACTCCAATGCGGCGTCACGGAGAGCAGCTGCAAAGGAGGCATCCGCCAGCAGTTCGCCGATACTGAAAGCGCGGCACCTGTCTCGCAATTGGGCTGAATCAGCATGCATTGGCATTTTGGTGGGCGCGAATCTTTATAAAAATGCGAGAGTCATAGTGATGGAAATATAGAAGGTATCGAAATGGATAGGCGCTGTCGGCATTTTGGGCAACTCTCTCCTCGAACACAGATACCGCCAAGCGAACAGTGAAGGCGAGTTTTGTATCCTGATGATGAATGTCGTTCCGCTGGGAGGCGTCGAGGCGTCGGCGGGAACCGACCGATGTCCTGCGGGTTACCTCGTCAACGAAAGGAGCGACCCATGCCGTTTCCATCACCACGATCCGAGGACTTGCAGCAGCGCTTCGAGGAATTGAAGGCGGCGGCCAGATATTCTCTGGAAGAAGTTATCGCTTCAGCCAATGAAGCGGGGTGGGGCACTCGAGAGGTACTCGGAGCGCTGGTCGAGGCGGCCCACTCTCTCGAGGATGCCAATAGTGCGGACCCGGATCCTGCTGATGATCCGCTAATTGGCGATGCGGTTCGCGAACAGATCGGCCACGGTGAACAATTCGATTGAGGGGCGGCGCCGACAATCATTGTTCTTTAGGCAGATGCCAAGTTTGACGGAGAAGACGATGAGCACCAACGATACGAATGCGACGCCCGAGCAGCGACGCCCCAAGGACGTGAATCCGGTACCGGAAAAGCCTGAAAAGGCCGACAAAGAATCACTCGCGCCGCCAACAGTCCAGCCCGCTGGCAGCAAGGATGAGAGTGAGCGACCAATCGTCAATCCGATAACTGGCGTGGCCCTCTGACTTTTCGGAATGATCGAGGTGACGAACTCCGGCGGCAAGGCGATTTCCTCGCTGCGGCGACCGAAGCCGATTGAACTCGTCCTCAAGGGCTTTCTGCTTTCAAAGGGAGAGACTACCGAGAAATTAAAAAAAGCTACGGACACAATCTTCAAAAGCTTCACTCACAATCGATCGAACTCGGTTTGCCGGAGAACCCACGCAGCGAGCGGATGATCTCTTTTATTAATGATACGTATGCGATTCACATGCCACGTTATCCGGATCCGGAAACAAGGCATCGCCCTGTCGCTACGGTGCCGCAGTTCTTTTGAGGATTATGATCGTTTGGTACAGAGCGTCACGGAGATGACTGCGGAAAGTGGTAGTTCGCGCAGTCCGCTGCCAAACGAGAGTTTGACGACCTTAATCTTCATGCATACCTATATGTTGGTAACGATTGCATGCTCAAATCAAACCGAGTATCGGCTTGTCCGAACAGAGGTGTGAAGTGCCCAAGGTTAACCCAGTGATCCTGCGTTGGGCTCGCGAGACGGCGGGACTGAACGTAGAGGAAGCCGCTGAGAAAATCGGCCTCAACGCTGCCCGTGGAGTGACGGGCAGCGAACGGTTGACCATGCTCGAAGCTGGCAAGGTTGAGCCCTCGCGGCCGCTTCTTCTGAAAATGGCTGGCCTCTATCGCCGGCCTATATTGACATTTTACCTCGCCAATCCGCCTGTCGCGGCAGCTCGCGGGGAGGATTTTCGGACCCTGCCGGCCGGATTCGCTCAACGTGATGCGGCTTTGGTCGATACACTTCTTCGCGAGGTGCGAGCGCGTCAAGACATGGTTCGAGCTGTACTTGAAGCGGAAGATGAGGCTGACCGGCTGGGTTTTGTCGGATCCCTTGAAGGGCAGCGAGATCCTCAGGTAATCGCAGCCGCGATCCAGCGGGCGCTTGGGTTCGATCTGCAGACATTTCGCCATGGCAATCAGCGTAAGGGCTTCGCGTACCTTAGGGGCTGCGCGGAAGCAGCCGGGATCTTCGTCCTTTTGATAGGCAACCTTGGCAGCCATCACAGCGCACTGAATGTGGAATTGTTCAGGGGATTTGCTCTCGCCGATCCCATCGCGCCCTTCGTCGTGATCAATGACCAGGACAGCGAGCAAGCGTGGTCGTTCACGTTGTTGCACGAGCTGGCCCACATATGGCTCGGACAAACAGGCCTGAGCGGCGGTCGGCTGAATAACGCGATCGAGACCCTCTGCAACGACGTCGCCGGGCGTATTCTGCTGCCCACAGGCGAGATAACCACCGAAACTTCACTCGTAGGTGCTTCGCAAGACCGCGTCGTCGCTCGCATTTCCGCCATCGCGGAAACGCGGCAGGTCAGCCATTCTATGGTTGCCTATAAGCTATACCGAGAGGGCATTATCGATCAGAACATGTGGTCCTCGGTCACCGCGCTCTTCCGCCAGCAATGGCTGAGGAGCAAGGCTGCGCAGCGCGATCGCGCTCGTGAAGCCGAGGGCGGTCCCAGCTATTATGTCGTGCGGCGTCACAAGCTTGGAAATCGCTTGGTCGAACTCGCAAAACGCATGCTTGCCGATGGTGCGCTATCGCCCTCAAAGGCGGCCGCCATTCTTGGGGTTAAGCCGAGCAACGTCTATCCCCTTACCAACAGCGCGGCCTGAGGACATATTGTGCATCTTCTCGACGCAAACGTCCTGATTACAGCGCACAATCTATACTATCCGATCAATCGGGTGCCCGAGTTCTGGGAATGGTTAGTCCATATGGGCAGCATGGGTCGCCTGAAGATACCCGTTGAAATTCTGGAGGAGATCACCGAGAAGTCTCCGATTGGCCAATGGTTGAAGGAGGGGGACAACGGCGCCAGCCTTCGGCTGGATGAAGATGTCGATCCCGAATTGGTGCAAGCTGTGATTGCGGCCTATGCTACAGATCTCAACGATGCCGAAATAATCGAAATCGGTCGTGATCCCTTCTTGATCGCATACGCGATGGCCAATCCGACGGAGCGCGTCGTCGTGACCGTCGAAGCATCCAAGCCAAAGACCCAGCGGGCAAATCGACGAGTTCCGGATGTGTGCAACGATCTTGGGGTTACCTGGTGTGATAGTTTCCAGATGATGTCTGCCCTGGATTTTACAACGGCCTGGCGCTCGGCGCTCAGCTAGAGCGACTACCCTGCGCTTCCAGCAGCAGCTCATATGCCCCTATCGACCATTTTGTCCAATTCTCGCGCGATGTGACGCGCCGTCGACCACTGCTCTCCTCCAATCGTGCGAGCCCACGATGGTGTTCGATTTTGAAATCGTTTTGGCAAGGGGAGGCGTTCAGTGAAATCGCTAGCGGAAAAACGTCCTCCATTTATCGGTTGATGTAGCGGATCATGTCGTTGCGCGTCTTGCCGAGTTCGTCGGCAATGCTGTCTATCGCGTCCTCAACCTGTTCATCAAGGGCGATCGAACCCGCATTCCGGAGCATCAGTGCGGCCCGGCGCAACATGATCTGCAAGTCGGGTCACGGGACGTCCGCGAAGGAAGCTGACATAATCAGTTTTCATTCCAATCCTCGCGGTTAGACCTATCGCTCGTCTCGTCGATCACTGCGGCTTCTCCCTCTTCGTCCTCCGGAGGTCTCGCCCAATCGCGCAGCATCCTTAAGCCCGCCCGCATGGGAACGGCAAAAGCCAAAATTCCGAAGTAGCAGGCGTAATAGACGTGGGAAAATGGGCCTTGAACCCCCATGATCATTTCGCCGTTCATACACCTGTGAGCATCGCTCAATGTTCTAAGGTCCTGACAGCGGGTATGATAAAATATCAGCGTCAAGCCATCCCAGATAACCAGCTAAGCCGTCCCGCCCAAGAGCCCCTTGCGGAGTGACTGAAGATCGATTTGTGACCGAATTTCCACGTTGCGGATAGGATCCATACCGATTTGGACCTTTCGCAGGAAGATAACCAGCATGATGCATATGATTGCTGACGACAGTTGCGCAAGCAAGAGCGTCAACAGTGGCCCAGTCGAAGGCGCCCAGAAGTATACCGTCCCCGCAACGACAAAGGCCGCAAGAGCCACGCAACTGAACAACGATCCCGCTGTGAGCCCTCTGCGTGTGACCAGCGAGCGCAGGAAAGAAATCGTCGCCGCGATGGTCGCCAACCAAGCCGCCGGGCCGATTACCCAAGGCAAAGACAGATCATTCGCCCAACGGCTGGGAATTAGGAATATCGCCAGCGCGAGGGGAACAATAAATGGAAAGAAATCTATCCAGGTTATCGGTGCTTGGCGTACTGCGTTCTTTTTGTGAGGCTTGCTGTGCGGCTTCCGCATTTTGGACCTTGTTAGGCGCGGCATGCTTATTGCAAAATCCATTTGTGAAGAGCGGTATCTATAAACGCTTTCATTTGGCTCTCTTGTACCGTTGCAATGCAGTTATTTGCGAAGATAGCTTTTTCGACCGTCGTCGGTAAGGCAGAAGTGACCGCCGCGTGGCCCGACACAATACGATCCGCCGCGGCACGAGCAATCTGACGAAGACGTCGGCTCCATATCCGCCGGCGTCGAGCCGAGCAGTGACGCGCCGCCCATATAAGCCTCACATGATTTCTTGCTGGCGCTGACAGATCCGTCGTTGCAGATGAAGGTCGATCCCTGGCAATGATCAATGCCGCCCTTGTGGCCACTGCAAGGGGTATTGGTCGCCCAGCACGTAGCCGGCACCAATATCAACATTATTGCGACGATAGCCGCCCAAGGTTTCATCAATCTACCCATCATGCACCACAGATGAGCCGTTGTGGGTGAAACATCAGTTTATTCTTAGACCAAGCTTTTGATGTGGGGAAATTACGAACATCGGCTTCCGACGAAGGGCAACGGCGGAGTTACTCCACCCCTTCAGCCATCGTTTCACGCTTTCCTCAGGCAACTCGTCGGCGATGACATCGATCGATCTCCCAAGGATATCGATCCTCCTGCCCGTAAAGCCAATGTCATCTGGGCTTCTACCGAATTTGGAGGGACCAAAGTCCGCTGTCCATCGTACACGATGCGGGAATGGGCGTTCAGGCCCCTTTGCAAAGAAAGCCCAGACGTCGATGTCCTTCAGACCGTTGGTACCGTTTTCAAAGTGCAGCGCGCCACCCTGCGCCAGAACGAGCAGCAGAAGTCTCTCACGATAGAGCGATGCGACAGGAGCTCTGTCGAATACTTCGGTCAACTTTGACCAAGCTGCTTCCGAAAAAAGTTTTAGGTCTTCCTTTTGTATCCGCTCAAATGATCTCGGTGCGATGTCTTCCATAGCCGTCTCCGCGACATCATCTCGCCCCTCAAACTGAGGTCCTGGCGCTGCCTACCGTAGCGAGAGCAGGATGTCGCGTGACAGGTAGCGTGACACTTGTTTTTTGGTTTCGCCGTCACCAGCTCAGTTAGGTTGCAGAAGGAGGAAGCGCCATGCACTCGGAATTCACAGTGACGATCGATCCATTTCATGGAAACTGGAACGGACAGGGCGAACGCCCTATCTGGCATTCGCTTGTATGGGCGTCATCCTCGAGCGAAGCGGTAGCGATCGGAAAACTCGCTCGGGATGCGATGGGACGCCCGTTACCACATACAGCGAAAGTAACTGCCCAACCTCGATTCATGTGAGCGTAGGGCAATCAGCATACGCTAAGAGTAGGCGGAATCACTGAACAAATCCCAGCTTTTTGGCCGCGCGCCGCTGCTGGATGCAGAATGCCGATTTTGAGCTATCAGACATTTGTTCTATTTGGACTTGCTGGCCTTTGACCATCAGGGGCAGCATGCTCGCAAAGTTCAAATCGTCCGCAGCGACTTTTTTCTCAATGTAGCGTTGGATAGCGTCCTTGTCATAACTCATGCTACACGCGTCCTCCGCAGCGAGGAGCGCCCCTAGTTGCGTCGTCACGATCATACTATCTTCAGCATAGGAACTGCATGGGAAAACGGCGACTAGCGCCATAACCCAAATGACAGATTTCATAGACACTCTCCAAGTATGAGATCTAAACGGGTCGAAGATACTTTCGCCATCTCTGTTTATTCATCATTGATCTCATCGCCGTTATCGTCGGAGTCAGCACCGCGGGACGGCTCCTGGACATATGTCTGGCAACCCTCCTCGAAGGACGTTGAATTTCCAGAACAGTCAGACTCATCCGTCACACCGTTTCTCTCTGCCCATTCATAGCCCGCTTTATGCCCCGAGCAATCATCAGTGCAATCATTGCCGCCGAATGTCCGGGCGTCGGCAACGTGCATATCAGAGCACAAGGCGGCGACCAGGAAGGCTGCTGCCGCCCAATTTCGCATTAGTCTCTCCCAATAGCGTCGTAACAACCATCAATTGCTGCAATGATTATCGCAAAACTCTCGAATGTCGATGATAGATTCATCCTAAGGTTACTTGGGGCAGAGAACGAGGAACCCGTTTGTTGGTGTTCTCGACCGTGCCTTTTTGCCATGGCGCTTGCGGATCACAGAACCAGGCTGTCGTTCTCATGTCCTTTCCAGTTGTCTCCATGAGACAAATTCGAGGCCTCGGTCGAACGTCAAACTTGCCGGGCTTTCACAGGCGGGGCCCGCAGAAGATTTAAGGCATGGGTTTGCAAGAGAAGTCGAAAGGGCATCTCGGCGACATGCAGAAGGCGATGTTCGCTTCCTTCGACGAGGCGAAGAAGAAGGCGCCGGCAATCCTGTTCATCGACGAGGTCGATTCCTTCACGGACCGCGACCGCGAGCAGAGCCACAACGCGAGCTACGTCAGGCTGATCGGCGCTGGGCATCTCACGGGCAAGCAGATTGTCGACGGCCTGAAACCGGATGACACCACCGACCGGCCGACGCCGAAGATGCGCCGAAAGATCAGACAGCGACTTCACGGATAAGGGAGAGAAAGCATGACCATCGAATCCATGACGACGACCACATCTCCGAAGATCACCGGCTGGAAGGGCCTGAGCGATGCCGCGCACTTCGAACGCCTGAAGACTGCGCTGTTCCGGACACGGGGGCGCACTCGTTTCGACCGGGCGGCCGCCGACCGCATCCTGGACGACCTCCGGCACGTCGCCTACAGGCGCGGCGTCGAAGCGGCGAGGGTCTTCCAGTTCCTCGATCAGGATTATATCGACATGGACGAAGACCTGTCATCGGCACAGGACGACCTGAACCGGATGTCGAGAAATCTGCCGTTTCTGCGCGAGGTCGCGGCCGTCATGGAAGAGATCGAACCCATACGGGACCAGATGCTCGAGGAGGCGCGCATGTTCTTCGGATGGCGACCCTATGCTCAAAGGTGGGCGTTTCCGAATCCTCTGTGGAGCGAGTTGCGGCAAGCGTTTCAGGAGGGCAGGGACGATGCGGAGAGCACTCGATCAAAATGCCCTGTCTTTGGAGAGGTCCAAAGCGACCGGGTCGGCTTGGACTAGCCAGGCTGACCCGGTCGTAATCAGGCGACGATAGTTCCAACGCCCAACATCGCTAATCGATGCTAGCCACAAGGTACGTGGGACCAAGACCTGTCTTGCTGACCATCGCACCGCATCTGCCCATCGACTCCGCCTGCCTAACGGGCGAATCTCGAAAGTCAAAACGTGTGGAGGTCCCGCCGTTTCCTACTGAGTTCCATGCGCCGAAACCTTGGTCGAACACGATGGTCGCCTCCTTCCCACCGGGAAAACGCACATGCATGTAGCGACCGTGAGCAACACGTTGGAACGTGATATCAAGGTCGACGTCCTTCCTTTTCGCGTATTCCTTCAACACCATCTCCGCCACCGCGCTGTCGCGCCAGTCGTTCGAGATCGCGTTCTGCATTCCAGGCTTCGTTCCCGGTCTGTCGCCGGTCAACAGAGAGATGACGGGACGCGGCGTCGAGCCTTTTGTCAATGCGGCGACCGTGTCGACGAACATTTTCGCCACCAACGGCGACTTCACGTAGGGATCGCTGTAGATAACGGACTCGATCGTAGATGTCTTCGGTATTCCAAGTTCTTCGAGCAGCCCCCGAATCTTAGACGCCATTCCGTTCCCAAACAGCGTCAGCGATCGGTCCAGTTCGCCTTTGATCGGTTCGTATCTGGACGTGGGCGACGGAAGCAGTGCCTTGCTCTCTAGCGGCGAGAAAGAGGGCGTCCAATTCACGGCCGCCTTGACCACCGGCATTGTTCCAGGCTGCCCCCATCTCGTTCCGGGGAGCCAGGGTGAAGCGTCTCTCGACGCCCAAGCAGTGGTTCGGCCGGCCGTGGTCACCGAAATACCGGCGAACGCGCCGTTCGCCTGGGCGGCTAGGTTTCCAGACAGCATCGGGAACGTGCCTCCCGTACGGCTGAAACGCTGTGCGAGGTCGTAGAATGCCAGCTTCCTCGCACCGTCGTAGGAAGAAAGGGCGGCGTCCGGGAGGACGAAACGAACGTCGTATCCTTGCGAATACCACTTTCCGAACTGCGTTAGCGACGCCCACTCGGACAGTTGTCCGGGGTCCGTCGCCTCGGGAAGGAAGACGTGAACGATAGGCTTCGCAGAGACGACGAGGAGTCGGTTGACTTCGTCCACTGTGGACGTGGAGAGCACTGGATCCACCCCAAACCGATCCTCTTCGGGGACGTCGTCATTGAACGAGAGATGAGCGTCAAGGAAGTCCAAAGCTGCGGTTCTGTCTAGTCGTCCCTCTTCGAAGGGAGCGTCGGACACCAGCACGCATGAGGCGCATCCCGTCGTGCATCCAGGATTCGGGCAGTTCAGTACCGACCGAGCCTCCCGCAGGACAGTCGGAAGTCGCGGTGGTATCGCAGTCGAGAATCCCGCCCCTCCTGCGGCACGGTCGAACACGAGCATCGACCGCACACGCTGAGCGAGGACGCCGTCCCAGCTCTGCGTCGCGAACCCCATCTCGTCCGCTTCGATGCCGAGGTCGCGAGCTATGCCTTCGCGCAGGGCAATGACAAGCGCGGTTGCTGCAGCTCTTGTCAGAGGCGCTGACGGCTGGAGCTCGAAGACGTCGGTCGTGATCTCATAGCCCAGTTCCAAGTTCCTCTTGATGGCCCAGGAACTGTCGTTGCCTTCGCAGAATAGTCGGCTCTCGCCCTTCTTCCATCGCAGTGGAAGGTGCAGCTCGAGCGGAGATGGGTGCGTAGGGTCGGGGTCGCCGTTCTCAAGCTTCTGGTGGTCGGGCGCCGCGCGACCGCAGTGAAGGCAGAGGGCATATCCGTTTTTCGACTGTCCGCGGTTGCTGTAGTAGACGGACCCTTCTCTCGTGCTCCTGAACCGGCCGAGATCCGGCACTGGAAGCGAAGCCCAAGCGCTCGCGCGCACCGACACGCTCGGCTCTTCCGGAGGGACGTAGGAGATGATGTCCGTCTCCGCATGCGCTTTCTCTCGGGCGTCGACAGAGAATCCTGCTGGTCGGAGGTACTGTTCGTTTCTCACGGCTCCCGCGCAGATCGGGCATTCGGCCACCAGGTCACGTCCGGTATCGCTGGTGCCGCAGCTCTGGCACACCCAGTGGAACTTTAGGCTTTGAACCTCCCGGACGTTTTCCTCGCTCGCCGGCCGCTTCCAATTCAGAAGCACGCCAGCCGACTTATGCACCAAACCGTCGAGGACGATCTCGGAACCTGGGGCGTAATCGCGGATAGCGAGGTCGAGCGATCGTTGCGGTCCGACAAGCCGGGTCGTGCGCCGTCCATCCTGCGGATCGGTGTGCTTTGATTTGTGTGGGACGAACGTGACGACGCCGGTCGGAAAGCCGTGACCTGGAAGGAAGCCGCGATCGGCCAGCGCGCTGAGGAGGAATTCTTGACAAAGGCGCTTCAACTCGAGAGCCATTCTCCCCTTGGCAGCATCCTTGATGCCTTCGTCCTTGGCGAGAGCCTGCAAGCCCGTCCATTCGTTTACGAACCCCGTTTCCAGAAGCGTCGCGATTTCCACGCAACTCTCGACGAGATCGGACTGCCCTTCGAGAACCGAGTGCCTGACGAGGCTTGTGAGCTCGGTTTCGACCGCGGCGGCTGTCGAAGGCTTCCCAAGCCACTCGCGAAACGCTGCGATCGGCCGCAGTTCCGCAACGGGCCGAGCCTCGCCGACCACCGCCGGCGTACCCATGAACGCTCCGATTTCCATCTTGAGCGGGTTGCCGCCACGCGCAAGCATGAAGCGCCGCAAAAGGAAGGCGTTCACGTGCCTCTGAACGATCGGGCGGCTGCTCAGCGCCACCTTGGGCGCCGCCAAGGTGCGGCCCAGATAGCGCTCCGGTGAATTGAAGGCTTCCCGGTCGAGGGGGCGATCCCTGCAGAAGGTGAAGGCGAGCGAAAATGGCTGCCTGCGTCGGCCGGCGCGTCCCACTCGCTGCTTGTAGTTGGCGATCGACGGCGGAACGTTAGTCATCAGGACCGTCGATACCGATCCGATGTCGACGCCCATCTCCATCGTCGTGGAGCAGTTCAGAATGTTGATTTTGCCCGCTTTGAACTGCGCCTCGTAATGCTGGAGGACGGAGGCGTCCTGCTGGGCTGAATGTTCGGCAGACCGTGAGTAATCGGCGAACAGGGCGACGCGGTCCGAAATGTTGTTCCAAGCACCATCTGCCCGCAGACCCTTCACCTCTTCGGAGCCCTCAAGCCATTCGCGGATCTTCCGCCGACCTTCGTCGAAGTCGACGTCGCCGAGCAGAACCGCGGGAAGACTGGGCATCTTCCTAGGCTCTGCCACGCGGCAGGCGGAATGCCTAGACGCCCGGACGAGCGGACTTGAGCCGAATGGGGCGATGTCGACAATTCTACGCGTCAGTGCGCAGAAATAGCCGTCGCGCAGGGGCGCGATGTGGGCCTTGCGCAGGTCGAGGGCAGGGCGATCCGGATCGCTGTTGAACACTGCCTGAAGCTGATGCCATGCCCTGTCGAATATCTCCTCGAAATCGGCGCGGTGATCTGGCCGCGACTGATCAAGCCCAAGTCCGCTCATCAGGAGCAACTGAGGCGTCGAAGGATTCCCCTTCTTCGGAATTCCCGGCCACCCTAGGAACCGCCGCTCGCCATCAGTGGTTCTGCCCGGCGCGCGCAAAGCCCGCATCTTGGCTCTGGGCGTGATCCAATGCATGACCGCCGGATCGATCGCGACGGCGGAATTGCCTCGCAGGAAGAACGCCGTGATGGCGTATAGGAAAGCGCGCCAGTCCTCGATCCCCTTTCCATGTCGCGCGAAGGCGGGCGGTACGACAGTCTGTTTGTCGATCGCGGCGAAGCGGAGCCGCGCGAGCCCCAGGCTTTCGAGAGAGAGCGCGGTTCGCGGACGTCTCGCGAATTCTCGGAGCAGGAGAAAGTCAGCCAGCTTCCTGCTGTCGTTGAACAGTCCCGGATCGCGAGGCTCCCAAACTTCCTTCACCCACTGACCGACCTCTTTCCGCTGCGACAGGCGTGCGACCACATCGTCCCAAGCCACGCCCTCCAGTGATGGCTTGGATGCGTCGGCGAGTGCTTTTTTCTGCTGGTCGAGCAGATTTTGGAGGTTGGGGTCCCTGGTGGCGGCAACGACCGGCTCGAGGCTTGCTATCGTCTTCTCTATCTCGGACGTGTCGACCGAGGTCCCGGCTTGAAGCGAATGTTGGACGGTATGGTATACGAACGAGCGGACGAAGTTTCGCTCGGCCTCGGCCTGTATCTTTGCCGACATGCGGGCCGTCCCCTGCCGGCTGTCCGTAAATGATAGGACGCGCCGTCCTTGCGACGGCGAGACTTCCCTATCCACCTCTGCGTCGACTCCTTCGAGAAGGATCGGTGCGGCGCTCGCAATCATGAACGGCGCTCCGAAGCGAACGGGGCGAAGTAGCTTGTCGATGCCGCTCGCGGCGGCGGACTGGCAGCAGGGGCATGAGTCCTGCTTCAAGGCCGAGTAGACTGACGCGGAGCTTGGCGATGCAACGGCCTCGATCCTCCAGTCGGTTCTCGAGAGGTGCAACGGCCTGAAGTCGGGGCCGGCCGCTACGCCAATCAGAATCTCGGTACCCACCAGATCCTCGACCAACTCCTGCTCGGCGTCGTCGGCCTCGTCATCCGCGTCGTCGCCTGTGCCGTCGTCCTCTCTCGTCGCCTCTGCTTCGAACTCATCCTTGCCTAGGTCGCGTCGCGTACCACGGATCCGATCATTCGGGAGCTCCACTGCCTCGAGAAGGACCTCGCCGCACTCCGAGCAGCTCACGATCTCCAGCACCGGAGCGCTACACGCCGGGCACAAGTCGCAGCGATCGAGATATATTGCGCCGAAGGACCAGCCAGCGGGCGACGCCGGGCAGCCATCGTTCACACAGGTCCACAAGCCGGGTACAGCCCGCTCAAAACTGTGCACACGCACGGGCGCAAGCCTCTCCTCGTCCTCCTTCGCGTCGGGATGCGGCCTGACCGCGCTCGATAGCAGCGTCAGGAACCGCTCAGCGTCGAGACCCAGCGACTGCGCGGACCGTTCGAATTCGGCAAGTGTCAGCGGCTCCTTGAACAGTCGATCGGAAATGAGGCTCCATACGCGATCGTCGGCCGCGAGGGCTTCATAAAGCTCTTCGGGTCGAGCGTCGAAAAGGGCTTCGACGTCGGTGATCCTCCCGCGTTTCGAAGGACGGCCGGGAAGCTGGCGGTGACCTTCGACGACATGCACGTTCGCATGCTCGATCCCCGCCACGTCGGCCAGGAACCGTTTGAGCTGCGCCTGTATGTCGTCGCCACTCCCGATCGTGGCCGACGTCGCCACGAAATGAACCTCTTCGGGTTTGCATTCGAAGGCCAGAAGAACGCGACGCAGCAGTAGCGCAATCTCAGCCGCGGCGGCGCCCACTAACGAGTGCGCCTCGTCAAGAACGATCCACTTCAGTTTTCCCTTGGATTTCTCGATGATCGGTTGGTCCTCGCTGCGTGCGAGCATGTACTCGAGCATCGTGATGTTCGTAACCAGAACCGGGGGCGGACTAGCTCGTAGCTGCTCGCGATCCCTGAGCTTCTCAGGTGTCTCCCGACGAACCGAGTTCGGTTCGGATTGCGGAAGGTTGCCGTTGTAGAGGCAGTACCTGATCTTTCCGCCGAACGGCGCCGTCCAGGTGGAGAGCCGTTCCTGCTGGCTTTCGATCAGCGCGTTCAACGGATATAGCATGATTGCCTGAACGCCTTCGAGCGGCGTGCTCGTCGCATCGAGCTGTCGGATAAGGTCGCTCAAAATCGGGAACAGGAAGCATTCCGTCTTGCCCGAACCGGTTCCCGAGGTGACCAGGAGGGACTGAGGGGTCGAGCGGCCGGCTAGATGCTCCCAGGCGGTCAACTGATGAGCAAAGGGACGGCGCCCCTTGGGGAACCGATAGTCGTTCGACGGTGCAATCTCGTCCAGCATCGAGACGAAGCGAGGATGCAGCACCGATGCCTCGACTTCGGACATCGTCTTTTTGGCGGCGACGTACGGATGCGATCCTTCGATGACCGGCTGCTGGAGCAGGGCGCCTGCATCGGGCGCGTCGGAGCCGAACATGCGCCGCATGTGGTCGGCGAGGGCCACGTTCCTGATCCCGGACTGAGCGATGATTGCTTCGGCAGATCTACGACGAATATCGGAAAGCGTGTTAAAGGGCTTCAAGAAAGGGCCTCATAGAAACGTAGAAGATGCGGGTAGGCGAACGATACGTAACGGCCGTGCTCGCGGAGGGTTTTTCGCACCACGACATCTGAAAGTCCGCTCGATGCAATTCTGCCAGTCGCGGCAGCCGCGAGAAATGCAGGAACCGCGATGCCCTCGAATTCCGCCACGCTGTGGTTTTCGAACTCCGACGGCAGGCGGATGGAGGATTGCGACAACAGTTCCAGCACAGGATTCCGGATGGTGTTCCGATGAGACGTCTCGTCGTCGAAAAGATGCTGATCGCGTACGTATTCCATCAGCACCATGTCCAACGTCGGCTGCGCCTTCACGCCTCCGACGTCGAGAACCGCGGCGAGTGCAGGTTCAAGGGACAGAAGCGAGTCACACAGAGACCTGACGCGGTTGGCCAGGAATTCGAAGACCTTCTCCGGGGGCAATTGTACTAGCGAAAGCGCGGTTTCGAACTCTTCTCTCTCGGCGACGAGAATGTCCCGCCACGCTCTCGATGGCAGGGACAGCCACAGGAATGGCAACTGGTCCTGGAGCGCCCAGATGGCTTGTCTCTGCGCATCGTCCCCTGCCTTGAACAAGAGGCGGAGCATCGACTGCGGCCGTCGTGCCATGACTTTGAGGACGTCGAATGCCGCCGCGGGGAGACCGTTCAGATTGCTGGCGAGATCGAGAAGGTAGTTGACGTCGTCGGGCGGCAACGTTCCAGCTTCGAACTGGACGATGGCCTCGTCGAACTTCTCCAGTCTGGTCCTGGTATCAGGGGCGAAAAGTGCGGAGCGGAAATGGGATTCGCCCACATCGCCGGCCGGAAGCCGAACAAGGAGCGGTCTGGAGACGACGTCTGGCCCGTCCCGTACGTAGACAAGACATGACCCCTCGCAGAAATCGGGCAACGCAAACGTGCCATCGGCGTTGGATCTCAGGGCGTGTTCTTCGGCGGGCCGGAGGATCATCCGGACGACGGGGTCGGTGGGCATCGCCTGGCCGAGCACGATCGTCCCGTCTCGGTAGTGAGGGGGAGAGTATCGATATCGCTTGACCCTGATCGATGTCCTCGCATCCCCGATGAAGTCCATGTCGAGAACCGCGTCCTGCTCGCTGATGCGTGCCATCAGTTCTTCGACGACCGGCTTCAACACGGAAAGCGGAAGCTCTCCGGTGAAGCTGAACTGAAGAGTATTCGACCGTTCGTTCCGGGGCGTGAGCGTCAGCGTCGCTTTCGAGGACGACTCGGCGATCGCTCCACGGAGCGCGGTGACGTCGATCTCCTGGCCAGGCTGAATGATTTCTCCGTCGCTGGAGATCACCGAGGCAAGCCGGCTCTTGATGGGAACGGACACCTTGAAGGGCTGCCCGCCGGGAGCGCGCAAAACTGCATCGACCCGATAGCGGGGCCGGCGGGCGAACGCGAGCCGGTATTCTCCCTCGCGCAGCGAGGTTGCCTTCACCTCGGTCGACTCAAGGCTGACGTTCCATCCTTCCAGTTTCTCTTGAACGACCTGTGCCTCGACGCTGCTGACCATCCTTCCCTTAAGGCGCGCGCCGATGGGCATTATCGCGATGCGACGGCGTTCGAGCTGGATGTTCGCGATCGGGTCGCGCCACGAAATGTCGAAAACGCCGAAGCGACAGACCCGACGGTCGTTCACCGGGACCCAAGGGCCACCGGGCTGACGTATCAGGACTTCGTTCGGGCGGATCTGTCTTGTCCCGGAGGGGCAGGCGATCTCGATCGTCACGGGACCCTCGAAGATCTCGAGTTCTTCCATCGACTGGAGAGGAGATGCTTCCACGGACGTCAGTGACAGACTTTCATGCCTCTCGTCCTTCCCGGCCTCTATCCTGTAACGCTCTCCGAAAGTTGCGCCCGGCTTCTGGAAGTAGGCCGTGCCGGCGACCGCGTGGACAAGCGTCCCGGCGTAGCCTGGCCAGCTCGCAGAAAGAGCGGTTCCTTCCTCCGTTGTCACGATCCAGTCCGCAGGTGCCATTACGTAGACCGTGGCCGCTGGAAGGCTGGCTGAACCAACCTTGGCCAGCCTCAGCTTTTTCTGAGATTGGACATCGGCCCCCTCGGCGACAAACGCCATGATCTTCCCGACCACCGGTGAGCCGCCGGGCCAAGGAAAGGGCTGCACGTCAGATCCGCACGTTAGATTGATGGTGACAGGTTCGTTGAAACCAAATCCGACAAGCAGCCGGTCTAGCTGTGTCGTGGGGCGAACGCGCCATGTCTTCTCGTGTTCGGTCGGGGGCTCGAATAGCGCCAACTGGCTCGGAAGAAAGTCCGCCAGCTTCCCCGAGGGGCCGGCCTTCCATCGACCCTTCGAGGAGATGCCGGGGAGCTTGCCTGCCGGAATATCTCCACGTGCATTGAGCAGCAACGCCGGCCGCCACCGATCGTTTTCGAGAACGAGGTAACGATCCGCGCCGACGCCGCTGCCAACGGGTCCTGTTTCCACTTTTTCAACAAGTAGACCGTTGAGCAGCCGGCGCGCGATGTGGTCGTCGTTGCTGGGTATGAAGATTGGAAGCGACGCCTTCCAGTCCGGGCTGTGCGCGTCGAGAAACTGTATAGGGTCGACACCATTCGGCGCTGTCTCCACCGTCCTGCGCCACTCGAGCAAGGTCAGAACGAGTTCGGCGCATAGATCCACGAATCCTTCCTGTTTGTAGGACTTGCGGATCATCTCCGACATGTCGTGCGCGTAACCTTTTACGTGGTCGGCGTGACCGTCCATGAGCGAAAAGCGCATGATGGCCCGAAGGTATTCAGAGAGCCACGTTGAGCCGCCATCGGCGATCACATGGGCCGATATCCCGCCTTCCAATGCGAGGGAGAGCAAGAATTCGCGACCGTTGTCGAATCTTAGGAGAGGGCGCTTCCAGTACCTCAGGCCGGCTTCCGCGAGGCGCCGGCGCGCGTCATGAGGCACGTCGTTGAGGACGTCGAGGTTCAGGGAATCCCATTTCAAGAAAAGACTGGTGGACTCTCGACGAAACCATTCCGCACAGAACGCAACAAACAAGCTCGCAGCGACGCCGTCTTCCCGCAACAGGCGGCCGGTTGTTGCGCGTAAAATTTCTCGGATTTCCGCATACTCGTTATCGCTCATACGATATCGATGGAGCGGCCGTCCGTCGGGTGCTTCAAGTCCACGGCGTCCAAGGTAGGACAGCTTCCATCGCACGAGTGCGTCCGCTGGCATCGAGGTCGGCTTTGCAGGCGTCGATGGTGGCTTGGCTGTCTTTCTGAGCTTGGCCAGAACGCCGACGACATCGAGCTGAAGTTCGAATGCGTCGTCGGTATCGCGTTTGTTCAATTCGTTGTTGATCGCTTCGAGCATGGAAAGATCGTCTCGGCCGCGCTCGAACTCCCTCCGGAGCTGATCATCCGATAGCGTTGATAGACCCAAAGACTCCCCCTGTGTTGCATCAGCAACGTATGATTTGTCTGTTACCAGGGGTTGAAGATCAAGTGTGATCTTTCACCTTCCTGACCCCGCAGAGTTTATGCTGGCCTAATTTCGCACCGGCCGACATATCCGACGTGTGATTCCTCTCCTGTTACTGCGCCGCTGGTGATCGTCCGATGGTTGAAGGTTTCACTTTGGGCGAACGGCCTTTCGTCCTAGCGTGCTAGAAAAGGAGATTCGGCATGGATGAGTTTGAGAAAAAGCGTATGGAATACCAGCAACGCCTCGACGTCCTTTGGAAAGACGCCGTCCGCTCCGCCTTCGGGTCGTCGCCGCCGACATCGAGATCATGGACGGATCCTTACGACTGCGCGGAAGTCCTTCGGCCATTTATGGTCGGAAACTATTCGTTTCTGCCGCCGAACGGCCATCTGCCTCTCGAAGGCGTCGAGGTTCATGACGACGGCAGCAAGCTGATGTTCGATCTGAGCGAGACCGGCCTGCTAGAGACGGCGCCAAGGGTCCTGCGGTTCGAGTACATCGAGAAGGCACCCATCGAGTCCTTCTTCCTCCTTGAGCTGCGGCGGATGCAGCCGACCGGCATCTACGAAACCGTCGACGAGTATTCCGAGCAGATCGCACGGATCGACGGAGAGGACTACGACTACGGCCTGATGGAGCATGGTGTCTGGCGGCATGACGAGGATGGCAACGAGGTGCCTGTCCCTGAAGACGCAAAGACAGTCCTGCGGCTGCTCTCCGGAAAGCTGCTGATCGTCTCCCAGGGGAGCATGTGGAACCACACCAACGAAAACTGGAACGGGAGACACAACGCCATGACCGCGGACGAGATCAGGTCGTTGATCGAGCGGAGCCTTCAATAGGATCAAAGGCGATACAAACAAGGATTCGCGCGGAACGAAGTTTCAACCATTTCGACGCAACATGCCGGCGACGATTCGCGGGACGGGGACATCTTGCTAACGAAGAACCATGCGCAGGAAGGATTGAGCCGCGCCTACGTGCAGGCACTGTCGTCCGCGGCTCGCGTCTGGCTCAGCATGAAGGACGAGTTCGACTATGGATTCGACGGGCAGCTAGACCTCATCGCGAGGGTCGAGACCGATCCCGCGACCGGAAAGCAGAACCTGGTCAAGGCGGGCTACACGATCGACTTCCAGCTAAAATGCTCGAAGGATTGGAAGGTAGCCGGCGACGACGTCCAATGGAGCATGAAGTCCAAGGCGTACAACAAGCTCGCGGGCCGTGGCCCCGGCGCCGTTCCAGCGATCCTGATCTTGATGTGTCTACCGGATAACGAGGACGAGTGGATGGAATTTTCCGAAGACTCGCTTCTTCTCCGCAAGTGCTGCTACTTCACGACCGTGACAGGGCCTCGGATCGAGAATGAGAACACGACGCGGCAGATCAGCTTCCCTCGACGCAACCTGCTGAACGTGTCGACGTTGACGACCATCCTCGACGACAATCGAAAGCGGCTCGAAGCCGCCTTCTCAGCGTTCGGGGTGTGACGCCATGGACGTGACCAAGCAATCCATCATGCGCTACCTCGTTCGGCAGGGATGGAAGCAGCAGCAGAGCAGGGACGGCGCGCTCACCCGGTTCGTGCGCGCCGAAGACGACGGACGTCCTGCCGTGAACATATTCTTCTCGACGGAGAGTGCCGGCGAGGATGCAGACCATGCCGAACTGGCGGCGGCGCTGGAGACCGTCAGGCAGGTTTACGAGCTGACGGAATCGGGCCTGCGCGCCATGCTCGTTTCGCTGAGCTTCGACAAGATCCTTGCCACGGTGCCGGATGACTATCTGAGGCACGATTCCATCGAACTAAGGGCCGCAAGATCCTATTTGAACGGCATGAAAGGCGTCATCGCCGCATCGGCGACGACGGTGATAACAGGCGCCCGCTCGTTCCGCCGCACGGTGAAGGAAGCCAAAGAGTTCGCGGACGGATGCCGCTTCGCGCATACCTTCAAAGGAAGCTTCGGTCTCGCCATCGAATCTCCGGTGGGCTTGAACGACCAGACGCTGATGCCCTTCGCGGCACCGGAATTGCCGCTCGGCAGGAAGACCCTCCGACGAATTGCCGTTGGCCTTGAATCCTTGAAGACGGCCTATGCCCAGGATGATCTCGAACCCATTCTGTCCGCGCCCGAGGGCCTGAACGCCAACATGTGCAACGAGCTGGTCGGGATCATCGAAGGAACAGGAATCCCTCGGATCGAGCTTTCCTTCGTCCTTTCCCCGGAGTGGGAGCCCGAGGCGCCGTTGCCCGCGCCGTTCAAGATCGAGACCCGCTACCGCGACATTCTGAAGGACGCCGCGGCCCGTCTTGCAAAGGACGACACGGAAGCCGAAGTGTCGATCTTCGGCCGGATCGTAAACCTGCATGCGGCAGGGAATCCTTCAGACCTTATGGACGACGACGCCGACCGGGTCATTCAGGTAAACTGGGACAGCCCAAACCTGGGAATGGTCAAGGTCTCCATCAGTCTCGACCCGGCCCGCTATCTGGTCGCCGTGGAAGCCCATCGGCAAGGGCAGCCCATCACCATCCAGGGAAAGCTTCGGCGAAAGGGCCGTCTGTGGTCTCTCAACGATCCGGGCGATCTCACGGTCCTCACGATCTGAACCAGTCATCGGCGGGAGGCGGGGAATGGAATCGCGACGACCTCGCACGGCGTCACGCAAGCCTCGCGCAAGCTTCGACGTGTACCGGTATCGCTGATTGGGGCCTGATCGGCGAAAAGTGGTACATATTGATGTACCACTTTGCTTTCGTGTGCTCGCATGGTGGCGCAAATGCGGTCCCCCGTTTGAGAAAGCTGCGCCAACCAGCTGAAGAAAACGAGTTTTCGCCGTCTCAGAGGCGACCAGAAATGTGGTACAAGCAGGTGGTACACATGATCGAATTTGTTCCCGTTTGGTCGCTTTTCGGACCACTGAAGAGGCCGCTTGAAGTAGTTTTTCCGAGCTAAACTGTCGAACTCAAACACAATAAACACAAATCCCTCGAGATACTCAGCAATACCTCGACTAGACTGTGGTGTCGTCGGTGCCGCTTTTTCTGTTACTCTGAAAAAAAGTTCGTCCGTCTCGAAAAAAATTTGCCGGGCCAGCCACTGGGATTCGCAGCTCCTGAGATGAATTGCCGGCGCCGGTTTGAACGACCGCAAAAGAGCCTCGAGGAGGGCTCTGCGGGAATCCAAAATTGTGGGTGCTCAGTCCAAGAACGCGTGACCGCAGTCCAAAATTATACGGCGACGCTCACTGTCGCATTACTAAATAGCCGCTACACTACATGTGGCGGAGGAGTTGGAATGTCCGTTTGCGCGCAAAGTTAAAATGTCACTTCCGGATCCGCACGGCACGACGACCAGCCCCGATCTGACCGGCTGGTCCGGGTTGCAAGATCAGATCGGGGCGGGTGGTAAACACACCTCTTCGGCTTTAGCTTTGAGACTATCCAATCGACAGCTACTCCGTACCTTGCCGCCGCGACAGCGCTTTCTCCCGCCGCGCAATCACCGCCGGATTACTCATGAAGTCCTTCCGCCGGCCCGGTCCACGAGCCCGTTTGACGTAGCCATTTTTGTCGCTGTTGGTCTTCACCTTCGGCTTCAAATGCTGCTCTTGTCGTTCCTTGATATAGGCCAGCACATCGCCAAGCCTTTTGTTCTCGGTGATCGCCGCATGCGTCACCCGCTGGTCCTTGTCGAACACCGTGTAGGGCAGGGAATAGCCTTTCCAACGCACATCCAGCCGACCGTCGGCATAGGCATAGGTCTCGACATAGCGACCAGCCAACCCGCGCGTCACCTCGGTCTCCTGCAGCATGATCCGCTGGCGCTCGAACGAAAACGTCAGCTGCGCGCCGACATAGCGCTGCTCGCGCTTGCACAGGATCGCGGCCAGTCGATCTGCCGCCAGATTCAGCGGTCGATGCAGGTCGTCAGATCGCGCAGGGGCGATCGCAAACCGCGCATTGTAATCCTCCACGAAGTCCGGCAAAAACGCATTGCCGGCCTCCATCGTGTCGATCCCGGCCAGCCGCAGCTCCTTGACCAATCGGTCCTGCAGCGTCCGGTTCATCCGCTCGACCCGGCCCTTGGCCTGGCTCGAATTTGCACAAAGAATCTCGATGTTTAACTCGCACAGTGCCCGCCCGAACTGGGTCATGCCCTGGCCCCCTTTGGCGTCCTTTTTAGGGACGCGGAACACCGTATGCTTGTCGGAGTAAAACGCGATCGGCGCACCATGATCCTTCAGGTAAAGTTCGAGCGCCTCGAAATAGCTGAAGGTGCTCTCCGAACGCACAAAGCGCAGCTGCATCAATTTGCCGGTCGCATCGTCGACGAACACCAGCAGCGAGCAAGGCGGCCCGCGATCCTCGAACCAACGGTGCTCGGACCCATCGATCTGCACCAGTTCGCCATAGGCTTCGCGCCGCAGCCGCGGTTGATGAAACGTCCGCCGCTGCTTGCGCGACAGCCAAAGCCCGGCATCCGACATCCAGCTGCGCAATGTCTCGCGCGACACACGCAATCCATCGCGTTCGGCAAGCTTCTCGGCCGCCAGCGTCGGCCCGAAATCCGCATACCGTTCGCGAACCAGCGTCACCGCATAGTGTCGAACACCGTCGCTGATCCGATTGTTCGACGGCCGGCCGATTGCCTTGTGGCGGATCGACGCCGCGCCGTCCGTGCCGATCCTGCAGCCGACGCACCTGGCGCGTACTCAGGTCAAGCACATGTGCCGCCGACACCAACGTCATGCGGCCGGCGACTACCTTCGACAAAATCTCGATCCGCTGCAGGTCGCGCTCGCTCATCGCTATCAATCCCATCCGCAATCTCCCAGGTCATCAAAACCGGGGAGAGTGACATTCTAACTTTGCAGGATCAGGACACTTTAACTTTGCGGCTACACTACATGTCAAAGCTGGCTAGACGCGCGACATTGTCAGCCAGTTAGAAATGCGACACTGGCTCTGACAATCAGCCCCCGATCCGGCCGGCTGGGCCGGGTTGAAAGGGCGGAGCGGGGGCGGGTGATAACATTCCCCTTCGGCTTTAGCTTTCTCACTGGCAATTGTTCTTTTACCGCTCGATACTCGCTAGCACTTGCATGGCGCAGTTGGGGATCAAAGCCGCACGATGCTTCCGGAAATCAACCTGCAAGGTGACGTCGACATCGCCGCGCTGTCACCACTTCTTCGCGGCATGCTTCTTTCGGTTGCCTATGCTGACGGTGAGGGGGGCATAGGATTGACGGCAACCGGCGCCATGAACCGCAAGTTCGTGCATTGGGCCGCTGTTAACTTCCTCTGGCCCGACTTTACAGCCGAAGACCTCTACAGCATGCACAAGGTGCTCAATGAACGCGACATGCCGCCGCTCTGGGTCGTGCGCGACATGACCCATCATCTGAAGCTTCTTCGCCGGAAAAAGGATGTGCTGCTGCCAACCAGACGCGGCCGGGAGTTTCTGGTGAACCCGCAAGCCTTCTTCGATCTGGTCGCGACGGATTATCTCTATTCGTATGTCCACGCCACCGAGCGGGAAGAGGAGGTCCGAGCGCGTTTACGCTGGTGGCGCATGTTCCTCAATCTTCTCAATATCAAGGCCAGAGAAGGTTGCACGCCAATGGAGGTTGTGAAAATCCTCTATCCAGATCTGGCGCCTCTTTCGGAAACCGAAATGACCCTGGAAGCCTGGAAGCTGAAATCCGATCTAAAATACGGCGTCTTACGGCGCTTGTGCTGGCTCGGCTTGCTCTATGAAGCAAGAGAGGGCCTCACACTCTTCCAGGACGGATCCTTCCACAAGACACCGCTTTGGTCCGCATGCCTGCAGCTGGAATCGGATACGCAAAGCGACATCGGCGTGCACTGACGATCTTTATTCCGCCGCTGGTTGCCTCAATAACGCTTTCTCTCGCCGTGCGATCACCGCCGGATCGTTCATGTAATCTGTCCTCGGCTTGCGTCCCCGCTTCTGATAGCCGTTGGCTGTGCTACCGTCCCGAATGCCAAACATATGATCCTTCTGCCCAGTGCGTCGGGGACCACTCTTGCTGCGTTGCTGTTCTCGGCCGGCTTGCAACTCGGCGACGATCGACAGCATGTCTTCCAGCCGCTTGTTGTCGACGACCTCCGCACGATGCACCGAGCGCAACGTATCGAAGGTCCTGTAGGGCAGGGAAAAGCTCTCGTGCATGATCTCGAGCCGTCCGTCCGGGTAGTCGCAGACGATCACTTTCTGGCCAGCCAGTGGCCTGGAAATCTCGGTCGGATCGAGAATGAATAACACCTTGTCGTAGCGTAGCGTCAGAGATTGCGACAGCGTGCGGACTTCCTTCCGGCACATGGCACCATCGAGGTTCTCGTGGTTGGCCAGCGGTCGGTGCATGTCCTTTGGATTGCGTGGTTGCTTGCCAAAGCGAGTGTTGAAATCCGCAATGAACTCAGGCGCATAGGAATTGGCAGCTTCGATCGTATCAATGCCGCGAAGCCGTAATTCCTTCACAAGCCGATCCTGCAATGTCTGGTTGGCACGTTCCACCCGACCCTTGGCCTGAGGGGTGTTGGCGCAGATGATATCGATGTTGAGCTCATAAAGCGCCCGGCCGAACTGCGTCAGACCGCTTGTCCTGTCCTTCTTCGACGGATGCGTCGATCGAAAGACACCATGTTTGTCGCTGTAGAAAGCCAACGGCTTGCCCCACTGCTGCAGATAATCCTTTGTCGCATGCAGATAGTCGAACGTATTCTCCGATCCGGCGAAACGCAGGTGCAATAGCTTGCCGATGGCGTCATCGATATAGACGAGCAGCGCGCATTTGGGGCCGCGGTTCTCGAACCACCAGTGATGCGATCCGTCGATCTGCACCAGTTCGCCAAAGCAGTCGCGCCGACCACGTGGCTGGAAAACCCGTTTCTTGCGTTCACGACGCGAAATCCAGATACCAGCCTCGGTCATCCATTGCCGCAGCGTCTCCTTGGCGACCGAGATCTGGTGCAACTCGAGCAGCTTCTCGCGTGCCAGCGTCGGACCGAAATCCAGATAGCGCTCGCGGATCAGATCCAGCACCGCATTGCGAAACTCTTCGCTATGGCGCCGGTTGCTTGGTCGTGATCGCTTCTTTGAAACAAGGCCGGCCGGACCATCCCGGTCATAGGCCCGCAGCAGCCGATGGACCTGACTTCGACTGAGGTCGAGCCGTTCGGCAGCCTGGACAACGCTTAGGCGTTGGTCACGGATCTTCTGGATAAGTTCAAGACGATGCAACTCTTTCTGCGACATGGTGATCAAACAAGACATCACGACTCCGACCGTTCATGGTCTCGACCAGGCTGAAGATCGTCATCCTTGCTCCCAACGTTGGATTTGACCAGTGCGTCGAAAGGCGAGACTGTCGCATTACTAAATAGCTCTTACACTACAATGTGGCGTAACATACATTATGGAACTCATAGACAGTTTGTCGGCTGTTGCTCAGCTGTAAGACCGAACGAAAGACGGCGAGATTCGGAAGGAAGCGTGGCGAAAACACAAAATTGCCGGAATTACCCACCCGCGCTGCTCCAGCGAAACCAGGGTATCTGGAAGCACGCCTACAGGTTCGCTCCCTGCCACAACTATCCCGAATTGAATTAGGTCACGGCCCTCGGTGGCCTGTCTCGCGTCCCTCGGGGCCAGTTCCGGATATTCCAGCCGCTCCATCTTTGCACGCCATCGCCGCTCCCGTGGATGATAAATCCCCGGCTATGGATAGGCCTGATAAATCTGCATCGAGAGCATTGGCGACTGCGTGCAAAAGCGGTCTTTCCGCACCTTAGCTGCCCGCTCAAGAGCAACCGGCTGTCGATATCGGACCAGCTCAGTCTGCCTTTGGCGCCACTCCGCAACCTCGTGAATGAGCGCTAGGGGCCAATCGCGGGCGGCGCCGTACCCTAGCTATGCCTGACGTCAAGGTAGGATTGATCTGTGGACAAGTTCTCGGCTCCCAAATCACAGGCTTTCGACTACAAACCCTTTCGTTGCAGCGGAAAATTCCTGTAGCATCCACCCGTTGCAGGATTTGGGGGCTAAGGTGCCATTTTACATTCGCAAGTCAGTAAAGGCGGGACCATTCCGATTTAATTTCTCCAAGGGCGGTGTCGGTGTCTCGGTTGGCGTGAAAGGCTTGCGGGTCGGTACCGGACCCCGGGGCCACTACATCCACGCCGGACAAGGCGGCCTGTATTATCGAGCGTCACTCAGCAGTGCTGGCAAACGTCGACAGAGGACCACTCACGAGTCCCCTCCCGCTCGGGTCACTTTCGAACAATCCGCCGTTAAGATGGTCGAGATTGAGTCCGGAGACGTCTTGTCGATGCGCGACGAGAACTTCGGCGAGTTGCTCGACGAAATCAATGCGAAGGCCAACCAGTGGAGACTCGCCACCATTTTCGGATGGCTTTTTGCCGTTGTCGGCATTTTCCTACTGGCGAAAATACCAACGGTGGGTATTTGGGTGCTGCTTGCTGACCTGCCCGCCTGGGCGATCGGAGCATGGCTCGACTCCTATCGTCGGTCGACAGTTCTCTTCTATGATATCGATGGGCCAGTTGAGGCGGCCTACAAGGAGACAATCGCGGCATTCGACGGCTTACGTGCATGCGTAGGAAAATGGCATATCGAGGCTGGTGGTGCGATTAACGATCTGACGACCTGGAAAAGGAACGCAGGTGCCTCACACCTGGTCAAGCGCACTTCCACGAAGCTGGTCTACGCGTTGCCCAAGGTGATCAAAAGCAATATCACGCCGCCCTCGATGCACGTTGGCAAACAGATCATCTATTTCATGCCTGACGTTGCTTTAGTCGCCCACAATTCGCGTTTCGGGGCGGTGTCGTACTCCGATCTCCGCACTCGCTGGCAGGAGTCACGGTTCATCGAGGGTGGGCATGTACCCCGTGACGCGAAGGTCGTCGACCATACTTGGCAGCACCCGAACAAGAGTGGCGGGCCTGATCGGCGTTTTCGGAATAACCGAAAACTGCCCATCTGTCTCTACGATACCCTGCATCTGCAAAGCGACAGCGGCCTGAATGAAGTGCTGGAGTTTTCGCAAGTAGGAAAGCTAGCTGACTTTGTCGCGGGTTGCCAAGCTTTGGGGAAAGCAAAGACCGAGGCCTCGCAAACGCCGAAAACTATTCCATCGGACCAAACGCCCACATCGCCAGCAGTGACACCAAGCTCGCTTGTGCCGACCGAGCGGAAGCTAAAGAGCAATATGCCTGCAATAGGTTTCATCATTGGCGGCATTTTCGGACTTCCTATTGCTATCGCTGCATTCCAACACGCCGAACAATCGACTAAGCCTATGACAACGCGGTCCGCTATTGCCTTTGGTTCAGGACAAGTCGCATCGTCATCGTCCACACTTGCGACACCCGCCGCCTCTACTACCGATTCAGAGCAAGTCACGTCGTTGCCATCCAGCGGACCAGCGACACCAGCCTCGCCCGCATCGAGCTCTGCTTCCAGCCCTAGTCAGGTCGCCCCCCTCACCCAAGCCTCGAATGATGAGACGTCGGAAATGACAAATGCGGGGCCGTCCCAGACACCTGATCTCCCGCAAATTAATCAGGAGCCAACGCCTGATCCCGCTACCTTCGAGACCCTTGCGGCAGCAGCGACCGCACCCGATGCGTCTCCTGTCGCTACTGCATCCGAATCTCCCGTCACGCCTTATATAGCCCCACGGGAGCTGAAGTTCGCCTACCTCAGGCAGCCCTTCCAGTTGAGGGATGGGCCCGGCGCAAATTACATTCCGGTCGCCGCAGTCGGGAAGAATGCTTTGCTGGCCGTTCTTGAGACGGAAGGTGGATGGGTCCATGTCTCTGGTGGTGCGTCAGCGATGGGATGGGTGCCAAAGGAATTGCTTGCTCAACGTCCGGTCTCGCTTCAGGCGGCAGCACCCAAGATGCAAAATACGTTCACGCCTACCCCCCGGCTAGGTGGCCGGTAACTTATTGAGGGGTACACGGCCCCCAAGTCGCATCGGGTTTGCGGCACCAACCACTGTTGCCCAGTTGTGTCAGAAGCAGCGCTTGTGAATTGCAGGCGTCCTGTGAGTATGACAGCGAGCACGCAGAGCTGTCGGTTAGCCACCGACGAATAATCCGATCTGGTCCAGCTACCGATTTGTCATTGGTCGTAATCTTACCGTTCTCAGCCAGAATCTTATGGGTCGTGGGGTCCCATGTCATGACCGCATTCACCGCGCCCGAGGATGATTTTTTGCGTGCGGGGCTGTAGGTATACCAGTCGACCACGGCGAAGATGGTGCAGATGTCAAAACATGCTGCGTGCGCGGTGCCGGATCGAACGGCATAGATGCGCATGGGCCAGCGGATCGCGAACTGCTGCTTCTCCTGTAGGACATCTGCCTTTGAGCGCTGGGAGCCATAATAGAGAACCGAATCTCCGTAATTGCTTGCGAGGAACGACATTCCTTCGTTTGTGGACCAGGTTCGCTGCATGTCCTGAAAGAACTGAAGCGCAGCCTCGTTCAATGCTGCCGAGGGAACCTCCTCCGATGCGACCGTCTCTTCCGCCGTCGGTGCCACATAAGGCGTGGGCTGGCCGGTCACGAGACCGAAGCCAGCCATATCGATCAACGACAGCACCCGCCGATCCCCGTCAGCAAGACCGGTGACGAACGCAAGAAAGCTGGGGTCGAGACCCATCTCCGTGAAATAGGATTTGTATTTGTCGCTGCTGGTTTGCTGGCCAGGTGTTCCCGACGAAAGAAGCGTCCGATCCACGACCATAGAGGAATCTTCAGCAAAGCGCTGGGTCCCACCAACAAAGGCGAGTAAGCATGCAGCCTCGCATTTTGAACCTGAGACCTGCAGTGTCAAAAGCTTCAGTCGACGAATAGCTCGACCGTATCCGATAGCAGCATCTCCATCACCGCCAAGCGAATTGAACGCGACGAATTTTGGAATGCTGCTCTTGATTTCGGTTTCGAGCTTATCGGGACGATCGGTGGCTTCAAACGCTCCTTCAATCAGCAAGATGTCGTTGTTCGCTGCTTTTACATGGGCAAATCTGATCGCTGCGTGACTGGGGCTGGCGGTCAGCGCTAACAATGAAATGACGACCGAAATAAAGATAGACGAGCGCATCGCTCCCTCCCCGATCTCGTCGGGTCAGTTCGTTGAAATTCCAAAAGCCGTTAGGACCTGAGGCGTGATCGTTCCGGTCACCTTCAGACCATAGGCATCCTGCATTTTACTAAGCCCGCCCCTCGTTGCGGCATCGACCTGCCCTGTTATCGGGCCGCCGAAATAACCAAAGGCAATCAGAGCGGTCTGGACCTGTATGACGATACGGCGAAATTTTCCCGAGTTGCCTGGCAGCGTCTTCAACGGTGGCTCTGGGTTCACAGAGGAAGATTCCGGCGAAACCTGCGTTGAATAGGAGCCAGTTGAAGTCGTCGCCGGTATGTTCGGGATGGTCGGGGAACTTCTGATGACGGGCCCAGGGTTGGGCGAATAGCGTGGTGTTGGGTCAGGCGGCGTATATGTCGTGCCGTCGTTGTCGTCCCCACGCGGCAAGGTATAGCCGCCACCGTATGACGATGCGTGGCTCGCGTGACTGGCATGACTTGCGTGGCTAGAATGTGAGCTATGGCCCGCTAGGGTGTAGACCTGCTTAACCCGCAGCCGTTCGAACAAGGTGGTTGCTGGCTTCTTTTCGGTAAGGCCGGTGATCGGCGCTGCATCACTCTTCGATGGCATAAAACCGGCCGCGATCAACGACGGCACCAGGTAGATCTTGCGCTTCTTCATTGTGGTGAGAGTCCCCCAAACCCCTGATCAGCTTTATACCATTCAAAAAATCCACCACAAGTAGAGCACAGCGAGCATCCGCTGCACTCTGCCAAAAATTTGTTCTTCCAATCTGAAATCGTGCTTGGCGCCAGATGCCGGTACTGCGGAGGGACAGTGCAAAGAGGGAAATTATAAAGAAGAGTTTGGATACCGCGCCCCATCGCGAGGTTGATGGCTCTGCGCAGTTGGCCGAAATCCTGCGACGTATCCTTGAACGAATGCGCCCAGTTCATTTTGCCGTAGCCGATGTTCTCTAGCTGCATGATCGCCCAGACATCGATGAATGGCAGCCTGGTGGAGACATAGTTCGCAAGCTCAGGCAACGCGCCCCAGTTCTGCTGAAGGACAACTGTGCGAAGCTCGACGGCCGCCCCAATCCTCATCAGTGTCGCGAAGTTCAGCGACAGCGTTTCAAAGGCACCGGACTTTCCAACGATGCTGTCGTGAAGTTCGGCGCAAGGCGCATACAGTGGAATGCCCCACAACACGCGATCTCTTCCGATCTCATCAATCATCGTGCTGTCGCCTGGTTCGAAAAACTGGCCGTTGGTCAGAACATGGAATGAGATATCCGGCCGGGCTTTTGCGGCGGCCAGAAGAAATTGAAACAATCTTCGTTTGTGCAGCAGCGGTTCGCCGCCAGATATCGTGATCCGAGCGTTTTCCGGCGCTAAGGTGGCAGCGACTGTGAACTGGTCGAAGAGGTCGGCGTGATGTTTCTTTGGAGGCTGCGAGCACATGACGCAGAGCTGATCGCATTGCTCGGTGACTAGGAAGGTATTGTGTCTCGACCGTGATCGCACCAATCGATGCGCTGACTTTCGCCCAGGAACTAGAAGCAGCACGTCACCATTGAGATCAGTTTCGGCACCGCAGTGGACGCGAAGCGAGTAGCCTGCGAGATCGAAGGTTTGACTTTCCTGATCTTTGTCGATCAGGAGGGCATCATATTCACCATCCACCCCGTCCGTGCGTAAGCGAACGATGCTTGGATTGTCGATTGGAACGTCATCGATCTTGAGCCGCAGATCGATCATGTGTGTACCGGCGCCAGTGACGGATCGAATTCTGGAATTCCGGCCCACACGGCGAAGCTCTTTTGGACTTTCTCGTCGTCCGAATAGAGCAGCGCGAAGATCTTGTCGAAGATTGCGGTATGACGCCGACAGAAGGCTGTGTCCGCCTTCGGCAGATCGATGCGCCCGTAACGCGATAGATCGTCAACAACGTCCACACCACATGCGGCTTGGTATGGACAATGGATGCAGTCGGGATGGAATGAATTGGAAGACTCTTCGTTGAGTACGTCTAGCTTGGACTGATCGATGCCACCCCAAAGATTGCCAATGCTAAGATCGACCTGTCCGACCCTCGTGACCATCCTGGCTTCATCCGTCGGATAGAAGGTGCCGTCGTAGTCAATAACGATGTAGTCTCGCCCGAGAATATTCGGATTACGAAGGTCGACGTGCTGATTGTGGCCGCCACGCAGAACCCGGCGCAGACAGTGGGTGAAATAGAACTCCTCGACCGGCTGCGCAGCCGTCCAATTGTGCTCGATCAGAGCGTCGATAAAATCGGCATGATAAGTGTTCCATTCGTCTTCGAGACCGGTGGTCTGAAATCGTTTTCGAGCAAATCCCTGATGGTTCACGGGTCGAAGGAAAATGGAGCGAAATCCGAACCGACCAAACGTATCAATGATCTCGGGAGCGCTCGGCAAATTGTTGATGTCCAGCGTCGGGAGAGCCGAGACCTTTCCCTGGCCCAAGCGCTCGATGGCATAGCTGAGGTTCGATACAAATTGCTGTGTATCGTGGGCATTTACGGTTCGTTGTCGCTCGTGCGTCGAGAGTTCGCCGTCGAGTGACGTACTCACGAGGACGTCCGGGGCATCCAGAAAATCCCAAGCTTCTTCCGAGACCGATTGCAAATTGGTGCATACCGTAAAGGAAACTTCTTGGAACTTGCGGCGAGCGAAAGCGCGAACCTTCTCCAATAAGTCTAATCGGAGCAGTGGCTCGCCACCCTGGAACTCGATTTTGACGCTCGCGGAAGTCATGGCGTCGAGAAATCGGAGAACGCGCTCAAGCGTCTCATCCGTCCAATCAAAGCCTAAAGTACTCTCGTTCACCCGAGACACCTGACAGTAGGCACACGCCAAATTGCAACGGAGGGTCGGAACCAGAATGACGTAATTCAGCTCTTGAGGCCGATGCAATCGTTGGGCCCATCGGTAGGCAAATCCCATATAGGCCGGGTCGCCTATCTCATTGAACGCATGACCATTCGCTTCAAGAAAATCCCTATCCACGGCTATTAGCTTTCCGGTCGCATAGCGATTGAGAAAGCGGGCATCGGCTTTGAAGTAACCGCCCGCATCATCCGCAAAAAGATAGCCGGCCCCGAACGGTTTGAATTTAAGGGGAAATACGGTCATCGCCCGAGGACACCGTCGAGGAGAGCACGCCTAAGCGGAAGTGTCTCGGCATAGATTTTCTCCCGATACAGACAATGGTGAAATTCTCGAACCAACAGATCGACCGAAACTGCGCCGTCGTCCAACAGGCTGATCGTCTGAGATATTTCGATTTCTGTACCTGGATGCAACGCACTGAACCGAACAATAGCCACTGCGACATATGGACGGAATGTCTGATCGAGCTCGATCGCACTGCGGCGAGTCTTCTCAGGGGACGAGGTGCGAGTGTTTTGCGGTTTCACGTCAGTGCAGCGTCCCCATTCCGTATGATTGAGATTGTAGCAATGCTGAAATTTAAACACCAGAGGGTTGCACTAAACTTTCGCTTTCGAGCTCCTAGCATTTTATTCCAGTGAGTGCTTTCATGATTTGCCCTCTAGCCGAAGCAGGAATCGCTCGTGACTCCTTGTCTGGCACCGAATCGCAGAGGAGCGGTGCCATGCGGCGTGGTTTGATTACGAGCTTGCCGGTTACGGCTAACACTTTGCCGATGTGAATCCTTCTCGTTCGCAATATTCGAAATGCCGTTGCCGCCTCACAAAGAAAGGGCCGCCTCGAAGGGGGCGATATGGCGGCCCAAAGGTGACTGCGCGTGCAGCCACTTTGGCGAATGAAAGGAAAATTCGCTTAAGTCATAGTAGAATTTCAATTTTGATACTGCAACGCTCACTTTGAAATAATTGCATTATGACATTCTCTTCAGCAGATGAGTGCGGACCTCTCGCTTCGCGTTGGGCATCGTCCGGTGCCGAACTGTACCATGCGGGTTGGCAGCTGCGAAATGATGTACCCTGCCGACAGCTGACGTCGAGCCGCGGACAACCGGGACGTCGGCGTTACTGACGAACGGCGCCGATCCGCCTATTGCTGCAAACCTATCGGATGAAACATGAGCATCCAAGCGCAACAGCGAAAATTCCGAATGGCCATGCAAGCACCAGCGCGGCACTGATCCATTCGCGTTCGAAAGGCGGCTGGTGTTCGTTGTCGTTGGCTGCTCTCATCCTGTCTTTCCCCGTTAGGAGACCAGCATAACCAGCATTTTAGCTTTGTCGCATCAAAGATGTTTTCGCCGCGTAACGCGCGATCATGTTAAGGGCCATCACACGGTTATTGCGCGGCCTTGTTTCCGCTGGCACCTGCTTTCAGGACCTTATGCGTACTTGAATCCATCGCCTGCCTAGTTTTTTCGCGTCCTTCGCCATTCCTTTTGCAGTGTTTGTCCTTTTGCAGTGTTTGCGCAAGACGACAGGGTGAGAAGCACCGAGATTGCGGTGGCGAGCGAGATTTTGAGCATCGGAAATCCCCTGATTACATTCGCCCAATAACGGCGGCGCGATAATTTAGTTCCCCGACGCATGACCAACCGAAAAGTCTAAACTTACCCAGCGTGCATGGTTCGATTGGTTTTATGCTACACTGGCGGCGGACCGATCGAAGGTCATCTTGATTTTTTGCTAAGTTATGGGGTTTGCACCAGTCAGTCTCGACCTCAAAACGTGGAAACCCGGTCTCTAGTCTGGCAGAATTACTACACGTGGACTTATCAATTGCATCGGAACTTCCGGTGACCTCGTCGAGTGCATCTCGATGAGCTCGATCTCCACCTTCAAGCCTGAAGCGAGAGCCTCACGCACAGCCGAATTGAAGCCGCGCATAGCCTCGGCGACGCGATCTGCGGCAAGTTCTTGCTCTTGGGTCATCATGCCTATAGTTCCCACCTTCGACGAACTTCCAGTTTTTCAAGTAGTGTGGCAAGCGCCAACCGTTACGATCGATGAAGCTTTGGGGAAGCATCGCTGAGCTGACTTGGGAAATGGCTTTTAGTGGATCCCTCGCCGTGCCAGGCAGGCACGCTCATGGAAACCGTTCGTTGGAAGCCTCCTCTGGAATGATCTTCTCCCCCGACAAAGCAGGCCGAGAGGCAACTCAGCCCCACTCGCGCCTCACGAAGGTGTCGATCTCTTTCGTCCTGAACTTAATCATGTTCTCGTCCCACCGTTCTTTGGCCTCGATGTCCTGGCCGACAAGCGTAGTCGCCGTTAACCCCGACGTTAGATATTTCTCTGCCTTCACCGGCGGCGGCGCGTCTCTAAGCGAGGAATTTAGCCCAGGAGTTAGCATCGTTAGGTTCCCGATATTGTGAACGAACGGCGCGCCACTGCTCTGCGGCAAGATATGCTCGATCGACTTCGCCGGTTCTTCGAGCCAAATTTTGTTCCACTGAGATTGATTGAAGTTTGTGCCGGCTGACGTCGCGAGGTACTCGTCATAACGAAAGAGAATATAGCGAACCTCTTCCGCCCAACCTTCATACGAATTTTCCCAATAGTCGGGCCTGTTCAGTACGTCCGCGATAGCATAGTCCTTTCCGAGAGCAATCAGCCGCTGCTCGATCTCCATCGCATCTAGGCCATTGGCAAAAATCGAATAACCACGTCGTACATATTCGCCGACCTTGTAGCGAGTATCCGCCTGAGCAAGCCCGAAAATTCTGAAAGTCACGCGCTCCCAAGCGGCTAACAGCCGTTCGCGGGACGCACCGTCAAATTGACGTATAAGTATCGCCGTCGCTACAAAGCGAGCGTGAGCAATCTTCGTCACTGCCCGGAGGCGAATGTTGTCGTCGAGTTCTTTAACTGCCTCGACAACGCGCTTCAATGCCTCGCCGCTCGCCATTATCGTCTTAAGCTTCGTGCCAGCAGTTTCTGTTAGCACAGCGGCCGCATCTTCTTGCGATATAACACGATTAGGTTGTGCCTTCAGAGCCCAGGTCCCTGCGAACCTGAGGGCCTCGTCGCCCAGGTTTCCCCTCTGGCCGAGCGTCCGATATATATCGCCCCATAACCGTTGCATTTCCCGAACTGATTCAGCCCGGGTACCGGTCCCCACGTGCTCAAACAACAGCGCCATGAGTTGGCTTTTGAGCTTATCAATCCATTTGACATCGAGACCACGACTATTCAGAACCTCGAAGACCCTGTAGACAGTCGCCTCATCCGCTATCTCATGATAGACAAACGACAACTTGTTGCGGATGATATCCACAAGCTCGATCAAGTCGCCCTCAGCTCCCCATCTTTCGACGAAAGCTTCACACTCCTTGGCAGCTTCCAGGATGTTAAGGTCGGCTGCCGTGCGAGACTCGCTGGTTTTGATCTCCCCTGATAAAATATAGTGAGTGAAAACGCTGCTGCTGTCATGATTGGTCTGCAAAAGCAACAGGGTGCGCTCATCGTCCTTGACCAGCAATTCAGCGATATCCCGGCGCGTTCGGCTTTCAAGTGCTAGGCCCTTTTCGATTGCCTTTAAAAGGATAACCAACGTGGTGAGGCGCTGCTGGCCGTCAACGATATCGACCGTTTTAAATTCGTCAGCATTGATCTTGCGTGTATCGCGGCCCAGCGCCACCACCGTGGCCATGAAATGTTCGCGTCCTGAACGCTTAATATCGAGCACATCGCCAAAGAGATCCGCCCGTTGACGGCTCCCCCACGCATACGCGCGTTGATACTCAGGAATACGGAATAGCCGACCAGAAAAAAGTGACACCGACTTCAAATGCATTGGACTGAGCTGCACGTCGAATCTCCCTTACGTTGTATTTTTCCGCAATTTAGAGGTTTGCCTAGTCGCCACCGCGAGTTTGCGCGATATAATTGGAAGTAGCGCTTCACTGTCGGAAATGCGCAGTTGTTATGTGACTCCGATTGCCTGTGACACCGATATCGAATGACGAGGTCGGGTCGCTCCGGCCAGGCGGCCAAGCCTTATGAACATGCCGCCTGGGGAGGACGCTCACTTCTGCGAAACATAAGGCACTGGCGGATAAGATTTGCGGACCGCTCCGGTCGGTCGCTCAATCAGAATGGTTGTCCGCGATGGACATCCGTCTGTGCTCAGCCTTAGGAGTTCCTGATCCAACTGCTTGTCAGCCGATGTGTAGCGATGATGAAGCCTGCGATAGTCGGTCCACGTGGGAGTTCGATAGGTCTCTATCCACCGCGATGTCTGCTCAACGTCGCGGGTGAGTGTCCAATGACGAGCACCAACGCGGCTTTGGGCGTGCCGCCGTTCACGCATGATCTCAAGGAACAAATCGATGTTCTGCTCGGGTATGGAGTATTCAGTGATAATCAGGATGGGGCCGCTTCTCGGCTTTAGATCGAGCGTGACCGTAGGCGCGCTGAAGTTTCCAAATGGTTCAAGCTCCGATTCAGAACGGTTGCTGATCGGCAACTTCAATCCGAGGGCCGCCACCAACAGTATGGCGCCCGTTGAGCAGCCAAATGCGACTGAGAGCGAGTGGTTCTGTGCAACCGCCCCCCAAAGCCAGCTGCCGGCTGCAATACCTCCATTCGTCAACGCGCTGTAAATGGAGATGGTCCGGCCCGTGATCCAGCGCGGACTGGCCAGTTGGACGTTTACACCAAGCCCCGACCAGGCCGTAACCCACCCAGCCCCGCCGAAGGCGAGCGCAATCGTTGCTAAGGCAAGGGACGAGGTCAAGGTGAGCAAAAACGAACACGCTGCCAATGCTATGCAGGCAAGCGTAATCAGCCTCTCTTGCGTCAGCATTTGCCTGAGCCAAGGGTTTGAGATCCCCCCAAGAAAGGCGCCTGCCCCGAAACCACCCATGAGAACGCCAAATCCGACTGCATCGGTATGCAACTGATCGCGGGCGACCAGTGGCAGTAGCGCCAAGATGGACGTGCTTGCCAAACCGAACAATGCGCCTCGGGTGATGGTGGCCTTGATTTCTGACGACATAGAGGTGAAGCGCAAGCCATCATGGATAGCCGTGAGCATCGCCTCACGCGGCAGGGAGGAGGAAACCGTTTTCCATTTATTTTGCCACAAGGTGATCAGCGGAACTGCAAAACCAAATGTCGCAATCGCAAAGGCAGAGAGCGGCCCCAGAGAGGCAACGACGATCCCTCCCAGTGCGGGACCGACACTGCGAACGGTATTGAACCCGACAGAAATAAGCGTGACCGCAGCCGGCAGCTGGCGCCGTTCGACGATATCGCCGACGGATGCCTGCCAGGCGGGATCGTGGAGAGCAATGCCGCAGCCAGCCAGAAAGCTGAAGCCGAGAAGGATCCAGGGATCAGTTACGCCAAAAGCAATGGAAAGCGTCAGCATGGCGGAGGCGGTCATCATAAGGCTTCGGCCAATGATCATCACCTTGCGTCGGCTAAAGTTGTCAGCGATCGCCCCGACGAAAATAGCCAGAAAGAATGCAGGTGACGTTGAAGAGGCCTGGACCAATGCGACCATCACATCCGAGGTCGAAATGGTCGCCATCAGCCAACTGATCGCAACCGCTTGCATCAACCAGCCGAGACTGGAGAACTGACTAGCGATCCAGATTGCGCGAAACGTAGAATTCGTCAGCGGTGCCGACAACGCTGATGAAGCATTATTATCTTTCGACGACATTCGCGATTTGTCTCGTGTTAGCCATCACGCCGACCAACAGTCGGCCAGTTGGTTGCGGTTCACCCCAGCGCTCAGGATGTGAGTCCGTTGCATCCGGGTTGCACATCAGCTGTAGTTTAGCCCCGCATCTATCCGTTGAACTGCTGAATTCAGCCCGCTTTTCAGCACAAAGGGCTTCGCCTCTGACGTCGATAATAGAGTCTGCGGTCCTTCGAAGCATTTCATCGAAATCTTTCTTTATGCGATTGCTTTGTATTGCCGTTGCTCACCCGGCAATGGTATGGGCCATATTACCGGTTCGGTTTTGTAAAAGGGCGGCGTATCAAAGCACCACCATGCAGGAAACCTGCATTAATCGATAGCTTGACGACGCTCCTTGGCGGGAAGCTTTTGGGCTAAGAGAGCGTCATTTAGGAGTGACATGCCACGATCCCCGATTGAACGGCGGCGCCAATCCGAAGTCGTTCAATTGGCGCCAGTACAACACTGCAGAAGACGGCGCACGAGGTGCTCGGCGAACTCGGCATCAAGGACGACCGCTGCTCGACATCGCGATCGAACTGGAGCGTATCGCGCTGACCGATGACTTTTCATCGAGAAGAAGCTTTATCCGAATGTCGACTTCTATTCCGGAATCACGCTGAAGGCTCTCGGCTTCCCCACGACCATGTTCAGAGTGCTGTTTGCGCTTGCCCGCACCGTCGGCTGGATCGCCCAGTGGAACGAGATAATCGAAGATCCGGAACAGCGTATCGCCCGCCCGCGCCAGCTCTATACCGGCGAACCGCAGCGCGAATACGTTCCGGTTTCCAAGCGCTGAACGACATCCGTGACGAAACGAAAGCCCGGCTGCCCAATGGTGGGCCGCGATCTAGCGCGTGCCGAATGCAAAAGCCGCCGAACAGGCCCAATGTGCCTGACGAATCTTGCTTCAATTGCCAAGGCGCCTAGCGCCGGCATGCCAAGACGTTGAAAGCGACCGTTCTGCTCGTTGAACTCAGCGACTTCGCGGACGTCAATCGTATCTATGCTGCCCCTCCAGACCCCCTACCCCTGCTGGCGGTGGAAGGCGTTGGCGAAAGGTGCAAAAGTGAAATCGAGGCATTGATCGCCCTCAGCCAAGCTGCGCGCCGCCTGCACCGCAACGATCATGAACAACCATTGCTCCGGCGTACCGTTCGGCATAGACGTACAGAAGAACAAGGCCAAAGACGTTGACGATCGGAAGAGGAAAAACGGGGATGACGCTCACTGCTGCATTAACGAGGCATCTGAAAAATCCGGAGCAATTCCTCCACCTAACCTCCGAGCCCAGCACGCACGCGGCTGCATCCATGAAGCGCTTTGCGGTCTTTAACCCGTCCACCGGCGATCTGCTGGCCGAAGTGCCGGACATGAGCGCTGAAGAGGTTTCCGTAGCCATTGACAAGGCGCATGCTGCCCAAGCGCGTTGGGCGGGGCTCGCCGCTCGGGAGCGTTCGGACATACTGTGGAACTGGCACCGGCTGATCCTCGAACATAACGACGATCTTGCCGTCATTTTGACGGCCGAAATGGGAAAGCCATTGGGAGAGGCGAAGTCGGAAGTCTTGCACGCGGCGGCATATCTTCAATGGTACGCCGAAGAGGCAAACCGGATTTACGGCGAGACCATTTCTGCCCCCTCCAATGACAGGCGCATGCTGGTGATCAAGCAACCAATCGGTGTTGTCGGCGCCATTACCCCTTGGAACTTCCCTGCCTCGATGGTAGCGCGCAAAATTTCGCCGGCGCTTGCCGCTGGCTGTACGATTGTCTTGAAGCCCGCTGAGCAAACGCCTCTTGTTGCCGGGGCCATGTTCGCCCTCGCGCGTGCAGCCGGTTTCCCGGAGGGCGTTCTCAATCTGGTCTATGCGTCAGAGGGTGACGCTATCGGTCGTGAATTGTGTTCCAATTCCAAGGTGCGAAAGATCAGTTTCACCGGCTCGACCGAGGTCGGCCGATTGCTGATGCGCCAGTGCTCCGACCAGATCAAGCGCATCAGCTTCGAACTCGGAGGAAATGCGCCTTTCATCGTCTTCGACGACGCCGATATCGACGCCGCCGTCGATGGCGCGATCCAAGCCAAATTTCGCAATGCTGGCCAGACTTGCGTGTCCGCCAATCGGCTGTACGTCCAAAAACGCGTCTATGACGAATTTGCTGAAAAGTTCACCGCGCACGCGCGCAGACTTCGCGTTGGCGACGGCTTTGAACCGTACACCGCGATAGGGCCTCTCATCGACAATCATGCTCTGACAAAGATCGAAGCGCATGTCGATGACGCTGTTAAAAAAGGGGCGATAGTGCGATGTGGTGGGCGCCGGATCGGCACCTCCGGAACATTTTTCGAGCCGACCGTGATTACAAATGTCGTCAGCTCAATGCGCATCGCCCAGGAAGAGACTTTCGGTCCTCTGGCGCCAATCATCCGTTTCGAAGACCCGGAGCAAGTCGTGCGAGAGGCCAATGATACGATCTACGGCCTCGCCGCCTATTTCTACGCTTCGAACCTCAAACGGGTCTGGCGTGTGGCCGAGGCGCTCGAATACGGGATGGTGGGCATCAACACCGGCCGCATGTCGTCGGAAGCTGCACCCTTCGGAGGGATAAAGCAGTCCGGCATTGGACGTGAAGGCTCCCGCCACGGCCTCGAGGACTATCTTGAAATGAAGTACCTTTGCCTGGGTGGCCTCTAACGCGGGTTACGACCTCCCGCGATTTGACGATGTTGAAACCGGCCTATCGTGGAAAAAAGAGGCTGCCATCGAAACTTGTTCGGCGGCAGCCAAGTCGCTCGGGAGGCGAATTCAAAGCCCAAGCGACTAATCCCACAAACGAAGCCCTTGTCCTACGTGTCGCCGATCAGATACCTATCGCTTCATAGGCATCGGCGATCTGTCGGATCGATGAGACATACGCGGCGGTTCGATAATCACCGAGTTCCGGTTGTTGCTCCATCAGGTCGGCGATGCGTCTCCAGGTGCTGCGCATGACGTCCTCCAGTCCGGACCGAACGAGGTCGATTTCCCCCCCGCCTTCTAGAAACTGCTCGAGCATGTCCGCCGGAAAATCCTTACCGGTCATACGTTCGAGTGCCGTGGCGATCGTCTGATTGCGCCGCTCGCGCCGGCGCCGTTCCATCAGGCCGAAGGGAATATGCGTCAGGTTCTTCACCCACTCGAAGTAGCTGACGACCACGCCGCCGGCATTGACGTAAAGATCGGGAAGGATGGTGATCCCACGGGCGCGGAGAACCTTGTCAGCCACGAAGGTCACCGGGCCGTTGGCAGCCTCGACGACGAGGTTTGCCTTGATGCAATCTGCATTCCCCGCATGGATGGCATTTTCCATCGCCGCTGGAATGAGAACGTCGCACGGCTGCTCGATGCCCGTCATATTGCCGGGAAACGATGTGGCACCTTCAAAGCCAAGGATGCTGCCCGTTTTGATCTGATGCTGCTTCAGCGCCTCGATCGCTAGGCCGCCGTCGGCGCTGGCGACATAACCATCACGTTCTGCAACGATGGTCACCCGGGCACCATCCTCTTCGGACAGGAATTTTGCGGCATGGTAACCGACGTTGCCAAACCCCTGAACGATGACCGCAGCGCCCTTCAGGTCACGCTTGCAGTTCAATCCGGAGGTTCGAGGATCGCGGAGATAGCTTTGGATGGCGAATTGGACGCCCCTACCCGTTGCTTCCGTCCGGCCGGCAATTCCGCCCTTCGACAGCGGCTTGCCGGTGACGCAAGCGCGCGCATTGATCACATCGGTCGGATTGGCGCGACGAAACTCATCCATCATCCAGGCCATTTCCCGCTCGCCCGTGCCGATGTCGGGCGCCGGCACGTTGACGCCGGGACCGATCAGTCCGCGTTTGTTGAGTTCCTGGGTGAAGCGGCGGGTGATGCGCTCGAGCTCCTGGGGCGTCCATTCGCGCGGGTCGATCTTCAGGGCGCCCTTCGAGCCGCCGAATGGAACATCGACCAGCGAGCATTTGAGCGTCATCAGCGCTGCCAGCGCTTCAACCTCCGCAGCATCGGCATTCGATGCGTAGCGTATGCCGCCCTTCACCGGTTCGCAGTGCTCGCTGTGGACCGATCGCCAGCCGATGAAACTGTACATGCGGCCGCGCAGGCGAACACCGAAACGAACAGTGTAGGTCGAGTTGCACTGCATGATCCGTTCCGACAGCCCTTCCGGCAAATCAAGGAACGTCATCGCATGGCGGAAGTTCTGGTCAACGCTATCCAGAAAGCCTGCGGAGCTCGTTTCTCCGAGGTGTACTTCGCGTTGAGGTATTGCATTCACTTGGGATTCCTCCTTGGTCGGCAGTTGGGGCGGCAGCTATCTCAGCTCAGCAGAACTCGATGGTCGGTATTGCGCACGAGCAGGGCGTAAATCAGCGTGAACAGCCGGCGCGCGGTGTTGTTGTCGATAGTCACTTTCGTTGACAACCGGGCTTTCAGCAGTTCGGCAGCCTCGTTATGGACGCCACGTCGGCCCATATCGATTGCCTCAAGCCGTTCAGGTCCAGGGTGGCGGATGGCGTCGTAGTAGCTCTCGCAGATGCGAGCGTAGTCTTTGAGCGACCGGCGGAAGGGCGTCAGCGATAGGTAGTGACTGGCGACATGCTCGCCCTGATCATCAGCGACATGCAACGCCAGGCGCCCGTCGACGACTTCGATCCTGAGACGATAGGGGCCACCGTCGTGACCGACCGGAATGAATGTATTGCATTCCAAAAGGTCGATGACCGCGAGCTCCTGCTCCCGCTCAATTCTGGCATCCCGGCTATCGAACGATCGGTCAAGCGATACGTCGCAAAGACGGTATTCGGCCGAGGTCATGACGCTGTCCCCCTCACATCGCTTTCACGCACATGGCGACTCCGGCACCATGCAGAGAGTCGCAAGCCTCTTGGAAACGCCGCGGTGCCTCTTTTCGAAGAGCAGCGTATTGAGAACGCGCGCACCGGAAACGCCGAGTTCGCGCGCCGGCGTATTGCCGAAAGCTCCGTCGAAGGATCCGACCTCCGTGCGGGCCGCGTTGGCGATGACGATCGATGGGATGCTCATGGTGGTCTCCTCTATGGTTTTGCGAAGCCGGCAGAGACCGGCTCAGCATCTCGGCAATAAGCCGCAGGCCTAGTTGACGATGGTCGCCTCGGTGGCGCTGCGGATCTCGCCGTCTGTCACGCCCTCGGCAAGCTCGACCAGCTTCAGTCCGCCATCGACGACGTCGAGCACACCAAGATTGGTAATGATCCGATCGACGACGCTCTTTCCGGTCAGCGGCAAGGTGCAGGCCTTCAGCACCTTGGATTCGCCGGCCTTGTTGGTGTGGTCCATGACGACGACCACCCGCTTGACGCCGGCAACCAGATCCATCGCACCGCCCATGCCCTTGACAAGCTTGCGGGGGATCATCCAGTTGGCGAGGTCGCCGTTCTCGGCCACTTCCATGGCACCGAGGATCGCCATGGCGATCTTGCCGCCGCGGATCATAGCAAAGCTCTGCGCGGAGTCGAAGTAGGCCGAATGCGGCAGTGCCGTCACCGTCTGCTTGCCAGCATTGATCAGATCGGCATCGATCTGGTCCTCTGTCGGAAAGGGTCCGATGCCGAGCAAGCCATTCTCCGACTGCAGCGTCACATGGACACCTTCGGGGATATAGTTGGCGACAAGCGTCGGAATGCCGATGCCTAGATTGACGTAAGTGCCGTCTTCGAGTTCGCGGGCAGCGCGCGCCGCCATTTGGTTTCTGTCCCAGGCCATGTGTCTTCCCCTGCCCTTCAAGCCACCGCGCGCGTGGTGGGCTGTTCGATGCGTTTCTCATGCTGACCCTGGATCAGACGATGCACGTAGATTCCCGGCACGTGGATATGGTCCGGATCGAGGCTGCCGACCGGTACGATCTCCTCGACTTCGGCGACGCAGATTTTGCCGCAGGTGGCGGCCGGCGGATTGAAGTTGCGGGCCGTCTTGCGGAAAATGAGATTGCCCGACGTGTCGGCCTTCCAGGCCTTGACGATCGACAGATCCGCGACGATCCCGGTCTCGAGAACATAGGTCTCGCCGTTGAAAGTCTTCGTCTCCTTGCCCTCGGCAACAACGGTACCGACTCCTGTCTTCGTATAAAACCCGGCAATGCCGGCACCGCCGGCGCGCATCCGCTCAGCCAGCGTTCCTTGCGGATTGAATTCAAGCTCCAGTTCGCCGCTCAGATACTGGCGCATAAACTCGGCGTTCTCTCCGACATAAGACGAGATCATCTTCCTAATCTGCTTCGTCTTCAGCAGCACGCCGAGACCGAAGTCGTCGACGCCGCAATTGTTCGACGCGATGGTCAGGTCTTTGGTGCCAGCCTTACGGATCCCATCGATCAGCAGTTCCGGAATGCCGCAGAGGCCGAAACCGCCGGCCGCGATGAACATGCCGTCGAATAGCAAGCCCTCAAGAGCCGACATCGGATTATCGAAGATTTTGTTCATACTACCCCCGTTAGGTTCGTCTGTTGCGGCCGAGGCGCCGCCTGGATTCATTCACTTGGTTTCCAAAGACCGGCAGCGGTTCCGAACAGCCTGTGGGCGATCTCGCTCACCCGCGATTGATGCAGATCACCTTCGGCTGGGTCATTTCTTCATAGGCGAAGTGCACGCCTTCTCGTCCCATGGAGCCGTATTTGGAACCGCCGAATGGCATGGCGTCGAAGCGGTAGTCCGAGGAGTCGTTGATCATCACCCCGCCGGCCTCGATCCTGCTTGCGGCTTCAAGTGCGACAGACAGGTTGCTGGTGAAGATGCCGGCGTGCAGGCTGTATTCCGGATCATTGGCCATCTCGATTGCTTCATCGAGCGTCTCAAACGGTGCAAGCATGACGACAGGGGCGAATACTTCCTCGTGCCACAAGCGGCAGGTCACCGGCGTGCCTTCCAGCACCGTCGGATGATAGAGCGACCCTTCACGCTTGTGACCACAAAGCAATTTGGCGCCAACCGCAATCGCGTCATTCACCGCGGCTTCGGTGCGCTCCGCCACTTCCTTGGAGATCATCGGACCGACATCCGTATCCTCCCGTAGCGGATCGCCGGCCCTTAGCTGCTTCGTCGCGGCCACGAACGCGTCGCGGAAGCGTTCATAAAGCTCGGCGTGCACGAGAACACGCTGGGCGCCGATGCAGTTCTGGCCGGCGGCCCAAAAGGCGCCGGATACGCACCCGTCGACCGCCTTTTCGAAGTCGCAGTCGTTCATGACGATGACGGGGGCGTTGCCTCCCAGTTCCATCGCCAGTTTCTTGAGGCCAGCTTTGCGGCTGATTGCCTCTCCGGTGGCGAAGCCGCCGGTAAAAGAGACCATGCGCACATCCCGCGCAGAGACGAGAGCCGTCACGATCTCTCTATCACCGTGAACGACGGTGATGATCTCGCGTGGCAACCCCGCTTCCACCAAGGCTTCGACAAGGTTGATCGCGGAAAATGGCGTCAGGTTCGACGGCTTCAGCAACACCGCGTTGCCGCCGGCGATCGCCGGACCCAGTTTATGGGCGACCAGGTTCAGCGGATCGTTGTAGGGGGTAATGGCGGTGATGATGCCTAGAGGCTCTCGCGTGAACCAGCCCTGGCGCTGTTCCGATCCTACATAGGCATCGAAGGGCACGATTTCGCCGGCATTGCGCTTTGCCTCTTCGGCAGACAGCTTCAAGGTATTGACACAGCGAAGCACTTCCTTGCGCGCCTGAACGATCGTCTTGCCGGCTTCGCGCACGATGGTTTCGGCGAAGATGTCGCGACGACGTTCGATGATTTGCGCCGCACCTTCAAGAATGGTTGCCCGCAGGTGCCTCGGCAAGGCACGAGAAAGCTCAGATCCGCGTTTGGCTCGAGCGATGAGTTCGCAGACTTCGCTCGCATCTGTCGGATCGATCGACCCTAAAAGAGACCCGTCGTAGGGACTGTAAACCGGTATAGACGACAAGCCCGACGTGATATGTAGTTTGGCAGCGGTCATAAAGCCAGCTTCCCTTCTCAGATGATACGCCAGCATGCGTGGCGGTTAACTTGCTTAATCAATGCACAACCCCATGACCGTCGCCGTGCTCCACTCGTCACGACGCACGAATGAGACCGGAGCTTGCATGGCGGTCCGGCTGACCCGACCGACTTCGCTTAGATTTTCTGGCGATCGAGAACGAGGTCATCGATGACGCAGCGTACCGCCTTTTCCGCGATCGAGACGATCTCGTCGACTTCCGCCTTGGTCGTGACCAGCGGCGGCGCAAAGCCGAGGATGTCGCCATGCGGCATGGCACGCGCGATCAGACCGCGATCGCGAGCGGCCTTGGAGACGCGAGCGCCAACCTTCAGCGACGGATCGAACCTGGTCTTGTTCTCACGGTCGGCAACGAACTCGATCGCGCCCATCAGCCCAACGCCACGCACTTCACCGACGATCGGCAGCTGTGCGAACTTCTCCTTGAGCTGCGCCTGGAAATAGGCGCCGACTTCGCGAGCGTTGCCGGGCAGGTTTTCCTTCTCGACGATGTCGAGCACAGCGTTTGCAGCGGCCGCGCCGATCGGGTGACCGGAATAGGTATAGCCGTGCGAGAAGGCGCCGACCTTGTCAGCCCCTTCTTCCATGACCTTGTAGACCTTCTCACCGACGATCGAGGCCGAAAGCGGGAAGTAGGCCGAGGTCAGACCCTTGGCGACCGTGATCAGGTCGGGTTCGATGCCATAATGCTGAGACCCGAACATCGAGCCGGTGCGGCCGAAGCCGGTGATCACTTCGTCGGCGATCAGCAACACGTCGTGCTTCTTGACCACGGCCTGGATCGCTTCCCAGTAGCCTTCCGGCGGCGGCGTGATGCCGCCGGTACCGAGCACAGGCTCGGCGATGAAGGCGCCGACATTGTCGGGACCGAGCGTCTCGATCATCTCGTCGAGCTCGGCAGCGCGACGGGCGGAGAATTCGCGCTCGGTTTCGCCGGGGTTGGCGCCCCAGTAGTGATGCGGAACACCGGTATGGTCGATCTGCGGCAGCGGCAGATCCATATGGTCGTGGTAGAAGCTCATCCCGGTCATCGAGCCGGACACCACGCTGCAGCCGTGGTAGCCGCGTTCACGCGAAATGATCTTCTTCTTCGTCGGCTTGCCGCGCAAGTTATTGTAGTACCAGACGAGCTTGGCGTGGGTCTCGTTGGCGTCCGAACCGGACATGCCGTAAAACACCTTGCTCATCTTGCCGGGCGCCATCTTCACGAGGCGGTCGGAGAGGATCGCAAGCTCATCGGTCGTGTGTGCCGCGTACGAATGATAATAAGCCAGGCGATAGGCTTGACGCGAGATCGCCTCGGCGACCTCGGTGCGGCCATAGCCGACGTTGACGCAATAGAGGCCGGCAAAGCCGTCGATCAACTGGTTGCCATGCGCATCCTGGATGCGGATCCCCTTGCCGGTCTCGACGATCGTCGGTTCGCCGAGCTTGCCAGTAGCAAAGTCCTTCAACTGCGTGAAGGGATGCAGGACCGAGTTGCGATCTTTTTCAGCGATGTCTTTGATGTTGATGGTCATTTTAACCCCTTCGGTCGCCGCTTTTCGGCTGCGAGCTTTCTTCCTGTGAACTGGGCCAGATCAAGTGCGAGCAGCAGAACCTCGACTTGAGGACAGCTTTCGCTTGCCCGACCCGCTCAGATGATATTGCCTGCAGGTGCTAGCTTCATCGCACCATTTCGCTCCGGGGTGACGCAGGGTTCCTGCAATCTCTCTCGCTTTTTGCAGTAATTCGCTATCGGTGAAGGCTTTGCTGATTTGACCCGTGCGGCCGGCTCCTTGGGTTGGATCGACCGCGGAGACATAGGTTGAAGAACAAAGCGGGGAGCGAGGTTGTTTGAGGACCGGCCCACCTCCGGTGAGATTGGAATATCAGCCACACTACCCACCTATCGCAATCATGCCGGCAGCCCCAAGATATCACCAGGCTTACTTGACCAGCACTGTTCCACCCAGGACATCGCGCTCGTTAGGGGCACCATGGACGCTCCATTCAATCCGGTCGGCGAATAGTGCGAACACACCCATCGCCAAAGTTTGCGACCCATCAATCGTTCCGTTCTTGTAGATCGGCACCGTCTCGTCGAATAAAACGACTTCTGCGTCTTCAGCGAGCCTTTGTCCCACAGTAACCCGGTCCACAGCCGCCTGGCGATCGCGGGAAGAGGCGCTGATGGTCTGGTCTAACTTGGCGAATTCTTCGAAGATCAAGTGGTTCGCATGGCCCTGGGGGCTGACGGCCGCCCGAATGGCGCAGCCTGAAGCGGGAGCCTCGATTGAGACAAGCCTGCGCGTTTCCGCCTCGCCGAGATTGTGATGGAATCCACTGGCACGGTCCTTGCGCTTGAGGATTTCTAACGCATCGTCCAACGTCCGTGAGTCTAGGATCGCGCGGCAGATGATGTGCCGGGGCACCCCAGGCTGAAGATCATGCGCGGTGATGTTATTTATCGTCTGCACGAGCCCCATCTCATTGAAGCCAAACGTGTGGCCAGCCAGCATGCCAGGGTGCATTAAGCTGGCCCAGGCTGGTCCCTCGTCCGGCTCGACTTCAACCCAAAAGCAGGCACCGAGGAGCGCTTGGTCACCGTCCTCGTTGTGGGCAATTATTGCAGGACTGTCGCCCTGCGCCGGCAGCAGAAGTGAAGTGCATCCATTGGCAGCAACCGCCCTTTTTGCCGGGGAGACATCCTCGGGAAGCCGAAGGTCTCCGCGGCAATTCCAGAGGAAGATCGAATCGAAATCTTGGCCGGCGCCTTTGGCAATGCCCTCGATTTCGCGCACAAAGCGGGGATAGGTTGCACGCGCCGCAGCTTCCAGAGCCTTCAAATATTCAGATCGGCGCCAGCGGGTTTCCAACGCCCGATATTCTTCGGTGTGCAAGACGCGCTCCCGGAAAGCAGAAGCGCTTGCTCTTCCGAATACCATACCGATCGTGAAGGCATCGCCCTTGGCACGGACGGGCGAAATGGGATTGTTGGCCATGCGACTTCCTCGTCGTTTCTTTCGCAGATGATAGGCAAAGAGAGCGCGTAGGAACGCTTCAATGGCGTGAGGTCGCGTTCCCGTTCAGAATCGTCGGATGTCGGTCACTCGTCTGCAGGCGATCGATGCCACGGTGAAAGCTCAGTCGGAACGCGAGTCCACGTGCAGGATGAACGACGATCCGCTGGCCGGCGAAAGGTATTAGGCCTATTGCTGAGGTGTCCATTCAACAAGGCTACTCCGGCTTGTGGCAAGACGTCACCGGGGGGCGTTGTGGATCAAGATTCCCCAGGGATTGGACTCACTCAATGACGAGCAATTTGCGAGGGACATTGGACAGGAATTCGACCTCGCCCTCCGTGATCAAGAAACTTTCGGTAATTTCGATACCCCAGTCGTCGTACCAAAGCCCGGACATGAAATGAAATGTCATGCCTGGGCGCAGTACGGTCTTATCACCGTCGCGGAAGCTGGCGGAGTTCTCGCCCCATGCCGGCGGATATCCCATGCCAATGGAGTAGCCGGCTCGGCTTGCCTTCTTCAGACCGTATTTCGCGAGGGCATTTCCGTAGGCGATAGCGATATCTTCGCAGTAATTTCCAACGACAGCCTTTTCAAGGCCGGCGCTCATGCCCTCCAAGACGGCATTCTCAGCATCCAGCATTTGCTGGTTCGGCTTGCCGAGATAGTACGACCGAGAGAGTGGGCAGTGGTATCGTTTGTGTACACCAGCAAGTTCGAAGAAGATGCTTTCGTTCGCACGAATGGGCTTATCGGTCCATGTCAGATGGGGAGCTGAGGCATCGACGCCGGCCCCAAGGTTGGGTACGGCTGACGGATAGTCTCCCCAATATTCGCCCACACCGCGGGTGCCAACATAGGAGATTTCAGCGATTATGTCCGACTGTTTCACTCCCGGCCGCAGGACTTCTGTAATTCGCTCATACATTGCTTCGACAATCTTGCCGGCGCCGCGCATATATTCGATCTCACGAGGGGATTTGACGATGCGTTCCCAGTTGATCATCCGCATGGCGTTTTTGAAGCGCGCGTTCGGAAGTGCGGCGGTAAGGGCTTCGAAACCGGCCGGTGAGAAATAGTAACTGTCCTTCTCCAGACCGATTATGGCTGAACCGTGCCCCTCGTCCGTGAGGAACTGGCCAAGAACGGTCATTGGATGCAAGGTGTCTGACTGAACGTAGTGGTCCTCGTACCACCTGATCCGATCCTCGCCGATATATGCCGTTCGACGGCATCCATTGGCATCCTGACCACGGCCGAACCAAAGGGGATCCTTGTCCTTCGACACAACAACACATTGTGGCACGTAGAACGAGTTGCCCTCGTAACCGGTAAGCCAGCCCACGTTAGCGGGATCGGTAACGACCAGTACGTCTATGCCAGCTCGCTCCATGGCGCTGCGTGCCTTATCGAGGCGTGTTCTGTATTCAGAAAGTTCGAACCGTAGTTTCTCGTCAGACATTTCAGTTCCTTTAGATTTGGATGCGCTTATTCAGACGCGGGCGGCCACAGTCGCGAGCGTCAGTTTGCAGAGGTCGGTGATGTCGTAGATAGGCAGTCCTGTCTTCAGCCGAAGGGCATTTGCAACGACAGGAAAGCCAGTGCACTCGAAGAGAATCATCGCAATCTCGGGGTGATCGGAGCGCAGTTGATCGATACGGGCACCGACTTCCTGCTGGATCTGATCCAGCGCTGTGCGCACGAACGGCCGCGCCACGGCATTGCGCACGTATACGCCACTTTCGATACCTCCGACGACCACGCGCTTCCGATCCGCCGGGTGTTGGATGCCCAACAGGTCTTCGGTGCAATGTCGCGAGTCCGCTGTTAATACCGCGAGCTTTTTCGCGGGCGATAGCTGACGCAACAAAGTCGGGATGAGTAGCAGGCTTGAGGTTATGATGGGTACATTGACTGCTGCAGAGATTGCGGACTGGTGGCGGATCAAGAAGCCGCAGTCAGCGGCAATAACGTTGGCACCTCGATCGACCAATCGCTGTGCAGCCGCAATGCAGGCGTATTCCAGCGAAGCATCACCTCGAATGACAACATCTGCAAAGGCGCCTTCCACCATTTCCGTGATCACAGGCCCGCCAAACGTTGCCGGGTGCAACAGGGATCCTTCGCGCGGGCTAAAAACCGGACTGTCTGGCGAAACGCCTTCATCCAGCTCAAGTAGTCCAAGAACAGTGCTGCTTTGCGAAGTCATAATGAAGTCCTTGATTTCGAATGGGTTTGGTCAATGCGAGTATCGTAAGACGTGTGAACTTGCTCGACTGCGCCTCACGCCCCGGTCACCGACCTCTCAGTCGATGGTGGTTCCCGCTTTGACGGCAAGCGCTCTTGCGAAAGCAAGATTTGCAATGGCAGTGTCTTGAATCCCCGTCCCGGTCAGATCGGCGATCGTGATCTGGCGATCGTCGGTGCGTCCGGCCACAGCACCGGCAACAATCTGGCCAAGTTCTCGAAGGGCACGATCTTCCGCGACAGCCCCTGCCTCGATTGCGTGATGCAACTCACCAAGGCGTCGCGTCTGAGCGAGGCTGTCAGCCACGTAGAGATCGGCGCGCGCAATAGCCTCGGCCTCCACTTCGTTCTTGTGTTCGGCATCGGAGCCCATCGCCGTGATGTGCTGTCCTTGTTCGAGCCATCCAGCTTCTAGGATCGGCCGATCAGCCGGCGTTGTGGTGATGATCACATGCGCACCGGCAACGGCTGCTTTCCGGCTATCGCAAGCGATGACACTGATGCCCAATTGGCCAGACAGTTCTCGGGCGGTCTTGCGGGCTTTGGAAGCATCACGCGCCCAAATCCGCGCCTCACGAATTTGTCGGACCAGCATGAGAGCCTGCAATTGGAGGCGCGCCTGCATACCAGCGCCAAAAACAGCAGCCACCGACGCGTCTTTGCGGGCGAGGTGCATTGCAGCCACGGCACCTGCTGCGGCCGTGCGAACATCGGTGAGATAGCCGTTATCCAGCAACAATGCCTGAACTAAGCCGGTGTTGCTTGACAGCAAAACCATTAGGCCGTTTGTACTCGGCAAGCCAATTTCCGGATTGCCGAAAAAGCCGGGGCTGATCTTGATTGCGAAGCCATCGAGACCAGGTACGTAGGCCGTCTTGACGTCGACTTCACCGCGACGCTCCAAAATATCGAGGCGAAGAATTGGCGGCATCACCACTTTTTTTGTTGCAAGCGTGCGAAATGCCTCTTCCACGCAACGCACAGCCTCCAGATCAAGAGCCACCAGATCTCTCAGTTGCCGTTCAGTCAAAATAGTCATCGATCTCATGACGCGGTCCTCGCAAGAATATCTGCTGTCTCATCGCCCACGACGCGACGATGTAAATTCATATCGATGTTGCGGCCCGACAGCACAGTCACGACGGGTCCGTGAAGGTTGCGCACTTTGTTCGCTAGGAGCGCCGCGATGCCAATCGCCCCTGCGCCTTCGACGATCTCGCCCTCCTGTAGGTATGCATGTCGGATGCCAGCCGCTATTTCGGCTTCGCTCAACAAAATGACATCGTCCAACAGGTCGCGGCACATGGGAAAAGTCCATTGATTGGCGAGGCCAATTCCGCCGCCGAGCGAATCCGCCAGACTTTCAAACTCATCGACCTGCACCGGGCGACCTGCATCAAGACTTTCCTTCATCGCGGCTCCGCGATCCATCGTGAGCCCGATAATCCGCACATCCGGCCGCTGGCTTTTCACGGCTGCCGCCACGCCAGAAGCCAAACCGCCCCCCGAGAGCTGGATAAGCACGGTAGCCACGTCCGGCAACGCTTCGACGATTTCTAGCCCTAGCGTTCCTTGACCGGCGATGATTGCCGGGTGATCGAATGGCGGGACCAGGCACCGTCCCTCGCCCGCCAATCTCTCGGCCTCTTCCTGAGCGTCATCCTGGGATTTTCCGACGATACGGACCTCGGCGCCCAGCCTGCGGATCTCCGAGACCTTATTTTCGGGGACCAGGTTTGACATGCAGATCGTTGCCGTCACACCACAGGTGTTGGCAGCGAACGATAGAGCACGACCGTGATTGCCGGTCGACGCCGCTACAACGCCGCGTGCCCGCTCGCCTTCGGGCAGTTGAAGAATGGCGTTGAAGGCGCCGCGCAACTTGAAACTGCCCGTCGTCTGATGATGCTCAAGCTTTAGATAAACGGGCACCGCGCAATGGTTCGACAGGGACGGAGAGTGCGTGAGCGGCGTAGCAAGTATGTGATCTTTTATGCGCCTTTTTGCGCCTTCAATCTCATTGAGATCAATCATCAAAGTCCTCCCTCCGCACCAGCCGCTCGTTACGCGCTCCGAAACAGTTCCCAGCAGTATCGGATCGCCAGTTCGGTTGTCGGCACCAGGGTCTGATCCGACACCCCGAACGTCGGCGTATGGACGCCGGACTCGTTTCCCGGCTCCTTGCTGCCGAACCAGAAATAGATTGAGGGAATACAACTGGAGTAAAAACCAAAGTCATCACTGCCGGAGCTTGCCGAACCCTCGACATATCTGTCCTCGCCATCGGACTGCACGACGATCTGCTTGAACCGCTCGACCATCGAGTTGTCATTGACCACAGGAGGCTCGCCCGCGTGTGAGCTAAATTCGGTCCGGCCCCGATGGATAGCAGCAACGCCCTCGGAAATTTCGCGCACCCGTTGAACCAGCAACTTTCTCCTCTCAGGACTGCTTGTCCGGATCGTTCCGGTCATTGTGACCGAAGGGCAGATTATGTTCGTCGCTTCCCCACCATGGATCGTTCCGATCGTGACGACAGCGCCATCGTCAACCGGCATTTCGCGCGACACCACCTTCTGAACTTCGTTGATGAAGGCGCCTGCTATCGCGATCGCATCCACGCCCAAGTGAGGCTTGGCGCCGTGTGCCATCGTTCCGAAAAATTCGAGCGAGAATTGATCCGCTGACTTTGTGACGGCGCCCGCACGAGCGCCATAGGAGCCGGCAGGAATGTCAGTGCGGACATGAAATCCGACTGCAGCGTCAAACCCGTCCAGCAAGTTCTCCTCAACGACAGTCCGACCGCCAAGTGGTTCTGCTTCTTCAGCGGGCTGAAAGAAGACTCGCAGCCTTCCTGAGAAATTTTCGCGCATGCGATGGAAGGCGAGCGCCGTTCCCAAGGCGATTGAGCCATGCATGTCGTGACCGCACGCGTGCATAACGCCTGGCACTTGCGACCGATACGGCAGGTCGTCGCGGGCTTCTTGAATAGGCAGCGCATCAATGTCTCCACGCATCGCGATGGAACGATTTTCGCCTGAGGCCAAGCCATGGATATCGACGTAAACACCGGTCTTGTGGAACGTCTTTGCTTCGGTCAGGCCAAAGGCGGCCAAGGTCTCGATGATCCGCTTCTGGGTCTTCCACTCGTTGTTGGAAAGTTCGGGCTCGCGATGCATGGCGTGCCGCATCTCGACGACTGCATTACGCTCGACCTCGGAGAGGAAATTGTTGGTAGGCGTGTTCATGGTGGTCTCCTGGTCTATTCGTCATGGTGTCTGTTGTCGCAGCTAGCAGCAGCGGAGCTGCGCAGCCCGTCGATTTGATTGCACATCACGCAGGGTTCCTGCATAGCCGAGGTGACGCTGGATCCGGTCGCCGCGACACCCTCACTAGGCCTCGAGCGGGATAGCGAAGCTGGCCTTGAGACGATCCATCACAACCATCGTCTTGAAGCCTTTGATATCCGCGTTTTCATAGAAGAACCGACGGGTGAAGTGCTCGTAATCCTCCATGTCTTTCGCGGTAATCACGAGCATGAAGTCGGCATCTCCCGTCACGTAAAAGCCCATCATCACCTCACGCGTATTTCGTATCGCCGCCTTGAATCGATCGACGATGTCGGCCCTTTCTCGTTCAAGGGACACCATGACGATCATGGTGATATGTCGTCCGACTGCCTTGGGCGAGACGATAGAAACGTCTCCCTCGATCACACCCTCGTTGCGTAACCTTCTCAAGCGTCGTTGGCATGCCGTCGGCGAGAGGTGGACCATTCCCGCGAGTTCTTCAGAGGTCAGTCGGTTGTTTTTCTGAACGGCTTGGAGAAGCGCAATGTCGGCGCGATCGAGTTCAACCATCACCTACCTCCCCGAACAAGAATCTGGGGAGCCCGCGCGGAGGCCTGCACCGCCGATACGGCTTCGCATAGGTCTGATGGTTCTACGTTTCCGGCGCAGATACTCGTCCGAACTGGTCACGCCATTTCGAAAATGAACAAGACATGCTGGGGCCAGACGAGTATGCACCGATTTCGTTCTCTATTTGACGAAGAGCTTGCGCGGCGTCTTCGTCAGGGGCTCGTAACCCGTGTCGGAGACCGCAAAGCTCTGAGTGATAGTGATCCCGACATTGTCGAGCCACAGGCCAGGCATCATATGGAACACCATACCCGGCTTAAGTACGGTTTCGTCGCCCTTGCGGATGCTAGCCGTGCGTTCGCCAGAGGCCGGAGGGAACCCGATGCCGGTCGGATAACCGATGCGGGACTCTTTCTCGATCCCGTGGCGGGCAAGAGCCTTCCGGAAATCGCCGTCAACCTCCGAGCAAGTGCGACCGGGTCGAACTGCATCCAGCCCGGCGTTCAAGGCCTCAACAGCAATTTCCGACAGGTTCAAGAAAGCGGATGACGGCTGGCCGACGACGATCGTGCGCGCCAGATTGACCTGGTAGCGATGCCGGCATCCGTTCAGTTCCAGGTTGACGACCGTAGACTCCGGCAGGGGGTCGTCCGTCCAGGCGGCATGTGGTGCGATCGAGCGCTCGCCAATGCAGAGGTCCGGAGGGCAGCAAGGGTAGTCGCCGCCAAACTCGGGCGTGCCCGAAATCTGCTGATGGTAGATTGCCGCCGCGATATCGCACTCGCGAACGCCAGCTTGCACCATATTGATGACGCGCTCCATGGCGGCGTCCGCAAGTAGGCCAGCTTGACGCATGATGGCCACTTCGGCCGGGCTCTTCACGAGGCGGATCCATCCCACCAGAAGGTCGGCGTCGACGAACTCAGCATTGGGCAGTGCCTGGGTCAGGTCGGCGTGGCCGCGAGCAGGATAGTAGTAGCCCCCCATTTCTACGCCGATACTCGCCTTTTCGCCGCCGAGCTCCTTCACGATATCGGCCATGAAGGTATAGGCTGACAGCGTTGCCGACTGAACATAAGTGTCGGGATAGGCCCGGATGTTGTCCTCGGACAAGTAGGTCGTCATGGAAGCCGAAACACGGTCCATAAAACGGGCGATCCAAATCGGTTCTGCGTGGCTTTGAGCCACAATCACCATTTGAGGCGTGTAGAAGGAATATGCATTATAGCCGGTAAGGTAGTTCTGATTAGGCGGTTCTGAGAGAAGCAGGAAATCGATTCCTCTCTTCGCCATTTCCGCCTTGACGGCTGCGAGGCGCGCCCGGAATTCGCTAATTTCGAAATGCAGTTCCTTTATCACGTTATTCTCCAGGTACGGAATAATGGGGTCCCTCGACTAGGGAGGGTGAACACGGGCCAGAGTTTGCGTCTCCGTGCCGCTTGCCGACTAGTCGATCTATGGGCGCCGCTGTCGAAACCATAATACAGGAATCGATGCCGTCGTGCAACAATCGTTTTATTTTTTCATCAATGGCACAAATGTATCGATTGCGGAACCTGAGATTAGATTATCCGTTATGATCGCTCAAAGCGGGTGCGCTGCGAACTCACGAGCAACCTTTTCATCGATTGGGGTCTCGAAGGTCATGAGAATGTAACCGAGCACGGAGTAGAAGCCGACGGTCGCCATCAGGTCAAAGACGGCTTGCTCTCCCATGGTGGAAGAAATCGCCCGCTCAATGTGAGAAGGCAGACGCCGTTCATCAAAGAGCGCGTCGACAGCAGCGGCAATTAGGCCATCCTCTCCATCCGGAGCGCCAGCCATAGCCCGTATGCGTACATCAGCAATACCGAGAGCACGGGCGCGGCTGACGTGATGGGCCCATTCGTATGCGGACCCCATCCGATTTGCCGCGCGCAGAATGACCAGCTCGGACCGGACAGCGCCCAATGCACTGTCCTTGACGATATGCTGCCTTAGAGGCGCCCACGCTCTGAGCAGCGCGGGATGATGAGCCATGGTGCGATAGACATTGAGGGCGCCCGCAAAGCCAGCTTTCATATCCGCAATGTCTGCGGGCCACAAGTCGTCTGAGATTGGCGGGCAGGATGATGTCGTCATTTGGAGAAAAACCTCAGTCTGCTACAGCGGCGCGGATGGCGTCGGAAAGCCGTTCGACAATCAAATCGACCTCATTGGGCTGAATAATGTACGGCGGCGCCAGCAGCACGTGGTCGCCCTGCGCGCCGTCGATCGTACCGCCCATTGGGTAGCACATCAGGCCTCTGCGCATGGCTTCCTTCTTGATCCGGGAATGCATCTTGCGGGACAGATCGAAGGGTTGCTTGGTGTCTTTATCCGCGACGATCTCGACGCCGCGGAAAAGACCGCGGCCACGGATGTCACCGACATAGGGCGACTGTCCGAGTGCCTCATCGAGCCCGGCTTGGAGGCGATCGCCCATCTGGATGACGTTTGCCATCATGTCCGGGCGCGTGATTATTTCAACCACCTTACTGGCTGCCGCTGCTGCGATCGGATGTCCGATATAGGTATGCCCATGCTGGAACAGACCGGACCCGTCGGCGAACGCCTGATAAATCTTTTCGGAGAGCAATACCGCTCCGATCGGCTGAAAGCCGCCGCCCAGGCCCTTCGCAATCGTGACCAGATCCGCGACAATGCCTTCCTGCTCCATAGCGAAGATTGTGCCGGTACGCCCCATTCCGCACATGACCTCGTCGAGGATCAGCAAGATGCCATACTTGTCGCATACCTGCCGAACCCGCTTGAAATAGTCCGCAACCGGGCCAACGGCGCCCAGCGTCGCACCGACCACCGGCTCGGCGACGAAAGCCATGACCTTGTCCGCGCCAAGTTCAAGAACCTTGTCTTCCAGCTCCACAGCAAGACGCTGGGCATAAGCCTCCGGCGTTTCGCCTACCTGCAGGTCGCGGTAGGCATAGCAGGGAGAAACATGATGCGTTTCAGGCAAGATTGGCTTGAACTGGGCACGGCGCCAGGCATTGCCGCCTGTTGCCAAGGCACCGATCGTATTGCCGTGATAGCTCTGCCGACGTGCGATGATGTGGCGCCGCTGCGGCTGTCCGACTTCGACAAAATACTGGCGCGCCATTTTGAGAGCGGCCTCTACAGCCTCCGAACCGCCAGACACCAGATAGACATAATCGAGACCTTCGGGCGCAAGTTCGACCAATTGCTCGGCAAGCCGCTCGGCGACATCGGTCGTGAAGAACGACGTGTGGGCGTAGCTGATCCGCCCCATCTGTACCTTCATTGCGTCCAGAACTTCTGGATGATTGTGCCCGAGGCAACTGACTGCGGCGCCCCCCGACCCATCCAGGTAGCTCTTGCCCTCGCTATCCACGACGTAGATGCCCTCCCCCGCGACCGCGGTTGGCAGCGTTGTACCGATCGTTCGATGGAGAATTTTGGTCATGGTCATCTCGGGGTGTTTATCCGTCCGGCTTTCGAACGTTTCCATCCATTGATTTGCAGGTTTTGCCAAAATATGCAACAACTGTTTTATAAGTTGTGTTTTGATGCATTTGTTTTCCCGCTCTCAGGTCAGTATTTTTAGAGCGGTTGTGAGGTGAGATAGCCGCCGGCTGTTTGACTTTTTAGTTCCAGAGAGAGATGGTCCAGGTGAATTATGACATCGTATGTGAGGCAAATGTTGCAAAAGGGCCCATTACACGCTCGGATCATCGAGCGATTCGACGATATGTCCGAGCAGTTGCAGCAAGCGGCTCGACACATATTGGAACATCCTCAGGAGGTGGCGCTCGTTTCGATGCGCGAACTCGCGCGCAATGCCGGTGTTCAGCCATCGACAATGACGCGGTTGGCGAAGTTTCTTGAATTCTCAGGATATGAAGATTTCCGAGAGCAGCACGCCGACGTCATCAGGGTGAGCGCCGACGGCTTTGCGGCCCGGGCTTTACAAAGAGATGAAGGGGCAGCGAATGGTGAGGGCTTGGCTTATAGGATGCTCCAAGGTCTCTCGGCGCAGATCGATCGGCTCCGCGACCCTGATACGATTTCGCGTTTGGATACAATGGCAGACCACTTGGCAAAAGCCAGGCGGATTTTCGTGCTCGGCTTGCGCTCTTGCCACTCGGTGGCGTGGCACTTTCACTACGTCATGACCTTGCTCGGCGAAAAAACTGTCCACTTGGATGGTCCCGCGGGAACAAGCGGCGACCCCCTCATCCGCGCAACTCATGAGGACGTGCTTTTGGCGATTTCCATCAATCCTTATTCGCTTCAGACCCTTGAGCTTGCCGAGGCCGCTCGTGAGAAGGGACTGCCCATCCTGGCGATCACCGACAGCGAAGTGTCTCCCCTAGTGACAATTGCCGAGCACGTTGTCTTCTTCCCTACTGAAAGCCAAACATTCTTTCACACGCTGGCGCCGGCGCTGGCCGTCTCTGAAGTTTTATGTGGTCTACTGGCGAGCCGAGACCGTGCGGCGGCGTTGAAGGAGTTGAAGCTCGCCGACCGCCATCTTTCCGCGCTGAACACGTATGCGACGTCCATTCCGCGACGGAAGATTTAGCGACATTGACGAGGCCGGCTACTCGCGCAATGGCCGTCTTCGAGCAACTCCCCACCTCGGCCACTGCGATTGACGTCTCTCGGACATCCATCGATGTCCAATCAGTAAACCTCAGGCGGTTGCGGCCGAATTAATCCGTGAAATGGCCTGACAGTAGAACGTAGCGTGCCGTCACTGGCGGCATGACGTCTGAATGCGTCAATGAGCTCAGAGCTTGCCGAGAAAGCCACATTGGCACCATCGGGTCGGATCACAATGGACGGATAAGATCCGTTAGGCTGTCAATGGCGCGCGGGGCAATCTCCGAGCAAAGAGCCCGTCCTCGAGTTCGCTCCGGGACAGGCAATTAGTTTCACGGCCGCGAGCTACGGAGCCGGCATGCGTGTGGTGCCTTAGGTCGCGGCGACCGGAGCACTCTTCAACGCCCCTCTTCCACGCCAGAGCGTGAAATAAAGCGCAACCAGCCAGACGATTGGCAACATTGTCAACAAAGCGCCAACGGCCGCGATCGTCGGGTCAAGTTGCTGCTTCAGGTTTTCTAGCATTTTCAATGGCAATGTCGGGATCGCATAGCCGCTGACAAACGACGTGATAATGACCTCATCGAAAGAAGCCAGGAACGCGAACAAAGCGCCGCCGATGATACCTGAGCGGATCAACGGGAGGGTAACCCGCATGAAGGTCTGTGTCGGCCCGGCGCGCATGCTCATTGCCGCCTGTTCCAGCCTCCTGTCGAACCCTGCGAGTGTCGCTAGGACGATGACAACGACATAACCGATGGCTCCGATCGTCTGGCCCAGGACAATCCCGGTATTCGTTCCAACCAATCCTAGTTTGGCCAGCCCGGTATAGACAGCAACACCAACAACAATAATTGGGAAGGTAATCGGCGTCAGGATCACCATGGTTAGACCCGAGCGCAACCGCGACGAGCACCGGCTGAGGCCAAACGCCGCCAATGTGCCGACTATGGTCGATACCACGCTGACAATTACGCCGAATTGGAAGCTGTTCCACAATGCGCCGATCCACGAGGGGTCATTGAAGAACGAATAGTACCATCTGAGCGAAACAGCCTTAGGCGGGAACTCGAGGAACTCCCCTGCATTGAACGAGACAATGATCACGATGAAACCGGGCGCCAATAGATAGATGACAACGACGGCAAGGAATGCTGCCCCCGCAATCTTCGACCATGGGGTTTCCCGCTGCGCTTGATGGAGCTTTCCTGCCCAGCGTCGCGCTCGATACGGGACAAGAAACTCGTTGAGATAACGGGATGCCTTGTCGAATGACGGCAATTTACGTCGTCGGACGTTCTGCTCGCTCGACGCAGGCTGTCCATGCGCGCCGGCGAGATTTACGCCCGCGACGGAAAGAACCGCGAGCGCCATCGCCAACAGTATAAAGGCTGCCGCGGCGGTCGCCGCCATGTTCAACGATGTTGTAAGCTGGGAGTTGATGAGGGTTGAAAGCATGGTGTCGCCCAAGCCGCCCAGTGCTTGGGGCGTGATGTAAAAGCCCAGGCAAACAACAAAAACCAATATGCAGCCGCTTCGAACACCCGGGATACTAAGTGGTACGAAGACCCGGAGGAAGGCGGTGAACGGCTTTGCACCCATGCTGCGAGCAGCAGCCATCAAGGAAGTATCAATGCTCATCATCACGCTGACAATCGGCAAAATCATCATGGGCAACATGATGTGCACCATACCAACGTAGACAGCGAAGCGATTATAGATGAGGGACAACGGGCTATCGATTATGCCCGAATTGAGCAACACGCGGTTGATCAATCCACTATCACCCAAGACGACCGTCCATGCGTAGGTCCGAACCAGAGCACTCGTCAACCAAGGTAGGAAGACAAGCACCAGGAGGATGGGTCGTGCACGGCCGGCGATGGTAATCAAATAGGCCGTCGGGTAGCCGATAATCAAACAAAGTGCCGTGGCTATGAAGCTGATCTTGAACGTCTGAATCAGGATCAGGACAAATGAGCGCTGTTCAAAAAAAGCGACATAATTCGCAAGTGACAGATTGGGCGCATTGAGGCTGGTCGCGAAAAGAAGGAGCATAGGTATGCCGAAAATCGCAAACAGCACAGCGAACGCTGGCAAAGTAAGCAATATCGGCGTGGACCGGATTCTCTGAAGTGTTGTCATAGATGCTGTCCTTCCGCTTTACGCAGCGACAAACCGGATGTCGGACCGAAGCCAATCAAGGCGAACCTCTTCGCTCGGACGAAAGACTTGCTGGCCAGAGGCGACATGTTCGCGCGCGATCAGCGTCGCGTTCCCAACCCGCACCCGGTATTTCCTCAAGGGGCCAGCATAGATCATATCGTCCACGATCCCCGAAACGGACTGTCTTTGATCGGCATCTGCGCGCCTTGCTGCTGAAGGCGCGCTGACGCAAACGCGTTCGGGCCGCAGCATTGAAACCATACCGGAAGAAGGAACAACGTCCGATTCAATCTTGAAATCAACGCTTTCGAGGATATTTGCTTCACCCAAGAAGTTGGCGACAAAGCGCGTTTTGGGACGATCGTACAAGGCCTCCGGTGTATCGATCTGCTCGATTTGACCAGCGCGCATCACGACGATGCGGTCCGAGAGCGTGAGTGCTTCTTCTTGGTCGTGGGTGACGCAGATGGTGGTTTTCCCAAACTCCTTGTGCAGTTCTTTGATTTCTACTTGCATCTGCTCGCGCAGGTTACGATCGAGGGCGCCAAGTGGCTCATCCAGCAGCAAAATCGGTGGATCAGCGATCAAGGCGCGCGCGACGGCCACGCGTTGTTGCTGGCCCCCACTCAATTGTGATGGCATGCGCTCGCCAAATTCACCCAGACGAACGCGTTCAAGCATTCGTTTGACCCGCGACGCTCTGTCAGAGGCTCTGATGCCGCGCATTTCGAGGGGGAATTCCAAGTTGCGATGCACCGTGAGGTGCGGGAAAAGTGCATAACTCTGGAAGACAATACCTTGGTCGCGGCGGTAAGACGGGACCTCGGACACGGACTTGCCGGAAATGAGGATGTCTCCTCCGGTGGGGGCCGTGAAGCCGGCGAGCAGCATCAACGCTGTCGTTTTGCCAGAACCGCTCGGTCCAAGAATCGTAAGGAACTCGCCGCGCGAAACAGAAAGGGAGATATCCTTAACCGCAGCAACGGCCCCATACATCTTGGTAACATTGCGAAATTCGATTTGAGCGGTATCGGGAAGCTTCTGCAACACTTCGTCCTCGGCAGGAAGATGATTTTTTAGATTCAAGTTCATTACGATACTCCAGCAGGACCGATGAGCAACTTCGGCAAGCAGTCCCGTAAGGCAGGTAGTGGGATGAGGTGGCGCTGTCTTTGCCGGCCGGAGCCGACTGGACGAGCGCCACCGATAGATCGTTGGGGACAGAGGATTACTGAAGAATCCACTCGTTCCAACGCTGCACGAGCCGCTCCTTGTTCGACTTTCCGTCCGATCCAACCTCGGCATACCATTTGGCGTTCATAGCGAAGCTGATGGCCTCGTAGTCGGGATGCGATGCCAGTTTTCGGGCGTTATCGTCGGGAATCAATTTGAAGGCGTTCTTGTTCGTCGGGCCCTGCGCGATCAGCTTTGCAAACTCGGCCTGTCGGTCCGGGCGGCTTGTTAGCGCGACAAATTTTTGAGCATTTTCGGTATTTGGGCTGCCCTTCGGAATGCACCAATAGTCCGTTGTCAGCTTCGCCTGGTTGCGGTTGATCTCGATTGGCCCACCTTCATCAATAAGGGTAAGTGCGCGCGCGTCATAGGACTGCACGATGTCGGCGATGTTGTCTCGCATGATCTGCAGAACTTCCGACCCGCTCGTCCACCATTTGCGAATGTGCGGCTTGATCTTATCCAAGCTTGCAAACACGCGGTCGATATCCATCGGGTAGAGCTTATCCATCGGAACGCCATCCGCGAGCAACGCTTCTTCCCAAGGACCACTCCCGTATTCGCCGGTATTGATGGAGCGAACGCCAGGGAACTTCTCGACGTCCCAGAACTCCGCCCAGGTAGTCGGCCGGGGCTTTCCTGCCGGGAACTTCTTCGTGTTCCAGACCATATTCACCGAGTATACGTACGAAGCGAAGCCGTTTGGTTGCCTCCAGTTGTCGGCGATTGCTTCAAGGTCTTCCTTCTTCCAGATCGAATAATCGATCTTTTCAAGGTAGCCCTTGGCAGTGAGTGGATCGACATTGGTTTGACCAAGGTTGACGACGTCGGCCGAAACGTTTTTGGTGTCGACCATCATCGCAATCTGTGTCGATGAGAAGTCCGCATTGACTCGCGTCACCTTGACTCCGGTCTCGGCCTCAAAGGGCCCTACGTAAGCCTTCATCACCGCATCGCCCCAGTTACCGCCGCTCATGTTGACTTTGAGCTCGCCGGTGGAGGCGGCCTTTGCGCGGCCGGCCGCGGAAGCCAACGCGCCTACCGCAATTACAGTCGAAGTAGCCTGCATGAACCGCCGGCGATTTATCAGAATGCTCATCTCGTTCTCCCTCTTTTAATCCCTTGCACATGGCGCAAGGGGATCTCACTTCATCAGCTTACGGCGAACACGACCCGGCGATGTCAGGCCAAAGCACGCGGTTTCCGCGTTGCGACACTCGGTCCCGCATTCCACCAAAGAGGTGGCGCATAAACGATTGCAGTGTTCGGGCAGCGGCCTCCTCGACCGCTACCATCTATTTCCTAGCGCAACGCGATGAGGAATGCAACAAATGTTTTATAATGCTCAATATGCATCAAGCGTATTATTGAGGTGCGGACATAAGTCGTCGCAGCTCACCATCTGCCGAACACTGCTGCCGACGCCAAGCCCTACGGCAGCGCCTGCAGACGCGTTAGCCCCGAGGACGGCTTTCTCCTTGCGTGATCCAATTGGATCATTGACAAAATAGTAACTCATATGTTTCATTCGATTTCAAAGAGGCTGATTCAGCTGCGTAAACGCGGTTGCTGATCGGCATCAACTCACTCAGCGAACCGCCGGTCGAAGACTCCAGGTAAGCTTTCAGGAAACAGAGAAGAGGTCAGATGGCATACTTGGGCAACGATGTGCGTGAGTATCGGTACAAACTACTAAATGAGCTGATGGATCGCGAAAACCTGGATGCTGTCGCTTTCGCAAGCACAGAATTCTTTCAGTTCGCGACCAACTTCCAAACGGATGTCACCACGTGGGAGCGGCCAATTCTGTGTGTCGTCCCGAGAAACGGCGCGCCGTTTGTTGTCCTGAATGAGCTTTCGACCAACAATTGGCGATATGCGCACGAAGAAGGGCGCCTCTGGGTATCCGACACAAGCTTCTATGCGGAGCATCCAGTCCTCTCCAATCGAATGCATCTTGTGCATGAATGGCCGGAGATGGTTGCTGAAAAGCTACGGAGTGCAGGCCTCGGGAGAGGTCGCATTGGGACCGATGTTGGCGGCGGTCCATTGCAGAAGGCGTTCGCGCTGCTACCTGAGGCCCGTCCTCTAATTAAGACGCAAGAGTTTCGTTCGCTTCGTTGGGTGAAGCATCCCGAAGAGATCGCACTCATGCGAGAAATAGCAGGCTTGACCGACTGGTTACAGGATCGCTACCGGGAGAATATCCGTCCAGGACGGCTTCTGATGGAACTGGACATGATGGTGGGAGCCGAGTTCGCTCAGGAGGCCGCACGACGCTTTCCAGCGCAGGACGTTGCCTTGCTCGACCTGTGGTCGATCTCAGGTCCACCGTCGGCAGCTCCACACGGGGATGGCAAGCGATCCGGTGCGACCCTCGAAAAAGGACACGTGATGATCAACTTGATTATCCCGCGCATCAATGGAGTGGTCGTGGAGAATGAGCGGACCTGGTTCTGTGGCAAGCCAGATACTCGGCAGGAACGCTTCTTCGAGGTCGCGCTCGCTGCAAATGAAGCTGGAATTGAAGCCGCTGTGGCGGGTAGACCGGTATCCGGAATAGACGCAGCAGCGCAGGCGATAATCGAAAAAGCGGGATTTGGAAGCTACATCATGCACCGGACAGGCCACGGCATGGGCTTGTTGTGCCACGAGTACCCCGGAGATATGGCATTCAATTACCGTGCCTTGCTCGAAAACGAAGTTTATTCGGTCGAGCCCGGATTGTATGTTTATGGACTTGGCGGCTTCCGACAAGACGATACGGTCGTCATCGGGGAAAAGCCTGAAGTGCTGACGCGGGCGCCCAAGGATCTACGAAGCCAGACTGTTCTGTGACACTTCGTCTCGATAGGATCAGCCAATCAAAGCTCTAGTCGCGGCTGTGATTTTGCCGCTTTACCGTCTGGCTACCGCTTCAGTGGAGCGGTAGCACGCCCAGGGCGGCCGAAAAGCTTACCATGAAGCTGCCTGTGCTGGTGGCTGTCGCTCTCGCTAACAAGATTGCACCCGGCATTCGCAGGCGGAGCAGATGGATCGGTATCATGGTGTCGACGATGATTTACATCGCACGGTTTCGAAGGTTGCTTAAACCCACAGGACCTTTCTCAGGAATGATCAACGACGCCCCTCCGACACCCCGCAATGATAAGTTAAATGCCGCAAAATACGACATAATGATACATATGTCGCACAATCACAGGAGCGTATGCATGACCGATTCTCGCCTCCAGGCCCATGCCGAGCCGAACGAAAATCCAGTATACCGCCTTGATCTCAGTGCCAAAGCTGCAGGCAGAGAGAAACTCGGCCCATTGGAATCGACGTATGTATATGCGCACGAAGGTGTCAGGCTCGCTTTGGACGTGGTTCGTCCGATGGGCGATAGCGCGGATCACAAGCGCAACATCATCTTAGTTATGACCTGTTATGGGCGCGGAAAGAATGGCGAGACATCCAATCAATATGCGGATTTGTTCGTTCCGGAAGGCTATGCGGTGGTTGTTGGAGATGTTCGCGGTACCGGCGCCTCGTTCGGCGTTTGGCCAGGTCACCGCTCGCGCGAAGAAATCCTCGACTTTAGTTACGTGTTAGACTGGATCGCTTCACAGCCTTGGTCGACAGGCAACGTGCTTGCGTATGGCGTGTCATATACCGCCAACTCCGCAGACCTTATCGCGTCGAGAAACCATCCCGCCCTGAAAGGCATCGTGCCGCGCTATGTCGACTACGACATCTTTTTCGAAACCTATCCAGGAGGTGTTCCGAACCTTACCCTCGACAGGTGGAGTCGGTTGGTCGAATCCTTGAACAGAGACGAAAACAGCGAGATCAATGCTGATCGCGCCTCAACTCTCCGTGCAGGAATTCGTCCGGTGGGAAGCCAGGCGGAGTTGACCGCCGCGCTGCAAGAACACGCGCGCGCGCCGTCATTCCAGCCGGTTGAACAAACCACATCTTTTGACGATTGGCTGAGCAGACGCTCTGGGTTTGATTTCTCTCCACAAGCGTCGGCCGACCTTATTTCGCAATCGGGGGTCCCCATACAAAATTGGGGCAGTTGGTTCGATTCTGGGTCGCCCCTCGGATCTATTCGTCGGTTTCTGCTCCAATCAAACCCGATGAACATCATTCTTGGTCCGTGGAACCACGGCGGCCGCAAACCATATGACCCGCTGCGTACTGATGTTCAAGACTACGCTCCGATTATGGCGGTGCAACACGCAAATGATATTCGATTCATTGACGCGTGTTTCACGGGCCAGGCTGCTCTGCAGGCCGATAAAGTCATTCACTACTACACTTGCGGCGAGGGATCCTGGAAGTCCACGCGCTCATGGCCAGTCCCGGCCGTCCGACAAAGATGGCATATAGCAAGTGGCTCGCGCTTGAGCTCATCGCCCAGTGACACGGGCTACGACACGCTGCAGGTTGACCGTGAACTGGGGGACGTCCTCTCAAACAGATGGGACACCAATGGTGGCATTGGAACATGGGAAATCGATTATGGAGATCGCCGACAGTTCGACGCCGCTCGACTGGCGTATACGAGCGACCCACTGCAGAGCGATATGGAGATCACCGGGCATCCAGTTGTGGATCTGAACATAACCTCAACCCGCGAAGACGGTATTTTCTTCGTCTATTTGGAAGCAGTGAAACCCGACGGAACTTCCTGCTACCTTACAGAGGGCCAGTTGCGTGCGCGTCATCGGAAAGTATGGGCTGCCTCGCCTTTCGCCGCGCTCGGACCACAACAAAGCTATCTGGAAAGCGACGCCGAACCGCTCACGCCAGGCGAACCGACCAGATTGGCGTTTATGTTGCTACCGATGTCGGCGCTCATTCCAGCGGGCTATAGCTTGAGGGTGTGCGTTGCGGGAAGCGAGAGCACGAGTTTCGCCAATATACCCGCTGACGGAGCACCGCCGCAGCTCCAATTCCATCGCGGTCCTCACGGTTGTTACATCGACTTGCCTGTTGTTGAGCGGTGAGGCGCGGTCTTCACCTATCCGATAAAGAGACCGGCGGCGCTTATTTTGTGTCGCCTCCAGCAAAAGGGGTAATTCCCGACCCGACACGCGATCGGACTAGTCGAGCTTTCGCTCGAAGATGCCGCGGAGAGCTTTAGAAATCATTCCCGTTCGGGTGGAGCGCTGTCGGGCGAACTCAAAAGTCCGCGCCGCCTGCGAATAGATCGCGGATCCCAAACGACTGGCCTTCAACGTAAATCATAAGCGTCGTTTCCAGCCGGGCATTTCAATCAGCAAGGAAAGCAGGCGCGAGAGCCTGCGCATATAGGCCTGCGAGATCACACATTTCGAAGGTATAATGCTCGGGAGCATTCAAGAGGTTGATCCAACCTATGACCTCGTTCCGCCAAACAACTGCGGTATTTAACACACCCACGAGACCCATTTTGATCAATGTTTCGTGATCGGCAAAGTAGCGCTTCATGTCTGCACTATCTCTGCCTAGAAAGTGACGACCAGCGCCGACACGCCTACTCCACTCGTCATCGGCGAGGGGTTTCGTTCCTCCGAGGGGACTGTAATTGAGGTCGGTCGAGTAGATACGCCGCATAACACCCGCGGCTCGATCAACCTTAAGAAGGGTAAAGAGCTTATGGCCAAATTCTTCCTGGAAAGCCTTCTCTGCCAATGCCATTAAGGCTTCGGAGTCCGACAGGCGGCCGGCGCGATCGTGGAATGCGACCAGACGTTGATATTGATCGTCTCTCAGCTGATAGCTCATATCTTTCCTTGCAATTTTCGGCTTTGTGAGATTTTTCACCTGACCGGGCCTTGAACAGACCGGGTGCAGTTTTTTGAAGTGACTGATCGTCCTATCCGGCAGCGACGGGGCAGTGGAGCGGAGCCGCCTCCATCAATCCCGAGGTGCAGCCTGTCGCGACCAAGCCGGCAGGAGATGCCCAGCCTCACGCGCCCGTGGGCTCGATCCGAACGACGGCGACGCTCCGCTCGAGACCATAGGGCAGCATTAGACGACGTGCATCGTTCCGCTTAGTGCATCTCGCTCGTAACGAGCCGCATGTATCCGCCACTCGATGCGGTCTGGGAAAAGCTCGAAAATGCTCGTCGCGAGAGTCCGGGAGTCTTTCCGATCTTTGAAGATCGGAGTGGTCTGATCGAACAGCACCGCTTCTGCTCCACCTGCCAACGCGCCTTCGGCGATCATCCGATCCGCCGCTGCTTGCCGTTCTCGGGAGGATGCACCGATGGTCTGCTTCAGCCCACTGAACTCGCTGGCGAGCAGATGGTTGGCATGTGCTCGTGGCTCAGCAACCTCTACCACGACGCAGCCTGAAGCCGGCGCCTCGACAGAGAATACCTTGCCGGTCTTCGCGTCGCCGAGAGTGTGATGGAATCCGCAGGAGCGGTCATTACGCTTCAAAATACCGACGGCCTCCTCCAAGCTTTTTGCATCAAGGATGGCGCGGCAGAGAACCTGTCGGGGCACGCCAGGTTTTTGGTCGTTCGGGGTGATTTCATTGATCGTCTGGGCCAGGCCGGTCTCGTTCAGGCCGAAGGTACCGCCCGGGAGGATGCCCGCGGTCATAAAGCTGCTCCACGCCGGCCCCTCATCAGGCTCAATCTCCACCCAGAAATTGGCACCGAGAGATTCGGGCTCGCCATCCTCATTGTGGGCGATAACCGCCGGTCCGTTGCCTTCCGCTGGGATTAGAACAGTCGTGCAGCCCATTCCAGCAACGGCTTTCACCGCCGAGGCGGCTTCTGGAATTTGCAGGTCGGTCTGGCAATTCAATAGGAAGATGGTCTCGACATCCTTGCCGGCACCCTCTGCAATCCCCTCGATTTCGCGCATGTAGCGTGGATATGCCGCGCGGGCTGCAGCTTCCAAATTCTTCAAATATTCCGATCCACGCCATCGAGCATCTAGAGCGCGAAATTGCTCCGTGCCAAGCCGATACTCAAGGAAGCTTGTGGCATTGGCCTTCCCGAGCGCACAACCAATCGAGAAGGCGTCGCCCTTGGCGTGCACACTGGTTATGAGGTTTTTTGTCATTGAGTTCTCTGCTTTCCGCTTACTGTCAGTATGTTGTCGGAGAGACTGCTGGCGCTGCCGTCAGAAGTGGGAGAGCGTTTGGTTTTCAGGTCGTGGCTCCCCTTCCGCTGCCAGGCCGCTCAGCCCAAATTCATTGGGGCGCGTCGAGGCTATGTATCTGTATACATCATTTGATACAAATTAATGCTTTATGAGTCAATTGCTTCATTCTCCGACTGAAAAGTTGTGTCGGCCCCCGGCTCTACGGCGCTCTTGCTAGATCGCTGATGCAATACCCCGGCCAGCCAAGGCAACGAGAGGATCCCTGAAGCAATTACGATCACTCAAGGGTGCAAAGGTCTGAGCGGTCGTTATTGTGACGGTAGTACACGAGTATTCTTCGGACCGCGTGATTACCGATATCGCCAGTAGGCTGGGTGATGCTCCATCCCACCGTGCGCCGATCAAAACATCGCACCAGATCCGTCAAACAAAAAATTTACAAGATCTTTACGTCCGCAATTCGCTGAGGATGGTACGTTCACTGCAGATCTGTGGCCGGGCGTAGCTAGCAAGGTTGATGCGGATACGCTCGGACCGCCGCACATCCCGCAACGGAGGGTCAGCAGTCAATGGCAAGAAGAGCGCTTATCCTGCTTGAAGGCAACGGACATGGTACTGGTGAGCAATATGTCCAAGCTGCCAAGAGTTTTGGCCTTCATCCAATTACCCTATCGACCGATCCAGCTCAGTACCCCTATCTCGCAGCGGGAGGTGTTGAAGCAATCCAAGTCGATACAGACAATCTCCATGCGCTGATCAACGAATGCTCTCGGCTGCGTAAGACCTACGAAATTGTTGGCATTACAAGCGCCGAGGAGAAGGTCTATGCGACCGCCGGAAAGCTCTGCCAGCAATTCGATTTACCGGGACCCAACCCCGCTTCGGTCGAACAATGCTGCGACAAATTCATTCAACGTCGCCTGCTCGCTGATGGAGGCGTTCCGATACCTGCTTATCGCCTAGCCACTAACGCGGCGGAGGTTGAAAGCTCTGCCGCGGAAATCGGCCTGCCAGTGGTGGTCAAGCCTGCGCTCGGGGGTATCGGCGGCATCGGTGTTCGACTGTGCCGAAACGTCGCCGAGTTGGCCGAACATACGGCCCATCTTTTGGGTGGGAAGCATACATGGCGGTCTTCACCGAAGATCCTGGTCGAAGAATTCGCACAGGGCCCGTTCTATGAAGCCGACACGATGGGAAATGAGGTCATTGGGATTAGCGCCGCCGATTTCGATCATCCGCCACATTTTCTATTTCGTGAGAGCATCTTTCCGGCCCTGCTGACTAACGATGAGCACGAGCGAATCTCCGACGTGGCGCTGCGCTGTTTGGGAGCTCTGGGACTTGGGTGGGGGCCAACCAACATTGAATTGCGGTGGACGACGCGCGGCCCAGTTGTAATAGAAGTCAATCCGCGTATTGCGGGCGGAACCTATCCTCGGCGGGCTCATCTGGCTTATGGTGTCGATCTCGTCACCGAGCACATTAAGCTTGCCACCGGCGTGGAATGTGACTTACGCACCACGTATCTCCAGACTGCAGCCGTGCGATTCCTACTCCCTGATCGCGATGGCACCCTCAGTTGGATCGACGGCGACAGTCGGGCGGCTGCCGTGTCGGGCGTTGTAGAGGTCAAATTTTATGTTAAGCCTAAGACGCAGATAGTCAGGAAAGGTGACTACCGGGACCGCATAGGACATGTGATCGCCGCTTCATCCAGCTTTGCACAGACCAAGGCCATACTTCAGCAAGCGGTCGGTCTAATCGATTGGTCGATCACGCCATTCTCTACCTCTGGCGAAGAAGAACACGCCCGTGCCGTTAAACTCCTCCAGCAGCCTCAAAGGCTCTAGGTAAAGGGCAATTCGCAATGAATATTGAGTTGCCCAGTGTAGATTGCAGAGACGTGCGTTCCTTTTAGCGAGGCAACACTTGATGACCACGGCGCAATTAATTTCCGCTCACCGAATAATCGTGAAGATTGGCTCTGCACTAATTGCCGACGGAGAAACCGGAGACATTCGCGGTTCTTGGCTTGAAACGATGATAGAAGATGTGGTCCGATTTTTCTCACGTGGGCAGCAGGTGATCATCGTGACCTCCGGTGCTGTCGCGGTTGGGTCACATCACTTCAATAAGTTTGGCGTTCTGAGAAGTGAAGAGCGACAAGCGGCTGCAGCCATCGGTCAAGTTCGACTCATGCTTGCCTTCGAACAGAGCTTAAAACGGTTTGGATTTGGACTCGGACAAATACTATTGATGGGCGAAGATCTACGCAACCCGCATCGCCGACTCAATGTTCTGTCAACTGTTCGACAAATCCTCAAAGTTGGCGCAGTTCCGGTTATCAACGAGAACGACACAACCGCAACTGCCGAAACCCGTTTTGGCGACAATGATCGTTTGGCGGCCCAGCTCGCAGAGTTGGTGCAGGCTGACATAATTATTTTGCTTTCCAACATAGATGGCCTCTTCACGGAAGATCCACACGACAACCCGTCGGCCCGTTTGATCACAGAGGTGCGACGCATTACCCCCCAAATAGAGGCCATGGCCGGTCATTCCGTCTCTCGTCATAGTTCGGGTGGCATGCTGACGAAGTTGATGGCAGCAAGGATCGCCATGGATGCCGGGTGTAACATGATCATCGCGAAGGGAAACAAATCTTACCCGCTGTCGGCCATCGAGAACGGTGGCCCATCAACCTGGTTTGTCCCCTTTGCAAGGGATAGGAGCGACCGCCACACTTGTGGCAACAAACTACCGCAGGCTCAATAATCGTCCTGCATTGCTGATTATGGTAGCGCTCTTTTCAGTGCACGTCGTAAATCGTTTTGAAGAGCGGCGGCTTATGCTGGCTGGCTTTTGAAGTTGAAGGGCAGCAGATCCTCGATATCGGCATCGTCGGCGCGCTGCGGCAGTGGTGAGGACGTGCCGCAACCAGGCGAAGGTCCGACACGGCAGGCACGACAGGTCAGTATCAGGCAATAAATGACGTCGCTAGCCTTGGCACCCTGGACCGTGTCGCTGACGAGCCAACTCTTTCTTCAAGTGGCAAGATTCTGATATCACATTCCAGAAAATTGTTGCCGATCGGCATCCTGCCTTCGTCGTAAGCGTGATTTTCGCTGCACGTTGACGCCAACACGTTGATTGGTATCGGCTCAACGTTTGGAACCGTATCGTGTCAGGCAGCCTCGGTCTGGCGAAGTTGAACGGCAGCAGGCGAGTTCGAATTGGGCGTGCTAAGAACTCGCCTGCTCGATGCCGCCAGATCGAAAGCGCGGTGTGGCGAATTGCGCACTTCTGTGCCGTTCGGCTACAAGTGGCATCGAGAGGCGGGGCTTGGGCTTGATCCCGAGTTGCGTCTGCAAAATGTGATCCGATCCATCTTCGTCCGCTTCCACTAACTCGGCAACGCACGCCAAGTGCTGCTGTCGACGACGAAAGATCAAATTCACTTCCCACGGCCGTCGGACGAAGGGCGCATGACCAGCTTCGTGTGATCGGCATCCTCAAGAACCCTTTCTACGCAGGCGTCTACGTCTATGGAAAGAGCGAGAAGCGCGTCCAGCCAAGCCCCAGCCACGCGCGCCAAAAAATCAGCACGCCGCAAGACAAGCGCATGACATGCGCGGCGGCAAGCACATCAGATGGTGCTCGAAAAGCAACGGCTCAATCATTCCTTGCATTGGCCGTGTCAACTTGGGTCCATTTCTGTTCTGGCCCGGACACACTGAAGACCCTCGTATTCTGTGGACGCCTGCGTAACCTGACTTTGCGTCACTTTGACGGCAATCAGATCGTCGACGGCACGTTGATTGCAGGTGCATAACGAAGAACCGTACGACAATTGCCTCTCGCATTTTTTTATTTAAGGGCTCTAGATGAAAACCACTCGAACTATCCAAGGTAAGACGACAAAACAATTAAAAATGGCTCCGCTCATCAGTTCGGACCCACTGTTGTCGTCCAAGATCATAAATTTCATTGAGGGGGCACGCGCAGTCACCCCCGCCGAAGTGGAAGCAAACAGCATCACGCGTTATCGTGTTACAAAATTCTACCGTGAACAGATCATCAACAGTGGTCATTATGATCAGCTTAAATTCATCGTCGAGCCCTCATTCGAAGAGTTCGACGGTTCCGGCACTCTGGATACCAGCGGAGAGCACGAAAACACGGTCGCGCCCGGGTTTCAGCACAAGTACGCGCAAACAGGATTGTTGCTTGCAACGGACCGCTGCGCTTCATACTGCCGCTATTGCTTCCGCAAACGCATTGTTGGCAAGGACTCAGATGAAATCGCAGCTGACCTAGGGCAGATTGCGCGATACATTGGAGGTCATCCCGAGATGACGAACGTCCTGATATCAGGAGGTGACCCGTTCGTGCTCAACACCGCCAGCCTCCATGAAATTCTTGATCATCTGCTGCCATTCCCACATCTGAATTCCATTCGTTTTGGCACAAAAATGCTCGCCTACGCGCCCCAAAGGTTTGAGGATCCTGCTCTAGTGGCCTTGTTCGAACGGATCCATGTAGCTGGAAAATCCGCAGTGATCGTTACGCATTTTGACCATATCGGCGAAATTTCGGCCGATGCGGAGCGAAGCATTCGGTCATTGCGGGCGCGTGGTACGCAGTTCCTCAATCAGTGCGTACTTCTCGCGAAAGTCAACGATGACCCCGAGATTTTGGCCGCGACCTTCGCCAAGTGTCACCATATGGGTGTCCGCCCATATTACCTATTTCAAGGCAGGCCGGTGAAAGGTGCATCGCATTTTCAGGTTCCACTGCGCCGCGGCCTGGAGATTTCGCATGGCATCAACCAACGCCTGAGCGGCATTCAAAAGACATTTAAATACATCATGTCGCATTACACAGGTAAGATCGAGATTCTCGACTTTGGAACTGATGGCCGCGTCTATATGCGATATCACCAAAACAAGGCTTCAGAAAAGATCGGAAAGATCTTTTCCCGGCCGAACCTCGAAGGCGCCTGCTGGTTGGACGATTTGCCCGAAGGATGAGATCTGAGGGCGCCAATGCAAACTACCAAATCATTTCAATGTGGAAGTGCCGTGGACGGCGATGATGAACTCTCCCGCCGTGCGGCAGAACTAGTTTTTACGTTGAGATCTTCAGGAAGCATGCGCCGCGGAGCAGAGACGCTAGGAGCATGACGGTGAGCAGGCATAAAAGGTCTCTGAATCACCTGAGCAGGAGCAAGAAGTTGGAGCCAACGGCAGCCAGAACGGCATCGACGGCATCTCCTTTTGTCCGGCGAGATAATTGCGATCCATCCGATGCTCGTTCTTGATGTGGCCGATGACGGGCTCGACGGCTGGCTCTCGTCGCATTTGTCGTTTAATGGCCGGCATCACGCGGCGCTGTTGTGGCTTGTGAAGACCCGCAGCTTGTGACTCTCAGGTGCATTGTGGCCGCGATATCCGGCATCGGCCGGGATGCGGACAACTCGTTGCCGATCCGTCTCCTCCATGTCGTGGATGATGGTCTCGAGGGTGCGCCCATAATGGGGGTTGGCTGGCAGTGCCATGGCATGGAGGGCGAACTGGCCGCCTTTGGAGCGGTTCAGTATCGAGGCCACCGAGGCTTGACGCCAAACTCGTAGGGCTTTTGTGCCTTGCCTTTACAGATGCATTCGACTTCGTCGGCGTGAGATGTCGCGGATCGTTCGTCCGAGATAGGTCCTCAGCTTGCGCAGTGCCGTCCCAGCCCGCTTGAACTGTTTGGTATGGGCATACCGCTGATGCTGGATCAGGGCGAATTTGCCCAGCCGTCTGGCGCAAGATCGAGCGCCACCCCGCGAGCCAGCCACACGAGCCGCTCCGTGCCCGGTCAATGAGCTTGGCGGCGGTCGGAAACATCATGTTCTTGGACTTATTGTATCGACGATCGCCTGCCGCGTGTCCGACGGCTTCATCGCACCGGTCTTGACGCCACCAAGAGGCTCTCCTGCCGAAGCGCCTTTATCCGCTACTCGCCCATGCGTTGGCGCCAGCCATGAGACAAACTGCATTTGCGCTGCCATCAGCGACGAACGATCGAACGGCAATGTGTGTTGGAAGAATGTCTCGCCGCAGAAATACTGGAAATATAGGCTGTCGAGGTAGCGGGCACAGACAGCCTCATCCGACAGGTTGAACGTATGCTTGAGAATTGCGAGTCCGCCATCAGCGGCGTCGGCAAGGGCGGCATACCGGCTCCATCCGAATAAATCTCATCATATCGTTCTTCCAGAACGGCCAATCGATTGTCTGCGCCAACCAGATAAGTTCGTGCTTCAGGTCAAAGATCTGATCAAGATGAGACCGGAACGGATCCTGCTCTCCCGTCTCGCGCCGTTCACTAGGTCTCGACATTTGTTGGCTCCCATTGTTCCTGAGGCAATGCGACAGCTTTCTTGCGACACCGATTAATGGGACGCGTACGATGTACTTGAAAGATCAACTACTTCCGGATAATTCACGGCCGACTACCTTGGCCTCGTTTGACGAACTTGACAGATTCAACTTCAAATAGACGCGTCATAGGCCCTTCAAAAGTTTTACAGAATCTTCGCACAAGCAACCCGCCGACAATGATACGCTCACATAAACTGAAGATACGCGTTGAGTGAGAGAGGGGCTTTGCAATTTGCCCTCAGATCATCCAGAGCGTCAACGTCGGAGCTCCGCGTAAATGGCAAGAAGAGCGCTCATCCTAGTTGAAGGTAGTAGAGGTAATGGTCCTCTGTATATTCAAGCTGCCCAGCGCCTTGGCATTCAACCAATTACTCTATCGGTTGACCCAGCTCAGTACGACTATATTGCGGCAAAAAGGGTACAAGCAATTCGTGTCGATACAGGCGATCTCGATGCAATGATTCATGAGTGTACCCAGCTACGTGCGACTTATGACATCGCGGGCATCACTGGGTTCGCGGGCCGAGATGAATCGGTCTATGTGACAGTTGGGAGGCTTTGCCGCCATTTCGATCTACCCGGACCAGACCCAGCATCGATTGAACAGTGCTACGACAAATTCGTTCAACGTCAACTCCTCGCACGGGCGGGCGTTCCAATACCTGCCTACCGCTTGGCAACGGATGCAACGGACGTTGAAAGCTGTGCAGAGGAGATTGGTCTGCCGGTGATACTTAAACCAGTCACTGGCAGCGGCAGCAGCGGTGTCCGATTATGCCGCAACATCACGGAGGTGGCTGAACACACGACTTATCTGCTGGGCGGTAAGCACATCTGGCGATCTTCGCCAGGGATACTAATCGAAGAGTTCGCTCAAGGACCATACTATAGTGTCGACACAATGGGGAATGAGGTCGTTGCAATTGGTACCGCCAAATTTGGCAGCCCACCGCATTTCGTCGTTCGTGAGAGCATCTTTCCGGCGCCCCTAACTGATGGTCAATGTAAGTGCATCGCCGATGTTTCACTAAGCTGCTTACAAGCTCTCGGTCTTGGTTGGGGGCCAGCGAACATTGAATTGCGGTGGACGAAGCGAGGTCCAGTGGCTATTGAAGTCAATCCGCGTCTTCCGGGTTGGACCACTCCTCGGCTGGTTCAGCTGGCGTATGGTGTCGATCTCATCAATCAGCACATCAAGCTCGTCATAGGCGAGAAATGGGATTTGAGCCGAGGACGTTCGCAGACGGCGGCCGCACGATTCCTAGTTCCTGATACCGATGGCATCCTCGATTGGATCGATGGCGATAGGCAGGCAGCCGCAGAACCCGGTGTCGCCGAGATTGAACTGTACCTTAAACCGAAGACGCCGTTCGTCAGGAAAAGCGATGACCGAGACTCGATTGGACACGTCATTGCCACCTCACCCAGTCGCAGTCAGACCGAGATCATACTTGAGCGTGCCGTTAACCTAATCAGTTGGTCGATTACACCCTTTCCGAACATTGGCGAACAGGAACAATTGTAAGCATCTGCTCGAGCAGCTTTTGAGATGCAGTACGCATTCGGCGAGGACCGCATTAATTTCGTATTTGCTCGTGATAAGCTCTCGCAAGGGATATCGACGATGCGGTGCTGGCGCTGTCGTGGCTTGCGAAGACCCGCAGCTTGTGACTCTTAGGTGCATTGTGGCTCCACGGAAGGTGGAGGTTTTACCTTGCTCACAAGAAGTCGCCGCCATGATCGGCGAGAACTTCGAATTAATCGAGAGGTAACCGCCAACTCGGACAATATCGCCGAAGGCAAACTGGTTTATGTCCGTAGCGGCAGTGAAGATGGCACAAAGGCCTGACCGAAATGGGATTGACGACCTTCAAGATCTCCTCGCCGACATACGGTCAGCCGAGCGTCCCGACGCCAGACGTTCAGCAAACCGCGATTGCCAGGTAAGTCGCCAGCTGGTGCGAACCCAAAGCTGCTGGTGAGAAGGTCACTTCCCCACGTCTCTACCGGCTTTGCAAAAGCAACGCCCTGCCGTTGATGCGTTGGTTTCAGCACGCTCCATCCGGCTCAAAAGCAATGGAAACAAGCACCTATCTCGTGCGCATCATTCCAGATCCCGACATGCGGTCGAGTCGTATGCGCGGTCGAGAGTACGCATACAAGGTGCTCTGCTCAGATGTATACACACCAACGTAAGCGCGCATTTTGCTGCACGTCGTAAAGCGGCTTGAAGTGGCTGCGGGTCAGGCGGTCTGTATTTTGAAGTTGAAGGGCAGCAGGTCGTCGATATTAGCCCCGTCGGGGCGCTGCGGCAGTTCGGTGAGGACGTATTTCAACCATGCGAATGGCTCGACGCCACAGGCCCGGCAAGTCAGCATCAGACTGCAGACGACGGCGCTGGCCTTGGCGCCGGCAGGTGTGTCGCTGAACAGCCAGCTATTTCGTCCGGTACAAAAAATTCTGATGTCACGTTCCAGCAAATTGTTGTCGATCGGCATCCTGCCGTCGTCGGTATAGCGGGTCAGATAGTCCCATTGGTTGAGCGTATAGGAAACGGCATCGCCAAGCTTGGTATCGGGCACGACCTTTGGCGCGATTTTGTCGAGCCATTCCTTGAGAGCGGAAAGAACCGGAACGCTATGTTTCTGACGAAAGCGACGCATGTAGTGATCTCGCGTTTCGCCGTCGTCGGGCTTTTTCGTCCCGCACCTGCCTTTCGATCCGGTAGAGCTGGTCGAAGAACTTGATGGCCTGTGCCGGCGGCCCACCGGGTTTCTTGCGCGCCTTGAGGGCATCGACGAACTTCCGCCTGGCATGGGCCATGCATCCGACATGCGTTGCACGTTTCAACTTGCGCCAGGCCTGATAGCCGTCACTCATCAAGATGCCGCGATAGTCGCCAAGAAAGGTCTGGGGTGTTCCTGCCCGCGGCCGGGCTGATAATCGAGCAGCTCGATCGGCTGTTTACTGTCTTCGCCACTACGAAAGGCCCACATATACGACGTGCTGGTGGGGTCCTTACCCTCTTCCTTCAGCACCTGGACTGTGGTCTCGTCACCATGGATGATAGTCTGCGATCGCAGCCGCAGTTTCAGCGCGTCATAGATGCGAACGATGTGTTTCTCGCTCGAACCGATCACCCAATGGCCAAGAGCGCCACGGCTGACAGGAACGCCTGCACGCTCGAAGGCCTGCGCCAGGCGATAGAGCGGCGTGCCGTCGACATATTTATGGACGAGCGCGAAGGCCAGCGTCGAGGCCGTGGCGATGCTGCCAGGCAAGGGCTGCGCGGGCATCGGCGCGATGACAACAGGCGTGCTGATCCCGGTCCGGTCGCAGTTGCGGCATGCATATTTTGCCCGGACATTCTGCAGAACCTTCGCCTTCACCTCGATGTGAAGCTGTTCCGTGACCAGTTCGCCCATGCGATGCATCGGGTGGCTGCAGCACGGACAGACCTTCTGATCGTCGGCAAGGTCATATTCGACGCGCTGGCGCGGCAGGTTTTCCGGCAACGGCCTACGGCCGGGTTTCTTGCCCTGCGGCCTTTCGATCTCCGGCAATCCCGTGTCCGGTAGAGCGACGGCATCAGCCTCGTCGGTGTCCTCGTCTGCATCTCCCTCAAGGGTGGCCTGCTCGGCTTCGCTGAAGATGCGATCCATGTGCTTTTCGCTGCGCGGCGCAAACCGATGCAACTGCGCCAGCGCCAGCTCTTCCTCAAGCTTGAGAGACCCGCTGCGCCAGGATATCCTTCTCAGCCTTCAGCGCGGCGATTTCGGCAGCATTCGCCGCCAAAAGCGCCATCAATTCTTCAATGGTCGGGGTGCCGGTTTGAGTCATTATAGTCTTGAATCTGAACCGGCACCCTCCGTCAACAGGCTTGCGACAAACTGCGTTTGCGCCGGATTCACTCGACAAATTCATATTGCCGCACCGGATGGCGAACCATCGCGTCGAGATCAATACCGTCGAGAAGCCAGTGCAATTGCTCGGCATCAAGCGACACCACAGCCTCCTGTCGCCGGGGCCAGCGGAACTTGCCTTCGGTCAGCGCTTTCAAAATTAGCACAAAGCCCGATCGATCAAAAAACAGCAATTTCATCCGGGTTCTGCGGCGGTTGCAGAAGGCAAACACCGCCCGCTCGAACGGGTTGAGGCCCATAGACTGCTCGACCAAAATCGCGAGGCTGTTGATCCCGGCCCTAAAGTCGATCGGTTCCCGGTGAAGATAGACGCGCAGATCATCAGCCAGCCGGAACATCGCAACGCCTCAACGCTTCGTTGCCGACAGAACCTGAGCATCCGCATCTTCAAGCTCAAGCTGCACACCGTTCGGTAGCCTCGCCTTCAACCGCACCCCCTGTCGATGTCGGACGAGCCGCCGCGGCCGGCGGCCTCGCAGTCGGCGCTGCCGCAACCACCGGAACGAAGGCCGACAGTGCGCAAGGCATAACCGTCAACGCTCTCTCCGCCTGCCGGCGCTGACGCAGCTTGATCCAGTTGCGCAACTGGCGTTCACCCCGTACTTCAGCGCAAGCCCTGCAACCGGTACCCCGGGCTCAAGGCATGCGTCGATCAAGCGCTCCTTCTCGACCGGATCAAATCGCCGTTTGCCATTGCGAAGAACCTTGACGACCCGAAGCTCTCCTGAAATTCCCGCGCCATCCAATCTCATGTCCACAGTCTCCGTTGTGGACACAGATTCGCTCAAAGCTCAGTCAATGAACAGGTGCAGCTATTTGCGCGCTTACCACACCAGCTACCAAGACTAATAGTTGAGCAGGTGGGCACATTCGAAATATCCTACTATCCGGAAATTAACAGGAAAATGACAGGAATGAATGTACACCCGGGCGTCTGCGGGAATTGTGATCCCATGCGGTTTACAAAGCTCTGAGAGTTCGGTGCAAACGACACCTTCCGCGACAAGTGCTCGTGAGTGTGTGAGCAAGCATACGGAAATGGGACCCGAGTGGTTCGATAGTGCCGGGTCTACGTTTCGACCGCCGCCTGCATAAATATAAGGTCTACTTACCCGTCCAAGAGTTAATACCGCATGCTGCTGGCTAGCCAATTCGCTACGGTCGCGATGGGAGTCGTCGCTCAACGAATTCACGCAACATATGAGATTAAAAATGATTGAACTCGAAACAGTAGCATCCTCATTGGCGCCGCTAGAAGACTCTGGCTGGTCATCGATTCCTACAGTGACAGAGCTATTTGACTGGGAATTTGCGACGAACTACCGAGATCCCATGCGGCCGGTTCTCCTACGTGGAGGCTGTGCAGCCTGGAGTGCCTGTCAGCGCTGGTCACCTGAGTATTTTGAGAAAGTCGCCGGGTCACTGATTGTGCCCACCAAAACGCTCGACGGCAGCGAGATTAAGGTCTCTTCTTGGGAACTAGCAAAATACGCCCGGTTTGTAATGGAGTCACCATCTTGCCACGATGGAGCCTCTTCATCGAACGCGAGAGCGGCACCCTACTGCCACGACATCCCCCTACTGGGCTTGATGGAGAGCTTGGCGGAGGACTGTCAGCCCTTCCCGGTTAACTTTGTCAGTTCGTTTTACCGCCGGCACTGGTGGCGCTATACGCAGTTTTTCATGGGTCCGGAAGGAACCGTTACCCCCCTCCACTTCGATACGCTGCTTAGCCACAACCTATTTTTCCAAATCTTCGGTGCGAAGCAGTTCACCATTCTCCCACCCAGCCAAGCCACCCGCTGTGCACGCCGAGGTTGGCGGTGGTTTGATGTGGACCCGGAGCAACCGGACTATGTGCGCTTTCCGCAGTACAAGCGAGCGACACCCGTCGTAATCACGGTAAATCCCGGTGACATCCTTTATATGCCGCCCGGAACGCTCCATCACGTTCGTAGCTTATCGGCCTCGATTTCCTTCAACATCGATTTTCACACGAATCGCAGCGTATTAGATGCGCTAACGCAGGCAGACAAGGGCATGCCGAAAGAGGTCATTTTTTACAACGCGGTCACCGCGCTGGCGGTAATCAGCAACGTACCGGAAGCTATCACGTTTCCCCTATATCGGCCCTATCTGAGCTATGTGAGTTGACAACAGTGAGCCGCAACGAGCTCGCGTACGGGATTGCCAGATCAAACCTGCTGCGGCGGTGAGGTGTTGCCCGCTGAGCTGTTCCTCCGACGGTCGCTCGAACAAGCCGAGTAATCATCGTAACAGGAGGGCTTTCCATGCCCTGGCCCATTGACATGACGACATGACGCGCCAAAGCTGGCGTTGAAGCTTGCGCCATGCATCGCAGCAGTGATCGACGATGTCCTCGTAGGATTTGAAGATTCGGTTTGATAGCCAGTTATCGCGCGTGAGCTCTGATGTTCATTGTAAAGGTAAATTGTGCAACCTTCGGCCTTCCTTATTATGGGCCTGGCATTTGGAGCGGTTGCGCAGGGAGGCAGACAGAGCTAGACAGTTGAGCAGCCAGCGACGCGAGCCAGATGGTGGCTCAGCGAGGTCCGCATGTGCGCTATCAACGGCGCTGATCGATCCTGTCCTCCGGCCAATCGATAGGGGAAACAAACGCAACTCAGCCTCGATGCGATAGAGTTCAGCGATCTGCTGGGCGGAAACGAGCGGTTCAAATTTCCGGCTCTTCTTTAGTCATGAGAGTTCTTGCCGACGCCGCTCTTCAGGACATAAGTGTCGAATTCCATAAGTTGTTCTTCATGGTCAGCCAGAGCTCGAAGAGCGCAGCTCCCGCGTCTCGCGGCGACCAGTTCCATGAGACATTCTACTGCGGCCAATGCCGGAGTCATCGTGTGAATAAATGAAGGAACTTCGGTGCGAACGCGGATTACCGCTTGAGAAATCTTGGCGATTGGAGACAGTTCGCTGTCCGTCAAAGCGACGAGTTTTGCACCACGGGATACGGCAAACTCGGCTGCCTGTACTGTGAAGCGAGTGTAAGGGTTGACTGTGACCGCTAGCAAAATGTCTTCTGGGCCGACAGACCGAAGCGCATCATCGGAGGCACCGCCCATCCCATCGATCAATGTTGTGGGAGAGCCAAGCAATGATCCAACATGGTGCATTAGATAGGCGATGGGAAAGCTTGAACGGCGGCCGATGCAAAAAATTTGTTTCGCCTCCGCTATTAGGTCGGCTGCTGCCGCCAACGCGGCAATCGCGGACGGCTGCGCGAACCTGCTTAGATGACCCTGCAAAGCATTCACTGTATCGCATATGAGGACGCCATCGCCCCCGATCTCCCCTCGTGCCAATAACTCCTCTCCACTCCCACCGAAGCTTTCCGGCCGATCCCTGACGCTATCGGCGAATGCCTCCTTTAATTTGTCGAAACCATCGAAGCCAAGGCGTTTTGCAAGTCTCGTTAACGTTGCCGGAGGCACTCGTGCTCGGCGTGCCTGCTCCCTCATTGACAGCAGTGCGACCTCTGTCGGATGGTCAACCAACCAACGCGCAGCGACCTTCATTTGCCGAGGAAATCGCTCATAGCTGTTCTTTATGAGACGTGTGGTGGGAAAATCCATTCTTACTTCCTGAAGTCTATTGGGCAAATGCTTAGGCAACAAAGGTTGGCCTATGAATTTTAAGGCCGCCGTTTTCGCGACGCCTCAAACAACCCGTGGTGGCTAGCTCATCCAAGCGCTGCAGCGTTCCCGGGAGCTGGTTTGATTGAATCTTTCTTGAAGAATAAGGCCATGTGTGTCGACCCGGCGCACAACATCATCATGAGAACCAAGACAGCGCCGAACATTGGAGTTACTCGAGTGTGACACGCTGTCTTCTACATCCTACCATCATGAACTCGACCTTGACGTTAAGATCGATAATCCATTGCTTCGCAATAAAGAGAAAGCAAAATATGTGCCAACTACGCAGTATCGGTTAAAGAAGAGCCTATTTCCACCGTTCAACTATTTAGGTGAGGATGGGGTGCAGGACCGAACATTCCGTGTCGGGAATCCGACAAAACTGAGCGCCCGTTGACCGGTTTTCGGCGTCGTCTTAGGAAACCTCCGCCAGTTATTCGCCTGGCGCAAGCTTGCAGCGCAGGGTGCGCTGACTAGCGCCTCCTCGGCAAGAAGACGATGGAAGGCGAAATCCTCAAGGAAGTGCTCGAGATAGTATCAGGGTCAAAAAACACCTGTTGCGCTCGCTCTCGTTGCCGAAGGATGTTTCGCGATGACGGCAGTGTGCGAGACCTTGGGTATTGCCCGATCCAATATTGCGGAACGTGTGAAACAACGTCATTCCAGAGCCCAAGGGCGGCCGCCGCTCGCCGATCAGGAACTGGTGGATGAGATCAAGACGATCATCGACGGCATGCCGACCTACGGATATCGCTGGGTTCACGCGACCCTGCGCCGTAACGCCCTCAACCAAAACCGCCCATGGCCGAATGCCAAGCGCGTCTACCGGGTGCTGAAGGTTCACGGGATGCTGCTTCAGCGTCATACCGGCGCGATCGGCACTCGCCGCCACGATGGCCGTGTCGCTGTCGAGCAATCCAACCTGCGTTGGTGTTTTGACGGGTTCGAAATCGGCTGCGACAACAAGGAAACGGTCCGCGTGGCCTTCGCTCTCGACTGCTGCGATCGCGAGGCCATTGCACATGTCGCGACCACCGAAGGCATCAAGAGCGAGGACGTTCAGGACGTTGTTATTACCGCCGTCGAAAACCGTTTCGGTCGCATCAATACCCTTCCAAAGCCCATAGAATGGCTCACTGACAACGGCTCCTGCTTCATCGCAAAGGATACGAAAGCGCTGCTCATCGATATCGGCATGGAGCCTTGCTCGACACCCGCTCGAAGCCCGCAGTCGAATGGTATGGCCGAAGCCTTCGTCAAAACCTTCAAGCGGGACTACGTCTCGGTCAACCCGTTACCGGACGCCGCAACCGTCATCACTCAACTGCCTTTTTGGTTCGAACACTACAACACCCGTCACCCGCATTGGGGTATCGGTCGCCTCGTGAGTTCCTAAACCGTCAAACAGAAACCTGATCCTGTCCGGTTTTTATGGGGCAACTCCAACGACGCGTTGCGCCTGCAAGTCGCCCCTGCGGCTGCGCGATCCGTAGACGAGCCCCGGTGCCCCCAAACCACAATCGATGCCTTCGCCTGATCGCTTTGGCTCTGCCATGCCTCCAGAGTCAAGCATAGCTTTACACGCTTGAGTGAACGGATTTCTCCAGAATATCCAGGCCACGCTGCAAGGCCTGCCGTTCAGTTGTCAATGGAGGAAGAAGCTTAACAACGTGATCTTCCGCGCCACATCGCTCTACTACAAGCCCGTCTTCAAAGGCTTTACGCACGATTTGCGCCGCCAATTTGCCCGTACTGCAGTCGAGCCCCACCATCATGCCCCTTCCACGTACGGTAATGTTGGAATTTCGGTTGCTTTGGGCGACTTGCTGAAGGCGCTCTCTCAGAATGCATCCTTTTTCGACAACTTCTCTAGATAGCTTTTCATTTGTCCAGTATTTTCGCAAAGCAGCGGTCGCTGTCACGAGTGCGAGATTGTTGCCCCTAAAGGTTCCGCTGTGTTCGCCTGGTTGCCAGACGTCAAATTCGGGTTTGAGCAGCAAGAGTGACAGCGGCAGCCCACAACCGCTGAGAGACTTCGACAAAAGAACGATGTCTGGAGAAATGTCCGCAAACTCAAAGCTGAAAAAATCGCCAGTTCGTCCGCAGCCCGCCTGAATGTCATCAATAATCAGGAGGATGCCGTTCTTCCTGCAAAGCCGCTCGAGCGACTGCAGCCAGTTTCTGCTCGCAGGATTGATGCCGCCTTCACCCTGAACGGTTTCAAGAATAACGGCCGCCGGCAAATCGACCCCACTGCTACCGTCGACAAGCACTTTGTCTAAATATTCCGTAGTATCCCGATCAGGGCCCCAATAACCGTCGTAAGGCATGAACACCGCGCCGAAAGGAGGAAAACCTGCCGCGTCTCGGAAGTATCGATTACCAGTTACTGCAAGCGCGCCCAGGCTCACCCCATGATAACCGTTGGTGAATGAGACGATGCTGTGGCGTCCAGTGACCTTGCGTGCAAGTTTCAAAGCTGCCTCGACGGCGTTGGCGCCAGTGGGACCCACAAACTGATATTTGTATGTGAGATCACGCGGGCGCAAAATCAGCTCGTCAAAAAGCTCCATAAACTCTCTTTTCGCTGACGTAGCCATGTCTAACGCATGGATAACCCGATTTGACTGCAGGTACTCCACGGCAGCACTTAGGATGTACGAATCGTTGTGACCGTAGTTAAGGGCACTCGCGCCGGAAAGAAAATCAATGAACGCACAACCATTTTCGTCTTCGAGGATGGCTCCTGCCGCTTTCGTGAACACCACGGGGAATGATCGTGAATAGGATCGCACGTTCGATTCGAAGGTTTCAAAAGCAAATAGGGAATTGGAAATGCGGTCATTACTCACGATTATTTCCTCAACCAGATGCCATGACCCAGCGCCTGCACCCTTGACGCCAATTACCGCGAAATCTCAGCAACGCCTCGAAATCCGGCGTCCCTTTGGAAAGTTTCCGCAACTCTATATGACCATTGCTAACTGTGCTCCTACCTAGAATGATAGTGTTCCTATTTGCTTATTATTGGCCTGTCGCAGGAAAACAGAGCTGCGGCAGTGGCGGCACTGCCGCCTAGAGACGAACAATCGCCTCCTACAGCTCGATAAATCCGAGATTTATTGCCTTAATAGCCGCGACCGTTCTACTGGCAGCGTCCAACTTTCGCATGACGTTTTTAATGTGAAAATTAACAGTGTTTTCGGATATACTCATAATAATTCCTATGTCCCATGACGACTTTCCCCGTGCTACCCAGAGAATACATTCTTTCTCCCTAAGCGAGAGCTCAGGCACTTTCTCCATGGGATTCGAATCCGCGACATTTGCAAGTCTCAGATGGAAATGTATCGCCGCAAGTTGTAAGTAGGCGATTGCCCTGTGGTGGTATTCACGCTCAATTTGCTGGGCAAAGCTCATGATGGCGAAGCTTCCAGCCGAGCTGCGCAAGGGAATAGTAATGCCTGACCTTACGCCAAAGCTTGCAGCCTCGTCGAAGATACGCCGTTCGTTTGGAGTTGTGCTAGGGCCAACGTATGCCTCCCTCCACTGGATAGGGCCTGATCGCATTCGACTTTCCTTGATAATGGGAGCTTTCCGATCATAACCCATTTCGAGACATCGCTTCTGCCATTCATCAGGATAGTTCAGGATCTCAAGTGCAGGGCGTCGAACCGGCTGTAAAACCCTGCGCTCGATTGTAAGAGGACCGTAGGCTATCCACGTACAGCCGAAATTCAGAGCGAAAGCTGATAAGTGCTCAAATAACTGTTTAGACTGAGCGATGCCATGTGTCTGGTCAAGAAATCGGCCGAACTGGACTGCAAATTCCCCTCTGTTTATAGCTTGAGAAGGCGGCGAGAGGTCCGAGGAAATCACATCGGCAACTTGGCCGGTCTGCTTACTCACTTGAGTGGAACCGCAACCGTCCCTAAACAATCGATTCTCGCTCTCGGTCAAATAATGGCACGCCATTTTGTCGTCAGTGCGTGACGTCGCTGGCCCTGAGCGGCCACGGCTCTCCGAGCCTTCGGCGAACGTTATCGCTAAAGCTTTGAAAGCGGGCTGTGGAAGAGCTGACATCGTGCTTTCCTCCCGTTTTTTCCGAGGGCTCGGAATTCCGTAGTTCAAGAGTCGTGCCAATCTTGCTGAAAAGAACCCCCACAGAGCCTCTACCAATTTTTTTAGCCGTTTATGTAAAATGCAGCAGCAAAGCAGCCGAGTACGCCGCGCTCAGGCTGGACAAACCTGACAATAGTGTCTGTTGTGAGTCCCCAACTTCGCGACGTTCTATGTATGAAAGTGCTCGAAGAAAGAAGGAATCAACTCGGTGGTTTGGCATACGCGCAATTTTGTGTCAGGCACCAAGCTTTGCATTTCGAAAACAGGGACCGCATCTGGGGCATCAAAGATTGCGTGCGCGGAAGGAAAAGCGTTGGGCGAGGTTCTTCAAATGCGGCACTCAAAATCTGGCTGTATGGATGTCGTTGTTCACCGTCATTTCGCTCGGATCGGCACACATGACATAGATTGGATGACCGTGAAACCCAAAGGCTGCTTCAAAGAACTCCGGATCGTCATGCGAGCGACGTTGCCGCCTCCGCGCAATCCTCCGAACTAACGCCGCGTCAAATTTATAAACGCCGACGAGGCTCAAATCTGCAGACCCACTTTCATTGCTGTCGGAGCCTTCGGGTATAATTGCTGTAAGGCGTTGCGCTTTGCCCGTCAGCACTCGTAGCGATCGTTTACCGAGTAACTGGCCAACAACCACAATGTTGCGATATGATGACCGCACCAAGCGCTCCAGCATCGTGAAACTGATCGCCATATCCTCGGTAAATATCAGAACGACCCCATTGACGTCAGCAACTTCCTCTGCCGTTGCCACGTCAATAAGGCGTCCCGGATATGGCGTGCGCAGTGGGCGTACGCGGAGTTCCATACCATACAGCTCGTGACAGAAACGATGGTCGACCTCGCCCATGCCTCCTAGTCCAAGGATAATCGTCTTTTGCACGCCAACACGTGCCAATTGAGATAATAAACGTTGCAGAACGGACGTGCCGCCGACCATAACTGCGCGCGCTGAGAAGCGCTCTTTTGCAGTTAATTTAATATGTCGGGGGCCTGGGATAACGATCGCACATTTCTCCATTAGCAGTGCCCTCGGACTGTGCACATACGATAAGACTAACTCTGCATCGTCCTCGATCCACTCCCTAATCAGATAGTTGACTGGGCGGTGGATCAGCGCCTCTTCGAGGCTCATGTCCAAACGCTGTGCGCAGCCATCGGCGACGGCGAAAGCATCATAGATCCTCAAGCCGAATAGATGGTCCGCATCAAGGGTGCATGGCTGTTCTCCTGCCGCTGACACATCCATTTCTTCGCCAAACCGAAAGCGCGTATTAGTGCGAAGTCGCTGGCTTCAGATTCAGTTTGAGTATTTTTTGCTTTAGTGGCAAAGCGCCCAAGTCCGAGATTTCGAACATGTGCGCTCAGTGTTACAGCCATGGGATTGTTTCAAAACAATCTTTTCGTTGGCACGACGCGTGCACGGTTATCTGCAAAATCGCCGACTGATGAGTGAACTCCCTCCAGGATCAAACCCATTCGTTGACGTGCCGTAATGGAAGGCTTCGGCGCAAGCCGCAATTCAACAAACTTGATTTTGGAGATAAGCGCAAACTCTGTTGGCGAAAAAACCTGAAGGTCGGCCGAACTTTCATTCGAGGATTTCACGCGATGTCGAAGGACGATACCAATCGGGATTTCCACTCAGCGGCGGTGCTGATCAATGCACCAGACGATTGCTCTGGTCAGTTCTTGGAATGCGCATGTAAGTACATCAATACCAGCCATGGGAACGCCCTTGCCAAACACTTGCAAGAGGCGACGCCAGATGTGGTGTTTCTTGGGATGCATTTCTCTGACGTTGAGACGCAGACGCTCTGTATTCGCCTGCGTCTTTCTCGGGCGCGGTCAATGTCGATCATTGCGATTGCGGAGGTTGCTGATGAAGTAACTCAACAAGACAGGCTCGCCTTCGATGACAATGAGCATGTTAGCCGATCGCGAGAGATAGCGCTCACAAGCATCCGCAGAATCTTGGAAGGCTCGTGTCGGAGTTCCATTCCAAGGCATCAAGAACTGCTTGCCTTTCAGGACATTGAATTGGATGTGGCCACGCATCGTGTGCGCCGAAACGGCCGGACGATTCATCTCGCTCCAACCCAGTTCCGCCTGCTGGAGCACTTTATGAGAAACCCATACCGGGCGTACTCGCGAGATGAACTAAAGAATGCAGCTTGGCCGCATACCGTTCATATCGGGCCTCGCACCATCGATGTTCACATTGGTAACTTGCGCGCGGCCCTAAATAGGGACAGCGACCGCGATCTGATACGGACTGTAAGATCTGTTGGCTACGCGCTTTCCGAGAAATCGGATTCGTAATTGCGGGATCGGCCTGAACCTGGCCGTGTCTGCGGCGCCAATTTGGCTGCGTCTTGATCAGTCAAAATAGGCGCACCCAATAGAGTAGGCATTGTGATTAAAACAGTGCTTGATTTTGGCGTTTTCGGCGGAGGATTTTTTGCTTGCCAACGGTATGGCAATGTCGCTGATAGTAGCGGATTTTCATATTGCTGAGATTGGAAAAAGGGCTGCACCCGCAGTACTATTGCTTGTTGGCGCATCCATGGAACCTTCAATTTTCAGGGCCCGCATGAGACTATTTCGTACGGGATCAGCCGGTGCGAAACGTGTAGCTGTAAGCATTGATTGCCGGCGCGCCGCCGAGATGCACGTAAAGAATCCTGGATCCTTCTGAAAAGAAGCCTTCGCTGATGAGATTTATCATCCCTTGCATTGATTTTCCCTCGTAGACGGGATCAGTGATTATGCCTTCCAGCCGCGCGCAAAGGCGGATGGCCTCGTTCGTTTCCTCGGAAGGAATGCCATAACGGGGGTGCGCATAGTCCGCGAGCAATACCACATCATCGTTGGCGATTTCCCTTCCGAGTTCGACGAGCTTTGCAGTTTGGCGGGCAATGTCGAGCACTTGCGACTGGGCTTGGAGTGGGGTTGCCGAAGCATCGATACCGATCACATTGCGCTGTCGCCCATCCTTGGCGAACCCGACGACCATGCCGGCTTGCGTTGAGCCCGTCACCGTACAGACTACGATGTAGTCAAAGGCGAAACCAAGCTGATTCTCCTGCGCGCGAACTTCCTCGGCAAAGCCCACATAGCCGAGACCGCCATATTTGTGGACAGAGGCCCCCGCTGGGATCGCATAGGGTCTGCCGCCCTTTTGCTTGACGTCGTCGAGCGCCCGTTCCCAACTGCTGCGGATGCCGATATTGAAGCCGTCATCGACCAGCCGCACCTCTGCTCCCATGATCCGGCTTAAGAGGATATTGCCAACGCGATCGTATACAGCGTCCTCATATGGTACCCAATCCTCTTGCACCAGAAGGCATTTCATGCCGATCTTGGCAGCAACCGCGGCGACCATACGCGTATGGTTGGACTGCACGCCACCAATGGAGACAAGCGTATCGGCATTGGACGCGATTGCGTCTGGAATGATGTATTCGAGTTTGCGGAGCTTGTTGCCGCCGAACGCCAGACCCGAGTTACAGTCCTCGCGCTTCGCATAGATCTCCACCTTGCCTCCTAAATACTCGCTGAGGCGGTCAAGCTTTTCGATAGGCGTAGGACCGAAGGTAAGGGGATATCGTTCGAAATTTTTCAGCATCTTCTCTCCAATGTGGCCTTAAATCGAAGTCGGTCATGCACGATCCTTAAGCTACTGACGGCACTCTCCTGAGTTCCGAAGATTCCACTGTCCCCTCGCCTTCATTGGTCATCGAGACGACGCAACCCGAAGGCCAGTGCTCTGCGCTTCAGCGTCAACGCGACCGAACAGCAATAAACTCTTCAGGTTGCGACACCGTGGAAGCGATCGCCGACGGGTCATCTCGTGTAGTTGCTCCAATAACGTCATGCTCGATGAGCAATATCTCTTCCGAGTAGCCCGAGGCTCACAACTGATCCATTCCCGGCCCTCAAGGGCATCAAACCGCACCAGCAAGCCAAGCTGGAGGACATCGGAGTAGTTCAGTCTTTCTTTTCGCAATGCTCCGGCCGGTAGCGCATTGCCTCGAGATCATCGAACCGCAAAACCCGCCGGCTCCTCTTTGAAGCGCAACACGCTCGCCACATCAGGAAGAGCACGCTTGCGAAATAGACCACCTGAAGAAGGAGCCAAATAATCAGCGTCGTGACCATTGCTCTGAGAATGGAATGTGAAACGAGGTAAGTGCCTAGAAGGCTGACGCACGTGATTAGTTGCAGGAGGCGACAAAAAATTGCAAAAGGCACCGTCGTTCTCCAGGTTTATGCGCCAGCACATGAAGCGAGCTTGTCAGCCGCTATATGAAGCTGACAGTTCTTCGGGCAGACGCGAACGCAGGCGCCGCAGCCGATACAGCGCCCTTCCTGGTCCACGACCATGATCATACGACTGAGCTCGCCATCGAAGTCGTCGTCTTCGTCATCGCAGATGCCAAGGATTTCACCCGCTTCATCGGCGCCGTAAAGGTGCATGACGTCGCGCGAGCAAACCTTGAAACAGCGTCCGCAGCCGATGCAAGTTTTGCCATCAATGTTGGTCAGATACTCCGGCATCCAGTTGGATCCATCGCGGGTAACGAAAGACCCCGTCATCGGGAATCCTCCAATACCGCGAGCTCCTTCTTCGCCGCGTTCAGCTCGGCGAATGCGTCGAACGTTTTTTCTGCGATCGTCTTGATTTTAGGCCAGTTGACCGGGAGGTCCTCGGCAAGGTCGTGCAACTCCATTTTCGCAGTTGCCGCTCGTGACTGGAGTTTACGGACCTTCTTAAGCTGCTCCACAATGTCTGACATTATCTTTTTCCTCGAAAAGCCCGATTTCATGGCGCCCGCGCCACGTCGGGATAGGCTTTGATGGCGACGATCGCATCATCGACCAATTTCGTGCCGGCCTCGGCGAGTTTGCGAAGCGTCTCGAAGCCGAACCGATGCACGTCTCGGAGCGTCTTCGACAAGACGACCAAGCGCCCTGTCGTGAGAACCACTCGCCCGAAACCCTCGGGGTTCATCGTCACGATCGAGGAGGCGACGAGACCGGAGTGTCCCTCAATTTCAAGCCCAACACAGGTGTAAAAGATCTGAAGCCTCCAAATCACGTCCGGATCGGGGTCCCCGATAATCGGCATCTGCCGGCGCTGCTCCTTCGTCACAATGAAATCGGCAAGCAGGTCGGTGTCCGATTTTCCGTCCCACGACCCATGAGCATCCTGCGCCCTCACCAAGCGAACCAGGCGCTTGATGAACGGCGTTGTCATTGCGTCGCTATCATCATTTGCGACTGCGTTCGCGAGGTTGCTGGGCGAAGTCATCGCCGATCTCCTTTAATCCTCATCGTCGAAGAACGGCTTGGCGAGACCCATCCCGGCGTCGGCAAGCACCTTGCGCAGCCATGGCGGCGGGGCAGTTTTCAGCATGGTCTGGGTGCGCGTCAGGACCTCCTCAATGGACGATGGCTCCGGCACCTTGATCGGATGGATTTTCGCCGCGACGACCTTCGCGGCGGAGGGGCCGCCGATCGCCAGGCAGAACAGCAGATGACATCCCTTCAACGCCTCGACCCTCATCGTGATGCGATCAGTGCCGCCGTCATTCGTGTGCTTGCCGCTTTCGTCAGTTGCTTCGCCAAAATCGACGGCTTCGACGATTTCCCAACCGGCCGGGGTGACGTCATAGACAGCAAAAAGCTTGGCAGATCCGAAATGTGCGTTCAGCCTCTTCAGGTCCTGCGTCGCGATCGCAATGCGCAGAACTCCCTTCGGGCATTCTGGGGCAGGTACCGGTCCATCATCAGTGACGAGTGAAAGTCGTCGGACAGCGGTCATTTTTTGCCTCCATATCTTGCAAGGGATTGAGCGCTTCGGGGCTCGGCCGGCGGCAGTTCGACTGGAAAATGTTGGCGGCCTCGAACAGGAAGTTGCGCGCGCCCTCGTAGAGAATGGTTTTCTTATGTTGGCTGCCCAGCCGGTCGAAGATCGGAAAGCCGACCCTCATCAGCGGCACGCCAAGGCGCTCGGCCGCCTGACGGCCATGGGAATGGGTCACGATCAAGTCACCGCCAGCGTGACGCGCCATGGTTTCCAGATCGGAAAGGTCACCGACCTGCACAGCGTCGGCTGGCACCTTCTGCAGAATGCAGCTGGTGCCGGTTGTCGCTACCGCCGCGACTATTTCAGCGCCCATACCCTTGAAGAACGTCGCAAGTTGAAAGAGATGATCTGGCTCTGCGGCAATCGCGATACGCTTGCCACCGAAATGAAAATGACCGTCGAGGAGTGCGTCCTGCAATTGTGCGCGGCGCCGCCGCACCGTGGCCGGCACAGGATTGCCGGCGATCATCGCCAGCATGGTCATGAAACGGTCGATTGCCTTTAAGCCGACAAGCTGCTCGAAGAGGACATAAGGCACGCCGGTCTTGGCCTGCAGCGCCGCGGCGGCCGTGCGCATATGCTCGCCGATCGCAATCGCCTGGAAGCAGGTGCCGAGTTCACGGATTTCCTCGACCTTCGTGCCGCCGTAGGTGGTCGGCACCCATCGATCGTCAGGAACCGTACCGTCGAGCGAACCAGAGACGTCCGGCAGGATCACCGGCTTGAGACCAAAGCTTTCGACCGTTTCGCGCAGAAGTTCAATATCGGCGACCGTCAGGTGCCAACCGGGGAGGATCGCAATCTTCTTCAGATCACGGGACCGCCCGCCCGGGGTCGTAATGCCTTCGATCATGGAGGTGACGGCCTTTGCCCAACCCTCCTCGATCGCACCGTCGAAATCCGGTGTACTCGCTAGCACGACCTCGGTACCTTCAAGCTCTTCGGCACGCTCCGACTTGATATTGGCAAGATCGCCCTCGAAATTTTCGCCGCGGGTCTCGACCAGCGCCGTCGTGCAGATCCCGATTAGCTTCGGTTTGGCGCGTTTTTTTAGATTAAGAAGCGCCTCTTCCAGATTGCCGGCGCCGCCGAGGATCGTCGCCACTGCGTCCATCGCCGTCGTCTGGAGGGGGATCGCTTCCTTGAAATGGCGCACGAAGAGCACGAGCGCGAAGCTGGTGCAGCCTTGGCTGCCGTGGAACAACGGTATGGCGCCTTCGACGCCAAGATAGGCCAAGGCCGCGCCGAGCGGCTGCGACGACTTCAGCGGGTTGACCGCCGCCGACTTGGTCTGCGGGAGAGTGCATGCCATCAGCTTTCCTCACCAGTTGCGGAAGCCACTGGCGAGAGTGGCGACGGCGCCCTTGTAGGGCAGAAAGTTTCGGTCTCACCCTGCCCGCTTGGCACTCGAGCCTCCGGTACAGGTGGGCATTCCCAGGGTGCCGGCTCTCGCACCTCACTCCAGATCGGATTGTGAATGGCAAGATCGATCTGGCGAACGAGCTCGACCATACCGTCATAGCCGGCATAGGGGTGGTGGCGTTCCTGGTTGATATCGAGCCAAGGCGTTTTGGCCTTCAGCGCGATGAATTGCGTGCGCCCGCCCGACAACATGATGTCGGCCTTGCCTTCTGCGAGAAAGTCGTAGAGCTCGCTCGGTCGCATCGATTCGAAGATATGGTTGTCGTCCTTCAGAATCTGTTTGATGCGTTCCTTGTCTTCGGCCGTCGACTTCTTGGTCGAGGTGCCGACAATTTCGACGCCGATTTCCATCAGCGCATGGGCGACCGACCAGGCCTTCACACCCCCGGTATTGAGGAGCACGCGCTTGCCTTGAAGCCGCGGACGGTATGCCGCGAGCTTTTTCCATGCAATCGCCTCCTGCTCCGCGATCAGAGCCTCGGTGCGCGCAAGAATTTCCGGATCGGCGCCCTTCTTCACGAGCAGCTCAGCGATCTGCCGCAGGGATTGCGACGTGTCGGTAATGCCGTAGAAGGAACCTTCGAAGAACGGAATATCCCAGAGTTCCTCCATCTTGCGGGCAAGATTTATGAGGGCGGTCGAGCACACCATCATCGCTGCCCGGGCACGATGCGCCGAGGCTATGTCACGATAACGCGCGTCACCGGGGATGCAGGCGCGCACGCGAATGCCGAGCCGGTCGAGAAGCGGCTTTACCAGCCAGAACTCGCCGGAGAGGTTGAATTCGCCGAGAATATTGATGTCGTAGGGACCGGCATCGTCGGGCTCCACGGTGCCGATGACATGATCGAGCAGCGTCTCGCCGGCGAGCTTGTTTCCAAGGTTCTTGGAGCCGGAAAAGCCGGGCGCATTGACGGGCACTACCGGCAGCCCGAATTTTTCCGCAGCACGCTTGCAGACGGCTTCAATGTCGTCGCCGATCAGCGCCGTAACGCATGTCGAATAGACGAAGATCGCCGGGGGCGCGTATGTTTCCTTGATCTCGCGGATCGCTTTGAAAAGCTTCCGCTCGCCGTGCCCCATCACGACGTCGAGTTCGGTAAGATCGGTGGTGAAGCTCGTGCGCCAGAGCGTCGGGCCGGACGAAGCCGTACCGCGGTTATCCCAGGAATTGCCTTCGCAGGCGAGCGTGCCATGAATGAGATGCGCGACGTCGGTGATCGGCTGCAGCACGATCTTTGCCCCGTCGAACGCGCAGCCGCCGGCTGCCGCCCCGGGAGTGAGCGGCTTGGAACAGCCCTTCTTGCGCATGCTGGCATCTTTGCCGCGGTTCGTCTCGCAAGCGGGCTCGTCGAAGACCTCCTGGATCCTGGCATCGAGCGAGCGCCTTGCGACGGTCTTGGATGCCGATCGCAAGGCGCTTGGCGGCGGAGCCGATCGTTTGCCGTTAGCGTGTGAGGTCATAGGAATAATCCGTGACACCTGTTTGGCTCGTCTCGCGGTCAAGTTCGTCGAATATCGTGTCGAGGATTGTCGTTAAGACACGCAGCCCGCCTTGGTAGCCCATCAGCGGGAAGCGATGGTGATGATGCCGGTCGAAAATCGGAAAGGTCAGGCGGATCAGCGGCGTGCCGGTGTCGCGCTCCAGATACTTGCCATAGGAATTGCCGATCAGGAGGTCCACCGGTTCGGTGAAGAGCAGCGAGCGCAGGGCCCAGAGGTCCTTGCCCGCCCAGACCTTGGCATCCTTTCCGAACGGCGAGGATGCCAGCAATGCCTTCATTTCGTCTTCCCAGGCAGATGTGCCGTTGGTGGCAAGGCAATGTATCGGCTCGCCGCCGGTTTCCATCACGAACCGGGCCACCGCATAGACAAAATCTGGATCGCCGTAGATCGCGTATTTCTTTCCGTGCAGCCAGGCTTGGCTGTCCGCCATGGCGTCGACGAGCCGCCCGCGCTCCAATCCGATCGCGGAAGGAATATCCTTGCCGGAAATCACCGAGATTTTCATCAGCAATTCGTCGGTCGCGGCGACGCCAATCGGATAATGGAAGGAAGCGGTCGGCTGTCCGAGCTCTTTGCAATATTCCAGCGTCTTGCGGGTGTTGTAGTGCTGCAGCGACAATGTCGCGTCGGCGCCAAGAGCTTCCTTGACGTCTCCGATCGTCGTGCCGCCATCATACATGCGATACATGCCGTCCGAGGGAGTATCGAACTGGTCGGATGCATCCTGGATGAGTGTATACGACACGCCCATGAGGTTGAGCAGGCGTTTGAGCTCGCGGTTGTTGCCGACGCAGAACCCGTCGAAGCCGGGAATGATGTTGATGCTGCCGTTCGGTTCCTTGCGCTCCCTGCCCTTCCAGAAGTGCTCCAGGATGCCCTTGACCATGCCGTCATAGCCGTCGACGTGGCTGCCGACGAAGGCGGGTGTGTGGGCGAAAGGAACATCGAAGTCGGAGGGGACCGAGCCTTCGTTCTTGGCGTTTTCGATGAAGCCGTGCAAATCGTCGCCGATAACCTCCGCCATGCAGGTGGTCGAGACGGCAATCATCGACGGGTCGTAGAGCGCATAGGTGTTGGCGAGCCCATCGACCATGTTCTTCAATCCGCCGAATACCGCGGCGTCTTCGGTCATGGAGGACGAAACCGCCGACGAAGGCTCCTTGAAATGTCGCGAAAGGTGCGACCTGTAATAGGCAACGCAGCCCTGGCTGCCATGGACGAAGGACATGGTCCGCTCGAAGCCCGCGGCCGCAAAGACGGCGCCGAGCGGCTGGCAGGCCTTGGCGGGATTTATCACGAGGGCTTCGCGGGCGAGATTTTTCTCCCTGTATTCCCAGGTCTTGGTGAACTCGCTTTGATCGGCAACGATCTGGTCCGGGTGCGGACATTCGAAATTCAGCTTCTTTTCGGCAAGCATTCGCCTGTATTCCGGCTCGCGGAACAGGGGCGCGTGGTCGAGAATTTTTTCGGCCGACTGCGGCATGGTATTCGCCTTTCTTTTCATCGTGCCGCACCGGTGGCGGCAAAGAACGTCGAGATGTTTGAGGTGTGCGGATCAAATCCGCGGCGAGAGCCTAGCCTGCCCCTGCTCCAAGACAGGCCAGGCCCTCATTCGGCCGCAACCGCCTCAGCCGGCGCGACCTTTTTCTTCCAGGGGGCGTGGTAGAGATCCCAGACTGGATTGTTGATGGCGAGGTCCATGTCTTTGGCAAAGATGGCAAAGCCGTCGTAGCCATGATACGGGCCGGAGTAATCCCACGAATGCATCTGGCGGAAAGGAATGCCCATCTTCTGCACCGGGTACTTTTCCTTGATACCGGAGCCAACGAGATCGGGGCGGATACCCTCGATGAACTTTTCCAGTTCATAACCGGTCACGTCGTCATAGATGAGCGTGCCTTTTTTCACGTAGTGTCCGGTGCGCTGATAGTCGTCGTTGTGGGCGAACTCGTAGCCGGTGCCGACGATCTCCATGCCGAGATCCTCGTAGGCCGTGACCACGTGACGAGGGCGCAAACCGCCGACGTAGAGCATCACTGTCTTGCCTTCGAGGCGGGGTCGGTATTTGGCAATGACGGCATCGACCAAAGGCCGGTACTTGGCGATGACTTTCTCGGTCTTTTCCTCGATTTCCGGCCCGAAATGCTTGGCGATCTTGCGTAAAGAGGCTTCGATCTGCGAGGGACCGAAGAAATTGTATTCCATCCACGGAATGGCGTACTTTTCCTCCATGTGCCGACAGATGTAGTTCATCGACCGGTAGCAGTGGATGAGGTTGAGTTTGGCCTTAGGCGCCCGCTCCAGTTCGGCAAGCGTTGCGTCTCCCGACCAGTTGGCGACCACGCGCAACCCCATCTCCTCCAGGAGGATGCGCGTGGCCCATGCGTCGCCGCCGATATTGTAATCGCCGACGACGTTGACGTCGTAAGGACCCGCCTCGAACTCGGCGTCGGTTTTGTCGAACACCCAGTCGCGGATGGAATCGTTGGCAATATGATGCCCAAGTGACTGCGATACGCCGCGGAAGCCCTCGCAGCGCACCGGCACGATCGTCTTTTCGTATTCCTTCGCCTTCTTGCGCGACACAGCCTCGATGTCGTCGCCAATCAGACCGATCGGGCATTCGGATTGGATGCTGACGCCCTTGTTCAGCGGGAATAATTCCTCGATCTCATCGATGATCTTGTCCAGCGTCTTGTCGCCGCCGAAAACGATGTCTTTTTCCTGGAAGTCGGAGGTGAACTGCATCGTCACGAAGGTGTCGATCCCTGTCGTGCCGACATAATAATTGCGACGCTGCGACCAGGAATAATGGCCGCACCCAACCGGTCCATGGGACAGGTGGACCATGTCCTTGATCGGGCCCCACACGACCCCTTTGGAGCCGGCATAGGCGCAGCCGCGGATCGTCATAACGCCTGGAATGGATTTGATATTCGATTTGACGCTGCATTCGGAAAGGACGTCGTCCTCCTGGTCGGTCGCCTCTCCGCCCGTTGCAACGCTGAGGTGCTTGTTGCGGCGCTTCGCCGCCTTGTCCGGATACTGCGACAGCACGTCAGCAATCAGCTTTTCATGCAATGTGCCGTCATTCTCGTAGTCGAGGCTCATAGGGCCTGCCCTCTTTTAAGGTTCGGATGACGCCTCGCGCTGAGGCGCGTTCTCGGGAAGGACGCGCCGGGTCAAGGGCCGGCGCGTCCGTCGAAAGCGGCGGTTATTGGGCGGCCGCCACCTTCGATTCCTTGGCCTGAAGTTCGGCAAGCATCTGTTCGTCGGTCTTCATGATGCCGAAGTCGAGCAGCATGTCCTCGAGCTCTTCCATGGTGATTGGGGTCGGAACGGTCCCTTGACCCGAATTGGCATGAATCTTCTCAGCCAGTGTGCGATATTCTCCGGCCTGTTTGGAATCCGGCGCATACTGGATGACCGTCATTTTTCTGAGCTCGGCGTGCTGGACGATGTTGTCGCGCGGCACGAAATGGATGAGCTTGGAATTGAGCCTGGAGGCCAGGGCCTCGGCGAGGTCGACTTCGCGGTCCGTCTGGCGCTCGTTGCAGATCAGACCACCGAGCCGCACGCCGCCTGCATGGGCATATTTCAGGATGCCCTTGGCGATGTTGTTTGCCGCATAAAGCGCCATCATCTCGCCGGACATGACGATGTAGATTTCCTGGGCCTTGTTCTCGCGGATCGGCATGGCGAAACCGCCGCACACGACGTCGCCGAGCACGTCATAGGAGACATAGTCGACATTGTCGTAGGCGCCGTTTTCCTCGAGGAAGTTGATGGAGGTGATGACGCCGCGGCCGGCGCAACCAACGCCCGGCTCTGGCCCGCCGGACTCCACGCACTTGATGCCTTTATATCCGATTTTGAGCACGTCCTCGAGTTCGAGGTCTTCCACCGAACCTTCCTCTGCCGCTAGATGCAGGACGGTGTCCTGCGCCTTCGAGTTCAAGATGAGGCGGGTGGAGTCGGCTTTGGGATCGCAGCCGACGATCAGGATCTTCTGCCCGAGATCGACAAGGGCTGCGAGCGTATTTTGGGAGGTGGTGGACTTGCCGATGCCCCCTTTGCCGTAGAATGCGATTTGACGCAAATCTGACATGTTGCCTTCCTTCTTTCGTTCCATCCATCGCGGAGTACGGTCGGCAGCTCGCGCCGCCCGCCAAGAAGCGTTTCAAAACGCGTGCCAAGTTGACGGGCGACGTGGTGGGAAACTCTCTTGATTGTTTTTCAGCTATTTAGCCGCGCCAAACATGTGCGCGAACTGGACAAGCCTTTGTCGCGGGCCCGACAAATCGGACGCAAGGTGTCGCAGTAAACGGGTGCTGTCTGGAGATCGTTGGGTGTCGGAGGTTAGCAACGATCAACAGCAGGACCGAAGAACTTTCAAAATTGGAGACAATCCCACATCAAATCGTGCCAGTGGCGAAGCACCCGATTCTGCCTCGCAACAACGCTAAATCAGTTGAGACCCAACTGCTTGTCGCGCCGCATCATTGCTCCAGGGATCGAAAGCGGCATATCCATGCGGCGCGACACAGACGAAACTGATCAGACCAGCCTTGGCGATTTATGCGTTTTTAGACTGAGCGGTAAGCGCAGGGATCCAGGCGAGCTGGCAATATTCTTGGTGGCCGGTCGCGGACAGGCTCACTTGCCCAATAGCTTGGAAGGTTTAAGTGCATCGCAGCCGCTTCAAGCGAGCCGGGCATTCATCCGGCATAAACTTTCGGACGATTGGGCTTCATTGCCGGAGCATCTTGACGTTCCGCAGTCGGCGGCGGAGCCATCCGGGCCGCCTCCCGAATTAATGTCTCCCGCATCCAAAGGCTTGCCGCATCGCTATTGTGAAGCGCGGGCCATTGGAGAGCCTCTGTCAATGTGGCGATCGGAAGCGGAAGCTCCATGATCCGTAGGGGTGTCATTTTCGCGCAATGCTGCGCCAGCCGCAGAGGCATTGTCCCTATACGGTCGGTACCCGACACCATGGGTGGGATCATGCTAAAGGATTGCACCATGATCTCGATACGTCGCTTGAAACCCCGCTCGCGCAAATACCACTCGTCAATGGCGGGCCGGCGGCTATTTCCAAACCTGACCGTAACATGACCCATCGACATGTATTGCTCGAACGTGAACGGCTCTGACAGCTTCTTGTTCGTAGTGCACCCTACGCACACGAATATGTCGTCGAACAGTGCCGCATGAGGATGCTTCGACATGAACACTTCCGGCATAATGAGAAAGTCGATGTCGCCGCGCTGGAGCAGCTCATCGAAGTCGTCTGAAACAGGGAGAAACTCGAAGCTGACGGCAGGAGCTTCCTTCGCCAAACGCTCCAGGACCTTTTCAAGAAACACGAGTGTGACGTAATCGGAGAGGATGATCCTGAAGCAGCGATCCGAATGAGCGGGGTCGAACGGTTCCCAGGCAATAACGGAGAGCTGGATATACAGCAATGCCTCCCGGACTGTCACGGCAAGCCTTTCGGCACGTGGCGTTGGGACAAGTTCACGGCCAACCATCGTGAAGAGATCATCGTTGAAATACGCCCGCAACCGCGCCACGGCCGCGCTCATGGCTGGCTGGCTGAGATTGATACTTCGTGCCGCCGCTGTAAGGTTGCGCTCGGTCATGAGGGCGTCGAGCACGACGAGGAGATTTAGATCAAGACCCTTGAAACGCATGTTTTCCTTCATCCACGGCGTGGAGGTATGCCATACACGCCATCGATCATCGTGCCCATTGAAAGGATATAAATTGGCCGAAATCAAGTAGATCGAGCGCGCATTTGCATGGGGTCGCCCGAAACGATCGAGTAAACAGTGTTGGAACTCTGAGGTCTAACCACATTGGGCGTGACAAACCCCTTAACCCGGCAACCCCTTAAGGCGCTCGTTAGACGGCAAGACGTCGAAACCTCCCAAGGCAAGCGCGCTTTCTTGGACAAAATTTCGGGCCAACCCGGCAGCTTGGCACAAGGGCTTCCACTCACGCAATCGCGGCAAAACAATCGCTTGATTCGACTACTAGCGAATATGGCAACACGTGCAGTTGCGGAACACGCTCCCGTGCAGGATCCGCTCAATCCCCACTCGTGAACGCCTTGGCGATCCGACATCCGGTGGGGGAGTCTTCAACAGGAAAATGCCGTAACGAAATGCCGGTCTCGATCGGCATCATGAACGGGTCTTAGTCCCTGAAATTGCGGAGCTGTTTCTTGATTTATCCATGTCGTAAATAAGCGTTATCTAAACAATAGATTTGCCAAACCTGTGGGGCATTGGAGTAAGGTCCCTATGTCCCCGACTTTGAACGTATTCGCCGAAACAAACTTTAGGGAAATTGATGTTCGGTCATGCAATCAAAGTCGGTGCTCCCGATTTCCGTTCATTGGGCTAGGTCCGACCGAGCCTAATGTGAAATCTGGTTTCCATAAGGGGAGCAACGACACATTCCCTTGAACGGATCCTCCCTGGATAAGACCAGCAAAGGCGGCGTGCGAGAGCATACCGCCTTTGCACATTCCGTCGGTCCGTCACTGGATTTCGTAGCATCAACAGGAACACGCTCAGTCGAGACTACACCGTATTGAGTCCAAGGTTCTTGCCCGCAGGAGGAACTTCTATCATCCATGAAAGGCCATCGAATGCTCAGCTCCGCAAACTCTAACCCGAAGGATCTCGAAACGATCTCGCGCAACGGCGGGGTATTTCGCCGGGTTGTGTCTCGAATACCAACCTATCTCACTGATATGCGGGAGAACCCGGCTTGGCTGCCAATGTTCCTGCTGGCACGCACGATGCCGTTCCGCAAGGCACATTGGCTGACCGCAAGAAAAGCGCCCCAGCAGGAAAGTCGCAAGCCCTCGATGTTTGGCGACCTCAAGGCAGAGGCGATCGCCGCCGAATTGAGAAAAAGTGGCCTATTTGCCGGATTGACGCTTCCCACCGCAATCCACGAGGAAATTGCCCGTTTTGGGAATGAGACTCCTTGCTTCGGCAATTTCGACCGAAGGTTTGACTTTTTGGCCAGCGACCATATCGAAGCCGAGCGGTGGTTTGGCCGGACGATACTGAGTGGCCACCATTACGAACGGGCGTTACGATGTGATGCTGTCGTTGCCGTTCAGCAAGACCCGCTGCTTCTTAACGTGGCAAGGCATTATCTCGGCGGCAATGCGAGATTGATCACCACGCGGACATGGTGGAGCTTTCCGACAAAAAATGCCTCGGATGCGGATCTGAGCCGCGCCTCCTTCAAGTTTCACTTCGATCTCGATGATTGGCGGATGCTGAAGTTTTTCTTTTATCTCTCCGACGTCGATGGCAATTCTGGCCCGCATGTCTACGTGCGCGGCAGCCACAACCGTCGGCGCTTGAAGCATCAATTGACTCTGCTCGTCGGCCATCCGGCGCGTGAGGTGTTGGATTTCTATGGCGAGGAAAATGCCATCACTTTGACCGGAAAAGCGGGTTCGGGTTTCGTCGAAGATCCTTTCGGCTTTCATATGGGTACCTTGGCAAATCAGAGGCCGCGGCTGATGATGGAGGTTGGATTTGGCGTCTCAAAGCCATCAAAGCGCCGTTTCCATGGAGAGCCGGTTCTTCGCTAGATGAGCAGCCGTTCAGGCGCCGATGCAATTACTGACAGAGCTCTATTTCGGCGATTGGAATACAATCCGACCGTCAAGCTGGCGGTCGTCGCCAGCCATCCCCTGCTGCCACGCGGCGCGACTTAGTGATCGATGATATCGCTGATGATGAAGGGAGTGCCTCACCGCTTCAAGTCGATCGGCTGCTTTCCTCAACAAGTCATGGACGTTCCGGAAAACCGATGGCATCGCGAAGGAAACTGTAACCGAGGGCGAGGAAGGCCGCCTGCTCGCGATTGTCCGAGCCGGCGCCATGACCGCCGACCTCAGTTTCATAGAAGTAGGCGGGGCAGCCGAGTGCCTGTAGCTTTGCAGCCATCTTACGTGCGTGCCCAGGATGGACGCGGTCGTCGCGTCTCCGGGTGGCGAGCAGGATGGGCGGGTAGGATTGCCCCGCTTCGGCCGTGTGATAGGCAGACATTTGACTGAGAAAGGCCCAATCCTCCGCCTTGTCGGGATCACCCTTTTCCTCAATCCAGCTCGCACCCGCGAGGAGCTTCGTGTAACGACGCAGGTCCAGAACGGGAACGGTGCAGAAGAGCGCGCCGAAACGCTCCGGATATCGAGTTAGCATGTTGGCGATCAGAAGACCGCCATTTGAGCCGCCCTGGGCAGCGATCCGTCCCGGACGCGTGACACCGCGTTGCACCAGGTCAGCGGCCACGGCGGCGAAATCGTCATGGGCAAGACGCCTGCCCGCCCTTCTTCCAGCCTCGTGCCACCGGGTGCCGAACTCGCCGCCGCCGCGGATGTTGGCCACCACGCTCGTGCCGCCGCGTTCCAGCCACAGCTTGCCTATCGCGGATTTGTAACGGGGCAGAACCGATTTGCCGTAGCCGCCATAGGCGGTGAGGTGAACCGGCGCATTTCCGTTTCCGTTCTCCGGACCAACTTGGGTATAGGGGATTATTTCACCGTCCGTCGAAGCCGCCTCATGACGCGTGACCACCAATCCGGATGCATCGAACTTGTCTGGATCGCGTTTCAGGACGACGGGGGCGCCGAGCCGCGGCGCTCCGTTGAGATTGAACAAGAGAAGCTGCGGCGGGGTCACTGGATCTTCAGCCGAGACGAGGATTTCTCCATTGCTCTCGTGAACTTCCGCATCTAACGGCCAGGCTCGAACGGTCGTCGCAGCCGGCATGGTGTCCAAGGTTCGGTGCGTCCAATCCTTTCGTCCGGGCGTGAACATAGCAAAGCGCGGGACGAGATTGTCGAGGAGGGATACCACGAGCTTTCCGTCATTCCAGAAGAAGGACTGCAGGGCGCACCTTTCGCCCGGTTCAAATAGCTTAGCGAAGCTACGCGCGCCGGCGATGAACGAGGACAGGGAGATGCCGAGCAGCGCATCAGCCGCATGGGTAGTCCCTCCGACCGTCCATGCGTTACGCAACTTCACAGCCAGCCAATCACCGAAGACGTTCCAGCTCGCATCTCGGGGAAGATCGATCTGGGTATTCGGACCGCTCCTGTCGCCGATCCAGCCGATTGTATCGAAAAAGGTCCGCTCGATGAACCAAACGCGTTCGCTTGCGGCGCTACGATCCAGATAGGCGAACACGACGATAGAGTCGGGACTCGCCTTGAAGATAACCGGCGCGGCGAGCGGATCCGAGCCGCGCGTCCATAACCGCACTGTGCGCGCATAGCCGGAGCGCGTGGCCATGCCATCGCCGAGAGCGATGGAAAGCAAAAGAGTGTCGTGATTGAGCCAGGCAATATTTCCTTTGGCCTCCGGGAGATTGAAGCCGTCGGCGACGAGGCTTCGCGTGGTTAGATCGTACTCGCGATGCTCGACAGCGTCGCTGCCACCCAGCGACAGGCGAAGGACGGCTCTTTCGCATCTTCCCGGTTCGATCGAGGCACCGTCCCATATCCAGTCCTTTCCCTCTGTCTTGGCGAGGTCATCCAAGTCGAGGACGATCTCCCACTCCGGCTCCGCCGTGATATAGGCGGCGAGCGTTGTTCTGCGCCACACGCCTCTCGGGTTTGTGGCATCTCGCCAGAAATTATAGAGGTATCGGTCCCGGCGCGTGATCCACGCAATCTTGTCAGGACGGTCGAAAATGCCTGCGAGCGTGTCGCGGTCTCCTTCGAACCGAGGCCCGCCAAAGCGCGCCAGCGTTCGCGCCGATTGCTCAGTAGCCCAATGCAAGGCTTTCTCGCCATCAATGTCTTCGAGCCAGAGATAAGGGTCGTCATCGGGCGCATTCAGTGTCGGGCGAGCATCGATACCAGTCATGTGCGAAAAACTCATAATCGAGAAAACTCCGTGGTGCGGGGAATTGGTAAGTCTGTGATGGCGGGCACCTGGCTCGGCGAGCTGGATGGTATTGCCTTCGCCCTGGTTTGGTGTTGCCGAGCCTCCGAGGTTGAGAAACAGGCGGCATATAAGTGGCTGTTTTAGCCGACCAAATGGATTCGGCCCCGCCAGAAATCGTTACCGCTCCGTGGCCGCTAGGCGATGACCCTCGCGAACCGAGCAATCGTCAGATGGCTCGGTCTAGGCTCGCGGAAAGCTCGCACAGAACTTGGGTCTGCACTCACATTCGCAGGAACAACCGTAGCTGGCGCCGCGAAGAAACGGGCGGTCCGCAATTTGGCGCCAAAAGCGCTGATCACCGCCGCACCCGCGCGACTTTTATCCGGCGAATTCGAAGCCCGGTAAGCACATGTCCGTTGAAATCCCAGCGAAGCTTCATTGGCGACTATTGATCGACGCCGTAATTATGACAATCGCCGCCAACTCGAGCAATCGAGCGTTCCGATGCCAGGCGGGGCAACGGTTCTTTCGAGCTGAATGCGGATCTGCGCCAGACTTGGCATGATACCTTTCTCCTCCATTTTATCGGATCGATGTCGTCACAGGTCGGCCGTTCCTGTCACCTCCTGGCAAGGGAACTTCAAAAGGCATGCCAGCTGCGCAAAGAACGTGAAATGACCCGCTATCCAGCGGTTTAGGCATGGATGCGCCAGTTGGCCGAACACGTCCGTGTCGCGGACGGAACAAACCCGACAGTATTCCCCCGGATCAAACAACAACGCCAAGACTTATTGAAGTTTCAGGCGAGAGAGCGCCAATTCATCCCAGACCTGGTGATCGTGCCGATCAACCAGAAAGCGGTAAGACCGGGCGAAGCTGTCACGATTGATCGGTGGCCGGGGCGCTGGTCGGCACGCTGTTTGCCAGTTGAGCCTGGGGCAGCCAAAGCGACAAAGCTGGTCGGCTGCTATTGCGACATTGGATTCTATAAAATGAACCCACAGGAGGAGCGGCAGCGGATGACATGCATTGTCGGTTTAATCAGCGACGCATCTGTTCACATCGGGGGCGACAGCGCTGGTGTGGCCGGCTATTCGCTTACCGTCCGAGCCGATCGCAAAGTTTTCCGCAACCAGGACTTTCTCTTCGGGTTTACCTCTTCGTTCAGAATGGGCCAGCTATTGGCACATTCCTTTAAGCCGCCCAAAAGAGATCCCGAAACGGATGTCTATGCCTTCATGGTGACGGATTTCGTCGACGCGCTTCGCCAATGCTTGAAAGATGGCGGCTACGCACGGCGGCAGAACGAAGCTGAGCGCGGCGGCACCTTCCTCGTCGGCTATGCCGGAAGGCTCTTCAGAATTGACGATGATTACCAGGTTGTTGAGCCGGTCGATGGATTTGACGCCTGTGGATGTGGTCAGCAAATAGCACTGGGCGCGCTCTTTGCATCATCAAGCTCTCCGCCCCGCGAAAGGTTAGAGATGGCTCTCAACGCCGCCGAGCGTTTTTCCGCCGGGGTGCGCGGCCCGTTTCACTTCGAGACTCTTAATCTGGCTCCATGATGATGGTCGCTGCTATAATTGATTGTGGCGAGTTCGCTAAAGTCTAAATCGCCGTTTCTTCAGGCCCGAGGTCCGTATCCTCAGCGAGGGCCCGTTCGCCGTGAAGCGAGATCTCGACTTCGATCTATCCGAACGACTCATCATAAAAATTACTTCGTGATCTCGGAAAGCAGTTATCCCGTCATCGCGGGTGCATGACCGAGTGACTTGTTGACAGCCGGGATGATCTTGTCTCCCCAGAGTTCGATTTGCCGCAGCATCGCCTGATGATCGAAATCGCCCAATTGGCAATGAATTGCGATCTGGGAGGGTTTCAGCACACTGATCTCTTCCAGCAGGCGATCGATCACCCGGTTCACACTGCCGATTGGTAGATTGTCGCGCATCGTTTGAAACGAGAGGTCCTGCTGGGTCGGGGTTTCCTGCAGCAGGTAACCGTCCTCACTTTGTTGACGGCGCTGATGAAGCGCCTCAGATAGCCGACGCTGGAAACGGGCGTTGTCGAGATAGCTGTTGATCGCCGTCTCATTGTCGCTGGCATAGCAACAACGTAACAGCGAAATCTTGGCGTCCGTAACAGTCTTACCTTTTGACAGTGCTGCGTTCTCGATGCTTTCGCGCAGCTTGCGCAACGTGTCCAAGCCATCGTGGAATGCTGTGACGAAAAGATTGTGTCCCTCGCGATAAGCACGGCCCATGTTGTATCCGGACGCCGTGGCGATCCAGATCGGGGGGGTCGGCTTCTGGATAGGCCGCACCGAAATCGCCGTCGGAGGTACCTTTATATATTGGCCATCGTGCTCAAAAATCTTTTGCTTGAGGCCCTTGAGAACGATGTCCAGATATTCCGAACAAATGGACGGCGCCTCATCGATTTCGACACCGAAGCGGTCAAACTCAAACTGCTGATATCCGGAACCGACGCCAAGCTCCAGGCGACCGCTCGAAACGATATCGGCGAAACCTATCTCGGAAAGCAGACGTTGTGGTTGATAAAGCGGCAATACGCAAACACCAGTGCCGAGGCGAATGGAGTTCGTCCGGCCGGCACAATGGGCAACCATCATCAAGGGCGATGGAACCAGGCTATAGTTGTTGAAGTGGTGTTCGGCAAACCACGCGGTGTTGAAGCCAGCTTGCTCCGAAAGGACTGCCTGTTCGATTGAGTTGCGGATGATGCTGGCGGGCGATTGATGATAGCCCCGCTGGGAAGCAAGGATGAAGGTCGCGAATTCCATAGCGTTTCCTCATTAACATTGGGCCCGTCGGCAAATGGCCGATGGCTACGTGTCGTGGCCTCGGTCCCGATCCGCCTTTTTTCGGTATTCGAGGTTTCGAGACAGATCGCTTGCCGTTCGCCGGCCGCAAGCGCTCCCTCAAATTGTCAAATTCGATGATCTCTCGCATCCCATCTGGCACATGGTGTCATTTTCGATCTCCCGTGAATGTTCTGATCGTGGGAGGATCCAATATCGCCCGACTTTCAGCCGTTGCCGACGTAGAGGGTCGAACCGTTGATGTATGAAGCATCTGGCGAAGCTAGAAAAAACGCGGCGTTTGCCATGCCTTCGAACTGCCCACCGCTACGGGCCGGGTTGCGGCGGCTGTTCGCTTTCCGTGCACTATCAGGTGTGTGAATGAAGCCAAGAGCAATCGTCGCAGTTCGGATGCCAACCGGCCCGAGTTCGGCCGCCATGCAGCGAGTCAGCATTTCCAACCCCGCCTTTGATGCGCCATACGCATGGCGCTGGGCAATCGTCAGGGAACGGTTAATTGATCCGATGTTCAGGATTACCCCGTCTGGCCGCATCGTCTTGATAGCCTCACGCGCGCAGGTGAAGGCACCGGTGAGGTTGACATCGATGACGCGCGCGATCTCGGCAGGCGTTTGCTCAACTCCCGACTCGCAGCTGTCGGGCCAAGCGGTACTGTTGACGAGGACCTCAAGCCGCCCGAACCGCTCCCGCACATCGTCGAACAGTGCTACCACCTCCGTTTCACTTGAGATGTCCACGGATTTTCCCATGTGCTCGCCGCCGAGGGATTTTGCGAGCTTCACCGCTGCGGCGCCGTTTATGTCTGCAATTACGACGGTATCGCCGTTTGCTGCAAAGCGGCGAACAACGGCCGCGCCTATGCTGGTCGCGCCGCCCGTCACGAGAACGATCCGCTTATTGGTTGATTGTGGCGGGCGGGAAAGCTCGGCTAGTGGTATTTCGCTTACTCGCGGGTGCGCGTCGCCGGGCTGGTTGAAGGACATCCACCCCCCATCAATTGTCAGCACCGTGCCGTTGATGTAATGCGCATCCGGGCTGGCGAGAAACCGCACGGCTCGCGCAATTTCGTCCGGACGCGCCATCCGCCCCATCGGCACACGGCTACGCACCGCCGCCAAGTTCGTCTGGCCCGCGCGTTCCAATTTCGCAACCATCGGCGTGCGCACATAGCCGGGCGCCACTGCCGTCACGCGGATGCCAAGCGAAGCCAACTCGCAGGCGAGCGATTTCGTAACCGAGATAAGGCCCGCTTTCGAAGCAGCGTAGGCGTTGCGTTTTGGATTGCCAATTATGCCCGCCATCGAGGCGACGTTGATAATCGCAGCACCTGGCTGCATCCGCCGCGCCGCTTCGCGAGCCATGAGGAAGGGCCCGATCAGGTTTACCGCCAATGCGCGTCGGAAGTCATCGATGGGGGTCTCAGTGGTCGCGGCCATGCTGGGTCCCATCGCCGCATTGTTGACAAGAACGTCGATGTGGTCGAACTGCGCGTCGATCCGCGCATAAAGGGCAAGGATATCTTCTTCCCGCGAGACATCGAATTCAAGCCCGAGATCCGCCGCGCCGAAACCGCGAGCCAGTTCAAGCACGCCGCTGTCCGGGAGGTCTGCGGCAACAACTATGTCCCCGACAGCGAGATGAGCGTCGACGAGTGCGCGGCCGATCCCGCCTGCAGCGCCTGTAATGATGACGACGCGTCCTTGCTGTTTCATGAGGAATTCTCCTGACCGTTTCCCAGACCATGTTTTCCGGACAACCACCCCGGCATGGCAGTAGATTGAGAGGTCCATTCGGCCACCGACGAAGATTTAAAACCGCTCATCACCGAGGTGTTTTCGCAATGTGGATCAGTTCTTCACGTTTTTGAAGAAAACGACGGTTCACGAGCGCGTAGACCGGATCGGCCGGATACGATGCCCCGATCGGCTGCCGGAGACCGAAACGCTCCGTCTCGGAGGTCACTGGCGCGGTCTGTTCCTCGAACCAATCGTAGACGACGGTCCGCTCGGCAATGCGCCACTCACCTTCTCTTTTCTGAAACAGATCGCAATAGCGGCCACACAAGAGAACCTGACGTATCGTCCTCGCGCCGTCCGGTCCCCGCTGCAGCGCAGTGAAGTAACTCTCGACGGCAGCCTCCGCCGGATCGATGAACTCAATCAGAACGTTCGTGATCTGATGGATATTGCGCGGTTCGGTCTTGAAGACACTCAGCGCGAACTCTATGAGCCCCTCGGCGGAGCCGGAATAAGCGCCGTGATTGTCATGCGCATCGGGCCAGTACGCACTGCGCAGCGCCGCCTCGTCTGCCCGATCTATCCCGCGACAGTATCGATAAAGACAGTCGCGGATCGCCTCGCGATCAAGTAATTCGGTAATTTGTTCGTGGCACATCGCTTTGTCGCTAATTCCAGGTTGGGAAGAGGCATTCGTGCATTGATCGACGCGGCAACGACGCCAGGATGTTCGTAGCCGGCGGACCATCGAGGAGATGCTGCACTTTGCACCTGGTACGGGGTGGCCCGGCAATATGCTTCCCATCTATCAAACCGTCGTTTGGCTCAAGATCCGTAACTGCGCTCGGCCGCGGTTGAAAGTTATCGGGGATTTGGCCCCTCAGACCGTTCGCTCTCTTGGCTTCCATTGTTCTCTTCTTCGACGAAATCCATTTGACGATTTGATATGGTCCACCTCCCCTCCTGCCGACCGGTACCGAATAATTATTTACCGGTCGGCATCGCCGTTACAGGCCCCACCACTTTCAAAGACAAATACTTTCAAATCTCATGCCAACGCGACTGGCATCGCCGGACGAGATGTCTTAGCGGCTTGATTTCAACTGCTTACGTTGGGAGCAGCGAGATTGACTTAACGAAGGCTGTGTCGGGCATCTGACAAATTGGACAGTGTTTGCGCTTGAATCTCCATAACGCGTTTTATCGCCTCTTTGAGACGTTTCGCTGTCCTCAGCCCTCGGGAAGAAACATGGACAAAGCTTTTGCCGGCTCCTTCTGCAAGGTTGGCACGGTTTTTGACGTTGTTCCGACGCAGTAAGAGCCGCCGACCCATATTTCTCTCGTTGGTCGCCGCATGGAACGCGGGATCATGGAGGCCTGCAGCTAAATGAAGAGGCCCGTCAGTTTGAGCGTCGCGGACAAAGATGGAAGGTCGCGGCACGTTCGAGACTTCTGCAATATCGATCGGCGAAGAATTGCGGAGAAAATGGTGGAAGAGAGATGTTTGGAATGCGACGAAACTTCTCGACGTTAGGTTCAACGTAATCGAGCTTGCTCCCCAAATGGCGTTGAACGGATGCAGTTGTACGCTGCGGGGTTTCATAAAGTCTCAGTTTCGCATCGGAATCTGACATCGAAGATCCCTGCAAACGCTCATGTGGCCTACACAGTGGAAGGGCGAGGTCCAGACATGTTCACCCAAAGTCTTCCCCCATGCGGCTTTTCCATAGTTGTGAAGTTCGGCGGGAGCCTCATGCATGATCTGTCGGCCTGTAGGACGGCTGTCGCGGAACTCGAGCGCTTGGTCCAGCGTGGACATCGAATTTTAGTAGTTCCCGGCGGGGACTTTCACGACAAGGCGATGGAGCGTGTTGACGACCTATATGCTCGGGCACCGGTTTCGACCCGTCACGCGTGCGCTCTTGTCCAAGATCAGAAAGGAAATTCGCTGGCCAATCGTGCTTTCTCTTCGAAACTTGTTCCCTCTGCAACATTGAGCGAATGTCGGAGCCTGGCAAAGGTTGGCAAAATTCCAGTTCTGCTTCCGTCGCGCATGCTCCCCACGACGGATTCGGTTGAATGGGGTTGGGACATTACGTCCGACGCTGTGGCCGCGTGGATTGCGTGGGTAACCAACGCTCCTTTATTGGCAATGCTGACCGACGTAGACGGCGTCTATCGAAATGGGGCAACTCACAATCCGGAGGCGTTCATCGAGGAGATAGATGCCCATGATCTTGCGGAGCTTGGTCATGCGCCAGTCGATGCTTGTGCGGCCCATTTCATGTCCTTGCGAGGCGCTTCGGGGGTTGTTATCAACGGCACGCATCCAGACCGGCTCCGTGATTGGACCGAGGGAAAGCATGTGAGAGCGACCTACATCACCACATTTCGCTACAAAGAAAGCGCCCCATCACGTTCGGCTTAGTCAATGACATTGCCGGCGTCAAACGGCCTCATCATGGTTCCTTCCTCCGGCACGTTCTTTCACAATATCGCCATCGATCACAGCAACGGCGGCTCTGGATCCTCGAAAGGCTCAATGATATCGGGCCGATCATTTTTCGGTGAACCGACGTCCTTGCCGATCGGCCACATGGTCATAAGCTCGCTCGGGAACGGCCTCATCAGGTCATAAGGATCGGGCTCCGCTGACAACCAGCGCTCATAGTCTTCCGGATGCAGCACGACCGGCATACGGTCATGGATCTGCGCCATCATTTCGTTGGGTGCACAGGTGATGATCGCAAACGTCTTCTCGTCGAGACCGGTATCGCGATTGCGGCGACTGGACCAGATGCCGGCGAGGGCAAAGGGCTCGCCCGACTTCATCGCGATCGCATAGGGCTTCTTGTTCTTGCCCGTGCCGTAGATGTCCTTCCACTCGAAAAAGCCATTGATCGGCACCAGGCAGCGCTTCGACTTGTAGGAATGCTTGAACATGCCGCTGGTCGAGATGCCTTCGGCCCTGGCGTTGACCATCGGCCGGCCGGCGTCCTTTGCCCAAGCCGGAATGAAGCCCCAGCGCGCCAACGCAAAAACTGGACCCATGACGTCCGGCTCCCGCACAATCTCCCTGACGATAATCGGATAGTCTTGCTGTGGTGCGCCGTTGTAGCGGGGAAAGCGGTTCGCCAGCCCTTCGACATCACCGGGACCGGCAAAGGCGAAATTGTCCAGCAACTCCCGCAAGGATGATCGGATATAGACACGTCCGCACATGGCTAAGCTGCCTCCTCCCGTCAAGCCCCATGATCGCTTCATAGCATGTTTCGACGCGACAGGCTGCCTCGCAGGAGCTCCGTTCCCATCGGCCAACTGAGTTCATTTCACTTGGCTGTGTCCTCGGGCTTGTTTCTTTCTCGAATTTTCTTCGCGAGCTTTTGATAAGTCTCTCTCAAATCGATCATCACAAATGAGCCAATACCGAACAGTAGGGCGACCGCACCAATGTAAACTCGCATGACTTCATGCTTGGACGGTTTACAGAAGAACTGGATTTTGAACACCTCTTGATCGAGGTAATTCGCAGTCACAAAGATCGCCATATCCGGCGCTATGCAGCCCTTGCCGGCCGATGCGCCGCACCGGGTTTTTCGCCGGGCTTCCAGCAATTTTGCAAGAGACGGAGTTTTGACCACGCCGGCGACGGCAAGCGCCATGCAGGCAGAAGCGCTTGGACATATTCCATGCGCCTGGGTGCCCCTTCAGCCGGACCGATTCTAATTACGTGCGAGGATAGATATCTACTTCCGCCGAAGGCGGTTCACCATAACGCGGCGGGATGGTCGTCGACCGTCGCTACCTCCTGCCCAATCCGCCCGGCGCTTGCTTCGGCGATGATCCAGTTGCAAGCGGCCCGCATGCCTGCGACCGCGGCCCGCATCGCGTGATTGACCCAGATGACATTGGAGATCCCAGCCTCATGATGCACTGAAATGACTGTGCGGTAGTAGTTGGAGGGCGCAATTATGATCGGTAGCCGCTTCCACTCCTTTGCGAAGGTCAGAACCTCCTCCATTTTCGCCTCTCGCGAATGAATCAGGATTGCATCGGCGCCGGCGTTCGCATAGGCGTCCGCGCGCAACAGGGCCGCCTTGAGACCGTAACCGGCGATCAAGGCTTCGGTGCGGGCGACAAGCACAAGATCGTTTCCCGTCGTGTCCTTGATCGCCTTCAGGCGGCCGCAAAACACTTCGATATCGTCCAGCGGATGACGACGGCCGACAGAGGAATTCATTTTCTGGAAGCCCTTGTCATCGATGCACACACCAGATGCGCCATGTTGCAAAAGCTTTGCTGCCATCAACCGCGCGCTATTCATGCTCCCGAAGCCGGAGTCACCATCGGCCAGGATCGGCAGCCCGCTGGCATCCCCCATTCGTTCCACCACCTCCATCAGATGTATCCAACTTGCCTCCCCGACGTCGCGATAGCCGAGGCTCTTCGAAATGGACGGTCCAGACGCCCAGATGGCCTTAAAGCCCGCCTGCATGGCGATCAGCGCAGAAAGCCCATCATACGATCCCATCAGGTGCGTGAGGTTCGGCGAGGAAATCAGATCGCGGAGCGTTTTCGTCGGATCCTCAATCGCCCCAATGCTCTTTGGAACGAAAACCGTTTGATCCATGTCATGCTCCTTCGGAAATCTGCCGGTGCCAAGCGCAGCCAAAAGAGCAACGACGCAAGTTGCGTGCCGAATGGGCGCAAACGGCCGCGCTACACGACCTGTCCCGGCAGGCAGCCCAGGCATTGCGTTCCCTTCGTCCGTCTTCCAACATTCTTGTCCCGTTTCGAACATAAGAAGGTTGGCGAAGGGACACGCGCGAGAGAACCTAATCGTCCAATCGCGATGACCCCTCCCGAACTTTTAATCTCACTGGGACCGGACACGCGGCCGTCTTGCCGAAGAGCTGGAGAGCGGTACAGGTCTTAATCTGGAGATGGTCGAGAACAACTGCGACGCGTCGGTCGGCGCTGCAAGAAGAGATGTCTCGGCAAATCGTTGCCCCCAAAAGCGCGAGTACCGCGGCCACATCAAAGCCTGCCGGCGTGCGAGTTGAAGGATCTGACACGACTTTCTGGAACGTTTCTGTATTTTTCGAATATCGGACGCTTCCCGATAACGGGCGACCAACCGATGTCACCGCGGCGGACGTCATTCGAGGCTCGGATATCTGGGTCAGCGCCGTTGTTCGAGGCGCTCCTACTCATGCCAGGGCTCGGCGCAGAAGTAGAATAGCTCTCTACCCTCAAGGCAATGGCACGGTGCTTGCTAGACCAGTATCTCGGCTGAGATTGAATACTGCGGCCGTAATCGCAAAACAACGCGTCAATTGTCTATGAAGGAGCAATTGGATGACCAGCAAAAAGAAGGTTCCCTTCGTCACGTTCCGCACGCGTGTTCGCGACGAGTCCCTACCCGGACCGAATCCGTATCGCTGGAAAGACAAGACATCCGACGACTATTTCAGCGGCAAACGCGTCATCTTGTTTTCGCTGCCAGGCGCCTTCACCCCCACCTGCACCAACCAACAGCTACCTGATTTCGAAAGCCTTTATGGGGAATTTCAAAAAAAGGGCATCGATGAGATTTACTGTCTCTCCGTAAACGATGCGTTCGTCATGAACGCCTGGGGCAAGTCCGTAGGACTTCAGAACGTCAAGCTCATCCCTGACGGCTCGGGAGAATTTACCCGCAAGATGGGCATGCTCGTCACCAAGCACAATCTCGGTTTCGGAATGCGCTCTTGGCGCTACGCGGCGGTAGTCGATGACGGCGAGGTGGAGCAATGGTTTGAGGAAGAAGGCTTCTCTGACAACTGTCAAACCGATCCCTATGGCATTTCGTCACCGCAAAACATCCTGGAAACGCTGAAGGCCTCGGCCGCAGCATAAACATCGGAATCAAAGCCTCATAAAATGAAAATTCGCGCGACTAAGTACCAAGATCGATAGGGGTTTCGCTCTTAGGATGCAGTATTTAGCAAACCTTCTCCAGCGCCAAAGGCAATCGCTGGTTATTACGCCTCAGCTCATCCAATCTATTCGCTTGCTGCAACTGGCGCACGGCGAGCTGCATCAGTTCGTCGAACAGGAATTGGAGAAGAACCCGTTTCTGGAGCTGGCATCAAGCGACGGCATCGCTTCTGACGATGTCGTTTCGAGCTCGGAGAATAGGCCCGACATTGCCGCGCAGGAGGGCAAGGTTGATGCGCCTACACGGGTCGACGCTCCAGAGCCACTTGGAGAATGGAAATCAATTCGGAATGGAGCCAATGCTTCGTCAGAGCAACTCCCTGGCTTCGAGGAGTTTGCTGCTTCTACCGAAACATTGCACGACGATGTCGCCCGGCAGATCGCCCTCACTGCATTCACCTCTCGAGATCGGCTGATTGCCGGTGCGCTTGCCAATCATCTGGAAACCACTGGATATCTTCAGGTGGACCTATCAGAGCTGGCAGCATGTCTGGGTGTCCGCGAGGCTGAGGTTGAGCGGGTCCTCGCGACCTTGCAGCATTTCGATCCACCTGGAATCTTTGCACGAACTCTTCGCGAATGCCTCGAGATACAGTTGCGGCAGCGCGATCGGTTCGACCCTGCTATGGAAGCGCTGGTCGCCAATCTTGAGTTGGTTGCGCAACGCGACTTTCGCGCATTGAAGCGGCGCTGCGGCGTCGACGAAGATGACCTTCTCGACATGTTGCATGAGATCCGTACGCTTGACCCCAGGCCCGGAAACCGATTCCAATCGGGACGACCGGAGGCCATCATACCGGACGTTCGGGTCTTGCCTTCGAACGCAGGCGGGTGGCAGATCGAGCTCAATCCCGACATGCTACCCAAGGTGCTCATCAACCAAACCTATTTTGCCGAAGTCTCCCGTCTGACCGCGCATGATTCCAAAGATCAGGCATTCCTCAACGAATGCTTCCAAAACGCGAACTGGTTGGTTCGCAGTCTCGATCAGCGCGCCAAGACGATCCTTAAGGTAGCGACCGAAATCGTCCGCCAGCAGGATGTCTTTCTGGAACGCGGCACTGCCTATCTTCGGCCTCTCAATCTTAAAACTGTCGCTGACGCGATCGAGATGCATGAGTCGACGGTGAGCCGTGTGACTTCGAATAAATACATGCTCACCCCCCGCGGCGTGTTCGAACTGAAGTATTTTTTTACGGTCGCGATTTCCTCCTGCGAAGGCGGCGAGGCGCACTCGGCCGAAGCTATCCGCCATCGCATCAGGGCAATGATCGCCGCGGAAACGGAGGACAGTGTGCTTTCCGACGACAACATGGTCGCCCAACTTCGGGAAAGCGGCATCGATATAGCGCGCCGCACGGTCGCAAAATACAGGGAAGGAATGAATATCCCCTCTTCCGTTCAACGCCGCCGCGAGATGCGGGCGGGATTTGTATAGACGCCGACCAAAGCGCTGACGATCTCGCACAGCTCGCAGAAGCGACTTAGCGACGGCCTTCATCCGTTTCGGGGCCGAAGCATGTTTCGTAATCACCGCATTCCTGACAGCTCGGAGCGGCGCACAGCGAAAAACCTTCGGCCTCGCAGAGCTTGCGGTAAAGATACTTCTTCCACCTCATATTGTTGGTATTGCCAGCCGCCAGCGTCGGGAAATGCATGGCAAACAAACGCCCGAGCTCGGCCGGCTCAAGTAGTCCAAGGTCCTGCCAAAGATGGTCGTCGCGCAGGGCACGTCGGGCAATGATCTTAGCAAAGCGGGCACTGACTGGATCGTTGTGACGGGCATGCGAAAGTAGCAATTCACGCAGGAGCCCTTCCTCCGTACCGAGTTCCGGATCGCTCGCCTCTCCCGGAAAGAAGGCGTCGATGAGCTTGGCAGGAAAACTCCTTGTAAGGATGTCCCGCAGCTCGGCGCGAGAAAGGCCGGTCGCCTCTGTCGCCGACGCCTGGCCAGCTTCGATCTCCTCAAGCGCGCGCGAAAAGACGCAGGCAAGCGCATATTCGTCAAAATCCATCTCCAAGTCCATTCGCAGCCACTGCCCGGCCTTGGATGACTGCAAGTGTTGCCACCGATCAGACATTCGTGCTCCGCGACTGATGCCCTTGCCCCTCAAAACCTGGAACTGATGCAGATCTGACACGGCGCTTTTGCTCCTTCGTTTCATCGATCAAGGTCGCCTGCAGCATTGGCGGCCGTGACGAGAAACCTCCAAAAACCATGCCAGCGTGGTCCGACAAACAGCGTAGGCACAGGCCTTTCGGGGTTATTTGAGCGATGTGATGAGCGTGCAAATGCAGAGCGGCCAACGCCAAATGTCGGCTCATCGACAAACCCGACAGTCATCGTTGGTACTCAGCCCTTTCCCCGGTGCGCCTGCTAGGAACGTTCTCCCACCTGCGATAACGGCTGCGGCGTGGAATGGCGCGGTGATCCTTTGGTGGGATTCTCGCATTCACCAGTGACTGCCCTTTTTTGATGTTTGACGTTCAACGATGTCGGAGATGCGCATATTGCCACTGGAAGATCCGAAGGTTCCTCAAGTGTTTTTCTGTTTGGCACGGCACATGCAAGGTCATTTGCGAATTTTGCCGACGACCAACGAGAACGACATTTATGATCACGCTCACAGACAACGCCGTCGCCGCCATGAGGATTGCGCTCAGCCGAGCGGACGAGCCGGCCGAGGGCCTGCGCATCGCGGTCGAGACCGGTGGCTGCGCCGGGCTCAAATATAGGATGGGGCTTGAGAGCAGCTCACGCGAGGGCGACGCTGTCATCGAAACAGATGGGATCACGCTGTTCGTGGACGCGAGCTCTCAGCCACACGTCAACGGCATGACGGTGGACTTCGTTACACGGCTGGAGTCCTCAGGCTTTGTCTTCGACAATCCCAACGCAGCAGAGATGTGCGCTTGCGGCAAGTCCTTCGCCTGATCATCCCGAATTGGTGTGAAAAGTCATGCGGAAGTATCGCGACAAGCTCAAGAAATCGTCCTGCAATCACAAGGGCGCCCGCGGTCTGCAAACAGCCAATACTGAACGCGAGGTCGGCGCACGATCACCGCTTGCGTCGTATCTGGCGCAAAGTCGTAGCCGGATCCCGTCACAAGCGTCAAAGGTGTCGAGGAAGCGACTGTTGCGGTCCCTGCGGCGTTGTTCGTTAAAGGCCTCATCAGGTCAGAGACGATTTTGTCGGCGGGCACAAAAGAAGGCAGCGCGCTCGAGGTCACAGAAACATCTTTGTAACCGATGGTCATTTTCGATGGGATGTCGCCAAGGATCGAGGACGCATGGGGCTCGCCTGAAACATTCCCACCATAATCTGAGACTGCCAAATGACGTCGCTACAGCGAATTCGACCAATCGAACGCTGCCGCGATTGTTCTCGCTCCAGCGCTGAACGACGGAGACTATCGAGGTACTCCGCCAACTGAGGATCGCTTCCATGAGATCTGTCTATCTCGACAACAATGCAACGACGCGAGTCGATCCTGAAGTCGTACAAGCGATGTTGCCGTTCTTTACGGATCAATTTGCCAATCCTTCGTCCAGTCACAGTTTCGGCGCCTCGGCAAGTGCGGCGATAATGACCGCGCGCAAACAATTGCAAGCTTTGATCGGTGCGGAGTTCGAGCATGAGATCGTCTTTACGTCCGGCGGGACGGAAAGCGACAATGCAGCGATCCTGTCGGCGCTCGAGATCATGCCCGATCGCACGCAGATCGTGACGTCCGCAGTCGAGCATCCGGCCGTGCTGACGCTCTGCGCGCACCTTGAGAAGACGCGTGGCATAAAGGTGCACAGGATTCCAGTCGATCGGCATGGTCGCCTCGACCTGCGCACATACCGGGCAGCCCTCACCCCACATGTTGCACTCGTCTCGATCATGTGGGCGAACAATGAAACGGGCACGATTTTTCCGGTCGCCGACCTCGCTAAGTTGGCCAAGGAAGTCGGCGCTTTTTTCCATACAGACGCTGTGCAGGTGGTCGGCAAGCTTCCGATGAACCTGAAATCGAGTGCGATCGACATGCTGTCGCTCTCAAGTCACAAGCTGCATGGACCCAAAGGGATTGGCGCGCTTTGGGTAAAGCGCGGCGTACGCTTCGATCCGATGATCAAGGGGGGACATCAGGAGCGCGATCGGCGCGCTGGCACGGAAAATACCGCCGGCATCGTCGGGCTCGGCAAGGCCGCTGAACTTGCCTTGCGCTTCATGAACAAAGAGAACGGACGAGTAAGATCGCTGCGAGATCGACTGGAAAAAGGGCTTCTGCAGCGCATCCCAGATGCGTTCGTCACCGGCGATAAGCAAAAGCGGTTGCCGAACACCTCCAACATCGCCTTCGACCAAGTCGACGGTGATGGCTTGCTGCTTCTTCTTGACCGCTATGGCATTGCCTGTTCTTCCGGCTCGGCTTGCACTTCTGAGTCGCCGCAGCCGAGCCATGTCCTGACGGCGATGAACATTCCCGATATCTCGAGCCACGGGGTCATCCGGTTCTCCCTGTCGCGTGACAATTGCGAGGAGGATATCGACCGTGTACTCGATGTTTTACCCGGAATCGTCGGCACTTTGCGAGATGGTTCCTCGTTTGGGCCGACGCCGCCAAAGCGCCGAAGACCTTTGGCTTTTCTGAAGCCGCCGGAGACGGACGGAAACCCCTCATGACGCGGTTCGTATTTCTGACGACACGATTTGGCTTGACGGCACTAGGCGATGTTCGTCGCTTACGCGACGCAGAATAGTTCGGACTTGCCAAGCCGCTTGAGGCCATAAGCGCGAGGACTTTTCCTGCGAGGTTTTCGCGACCGCGGATTCATCGCATCGGACGCACCGCAGCGCATCGTTCCAACGGGGAGAATGTTATGAACAGTTATTGCAACGTCAGCCCAAGCAGCGATACGGCTGAAATCCTCGCGCGATTGAAAAATCTGTCGGCGGCGGAGGAATTTTTCGCGCTGCTTGACGTCGCCTATGATCCCAAGGTGCTTGACGTCTCGCGGCTTCACATCCTGAAGCGGATGGGGCAATACCTCGCCGAAGAGGATTTCTCCGATCTTCCGGAACAGGTGATTGCCGCCAGGGCACGCGCCATCCTTGAACGCGCCTACGAGGATTTTGCGACGTCCTCGCCACTTGCGCACCGTGTCTTCAAGGTACTCAAAGACCACAGTCCGGCCACGCCCGCCCGACCGGGTCACACCTTCGTTTCATTCGATTCCATCCTGAAGCATTTCGACAATGAATGAATGCGACATGGTTGTGGCTTGAACGATGTCGAGAAGCCGACAATAGCGGTTCCAGCGCGCGCAGATCAGAAGAAAAAGGCGGAATTTCAAACGGATGCGAAATTCAAAAGCGTTGGCACAGATAGTGCTTTGATGGACATGAAGCGCGAAACCCGCCATTCGAACAGCAGCTAGGAGACCACATGCACGTCGTAGTCTGTATCAAGCAGGTGCCGGACTCCGCTCAGATTCGCGTCCATCCGGTAACGAACACGATCATGCGCCAGGGCGTGCCGACCATCATAAATCCTTATGACCTATTCGCCCTTGAAGAAGCACTGCGGTTGCGTGACGTCCATGGCGGCGAGGTCACTGCGCTCACGATGGGCCCGCCGATGGCAGAGGATTCGTTGCGCAAGGCGCTTACTTACGGTGCGGATCGGGCGGTATTGTTGACCGACCGCTATTTTGCAGGATCCGATACCCTGGCGACTTCCTTTGCTTTGTCGCAGGCGATCGCAAAAATCGGCGAGACCTTCGGCGCCCCGGACATCGTCTTCACGGGCAAGCAGACGATCGACGGCGACACTGCCCAGGTCGGGCCGGGCATCGCCAAGCGCCTCGACCTCCTGCAACTCACTTACGTTTCAAAGATTTGCTCCCTCGATCTCGATGCGCGTGAAATTAAGGTCGATCGCCGTTCGGAAGGGGGGACGCAAATGCTGCATAGCAGGCTTCCCTGCCTCATCACCATGCTGGAAGGCACCAACGAAATTCGGCGCGGCTCGCTTGATGACGCGCTACGCGCTGCACGCAGTCAGATCGTAAAATGGAGCGCGGCCGACGCCGGCATCGAGGACCTCAGCAAATGTGGACTGCGTGGTTCGCCGACGGTCGTCAAACGCGTCTTTGCCCCGACAGCAAGGGTGGAAAAGGCGGAGCAAATCACCACCACCGATAAGGCGCTGAGCGATGTTGCCGATGAGTTGATTGTCGAAATCTTCTCTCGTCAGCCGGCGCTCGAACACGAACTCGCCTTCGACGCCAGCGCATAACGGCAAGGAGCCATGACGTTGACCGCAAATCAAGAAACACCGCCCCCTGCCGTCGGCCGCGCGGGTATGAAGAAAGAGCTGCCCGAGCAATTCAAGGACTACCGGCACGTTTGGGTCTTCATCGAAGTGGAGCGCGAAAATATTCATCCCGTCTCCTTCGAACTGCTGGGAGAAGGCCGCAAGCTAGCGGACAAGCTTGGCGTCAAGCTCGCAGGTGTCGTGCTCGGACCTCCGGGGGATGCCACGCAGCAGGCCATTGCAGAGGCGTTTGCCTATGGCGCCGACGTTGCCTATCTCGTGGAGCACCCCCTGCTCGCAGACTATAGGAACGAGCCCTTCACCAAAGCTCTGACAAATCTGGTTGCCACTTACAAACCCGAGATCCTGCTTCTGGGTGCGACGACGCTTGGTCGCGACCTTGCCGGTTCCGTGGCGACGACCCTGTTGACGGGGCTCACTGCGGACTGCACCGAACTCGATGTGGATGCGGACGGTTCGCTTGCCGCAACGCGGCCGACTTTCGGCGGCTCTCTATTATGCACAATCTACACGCTCAACTGCCGACCGCAGATGGCGACAGTGCGGCCGCGCGTCATGGCGATGCCGCAGCGCATGAACAAGCCGATTGGCTGCGTCATTCAGCATGGGGTCCCGATGCTCGAGGAGGAGATCGTCACCAAAGTCCTCGGGTTTCTTTCCGACGTGCAATCGACAAATTCCAATCTCGCCTATGCCGATGTGGTGGTGGGCGGGGGCCTTGGTCTCGGAACATCGGAGAACCTGAAGCTTGTAAAGAACCTCGCGCGGGTAATTGGAGCCGAATACGGCTGCTCACGGCCGCTGGTCCAGAAAGGCTGGATGCCGGCTGATCGGCAGATCGGGCAAACCGGCAAGACTATCCGGCCGAAGCTCTATATAGCGGCCGGGATTTCCGGCGCCATTCAGCACCGGGTTGGCGTCGGGGGGGCTGATCTCATTGTCGCGATCAACACTGACCCGAACGCGCCGATTTTCGACTTCGCCCACCTTGGCGTCGTGACGGATGCGATCCGCTTCCTGCCGGCCCTCACTGATGTTTTCACGCATCGGCTGTCGCCGCACAGTCGCGATAAGCTTGCGAATTAGGGGGACGGCTATGAGCGGGGAAAAGTTTGACGCTATCGTCATTGGCGCTGGCATGGCCGGCAATGCGGCTACTTACACCATGGCAAGCCGTGGCCTGAAAGTCCTGCAGTTGGAACGTGGCGAGTATCCGGGCTCCAAGAACGTCCAGGGCGCCATCATGTATGCGAACATGCTGGAGAAAATCATCCCGAATTTTCGAGATGATGCGCCTCTTGAGCGGCATCTCGTCGAGCAGCGCTTCTGGATGATGGATGACACGTCCCATGTCGGCATCCAATATCGATCGGACGACTTCAACGAGTCGACGCCCGAGCGCTACACAATCATTCGCGCCCAGTTCGACCGTTGGTTTTCGCGCAAGGTGCGCGAGGCGGGAGCGACAGTCCTGTGCGAGACGACTGCGACGGAACTTGCCCAGGAAGGCGGCAAGGTGATCGGTGTGCGCACCGACCGTAGCGGCGATATCATTCTTGCGGACACGGTCGTTCTCGCGGAAGGCGCCAATGGGCTGCTCGGCGCACGGGCCGGTTTGCGTCAGACGCCGAGATCGGAGAACGTGGCACTCGCCGTCAAGGAAATACATTTTCTGCCGGAAGACGTGATCGATCAGAGGTTCGGTCTTCATGGCAACGAAGGCTGCGTGATTGAGGCAGCCGGCACCATCTCCCGCGGCATGGCCGGGCTCGCCTTCCTTTATACCAATAAGGAGTCGATCTCTCTTGGCATCGGCTGCCTCGTCTCCGACTTTGCTGCAACGTGCGAAAGCCCTTACGAATTGCTCGAAGCGTTCAAGAACCATCCCTCGATCAAACATCTGATCGCGGATTCGGAAGTCAAGGAATATGCAGCTCATCTCATTCCCGAAGGTGGGTACAAGGCAATTCCCGCGCTCTTCGGCGATGGCTGGGTCGTTGTCGGCGACGCGGCCCAGCTCAACAATGCCGTTCACCGCGAGGGTTCCAATCTCGCCATGACGTCAGGTCGCATCGCCGGGGAGGCGATTTTCGAGGTCAAGAGCCGCGGAGGCCGAATGACCAAAAGGAACCTCGCACTTTACAAGACAATGCTGGACGATTCCTTCGTCATTAAAGATCTCAAGAAATACAAGGACATGCCCGCCCTGCTTCATACCAATTCCCGCAATTTCTTCATGACATACCCGAAGTTGATGTCTGAGGCTTCGAAAAATTTCATGCGTGTCGATGGTACGCCGAAGATCGAAAATGAAAGGGCGACGACGGCCGCTTTCATAAAGGCGCGCTCGCGCTGGGGACTGGTCAGCGACGCGGTGCGCCTCGCAATGGCTTGGCGCTAAGGGAGAAATAGGATGACCGTTGCAGTGACGAAGTTGCGTGTCGAGGACAAGCTTTTCCAGAATCGCTATCTGGTTGATCCGGGACGCCCTCACATCAAGGTGCGGCCGCACGAGCATCCGAGTGCGAACCTTTTAGCGCTGACACGCATCTGCCCGGCAAAATGCTATGAGCTGAATGACAAAGGCCAGGTGGAGATTACGGCCGACGGCTGCATGGAGTGCGGCACATGCAGGGTGCTATGTGAGGCAACCGGCGAGGTTATTTGGAACTATCCCCGAGGCGGCTTTGGTGTTCTCTTCAAGTTCGGGTGAACAACTTTATTATTAAACATCTCAAAAACACGTTATTTTGTCACAGCCAGGCGCTGCATCAATTTTGCCTGGAACCAGCTTGCAATTTCAGAAACTAACATTAGAGTTTCTACTTATACAAATAAGCACAAACTGTGGTTGGAATGCTGGCATTCTACACAGCTAGAGGTGTTGAAAATGACCCGCATCCTACGCGATTGCGTCGATGAAGTTGGACCTTTGCGTGGACAATCCAGCAAAACGCCTGAAGTCGGAATCTCCTGCACCGGGATCTACGAAATATCGAAGCTCCTGACGGCCGCTGCACCGCTGGAGATTACGCTTGTCAAGGTCGCGAATATCCTCCCCACCTTTTTGCGGATGCGTCATGGAGCAATCGTTGTACTGGCGAGCGAAGGGGAGCCGGAAATTACCGCGTCGGCCGGAGTGACCGATCCTCGTCAATCCGGCGCTCGCCACATCATCCCGCAGGCTGCAATGGATCAGATCTTGATGACCGGACAGCCGCTGGTGATAAGGGAAACAAGTAAGTCCGAACTGTTTCAGGCTCCTCAACCGTCTTTGAGCAGTGACACGATCCCCATTACATTCATCGGGGTTCCTTTAAGGGCTGCGCACAAACTGGTCGGGACGTTATGGATCGACCGCTTCAGGGACAGCGCCACTGAGCTGCGTCATAACGAAGATATTCGCTTCCTTACCATGGTCGCCGATCTTATCGGTCAGACGATCTCGTTCCACCGAGCCCTGAGCACGTCGGGTCCGCAGATCATCCAGCTGCACCGGAAATCCGCCGAAGGGGGACGGAATGATGCGAGCCAAAGTTCCCGAGCCAAAGTCGACTGGATCGTCGGTGAAAGCCCCGCAGTCAGGCAGGTGTTGGAAATCGTCTCTGCCGTGGCGATGACGAATACTACAGTGCTTTTGCGGGGTGAAAGCGGCACTGGCAAGGAATTTTTCGCACAGGCCATTCATGAGCTTTCCCCTCGCAGGAAGAAGTCTTTTGTCAAACTAAACTGCGCCGCACTGCCTGAAGGTGTCCTGGAATCGGAACTCTTCGGCCATGAAAAGGGCGCTTTCACCGGGGCTGTCTCGCAGCGCGCAGGGCGTTTCGAATTGGCAAATGGCGGAACGCTGCTCCTTGATGAAATCGGCGAAATTTCGCCTGCCTTTCAAGCCAAGCTTTTGCGCGTGTTGCAGGAAGGGGAGCTGGAGCGGGTCGGCGGAACCAAGACCCTCAAAGTCGACATCAGGCTCATATGCGCAACCAACAAGGACCTCGAGGCGGCTGTCGCGAATGGCGAGTTCAGAGCCGACCTTTACTATCGCATCAATGTCGTGCCGATCGTCTTGCCACCGCTCAGAGACCGGCCCGGGGACATTCCGCGTCTTTCAAAAGTCTTTCTCGACCGCTTCAACCGGGAAAACAATCGCGAGCTCGCCTTCACGCCGCCGGCACTAGACCTGATTTCGCAATGCTATTTCCCTGGAAACGTCCGCGAGCTCGAAAATTGCGTGCGACGGACGGCGACTTTGGCGCGCTCAAAGACGATCGTTCCCTCGGATTTTGCGTGCCAGAACAGCCAATGCCTTTCGGCGCGTCTTTGGAAAGGAGATGGCGGCAGCCGTGACGGTAAGGCTATCGATGAGCTCACTCGGAGAGGAACGATGCCGGCGGTATCGCCGCTCTCTACCCAACCAGGCAGCGTCTCGCATCCGGAGGTAGCGCCCCTCAAGGCCTGCGATCCCAATGGTCCGGCGTGCCAAGCCCTATCACCGCGCCTTACAGAGCGGGACCGGCTGATCGAGGCAATGGAGAAGGTCGGATGGGTTCAGGCCAAAGCGGCTCGTATGCTCGGCCTCACGCCCCGTCAGGTCGGCTATGCTCTGCGCCGGCACAATATCGAGGTGAAAAAGTTCTAAGCCTGTCGTTCGTCAGGTCGAAGATGCCCTCCGGCACTCCGCGTGACAAGGCGCGTCGCATTCGCGACGTGGTCCATGTGCCGATTGTCAGGAACGAACGAAACCGTGCGGAGCAAGTGTATTCAATCGGACGCGAAAGGCTAAAACGCCTGACATGAAACAATTCTAGCACTGGCATCGGTCTTGCAGTTTGAACTGCAATTTTCACCAGCCACGGAATTGTTAGATGACCGCATCGTTGATTTCGCTTGATAGCTCGGCCAGCGCCAAAACTTCGGACCGTAGGCTGGCTACCGCGAAGTCCAGCAGCTGCAAATCCTCATCCTGCGGCTCGCCTGCAAAACCGGATGACATGGATGCAGCGATCTGGAAGAAGATAAAGGATCATCCCTGCTATTCAGAAGAAGCACACCATTATTTCGCGCGCATGCACGTCGCCGTCGCACCGGCTTGCAATATCCAGTGCAACTACTGCAATCGCAAATATGACTGCGCAAACGAAAGCCGGCCCGGGGTCGTCTCGGAAAAGCTGACGCCAGAGCAGGCGCTATGCAAAGTCATTTCGGTCGCCAACGAAGTGCCGCAGCTTTCGGTCGTGGGCATCGCCGGCCCGGGCGATGCGTGTTATGACTGGAAGAGAACCAAGGCGACGTTCGAAAAAATTGCCGCGGAAATTCCCGACATCAAGCTGTGCATCTCTACTAACGGTCTAGCATTGCCAGATCATGTCGACGAGCTTGCAAGCATGAATGTCGATCACGTGACCATCACAATCAACATGGTCGACCCGCAAATCGGCGCAAAGATATATCCTTGGGTTTTTTACGACCACCGGCGATACACCGGCATCGAAGCGGCCGAAATCCTGCACAAGCGCCAGATGTTGGGTCTGGAGATGCTGGCGGCGCGCGGCATCCTCATCAAGGTCAATTCGGTCATGATACCCGGCGTCAATGACGACCACTTGATCGAAGTGAACAGATGGGTGAAGGAGCGCGGCGCTTTCTTGCATAACGTGATGCCCCTGATTTCGGACCCGGCGCACGGCACTTACTATGGTCTGACCGGGCAACGCGCTCCGCGGGCAATCGAATTGAAGGCGCTTCAAGGTCGTCTCGAAAACGGCGCCAAGCTGATGCGCCATTGTCGGCAGTGCCGGGCCGATGCCGTCGGCCTTCTGGGCGAGGATCGGGGCCAGGAATTCATGCTCGAACACATACCCGACGCAGTCTCCTACGACGACCGCAATCGCGCGGCATACCGCGAAGTAGTCGCGCGGGAGAGAGGCAACCACGCAGCAGCCAAGAGCGAGGCGATCGAAATGGTCAAAGCAGTAGGCCCTGACGGGTCGCTTCACGTCGCGGTAGCGACCAAGGGCGGCGGCCGTATAAACGAACATTTCGGCCATGCGAAAGAGTTCCAGATTTATGAAGTCTCTCCGGCAGGAATCACCTTCGTGGGCCATCGCAAGGTCGAGCAATGTTGCCGCGGCGGTTGGGGTGACGACGCTACACTCGAGGGTGTGATCGTTGCGCTCGAAGGGATCGACATCGTGCTCTGCGCCAAGATCGGAGATTGCCCTAAAAAGCGACTGGCGGACGCCGGCATTCGAGCGATGGACTCTTATACGTATGAGTACATCGAAACCGCCATCAGCATGGTTTATGCCGCCCAGTTTGGCGTTGACCCGCTGACAGGGACGGCCTGAACTGTTCATTTTAAACCGCCTCAGGAGTTGATAATGGCCTTCAAGATCATCGCATCCCAATGCACCCAGTGCGGAGCCTGCGAATTCGAATGTCCATCAGGTGCGATAGAACTGAAGGGCGATAACTACGTGATCGATGCGGAAAAGTGCACAGAATGCGAGGGAGCTTTCGAGACGCAGCAATGCGCATCGGTATGTCCGGTACCGAAGACCTGCGTCCCAGCTTGATCGCCTTCTCGCTGGTCGCCGAAGGCAATATCTCCTCCAAAGGACATTTTGAAACCCGCGGCTAAGCAGACCAGTTTCAAGAAAGTGAGGCACCACCGTGGGCCCAGGACGCGAACAAGAGGTGGAAATCGGCTCTCCACCGCGATTTCTACCGGGCGAGCGGGTTCGTGCCACGCGTCACATAAAGAATGACGGCACCTATCCCGGCAAAGACGTTGGCGAAAACCTGGTACGGAAGGGCGATGAGGGTTATGTGCGCGACATCGGCACCTTTCTCCAGCAGTTCTATATCTATGCGGTCGAATGGGTGGATCGCGGCACCATCGTCGGTATGCGCGCGCGTGAACTGACGAGCCTCGACAAAGCCGCGGCAAGCATTGCCGAAACGGCTACCAGCGCCAAAGAAGGAATAGCCCCGTGAAAGTGATAATCCGCAGAACCGGAACCGGCTTGTCGGCATATGTTTCCAAGAAGGATCTCGAAGAGCCGATCATTGCCATGGAGAATGAAAATCTATGGGGCGGGTGCGTGCTGCTTAGGAATGGGTGGCGGCTTGCCCTGCCCGATCTGCCGAAGGACACGCGCCTGCCGATTACGGTCGAGGCAAAAAAGATATCTGAGGAGGACTAGACGCTGGTAACGAACGACAAAAGGCGAGAGCGGCATGACCGCGCTTCTTGAATCTGATGATCTTTTGGTCTGCCGGGGCAATCACGCCAAAAAGCAGCTTCATTTGCTGAAGGAAGCGCTCGCCGCGGACGGCATAATCCCATATCTCGGTCCCGGGCTTCTCCGGCAAAGTTCGGCGCCGCCGACTGTACCGGACGGACCTGAAGCCGTTGCAGCAGCTCTTAACGCACGGGCGACAGCACCTTCCAAGATACGCAGCAACATGTGGTCGGTCGCACAGTTTATCGAGCAGCGCCGACATCGTCGGACGCTTCAAGCCTGGATGGCGGAGATATTCGCCCCCTCCCAGCCGCCGACTGTCCTCCACGCCTGGGTTGCAACGCTACCACTCTCGCTTATCATCGATAGCTGGTACGACGGGACGATGCGCGCGGCTCTCGTCGCGAATGGCCGAACAGACGTGGTCGAGATACAAGGCGTCACGCGGGCAAATGAGAACCGGGACATTTGGACGAAAACCTACGATTTGTCCGGGAAAGAACTCGACGCCGGCCCGACGGCAATAACGGTTCTTTATACGCCTCACGGAAGCGTTCGCCCCGCCGCTAATTTTCTCGTGTCAGATGCCGACTATGTCGAAGTTTTGACCGAGATCGATATCCAGACGCCGATCCCCGAAATCGTCAAGGAACGGCGGACCAACCGCGGTTTTTTCTTTCTGGGCTGCCGCTTCAACGATCAGATGTTACGCATCTTCGCCCGCCAGATCATGAAGCGCTCCAACGGCCCACACTTCGCGGTGATGGATGCCGAAACCATGACCAAGAATGAACGCCGCTTCTGCACGGAATGCGCCATCACCCTGATTGACCTGCCGATTGACGAAGTTGCGGCCGGTCTTGTCGATCCGGCATAGCTGCAGGCGCGAGCCAGGCTCCGCAAATCGAATGTCGACCGACGATCATAAAGTCTTGTTGACGTTACGTGGAATTCGGCAGCAAAAGCACCAATAGCCAAGGTCTGCTTTGCGCCCGCAAGCGGACGTCGGCTCGGCTTGAATGCATGACCGATCTGGGGCCGGAAACGGTCTGTCCGCTTCGCGAGAGCGAGGCCAGGAAAGCGGACATGTGGTTGCGTTCGAAAGAGACGGCAAGTTCGAATCTCGTCCGGCGCTAGTAATGCAATCAATGGTTTGAAGGTAACGATTTAGCCTAATCAGAAAAAAGCGAGAAATTTGCCACAAATTCGCGATCCTCTGAAACCCGCAGGAACCCGTCATTTTCTGATCCAGTCTATTTCTGTCTGTGGCGAGTGTGTAGCGAATGTCCAGCAACCTCAAGCGGCCTTTGACCGGAAGGCAGCAACCCGGCCGAGGTGCGCTTCCTCTCAAACTGACGGTTTGAAATCAGTCGATTTTACGAAGCGAAACTTTGTAAATTAAAGCATATTCAAACCTCGACTATACTCAGTAAGTAAACTCCCCTTACGCGTATCCGCCCGATGTCGGGCGATGTAACTTTCGCATATTTGAAATACGCGAAAGTTACATCAGGTCCCTTATCGTCTACGAAAACATCACAAAAAATGCTCGGCCGCTGCCACGCAGAGGTCGACAAACCGGTCCAGCTGATATGCGGTCTCAATCGCAGGAGCAGCTTGGTGGCTCGCGGCGGCGTTACCTTCAGGTTCTTTGCTCAGAGCATGTCCTGCACGGCGTCGGAGTGGCTTTATGGATATTCGATAGCAGCATGACAATACTAATTTTGAAATAAGTATTTTTCTTATAACTCAATGCGTTATTATATCTTTGATCGTCACAGCAGCATCGAAAAATGTAACTATCACGTATTTCAGATACGCGATAGTTACATTTTCTTGCAGAGCGAAGACGACTGTTGTAACTTTATCGCATCTGCGAAAGTTACATATATGCCTCTTCATCTCGTCGGCGAAAACATTGACAAAACGCGTGGCCACCGTCAGGCGGAAGCCGGCAAGCTCGTCCAGCTCATGCGCGGTATCTATGTTGATGCCGACGATGACATAGATCAGACGGTGCGGACCCATGCTGTACGCATCGCTAAATATCTCTACCCGAACGCCTACCTGTCGGCCGCCAGTGCCGTTCTGCTCGGCCCGATGCGCGATGGCCGCCTGTTTCTAACCGGCCGCCGCGTGCAGCGGCAGCGCATTAGGACGCTCGAAATCATCCAGAACAAAGCGCCGGACAACCCGTCCGTCGCGCAGGCGGCGGTCGGCGACAACATGGGCGAGTTCCGCGTGGCCGTGTCTTCGCTGCGCCAGCGTTTTCTGGAAGCCTTCCGCATCCGTAGTGAACATGCGGCCTCGTTCGACGAAGACATGAAAGAGGCAATCGCCGCACGGCTGATTGAAGAATATGGGAATCCAGAGAGCGCCGCCGATGCGGTGTTTAAACTTGCCCGCGACAATGATTGGCTTGCCGAAGGCAGCGCCGCCGAGCGTTTCCTCAAACGGAAGCCGGCGGCCGCCGTAACTGTCACCAACCAGGCCGCGCTCGACCTAACCGTGGCATGGCACGGTGCGCCGATCGGCAACCTTGCGCATGATGGCTTCGAATGGCGGTGGAAGGCATCCGATCCCGACGGCCCGCCGCTTGTGCGCCAGACTACGCCGGGCAGATTGCCTCCCTTCATTGAATCACTACTCCCGGAAGGGTGGCTGAACCGGGTGCTAAACAGCCCGGACGAGCGGGCGGAACTGCGCACCGGTAAGCGGTACATGTCGAACATCACAATTGTAGAGCGGGCAAGCGAGCTGACGGCGCTTCCGGCCGATATTCTACTGACGCGGCTGAACACCTTCACGGCAAATCATCTGTTTACAGGGATCTATGCCGGTCCCGGCCGCGGCGATATCCATGATACGTTCGAACAGAACCTGGCAAAAATCTTCGCGACAGGCGCGACACCGCGCCTGTCAGGCGTACAAATCAAGGCGCCGATGTTTCTCGATGCCGACGGCAACCTTATGCCCAGCACGAACAAGCCGTTCACGCATATTCTCAAGCCCGCCGGCACGTCGGGATTCGAAGCGCTGCCCGCGATAGAATGGCAGTCCATGGAACTCGGTCGGGCGGTCGGATTCATTGTGCCCGCCATTGCGCTCGTTGCCATGCCGGATGGCATGCCACATGCCCTTGTGGTTGAGCGGTTGGATATCCGCACCAGCCTTGACGACATGCGCCGTCTGGTGCTCGAGGACATGGCGTCGGTTCTGGGCGTGCCCGCGGAAGATAAATACATGGGCACCATGGAGCGGATCGCATCCGCCCTGCGCCCGCTGTCTACTGACCCGGATGCGGACCTGCTGTTGGTCTTGCGGCGGGCACTGTTCGCCTGGCTGATCGCGGACGGCGATATGCATCTGAAGAACATGGCCATGCTGAAAATCGCGGAGCCACGGAGGAGAGATTTTAGCTCCGTCCGAATGGCGCCGCTCTACGATGCGGTCACAACGCGGGTATTTCCGACCCTGCAGAGCGACCGTATGGCGCTCAAGATCAGCGGCAAGGACGAACGGCTCAAGAGAGCGGACTTCAGGCGTTTTGCCGCCACCGCAGGTATTCCGGCGTCGGCGGCGGATATGGCCATGGATGAGCTGGCCGCGGCGCTTGCTCACGGCCTGGACGCCCTTACGTTGCCACCGCCGCTGGCAGATGGCTCAGTCGGCGCTGAACGGGCGGCGCACATGCGAGAAATTGTCCGCGAGCGTCTGGCCACTTTTGAATAGGATCGGGCCATTGCTATTGGATCACAAAGCTTCAGACCGCGCAGGGTTATTGAAGGCGACGTTATCCCAGTGATTTTGATCGATTGCTGCATTGTGCTTCTCCATCTGTTTTCGAAGGAGCGCCGTGAAGAAGCGGGCCCAGGCACGGCCAGCAACAGATAACACGGTTGGACAGCGTCTTTGCGTTCTAGCGCCGCCGGGACGGCCCGCTTAAGGTGATTTGTCGCAAAACAGGGAAAGCATCCTGCAGCGCCTCATATCACACGGGTGTTCGCCCGGCGCGCTGCCTCGCGGGTGAGCGCCCGAAGCAGAGCGGCTAGATCGAAGATAATCTGGTCATCCTCCTTGCTGGAATAAGGCGAAACGAGCTTTTCGTGCATTGACATCAATTGTCTGCCGAACGAGGACCGACAATTTCGCAAGTTTACCGAACTAAAGCTTGAGCCGCGGCTAACACCAAACCGCCGCTCGGACCGCTGATGCCCAGCACATGCCAAAAGCGAGCGTTAGGCCAGGCGCTATTTCTCCTCCATTCGGCTTCGAAGGAACTCTTCTATCTGAAGTGCTAACGTTGCCGGCTCCTGGCCGACGGTCTTGAGATGAAGTTCCGGATTGTCCGGCGCCTCATATGGAGACGAGACGCCGGTGAAGTTCGCGATGTTGCCGGCAAAGGCCTTTTTATAGAGCCCTTTCGGATCGCGGCGCGCGCATTCCTCCAAGGGCGTATCGACAAAGATTTCGATGAACTCCCCTTCATCCATAAGCTCGCGCGCCATACGCCGCTCATCCCGAAAGGGCGATATGAAGGAACAAATCACAATCAGTCCTGCGTCGGCCATCAATCTGGCGACCTCAGCGACGCGACGTATGTTCTCGACCCGATCGGCCGCGGTAAAGCCAAGGTCACGATTAAGCCCGTGGCGCACGTTATCTCCGTCCAAGAGATAGGTATGCTTGCCGTAAGTATGCAGAAGCGCTTCGAGCGCATTGGCAATCGTCGACTTGCCCGAACCCGACAGACCGGTGAGCCAAAGGACGGCGGGCTTTTGGTTCTTGAGCGCGGATCGCGCGGCCTTGTCGACGTCGAGCGCTTGCCAATGAACGTTGTCAGCACGACGAAGCGGGAAATCAATCATGCCGGCACCGACGGTCGCGCTGCTTACCCTATCGACGATGATGAAATTGCCGGTTGACCTATTTTCCTCGTAGGCGTCGAACACGATCGGTCTTTGCGTCATGATGTTGCAGACGCCGACCTCGTTCATCTGAAGCAGTTTTGCTGGTTCGCGAACGAAGTTGTCGACATTCAGTTGGTGCTTGAGCGCAGTCACCGTGGCGCTGGCAGTGTCCGTCTCCGTCCGCAAGAGATAGCTTCGTCCCGGGAGCATCGGATTGGCATCGAACCAAATGAGATGCGCCTGAAATTGGTCCGAGACAAAAGGCCTTGAGGCGGGATCAACCAGCATGTCGCCCCTGGAGACATCTACCTCGTCGGCTAGAACCAAGGTTACCGGTTCCCCTTCTGCGGCAGATATCTGGTTGCCGTCAGGGGCAATGATCGCCCTGACCGAGGAGCGCAGACCTGATTTTGCAACGATCACCGGATCGCCGACGGCAATTTTTCCGGATGCGATCCGGCCCGCATAGCCGCGAAAATCCGAATTTGGCCGCATGACGAGCTGAACCGGAAAACGAAAGGGGCTTTGCTTGTCAGGTGCGTCGAGTTCAATCGTTTCCAGATATTCAAGGAGCGCCGGGCCTTGATACCAGGGTAGTTGCCCGGATTTCGAAACAACATTGTCTCCGAAGCGGGCGGACATCGGAATAGCCGTTACGCTGGCAAAACGCAGCTTCGCCGAGAAGCTTTCGTATTCGGCCACGATGGCATCAAATACCGGCTCGCTGAAATCGACGAGATCGATCTTGTTCACCGCCAGCACGACATGGCGAATGCCGAGAAGCGAGGCGAGATAGGAATGCCTGCGTGTTTGCTGGAGTATGCCTTGGCAGCTGTCGATGAGGATGACGGCAAGGTCGGCTGTCGATGCGCCCGTTACCATATTGCGCGTATATTCGTGGTGACCTGGCGTATCGGCAACGATGAACTTGCGCTTCGACGTGGAGAAATAGCGATAGGCGACATCGATGGTGATGCCCTGCTCCCGCTCTGCCTCAAGGCCGTCGAGCAGCAGAGAGAAATCGATTTCCTCGCCATTGCCGCCGCCGATGCCGCCGCGGCGAAGGTCCGCCAATTGATCTTCGAAGACCAATTCCGCATCGCAGAGCAGTCGACCGATTAAGGTCGATTTTCCGTCATCGACCGAGCCGCAGGTGATGAATCGAAGAACCGGTGCTTTGTCCTCTTGGACCAGATGCTCTTTCATGTCATGCGGCGAGATGGAAAAAGGATATGACATCAGAAGTACCCTTCGCGCTTCTTCTTCTCCATTGCGCCGGCCTCATCGAGATCGATCAGCCGGCTCTGTCTCTCGGAGGTGCGTGCCTCCACGATCTCGCGCAGAATTTCCGGCACTGTCGCCGCACCGGATTCGATCGCGCCCGTCAAAGGATAGCAGCCGAGCGTGCGGAAACGGACCATCCGTTGCGTGACCGTTTCATCGGGTTCAAGCGGCATGCGCTCGTCGTCGACCATGATCATCGTCGCACTGCGGCGCACGACGGGCCGCGGCGCCGCGAAATAGAGTGGCACGACGGGAATATTTTCCTTTTGGATGTACTGCCAGACGTCGAGCTCGGTCCAGTTGGAAAGCGGAAAGACGCGCATCGTTTCGCCTGCGCTCACACGCGTGTTGTAGGTTTTCCACATCTCCGGACGCTGGCGTTTCGGATCCCAAGCATGCTGGGCGTTGCGAATGGAAAATATCCGCTCTTTGGCTCGCGATTTCTCCTCGTCGCGGCGCGCGCCTGCGAGCGCAGCGTCAAAACGGTATTTGTCCAACGCCTGGCGCAGCGCCAGAGTCTTCATCACGTGCGTGTGCACGTTGGAGCCGTCTCGAAAGGGGCTGATGCCCTGATCGATGCCATCCTGATTGACGTGGACAATCAATTTCAGGTCCAGTTCCCGCATCATCCGGTCGCGGAAGGCGATCATCTCCTGAAACTTCCACAGGGTGTCCACATGAAGAAAGGGAAAGGGTGGTTTTCCCGGAAAGAACGCCTTCATCGCGAGATGCAATAAAACGGAGGAGTCCTTTCCGATGGAATAGAGCACAACCGGATTTGAAAAGGTCGCAGCGACTTCCCGAATGATATGGATGGCTTCGGCTTCAAGGTATCGCAGATTGTCGAAAGACATCTCATTTATCCTTGCGGAGCCGATGCGTCGTCGAGCTCGAAGAACTTCGCATAGGGCCCGCCTGCAAAGTGCCGCCGTAGCTCTTCAAAATTCTGTAGCGAGCGAGCGAGCGACCGTGTTTCCTGCCGTTGAATGGTAGCGCGATTGGAAGACTTATGCGCGGGAGCTCCGAGGAACGCCAAAACGGCTGCCAGGCATGCGCTCGGTTTAAGAAGAAGATCCTGGTATTCGATCATCAGCAGTTTGCTCGGATCGAACGCGCTCTTGACCCGTGCATGGAAATCGTCGGCAGCTTTGAAATAGGCTTCGCATTCGTTCACTGACAGCGAGACACTTGGGGGCTGATTATGGTCCGGGCTAAATTTCAGCCACTGACCCGTTTGCCTTGCCTGCACCAGCGATCGCAGGGATTCCAATGTGTTGCGAGTAAGCAGAATGACCTTGAGGTCTTGCCAACGAGCCAATTCATCGAAAAAGCCCGGGCGGTCATAAAATTGAGGCTCGTTGATTTTGCAACCGACGTGCGTCACCTTCTTCTTGGCTGGCGGATAGCGCAGATAGGCGAGCTCGAGAAGCTCGCGATCGCTGTGCCGGAGGCGATCCTTATCGGGCCAATTTTCATCATAGCTGTTGAGCAACTCACCATTGCTCAACACATTTGCATGGTCGTTCAGGAGCGCTTCGAGATAGTGCGTCCCAGTTCGCGGCATCGCAAGGATGACAAATGGCTGAGGCGACGGTACGGAATGGATCATTGCGCATGTTCCCAACTGATATTGATCACAAAGGTGTGGATGGCGCCTGCACAAGAACTCCTCGGTCGCGCTGACGAGCGTAAGTGCGTTGCCTTCTCCAAAATCAAACCCGAGGGCCGAAGACCGCGCGATCGGATAAAAAACCGATGAAGCCCATCATGGTGCCGGCGATCCGTAACGCTGGTAGATCGACTGGATCCCATCCAGAATCTCGCGTGATAAAGTGACTTCGGCGGCGGCGAAGTTGTGCGTCAATTGCGTCAGGGAAGTCGCGCCCACGAGCGTGCTTGCAACGAAAGGCCGGCTCATAACGAATGACAAGGCGCCATGCACCGGATCGATGCCATGTTCTCGAAAGAGCGTTGTATATGCGAGAGCTGCATGCTGCGCTCTTTCGTTGCTGTAGCGAAAGAACCGTCCGAACAAGTTCAGCCGCGAACCGCTTGGCCGCTGACCACCCAGGTACTTACCAGTGAGGGTACCCATCGCAAGGGGCGAGTATACGAGGAGCCCTACCCCTTCGCGCACAGCCATTTCTGCGAGGCCGTTCTCGAAATCGAGGTTGATAAGGTTGTAAGGGTTCTGGATACTTGTCACGCGAGCCAGGCCGTGCATTTCGGCAAGATGCAGAAAGCTGGCAAGCCCCCACGGCGTTTCATTGGAGAGCCCGATGTGGCGAATCCGGCCGCTTTTGACGAGCGCATCCAGGGCCTCCAGCGTCTCCAGGATAGAGATCGTGTCGTGATCAAGCTCATATTGATAGTCGAGCAGTTGAAAGACGTTTGTGCTGCGGTCTGGCCAGTGCAGCTGAAAGAGATCGATATGATCCGTCTGCAGCCTTTGAAGGCTGGCGTCGACTGCTTCGAAAAGATTTGCGCGCGTATAGCTGACGCGGCCGTCGCGGACATAGGGCAGGTTCGCCTTGCCTGGTCGGACGGGACCAACCGCCTTGGTCGAGAGCACCACATCCTGCCTGCGGCCGGTTTTGCGCAGCCAACTGCCGATAAAGGACTCCGAAAGACCGTATGTCCCGACGCGGGGTGGCACGGGATACATCTCCGCCGTGTCGACAAAGTTTACGCCTGCATCGAGAGCCGCATCGAGTTGCGCGTGCGCCTCGGCTTCCGTGTTCTGCTCTCCCCAGCTCATCGTACCTAAGCCGAGCGCGCTTACCTTGAGGCCGCTGCGGCCGAGTTCGCGATACTGCATTTCATATCTCCTTGTCGTAAGCGGTCATGGCTTCAAGGCATCAGACGGCGCCGCAGAAGCGTTGCCGAAAGAAAGAACGGCAATGCCGCGTAGAGGCAAAGCGCACCGACATGCAGGCCGACGCTTTCAGCCGGCCGGCCAAGCATTGCCGGGCGAATGAGATCGATCGCATGCGCGAGCGGCAGGAAGTGCGCCATTTCCTGAAATCCACCCGGCAGTTGTGCGACCGGAAAGACCGCGCCGCACAGAAACAACATGGGTGTGAGGACGAGCGTCTGGTAGAAAATGAAATAGTCGTAACTGGGTGCAAGTGCCACCACGACCATCGCCACGCTCGCGAACGCAAACCCGGTGAGCGCGATAACCGGTAGCACGCAGGGGATCGAAGTCCACGCCGTATAGCCAAGCATGGTGGCGACGATCAAAATTCCCGTCCCGGCCAGAAACGCTTTGGTTGCGGCCCATGCCAATTCACCGAGGACGACATCGCCGAGCGTCATTTGTGTGTATAGGATTGCTTCCCAGCGGTGAGATTGCATCCGAGCGAAAGCCGCATAAATCGTCTCGAATGTCGCGGAGGTCATGGAACTTGCCGCAACCATGCCGCCCGTCAGAAACGCGATATAGGGAGCCCCGTCCACGCGACCGACCATTATTCCGAGGCCGAAGCCGAGACCGAACAGATAGATCATCGGATCGGCGAGATTGCCGAGTATTGACGCAAGCGCGACCTTCTTCCATGCCAGAAAGTTGCGGCGCCACACCGCAATCCAGTTCCAGGCGTTAGCCGGCAGCGTTGTCGCGTAACCTTCACCCATCGTTCATTTCTCCATCTCGCGCCCGGTCAGCCGCAAAAAAACGTCCTCCAGATTCGGCGGACGCTGCAAAAGACGCAGGCCCGTTCGCCCGCGCAGCTGCGCCAACACCGGTTCCGGATCGGACGCATAACAAAAGAGCGTCTCGCCGCTCACCTCGAACCGTTGCGCATAAGGCCGGATCGCTGAATGCAGTTCATGCGGATTGCCGCCGTATATTTCGATCACCTGGCAGCCGATCTGCTCGTCGACAAGCGCGTGCGGGCGGCCCTCCGCGATGATGCGTCCTTTCTCGATGACGCACAGGCGGTCGCACAAACGCTCAGCCTCTTCCATGAAGTGGGTGGTCAAGATGATCGTCTTGCCGCGCGCCAAAAGCGCACGCAGGCGCTCCCAGATCAGGTGGCGCGCATGCGGATCAAGGCCCGTCGTCGGCTCGTCCATGACGAGCAGCTGCGGGTCGTTGATCAGCGCACGTGCCAGTGTCAGGCGCCGCTTCATGCCGCCGGACAGCTCGGAAACGCGTGCATGCGCCTTGCTCTCGAGGCGCGCAAACTCGAGCAGTGACGGAATGACCTTTTCGACCTCGCGTGTGCTCATGCCGAAATAGCGTCCGAACACCAGAAGATTTTCGCGCACGGTGAACTCGGCGTCGAGGTTGTCGAACTGAGGGACGACGCCGATGCGCCGGCGCGCCAAGCGCGCGCGCGCCGGCACCGGCACACCAAGGACGCTGATCTTGCCGGCGTCAGGAAGGGTCATCCCGAGCACCATGCGCGCAATTGTGCTTTTTCCTGCGCCGTTCGGCCCGAGCAGGCCGAAGCACTCTCCCGCTGCGACGGAAAACGACAGCTCGTCGACAACGGTCCTTCCGCCGTATGACTTCGTGACGCCGGCAAGTTCGATTGCTACCGCGGACATGTGCTCATCTCATGTTGGCTGCGACGCCAACCGGCGCCAATTCAGATACCCGCTCCTTGGTGAAGAGCACGCCGTTGCACCATACATGTTCGATGCGTCCCCATTCGCAGGCTGCGGCAGCATCCGGGAAGAAGCCACGTCCATGGAGGTTTGCACTCGTGTTGCAAAGCAGCGGGATGCCTGTGAGTTTTTCATACTCGATGAGGAGTTCGGTAACTCCGTGTTCAGAGCTCCTGGAAATGGTTTGCAAACGTGCAGATCCGTCGAGATGGACGACAGCGGGAATTTTGTCCTTCCACTCCGGGCGCGTCTGGTGGTCGAACAGCATGTAAGGATCGGGTGTTCCGGGACTGAATATATCCGACGCCCGGTCCTCCAGGCATATTGGCGCCACCGGCCGGAAGTGTTCGCGAAATTTGACTTCGTTGAGATAGTCTTTCATTTGCGCCGACGTCGCGGCTGCGAGAATACTTCTGCCTCCGAGCGCCCGGGGTCCGAGCTCGGCGCGCCCGGCAAGAAAGACAACGGGCTTATTGCTGGCGAGGATCGTGGCGAGTTCTGATATGCTGCACGGGGCAGCCTCCCATCCTTGCGGCGCATCGCCATTTTTCAAAGCCGGGCCGCTGTAGACCGACCACTCCAGCGGCACAAAGCCTTCATGCGCCGCCATGGCGCTGCAGGCGGCACCAATTGCAGAACCACTGTCGTTCGGAAATGGCGGAACCCAGACGGCATCGAACAGGCCGGTTTCACGCAGTGCGCTGTTCCATTTGATGTTGAGACCACAGCCGCCGGCTATGCATAAATTTCGCGGCCCGGGCGAAGAGTGGCGCTGCATGGTAAGCGCCATTTCACCGACTAGGAGAAGCTCCAGGAAAGCATGGAATGATGCAAGCACATTTTCGGGCGCCTTATCCTCCAATCGGACCACGCTGGCATCGAAGAAATCATGGACGGCCACAAGGGAAGATTCGGCGTCGTTGATATTTGCGCGATAGCGACAGGCTCGCTCGGTATCGCCTGAAAAGTGCTCCTCGTAGAGCTCTTCGAACACCGCGACGATGTCTTCATCAATCGACCCAAGCGCGATATAGGCCATCAGCTTGCCAGCGACACCGAGGTCCCAGCCCGCGCGGCTTGGCTGCTTATACGGTCCGAAGTAATGGCCCGCGGCCGCGTATGCTTGCCCTATCATCGGGAATAAGGATTCCAGGAACCGGGCCCCTTGGCCATCGACGTAATAGAGACGCGGGAAGATACAGCCATCCCACACCAGGCAAAACGCGGGTTCGCCAGCCTTGGCGAACGGACTGGTGCAGTATGCGGAGGCCACATGGCCGGTCACATGCGGATAGCTCTTATAAGAAAAAACCCGGTCATTGAGAATGAGGCCTGTGCCATCGAGCGAATCGAGAAGACCGTCGCTGTGCCGTTCAACGTACGGCGCCCCCGTGAGAGTGACGGGAGCTGCGCCACTGAGGACCTGGAAACGCGACTCGATCTCACCGTCCCATCCGTCGATGACGAACTGATCGACATCGCATGGATTGAGACCGTGTTCCGCCAAAGCGGTAACAATTGCGTCGAGATTGTCGATGGTTTGATATCGGCGATTGTTGTCTTGCTTCTCCTGCTCAATGCAGAAGACTAGCCGTCCGTCCTCGATAAGGGCGATCGCCCCGTCATGGGTCAGCTTTATACCACAGATGCGCATAGTGTCTCCATGTCTTAGGTCGAAACATCGATTGATCAGGAAGAGGAAACCGGATTGCGGAAACGGACGAGCAAGCAGTCTTCGTTGTCCGAGTCCCCCCGTAACTCCAGACGCTCTACCTCGACCAACATTTCGGTGAGAATGGCGATGACCGTCTCAGCGCCGGCAGCATGACCCCAGCGCCGGCAATTCGCATCGCGTGCCGAACCGAAAACCAGATGCCCGCCAGGCGCAAGCATGCGAAGCAGGTTGCCAACTGCCATTCGCATCTCGGCAATGTCTCCGAGGTAATAAAGAACTTCTGCAACCACGATCAGATCGAAAAGCTCTTCAGAGGAAAACTGTTTAACGTCTGAGACAACCCAGCTGATATGTGCCGGCATGTTCATCCGTCGGCGCGTTCGATCAATCGCTTCTGGCACGACGTCCACAACTGTGAGGCGCCGGCAGTGTGGCGCCAGTTTTTCCGTGAAGGCGCCAGCCGCACACCCGACTTCGAGTGCATTTGCGATGGGGCCTTCGGCAAGCGACAGCACGAGCATTTGCGCGTGACGCTTGCGTTCGAACGGATTACCGTCGAGGCGCCACGGATCGTCTGCAGCCAGTTCGCGATTTAAAAGTTGATAATTGTCGTGCATTTTCAAGCCCGTCCACCTTGATAAAGCAATCATTGCTGGTCGGTGCAAATGCCGTCATATGCCATCAATCTGGTCGCATCTCTCGCAAGATTGTGCCGGCGAAGCGGAGCTTCATTTTCCTGTAATTCTCGTGGGCTTGATCCAGCAATCGGATCTTGGATGGCATCGAGCTTTTCATTCTTGTCTGGTGCTTTGGCAGCAGAGCCGCGCGACAACCAATCGCTATTGCTCAACGTACAGAGCGCGTAGGCCTTCAAGGGCAGCAGGAAAAAGATGTTGAGGAAGGTATGCAGCGAGAATCCGATAAATCGTAATTGGCGGGCACGGACCGCTGCGACGCTGCAGCGGATCATGGTCATCGATGCGATCATCAGGCATGTCCACCAGGGCACGGTGCCGGTGAGTGCGACCTGCGCTAGTCCGGTTAGCACCGACAGGGCGAGCAAGAGCGGTCCGAGGTTCTGACCAATCACGTCCAAAGTGAGAAAACGGTCAAGACCAGGCAGAAGGTTCATTGCAAGCAACGTGTCGCGGAAAGTGCTGCGTGCCCAGCGAAGTTGCTGACGCAGATAAGGGCGCAGCTTGTTTGGAACAACAGTTGCCGCGATGGCGGTTGGAACATATTCGGTTCGAAATCCAGCTTTCAGCATGAGGATTGTAAGATGACGATCCTCGCCGAAGTCGCTTCGCTTTCCCCGGAACATTTGCGTTTCGTACTGGTCAAGTAGCATCGTGAGCGCAGTCCGGCGGTACATGGCGCATGGACCACAGCAGCACATGACAGCACCGAAACGGGCCTGTGCCGCCCGCTCCTCATTACAGGCCAGCCAGTATTCCATATCGATCAAACGGGTCAACCAGGTCTCGTGGCGGTTGCTCGCAGCCAGCTGGCCCATAGCCGCGCCAATCGCCGGATCTTGCATCTTGAGTGCAAGTTTCATGACGACGTCTGAGGTGAGAATGGTGTCGGAGTCGACGTTGAGGACCAAATCTCCAGAGGAACGGCGAATCGCGGCTATCTGCGCCTTGCGCTTTCCAACATTCTCCTTGAGCAGAATGAATGTGAATCTTGGATCGCGTGCAAATGCCGTGTGAACGGGCGTGATGGCGTCGCGATTGCTGGAACCGTCATCAACCACATAGACATTCAAATCCCCGGCGTATTCTTGCTGCGCGATGGACTCAAGGCAATCCCAAAGAGTGCCCGGATCCTCGTTGAAAGAGGGTATAATGACATCGACGCTCGGCCAATGCGCCGAGCCGATCGGCTCTGCCGACGTCGATGGTTCATCGGTCGGCCGAGCATAAACGACCTGCATGCTTTTATAAGCCGTCGAGAGCAGCGCATAAAGCGAGATAGCGGCAGTGCTGGTTGTGTCGAGCAGATTCATGGATATCGCTTTCAGTGATGTTGAGGAAGCGGGCGGATTGCAAATCCGCGGTCGCGCACGACTGGAATGATGCGAGAGAGTGCCATGATGGTATGATGGCGCAGACTGCTATCTGTGCTCGGCTCTGCCTCGCTTGGAGGGCATCCATCGTGCAAGAGCACGATTGCCCCGGGACGAATAGAGGCGAGCACTGCATCGACAATCGCATCGACGCCAGGACGAGACCAGTCTAGGGGGTCTACCGACCAGTGGACGGCCGCCAACCCTGCGCTCGCCGACACGGAAAGAACGTCTTGGGTCCAGCTCCCATAGGGAGCGCGCATGTATTGCACCGACGCCTGCGGACATGCAGTCCTGATAGCCCTGCTCGCCTCGGATATCTCATGTTCTATTTCGCTGGCGCTGCAATTGGACAGGTCCGGGTGGGTCATCGTGTGATTGGCGACCTTGTGGCCTTCTGCGATCATTCGTTGGATGAGTTTCGGCCGCTCGGCCGCGTAAGTTCCGATAACGAAGAAGGTTGCGGGCACCTGATGTTGCGCCAGCACATCGAGGACCTCCGGGGTACAGAAGGGATGAGGTCCGTCGTCAAACGTCAGATAGATGCTCGGCTGATCGATAGCTTCAGCGCACGCATCGGGCATTTCGTATAAGCAATCGAGGTGCGTCATAGCTCTGGCCCGTTCCGATCAATCGTCGTGCCAGTAGGCCAATCGGACATGGACCGACCAATCGGCAGCACGATAACAAGCGCGTCTTCGATGCGCGTGGGCGGCTTGTCGAGGCGCGCCTCTGGGAGAGTTGACCGCACGCGAATGCCCGACAAAATCGTCAGCGGACCGTGTCGGCCGAACCTCTCAACATGTTTTTGCAAGGCGGGCCGAACTGTGCCGAATGCAAACGGGACGGCGAGCTCCTGCAATACCGGAAGCATGGCGTGGATAGAATGCCCGAGCCCTAACCCCTCGAGATCCCGACGTACGCCATATAGTCCGAGCTCACCCACTAACTGATCGGTTGTGCCAACTTTTATAAATCGGCGTAGCAAGCCCATATGAGCCGCGACACCATTAGCATCATAGCCGATGAGGCGAAGTTCGGGCCTTGCTCCCGCCCAGCTTCGACTGCCCTCGAATGGTTTTGCATTAAAGGCCCCGGTTGGCCCATAGGTCATCCGAAAGAAGTCGGCGAGCTCGACATGCTCGACGAGTTCCAACTCGTTTTCCCAGCACAGTCTCCACCGCACCTCTGAGCGCATGCAAAGACCTCCTTTTCTTGCTGTAGTTCTGAGGGAAACATCGTGTGATTGCAGCAATGGCTTCGTCTTCCGCACGTCATACGCGCCATTGACGACCACAGCGACAAACAATCGTGATAGTAGAGCCTTTCTCTTCCGCTCGCGTCTGAGATGATCAACTCTCCCAATACTTGCGACCTTCCTCAGTCGTTCGTAAGCTTGCGCCGATGTACTCGTCTGCTAATCGACATACTTGTCAGGTTATCGACATTTTTCTCATGCACCATCACGCCGAATCGGTAAAATTGATTGTTTGGATGGCAACCATCCACATCTTGGATGACGGAAAAATGCGTTTTAAAGGACTGGACTTAAATCTTCTTGTTGCGCTCGACGCATTGATGACGGAGCGAAATCTTACGGCCGCGGCACGCAGCATCCACCTCAGCCAGCCGGCGATGAGTGCCGCTGTTGCCCGATTACGTGTCTATTTCGAGGATGAACTGTTTACGATGAATGGTCGCGAACTTGTCCTGACGCCGCGTGCGGAAGGGCTCGTTTCCGCCGTCCGTGAAGCTTTGCTGTATATTCAGCTCTCCATCATTTCCTGGAAGCCGTTTGACCCTTTTCAATCGGATCGCCGTTTCAAGGTGAGCCTTTCCGATTTCCTCACACTCGTGTTTATGGAAAAGGTCGTGAAGCGTGCTGCGCGGGAAGCCCCAGGCGTGAGCTTCGAATTTCTGCCCCTCGCCGATGACTATGACGAGCTTCTGCGCCGTGGCGAAGTCGATTTTGTCATTCTCCCGGAAGTGTTCATGCCAACTGGGCATCCTCGAGCGAAACTGTTCGATGAGACACTCGTTTGCGTGGGCTGTCGCACCAACCAAGAGCTATCACAGCCGCTTACATTCGATAGATACATGTCCATGGGGCATGTCGCGGCCAAATTCGGGAATTCACGAAGGCCCTCAATCGAAGAATGGTATTTGCTCGAACACGGTTTCAAGAGACGTATCGAGGTCGTCGTGCAGGGCTTCAGCATGATCCTGCCCGTTCTGTCCAATACCAATCGCATAGCGACCGTGCCTTTGCGACTGGCGCAACATTTCGCCAAAATTCTGCCCCTTCGCATCATGGACCTTCCACTGCCACTTCCCCCATTCACAGAGGCCGTTCAATGGCCTGCGCTTCAAAACAGTGATCCGGCAAGCCTGTGGATGCGCGGGATCTTATTGCAGGAAGCATCGCGCCTTGCCTTACCGTCCGAAGAGCATTGAGCGCGGATATGTCTGCTGGAGCCCATCTGAAGCGGAGCACTGGTTAGCGCTGACATGCGCTTTGGATGATGCAAAAAGCGTGGAATACGCGCCTATCGAAAAGTACCGATACGGCCTAGCGACACTTCTGGTGGCACCTCCGTTGCCAGCTATGCGAAAACCGCCAATTGGTGGACGGACGTCGTCGAAAATTATGCCGATGCCCGTTGGATCCTTCGGCATACTGGAGAGGGCATTGCGATCATTTCTGTCTCAAGTGAGCAGCAATCATATCGCGATTGGCGTTCTGTATCAGCAGCGTTTCGTAAAAAACTGTCAGAACGTTTTCCGCCAATGCCGTATCCAATCGTTGCATACGAAGGACAGTCACCTTTCGCGCCTGCCGTGAAACCTGTTCTTCACTTTCTGCGATATGGCGATCTACGATATCAAGGTCGGCTTGAGTGAATATCATTTGCTTTCTCCCTGGGGCTCAATGTTCCGGAGAAGTTGCCCTACGCGGAAGCACTCCCTGCGCTGCGTCCGAACCCAGTTTAGCGATCGCGGTTCGGTAGCGGGAGGAAACGAAGATGACACTAGAATGGTGGACGCTGCCAGTGACGATCGAACCGCGCCGGGTTGGCCAATATCTTACCATAAACAGTGCGGACAAGGCAGCAGAATACATGTTGGAAGAGTGGCCGGGAAACCAAGCCGGCAAGTTCTTTGACCAAGCCCAACAAGCACTCATTGATGCGCATGATGGCAAAATCTCTGCCGACGAAGCGCGGCGAGCATTCTTGGCTGCAGCCGAAGAAGCTGGAATACCGTTCTTTAATCAATGCTGACGCGGCTGAAAACGCGCGTAAGTATGGCGGTTCCCCTGCCGCGTTTTTTTGGAAGGCTGCGTGAGTAGGAACGCTCCTGAATCGGCCGGTTTCACCGCATGACGCCTTCCGTTTCCTGTGCAACATCGCAAAGCCCAGAAGAACCGTCATGATGGATCTACTCCAATCGGCGCGACGTCTTTCCGTCATTCGTTAATTTGGTTTCCGATTGCGATTTCGACAGCATTGCGGCATTCAGGGTCGTCCGCCGCCTGGCCATCATTTTCGCCGCAGGTCTCGCCTATGCGACCTAACAAGCTGAACACATCCCGCAAAGTCTCTTCGTCGAAGGTCCTCAATTTTTCGATTGATGCCAATAGCAGAACCGCTTTGGCTTCGGTCCCACCCCACAGATGGGGTGCTGCTGGCGCGATAATTTCCTCCGGAGTGGCGTCCAGAACCTCACAGAGATGAATCAGCCGGCACACCGTCAGACGGGAGACTTTATTTTCGTAGCGACCGTAAACCTGTTCGCTGAGACCAAGCAAGGGCGCCAGTTTCGAGCGAGGCAGTTTTCTTCTGTCGCGGGCGTCGCGAAGACTGGTGCAGATCTGTTCTTCCAGTTCCGCGCTAAGCGCAATTCGCCCGTCAAAGGGCTTCCGATAGACTGGTTTGTCTATGCGTGGGTCAACGACCTGCTGTAAACCGAGTTCTTTAATCCATTGCTTCAAAGATGGACCTGCCATTGCTGAGACTGAAGGTTAGCGCACAAGACCTCTTTTATACGGAAAAATTTTCAGGTTAAAACCTATAACGTTGCATTTTTGATCTTTTTTGGCGCAGCTTTCTATCAAGCGAATTCGTGCCACGTGTGTTGATTCTTGATATTATCCTTATTTTTCAATCCATAAAGAAAAGCGACACCAGCCTCTCTTGGTGCCAGAGCGTGCAAACATCGCGCCAAATTGGGTTTATCATCATAATCCGAAAGGGACCGGACTTGCATGGCGTTTCCGACGGATCCAATTTCGTGAGAAACGCACCAAATGCCATTTTCTAGACTCTGTAGCGTGGCCAAAACGGCTCTCTGCCGCTTGGGTCTGATGGTCGACATACGGGAAAGCGACACCCCGGTCACAAGTCTGCACGAGCGATCCAGTTCACACAGCACTACCCACTCAGCAGGACTACTGAAAATTGCATAGCGCTGACTAACATACTGCTTTTTAACTTTTCGCTAAAAAAACGCAAAATATATTTGGCGCGCCTTCAGGCTTTCTCGCGCCAGAAATTCTGTGAAATACCAGCCTTAGCCATCTGATTTCACCGCGACTCTTTCGAAACTCACTGCCCTGGAAAGCTATCCAGATTACGAAACGCGTGCCAAATTGGCGCAGACGGCATTTACAGCGCCTTTTGAAATCAGCATATTGCGCCGCGTCGCCGCTATCTAGGGTTGGTGTCAATGACCCTCCCTTCTCGCTCATCTCTGTGGGCACGAGATCGCTTCAAATAGAAGGCTAAACAAATGAAAAACATCGCGTACGTGTTAGAGTCGGACACCGCCCTTTTTCGGGCGGTTGAGCTTCAGGACGGAAGCAGCATTGCTCCGATCTATGACTTGATTGGTAGCAGGCTGATCGAGATGATCCGCTTTGACGATATGCACTCGCTGTTCTTAGACGAAGAAGCGTTGCGTGATGGGCTAACCGCCTTTACGATCTTTGACGGCTATCCAAAGCCTCTGGCGGGGAAAATTGTCCTTGTGGGAGGCGACGGCGGACAGCCTTATCGTTCCCCATTGATCACGATTGCGGATGCGGCCGCGCGTTTCCAATGTTGCCGGCCGGTGCTCGATCCAGTCTTTGTCACGGCTGACGATATGACGCCAAAGGGCCTTATACTTGCCGGGGCACTGGCAAGCTTGCAAGTCCGCATTGATCGTCGCTCTCCTATGCTCGAAGAGAGCGCAACTTGCGAAAATCGCGGCTTGATACAATAAATCCGACCGCCACGCTCACGAACGTTCCCGCGGGCGTGGCGGCAAAGGCTTAAGTACTCAGTTTCAACTGACTCACTCATTTTGAAAGCGGCAATCCCTTGATGAATTTGCTGCGGTGGCGCTGCAGTTCAACATGCAGGGAGATCTCAGGGAGCCCCGGAAAACGCGCGCACCCTTCGCAGGCCTGAGATGGCGATCCCACGCACCTCAGGTAATCATCGCTCCAGGAGATTAGATCTCAAACCCCAACGAGGGATGGAGTTTACGTCGACAGCGGACGGCACAATCCTCCCGCCTCTTCTGATAGCCCCCGGGTCGATAATGACCAGTCGGGAAAGCGGGCCATCGCTATTTATCCCACCATCCACATTTCGCACTCTGATCCTCAACGGCAAGCACCGGAGGAGCATTGCGTTTTCGGTCAAGCGTCATCGGCTCGATGTCCGAGCATCCGGCAAATTTTCGAACTCCTGTCCATAAGGCGAACCAAATAGGATCGGTCAGAACCGCATCGAAATTGCGTTCAGATTTTCTTATACCTAGCGATATCAAAGACTTAATTTAGAAATTGTTCGGCTGCGACCTCAAGTAGCAGCTCAAATTCGTACATATCTTGCGCCAAATTGATTTGTTGAGATATGCTTTTCTCGTATTGACCGCAAACATCCCGACGCGTGGGTCGGGTTTGAAATGGAGAGACAAAACCGGCCAGAAAAAGAAAACCGCTCCCGAAGAAATCCGGAAGCGGGTCTGTAAGAGAATAAATTAGCCAAAACCTTTCTCGCAGACCCTTCCTTCCTTGTCAACAAAAAACACCAATTTGGTGAACGGCGGAGCTTTGCCTGGTCCCGAATGGAGACGAGGACATGGAAGATATAACCACCTGCCAGCGGCCGGTCGGCCGTAAGATCACGCCTCAAAGGGCCGAATTCCGCCGCTTGGCAAAATCGGCAGAAATCGGAATGGTGACACGTGCCCAATTGGCGGTGCTTGCTCAAAACCTGACCTGCACAGGCCTGATAAATGGAACGGAAAGCCATCTGTTGCTGATATTGATCAACACCGCCCCCGCCGATGCTTTCGAAAAGTCGGGGCGGCCAATAGTGTTCAAATCGAACCGACAATTGGCGTTTGAGGTCGGGCGTTCAGTCGGTCGGGTCAGTCGAATGCTCTCCAGGCTTTTCGATCTGGGTTTGATCACGATGCAGGACAGTGGAAACTATAAGCGATATCCTATCAGAAACAGTGATGGCGACATAACAGACGGATGCGGGGTCGATCTTCGAATACTGGTCCTGCGATATGGCGAGCTTAATCGCCTCGTAAAAGATATCCGAGCGGAGAAGAAGGCGACCGAAGCCGCGTTGCGACGATATCGCGGCGCGTTGCGCAATATCCGTTATGCCCTCGCCGTTGCCGCTGATGTACGTGCGACGGTGCGCCAACGCGTCGCCGACCGCGTCGAGCGCATCAGTAATTATATCGGAATTGCGGCCAAAGCGTCCAACCGGATGCTGCGTCGCGCGACTTTCCTTCTTGAATGGTCTATGGATCAACTGATGCAGCTTGCCCCGCGACCTCAATACCAGCTCGGGGCAGTTAAAACGACATGCTTACGTGTCGAAAACGACATGCAGAAACAGACTACACTTCCCTATCAATCAGAACGTAGTAATGTTCGAGAGGGTTGGGCTCATGTCGGACAACACAGTTTTCCAAAAGCCGACGCCGCCAGCAGATCGGCTTTTGAACATACCGCGACGCGTCGACCAGGCTCAGTCAGTGAGCGGGAGCCTCAGCGGCAGGCTCTACTTGCGCTTAAGGATATCTTGCGGGCGACACCGGCGCTCGGGGAGCTTGGATGCACCCCCAAAAACTTCCAGGAGCTTGTTCGTCTGACTCCGATGTTGTGCCGTTTCGCCGGGATCTCAGAGGATGCCCGTCGCGGCGCCGTCGCGACAATGGGCGAAAGACAAGCAGCAGTGGCGGTGGCAGTTACTCTTGAAAAAGCAAATCGGCGGGAGGTCAGTTCGCCTGGGGGATATCTACGCGCAATGGCCGAGCGCGCAGCCGCGGGCCGATTACATCTTACCCGCTCGGTCTTCGGTCTGATGGCTCGCCGCGACCTTGAGGAAAGCACTCGAACCGCCGGGCAAACTTAACTGGTGGGTCACGCTTTTAAGAGGTGCAGCGTTCTAGTCGACACTCTTCATGCGCGACGATCAAAGCGATCGACGATATCGGCGCATGCGGCGTCCAACCGGAAAACGAGTAAGTGAACGATCCACGCTTCTATGTTTACGTCGCCTGGTTCCCTCAGAAAGATGATCATGGAAACTACATCTGCGGCGAGATCGTCGGTGAAGACCGACGCTGGCCGTTGGCGGGGTGCCCATTAAACAAGTCGAACATACCCGCGATTAATGTCTCATCAGCTCCCGCTATCTTGGGGCATAATACGCTTCAACAGCCGAACGAGATCGCGCGTTGCGTCGCTCGGAAGGGTTCTGATAATTCGATCCAGAGTGAGACGATCCTCGGCTTCCTCAGGCGTGCGCCCCCAAAGATGAGGTGCCGCTTCATAGAGCATGTCTATGGGCATGAAACCGAGAATCTCACAGAGATGGATCATTCGGGTGACCGTCATTTTTGAAAACGCCCGCTCGTAACGTCCGTAAACGGGTGTCGACAGGCCGAGCATTGGCGCAAGATCCGCGCGAGAGAGGCCTTCGGCCTCGCGCGTTTTTTTTAAAAATGCGCTAATCAGTTCTTCCATATTCCCTAATGTCGCAACGTTCCCGTCAAAACCGGGCTTGCGGTAGATCGGCTTGTCGACTTCCGGATCGGTGGTATCCACCAGGCCTCTCGAACTTTTGTAACTTTCTAGATCTTGCGTCACCGCCTGTCCCTATTTTTTCAACAATCGCCGGTCAGGGTGGATCACCTTGAACGGACTTGAACTGCTTGCCTTTGCCACTTTGCGGTCGTCTTCTGTCCCTTCCGAAGGTAGATTATCAGGTTATAACAACTTTAAAGAGTTTAGCCAATTTGCTTCAATAATCCGATGCACGCTGAAGTCAAATCACGGCTGTGAGATCGGCGGTCAGGTCAAATCAGCGACAAACGATTGCTCGCTGCGACAATCTTCAAGCCACCACGATCACCTTGAAATGCAGCCAAAATTCGCGAATACACCCTGAAGCTCCTCAATGGAACCAGTGGCAATCGTCATTGGTTCCGATGTGAACGGCCGAGCCAACGGTCGACGCATCTTCGCGTCCGCTTATATCCCATTTGGTTATGAGGAAAAGCAGGATGGTACCGTGGTGATGGTTTTCCCCAGAGAGCCTTATCGATTATCCCTCTCCGGTTGTTGCGTGAAACCAAGCGATTTCTGATGGCCGGCTTGCTCGCGCGAAGCGGACGGGACAGCGCGTGTCTTCAAAGGACGAAACCGGTCGGCCAGCGCATCGTAAAAGCTCGCAGAGCGTCAAAGCGAAAGGCTTACTGAGGGCTTTCTTGGGGCTGGGCGGCTATGAGGGAGGCGCTCATCTTCTTTGGTTGGTGTCGGCCATGCCGTGCCGGAAAATGCCGGGATTGAATCGGGCTCGGCCTAGGACCCGGCTCAATCGAGCGCCGGACCGGCATCCCCGCGCCACTGCGTTGACTATGCCGAGACGCTCAGCGGCTACTATCGGCGCCGTCGTGTTGGCGCCGTCAGGCAATAGGAAGAAGGCCATTCTCGACGTGGATCTCGCCGTGGACGACAGTCGCTACGATCTGATCTCCATTCCGGCGGGCGGCAGCACCTGGCTCTTCGCTCCGGGCACGGTGGCGGAGGATTTCCTGATGATGATGCGGGACGGTCGTGCCGCCTCAGGCGAATGCCCGAATGTTCGACATCGTTGCCGACAGCATCGGCATTGATATCCGCAAAACTCCTGCTGACAGCACGGAAGGTGGCCGTCGTCCTACGGTCGCGCCATAAGTTCCAGGCAAGGACCGGAAACAAGCTGACGTGGGCCCGCCACACCATGTCCCAGAAATGAGATGCGCGAGCGCAATGGCGATTTTTCAGCCCGAAGGCTGCAACGTCCTGCATTGCACAGGTCGCGTCAAACTAAGATAGTCGGGCAACATGGCCCGAGAGCGAACGAAGTGCCTCAGGCTTCCTAATGTCGACCATTCGCGCATGTCGCAGGCTGATTATGCTTTGCTCCTTCAACTCGCTCATGGCACGCGATACCGTCTCGATGGTCAAGGCGAGATAGTCTGCAATGTCCTGCCGCGACATGGCCAATCTAAACTGTCGTGTGCCTCCCAGGCGCTCGCAGAGATCCAGCAAAAATACTGCGACCCGTTCAATCGCAGACTGCCGTCCGATAAGCAGAAGGTGTTCCTGAGCGCGTTCCATAGCTTCAAGAGCAAACGCAAGGAGTTCCGGCAAATGATGCTGGGCAGGGCCCTGTTCAAACGCGACTATTCTTGTCAGGGCGAGCGCTTCGGCAAAATAGCGATGCTGAGCGCCGGCTTCCAAGCCGAACATTTCCCCCGCGACATGGAAGGAAACGACCTGCCTCCCCCCGTTGGGAAGGATACGACATGTCCGAACAGCTCCGGCAGAAACCTGATAGCACTTTTCGACGTTCCCGCCCTGGGCGTATATCTCTTGGCCGCGCTCATATGTCACGACGAGGTGCGCTCCCGGAATTTGCGGCCCCACAATTTTCGCCGGCGTGATCGAAGTCTGTGCTGCAGGCATTAATTTGGGATGCATCTCGTATTCCCCATGTTCCAGGGCAAGATTGCCGGTTCTTATGGGAGCGATAAATTCGGTTTCATCACTAAGGGTAAACACTTAAACGGCATCTCGTACGGTTCGCCGGCGCTTTATTCCGATCCCTTTCGACGGGTATTCATCACAAGAGGCAGCGGCTCATCGTCCTCATAAGAATCGTATCGCCGGGTCAGAAGGACCATACGGCCAGTTATTCGGAAAAGACTTCGATTCGACGCGCAGGAGGGCGCTCCCTGCGAAGTCCGCGGAAACGCTACCGAAGTTACCGCTTTTGTGGTTCCGTCTTCGCTGGTAGAGAGCGTTTTTTGGTTTCAGCCCAAGACATTGCGGAACTTGGGCGCATAATCCTTCAACCCGCGAAGGCTAAGGAACTCGGCGATGACGACCAAATACAGAGTTTCTGGGAAAAACGGATGCCATGACGCGACCTTTTCCGTTCGGAGGATCCCGGCAGGACGCCGAATACGGCGAGATCAACGCCACGAAACTAGAAGGGTCCATCCGCTACCGCAACAGCCATACGGACGAGATGCGGGAGGCTTTTCGCTCTCATTTTCGACATGACGCGGGCGCGATGAACCTCCACCGTGCGGCGGCTAATATTCAGATCATGTGCGATCGACTTGTTCGGAAGGCCGGCCACGACGGCAAGAAGCACTTGGCGCTCCCTCTCGCTCAAGGTTTGGACGCGCGCTTGAATGGCGAGGATCTCGTCGGCGTTAGTGTCAAAAACATGCAAATGGTCCGACGCTCGTTCGATCGCCTCGATGATAACGGCATCCTGGCAGGGTTTCTCTATGAAGTCGACTGCACCGGCTTTCATCGCCTCAACTGCCATGGGCACATTGCCATGTCCGCTGATTACGATTGACGGAATCGAGATCTTTTTCACACTAAGCTGACGGATGAGATCGATACCCGACATCTCAGGCATTCTGAGATCCGTAACAAGAATTCCGTTGTGGATGCTCGGGGCAAAGGAAAGAAACAAGGCGCCCGATTGATGCACCTTGACGGCATAGCCGTTCGTGGCCAGCATGAAGGCAAACGATTTGCGTACCGGCTCTTCGTCATCGACAATATGGATCGTATAGTCAGTTGTTTTCACACGTTTGTCCTTCCGCATAGGCGGGAAGCGTGAACTGGAAAGTAGCTCCACCAGCCGCGTTTTTCGAGACTGTCATTTCACCTCCATGGGCCTCGACAATACGTTTCGAGATCGCAAGGCCGACACCCATTCCAGTTGGTTTTGTCGTGACGAATGGCTCGAAGAGCTCCGCGGCAATTTCTTCCGGAATGCCTTCGCCGGTGTCTTCCACGATAACGGCGACTTCACCCTCCTGCGTGGGCATCGTGCGGATCGTAAGCTCACGATGCTCGACGTGGCGCATAGCTTCTATGGCGTTTCGCATCAAATTGATGATGACCTGTTCGACCTGAACACGATCGACCATCACCATCTCAGCGCCGGGCACATATTCGAATACAGTCCTGATGCCGTTTTCTCGGGAACCGACAAGCGCAAGAACGCCTGCCTCCTCCACCAGCGTGCGAATGTTTTCGAGGGCCTTTTCCGTTTCACCTGTCGTTACGAACTCCCTGAGATGTTTGATAATTTTTGCCGCTCTAAGGGACTGACTTTCAATCTCCTGCAAAGCGTTTCTCATGCCCGTTGGGACACTGTTGTTCATGTCGCTCATGAGCTTCGTACACCCGCAAGCATAATTTGCAATCGCCGCCAGCGGTTCGTTCAGCTCATGCGCGAGGGCGGATGCCATTTCGCCCATCTCGCTTAGGCGGGCCAATCTCGCCAATTCCGCCTGGATTCGCTGCTGGTGAGCAGCGGCTTCTTCCCGCTCCGTAAGGTCTCTTAGGAAGCCGATGAAAAATAAGTCGCCACCCGATTCCAGCCGGCTCACGGTTAACTTGAGGGGAAACGTCGATCCGTTCTTCCTGCGTGCGACAACCACTTGATCTTCGAAAACGCACTTTTCGCCGGTTCCAAGTTGCCATTGCCTATGGTTGCTGTGGTCGGCACGATAAGGGTCAGGCATCAGCAGTCGCAGGTTCGCGCCAAGGAGTTCTTGTGCGTCATACCCGAACTGCCGCAAGACGGCGGCGTTGAAGAAAACAATTGCGCCATCGCGGGTAGTGATCACCGTCGCATCTGGGATTTTGTCCAATATCGATGTCAGATGCGCAGTGCAGGCTGTGGGGGCAATCTCCCTCTCGATGATGGCGTGTCTTGTCGCCTGCAATGCCTCTCCGAGACAAGCAATTAGAAGCACTGCAACGCCAAAGGAAACCAGTTCAAAGACCGTCGGATCAGACCCATCGTGCAGCCGCTGAACAAGGACATCGGCACCAAACGACATGCCAGCCGCAAGGGCAATCGGCTTTACGCCGCCGACGATTGCAACCATGAGAATAGCAGGGATGAACGGCAATAGGTTAAGATCGTCGCTAGTGAACTGCGACAGGGCCAGTCTCAGTGCGAGAACGCCTAATGGAGCAGCGGCAACGACACTATAGGCGACGATCGGTCTCCCCCGCCACCGGACGAACATCCAAGCGAGCCCGCCAGCGCCTCGTGAATGCATTTCGTGGTCTACCAGGGGATAAGGTATTGTCATCATGCCGCACCCCTCACTGGCAGATCAAAAATAAGCTGCACTCTCGTCATCGACTATGACGCGCCTCCTTTTGCGTCGGCGCCACGATTTTGAAAATAATTCAAAGAAATCCGACGCGCTCTTTGTTGTCGATCAAAGAGCTATGCAAAGCGTGTGCCTAGAATGCCCGCATTCTAGGCCGCACTCCGTAGAAGGATTTCGCATGCGATCGGCACTTGTTGAAAAATACGGCGATGAGCGCCTGCCCCGCTACACCAGCTATCCGACCTCGCCGTGTTTCTCCACCAACGTCGACGATAACACTTATGAGAATTGGCTTACCGCTGGCGCGCTGGAGAAAGCGGCATCGCTTTACGTGCACATACCGTTTTGTCCATCGATATGCTGGTATTGCGGATGTCACACCATGAACGCGCGCAACAGCCGCCCGATCGCCGACTATCTCAGAATGCTGCGCGAGGAAGTACGGCTCGTGTCCGCAAAGACCGGGGCACCGGTCAGGATCGACCATCTGCATTTTGGTGGAGGAACGCCAACGATCATGGGGCCGGAGAAAATGTTTGAGCTTATTGAGCTTCTGCACAAGCACTTCGAGTTCACGGGTTCGACCCAAATCGCGTTGGAGATTGATCCGAGGACGCTAGATCAAGAGATGGCGACGGTTCTCGGGGAAGCAGGGGTGCACCGCGCTAGTATCGGGGTACAGACCTTTGACCCGACGGTCCAGAGGGCGATCAACCGCACCCAAAGCAAAGAACAGACAATGGAGGCGGTTTTCCAGCTGCGCCGGGCGCGCATCGCCAGCATCAATTTCGATCTTATGTATGGCCTGCCAAACCAGACGGTTCAATCCTGCATCGAGACGACCAAGGCAGCGATCGAGATGGAGCCTGACCGTTTCGCAGTCTTCGGTTATGCGCATGTACCGTCCTTCAAGAAGCATCAACGGCTGATCGACGAAGCCGCTCTCGCCAATGCGCAAAGCCGTATTTCCCAGGCAAAGGCAATTTCGGAACACCTTGTTGCGGCCGGCTACCGCCGCATCGGGATCGATCATTTTGCGAGGCCGCACGACAGCTTGGCAACCGCGCAGACAAACGGGCAATTGCATCGCAACTTTCAGGGCTACACGACCGACGCCTGTGAGACGCTTATCGGCTTGGGTTCGTCAGCGATTGGCCGCATGCCAGGCGGCTATGTTCAAAACGAGGTGCTTCCCAATCGTTACGCGAAGCGGATCGCATCCGGACGCTTGGCCACAACGAAAGGCTGGCGCTTGTCGGCCGAGGATCGCCTGCGGGCAAGCATCATCGAGCGCCTCATGTGCGACTTTCAGGTCGACGTCCCGGCGTTGGCCGTCACATACGGTTTTGAGCCACGCGCGCTTCTCGACGGCAACCTCAGGCTCGCGATGCTCGAGGGCGACGGAATAATCGAAAACGCGGGCGGCATCATTCGTTTGCTAGAAGAAGGGCGCTTTTTGATCCGCGCCGTTGCAGCCGCTTTCGATGCCTATGTGAGGGGTCCGGCGCGCCGTTATAGCAAGACGGCCTGAGGTTTCTCTTTGCAACAAAGCAACGGGAGCCCTTCGGCACGTCGGTATACCGCCGGCAAGCCATCTCGTCTTAAGCGAGTTGCCGGACGGCTGGATGAAGAGTTGTTAACAGCCATCTTGCGCATACCACAGACGAACGCAGATGGAACTCAATGCTAATTTGCCGCAGCTCTTCGAGCGAGCGCCATAACGTAGTCATCTGCGATATCGGCCAAGGTCAAAGCGACCTCCGGCTCCTTCCAACCGGCAGCGACGGCCGTCAGCACGAATTCGCGGAATGCCACGGAAAGCACCTCCTCGCCCTCGATGACGCGATATGGATTATTCGCGTCATGTTGAGGGGCGCTTATCTGCATTGTTGTGGGTCGGTTAGGTTCCATGAGACGTCCCTCTGAAGGTTGACTTGTTGTAGATTTGTCCTGAAATCCTGTCTTAACTGCACTGCGACTATGCTTATTTTCTAAAATATTAACCGCGGCGTGTCGTTAGCCAGGCATCCCGAATTTTGCCGCAGCGTCCATTTTTGTTTGCTGGTTCAACATTTTTTCGTTTTAGGCATGAGTGCAGTGTCGCGGCGCTTCAGCTCCAAATGCTCGATGGTGTTCAGGGCAGGCCTCGTTGCTGCGATCCATTGCCTTGGTTTTCAGCATTCGCATTCAAGACAATATTCGTCACCACTGCAGCGCTGTCCGCCCCCTCTCGATCCTCGCGATGAACGAGTTCGCCGTTGACGGCGGTTGCCAGCAAGTCGCCTTCATAGTCGAGTGCGGCCAAAAGCTACGAAAGCGTCGTAGCGGCGATCGACTGCGCTTCGCCATTGATGATCAGGTGCATTGGAAACTCCTTTGCGTCCGTTCGGAAAAGACGAGATCGGCGGCTTCGGCCGCCATTGTGGGCGCCAGCAAAAAACCGTGGCGATAAAGACCGTTGACGTGGATGACTTTGCCTTCCCGCATCACGCGCGGAAAATTGTCGGCGAAGGCCGGGCGGATGCCTACCCCGGTTTCGACGACGGTGGCATCCGAAAAGGCCGGATGCAGCGTATAGGCTGCGTTCAGCAGCTCCATCATCGAGCGCGCGGTGATCGGGCCGTCGAATTCGGTCTCGATCATCGTCGCGCCGACCATAAACAGGCCCTCGCCGCGGGGGACGATATAGACGGGAAAGCGCGGATGCAGCAGGCGGATGGGTCTGGCGAGCGTAACCTCCTTCGTATGCAGATAGAGCATTTCGCCACGCACACCGCGCAGATCACGACTTTGCCCGATGCGGGCAGCACCTGTGCAATCAACGATATCGGAGAAATCGTCCTCGCTCACATCTTCGCCGGTAAAAACGACGCCCTCTGACGATAGCAGCTCTTTCAACGCGCGCAGCGCCTGACGAGGGTTCAGATGAGCTTCACGCTGAAAGAACAGGCCTTTGCGAAAACGCCGCGCAAGGGCGGGATCAAGCTCGGCTACCCCGTTTTCGTCCAACCATTCATACCCAGACGTACGGGCCGCAAATCGGGCGAGTTCGCCCGAATCCCTTTGAGGTGCGACGACCAGTGTCCCTTTGCGGACGACTTGGCCAGGCACGACCGCATCCCACCATTCCACGGCCATTTTCCCCAATGTCATCACTCTCTCGTCGGCGTTTTCCCGTTCGCACCAGGGCGCCAGCATGCCGCCGGCGAGCCAGGACGCGGCACGCCCGAATCCTGGATGCGGGTCGAAGACTGTGACCTGAGCCCCCCGCGCGCAAAGTTCACGTGCTGCTGTTAGGCCGGCAATACCGGCGCCCTTAACGAGAATTCGCAATGTCATGCTCCCATAGGCATATAGAGATCGCCGCCCTTACGGCATTTCGCCGCCATCGCATCCAGGCCCTCCGTTGAGGCATCGGCGTCAATGTCGTGCGATATTCGTACGACCAGAATATCGCGCCGCACCCGGATACGATGGGTCAAGTGAACTCTTTGCGAACTCAACTATGCTGTGACTTGGTCGCGGCTTTGTTCCATTTCTCAAGCTAGTCCACTGTCCGACTTTGATCTTCTCATTAGTTTGACGACCAAGTTGGCACGCTCGTACCCGGCATCACTGGCTGCCAATGTCATCCAAACGCTTCTCGAGCCTTGAATGACACAACTCGCTAAACACCAAGGAATTTTGATGAGTCTACGGCCTAGAAACGATAGGTTACGCCCGCGCCAAACAGCCACGGATCGAGCCTGGCCTTGCCGCTGACAGCGGCGCCGCCGACGTTGGCATCGAAATCAGGCCTCACGAAGATCTTTTTTGCATCGAAGTTCACACCCCAGTGGTCGTCGATCATATAGTCAAAGCCCGCCTGGAGCGCGACACCGAAGGTGTTTTTGACATCAAGGCTACGAGCACTTTTTCCTGACTGGTTGTAGAACAGCGTATAGTTGATGCCGGCGCCGACATAAGGCCGAAAAGCGCCAAAGTCGGTGAAATGGTATTGTAGGGTGAGCGTTGGCGGCAGCAGCCAAGTCTTGCCGATCTCGCCGAGCGCTGAAATCGAGCCTCCGCCTTGGACCTTGGCGTAGGTTGTGGCCAGGATGAGTTCCGCAGCAAAACTCTCAGTAAAGAAATACGAGATGTCGAATTCTGGAATGACTGTGTCCGAGAAAGAAAGATCCGAGCCCGGCAGTCCGTCGACGCGCCCAGAGTCATTGGTGATCACCCCAAGCGCCCGCAGCCGTATCTGCCATGGGTTTCTGTTCGCTGCCACGGGAATGGGAGCCCTACTTGGTAGTGTCGTCAGATCGGCAGCCTCCGCGGTGCTGACGGCGCCGAATAATGCAGTAGCGATGATGGCCCGTACGATGTCGTTGGAAGTCATCCTTGTCTCCTTCGATCTGAAATTCGTCAATCGAGGAGCAATAACATCGGCTGGCACGTCAGGATTTGAGGCGGCTCAACTAAAGAAAATTGCACTGCCTGTCGCAGACAAACCCTAGCCTTGTGTGGCAATTTCGCAACGTTCGGGCACTTGAATGACGCTTGCCGCAAAAGCGAATTGGAATAACAACGGCATCATTGGAAAAGGCCTTTGCTGCAGCTTTGGATCATTCGCGTCTGGCCCTTACGACTACCTGGACAGGAAGCCTTGCGCAATTCAACACGCTTTCGAATCGTCATTTCGGAAAGGCCTCTTCGTGTTAGACCTTCTCTGGATTCGAGACACTTAGGAATTTAGCAGTTCCGTAGGGTCATCTGCGCTCGAGATTTTCGTCTTTTGCTCCCCCTCAGGCGTATTCTCCTCATTCACCAAGATGCGCCACGAAGCTCCTTCCAAATCATCATACTGTCCGCTCTTTAGCGACCACAGAAAGCCTCCCAGCCCAAGCGTACCCATGAACAGCGCCAGCGGGATCAGATAAATCAGCATATTCATGAGGTAGAACTCCCTACTGAGGCTGCATATTTGCCCGTATGCCTAAGTTGCTCCCGTCGATTCCAGCCGAGCCGCAATGCATTCGTCACGACGATCAGCGACGACGTCGACATGGCGACGGCGGCGATAAGCGGCGTCGCATAGCCCGCGATAGCAATAGGAACTGCCAGCACATTGTAACCGATGGCAAGAGCGAAGTTCTGGCGGATCAAAGCAGCCGTACGCCGCGCGACGCAGATCGCCTCCGGAACCGCGTCGAGGCGGTCCTTCAGGAAAACGAGGTCTGCCGCTTGTCGGCCAATGTCGGAGGCGGTTGCGGGAGCCATCGACACATGCGCCGCCGTAAGTGCCGGCGCATCATTGATACCGTCGCCAACCATCATGACCTTGTTGCCCGCCTCGTTTAAGCGTGCGCACTCTTCGACTTTCTGCTTCGGATCCAATTCCGCAATCCAGCGATCCATATGCAATAGCCGCGCGGTCGATTCGACGACTGCTCGCCGGTCACCAGACAAGATCATTGTATGCAGCCCCGCAAGACTGAGCTGGCGAATGGCCGCGGCTGCTCCGGGACGAAGAGTGTCCTCAAAGTAGAAGCGCGCCAGCTCTACCCTGTTCCTCGACAGTATAACCTCGGAAAGGGACTGATTTGGTTCTTTTTCACGAAGCGGGGCGGCGCAAGCGAACTGCATGTTGCCGAGCCGATAAAGTCCGTCGGCGGCCTCGGCCTCGAGGCCCGCTCCCGGAATCTCCGCGACGCTGTCGAACCGGCGGACATTGTTGCCAGCACTACGCAACAACGCCTGGGAGAGTGGATGCCGGGAATGCGCGGCAAGACCGGCCGCAATCGCCCTTTCCTCCGGCCCCGCGCCCAACATTTCGATGAGACATGGCTGGCCCATCGTCAAAGTACCGGTCTTATCGAACACGACGGCATCGACCTCGGCGAGACGTTCCAAAGCAGAACCATCCTTGATCATGATGCCGCCGCGAAACAGTTTCCCAGCGGCGACGACCTGGACGACCGGTACGGCAAGACCAAGCGCGCACGGGCAGGTGATGATGAGAACGGCAACCGCGACCAGCATCGCATGCTTCCAATCCCCACCGATGAAACCCCAGGCAAGAAACGAAACCAGCGCAAGCAGGTGGACTGCCGGTGAGTAAAGGCTTGCAGCTCGGTCCGCGATCCTGCGATAGCGCGCCCTGCCCCCTTCGGCAGCTTCCATGAGGCTGATAATCTCGGCGAGCAGGGAGTTCTCCGCCGTCTTCGTGACGCGAATGGTCAACGAAGCCATGAGGTTCATCGAACCCGACCTAACCTCCGTGCCATTCGCGACTGCGACCGGCACGCTCTCGCCTGTGACGATGGAGAGATCGAGTTCGCTCGTGCCGGCGATCACGACGCCATCGGCGGGGACGCGCTCGCCGGCGGCGATAAAGATATGGTCGCCAATGCCTAT
>NZ_JBSYVH010000004.1:0-580477 GCF_054114205.1 Rhizobium sp. LEGMi-198b | reverse complement strand
GGCGCCAACACTGCGGCCGAGCAGGCAGCCAAGCTTGCCGGCGTCTCCAAGGTGCTGCTAGCCGACGATGCCAGCCTCGCCAACAATCTGGCCGAGCCGCTCGCAGCCCTCATCGTGGCGCTGGCCGCTTCCTATGACACCATCCTGACGGCGGCCACTTCGGTCGGCAAAAACGTCATGCCGCGGGTTGCCGCCCTGCTCGATGTCGCCCAGGTCTCGGAAATCATCGAGGTGGTGTCTTCCGATACCTTCAAGCGGCCGATCTATGCCGGCAATGCCATCCAGACGGTGCAGTCGACCGATGCCAAGAAGGTTATCACCGTGCGCACCGCTTCCTTCGCCTCTGCCGCAGACGGTGGTTCGGCCAGCATCGAGGCAATCCCGGCGGTCGCCAATCCCGGCCTGTCCAGCTTCGTTGCCGATGCGCTGTCGGCGTCCGACCGTCCGGAGCTCACCTCGGCGAAGATCATCATCTCCGGTGGCCGCGCGCTCGGTTCGGCGGAGAAGTTCAAGGAAGTCATTCTTCCCGTTGCCGACAAGCTCGGGGCGGCCGTCGGCGCATCCCGCGCTGCCGTCGATGCCGGCTATGCCCCGAACGACTGGCAGGTCGGCCAGACCGGCAAGGTGGTGGCACCGCAACTCTATATCGCCTGCGGCATCTCCGGTGCCATCCAGCATCTCGCCGGCATGAAGGATAGTAAGGTCATCGTCGCCATCAACAAGGACGAAGAAGCCCCGATCTTCCAGATCGCCGACTACGGCCTCGTCGCCGATCTCTTCGAGGCCCTGCCGGAACTCGAAAAGGCGCTGTGATCGCGCCGATCGGTCTTTTCGCAGTTGCGAAAGACTGGAAAATTGTCCTTTATAGAGCTATCAATCTTGCCGGGCTAGGAATAGTCCGGCAAATTTATGATGAAGAGCATGGCGCGCCACCAAGAACGCGCCGCCGGGGAGTTGGGCAATGAGTTCGCTGAAGACGATCGGTATTATCGGCGCGGGCCAAATGGGCTGCGGTATCGCCCATGTATCCGCCATGGCCGGCTACAAGGTTCACATCTACGATCTGTCGCAGGATCGCATCGAAAGCGGCCTTGCCACCATCAACGGCAACCTTGCCCGCCACGTCGCCTCCGGCAAGATGAGCGACGAGGACCGCAAGGCGGCGCTGTCGCGCATCACCGGCTCCTCCGATCTCAACGATCTCGCCCAGGTCGATCTCGCCATCGAGGCAGCAACCGAGGACGAGACCGTCAAGCGCAAGATCTACGCGCAGGTCTGTCCGATCCTGAAGCCTGAGGCGATCCTCGCCACCAACACATCATCGCTCTCGATCACCCGCCTCGCTTCGGCGACCGATCGGCCGGAGCGCTTCATGGGCATTCACTTCATGAACCCCGTGCCGGTGATGAAGTTGGTCGAGCTGGTGCGCGGCATAGCTACCGAGGAATCGACCTTCTCCGCCGCAAAGGAATTCGTCACCTCGCTGGAAAAGACGATCACCGTGGCCGAAGACTTCCCGGCCTTCATCGTCAACCGCATCCTGCTGCCGATGATCAACGAGGCGATCTATACGCTTTACGAGGGCGTCGGCACCGTCGATGCCATCGACACCGCCATGCGGCTCGGCGCCAACCATCCGATGGGACCGCTGCAGCTCGCCGATTTCATCGGCCTCGACACCTGCCTGTCGATCATGCAGGTGCTGCATGACGGCCTGGCGGATTCGAAATATCGCCCCTGCCCGCTGCTGGTGAAATATGTGGAAGCCGGCTGGCTCGGCCGCAAATCCGGCCGCGGCTTCTATGATTACCGCGGCGAGACGCCCGTTCCGACGCGCTGATCTTTTCGGCAGCCTGGGGGCCGACCTTAATCCTTCGAGGCTTCGGCCTTTGGTCTGCGTACCTCAGAATGAGGTCGGAGTAGGCTATGTCGGGTGAAGATGATCAGTCCTCATGGTGAGGAGGCCCGCAGGGCCGTCTCGAACCACGAGGGCGGGTGGTGAGCCGGTAACTGACTCAGAGATTATTCGATAGCGCGCCGGCTGCGGAAACCGATGCGCGGTACTCGCGCGCTCGCCGCTCCAGAAGCAGCTCAAACGCTTGTTTGATTCTCTTCACATGCGGCGTCTTATACTCAAAGCGCTCATTGTGAAGGTGAATCAGCATCGACGCGTTGACCTCGAAAATTACTACCCTGCCCTCTGAATCGAGTGAACAGTCGATACCAAAATAATCAAGGCCGATCTGGCGGCGGATGGCATCGAGGGCGACCATGCCCTCTGGCCCGAAGACGCTGCCGGGGTCGTTGAGAAAGGCCTCTTCCTCCTTGCGCATCCATTCGACGTCGGCCATGCGCGTCGAGACATGATGCACCTTCCAGCCATCGCCGATGGCCAGGTGATAAGGAAGTATCTCATCTCCCACGAAGACGAAGCGGTACTTGCGGAAAAGCCCGTCGGGTGAACTGTAGTTGACGAAATCCGTCAGATAGAGGGTCTGCTCTCCGGCCGCCTCGGCAAAGCCCAGCAGGGCATCGGCATCCTCCACCAGTTCCATCATATCGCCGCCATGTTTGCCCGTATGGCGCACGATTATTGGAAAGGCGCCGGTATCGCCGTCGCGCACCCGGCGCCGCAGGTCTTTGGCCTCGATACGAATCGTCGCCGGCATGACCGCGTTCGCGACGGCACTCAGACGCCGCGAGATGGATTCGCGATCCGTCGCCAGCATCAGCCGCGGGTGATTGACGACCGGCCGCTGCAGGGAATCGGCGACATCGATGGCCGATGCCATCACATCAAGCCCAAAGTCGGTTTCCGAAACGAGATTGACGACGACATCTACTTTATCGCTGCGGACCCGCGGGTCATTGCGATAACCACGCAAGACGAAGATCACTTCCGTGTCGAAGCAACTGTCTCTGATCAGATCCTCATAAGGCGTATTGCCAGATTCGGGTGAGAAGAGCAGGAGCACGCGAAACTTTGCAGGCTTCTTCGCCGCCGGATAGTTGCGGACCACGCCCATCTCGGCGACCGCCAGAAAACAAATATGCGCAGCCGCCGGATTTCCGAGCTTGAGCTCAAACTTTCCGCAAAGCATCAGCGCTTCGCGATCGGTCGGATCGACACGCAGCGCCCGTTGAGCCGTGGCCAGGCCCTCACGCCAGCGTCCGGTCGCCTCCAGCGCCTGCGCCTTGTTGCAAAGGCAGCGAAAGTCCTCGGGGAAACGCGCCAATCCTTTGTCATAGGCTGCTATTGCCCGATCGAAATCGCCGGATTTCTGAAGAAGATCTCCAAGCCGTGCCCATGATGTCGGGTCCTCTGGCGACTGATGGCAGTTGCGCAAAGCTTCTTGCATGGCATCCGGCACATTGCGCAGCGACTCGAGAACCTGGCTGCGCTTGGAAAGAGCCAGACCGTAGTCACCCTTGAGGGAGATTGCCCGCTCGAGACTTGAAAGAGCTTCGATCGATCGGCCTAGCTCCTGAAGCACGACTCCCTGATGATACCAGGAGACCGCATCGCCCGGCTGCGCGGCAACCACTCGCTCGTAACACGACAGCGCCCGTGCAAAATCGCCGGCGTCCTGACATGCTATGCCAAGGCCGGACATCGCATGCACATAATCGGGTTTGAGGCTGAGTGCTGTTTCGAACCACAAGATGGCATCCTGGGGCCTATCGACTTTCAGCAGCAAAAAACCCAGCGTGTTGCACGCGATCGGTTCACGGCTGACAAGCTCGCCAGCCGAGAGGAACACATTGATTGCATCCTCATAACGACCGGCATCCATCAAGGTCGCAGCCTGGACCAGGATGGAGGGCAGCGCTGATGCATCGGACAGGGCGCAGGCTGAAGATTGGGTCATCGGGATCGATTTTCAAACAGAGAATCGGCTGGGCGATTATTCCAGCCTCTCATCTCAGCCTTGCCCGAGGATGACCCCGTATTCGCTCAGATCCAAATCTCGGGTTTCACGCAAACGGCCTCACAACGCGACCGCAGCCTTCACCAAATTCTTCGCGTCGTCACTGTCCCAGGCCGCCGGGCCATTCATGGCCGAGATGAGACAGCCCTTGCCGTCGATCAGCAGCGTTACCGGCAGGCCGAAGGCGAGGCCTTGCTTTTTCAACGCATTGAAGACGCCCATGGTGTTGTCGCGATAATAGCCGAGCTTGTCTATGCCGTAATCGTTGCGGAACGCCTTCGGCTTTTCGTCGTCACCCGTGTCGATATTGACGGCCACGACCTCGAACTTGTCGCTGCCCACGCTCTTCTCCAGCGCGTTCAATGCCGGCATCTCCTCGCGGCAGGGCACGCACCACGTCGCCCAGACATTAAGCAGCAGGGTCTTGCCGGAGAAATTGCCGACTGAAAGCGGCTGACCGTCCGGACCCTTGAAGGCTACGTCCTGCAGCGAGATCGGCGTCTGCGGTGCGGCCATGGCGGCGACCTGACCCTTGGCAAAGGGTGTCAGAGCCGCGGCGCGATCCTTCGCCGTTTCGCATTGTCCGGATGAGGCCATTTCAAGGACGCCATTGCCATACCCCATCTCCTTCACGTATACCGCTGCCGCACCGGCGACGACCCCGGCGACGGCGGCAAGCAGAACGAGTTTCACGGACGGCAGACCGAACGGCTTCTTTGCTGTCATTACATTCTCCAGGTAGGCATCTCATGGCTGACGGCAAGGACACCAAATCCTCCAACCAGATGTGGGGCGGACGTTTCGCCTCCGGCCCCGCGGCAATCATGGAGGAGATAAATGCATCGATCGGTTTCGACAAGAAGCTGTTTGCACAGGATATCCGCGGCTCCATCGCCCATGCCGGCATGCTCGCCCATCAGGGCATCATTTCAACCGAGGATAAAGACAAGATCGTTCACGGGCTGAACACGATTTTGTCAGAGATCGAAGCCGGCAATTTCGAATTTTCCCGCCGCCTCGAAGACATTCACATGAATGTCGAAGCGCGGCTCGCGACCCTGATCGGTCCGGCTGCCGGACGCCTGCACACCGCCCGCTCGCGAAACGACCAGGTGGCGCTCGATTTCCGCCTCTGGGTGAAAGAAGAGCTGCAGAAATGCGAGCAGGCGCTGACCGACCTGATCTCAGCCTTCCTCGACCGCGCCGAAGAGCATGCTGAAACCGTCATGCCCGGCTTCACGCATCTGCAGACGGCGCAGCCCGTCACCTTCGGCCATCATTGCATGGCCTATGTCGAAATGTTCGGTCGCGACCGTTCGCGCGTGCGCCACGCCATCGAGCACATGGACGAGTCGCCGATCGGCGCCGCGGCGCTTGCCGGCACCGGCTTCCCGATCGACCGTCACATGACGGCCAAGGCGCTCGGTTTCCGCGAGCCGACCCGCAATTCGATCGACACTGTCTCCGACCGCGATTTCGCCATCGAGTTCCTGTCGATCGCCGCCATCGCCGGCATGCACCTGTCACGGCTTGCGGAGGAAATCGTCATCTGGTCGACGCCTCAGTTCGGCTTCGTGCGCCTCTCGGATGCCTTCTCGACCGGCTCTTCCATCATGCCGCAGAAGAAGAACCCGGATGCCGCCGAGCTGGTGCGCGCCAAGACCGGCCGCATCAACGGCTCGCTGGTCGCGCTGCTGACGATCATGAAGGGTCTGCCGCTCGCCTATTCCAAGGACATGCAGGAAGACAAGGAACAGGTCTTCGACGCCGCCGAAAGCCTGGAGCTGGCCGTCGCCGCCATGACCGGCATGGTGCGCGATATGACGATCAATACCGCTCGCATGAAGGCCGCCGCCGGCTCCGGCTATTCGACCGCGACCGACCTCGCCGACTGGCTGGTGCGCGAAGCGGGCCTGCCCTTCCGTGACGCCCACCATGTCACCGGTCGCGCCGTCGCCCTCGCCGAAAGCAAGTCCTGCGATCTCGCCGAACTGTCGCTCGAAGAGCTGCAGGCGATCCACCCTGACATCACGGCCAAGATCTTCGACGTTCTGACCGTAGAGGCCTCGGTCGCAAGCCGCAAAAGCTATGGTGGCACGGCGCCGTCGGAAGTGCGCAAGCAGATCGCCTATTGGCGCGCCCGCAACTGAGAAAATCGCCGGAACCACAATCAAACAATCAGGGTGCACAAGCCCCGGAAACTTCGCTATGAAGGACTGCTTTCCGCGTTTGCCGCCCAAGAGGATTTCGATGCAGATCAACATGCCGCATATCATCCGCCTGACCGTCGTGCTTTCGGTCATCGGCCTTGCCGTCGTCGGATGTGGCCGCAAAGGCGATCTCGATCCGCCGAGTGCAGCGGCGACCAAGGGCGGCGACGTCAACAAGCCGACGAAACAGCCGGGCACCGAGGACAAGAAGTTCCTCCTCGACCCCCTCCTCTAAACAGGCATCGACCGTGAACCACTTTCAGTATCGCGACGGCATTCTCTACGCCGAGGACGTTCCCGTTCCCGAGATCGCCAAGGCTGTCGGCACGCCTTTCTACGTCTATTCGACGGCGACGCTCGAGCGTCACTACCGGGTCTTCTCCGAAGCATTCGGCGATGTCGACGCGATGGTCTGCTACGCTATGAAGGCCAATTCCAACCAGGCGGTGCTGAAGACGCTCGGCCGGCTCGGCGCCGGCGTCGACGTCGTCTCCGTCGGCGAATTGCATCGCGCCTTGGCGGCCGGTATTCCGGCAAGCCGCATCATGTTCTCCGGCGTCGGCAAGACCGCTGAGGAGATGGACGTGGCGCTTGAAGCCGGCATCTACTGCTTCAACGTCGAATCCGAGCCGGAACTGGAAGTGCTGAACCAGCGCGCCGTCCGCGCCGGCAAGGTCGCCCCCGTCTCCTTCCGCATCAATCCGGACGTCGATGCCCGCACGCATGCGAAGATTTCGACCGGCAAGAAGGAAAACAAGTTCGGCATCTCCTGGGAACGTGCCCGCGCCGTCTATGGCCGCGCCGCCAGCCTGCCGGGCATCAAGGTCACCGGCATCGACATGCATATCGGCAGCCAGATCACCGAGCTGCAGCCTTTCGAAGACGCCTTCAAGCTGCTGCGTGATCTCGTCGAGACGCTGCGCAGCGATGGCCATGATATTCATCATGTCGATATCGGCGGCGGCCTCGGCATTCCCTACCGCGACGACAACAACCCGCCGCCAGTACCGGAAGCCTATGCCCATATCGTCAAGAACCAATTGAGCGGTCTGAACTGCAAGATCGTCACTGAGCCCGGCCGCCTGATCGTCGGCAATGCCGGCATCCTGGTGACCGAAGTCATCTATGTGAAGGACGGCGGCAACAAGACCTTCGTTATCGTCGATGGCGCGATGAATGACCTGATCCGCCCGACGCTCTACGAGGCCTATCACGAAATCCGCGCCGTCGAGATCACCGCCGCCAACGCCCCGCGCATCAAGGCCGATGTTGTCGGCCCTGTCTGCGAGACCGGCGACTACCTGGCTCTCGATCGTGAAATGGCGATGCCGAAGCCCGGCGATCTGCTCGCCATCAGCTCCGGCGGCGCTTACGGCGCGGTCCAGGCCGGCACCTATAACAGCCGGCTTCTGGTGCCGGAAGTGCTGGTCAAGGGCGGCGATTTCCACGTCATTCGCCCACGCAAGACCTATGAAGAGCTGATTGGCCTCGATTCGATCCCGCCCTGGCTCGACGCATAATTCGAAAATCCGAAGCGATTTTCGGATGGAATTCATGCGCCGCGCCCAAGCAAGCAGCTTGATCACGTTTCGGCGAAATCCGATGAAAAAGCGGCCTTTACCGCCGCTTGCCCTCGTCTTCGCCACAAAGAATGTTATCTTCCTGTGAAAGGCGTCTCGCCGGACGCCGTAACTGCGGGCGTATGCGACGCCCCGCCATCTCCATGGGAGAGATAGCCATCAACGTCAGAGCGGGGAGAAAACCGGACCGATGACCAGCCCCAGCAACCTCAAGAAGGGCGCTCTCGCCACCCGTCCGGCGCTGGCGCGGCTGGTTGCGGTCAAGCGTCTCTTTGCTCGGGTGGTACTGATCTCGGAACAGATCCTGCCCCTGCTGCTGGTGCCGCTTTCGATCCTGGCTCTTTTCCTCTCGGCTGCCTGGTTCGGCATTTTCCGCATCGCGCCGGATGCTCTGCGCCTCGTCCTGCTTGCCGTTTTCGCGCTCGCCTTTGCCGTCTCCGTTTTCCCCTTCCGCCGCCTGCGCTGGCCGACGGTCGCCGAAGCCGATCGGATGCTGGAGGAGCGCAACGGCCTTGCCCACCAGCCTGTCACCGTACAGGAGGACGAGCCGGCTTTTGATACACCCTTTGCCCGGGCGTTGTGGCGGGAGCATCAGGAGCGCATGGCAGCGCGGATTGCGGCTCTGGACGCCGGCCTGCCGCGTCCTGACATCGCCCGTTACGACCGCTTCGCGCTCCGCACCATTCCGGCCCTGCTGCTGGTCACTGCTTTCAGCTTCTCCATGTCCAACAGCGGCGGCGCGCTCAGCGATGCCTTCACTGCTCCGGCCGAGACGTCGATCAATCCGGACCTGCGCGTCGATGCCTGGGTAACGCCGCCCTACTATACCGGGGAAGCCCCCGTCTACCTGACGGGCAGTGCTGCTAACACGGGCGACAGCGTCAACGTACCGCAATTCTCCGAACTTACCGTGCGCGTCACCGGCGCTTCGACGGATGAGAAGGTCTTGTTTCAGGCTGCCGGCAGCGGCAGCGGCAGCGACACCGGCGCCGAAATCCCCGAGCAGGCGGCGGATGCGAGCAAGCAGCCGCCGGCGAACGGCAATGCCGCCACGCCTCCGGCCGTACAACCGGTGTCCAACAACGCCGCCGCTCCGGCTGGCGCCGACGCCATGGTCGCCCGCACCCATGTGCTGAAGCTCGAAAAAGGCGGCAAGCTCACCGTCAACGGCAAATCCTGGTCCTTCAAAGTGGTCACCGACAAGCCGCCGGAAATCGCCTTCGACGGTATTCCGCACGGCAACCCCAACGGCGCGCTCGAAATGGGCTTCAAAGTCAAGGACGACTACGGCATCGAGGAGGCCCATGCCGAAATCGTGCCTGTGGAGACCGATCCCAAAGCCACGCCGCTTTACGGCCTGCCGGAATACAAGCTGGAGATTTCGCGCCGGGATCGCCGTAACGGCAAAGGGCTGGCGAGCCACGACCTGACGCAGGACCCGCTTGCCGGCAGGCAGGTGCGCATTACCCTCGTCGCCCGCGACGGCGCGGGCCAGACCGGCCGCAGCGCACCCTATGAAATGACCCTGCCCTCGCGCAATTTCACCGAGCCGCTCGCTGCCGCCGTTGCCGAGGAACGCCAGGTTTTCGCGCTGGACACCCGCAAAATGCCGGAGGCGATTGAACTCAATCGGTCGCTGACGATCCGGCCGAATGAGACGATCCCGGATCTCGGCAACTACCTGCTGCTCGAATCGGCACTGACCCGTATGAAACTCGCTCGGGGCGATATCGCGCTGAAGGATACTGCCGACTATCTGTGGCAGATCGCGCTCGGCATGGAAGACGCACAGTTGACCGATGCGGAAAAGGCGCTGCGCGACGCGCAGCAGAAGCTCTCCGAGGCCCTGCAGCGCAATGCGTCCGATGCCGAGATCAAGAAGCTGATGGACGAACTGCGCAAGGCAATGAACGACTATATGAAGGAGCTCGCCGAGCGCATGAAGAACATGCCGGCGCAGCCAAACCAGAAGTCGGCCAATATCCTGCGCCAGCAGGACCTGCAGCGGATGATGGATCAGATCGAAAATCTGGCCCGTTCCGGCAACCGCCAGGCGGCGCAGCAGATGCTGTCCGAACTGCAGCAGATGATGAACAGCCTCCAGGCCGGACGGCCGCAACGCGGTCAGAACCAGCAGCAGAACGAAGCCAACGACAAGATGCGCCAGCAGATGGACAAGCTCGGCCGCATCCTGCGCGACCAGCAGAAGCTGATGGAGCAGACCTTCAAGCTCGACCAGGCCATGCGCGACCGCATGCAGCGCGGCGATCCCAACGAAGATGGTGACGATGCGCTGAACCAGCCCATGCCGGATCTGACCGATCCGACACAGCCGGATATGGGGCAGCGGGATCAGGGGCAGCAGGATCGGCAGCAGGGCCAGGAACAGCAAGGCCAGCAGAAGGGTCAGAAACAGCAGGGCGACAATCAGACTGATAATATGACTGCCGATCAACTGCGTGATGCGCTGAAGCAATTGCGCAAGCAGCAGGATGAACTCGGCAAGCAGCTCGGCGAACTGCAAAAGGACCTCGGCTCCATGGGCATGAAGCCGAACCAGAATTACGGCAAGGCTCAACAGGAAATGAAGGGCGCCTCCGGCGACCTCTCCCAGGGCAATGGCGAAGCCGCCGTACAGGGCCAGGGCCGCGCGCTGGACGCCCTACGCAAGGGCACGCGCGATATGATGAACCAGCTTATGGCGCAGATGCAGCAACAGCAGGGTCAGGGCCAAGGTCAGCAGCAGGGACAAGTTGGCCAAGGTAATCAGAACGGCCGCGATCCTCTCGGCCGTCAACGCAACGATGGCAACTTCTTTGATGATGCAAACGAAAACAAGATACCGAACATCATCGATCCGCAACGCGCCCGCGAAATCCTCGATGCGATCCGCGAGCGGTTGAGCAACAACCCGTCATTTTCGGAAGAACGGCGCTATCTGGAGCGCCTGCTCGATCTTGGCCAGTAAGAGAAGAGCTGACGCCACCTTCGCCGCCACGGGCGAAGGTCATTGTCTGACATAACTGCTTAAGCCGCCAGCGCGCGGGCAACGGCCTTGCGGATATCCGGCAAAGCGAAGGGCTTGGCGACAACATCGACGATCTTTTCCATGAGGTCGTCGGCGCGTTCGCGCTGCTCGGCATAGCCGGTCATCAAAAGGATTTTCATGCCAGGGCAGGTCGAGGCAGCCTGATGCGCCAGTTCGATACCGTCCATCACCGGCATGCGAATATCGGAGAGCAACAGGTCGTAAGCCCCCTGCTTCAGCTTTTCCAGACCTTCGGCACCATCGGCCGCCTCTTCGGTCTCGTGTCCGTCCAAGCGCAGGGCGCGCGCGACAAAGGTGCGAAGAGAATCTTCGTCTTCGGTGATCAGAATTTTTGCCATGGTCTATGCTCCGTGGTCCGTCATGTTCCGCGACCGAAATCACCAGAATTCCGTTTGCGATCGGTAAACGACGGCGGTGCGATGCGGCTCCGTGGTTAATGAGTCGTCATCGCTGGAGCATATTGGGACAGCTTGTATGAGCGTTGGATTGTCCCAAAACGGCAGCCATACTTGGCTCCCGATACGTCAGGCGTCCCCGGTTACCACGCCAACAAAGGGCAACTCGCGGAAGGCATAGGCAACGTCCATGCCGTAACCGACGACGAAATAATCGGGGCATTCGAAGCCGACATAATCGGCCTCCAGCTCTTCCTGGCGCTTCACGCTCTTGTCGAGCAGCACGGCAAGCGTGACGTGGCGGGCGCCGCGCTCATAGAGCAATTCCTTGGCGAATCGCAGCGTGCGGCCGGATTCCAGAATGTCATCGATCAGCAGCACATCGCGATCCCTGACATCGCTGTCGATGTCCTTGACGATGCGCACGCCCTGGGAGACCGTGCCTGCGCCGTAACTCGAGAGCGTGATGAACTCGACTTCCGGCGCCAGTCCCGTCTCATGCAGCGCACGCAGCAGATCGGCGGCAAAGATGAACGAGCCTTTGAGAATGGCGATGACGAGGAGATCCTTCGTCGGTCCGCTGGCGATTTCCTTCGCCATGGCGCGATTGCGCTCGGCGATCTGCTCGGCGGTGAAAAGCGGCTCGATATTCTTCCCGCGTACGACAGGCATTGATTGGCATGCTCCATGGCTATTTTCGGCGCTTGTCCGCCGATCAAGCTCTAGCCCGTAGCACAAACCTGAGGGCCGACACACCCCCTAAGGCATGAAGGAGAGGCGAACATCCGGCATTTTTCCACCGGGATGCTGCAATCGCGTGGAAAATCCGCGGCTCTCATGCGGCCCGATACGGTTTACTGGCGGGTTCACCACCACGCTTGTCAGCAATTGACCGCCGGAGAAGATATCGGCGCGGACAGGCGGCACCGAGAGCGTGGCGCCGGTCTCGTTTTCGATGATGCCGTTGACGGTGAGCACCCGCATGCCATTCTCGTCGCGCGGCGTCAGCGTCACATGGGAAAATTGCAGCGGCTCCGAGGTGGCCTGTGCCGGCGTACCCGACAATCCCGAGAAACCGCCGGCAAGACCGAAGACCAGAATGGCCAGAGCAACGATGAGCGCCACGAAGCTGCGGCGCGAGGCTTGCTGCAGCCAGCCTTCGGCAAGGCGCAGGCCCGTGAGCGCATGAAGGAAAGCTCCCTTGGGAGCCGGCCGCGGCGATTGGCTGGGGCGGAAAGCCCCGTCGCGAGCGTTGCTGCCCGAGGCGGTTCTGATGCGGCTGGGAATGACCGTCACGAACTCGGCGTCGACGACATCCGGCTTCGGCCCAAAGCGGCGCGATAGTCCCGAACCCAATGCGCGTTCGGGCGGCAGCAGGTCATAGATCAATCCCGCCTGTTGTTGGCGGTGGCGAAAAGTGCCCATGACGATCTCCCTTTCCGGTGATCCACATGGTTTCAACGCCCACCTGAATTCTGGGCATTGAAACGAATCCTGCCCAGTCGTAAATTTTAATAGTTAATGCTTCGCAAAGATCGCCATGAATCGGGCGCCTTTCCAGCAAAATTTACCGGCTGTTAACGCCCTTGGTTAACAAGTCGCCTGATTGAACACTGCGGAAGAGTGGACTGCCCGTTGATTCATTTTGAGAACGTCGGTTTGCGCTATGGTATGGGTCCGGAAATCCTCCGTGACCTGACCTTCGACATTCCGCGAAAATCGTTCCAGTTCCTGACGGGACCTTCCGGCGCCGGCAAGACGACGTTGCTTCGGCTTCTCTTCATGTCGCTGCAGCCGACCCGCGGACTGATCCGCATGTTCGACCGCGAGATCTCCTCGATCCCGCGCAACGAGCTGCCGTTGCTGCGCCGCCGCGTCGGCATCGTCTTTCAGGATTTCCGGCTGCTGGAACACCTCACGACATACGAAAACGTCGCCCTGCCGCTGCGCGTGCGCGGCAAGGAGGAAAGTTCCTATCGCACCGACGTGCTGGAACTGTTGAAATGGGTCGGCCTCGGCGAACGCATCAATGTGTTGCCGCCGGTGCTGTCGGGCGGCGAGAAGCAGCGCGCCGCCATTGCCCGCGCCCTGATCGACCGCCCCGAGATCCTGCTCGCCGACGAACCGACCGGCAATGTCGATCCACCCATGGCACGGCGGCTGCTGAACCTGTTCCTCGAACTCAATCGCCTCGGCACGGCGGTCGTCATTGCCACGCACGACCTCACCCTCATGGATCAGATCGAAGCCCGGCGCATGATTTTATCGGGAGGGCATCTCGATATCTATGACTGAGCCCGCTCCCCGCAGGAAAGCCTCGAATGCCGGGGCTGCCAACAACCAGGAAAGACCCGCCGCATCTCCGCCGGAGAAGAGGCGGCCGGAAATGCGCGTGCGCCCGACCGGACCGATCGTGCCGTCCTCCAATATCCAGGGCAATGCGCTGATCGTCGTTATCGCCATCATGGCTTTCCTTGCCTGCCTGACGCTCGGCGCCGTCAGCATGGTGCGCTCGACGGCGGCAAGCTGGGAGAGCCAGATTTCCCGCGAGATCACCATCCAGATCAAGCCGGACGACAATCTCGATATGGGCAAGGCGCTGGCCAGCGCCCGCGACATCGCGCTTGGTTTCGTCGGCACCAAGTCCGGCCAGATCGTCGACGAGGCGGCGACCGCTCGCTTGCTCGAACCCTGGCTCGGCGCCGGCCTCGACCTCAAGGAGCTGCCCGTCCCGCGCCTGGTGATCATCACGATCGACGAAACGCATCCCCCCGATTTCGAGGCGATGCGCAACCTCCTCAAGGATCAGATTCCGCAGGCGACGCTGGATGATCACCGCACCTGGGTCGATCGGCTCGTCTCGATGGCGCACACCACCGTTCTCATCGGCACCGGCGTCCTGCTCCTGGTTTTCACCGCCATGGTGCTGACCGTGGTGTTTGCCACGCGCGGCGCGCTCTCGAGCAATCGCCACATCGTCGAGGTGCTCCACTTCGTCGGCGCCGAGAGCACCTTTGTTGCCACCGAATTCCAGAAGCATTTCCTGAAGATCAGCCTGAAGGGTTCGGCTGCTGGCAGCGCGCTCGCCGCCCTGTTTTTCGCCAGCGCCGGCTTTCTGCAGAGCCGCACGATCGCGACGCCGCAGACCGACCAGGCAACCGCCCTGTTCGGCACATTCTCGGTCGGCGCGCTCGGCTATCTCGGCATCCTCGCCACAATGATCATCATTGCCCTGCTCACCACGGTCACGGCGCGCTTCACCGTCATGCGCACCATTTACGAGATCGATTTGATCCGCTCCGACCCCGGAAGAACCGAAACTGTGCAGAATTGACGCTAGGGCGATGATTTTTTTCGATCTAATGGTCTGTTCCTTGCCGCAATTGGCGCATAATAGCGAATCATGAGCATGGACCTGACGACTCGCAAGACCGTGAGTTCGCAGACGTTGCGAGAGCAATCCCGCAGCGACCGGCCTGTGCGGCGCAGCCTCTTCCGAAGGTTTTTGCGCTGGGGCGGCTTCGGCTTCATCATCCTTGTCGCCGTTGTCTTCGGCGGCTTCCTGCATTTCGCCGATTCGATCACCACGCTGAAGCCGCCACCGGAACCGAAGGCGGACGCCATCGTCGTGCTGACCGGCGGCTATCAGCGCATAGGCCAGGCCGTGGAACTGCTACGCACCGGCGCCGGCAACCGGCTGTTGATTTCCGGCGTCCATCCGACCACCACGCCGTCGCAAATCCGCAGGCTGACCCAAAGCCCCGTCAGTCTCTTCAATTGCTGTGTCGATGTCGGTTATGACGCCCTCGACACCATCGGCAATGCCCGCGAGGCCGCGAAATGGATCCACGCCAGAGGCTACAAGAGCATATTGGTAGTGACGAATAACTATCACATGCCGCGCAGCCTCGCCGAGCTGAAATATGTTGATCCGGCCACGGATTTCATTCCCTATCCGGTGGTCAATTCCGATCTCAAGACCAAGAACTGGTTCACCGATCCGAACGCGCTGCGCACCATGCTCTCAGAATATGCCAAGGTTCTTCTCGCCGGCGCCCGCAATCTCACGGGTCTCGGACGCCCGCTCGGCCTGCGCTCGCGGGAGACCGACGATGATCCGGACTAAGATATCTGGCGACACATGGACCGACTTTTTATTGACAGCGTAATCGTGTAGGCAAAGCTTCAGATGCTGGCGAAAGCCGGCGTGTTGGGAAAGCCTTTGATGATCACCTTGCGTTCGATCCTGTTCAATACGACCTTCTATGCCAACCTGATCATTCGCATGATCGTGCTTTCACCGATCTATTTCCTGATGCCGCGCAAGGCCGGCTACGCGATCCCCAAGGCCTGGGCGAAATCCAGCGTCTGGCTGATGGAGAAGATCATCGGCACCACCTTCGAGATCGAGGGCTTGGAGAATATTCCCGCCGGCAGCTACATCTTCGCCCCGAAGCATCAATCCTTCTGGGATACCTTCGCACTGCTGCCCTATCTCGATGATCCGGTCTATATTCTGAAGCGCGAGCTGATGTGGATTCCGCTGTTCGGCTGGTATGCGAAGAAACAGCGCATGATTCCGGTCGACCGCAGCGCCCGCGGCAAGGTGATGTTCGATGTGCTGAAGCGCACGCGGGAAGAGCTTTCTACCGGCCGCCAGTTGATCATCTATCCCGAGGGCACTCGCCGTCCGCCGGGGGCCGAGCCGGTCTATAAATACGGCATCGCCCGCATGTATCGTGATCTCGACATTCCCGTCGTCGCCGTGGCCATGCATCCCGGCCTGTTCTGGCCGCGCCGCACCTTCCGCAAGTATCCCGGCCATTTCAAGGTGCGCATCCTGCCGCCGATCCCGCCGGGCCTGGATCCGGACGCCTTCTTCGCGCGATTGCTTGAGGAGACGGAAAAGGCAAGCGACGAATTGCTGGTCGAAACCATCGCCAACAATCCGCATCTGCCGGTCCCGCCGACGGCCGCGCGGCGCCTGGCCGAGATCGCAAAAGCGAAGATGGCGACCGCGGTTTAAGACGCCTCCCGCATCCGCTCGATCTCGCCCGCCACCTGCTCCAGCCATTGGTCGCGAATGCCCATCTCGCGCAGATGCGTCAGCGTATTGAAGACATAGGCATCGTTCGGTCCGGACTGTCCGACGGCGGAATCGACAATATGGGCCGCCTCTATGGCGTCGAGCGTGCCGGCATATTGCTGATGATTACGGTCGACAATATAGGCGACGGCAGCTACCCTTCGGCCATCCGCGAGACGAATGGGCAGCGTCCTTTCCAGATAGACGTTGGTGACCAACTCCCGCTCGCGTAGATAGCTCAGCACTTCGTCCCGCTCGGCGGCTGCTATGCTGAATGCCATGCCGCGGCAGGAGCCGCCGTGATCGAGGCCGAGCACCAGGCCCGGACTTGCCTCCGTGCCGCGATGGACCCAGGAATGGACGCAAAGGGAGCGGCGGTAGCCGAAAATCAAGGCCTCTGCTTTTTCAACATAGCTAAACCCCGGATTCCACATGAGTGATCCGTAGCCAAATACCCAAAATTCGTCCATATCCAACGCCAAATCATTGTGAACACATAGGTTCAACCATTGGAGAACAACATGGCAGCGTCAAGCCAGAGCGTAGCATCCGGCAGAGGCAAACGCATGTGGCTCATCGGGCTGGGGCTGATCGTGATCCTTGCCGGGCTTTATACCGGCGGTTGGTTTTATGCGACCACGATGGTGAAGACGACCGTGCTGAAGGCGCTCGGCGAGCAGAAAGACGCAGGCATTTCGGGCGAATGCAGCGACATGGCCTTCAGCGGCTTTCCCTTCTCCATCGGCCTCTCCTGCGCCAAGGTGACCGTCGACGATCATGTGAAGGGCGTTTCCGCCTCCTTCGACAACCTCCATGCCTCGGCGCCGGTCTATCAGCCGAACCATGTCGGCTGGAGCCTGAGATCGCCGGCCGAGATCCGCACCGCGCAGGGTTTGACGGTGTCGGCCGAATGGACGGATCTGCAATCGAATCTCATCGCCAAGGGCCGTGGCGTGGCGCAGAGCGAGACCGTCATCGATGGGCTAAAGGCTGGCATCGTCTCCTCGTTCACCGGCCAGAGCGCCGACGTGACCGCCGCGCACACCGAAATGCACGCGCGCCAGAACGGCGACGACCTGGAACTGGCGATCGGCATCGAAAATGCCAATGCCGTCATCAAGGATTTTCCGCAGACGCTGCCGACGGCATCGACAAGCGCCGATATCACCTTGACCGGCAAGGCAGGCTTGCTCGACGGCAGCGACGGACACGGCCTTTATGGTGCTGCAGGCGTTCTTCGCAAGGTGGTGATCGATATCGGCGACGGCCGCGTCATGACCCTTTCCGGCCCCTTCAATTTCGACGATCAGGGCTTTCTGTCCGGTCAGTTCAAACTGGAGATCAATCAGATCGGACCATGGGGCGACAGCCTGAAAGCAACGATCCCAGCCGCCAAAAACATGATCGACACCGCCACCAAGCTTCTGAAGTCGCTCGCGGCCGGCGGCGACAAGGTCTCCGTCGATCTCACCGCCGATCGCGGCCGCCTCTCGCTCAGCGGCTTCATTCCGCTCGGCAAGATCCCGCCGATCTGAGAATCAACACCTTCGCCTCAGCGGGGCGAAGGTTATGTCGATACCTACTTCTTCACATCCAGCGCGTGACGCCCGAAATCCGGGGCGTCGACGTCCTGGCCGGCCTCGACGATCGAGCGGCGGATGGCGCGTGTGCGGGTGAAGAGATCGAAAATCTTGTCGCCCTCTCCCCAGCGGATTGCCCGCTGCAGATAGGCAAGATCTTCCGAGAAACGCGCCAGCATTTCCAGAATGGCATCGCGATTGTGCAGGCAGACGTCGCGCCACATCGTCGGGTCGGACGCGGCGAGACGGGTGAAATCGCGGAAGCCGGAGGCGGAATATTTGATCACTTCCGATTCCGTCACCGTCTCCAGATCATCGGCCGTGCCGACGATGTTATAGGCGATGAGATGCGGCAGATGCGAAACGATCGCCAGCACCTTGTCGTGATGGGCGGCATCCATCTCATCGACGCGCGAGCCGAGCGCTTCCCAGAAATGGCGAAGCCTTTTGACGGCGGCCTCGTCGGTGCCGGGGATCGGCGTGAAGATGCACCAGCGACCCTCGAACAGCCCGGCAAAACCGGCATCAGGCCCGGACTTCTCCGTGCCCGCAATGGGATGGCCGGGAATGAAATGCACATTGCCCGGCATATGCGGCTGCATCTGCGCGATGACGGACGCCTTGGTCGAGCCGACGTCGGTGACGATGGCGCCGGGCTTCAGATGCGCGGAGATTTCCGCCGCAACGCTTCCCGATGCGCCGACCGGCACGGAAACGATGACGAGATCGGCATCCCCAACGGCTTCGGCCGACGATTGCGTATAGCGGTCCCCGAGTTCGAGTTCTTCGGCACGCTTCAGCGTCTCGGCGCTCCGCGTCGAGATTACTACTTCCTTGGCGAGGCCGAGCCGCTTGATATCATAGGCGATCGACGAGCCGATCAGGCCGATGCCGATCAGCGCGATACGGTCGAACTGCACGCTGCTCATGCCTTGCGCCCCATGAATTCGGTCAGGGCATCGATGACGCCCAGATTGGCCTCTTCCGTGCCGATGCTCATGCGCAGCGAATTCGGGAAGCCGTAGGCACGCACCGCACGCAGGATATAGCCGCGGCTGGTCAGGAACTCGTCGGCATCGGCAGCACGTTTGCCCTCGATATCGGGGAAGTGAACGAGCACGAAGTTGGCGACCGACGGCGTCACCTCGAGGCCGATCGATTCGAAGGCCTTCGTCACTTTCTCGATCCAAAGCGTATTGTGCGCCACCGCCTTCTGGGTGAAGGCCTGGTCGCGGATGGCGGCCGCACCGGCGGCAATGGCGGCCGCGTTCATATTGAACGGGCCACGCACACGGTTCAGCGCAGCCACCACATCGGCCGGCCCATACAGCCAGCCGACGCGCAGCGCCGCAAGCCCGTAGATCTTCGAGAAGGTACGGGTCATGACGACATTGGGATTAGAGGAGACAAGCTCGAGGCCGGCTTCATAATCGTTGCGGCGGACATATTCGGCATAGGCGGCGTCGAGCACGAGGATGACATGCTTCGGCAAACCCGCCTGCAGGCGGCGGATTTCGCTGACCGGCACATAAGTGCCCGTCGGGTTGGCCGGATTTGCGATGAAGACGATCTTGGTCTTGTCGGTTACAGCGGCAAGAATCGCGTCGACATCGACGGTACGGTCCTTCTCCTTGACCGTCACCGGCGTTCCGCCTGCGGCCAGGATTTGGATCTTGTAGATCAGGAAGCCGTGCTCGGTGATGATGCCTTCATCGCCGGCGCCGAGATAGACATGGCAGAGCAGGCCGAGCAGCTCATCGGAGCCGTTGCCGCAGAGGATATTGGCAGTGTTCAGGCCGTGAATATCGGCAATCGCCTGACGCAACTCCGTGGCCTGCCCGTCCGGGTAGCGTTCCAAATGCTCGCCGGCTGCGCGGAAGGCTTCGATGGCCTTGGGGCTTGCACCGAACGGCGTCTCGTTCGAGGAGAGCTTGAACACCCGCGCCACGCCCGGCGCATGCTCCTTGCCCGGCACATAGGCGGCGATATCGAGAATGCCGGGGCGCGGGACGGGCTTGCTCATTTCCATGCTCATGGGATCGACCTTGGGAAGGGCCGGAAAATTCCGGCTTTAGACATCTCGTGGCATTAATGCGGATTGACGAATTTGTCGAGTGTTTGCCAGTTGGCAAGCCTGCTCATGCACCGTCGCGCGTCGTCGGTATGCCGCGCGGCGCCAGCACCGGCACGAAGACGCGGCGCGAGGCGCGGACGGCGACCGGCAGGCCCTGGTAAAGCCGCTTCTGCGCCTCGACGATGATGACGCCGGAAAAAGCCGGCCAGAGCGTACGCCCGATCCGTTCGAAGGCGCGTCTGAGCCGCAGGACGGTGCGCAGCTTCGAGGGCGGAAAGAACAGCGCCTCGGCGGTCGCACCCGGCGTAAAGTTGGTCTCTCGCAGCAGCGAAGTAAGCTGCCCTCGCGAATAGGGCCGGCCGGAGCCGAAGGGTGTATGCTCCATGCGCGCCCATACGCCCGTGCGGTTCGGCACGACGATGACGAGCCGGCCGCCAGGCGCCAGCACTCGCCAAAGCTCCTTCAGCGTCTCGCGCGGGCTTTCGGCGAATTCCAGCGAATGCACCATCAGAACCCGGTCGATGGAACTGTCCGGCAGCGGCAATTCCTCGTCGAAGATCAATGCTGTCGCCGAAACCGAATCCACCGGCCAGTTCACGGCGCCTTGCCCTGCCGGCATGAAGGCGAAAGTGCGTTCGGTGTCGGCGCGGAAACGATCGAGATAGGGGACGGCATAGCCGAGGCCGACAAGCCGTTCTTCCGGCAGCCGCGACCAGATCGAGGAAAGCGCCATGGCGATAGACTGCTCGGCCAAGCGCCCAAGCTCGGAATGATAGAATTGGCGGAGATCGACGATATCGGCGTGCATCGCCACAAATGTTATCAGCCACCCGTTGGACTTCAAGGCCGAACCGCCTACATTCCGATTCAAGCGCATCGATAAGGACTATTTCGACCATGAAACCCTTGGAATTAGAGGTATTTATCTGCCGCTCAGACAATTTCGGCGTGCTCGTCCATGATCCAGAAAGCGGCTACACGGCGTCGATCGACGCGCCTGAAGCAGAGCCTATCCTGGCAGCCGCCAAGCGTCGGGGCTGGACGATTACCCACATCCTCACCACCCATCACCACACCGATCACGTCGAGGGCAATCTGGCGCTGAAGGAGCAATTCGGCTGCGAAATCATCGGCCCGATCAATGAAGCAGTCGCCATTCCCGGCCTCGACCGCGCCGTCAGCGACGGTGACACCTTCGAGTTCGGTGATCATACCGTCAACGTCATCGAGACACCGGGCCATACGGCCGGCCATATCTGCTACCACTTCGAGGATGACAAGCTGCTTTTTGCCGCCGATACTCTCTTTGCGCTCGGCTGCGGCCGGCTGTTCGAGCGGCCGGCGGCAGATATGTGGGCATCCCTTCAGAAACTCGCCGTATTGCCGGATGAAACGGCAATCTATTTCGGCCATGAATATACGCTGTCCAACGCCCGTTTTGCCGTAACCATCGATCCCGACAATGAAAGGCTGAAGGCGCGCGCCGCCGATATCGAGGCCCTGAGGGCCGAAGGCAAATTCACCATTCCGACAACGCTCGCGCTGGAGAAGGAAACCAATCCCTTCCTGCGCGCCGCCGATCCGTCGATCCGCAGGAATCTGCTGATGGAAAGCCGCAGCAACGAAGAAGTCTTTGCCGAAATCCGCAAGCGCAAGGACAATTTCTGATGCGGCCGGAAGAGATCATCGCGGCACTTTCCATGCAGCCGCATCCGGAAGGCGGCTGGTATGTACAGACGTTCCGCGACGAGCATGGCGGTAACCGCGGCCATTCGACCGCGATCTACTACCTGCTGCAGGCGGGCGAACGCTCGCATTGGCATCGGGTGCGCGACGCCGCGGAGGTCTGGCATTACTATGCTGGCGCGCCGCTTGCGCTGTATCGCTCCGCCGACGGCAAGATGGGCGAGACGATCGTCCTCGGTATAGACCTCGCAAAAGGCGAGCGTCCGCAGGCGATCATCCCCGCCGATTGGTGGCAGGCGGCCGAAACTCTCGGCGATTTCACCCTCGTCGGCTGCACGGTCGCGCCGGGCTTCGAATTTTCCAGCTTCGAAATGGCCGCTCCCGGCTGGAAGCCTTCATCAGACTGAACTTTTCCCGTTCTTTGATATCACGTACGACCCAAGGTGGCTGCTTTGCGGACAGCCGCCTTGAAAAACCTTCGCACTGCCGCAGCTTTACACGGGGAGAGAGAAATTGGTTGATGTGGAGGAGATTTTTTCGTGCGCTTGTTGTTCCCCGTGTTTGTTTTGGCGGGCTGTGTCATGAGCCTTCCCGCCGCTGCCCTTGACGCTCCCGCCGCACCGCCGGCGGAACGTCCGCTGAAGGAATTCGTCACCTCTGTCGGCAAAGACGGATCGATCACCTTCCGCCTCTACGCTCCTTCGGCAAAAGCCGTCACCGTCGTTCTCGGCTCGCACGATCCGATCGCGCTGCAACGCGGCGATGACGGCATATGGGCTGCCAAGACCGAGCCGATGAAGCCCAATCTCTATGAGTACTATTTCAACGTCGACGGCTTTCGCAGCATCGATCCCGGCACAAATTCGCCCAAGCCGCAGCGGCAGGTGAATACCAGCCTCATCCTCGTGCCCGGCAGCATCCTCGATATTCGCAATGTTCCGCACGGCGACCTGCGATTGGTGACACTGCATTCCAAAGCGCTCGATTCGGAGCGCCAGATGTATGTCTACACACCGCCCGGCTACAGCAATCCGACGAAGCCGCTTCCCGTCCTCTATCTCTATCACGGCTTCGGCGACACTGCCGCATCCTGGATTGCGCAGGGACGGGCACCCCAGATCCTCGACAATCTGCTGGCGGAAAAGAAGATCGAGCCGATGATCGTCGTCATTCCGGACACGGAAACCGACGTGCCGGATGCGGTTGCGGAGAATTTCCCCGCCGCCGAACGCCGGAAAAACTTCTATCCGGCAAATGCCGAAGCAGCGGATCGAGAACTCATCGAGGATCTCATCCCCTATATGAAAAGCCATTACCAGGTGCGCAGCGATGCTGACGGACGTGCGGTCGCGGGCCTGTCGCAGGGCGGATACCAGGCGCTCGTTTCCGGCCTCTCGCATCTCGGCACCTTCGGCTGGGTCGCGACCTTCAGCGGGGTCAGCACGACCACCGTGTCGAACAAGGCCGTTGACGCAGCCCTGAGCGAGCCTGACAAGATCAACAAGCTACGCAACTTCACGGTGACGGTTGGAAGCAAGGACCAGGTCGTCGGCAAGGACGTCGCCGGCCTGAAGGCAATGCTCGAAGAGAAGAAAATCAAACACGACTATCAAGAATACCCGGACCTCGGGCATGAGATGGATGTCTGGCGGCCGTCGCTGATCGCATTCCTGCAAAAAGTCTTCAAGGAATAGGCGGCAACGACCGGGGCGGAGCTATTGCGCCGCTTCCGCCTGTGCCGGGCCGGTATTGTCCCGGCGCAGGATCATCCTGTGCGCTGCCAGCACCGCCCCGCCGGTGACCAGAATGCAGGCAAGCGCGATGCTCCAGCTAGGTTCGGCAAAGCCGAACAAAGTGAGGATCAGCGTCGAGAGCAGCGGTGCAGCATAGCTCGCCGCGCCGAGAATCTGGATATCGCCGTTTTTGACGCCGTAATCCCAGGCATAGAAGGCAGCGCCTACCGGAAAAAGCCCGAGCCCGAATACCGCAATCCATTGCGACGCCGCTTCCGGCCAGATCGTATCCTCCAGGCCAAGATGGCAGACGAGGGAAAGGGCTGATGTCACCAGACAGAAGATAGTGACGACATCGGTCGATACCGCCTCGAACCGGCGGGTGATCAACGAATAGCCGGACCAGGTGAAGGCGCAGAGAAATGCCGCACCGTAGCCGATGGCATGGGCACCCTCGAAGTGAAACCCGTTGCGGCCGACGATCAGCACCGTGCCAGCAAGACCCATCAGCGCGCCGACGATATGGTACCAGCGCAGCCGCTCGCCCGGCAGGAGCGCCGAGCCGACCACGATCAGCAACGGCCAGAGATAGGCGATCAGCCCCGCCTCGACCGCCGGCGCATGGCGCAGCGCGGTGAAATAGAGGAAATGATAGCCGAACAGCCCGGCGATGCCGGTGATCCAGACCTTGGCCGGCTGGCGCAGCAACTGCAGGCGCTCCGGCCTCAAGGCGAGAACAACGATGCCGGGGATGCTGCCGATGGCGAAACAGATGGCGAGCAATTGAAACGGCGGCATCTTACCCGATGCCACCGTCAGCAACGCCAGAAACGACCACATCACGATGGCCGCAAATCCCGTCAATGTTGCGCGAAACTTCAAGTCGGCCCCCAGTCTGTCGCCGCGGGCTCTTTCCGAATCGAAAGCCCGTCTAGCTACCGTATTTCACGGCAGTAATCGTCACCGTCCCGTATTGCGTCGGGATACGGACGTAGACAGGCGCATATACATTCATGGCATCAGCCTTGGCAAACCAGATCTCCATGCCGTCGCTCTTGGCGAGATAGAGATAATCCTTGCGCGTTCCCTTATAGCCGCTCTTCGGCGTGAAGCGTACACCACAGGCAATCGTCTTGCCCTTGAAACCATCCGTCGAAAACGGGTGCGATCCCTTCGGCGACAGTTTCAGATCCATGCGCATCTCGCCGTCGAAGACAGGCAAGGTCTGATTGCAGAGGTTGAGATTGGCGGTCGCCGGAAAGATCATGCCGGAAATCGGATCGAGTACCGAGTGCAGATCTCCGTTGCTGAGCGGAATCCAGCTTTGCGGCCGCTTCGGCTCCGGCGTGATCGTATTCGACGTCACATTGCCGTCGGTATAGGCGACATCATAGGTGCGTTCCTTCTTTCCGCTCTTATAATAGAGCGTGTAATGCGTCGCCTGCAGCTTGTTATCGCCGACCGTGCCGGTCACATCGGTTTTCGCATCGATCGACGTGACGAGATCGGCAAGGCCCGCCGACGTAATATCGCCCCGGATGGTAAACTGCTTATCCTTGACCTCGGTCTTGAAATCCGCCCTCGCGATCGGAAAACCGGCGAGCGACACGCGATACTGTGTTTCATGCCGCAGTTCCTCGGCCGATGCCGCCAAGGGCATCGACGCCAGCAGGGCCGAAACAAAAAGCCACCTTCGAAAATGAACCATGACCAAAGCCTTCAACAACGAGCAGGCAGCATATATAGGCGCTTTATGCCCTTGCTGCGACAATCAGAAAACAGCAGCTTTTTGACGGAATTGCGGGAAAGCTCAAGGTTTGGCTTGACGTAGCCGGTCGCTCTGACTATAGAACCGCAACTTTCCAATTATGGCCTGTTGGATTGCGCGCCGGGTTTTGCCCGGGATGACTATCCGATGGCCAAGAAAAACAAAAGTAGGTGTACTATGTCCCGCATGTGCGAATTGACCGGCAAGGCCGTCCTCGTGGGCAACAATGTCAGCCACGCCAACAACAAGACCAAGCGTCGGTTCCTGCCGAACCTCTGCCAGGTCACGCTGATTTCTGACGTTCTTGGCCAGCGCTACCGTCTGCGCGTTTCCGCTGCAGCGCTCCGCTCGGTCGAGCATCGCGGCGGTCTTGACGCTTTCCTCATTAAGGCAAGCGAAAACGAGCTCAGCATGCGCGCCCGCCTGCTGCGTCGCCAGATCGTCAAGAAGACCGCTGAAGCTGCTGCCGTAGCAGCCTAAGCTTCCGCGCTTCTAAAAATAATACGGGCTGAAAGGCTTGCACGGATAACCTCCGGACAAGCCTTTTTCCATGTCCGGTTTGTTCCTCGAACTGGTGGCATCACCCAGGATAAAAAAATGCTGACGTCACGCTATACGCTTGTCTACGTTCTGCTAATGACGCTCGTCGTCGTCGCCTCCAACATCCTCGTGCAGTATCCGCTTCAGGCTGAGCTCGCCGGTATCAATCTTGCCGACATCCTGACTTGGGGCGCTTTCACCTATCCCGTCGCCTTCCTGATCACCGACCTGACCAACCGCCAGTTCGGGCCGAGGGCCGCGCGCAAGGTGGTCTTCGCCGGCTTCGTCGTCGGCGTTACGCTATCCTTCTTCACCGCGCAGCCGCGTATCGCGATCGCCTCCGGCTCGGCCTATCTCGCTGGCCAGCTTCTCGATATCTCGGTCTTCAACCGCCTGCGCCGTATGGCCTGGTGGCGCGCGCCGCTGTTCGGTTCGCTGATCGGCTCGATGCTTGACACGGTGATGTTCTTCTCTTTCGCCTTCGCGCCCTTCTTCGTCTTCTTCGGCCCCAACGATCCCTTCGCAATCGACTGGGCGCCAATTCTCGGCACTTTCTCGACCTCGGCGCCGCGCTGGATTTCCTGGGCGATCGGCGATTTCTCGGTGAAGATGACCGTCGGCCTCGTCATGCTGCTGCCTTATGGCGCGTTGATGAACGTGCTGAAGCCGACGCAGCCGGTCCGCGCCGCGTAAACAGCTACCCATGCGATTTCATGAAAGCCCGCAAGTCGCAGGCTTTCTCATTTCTGGCTGACCAGCTTCTCGTCACGCAGCCGGAATTCCAGCATTAGGCTTCGCTGCAGGATCGAATGGTTGTCGTCGGAGACCATGATCAAGTGGATCGTACCATCGGCAGCCCGGAAGGCGTCCAGCCCTTCCATATTGTCGATCTGAAGATTGGACCCTGCCTGGAAGATGACGTTGCCGTCGACGACCGCGCCCGGCTTGATGTCGCCGCCCGCGATGCGGCGGATACGTACGCCGATACCGTGCGCCAGATCGAAGCGCCGCTCCAGCAGCAGTAGATCGCCGTCGGGTAGGAAAACACCGTCGCTGGCATCGAAATCGTCATAATGGCGCACGGTAAAGCGGCCCTTCAACGGTCCGTCCAGAATCGCCGCCAGCATGTTCCCCTGATCGTCCAGGCTACGCTCCGCGACGATCACCGCTGCTCCCGCAAGCGGGCTCGATTGCGGTGCAATCATCAGGGCTTCCAGGCTGCGGTTGCCGCGCAATAGTTTCTTCGGAATCAGGATCGGAACGCTGCCGTCGGGCGGAGAAGTCTCGAAACCAGGATCGGGATAGGTGTCGACGCGATGATTCTGCTCATAGCTGACGAGCACATGGTTTCCCCGCAGCGCCAGCCCTTCCGCATCCATCGCGCCTTTGCCGGCATCCGTCTCGCCGAAGCGATCGATCATCGGCATGATGTGGGCATCGACAATGCGCCTCAGCCTGCCGTCCTCATCGCGCTCGATGGCCCCCGTCAGCCAATGACCGGTATCCAGGACCGAAACGAAATGACGCTGATCAGGACGGAAGCGGATGGCGGAGAGGGCGCCGAGAAGTGCGTTGCCGGAGCTGAGTTCAAGACCGCCGAGAAATTCGAGCGCACCGAACCGTGTCTGTTCGGAACCGGGCTTGAATGCCGTTATCGCCGTCGCGTGTATTTCCGCCGGCCCACCTTCCGACGTATCCATAGAGCCGCAGCCGGCGAGCAGCATCACAAGCATGGTCGCGCGGCAAAGGCGTTTCATGGGCTCTCACGGGGCCTTGCAACTAGAGCAATTCCAGGAAAAGTGCGTAGCGGTTTTCCGTCCGGAATTGCGTGAAAACAAAGAGATGGAGCAGTTCAGCGATTCCGTGAAGCGATGAACAGCTCTAGGCGGAAAATCGGCGGAAGCACCGGCCGGAAGGCCGATGCAGGTTGGACTATAGGCTGTTCAGCTTGCGCGACGCATACGCGGCAGGCTGGCCTGATCCTCAAACAGCGACGCGAGCTGTTCGGTCATGGCGCCAGCCAACTCGTCGGCATCGACGATCGTCACGGCGCGGCGATAATAGCGCGTGACATCATGGCCAATGCCGATTGCCAGCAGCTCCACGGGCGACCGCGTCTCGATCTGCTCGATCACGGCGCGCAGGTGCCGCTCCAGATAGTTGCCCGGATTAACCGACAGCGTCGAATCATCGACCGGCGCGCCGTCCGAGATCATCATCAGGATGCGGCGCTGCTCGCGGCGGCCGAGCAGGCGGTTATGGGCCCAGATCAGCGCCTCGCCGTCGATATTTTCCTTGAGCAGGCCTTCGCGCATCATCAGGCCGAGATTGGTTCTCGCCCGTCGGTAGGGCTCGTCGGCCGATTTGTAGATGATGTGGCGGAGATCGTTGAGCCGGCCCGGCGTCTGCGGCTTGCCGCCGGCGAGCCATTTCTCGCGTGCCTGTCCGCCCTTCCAGGCCTTGGTGGTAAAGCCGAGGATTTCGACCTTGACGCCACAGCGTTCCAGCGTGCGCGCCAGAATATCAGCGCAGGTAGCGGCGACCGTGATCGGCCGGCCGCGCATGGAACCGGAATTGTCGATCAGCAGAGTCACGACCGTATCGCGGAATTGCGTGTCGCGCTCCATTTTGAAGGAGAGCGCCTGCATCGGATCGATGATCAGGCGCGTCAGGCGCGCCGGATCGAGATAGCCCTCTTCCAGGTCGAAATCCCAGGCGCGGTTCTGCTGCGCCATCAACCGGCGCTGCAGGCGGTTCGCCAGCCGCCCTACGGCGCCCTGAAGATGCGCGAGCTGCTTGTCGAGGAAGGCACGCAGGCGCTCGAGCTCCACCGTGTCGCAGAGTTCCTGCGCCGTGGTCGTCTCGTCGAACTCCTCGGTGAAGACGTGGTAGTCGACCTTTTCGTTGAAGTCGGCGAAGGGCGTATTCGGACGGCGGGTCTCTCCCGGAGTCTCCGAATCCTCTTCGCCCTCTTCGCTCATGTCGTCGTCGGAGATTTCGGCGCCATCCATCTCGCCGTCGTCCATCTGCTCATCGGAAGCTTCGCTGTCCTCGGCGGGCGCGGAGTCGGAACCGTCGTCGCTCTCGACGTCCTGATCATCCTGATCTTCGCCGCTCGGCTTGTCCTCCTCGGCAGACTCCTCATCGGAATCCGGCTCCATGTCCTCGTCGCCGTATTCCTCGGCCATGTCCATGGCCGTGAGCATATTGCGGACGACGCGGGCGAAGCTCTGCTGGTCGTTGATGGCAGAAAGCAGATTGTCGAGTTCGCCGCCGGTCTTGTCCTCGATGAAAGGACGCCAGAGGTCGAGCACCTTGCCGGCGCTTTCCGGCGGCCGCTGACCCGTCAGCTTCTCGCGCACGATCATCGCCATGGCCTCGCCGATCGGCGCGTCTTCCTGCCGCTCGATACCGGAGAAATTCGCCTTGGCGTATTTCTCCGAATTCATCGAATTGAGGTTCGCGGCCATGCCACTCATGCGCAGCGCGCCGATCGATTCCACGCGCGCCTGTTCGACAGCGTCGAAGATGGAGCGCGCCTCGGCGCCCTGCGGCGCCATGGTGGCGTGGACGCGGGCGTCGTGGCAGGCAAGCCTCAGCGCCATGGAATCGCCAAGGCCGCGCGTCACCGCCAGCTCATGCGCCGTCGGCCGCTTCGAAAGCTCCGGCAGGCGAATGCGCTCGCCCGTCATCCCCGGGCGTTCGTTGGCGAAGGCCACTTCGACCTCGGCATCGCCGGCGATCGAGCGCACGCAGCCGGTAATCGCCCGACGCAACGGCTCCATGTCCACCGGAGCGCCCGGCTTCGCTTTGGAATTGTCTCCGCGACCTGCCATGACTTGCTGGCTCTTCTCTTAGGCTTCGAGCACGATGTTGGCGGCGCTTTCCTTCAGCTCGACGCCGAAAGCGCGCTGATATTGCTCGGCGACCAGCGGCCGCTCCAGCTCATCGCACTTGTTGAGGAAGGTCACACGGAAGGCAAAGGCGACATCGCCGAAGATTTCCGCATTTTCCGCCCAGGTGATGACCGTACGCGGGCTCATGACGGTGGAAAGATCGCCGTTCATGAAGGCCGCGCGGGTCAGATCGGCGACGCGCACCATCTTGGACACGGTATCGCGGCCTTTCTCCGTGCGGAAAGACTTTACCTTCGCCAGCACGATATCGACTTCGTTGTTGTGCGGCAGGTAGTTCAGCGTCGTCACGATCGACCAGCGGTCCATCTGCGCCTGGTTGATCTGCTGCGTGCCGTGATAGAGGCCCGTCGTATCGCCGAGACCGATGGTGTTGGCGGTCGCAAACAAGCGGAAGGCCGGGTGAGGACGGATAACACGGCTCTGGTCGAGCAGCGTCAGGCGGCCGGACGATTCCAGCACGCGCTGGATGACGAACATGACATCCGGGCGGCCGGCATCGTATTCGTCGAAGACGAGCGCGACATTGTGCTGATAGGCCCAGGGCAGAATGCCGTCCTTGAATTCGGTGACCTGCAGGCCGTCCTTGACGACGATGGCATCCTTGCCGACGAGGTCGATACGGCTGACATGGCTGTCGAGGTTGATACGCACGCAGGGCCAGTTGAGGCGGGCTGCGACCTGCTCGATATGCGAGGACTTGCCGGTGCCGTGATAGCCGGAGATCATCACGCGGCGGTTATGGGCAAAGCCGGCGAGGATGGCGAGCGTCGTCTCGCGATCGAACAGATAGTCGGTATCGAGGTCGGGCACGTAGGCATCGCCCTTGCTGTATGCCGGAACGCGGATATCGGAATCGATTCCAAAGACTTCACGGACCGAAACGGTCGTGTCGGGAAGCTCGGAAATATCAAGGTCAATCTTGCTCATCATGTCTCCAAGGCGGGCGACTGTCACCCAGCCATATCAATCTCAGCTTTTTTCATCCGTGACGCCGCAGCTTATTGTCCGCATCCGTCCGGTCGGGACATCGGCGATACTTCTCCGGGACTGAAGCGAAACCTCGGCGCGATGAAATGATCGCTTACGAGCATTCTGGAACTGAGTCCCGGACAAGAAACGCCGCGCCCGGAAAGTTGACCGAGGTGCAGCCAGCCAAAAGCGCACCTTGCCGCAGTCGCCTGCGGCCTCAGCCGATTTGGACCATACCTGATTGAAGACGGAGAGCAAGGACAGGAATTAACAAAAACCGTTCTGCTTCAACAATTGATAAGCCTGAATGACCGCGCGAAACCGTTCCTCCGAACCGCGATCGCCGCCGTTGGCGTCCGGATGGTGCTTTTTCACCAGTTCCTTGTAACGGCTCTTGATCTCGGCGCTGGTGGCATTGGCACCCAGCCCCATCGTGTCGAAGGCTTTCGCCTCGAGCGTCTTCAACTTGCGCTCCTGCGGGAAACGCGGGCCGCGGCCCTGCCCCTGCCCATCCTTGACGAAACCGAAGGGATCGCGAACGCGGGAATAGGAGCCGGAGCGGATGTCGGATTGCAGCGGGCTGTTGCGGGCCGACTTATTGACGCCGACGGTCCAGGTCGGACGGTGACCGGTGATGGCTTCCTTCTGGTAACGCGCGATCTCACCGTCCGAGAGGCCGGAGAAATAATTGTAGCCCTTGTTGTAATCTTTGACGTGCTCGAAGCAGAACAAAAAGAACTGCCCTTCCGCATTGCGCCCGACCGGCGCACGATGCGTACCCTTTTTGTCGCAGCCGTCCCATTGGCACGTCGGCGGAGCCTGTTCGGCCTCCGGCTCGCGCTTGCGGCGGGTTCGAATGCGATCGAAATATTTTGAATCGAGTCTCATGGCGCCCTAATTATGGGGCCTCAGCCACCCCACAACAAGAATTGACAAATGGGAATGTTGCAGGCTTTGTGAAACCTTTTTCGCGAACGAGGTGACGGCGGGAATATGGAAACGACGCTTCAATCCCGCATTGAGAAAAAGCTCAACGACGCCTTCGCGCCCGAGCGTCTCGCTGTCATCAACGAAAGCTATATGCATGCCGGCCATCAGCCCGATATGACCGGAACGGGCGAAACTCATATAAGGGTTCGCATCGTCTCCGCCAAGTTCGCCGGCATGACACGCCTTGCCCGCCATAGGGCAATAACCGAGCTTTTGAAGCCGGAACTCGATGCCGGCCTCCATGCCCTGGCCGTGGAGCCGGCAGCACCGGGCGAAGCGGTGCGGTGGTAACCAGCTACTCCGGCTTCCCCTCTTCCGTTTCCGCTGGCCTGATCCTGATCTTGGTGATGCGGTTCTTCTCCCGCTTCATGACGATGAAGCGCTTGCCGTAGAAGGTGAACGCCTGGCGCTCTTCCGGAATGGTCATTGATTCGTGGATCACGAGGCCGGCGATCGTCGTTGCCTCCTCGTCCGGCAGATCCCAATCGAGGGCGCGGTTCAGATCGCGAATCGGCACGACGCCATCGACGACGATCGAACCATCGGCCTCCTGCCGCACGCCCTGAATATCGAGATCATGCTCGTCGGCAATATCACCGACGATCTCCTCCAGAATATCCTCCAGGGTGACGATGCCCTGCACTTCGCCATATTCGTCGACGACGACGGCGAAATGCTGCTTGCGGCGCAAGAAGGCATTGAGCTGATCTTCAAGATTGGTGCTGTCGGGCACGAACCAGGGCTTCTGGGCGATCTTGACGATATCGAGGTTTTCCGGCTCGACATTCCGCTCCGCCAGCGCCCTCAACAGATCCTTGGCGTGCACGACGCCGATGATATTGTCGATCGTACCGCGCCAGAGCGGCATGCGCGTGTAGGGGCTGTCGAGAATGGCCCGCACCACGACTTCCGGCGGATCGTCGGCATTGATGGCGCGCATTGCCGTGCGATGGACCATGATGTCGGAGAGCTCCAGCTCGCCGAGATCGAGCACACCGCCCAGCCGGTCGCGGTCCGCCTTGACCACCGAACCCTCGCGATGCAGCAGATCGACGGCGCCGCGCAGCTCGTCATACGCCGACAGCATTGACACTTCCCTGGAGAGATTGACGCCAAAGATGCTTAGGATCTGACGCACGATGGCGTTGACGACGCTCGACACCGGCCCGACGACGATGACGAAGAGACGTATCGCACCGGCGACATTCAGCGCGAAGCGGTCCGGCGTCGCTATGGCCCAGCTCTTCGGCAGAACCTCGGCGAAAATGACGAGGATGACCGTCATGGCGGCGGTGGCGATCGCTACGCCGGAGTTGCCGAACAGGCCGAGGAACAAGCTGGTCGCAAGCGACGACGACAGAATGTTGGCGAGATTGTTGCCGATCAGCAGCGCGCCGATCAACCGGTCGCGACGCTCGATCAGCAGCCGCACGATGCCGGCGCGGCTGTCGCCGTTGGCTTCCAACGTGTGGATGCGACTACGCGAAGCCGCCGTCAGCGCCGTCTCCGAGCCGGCGAAAAAGGCCGAAAGCAGCACCAGCGCGATGATCGAGATGATCTCGGGCCAATATTCCCACAGAACAGCCAGGGTGCTTTCGACCGTCATTGCGGATGTTTTTCCCTTAGGAAACTGAGAACTTCGGAGGAAGGAACGTCATCGGCGACGAAGGATTGCCCGATGCCGCGGGTCAGGATGAAGGTTAGCTTGCCGCTCTTGACCTTCTTGTCCTGGGCGATCGCGTCCATCAGTACCTCGGCCGGCGGCAGCTCGCCCGGAATGTCGCCCATCCGCGTCGGCAGGCCGACCGCCTTCAGGTGCGTCTCGACTCGGTTCGCGTCGTCGGGGCTCGCCAGATTGAGGCGCGAAGAAAACTCGTGCGCCAGCACCATGCCGATCGAAACACCCTCGCCATGCACCAGCCGCCGGCTGTCATAGGCGGTGGCCGCCTCCAACGCATGGCCAAAGGTGTGGCCGAGATTGAGCAGCGCCCGCGGACCGTTTTCGCGCTCGTCGGCAACGACGACGTCGGATTTTGCCTGGCAGCTCGCAGCAATCGCCTCTATTCGCGCCTCGCCGCCGGAGAACACCTCTTTCCAGTTGGCCTCCAGCCAGGCGAAGAAATCCGGCTTGTCGATCAGGCCGTATTTGGCAACCTCGGCATAGCCAGCGCGGAATTCGCGTTCGCTGAGCGTATTCAGCACGTCGGTGTCGGCGAGCACGAGATCGGGCTGGTGGAAGACGCCGACAAGGTTCTTGCCGTGATGGGTGTTGATGCCGGTCTTGCCGCCGACAGAAGAATCCACCTGCGACAGCAGCGATGTCGGCACCTGCACGAAACGAACGCCGCGGCGCACGATGCCGGCAGCAAAGCCGGCGAGATCGCCGATCACGCCGCCACCAAGCGCGATGACGGCATCGTTGCGCTCGACACGGGCGGTCAGCACGGCATCGCAGACGGCCATCAGATGCTCGAAGCTCTTGGTCTTCTCGCCGGCCGGCAGCACCAGCTTCGACGGCTGAATACCGGCTTCTTGAAGGCTCGCAATCAGGGCATCGAGATAGAGCGGCGCGACATTTTCGTCCGTAATAACAGCCGCTCTGCGGCCCTTCAGCCTTGCTGCGATTTCCTTGCCGGCGCGCGCAATCAGGCCAGGGCCGATCAGAATGTCATAGGCGCGCTCGCCGAGGGGCACGCGGACGAGACGCTCGGCCGATGCCGATGGGATCGCATTCATGGTGTCTTGCTTTCTTCTTTCCCCTCGACGATGGCAGCAAGGACTTCCTTGACCATGACTTCCTTGCCCACATCGCGGGACAAAACCGTGAGATCGGCTTCCGCATAGATCGGATAGCGCGCATTCATCAGCTTTTCGAGGGTCTGCTTCGGATTTTCGGTTTTAAGCAGCGGTCGCGTATCGCGCTTGTTGACCCGCTCCCAGAGCACGTCGAGATCGGCCTTCAGCCAGACCGACAGGCCGCTGCGTTTGACGTGCCGGCGCGTGCGGTCGTTGATGAAGGCGCCGCCGCCGGTGGAAACGACGCGAGGGCCGCCCTTGAGCAGCCGCTTGATCACCCGCGTCTCCAGCGCCCGGAATTCGTCTTCGCCGTAGGCCTCGAACAGCTCGGCGATCGTCATGCGCGACACGCGCTCGATCTCGATATCCGTATCGACGAAGGGAATGCCGAGCTGATGCGCGACCAGCCGGCCGACCGAGGATTTTCCGGCCCCCATCAACCCGACGAGGACAAGATTGCGCGTACCCAATGCGGCACGCGCTCTGTCTCTAAGGCTTTCTGCAAGGGTCAGTACTTGTTCACTCATCGGCCCATTCACAATTTGTTTGGAAACGGTATCGTCAAATGCGCCTGTAGCGTCAAGACGCCGCAACATAAACATGTCTGCAATATCCTTCGGCTAACGCTTGTCGGATATGATTACAGTATAGCGTCGGACCAATGATTGGGACGAGGAGAGTTTCTGAATGCCGACCCTGTTTCGCTTCCTTGTCATCTGTGCGGTGATCGCCGGATCGGTCTATGGAGCAATGTGGGCCTTAGTGCTCTTCGTCGATCCGCAGCCGCGCGATGTGACGATCCGCATACCGTCTGAGCGCGTCAACCCGCCAGCGACCGGCTCGGTGAAGCCGTGAGCGCGGAGTTTGCCGTGAAGGACCTGAGCCGCGTCCATATGGAAGCCTTCCTCGAAATGATGAGCGCCGAACGCGGCGCGGCGGTCAACACGCTGCAGTCCTACGAGCGCGACCTCGACGATCTCCATTCCTTTTTGTCCGAGCGCAACGTCCGCCTGACGGAAGCGGCATCGAACGATCTCGGCGCCTATCTCTCCGGTCTTTCCCGCCAGGGCTTCAAGCCTTCGTCGCAGGCCCGCCGCCTGTCGGCCATGCGCCAGTTCTATAAATTTCTCTATGCCGAGGGTCTGCGCACCGATGATCCCACCGGCATTCTCGACGCGCCGAAGAAAGGCCGCGCCCTGCCGAAGACCATGGGTGTCGACGAGGTGACGCGCCTTCTCGCCCAGGCCGAACAGGAAGCGGCCGTCGAAGGCCCGGATCAATTGCAGCATCTACGCATGCTGGTTCTGCTGGAGCTGCTCTATGCCACCGGCATGCGCGTCAGCGAACTCGTTTCCCTGCCGGCGAAAGTCCTGGACCAGGAAGGGCGCTTCCTGATGATCCGCGGCAAGGGCAACAAGGAGCGGCTGGTGCCGCTGTCGCAATCGGCGATCGCTGCGCTGAAGACCTATGGCCGCCGACAGGCGCTGGAGGCGGCAAAGGCCAAGCAGCCCGCCCCGGAAAGTCCATGGCTCTTCCCCGCGGCCTCCAAGCAGGGCTATCTGCCGCGCCAGGTCTTTGCGCGGGATCTGAAGGATCTTGCCATTCGCGCCGGGCTGACGCCCTCGTTGATCTCGCCGCATGTCATGCGCCATGCCTTCGCCAGCCACTTGCTCGCCAATGGCGCGGACCTCCGTGTGGTGCAGGAACTTCTTGGCCATTCCGACATTTCGACCACACAAATCTACACACATGTGCTGGAAGAACGGCTTCACCAACTGGTGCAAACGCATCACCCCCTTGCCAAACAGGCCAAAAAACGGGAATAGGACCGGCACACAGGCTATACGTGCCGTCTCTCGTCACGGGCAAAAGGATCGGAAACGCACCTCATGCACAATTATCTCGACTTCGAAAAACCCATCTCGGATCTCGAAGGCAAGATTCACGAGCTGAAGAAACTGGCAAGCGAAGACGAGAGCATCGATACGTCCGACGAAGTCGGCCGGCTCGAAATTCGCGTCCGCGAAGCCATGGCCGATATCTATTCGAAGCTCAATGCCTGGCAGAAGACGCAGGTCGCCCGTCATCCGCAGCGCCCGCATTTCGTCGATTATGCCGGCGCGCTGTTTACGGAATTCACGCCGCTCGCCGGCGACCGCAAGTTTTCCGAGGATGCCGCCATCCAAGCGGGCTTTGCCCGTTTCCGCGGTCAGCCGATCGCCATCATCGGCCAGGAAAAGGGCAATGACACCAAGACGCGCCTGAAGCACAATTTCGGCAGCGCCCGTCCCGAGGGCTACCGCAAGGCGATCCGCATCCTGGAAATGGCCGATCGCTTCGGATTGCCGGTTGTTACCCTGGTCGACACGGCCGGCGCCTATCCCGGCGTCGGCGCCGAAGAGCGCGGCCAGGCGGAAGCAATTGCCCGCTCCACGGAAATGTGCTTGGGCGTCAAGGTGCCGATCATCTCGGTCGTCATCGGCGAAGGCGGGTCGGGCGGCGCAATCGCGATTGCCACCGGCAACCGCGTCTATATGCTCGAACATTCGATCTACAGCGTGATTTCACCCGAAGGTGCCGCCTCGATCCTCTGGCGCGATTCCACCCGTGCCAAGGAAGCCGCCACCAATATGAAAATCACGGCCGAGGATCTGAAGGGGCTCGGCATCATCGATGGCATTATCCCCGAACCGCTCGGCGGCGCGCATCGCGATCCGCAGACCGTGATTGCGGCAACGGGCGACATGATTTCCAACGCGCTCGGCGAACTTTCCAGCCGTTCGGGCGAACAATTGCGCAGCGACCGCCGCCAGAAATTCCTCAATATGGGTCGCAATCTCTAACTTCAGTTAGAGACTCGTGATCTCTCAAAACGGGAATGAGGCCAAATCTTGGCCACATTCTTGTTATCGAAACGCTTATGACAAAGAAAAGCTTGCGGCCATGCCGCGGGCGCGTCATAGGCTGGTAAGGAATTGTCAAGTATAAGCCGTCTATGATTCTGTTTCATGTTTCGATTGGGGGCGGCGAAACAGATCGTGCAGCCGCTCTTCGTGTCTATGGGCTAAGTCAGAATGCGCTTCCGTCACCTCGCCTATGTTTCCCTGATGGCGCTGGCTCTCGCCGGCTGTAACGACACGCTGGAATCGGCGTCGGTCGACCTGTCGACGGTGAAAAACAAGGTCGAGCAGCCGCTTCCGAGCCACATCCTTGCCGACATGACGAAAAAGGGCATGGACCGCAATTCGCCGATCATGATCCGCATCTTCAAGGAAGAAGGCGTGATGGAGATCCTCAAGGCGAACCAGAGCAATCGCTTCGAGGTCATCGCCGATTACAAGATCTGCGCCTGGTCCGGCCGTCTTGGCCCGAAGGTGAAGGAAGGCGACCGGCAAGCGCCGGAAGGCTTCTACATGCTGACGCCGGCCAACCTCAATCCGAATTCCAAATATTATCTCGCCATCAACACCGGTTTTCCGAACCGTTATGACGCGGCCAATGGACGCAGCGGCGCCAATCTGATGATCCATGGCGCCTGCTCCTCGTCGGGCTGCTATTCGATGACCGACCAGCAGGTGCTGGAAATCTATGCCTTCGCGCGCGACGCGTTCAAAGGCGGCCAGAAGGCGATCCAACTCGAGGCCTTCCCCTTCCGCATGACCGCGGAAAACATGGTCAAGCATCGCCTCAGCCCCAATATCGAATTCTGGAAGATGCTGAAGGTCGGCTACGACAATTTCGAAGTGACGAAGCGCCCGCCGGAAGTTGAAGTCTGCGAGAAGAAATACGTCTTCAACCAGCAGGCCACCGGCCCCTTCAACGCCGGTGGCAAATGCCCCGTCATGACCACCCCGCCGGCCCTGCAGACCGCGCTGCTGAGCCACGACAAGCAGTATGACGCCGACTACAGCGCCGCTCTGAAGAAATATGACGGCATGGCCTGGTATGACCCGACCGAAGCCGAACGCAAGGCTATCGTCGCCAAGCAGCGCAAGGGCCACGATCTCGCCTATGCCCCGACCGGCACCGCGCTTGCGGCCGGCAAGATGATGAAAGTGGCCGATCTGGAGACGATGATGTCCAATCAGTCGGCACAGCAGGTTGCCCGCGGCACCACCGTCGCCAATCCGACGACCGCAAGCATCCGCGTGGCCGGTAACGGCCTTGCCGCGCAGCCGGCGGCTCCGGCCGGCGGCCCCGTGGTCGCCACGGCCGTGCCGGTGAACGTGCCGATCCCGATGGCAAACCCCATGGTCAATCCGCTCGCCTATGCACCCCCGCCCGTCGAAACCGCACAGACCGAGCCGGCCAAGAAGCCGCCCTTCTGGAAGTTCTGGGCCAAGAGTGAATAGCCCGACCAACGAGCTTTACGATCTGCGCGGGCTGAAATGCCCATATCCGGCGATCAAAACGGGAAAACGCCTGCGCGGCATGCCGAGCGGCGCGGTTTTGACGGTGGAGACGACGGACCCGCTTGCCGTCATCGACATTCCCCATCTCTGCAACGAGCAAGGCCATACCTTGCTCACAAGCGAGAAGACCGACGGCGGTCATCGCTTCGTTATTCGCAAGGGTTGATCGTTCGCAGTCAGGGGCCATCCTCGTGGTTCGAGGGTCGCCCTTCGACAAGCTCAGGCCTCCCACCTCACCATGAGGATGGGGGGAGTCCGGCTTTCCTTGGGCACACCTGACACTGCACTCTGATTATGGGCGGCAATGCCCACAGATCAGGCTCACCCTGAGGTGGCCCACAGGGGCCTCGAAGGGCGAGGCGGGTTGCTTGATCTCATCGGGGTGAAACTAAAATCGCATCCCCGGTACGGCCAGCGGATTGTCCTGAAGTGCGGCGCGATCCGGCGTGTCGACGCGTGGCTTGCTCAGGAACGCGTCGAACAAGCCCTTCACGAAGTCTTCGGGCAGATCCTTGGTGATGATCACCATGCGCGTGCGCCGGTCTTCGGGATTGGGCCAGGCGGGCAGGCGCACCGGCGGGTGGAAGATATTCTGCACGCCATGCAGCACGACCGGACGCTCCGGCCTGTCGGACATGGCAACGATCGCCTTCATCCGCAGCAGCTTTTCGCCATGCGCGGAGCGCAGGAGGTCGATGAACATTTCCAGCGCGATCGGATCGATCGGCTGGTTCTCGACGATCGAGAAAGAGCGGATCGACTCGTCGTGACGGTTCACATTATGGGCGTGCTGATGCCGATGGCCATGATGATGGTGGCCATGGTGGTGATGGCCGTGCCCCTCGTCATGATGGTGGTGGTCGTGCCCATGGTCGTGATGATGATCATGGTCATCATCGGCCTCGAGCTCGTCTCGCAGCCAGCGGCCAACGTCGGCGATCTTGGACGCTGGATCATAAAGGCCGTTGACGAGAATGGCGGCACGACCCGCCTCTTCGCTGTCGGCGTTCAAGATCTGTGCCCGCGGATTGAGCGCCCGCAGCCGGCTCTCCAGCATATCGATGGAAGCAGCGCCTTCCAGGCCGGTTTTGGAGACGATCAGCCGGTCGGCGACCGTCACCTGCTTGCGCGCCTCTTCGTGATTGTCGAGCGTCTGCAAGCCATTGACCGCATCAACGATGGTGATCACGCCATCCAGGTCGAAATTGGCTGCGATGATCGGATTGCCCATGATCGACTGCATCACCGGCGCCGGATCGGCGAGGCCGGTCGTTTCGACGACGACGCGCTTCAGCGGCTGGATGCGGCCGGTCTGCATGGCGTCCATGAGATTAGCGAGCGTATCCACCAGCTCGCCGCGCACCGTGCAGCAGAGGCAGCCATCGGAGAGCTCGATGATGGAATCGCCGGAGCTTTCGACCAGCAGGTGGTCGATGCCGACATCGCCGAATTCGTTGATGATAACAGCGGCGTCCCGCATCTCCGGATCCTTGAGGATGCGGTTCAGCAATGTCGATTTACCGGCTCCGAGAAAACCGGTCAGGATCGAAACCGGCACCCTCTCCCGCGGAACGCTCATGGTTCAGGTCCGATCAGTAAGTGGGACGCGGCATGGGGATGGGAATGCCGGTGACATCGCCCGTGGCGGCAATCTTGTCGCCCTTCACGGCCTTATCGCCCTTTGCCGTCACATCGTCCTTGTCGCCCTTGCTCGCGGTCGCAACGTCCTGACCGCCGATCAGGCCGGCATAGACGAAATTCGGCTCGTGATCCATTTCATGGATGTAGGGCGACTGCACCTTCGTGCGGCCGGTGGGATCGCGGGTTTCGCTTCGATGTTGTGCGCCCTTGGCGCTGCAAATATCGGCGGTGATGTCGGCAACTTCGTCTTGGCCCGTTCCATAGGGCTGCAGGCTCGCCAGCGTGTCCCGCCCGGAGAACTGGTTCTCAAAACCCTTTTCCAGGAAATTGGCGGAATCATCGGCGCGTGCGGCAAGGCTGTCGGTGCCGAGAACGACGGAGACCAGCGTGCGGCCGTTGCGGGTGGCCGAGGCGATCTGGTTGAAGCCGGAAGCGCATATGAAGCCGGTCTTCATGCCGTCGGCGCCATCGAAGCGGCCGATGAGCATGTTGATGTTCTGCACCTGCTTGACGCCGTTAGTGAAGCCTTCCAGCGAGAAATAGCCCGCATATTGCGGAAACTCGCGGCGCAGCGCCACGCTGACAACAGCAAGATCGCGCGCTGTCGTGTACTGACCCTTGCCGGGCAGGCCGTTGGGATTGATGAAATGCGTGTCACGCATTCCGAGACGAGCGGCTTCCGCATTCATGCGCGCGACGAAGCCCGGCTCGGAACCGCCAACCGTCTCGGCGATCGCCATGGCAAGGTCATTGGCGGATTTGATCAGCATCATCTTCAGCGCATTGTCGAGCGTCAGCTTCTGCCCCGGCTTGAAATACATCTTCGCCGGCGGCTGCGAAGACGAAAGCTTCGACATGACGACGGGCGTGTCGAGCGTGACCTGGCCGGACTGGAGGGCGCGGAAGGTGACATAGACCGTCATCAGCTTGGTCAGCGAGGCCGGATACCACTTTCTGAAGGCGTCTTCATGATCGAGCACGCGGCCGGTGCTGACATCGACGAGAATATGCGGATTGGCCTCGGCCACATGCGCAGTCGACAGGAAAAGCATGGATGCGGCTGCGGCCATGGGAACCAGCCGCAGGGCGGCATACAAACGATTCTGCTTCGTCAGCACGGTCTATCCTTCAGAAGTCCGGAATTTTCTCGAAAGCTCCCCCTATTTAACCTATATGGCTAAGAGAAGGCAAAGGCGATTGACGAGTTTATTGCCAGCCGATCACAGCCTTGTGATCACACGCGCGGCATCAAAAAGTGCGATGTGATGTGGAGGCTGTGTGCCGGATGAAATTGCTAGACCCGAATCCGATATTGAGCAGCAGGAAAAATCAGCATGCCGATTTTGAACAGAGCCGCCGAACTCCAGGACGAAGTGACGGAATGGCGCCGCTATATCCATACGAGGCCTGAGCTGATGTATGCGGTGGAAAACACCGCCGCCTTCGTCGCCGAAAAGCTCAAGGCATTCGGCGTCGACGAGGTCGTCACCGGCATCGGCCGCACCGGCGTCGTCGGCCTGATCCGCGGCAGGGGCGAAGGCCGCACCGTCGGCCTGCGCGCCGACATGGACGCGCTGCCGCTCACCGAAATCACCGGCAAGCCCTGGGCTTCCGAGACACCCGGCAAGATGCATGCCTGCGGCCATGACGGCCACACCGCCATGCTGCTGGGCGCCGCGAAATATCTCGCCGAGACCCGCAATTTCAACGGCAACATCGCCGTGATCTTCCAGCCGGCCGAAGAAGGCGGCGCCGGCGGCGACGCCATGGTCAAGGACGGCATGATGGAGCGTTTCCGCATCGAGGAAGTCTACGGCATGCACAATCTGCCGGGCCTGCCGGTCGGCCAGTTCGCCATCCGCAAGGGCGCGATCATGGCGGCGACCGACGAGTTCACCGTCACCATCAAGGGGCGCGGCGGCCACGCCGCCATGCCGCACACGACGATCGACCCCATCGCCATCGGCGCTCAGATCATCACCAACCTGCAGCTCATCGCCTCACGCAGCGCCAATCCGCTGAAATCGGTGGTCGTCTCGGTCACCAAGTTCAATGCCGGCAACGCCTATAACGTCATTCCGAACGACGCCAGCTTCGTCGGCACCGTGCGCACGCTCGACGCCGAGATCCGCGACCTCGCCGAACGCCGCTTCCGGCAAATCGTCAGCGGCATCGCCGCCAGCCACGACGCGGAGGCGGATATCCAGTTCCACCGCAACTATCCGGTCACCGTCAACCACGCCGACGAGACCGAGCACGCGATTGCCGCCGCACGCGACATTGCGGGTACTGCCAACGTCATCCCCAACATCGATCCCATGATGGGCGGCGAGGATTTTTCCTACATGCTGAACGCCCGCCCCGGCGCCTTCATCTTCGTCGGCAACGGCGAGACCGCCGGCCTGCACAACCCGGCCTACGACTTCAACGACGAAGCCATCGCCCACGGCATTTCCTATTGGGTCCGGCTTGCCGAACAGCGCCTGAACGCCTGAGCCGCCACCCTCTTTCCGTGCGCCTGACCATGGCGCACGGACAAGCAAAAGCAGATTGCCTCCAGGACGTAAAAGGGCTTGGCTTCAGGCCCTTGCTTTTGTATGGATCAATGTCAGTGGTCCCGTAGCTCAGCAGGATAGAGCATCAGATTCCTAATCTGAGGGTCACGCGTTCGAATCGCGTCGGGATCACCATTGGTTTTCAAAGGCTTAGGTTCATTCCGGCTCCTCGCTTTGAACGGTGACAACCCTCGCTTCCACTTTGTTCACCCTGTCGACGACAGCATCACGATCGAGCGTCATCAAATTAGATTCATTAGCAATTCGCCCAACAGTTGAAAGAGCAATTCAAAGAACGCTGCGGGTGAGTATGCGGCGGGCCAGCTAACCACGAAACCAACAAATCCAAGCGCGATGGCCGCAACCAGACCATGCTTTTCCCAACCATATGCCGCACCTATGCCTATAGCGATAGCAGTTATTGCGAACGCCCAGATGCATCGAAAGACGATCGTCAAAATTCTTAGCATTCTGTCCCTCAGCGTCTGCGGCTTGTAAGAATCATTGAGAATAAGAGCGGCAGCGCTGGAAATGTGGTTATGCTGAAGACAAACGGCAACCTCCCGATATCGCCATCGCCGCCACTCCAAGATAGGCACGCACATCCCACAATCCGTTCGCCTGACTCGCTTGGAGCGGCTTATGAGTGCATCGTCAGGTGCATGGTTATTCCATTTTTCGTGTACGAATATTCTTGCTGCCCATTGAATTTCCGTGTACGAAAATTATATGGAGATTATCTGGGACGAGTTGAAGCGCGAAACAAACTTGGCCAAGCATGGCCTGGACTTCGCCGATCTCGATATTGAATTCTTTGCAGGTTCTATCGTCGTTCCCGCGAATGATGGCGCTCCATGGCCATCGGTGAATTGGACGGGCAAATCGTTGCAGCCGTCGTATTCAAGCCGCTTGGCTCAGAAGCCATCTCGGTCATTTCGATGCGCCCCGCAAGCCGCAAGGAAAGGAAGCTCTTATGGTGACGAAGTTCTCTTCACGGCGCCCTCTAAATGAGAAAGAAGAAGCCGAAATTCAAAAGATGATCGCGTCCGATCCAGATGCTCCAGAAGCAACGGATGAGCAACTTGCTCAGGCGAAACCCTTCGCAGAAGCCTTTCCGGATCTGATGGGAAGCATCAAGCGCGCCAGGGGGCGGCCAAAAATGGATGCACCGAAAGTCGCCGTCACCCTGCGAGTAGATCCGGATGTCCTTGAGCAATTCCAGTCCAAGGGAAAGGATTGGCGAAGTGATATGACACATGCGCTACGCAAGGCTGCTGGGCTCAAATAAGCCTGATCCCGAGTCTGGGCCCCCTGCTAAAAACGACCACAGCACTCTTTGCCTCGATGCCCTGTAAGGCTACCTTCCAAACATGACGCGGGTGATGGTAATCGGCAATGCGGGCGGCGGAAAGTCGACGATGTGCAGGGCATTAAGCGCTGCGCACGCATTGCCTTATTTCGCAATCGACAAGATTCAGTGGAAGCCGAACTGGGTCCAGACGCCCAAGTCCGAATTTGTGGCGTCTCATGAAGCCTGGCTTTCGCAAGAGCGGTGGCTGATTGATGGCTACGGGTCGTGGGAATCCGTTGAACGTCGCATGGATATGGCCGATACGATTGTTTTCGTGGATCACCCGATATGGATTCATTACTGGTGGGCCACCAAACGCCAGGTGAAATCTTTATTCCGTGGCCGCCCGGATGGACCTGACGGATGCCCGATGTTTCCGGTTACTATTCGTCTCTTCAAAATGATGTGGTGGCTGCATCGGGAAATGCGTCCAAAACTGCTTGCCGCAATCGAAGCTCACCGCGGCCACGCACGGATCATCCACATTCGATCACCGAAAGAGCTTGCTGAGTTCGCTGCCAACCCAAGATAGGCAGTAGCGCGTCCCCCAACCCTGTTGTCGGAAGGTGGGTGCCCTGACCCTCACCCCACCAAAATCCTGTTCCTTACCAGCCTCACCCCCGGAACGGCCTCGGCCACCACAGTCGCCCGCTCGATTTCCTGCGGTGTTGCCGCTGTTCCGTCCAAGCGGATTTCCTGGCCGACGGCGGTCACGGTGACGTCGGAGGCGTCGAGGCCGCCGGCGACGGCGAGCGCATCGGCGACGGTGGATTCCAGTGCCGAGCGTTTGGCGTTTTCGCTTTCTATTTCAGGCCTTACGCCGTGAAACGTAGCTGCTTTAAAAACCATTTTTGCCCTTCTCCTGCGCCTCTGCCGGATGGGAAACGCGGTATCTGCGTATTGGTTCATTAGCAGCCCGAAAATTGCCGCTGAACCCGGACATTCCAGCAGGAAGGAACCTGAGAGCGACTCGCCAATATAGCTGCGGACTTGCCGCCTCCCACGATCCCCTGTAGAGCCATGGGCGATCACAGCAATATTCGGACACGTGGAATGACCATCGGGAGCAAGGCGCCGCGCCGCCTGACGATATTGGGTTCGACCGGCTCGATCGGACAAAACACGCTCGACGTCATCGCCCAATTGGGCGGGCGCGAGGCGTTCGATATCGCCGCAATCACCGGGCACGACAATATCGATCTCCTGGCGAGCCAGGCGAAAGCCTGTGGCGCCGCTCTCGCCGTCACGGCCAATGAAGACCGGTATCAGGCTCTGAAGGATGCGCTTGCCGGCACCGGCATTGCCGTGGCCGCCGGCAGAAACGCTCTCATCGAGGCCGCCTCCATTCCATCCGACTGGGTGATGGCGGCGATTGTCGGCACCGCCGGCCTTGCGCCGACGCTTGCGGCCGCGCACCGCGGCGCCGATATCGCGCTTGCCAACAAGGAATGCCTGGTCTCCGCCGGCGAACTCTTCGTCCGTGCCGTCAGCGAAGGCGGCGGCCGGCTGATCCCGGTGGACAGCGAACATAGCGCGATTTTCCAGGCGCTCGAGGACGACCAGCAGCATGCGGTCGAGCGTATCATCCTGACCGCCTCGGGCGGTCCCTTCCGCACATGGTCGCGCGACGAGATGGCCAATGTCACGGCAGCGACCGCGCGCGCGCATCCGAACTGGTCCATGGGCCTGAAGATCTCCATCGGCAGCGCCTCGATGTTCAACAAGGCGCTGGAGATGATCGAGGCCAAACATCTGTTCAATGTCGGCCCGGATCAGATCGAGGTTATCGTCCATCCGCAATCCATCGTCCATTCGATGGTCGGCTATACCGACGGCTCGGTGCTGGCGCAGCTCGGCTGTCCGGACATGCGCACGGCGATCGGCTATGCGCTGACCTATCCGTCCCGAACAAAACTCAATGTCGACCGGCTGGATTTTGCGAAACTGGCCCGGTTGGATTTCGAAGCGCCGGACGAGGTTCGTTTCCCCGCACTGCGTCTTGCCCGCACCGCACTGCAACGCGGCGGGCTGCAGGGCGCCGTCATGAATGCCGCCGAGGAGATTGCCTTCCAAGCCTTCGTGGACGAACGCATCGGTTTCCTCGAAATGGCCGATATTGCCGAAGCGGTCATGGACCAAATGATCGGGATTGGCAGCGCCGAAACGATGGATGCAGTCTTTGCCGCCGATGATGAGGCACGCGGCCGCGCCAGCGCGCTTATTGCCCAGCGCGACAAGGCAGCCTAACATCCTCGCCAACAACGCTTTTGCGGAGAGATCACTCCATGGCACTTCACCTCGAAACTCCGCTCCTCGAATCCCGACCGCTCAGCCAGGTTTCCGGATGCTCCATCTGGCTGAAAATGGATGCGCTCCAGCCGCCCGGCTCCTTCAAGATCCGCGGCATAGGGGCCGCCTGCGAACATCATGCCAGAAGCGGTAAGCGGCGCTTCGTATCCTCCTCCGGCGGCAATGCCGGCATTGCGGTGGCCTATGCCGGTCGTCGCCTTTCGATCCCCGTATCGGTCTTCGTTCCCGAAACAACGACCGAACGGGCAAAATCGTTGATCCGCCAGGAGGGCGCCGAGGTTTTCGTGCACGGGGCATCCTGGCAGGAGGCAAACGAACACGCGCTGCAGGCGGTCGACGCGGGAACTGCGTTCATCCACCCCTTCGATGATCCGCTCGTCTGGACAGGCCACGCAACGTTGATCGACGAGGTCGTCAGGGCCGGCGTGCCGTTCGACGCCGTCGTTCTTTCGGTCGGCGGCGGCGGGCTGCTGGCCGGCATTTCGGAAGGACTTGATCGTAACGGTCTTCAGCATGTTCCGATCATCGCCGCCGAAACGGAAGGTGCCGCCTCGCTCGCAGCCGCAGTGAAAGCCGGAAAACCGGTGGAATTGCCGGCCATCACCAGCATCGCGACATCGCTTGGCGCTCGCAAGGTCGCCGAACGCGCCTTTGAGATTACGCGGAACAGGCCGGTCGATTGTGTTGTTGTCAATGACCGGGCTGCCGTCGACGCCTGCATGCGCTTCCTCGACGACCACCGCGTTCTTGTGGAGCCGGCTTGCAGTGCCGCATTGGCCGTCGCCTACGCCCATGCCGATCAGTTGGCACGCTTCGAGCGCGTGCTGATGATCGCCTGCGGCGGAGCAACCGCAACCCTCACGCAGTTGCAAGCCTGGCAAACCTCCTGATCGATGCCGGAACTCAAAAAATCAGGGCGCGGAAACGACATTTCCGCGCCCTGACGAAGGGATGAGAATGTAACCGGTGACTTACGCGACAGCCCTTGCCAGCGCACAGCGCGACCAGAGTGCATGCAGCGCGCCGACGAGATGGTCGATATCGGCGTCGGAATGCAGCGGCGTCGGCGTGATGCGCAGCCGTTCGGTCTTCTTCGGCACGGTCGGATAATTGATCGGCTGGACGTAGACGCCCATATCAAGCAGCAGATCCGAGATCCACTTGCACTTGGCGGCATCGCCGACCAAAACCGGCACGACATGGCTCGGATTCGGCATGTGCGGAATGCCTGAAGCATCGAGCTGCGCGCGCAACCGGCGAACCCGATCCTGATGGCGGGCGCGTTCGAACTGGCTGACCTTCAGGTGTCGGATCGAGGCGACTGCGCCTGCCGCCAATGCCGGCGGCAATGATGTCGTAAAGATGAAGCCGGACGCGAAGGACCGGATGAAATCGCAAAGTGCGGTCGAGGCGGCGATATAGCCGCCCATGACGCCGAAGGCCTTGCCGAGCGTGCCCTCGATCACCGTCAGCCGGTCCATCAGGCCTTCGCGCTCGGCAATGCCGCCGCCGCGCGGGCCGTACATGCCGACGGCATGCACTTCGTCGAGATAGGTCATCGCGCCGTATTTGTCGGCGAGATCGCAAATCTCCTTGATCGGAGCGATATCGCCATCCATCGAATAGACGCTCTCGAAAGCGATCAGCTTCGGCGCCTTCGGATCGGCGGCCTTCAGCTTGGCTTCGAGATCATGCAGGTCGTTATGCTTCCAGATGACCTTGTCGCACTTGGCGTAGCGGATACCTTCGATCATCGAAGCGTGGTTCAGCGCGTCGGAGAAGATGATCAGGCCAGGAATCTTCGCGCCGAGCGTGCCGAGCGTCGCCCAGTTGGAAATATAGCCGGAGGTGAAGATCAGCGCCGCTTCCTTGCCGTGCAGATCGGCGAGTTCCTGCTCCAGGAGAACATGGTAGTGGTTGGTGCCAGAAATATTCCGGGTGCCTCCCGCACCCGCGCCACAGTGATCGATGGCCTCTTTCATGGCTTCGATTACCTTGGGATGCTGGCCCATGCCGAGATAGTCGTTCGAGCACCAGACGGTTACGTCCTTGGAGCCTTCGGGCGTATGCCAGGTCGCGCGCGGAAAGCTGCCGCGCTGACGCTCCAGATCGGCGAACACGCGATAGCGGCCTTCCTTGTGTAGACCGTCCAGTTCACCTTTGAAAAATGCTTCGAAATCCATCATCTGCTCCAGAACCATGCGACCGTTTTCATGATTGCCGGTCTGCACGTCAACCCCTCCGCATCGCTTTCGCACTCGCTGCGGCAAATGGCCCTTAATTTTGAACAATTCCAGACAACAATTGTCAATCACCGAGAATTGACAATCGAACCTTTCTGGAACCTCGAAGCCGGAAAGGCAGCTAAGCCGCCCTTCCGGCAGTTTTCACGAGGCTTTATGCCGCCGCCGCCGCGCGCTTGGCCATGACCTTGATCAAATTGGCGCGATATTCTGCCGTGGCATGCAGATCGGAGAGCAGCGCCGACGAATCGATCGCCACGTTGGCGAGCGCATCCGGCGACCAGTTCGCCGCAAGCGCCTGCTCCATCCCGTCATGACGGAAGACCCCATCGGCACCCGCGCCGGTGACTGCGACCCGCACACCTCCCGTTCCCTTGGTGACGAACACGCCGGTCATGGCGTAGCGCGAGGCCGGATTGGGAAACTTGGCATAGCCGGCCTTTTCCGGTGCCTCGAAGGTTATGGCGGTGATCAGCTCGCCCTCTTCCAGCGCCGTCTCGAACAGGCCGGTGAAGAAATCGTCGGCAGCGATCTGACGCCTGTCAGTAACGATGGTGGCGCCCAAGCCCAGCATGGCCGAAGGATAATCCGCCGCCGGGTCGTTGTTGGCGACCGAGCCGCCGATCGTGCCCATATGGCGGACATGCGGATCGCCAATCATGCCGGCAAGATCGCAGAGCGCCGGACAGACGGCGCGGATCGCCGCCGAGGAGGCGACCTCCGCATGCGTCGTCGCAGCCCCGATCGTGACCCTGCGTCCGTCGACGCGGATGCCCTTCAGCGCCGGAATATGCCGGAGATCGACGAGATCGCTCGGCGAAGCGAGACGCTGCTTCATGGTGGCAATCAGCGTCATGCCGCCGGAGACATATTTTCCCTCCGACGCATCGGACAGAAGCTTGACGGCTTCGTCGACCGAGGAGGCGCGGTGATAGTTGGTTGCATACATGGCTTTTCCTCCTCTTGTCTCAGACGACGGCCCGCGCCGCTTCCCACACCTTGAGTGGCGTGGCGGGCATTGTCAGGGCATTGTTGCCGATCGCATCGGTGATGGCGTTGATCAGCGCCGGCGGAGAGCCGATGGCGCCCGCCTCGCCGCAGCCTTTGATCCCCAGCGGATTGTTCGGGCAAGGAGTGTTTTGGTGCGACAGGTTGAAGGACGGCAAGTCGTCGGCGCGCGGCATGGCGTAATCCATGAAGCTTGCCGTCAGCAACTGGCCGCTGGCATCGTAATGCACGCCTTCGAGCATCGCCTGCCCGACCCCCTGGGCGATACCGCCATGCACCTGTCCCTCGACGATCATCGGATTGATGATATTGCCGAAGTCGTCAGCGGCGACGAACTGGATAATGTCGGTCTTGCCGGTTTCCGGATCGACCTCGACTTCGCAGATGTAGCAGCCGGCCGGGAAGGTGAAGTTGGCCGGATCGTAGAAGGCGGTTTCCTTCAAACCCGGCTCCATGCCGGCGGGCAGGTTATGCGCCGTATAGGCGGCCAGCGCCACCTGGAACCAGGGCAGCGACTTGTCGGTACCGGCGACTTTGACTTCGCCGTTTTCGATGACGATATCGCTCTCGTCGGCTTCCATCAGATGCGCGGCGATCTTCTTCGCCTTGGCCTCCACCTTGTCGAGCGCCTTCACCACGGCGGACATGCCGACCGCGCCGGAACGTGAGCCATAGGTGCCCATGCCCATCTGCACCTTGTCGGTGTCACCATGAACGATCGACACGCTATCGATCGGCACGCCGAAACGGTCTGCGACGAGCTGAGCGAAGGTCGTCTCATGACCTTGGCCATGGCTATGCGAACCGGTGAGGACCTCGACCGTTCCGACCGCATTGACCCGAACCTCGGCCGATTCCCACAGGCCGACGCCGGCGCCGAGCGACCCTACCGCCTGTGATGGCGCGATACCGCAGGCCTCGATATAGCAGCTCATGCCGATACCGCGCTTCAGACCCCGCGCCTCCGCGGCCGCCCTGCGGGCCGGGAAACCGTCCCAATCGGCCTGCTGCATGGCGGCGTTGAGAGAAGCCTCATAGTCACCAGCGTCATAATTCATGATCACCGGCGTCTGATGGGGGAAGGAGCGGATGAAGTTGGTTCGCCTGAGTTCCGCCGGTGAAACGCCGAGCTCGCGCGCCGCCGTTTCCATGGTACGTTCCAGCAGATAGGTTGCCTCCGGACGCCCGGCACCGCGATAAGCATCGACCGGCACCGTATTGGTATAGACAGTGCGGACATTGGCGTGGATCGCCGGGATTGCATATTGGCCCGAAAGCAGCGTCGCGTAGAGATAGGTCGGCACCGCCGAAGAGAAGAGCGACATATAAGCGCCGAGATTGGCGATCGTGTCGACCTTCAGTCCGACAACGCGGTTTTGCGCGTCGAAAGCCATCTTCACCTTCGAGACATGGTCGCGGCCATGAGCATCGGTTAGGAATGCCTCGGTACGGTCTGCCGTCCATTTGACCGGCACGCCGGTCTTCTTCGACGCCCAGAGACAGACGATCTCCTCGGGGTAAATGTAGATCTTGGAGCCGAAACCGCCGCCGACATCAGGCGCAATGACGCGCAGCTTGTTTTCCGGGGCGACATTGTAGAAAGCGCTCATGACCAGCCGGGCCACATGCGGGTTCTGGCTGGTGGTGTAGCACGTATAATGATCGTCGCCGGCATCATAGATGCCGAGGGTCGCGCGCGGCTCCATGGCATTCGGCGAGAGCCGGTTGTTGTGGATTTCAAGTTCCGTGACATGGGCCGCCTCGGCGATTGCCTTGTCGGTCGCCGCGGCATCGCCGAGCTCCCAGTCGAAGATCAAATTATCGACCGCTTCCGGATGGAGCTGCGGCGCGCCGGGCTTCAGCGCCTCGACCGCCTCGATCACGGCAGGAAGCTCTTCATAATCCACGACGACGGCTTCGGCGGCATCGCGAGCCTCGCCAAGCGAATCGGCAACGACGATCGCCACGGCATCGCCAACATAGCGCACCGTCTCGACAGCCAGCGGCCGCCAGGCGCCCATCTTCATCGGCGAGCCGTCCTTGGAATGAATCATCCAGCCGCAGATGAGGTTGCCGATGCCATCGGCCAGCAATTGCTTACCATCCAGCACGCCAATCACGCCCGGCATGGCCAATGCGGCCGAGGCATCGATGCCGGTGATCTTCGCATGCGCATGCGGGCTGCGGACGAAATAGGCATATTTCATGCCCGGCGCCACCATATCGTCGGTATAGCGCCCCTTACCCGTCAGAAATCGTTTGTCTTCCTTGCGCGCGACGCGCGCGCCAATGCCTTCAACGCCCATGACATCCTCCCATTGGGGTTCCGGGGTCGGCAATCCGCCAAGATAACGGTCGTTGGCGTTCGCCAGACAATCTCCGTGAAATTTTATTCGGCCGCCTGTTTGGCGGCATGCATCTCAGCATTGGCGGCAAGGACCGCCTTGACGATATTGTGGTAGCCGGTGCAGCGACAGATATTGCCGTCAAGTTCGGCCCGCACAGTCTTTTCGTCCAGCGCGCCGCCATGGCGATTGATCATGTCGACGGCTGTCATCACCATGCCGGGGGTGCAGAAGCCACATTGCAGGCCGTGATGCTCCTTGAAGGCGGCTTGAACGGGATGCAGTTCGCCATTGGCAGCCAGACCCTCGATGGTTGTAATATCGGAGCCGGATGCCTGCACGGCCAAGACCGAGCAGCTCTTGATCGATTTGCCATCCATGTGAATGACGCAGGCGCCGCATTGTGTGGTGTCGCAGCCGACATGCGTTCCTGTCAGGCCAAGCTTTTCTCTGATGAAATGGACGAGCAGCATGCGATCCTCGCACTCGCCGCCGACCGTCCGGCCGTTCACCGTCAAAGTCACTTTTGACATATTTTCCTCCTCGCCTCTCCTCCAGAGGCAACAGTCATCATTTGACTTTTTTGTAGTGCAATCAACCTCTACTTTAGAAAGACGGTGGATTTTTCTCTCCGTCTAGTTCCTTTTCTTTGCCAAATGTTGATCTATCGAGTTTAGCACCAAAAAAACCGCAACTGCCCAATGGACAAACATATTTTGCACGATATTTCTTCGTAGCTGCAGGGACTGCAAGGACAGCCCATCGTGGTGGAGCTGAAAAAATTGGGACGGCGTTGGCCGGGGGTACCGGCTTAACTAACGTTGGAGAGAATATATGAAGAAAGCTCTTATGCTCGCATTGGTCGGCTTGTCTATCGCAAGCTGCACCCCGACTGAACAAGGCGCCGGCATCGGCGCGGCATCTGGCGCCATCATCGGCGGCGCTGTTACCGGCAATGTCCGTGGTGCAGCCGTCGGCGCCGCGATTGGCGGTGTTTCGGGTGCAGTGATCGGCAGCGTCGCCGAACAGCCGGGCCAGTGCTACTACCGTGACCGCTATGGCCGCCGTTACATCGACGATTGCCCGCGTGGCGGCTATCGTCGCAGCTACTATGATGGCGGCGGTTACTGATCCAATACGGATTTAAGATACCGAAGTCCCGGCCCTGAGGTCCGGGACTTTTTGATTCCGGCTCCTCGTCTTTTCATCTGTAAGAGGTGCAAAACTGGTGTCGCCCCAAGGGAAATGACGCCAATTTCAACGCTGGATCGAAGCAATGACCATGGGAGCGACGACCGCCATTTGCTCGCTAAAGAGCGCTGAAATAGCCCTAAGTCCCGGACGAAAATCCGGGATTTTTCATTTCCGCCGCGGTCTTTTGCAGGTTTTTGAGTCTAAAAAGGTACACGCGGGACGGTTTTGCCTCTATGGTGGCCCGCGCGTTAACCCGGGGGAAACGCCAAACTGAGAAAGTTCTTATATAACCGTAAAGCGGCGTATGCATAAAAGAACTGGTCCGAGGAAGAGTATTGCGTATCGGCGAGCAGGCACCGTAATGGCGGTTGCGGCAACGATTGCGCTCGGCCCACTCCATGCCGGAAACGCGTTTGCTTTCAAACTGTTCGGCATGACGCTCTGGGGCGAAGACGATACGACAGACCAGGTTTCCGATCCCGTTCATTACACCGTCGATTTCAAGACGGACAATCTCGACAAGGATCTCAAGGAGGCCTTGACCGACAGCTCCATGCTGGTTTCGGACAAGAAAAAGCCCGTCTCCGGCGACCTCGGCGTCGTCATCAAGGCGCGCGATGATCGCGACCGGCTGATCGCCACCCTCTATGAAAAAGCGCGCTATGGCGGCGTGGTCACCATCACAGTCAACGGCACCGATATCGATGCGCTGCCGCCGAATCCCACCTTTGGCCGTTCGAAGCCCGTCGCAGTCACCATCAGCGTCGATCCGGGCCCGGTCTTCACGCTAGGCAAGATCAAGCTGCTCGGCGATGCCCGCAATCTCGACCCCGCCGGCTATGGGCTTGTGCCGGGCGGTGACGCCGGCTCGCTGACGATCCTGAAAGCCGGTGACAAGATCGTCGCAGACTTCAAGAACCAAGGTCATCCGCTCGCCAAGCTGATCAAGCGCGATGTCGTCGCCGATCACGAGACCAACAGGGTCGACGTGGCGCTCAGCGTCGAAAGCGGGCCCATGGCGCCGATCGGTAATGTCGGCGTCAGCGGCCAGAAATCGGTCGATCCGGATTTCATCAAGCGCTATGCCCGCATCAACGAGGGCAAGCCCTATTCGCCGGATGAGCTGAAGAAAGCTTCCGACCGCCTGCGTAAGCTCGGAGTCTTTTCGAGCGTCACCATCCGCGAGGCCGACAAGCTTGCCCCGGACGGCAGCATTCCCATGACCATCGAAGTGGCTGAAGGCAAGCAGCGCTATTTCGGTGTCGGCGCGCAATATTCCACGATCGACGGTTTCGGCGTGCAAGGCTATTGGGGCCATCGCAACCTGACCGGCCGGGCGGATTCGCTGCGCATCGAAGGATCGGTCTCCCGGATCGGCGAAACCACTGATGTCGGACAGCTCGACTATAGCGCCGGCATTACCTATGTCCGGCCAGCGACCTGGTATCCCTCGGCAACCTTTACCGCCGGCCTGAAGATGCAAAGCCTGCATCCGGATGCCTATGATGCCGATACCATCACCGCGAGCGGGAGCCTCGCCTACGAGCTCTCCGATCAGGATACCGTCTCCGGCGGCGGCGAAATTAGCTATGAGCAGGACAGCACCGATGCCTACGGTGATCAAAACTATCTGACGCTGGCGATCCCGCTCGAATATGTCAGGGACACGCGCGACAACAAGCTGGACCCGACTGCGGGCTACCGCGCCTCTATCAGCGCCAAGCCGAGCTATGAAGCAATAGGCGGCGGAGTGTTTAGCTCCTTCGAAGGCTCGATTTCCGGCTATCAGGGCGTCGGCGCCAACGATAATGTCGTCTTCGCCGGGAAGCTTTCTCTCGGCTCGCTGATCGGCTCCAACAGTATAGAGGACATTCCGGCGACCCGGCGTTTCTATGCCGGCGGCGGCGGCTCGGTACGCGGCTACGCCTACCAGGAAATCACGCCCTACAATTCCAATGGCGACGCGCTCGGCGGCCGCTCCTATGCCACCGCCTCTCTTGAAGCCCGTATCAAGATCACCGATACGATCGGCATCGTGCCTTTCGTCGATATGGGCAGCGTCACCGACAGCACTTTTCCTGACTTTTCCGATCTTCGCATTGGCGCGGGCGTCGGTGTGCGCTACGCTACACCCTTCGGTCCCATCAGGCTCGACGTCGCCGTCCCGCTCAAGAAATATGAGAATGGTACGGCATACGGCATCTATGCCGGCATCGGTCAAGCCTTCTGACACGCCGTACGATCGCAGACGGTTCCGCACGCGGTTACAAAAATTGAGGTTACTGTCGCTCTCATGAGCATGTTGATTCGAATTGTCGGGAGATTGGTGCGCCTCATCGCCTATGCGTTCGTGGCAATTCTCATGCTTGCGATCGCCGCCGTGCTCATTGTCGGCTTTGTACCCGCCGCGACCAGCTATGCCGTCAATCAGGTGGCGAAGCTCGTCTCGACACCGGACCAGACCATCACGATTGCCGCGCCGTCTGGTCTTCTAACCGGCAACCTCCGCGTCGGCTCGATTGCGGTTGCCGACACCAAGGGCACCTTCGCGAAGGTGCAGAATCTCGCCATCGATTGGTCGCCGGTCTCCCTGCTGACGGGCACTTTCCATGCCGACCGCGTTGCCGCCGACGCCGTCGATTTTCAACGCCTGCCGGTGTCAACGGCAAAACCGGCGGCGGAATCGCAAGCAACGACGAGTGAAGGCAAAGGCTTCTCGCTGCCCATCGCCGTCGATATCGGCGCCATCGCATTGCCGAATCTCCGCATCGGGCAGGCCGTTGCCGGCCAGGATTTCGCGCTTGCCGCCAACGGCAGCGTCAAGGCGAACAGCAGTAGCGTCGACCTCATCCTCGATGCCAATCGCCAGGACGTTCCGGACGCCAAGCTCTCCGCCGATATCGCTTTTGCGCCGGCCGAAAACCGCCTGAACCTGAAGGCCGAAATCGCTGAACCGCGTGACGGAATGCTGGCCGGAATGCTGCATCTGCCGGGCGGCCCGGCGATCAATATCAACCTTTCCGGCGAAGGTCCTCTGTCGAACTGGGCCGGTAAGCTGCAGGCAGCACTCGACGGCAAACCGACGGTATCGATCAATGGCCATCACGCCCTTTCCGCCGACGGGCTGCATCGTATCGACGTAAAGGGCGGCGGCGACGTCGATTCATTGCTGCCGCCGACCTTCCGGCCTCTCTTTGCCGGTCAGACAACGATCGACCTTGCGGCTACCTTCGACGGCAAGGGCAAGATCGATATCCAGACCGGCAATCTCGCCACCGGCAGCGTCGTCATCGCCGCTTCCGGCACGCTCGATCCCTCAGGCAATAACAGCCTCAACGCCAACCTGCTCGGCACATCGGGGCCTGTGGATTTCCACTGGCCGATGGAGGACGGCGAAGTGCGGGCGATGATTTCGCGTGCTGATGTCGCGCTGACGGGCGCTGCGCAGTCCGTGAAGATCGATGCCAAGGCCTCGCTCGAAAGGGTCAGCACGCCGCAGGGCCAGATCGGCCAGGTAAACCTCAGCGCCAAGAGCGACGCCTTCAACCTGACCAACGGCTCCGGCCCGCTGCAGCTTCGCCTCGTCATCGGCCAGACCGCTTTCATCAGCCCCGACCTCAACCGCCTTATCCGCGCGCCGGTCGCGCTGACGGCGCCCTTGCAACTCTCGCCCGACATGATCGGCTTCAACAATACGACGCTGGAAAGCGCCAGCATCGGCGGCACCATCAACGGCAAATACACGCTGTCATCGAAGTCGCTCACCGGCAACTTCAAGATCTTTGCGCTGCCCGCCGTACTGCCGGACGGTGTGTCCGACAAGTTCGAGGGGACGATCTCGCTGGAGGGCCAGGTCGCCGGCACCGTGCCGACGAAAATGAACCTCTCCAACCTGGCCCTGAAATCGAATGTTGCCGAAATCAGCGGCAGTGCCGCGCTCGATGGCCAGGCGCTGACATCGGATATCACCGGCAAACTGCTCGATCTCTCCAAGCTCGTCCCCAATGCCGAAGGACAAGCGGATATTGGCCTGAAAGCCAAGGGCCCGCTGGCCGCGCTCGGCATCGATGCGACGCTGAAAGCGGTCAACGTCAAGCTGGCCGGCCGCCTGCTGGACACGCTCGATATAGCGCTGACCGGAACCGCCGATCCGAATGCGCCGCAAGCGAGCGTACAGGCAAGCGGCGCAATCGAGGGCAAACCGATCAGCATTACCGCCGATGCGACCTCGCAGAACGGCCGCACCAGCATTCCCAAGCTCGCCGTCGAAGTCGGCGCCAACAAGCTGCAGGGCAAGCTGTATCTTTCGCCAAGTTTCGAACCGTCGGGCGCGTTGAACTTCGATCTGCCTGACCTCAGCCTGCTTGCAGCCCTCGCGGGGCAGAAGGCCGACGGCGATCTCAAGGGTTCGATCGATCTCTCCAACGCCAATGGCAAGATCGGCCTGAAGGTCAACGCCAACGGCAGCGGCATTCGCCGCGACGATCTCTCGATCGACAAGCCGGCCATCGCGCTGACCGTCGACGACCTCAAGGCTTTTTCCGCCAATGGCAGCATCCGCGCCGACGCCATCGCCTCCGGCGCCAACCGTATTGCCAATCTCGGGCTGACCTTCACGCAGCAGGGCAACCGCACGGTTTTCGATCTCAAATCGAACTACGACAACGCGCCGCTGACAGCCAATGGCAATATCGAAACCGGCGGTGGCCAGACGGTCGTCAGCCTCGATAATTTCACCGGCGCGCCGCGCACCATTCCGGTCAAGCTGGCATCGCCGACCAAGATCGTCGTCAAAGACGGCACGGCATCGCTGAGCGGCCTCACCATCCAGACCGGCGGCGGTTCGGTGACGGTCAACGGCACGGCTGGACAAGCGCTGAATATCACTGCTGAGATCGCCAACCTGCCCGCCAGCCTCGCCAATGTCTTCGCCCCGACGCTTGCCGCCGAAGGTGCGATCTCCGGCAAGGTGACGGTGACCGGCAAGCCGGCTGCACCCGTCGTCGCCTTTCAGACCAATTGGTCCGGTGCGGCGACCAGCCAGACGAAATCGGCCGGGCTCGGCCCGCTCGGCATCAAGGCGAACGGCCAGTTCGCGAACAATACCGTCACCATCGACACGAACCTTACCGGCCAGAATGGCCTGGCGCTCAACGGCGGCGGCACCGTCGCCATTGCCGGCAGCAAGGCCCTGGGGATGAGATTCTCCGGCACCCTGCCCTTCGACGCGGTGGCCGGGCAGCTTGCCGCGCAGGGCCTCAGCATGACCGGCACGGCGAAGATCGACATCCGGATCGCCGGCACGACCGCCGCACCGGCCATCACCGGCACGATCACCACCGACGGCTCCAAACTCGTCGATGTCCGTCGCAATCTCACCCTCAACGGCCTCGCCGTCACCGTCACGCTCGACGGCAGGCAGGCGGTGATCTCGCGGCTCAACGGCAATCTCGCCAGCGGCGGCAGCGTATCGGCAAGCGGCACGGTCGGCATTGTTCCGGACAGCGGCTTTCCCGCCGACATCCAGTTGAAATTCAACGATGCCACCTATGTCGACGGCACGCTGGTGACCGCAACCATCAACGGCACCCTCAACATCAAGGGGCCGTTGCTGACCGCACCGGCGCTCACCGGAAGTCTGAGGCTCAACAAGGCATCGATCACCGTGCCGGAAAAGCTGCCGGCCTCGCTCTCCGAGATCAATATCAAACACAAGAACGCACCCGCCGCCGTCAGCGCCCAGTTCAGGGACCAGAAGCCTCAGGGCCCGCGCGATAAATCCACCACCCTCGGTATCGACCTGCAGCTTGACGCGCCCGCGCAGATTTTCGTCCGCGGCCGCGGCATCGACGCGGAACTCGGCGGCAACATCACCGTTCGCGGCACGGCCGCCAATCCGATCGTCTCCGGCGGCTTCACCATGCGGCGCGGACGCCTGACTATCCTCAGCCGCCGTCTGGATTTCACCAACAGCAGCAAGATCACCTTCGGTGGCGACCTGACGCCTGCCCTCGACATGGAAGCCACATCGACCGTGAATTCCACAACCATCACCGTCGACGTCACGGGTTTGGCTACCGACCCGAAGATCAGCTTTTCCTCGTCGCCTGCCCTGCCGCAGGACGAGGTGCTGGCGCAACTGATCTTCGGTCAATCGATGTCCAAGCTTTCAGCCCTGCAGATCGCCCAGCTCGCCGATGCCGCGAGCCAGCTCGCCGGCGGCCGTTCCACCTCCTTGTTCGAGGGGCTGCGCAGCCATCTCGGCGTCGACGATCTCGACATCACGACGGACTCAAAGGGCCAGGCCCAGGTTGGCGCCGGTAAATATCTGAACAAGCGCACCTATATCGAGCTGCAGCAGGGCGCCTCCAACAACACCAAGGCGATCATCAATCTCGACGTAGGCCGCGGCGTTAAGCTACGGGGCGCAGCCGGCTCGGATGGGGCAGGCGAAGCCGGGATTGTTTATGAGCATGAGTATTGAGGAGATCACACGACTTTCTGCTCAAGCCAATCCGCGGCCACCTCGCCCTTCAAGGCCTTGCCGCTTTCGCTGACGCTTAAACGTCAAAGCACCTCAGGGTGAGGTTGAGAGAGTTTTGGAGCACGCAAGAGATCAGTCCTCACCCGCAAGCCTCCTGGGCTTGTCGAAGGGGGCTGGAGCCTCAAAGGGCGAGGGCGGGTGGTGCCTCCTTGGAAAGAATGTTTAAAATCCCATCTTGCTCGTCTTCAGCAGGATATTGGACTCCGTCGTGTTGATACCGTTGATCAAGCGAATCCTGCGCAGCGTTTCGTCGAAGGAAGCGAGATCGCGATCCTCCAGCTCGGCGATGAAATCCCATTTTCCGTTGGTGCTGTGCAGCGCCCTCACCTGCGGCAGGCCGCGAAGCTGATCGGCGACCTTATCCGCCAATTTGCCGAGCACCTCGATCATGACGATGGCGCGCACCCCGGCGGAGCGGGCCTCGTGGCCGGTTCTGATGGTAAAGGCGGTGATGGTGCCATTGTCGACCAGCCGTTCGATGCGCGCCGTCACGGTGGCGCGTGAGGCGCCGGTCGCTGCCGCAAGCGACGAGACGGAGGTGCGGGCGTTGTGGCGCAACGCGCTCAGGAGGTCACGATCGAGATCATCCATGGACTTATCATTCTGCTAAATGGCATTTATCAATCTGTCGAAGACTACTCAATTTTTGACAATTTTCCATCTTTTTGCTGTCATCTCCGTCGCTGATAATCAACACCGACAGCCAACCTGTATCTTGGATCGCGCATAAGCCCTTTCGAAAGTCGCTCTGCACTTTTCGGGCTTATGCGCTGAACGGAGGACCGCCGATGAACGTACAATCCACATCCATCACGCTGATCGGCGTTCCGCTCGAGGAAGGCTCCGGCCGCCGCGGCGCCGGCATGGGCCCGACGGCTCTGCGCATCGCCGGCATCGAGACGATGCTGACCGAACTCGACCATCGCGTCACCGACAGCGGCGACCTGCATCCGGCCCCCGCCGCCGACCTGCCGGACCATCCGAAAGCGCATAATCTGAAGACCGTTGGCGCCTTCACCCGCGCTCTGGAAGCCAAGGTTTACGAAGTTGCCTCATCGGGCGGCTTCCCGCTGATCCTCGGCGGCGATCACAGCCTTTCCATGGGCAGCGTCTCCGGCATGGCGCGCCATGCGGCTGAGGTTGGCCGGCCGCTGTTCGTGCTCTGGCTCGACGCGCATTCAGACTTCAATTCGCCGGCCACATCTCCATCGGGCAATATTCACGGCATGCCGGTCGCCTTCTTCTGCGGCGAAGCGGAGATTGCCGATATCCTGCCGGCCTCCCGCCCGCTGGTCGATCCGAAGAAGGTATTCCAGGTCGGCATACGCTCCGTCGACCCGCACGAGCGCCAGGAAATCCGCGAGCATGGCGTCAACGTCTTCGATATGCGCTCGTTGGACGAGCAGGGCGTGGCAGCCATCATGCGCCAGGTGCTCGACACCATCAGCGCCGCCAATGGCCTGCTGCATGTCAGCTTCGATGTCGATTTCCTCGATCCGGATATCGCGCCCGGTGTCGGGACGACGGTGCCGGGCGGCGCGACTTTCCGCGAAGCCCATCTCATCATGGAAATGCTGTCCGACAGCGGCCTCGTCTCGTCGCTCGATCTGGTCGAGCTCAATCCCTTCCTCGACGACCGCGGCAAGAGCGCCCGCGTCCTGGTGGAGATGGCGGCGAGCCTCTTCGGACGACGCATTTTCGATCGCCCGACACGGGCAGCATAATTCTCGGGGGGAACTTACCATGAGCGCATCAACCGATCTTATCGCCACTGAACAGCGCCTCGGCGCCCATAATTACAAGCCGCTCGATGTCGTGCTGACCCGCGGCGAAGGTGTCTATGTCTGGGACACCGACGGCAAGCGCTACCTCGATTGCCTGTCAGCATATTCCGCGGTCAACCAGGGGCATTGCCATCCGAAAATCCGCGAGGCGATGATCGAGCAGTCCGGCAAGCTGACGCTCACCTCCCGCGCCTTCCGCAACGACCAGCTCGCCTATCTCTACGAGGAGCTGGCGGCGCTGACCGGCTCGCACAAGATCCTGCCGATGAACTCCGGCGCCGAAGCCGTCGAAACCGCGATCAAGGCGGTGCGCAAATGGGGCTATGAGGTGAAGGGCGTTCCGGAAAACCAGGCCGAGATTATCGTCTGCTCCAACAATTTCCACGGCCGGACGCTCAGCATCATCAGCTTCTCGACCGATCCGGATGCCCGCACCGGCTTCGGCCCCTATACGCCGGGCTTCCGCACCGTTCCTTTCGGCGATGCTGAGGCCTTTGCTGCCGCGATCAACAAAAACACCGTCGCAGCGCTGATCGAGCCGATCCAGGGCGAGGCCGGTGTCATCATTCCCGCGCCCGGCTACTTCACCCGCGTGCGCGAACTCTGCACCGTCAACAACGTTACCCTCATCCTCGATGAGATCCAGACCGGCCTCGGCCGCACGGGTAAGCTGCTCGCCGAGGAGCATGAGGGCATCGAGGCCGACGTGACGCTGATCGGCAAGGCTCTGTCGGGTGGCTTCTATCCCGTTTCCGCCGTGCTTTCCAATTCAGAAGTGCTCGGCGTCCTGAAGCCCGGCCAGCATGGCTCCACCTTCGGCGGCAATCCGCTGGCCTGCGCCGTCGCTCGCGCCGCGCTGCGCGTCCTGACTGAAGAAGGCATGATCGAGAACGCCGCCGTCATGGGCGATTATTTCCTCGAAGGCCTGCGCTCGATCCGTTCGAATATCGTCAAGGACGTCCGCGGCCGCGGCCTTATGATGGCGGTGGAGCTGGTGCCGGAAGCCGGCGGGGCACGACAATATTGCTACCAGCTCAAGGATATCGGCCTGCTCGCCAAGGACACGCACGACCACACGATCCGCCTCGCGCCGCCCCTGGTCATCACCCGCGATCAGGTCGATTGGGCACTGGAACAGATCGACAAGGTGCTGGCCCAATAGGCCTGATCTTGAGAAGTACCTAAAGTATATCCTGCCGAAATCTCTTCGGCAGGTTTAGGTTTGAGCAACATTCTTGCGTTATTCTCATGATAACGCGTCAGTTTTGGCGCCATACTTGAATGGGAAGAATGTTCATGGCCACGATCAATTCCACCAGCTTCAGCGGCGACACCTTGGAGATCATTGCCTTCCGGCTTCATGATCAGGAGTTCTGCGTCAAGACCACCACGATCCGCGAAATCCGCGGCTGGGCGCCGTCGACGCCGATCCCGCATGCGCCGGCCGATGTCATCGGCGTCATGAACCTGCGCGGCTCGGTCATTCCGATCATCGATCTCGCCTACAAGCTCGGCATGAAGAGCACGGTCGCAAACGAGCGCAGCGCCATCGTCGTCGCCGAAGTCCACAACATGGTCATCGGTATGCTGGTCGACCGCGTTTCCGACATCCTGACGATCTCCTCGAGCCAGGTCCAGCCGGTCCCTGAGGTCACGGCTTCCTTCGATCGCGCCTTCTGCGAAGGCATCATCGCCACCGAAAGCGGCATGATCTGCTTCCTGAACCTCGCCAAGATGTTCAAGGAAAACGAAACGGAAGAACTCGCCGCCTAAACGCTCGTTCTTCATACCATTCTCTATGAATAGAGCCGCCCCGGTTTTCCAGGACGGCTTCTGCATGCAGTCGCCGTGCCGGGGTTCAGCCAAACAGCGCGTATGTGCTCTTGATCGTCACCCAGACGCCCCAGAGCAGCGGGATGCCGACGATCGCCCAGGCGATCAGCGCCCTGGCATCGAGGCCGCCCGTGCCGATGCCGAAGGAACCGGTGGGACCGGCGTTCGCGGCGGCGGTTCTCGCCTGCAAGGCCGCAACCTCGCCATCCGACATGAACCATTTGTCCGAGAGCGGCTTCACCAGCGAGTTGGCAATCAGACCCAGTGCCAGCATGCCGGCGAGGATATACATGGTGAAGCTGTAAAGCTGCGCGCCTTCGACACCGGCGGCCTTCTGCGCCTCGCGGATATAGTTGACCACCACCGGACCGATGATGCCGGCCGTCGCCCAGGCGGTGAGCAACCGGCCATGGATCGCGCCGACGAACTGCGTGCCGAAGATATCGGCGAGATAGGCGGGAACCGTGGCGAAGCCGCCGCCATACATCGACAGGATGATGCAAAGGGCACCCACGAACAGCACCTTGCTGTGAATGCCCGCTGCCCACGGTGCAAGGACATAGAGCGCGATGCCGAGAACGAAGAAGCAATAGTAGGTGTTCTTGCGCCCGATTCTATCGGACAAGGATGCCCAGAAGAAGCGACCGCCGATATTGAACAGCGATAGGAGACCGGCAAAGCCCGCGGCGATCGCAGCGACGGCGGCCACCTGGTCTTTGCTCAGAGCGGCGAACGTCACATCCGGCAGACCGATCAGCGCACCACCGAAGATTTCCTGCAGCATCGGCGAAGCCATGCCGATGACGCCGATGCCAGCCGAGACGTTGAGGCATAGCACGGTCCAGATCAGCCAGAACTGCTTGGTCTTATGGGCGTCGCGCAGATGCACGTGCTTGGTCGTGATCATCGTGCTCTTGGCGGCGGGCGGCGTCCATCCATCCGGGCGCCAGCCGGCCGGCGGCAGGCGGTAGCCGAAGGCGCCGCCCATCATGAAGACGAAGTAGATCGCCGCCATGACGACGAATGTCTGCCAGACTCCGGCTGAACCGTCGCTGCGGAAGCTGGTCATCAGCAGGTTGGCGAGCGGCGCGCCGATCATCGCTCCTCCTCCGAAGCCCATGATAGCCATGCCCGTCGCCATGCCGCGCCGGTCGGGAAACCATTTGATCAGCGTGGACACCGGCGAGATATAGCCAAGACCGAGACCAACGCCGCCGATGACGCCGGCGCCGATCCACATCAGCCAAAGCTGATGGAAGACGACGCCGATCGCGGCAACCAGAATGCCACCGCACCAGCAGCAAGCGGAGACGACGCCCGCCTTGCGCGGCCCGACCCGCTCCAGCCAGCCGCCCCAAATGGCAGCGGAAGAGCCCAGCAATACGAAAAACAAGGTATAGATCCAGCCGAGATCGCTGACGCGCCAATCGCAGCTCGTGGTGACGAGGGCGGAAAGAAGATTGAGGCCAGCGCATTCGGCCGGCGGCGTCGATATGCCGAGCGCTTTCGACAATGGCAGCCAGAAGACGCTGAAACCATAAGCCATGCCAATGCAAAGATGGATCGCCAGAGCTGCCGGCGGCACCAGCCATCGATTGAAGCCGGGTTTGGCGATAATGCGCTCCCGATCGAGCAAACCTGATGTTATCTGTTCTCTTGAAATATCTGTTTCCGCAGTCGTCATGAACAACTCCTCCTTGATTCAGAGACTGGAACTTCTCAAGTATTCTACCTTAAATTGCATTAATAGGCAGATTCCGCCATCCTCCCTTCTTATTAAGAATATCTAATATTTGACCGGATCAGTCTTGCTTGACTGGCTCCGGCCTATGGATCAATGGGGCTGCCTCCAGCACCAAGGGATCCAATCCACTATTTCCATTATCAATTATTTCGAAAAACTGCCGCCGCATCCGCGGATCCCAGAATTTATTGATATGCGTCGCAACGCCCTGTGCCGCCTCGTTGGCTGGCTGCGTTTTGAAGAAAGTGGCGATCTGGTTCGCCATATAGACGAGCTTGGCTGACGTTTTGCCGTGGGGTGTTTCGTCAGGCGACATCGGCGATGCTCCCTGGGGTAATGCGCTGCGGATGGGTGAAAATCTCGAAATCGTCGCCGCGCACCAGTGCTACCAGCGTCATGCCGGCTTCTTCGGCGGTGCGGATGGCAAGTGCGGTCGGCGCGGAAATGGCAATGAGGACGGAGCTGCCCAGTATCGCAGCCTTCTGCACCATCTCGACCGACAAGCGGCTGGTGACGGCAACGACGCCCTCAGGCCCCTTATGGCCGGAACGGATGAGGGCGCCGCAGAGCTTGTCCAACGCATTATGGCGCCCGACATCTTCACGCACGGCGATCAATCCCTCGGCCGGGATATAAAAGCCCGCCCCATGCACGGCGCGGGTCTCATGGTTCAACACCTGCGCGTCGCTCAAAAGAGCGACCGCTTTGACGATATCCCCATACGAGATTGTCAGAGCGACCTTCGAAACATCCGGCACCTCGCGCACCGCCTGCTCGATCGATTCGATGCCACAGAGCCCACAGCCGACCGGCCCGGCCATATGCCGCCGCCGGACGCGCAGCGCATCGGCCGCGTCATCGACCAGAGTGATCTGCATATCGATCCCCCGCTCGTCCTCTATCGGCTCGATCGCGGCTATCTGATCGACATTGGTAATGATGCCCTCGGTCAGGCTGAAGCCGACCGCAAAATCCTCGATATCGGCAGGCGTACCCATCATCACCGCATGCGACGTGCCGCCATAGGAAAAGGCAATCGGAACTTCTTCCGGCACGGTGCGCGTACCCGAGCGTACCAGGCCATTGCGGCGGGCAGTTTCGGGGACGGTCGTGGTGGGGGTGAAACGGGTCATGTGGCGACCCTTCCTTCTCCCCGACGGGGAGAAGGGGTCAATCCATCGGATATCACTCCGCTGCCTCCAGCTTCCCAGCAATCCGGCGCGATTGCCGCGCTTGTTCGTCATAGTCGATCTGCCATTGCGACGGGCCGTTGGAGGGCGAAACCTGCACCGCCGTCACCTTGTATTCCGGGCAGTTCGTCGCCCAGTCGGAATAATCGGTGGTGATGACATTCGCCTGCGTGTCCGGATGATGGAAGGTCGTATAGACGACGCCAGGAGCCACGCGGTCGGTAATCAGCGCACGCAGCGTCGTGTCGCCCGAGCGGCTGGCGAGCTTGACCCAATCGCCGTCGCGGATGCCGCGCTGTTCGGCATCGTGCGGATGGATCTCCAACCGGTCCTCCGCATGCCAGACAACATTATCCGTCCGCCGCGTCTGGGCGCCGACATTGTACTGGCTGAGAATACGCCCGGTGGTGAGCAGCAGCGGAAAGCGCGGGCCGGTGCGTTCGTCGGTCGCGACATATTCCGTGCGGATGAACTTGCCCTTGCCGCGCACGAAACCATCGACATGCATGATCGGCGAGCCAAGAGGCGTCTTCTCGTTGCATGGCCACTGCACCGAGCCCATCTTTTCCAGATAGTCATAGGAGACAAGCGCGAAGCTCGGCGTGGTCGCGGCGATCTCGTCCATGATCTCGGACGGATGCGTATAGTTCCAGGCAAGGCCCATGGCCTGCGCCATCTTCTGCGTCACTTCCCAATCCCCATAGCCGTTGCGTGGGGTCATGACTTTGCGCACGCGATTGATGCGACGCTCGGCATTGGTGAAGGTGCCGTCCTTTTCGAGGAAGGTCGAGCCCGGCAGGAAGACGTGGGCGTAGTTGGCCGTCTCATTCAGGAAGAGGTCGTGAACGACGACGCATTCCATGGCGGCAAGGCCGGCGGCGACATGCTTGGTGTCCGGATCGGACTGCAGAATATCCTCGCCTTGGATGTAGATGCCTTTGAAGGTGCCATCGACGGCGGCATCGAGCATGTTGGGGATGCGCAGACCGGGCTCGTTGTTGAGCTTTACGCCCCAGAGCTTTTCGAAGATGTCACGCGTCGCATCGTCGGAGATGTGGCGATAGCCCGGCAGCTCATGCGGGAAGGACCCCATGTCGCAGGAGCCCTGCACATTGTTCTGGCCGCGCAACGGGTTCACGCCGACGCCCGGACGGCCGATATTGCCCGTCGCCATGGCGAGATTGGCGATCGCCATAACGGTCGTCGAGCCCTGACTGTGCTCAGTGACGCCAAGGCCGTAATAGATCGCGCCATTGCCGCCCTTGGCATAGAGGCGGGCCGCGCCACGCACGAGATCGGCGGGAACGCCGGTGAACTTTTCCGTCTCCTCCGGGCTATGCTGCGGCTCGGCGACGAAGGCAGCCCAATCTTCGAATTCGGACCAGTCGCAGCGTTCGCGGATGAACTTCTCGTCGAACAAGCCTTCAGTGACGATGACATGGGCGAGCGCCGTCAGCATGGCGACATTGGTGCCCGGCTTCAACGGCAGGTGATAGCTCGCCTCGACATGCGGCGTGCGCACCAGATCGATGCGGCGGGGATCGATGACGATAAGCTTGGCGCCCTGGCGCAGCCGCTTCTTCAGCCGCGAACCGAAGACCGGATGGCCGTCCGTCGGATTGGCGCCGATGACGACGACGACATCGGAATGTTCGACGCTGTCGAAATCCTGCGTGCCGGCCGAAGTGCCGAAGGTCTGGCCGAGGCCGTAGCCGGTTGGCGAATGGCAGACGCGGGCGCAAGTATCGACATTGTTGTTGCCAAAGCCGGCGCGCACCAGCTTCTGCACGAGGTAGGTCTCCTCATTGGTGCAGCGCGACGAGGTAATACCACCGATGGAGTCGCGGCCGTATTGATACTGCAGGCGCTTGAATTCCGTAGCGATGTGCGCAAACGCCTCATCCCAGGTGACTTCGCGCCAGGGATCGCTGATCTTCTCGCGAACCATCGGATTGAGGATGCGGTCCTTGTGGGTCGAATAGCCATAGGCGAAGCGGCCCTTGACGCAGGAATGGCCGCGATTGGCCTGGCCGTCCTTCCAGGGCACCATGCGTACCAGTTCCTCGCCGCGCATTTCCGCCTTGAACGAGCAGCCGACGCCGCAATAGGCGCAGGTGGTGACGACGGAGTGTTCCGGCTGGCCGATCGATATCACCGATTTCTCGGTCAGAGTCGCGGTCGGGCAAGCCTGCACGCAGGCGCCGCAGGAAACGCATTCCGAATCGATGAAATGCTCATGCATGCCCGCCGAGACGCGCGAGCCAAAACCGCGGCCCTCGATAGTCAGCGCGAAGGTGCCCTGCACCTCCTCACAGGCATTCACGCAACGGGAGCAGACGATGCATTTCGACGGATCATAGGTGAAATAGGGATTGGACTCGTCCTTCGGCATCCATTTCTGATTGATGTCGCCGTTGTTGCGTGCCTTGACGTGATTGTCGCCGTCGTAGCCATAGCGCACGTCGCGCAGACCGACAGCGCCTGCCATGTCCTGCAATTCGCAATCGCCATTGGCGGCGCAGGTCAGGCAGTCGAGCGGATGGTCGGAGATATAAAGCTCCATCACGCCACGGCGAATATCCTTCAATCGTCCGGTCTGTGTGTGCACCACCATGCCCGGCGCCACCGGCGTCGTGCAGGAAGCCGGCGTGCCTGCCCTTCCCTCGATCTCGACCAGACAGAGGCGGCAGGAGCCGAAGGCATCGATCATGTCGGTGGCGCACAGCTTCGGCACCATGATCCCGGCTTCTCTCGACGCGCGCATGACCGAGGTGCCTTCCGGCACGGTGATTTGCTGCCCGTCGATGGTCAAGGACACCATGCTTTCGGAGCGGGAGGCTGGAGTACCGTAATCAATTTCGGAAACAAGGGACATCTGGTCTTACTCCGCCGCTTCAATCAGGGGAACCGGAGAGAAATCCTCCGGAAAATGCGTCATCGCGCTCATGACCGGATAGGGCGTGAACCCGCCGAGTGCGCAAAGCGAGCCGAATTTCATCGTGTTGCAGAGATCGGCAAGCAGCGCCCGGTTCTGTTCCGGCTCGATGCCGCGTGCGATCTTGTCTGCCGTCTCGACGCCGCGGATCGAGCCGATACGGCAGGGCGTGCACTTGCCGCAGCTTTCCACCGCGCAGAATTCCATGGCGAAACGCGCCTGCTTCAACATGTCGGCCGTATCGTCGAAGACGACGATGCCGGCATGGCCGATCAGCCCGTCCTTGGCCGCAAAGGCTTCATAGTCGAAGGGCGTATCGAAGAGCTTGCGAGGGAAATAAGCCCCCAGCGGCCCGCCGACCTGCACCGCCTTCACCGGCCTGCCAGACCTCGTGCCGCCGCCGATCCTGTCGACGATATCGCCAAGCGATAGGCCGAAGGCCGTCTCATAGAGGCCAGCATGTTTGACGTTGCCGGCGATCTGGAGAGGAATCGTGCCGCGCGAACGGCCCATGCCGAAATCGCGGTAGAAGGCAGCCCCCTTGTCCATGATGACCGGGACGGAGGCGAGCGAAATGACATTGTTGATGACGGTCGGACAGTCGAACAGGCCCTTATGCGCCGGCAGCGGGGGCTTGGCGCGCACAACGCCGCGCTTGCCTTCCAGGCTGTTGAGCAGCGACGTTTCCTCGCCACAAACATAGGCACCGGCGCCGCTGCGGATCTCCATATCGAAAGCCTTGCCGGAGCCAAGCACCGAGGCACCGAGAATGCCGGCAGCTCTGGCGATCTCGACCGCCTCGGTCATGACGGCAATCGCATGCGGATATTCCGAGCGCGTGTAGACGAAACCCTTGGTCGCGCCGGTCGCTAGGCCGGCGATCGCCATGCCCTCGATCAGCACGAAGGGATCGCCTTCCATGATCATACGGTCGGCGAAGGTGCCGCTGTCGCCCTCGTCGGCATTGCAGACGATGTATTTGCGGTCGCCCGGCGCGTCGAGCACCGTCTTCCATTTGATACCGGTCGGGAAACCTGCACCACCGCGACCGCGCAGGCCGGAATCGGTGACCTCCTTGACGATATCGCCTGCCGCCATGTCGACGGCGCGACGCACCCCCTTCAGACCGCCATGGGCTTCATAGTCTTCCAGTGAAAGAGGATCTGTGATGCCGCAACGGGCGAAAGTGAGACGGGTCTGTTCCTTGAGGAATGGGAGGTTTTCGACCTCCCCAAGACAGAGCGGATGAGCGCCGCCGGTGATCAGCCCGGCATCGAAAATATCAGCCACGTCCTTGGCCTTCACCGGCCCATAACCGATACGCTTGCCGTCGACTTCGACCTCGACCAGCGGCTCCAGCCAGAACATGCCGCGCGAGCCGTTGCGCACAATCTGCGCATCAAGACCCCGGCTGGCGATCTCCTGCGCGACCGCCTTCGCCACCTTTTCGGCACCGAGGGAAAGAGCGGCAGCATCGCGGGGAATGTAAATCTTCACCGTCATCGGCGCGCCTCCTTCACGAGGTCTTCGACGGCCTCATCGTCCAGGCGGCCGTGCAGCTCGCCGTCCAGCATCGCCGACGGCGCGCAGGCGCAGAGGCCGAGACAGTAGACCGGCTCCAGCGTCACGCTGCCATCCAGCGTCGTCTGGTGAAAATCGATACCAAGCAGCCGCTTGACGTGCTCGGCCAGCGCATCGCCGCCCATCGACTGACAGGCTTCGGCACGACAGAGCTTCAGGACATGACGGCCAGCGGGATGATCGCGATAATCATGGTAGAAGGTCATCACGCCATGCACTTCGGCGCGCGATAGGTTCAGGGCCTTGGCGATCAACGGAAGCGTATCCTGCGGCACATAACCGAATTCCTCCTGGATCCCGTGCAGGATCGGCAGGAGCGGACCTTCCATCGACTTCATGCTGTCGATGATAACGCCGGCGCGGGCCGCGATCTCGCCCGAACCAAGATGCAAATTCATATGCAGCCCTCCCAGGCTTTCCTCCGTAAACAGGCGTCGACGCGTGCTCACCAAACAAAAATCGCAAGGAAGAGGCGGGGGATCAATAAGGTAATCCCGTCAGTCGATAGAAAACTCCTATCGACTCTTATTGCCTTCGGCCAGCAATCGTGCCTCGTGCAGCAAAGCGGAGACAAGCGGCGTAAACGGTTCGCGATGGGTGGCTACCAGGCCGACGAGATGCTCCGCCTCCGGCTCCGTGATGGGGATCTTATGAATATCGGCCGGAAAGCCGAAGGAATCGGCGATATTCTTCGGCATGATGCTCGCCCAGCGTCCGGTCTGGACATGGGAAAACAGCACGATCATCGAATTGGATTCCAGCGTCGGCCGGGCGGTCGCGCCGGCTTCGCCGAGATGCCGGTTGATGATCCGGCGGTTCTGCATATCGGCCGTCAATAGACAAAGCCGAAGATCGCCCACTTCCTTCCACGTTACGCTTGTGCGCTCCGCCAGCGGACTGCCGGCCGCCGTTATCAGATGATAGCGCTCGGCATAAAGCGGCACGCTGGTGACGCGGCCGAGCGGCTCGTTTTCCAGATAGGTGATGCCGGCATCGATCTCGAGGTTTTCAAGCAGGCTCAGCACCTGCAGCGAATTGCGCGAGGTAATGGAGAAGGTGACGTCGGGATGCCGCTCCTGAAACGGCGCGGTGATCTTCTGCACCATGGCAAGCGCCGTCGGAATGGCGGCGATGCGGAGATGGCCGGCAAGCCCCTTGCGCGCAGCCCGCATTTCCTCGCGCATGGTTCTGGTATCGCCGACGATGCGTCGCGCCCATTCCAGCACCCGCTGGCCCTCCGGCGTGAGCCCCTGAAAGCGCGAGCCGCGGCTGACGAGCATGACGCCGAGCTGATCCTCCAACTGCCTGATCGCCGCCGACAATGTCGGCTGCGTCACCCCGCATTCCTCCGCAGCACGGCCGAAATGCTTCTGGTTGGCAAGCGCGATGAAGAATTCCAGCTTATCGATCATTTAACTCTCCTGAATGCGAGAGTTAAACGGGCCAGGGCATCAGCGCAACATTGGAAAATAGAAGTGAGGCATTGGGGCGGTTCACCGCACTCCTCCAGCAATCACACCCCGTTCCTGCCTCTGAAGGCGCAAGTAAGAATGCAGCCGGAAAGGCTTTCGCCAAATCCGGCTGCATTCACTAGCTTCTACTGCTGTCGTCGGAAATCGTGCCCCTCCGAAGATTCCCTAGAGAGCGGTCTCGCCACCAGCCGATGAGCGCTCAATGAAAACGCGAGGGATAAACGGTATCGCATCCTGTTCGGCAGAGGCAGCATTTCTCGCACGGGCCGTTTTTTCCAGAAGTTTCGCAAAGTCGCTCAACGATACGCGATCGGCACGGAGCATCTGGCGGATCATCGGATCTCGCAGAACTTCCGAAATCGTCATTTCACTATTCTGCACGGCCTATCCTCCTTTTATCTTATAAGGGAGTATTAGCGGCCTTGCATAACACTGTGATGTCAGGCAGTTGACGATACGATGATGAATTGAAGGCCAAAACGAGGCTTCGGAAATTTCCGAATAAACGCAGAGGCCAGTCGGCAGTCGCGGCTCAAGCCAGACAGAGCCCGAGGAGGACGTTTCAGCAATCGCCCGTGCAGAAGATTTTTTGCAGCGAATTGATTGCGGCGCAGATTTCAGAACTGGCGACAGCATAATAGATGAGCCGGCCTTCGCGACGCGTATCGACCAGCTTTTCCAGGCGAAGCCGCGCCAGGTGCTGAGAAACCACCGCCTGCTGCAGACCGAGCAACCCCTCGATCTCCGTAACGGTCTTTTCGCCTGTGGCCAGCATAAAGAGGATGATCAGCCGCGTCTCGTGCGACAGAGCCTTCAACAAAATGCTCGCCCGCCGGGCCTCCGCCGTCAGTTCCTCGACATTATGCTCGGCGGCACCGCCAGGCGGTGGAGACAGCGACATAGGATGGCCTCTAGTGATAACTCACATAGAGATATGTTTATAATATTATGAATCCATAAGCTGGTTCAAAAGGTCGCAGAACACCAAAAAAGGTCCGATTATCAGCAGATAAGCTGTCCTCCGTTGATCTCGATCACTTGGCCGGTGATGTAGCCCGAGAGCGTTGGCGCGGCGAGGAAGAGATAGGCAGGCGCACAATCCTCCGCTGTGCCCAGACGCTGCAACGGGATCGACCGGCGGGTCTGTTCGAGTTTTTCCTTCGACGAATAACGCTCGTGGAAATCGGTGGCGATGGTTCCCGGCGATACGCAATTCACCCGGATCCCGTCCGGCGCCAGCTCGCGCGCCAAAGCCTTCGAGTAGGTAGCGACGAAAGCCTTGGAGGCGGAATAGATCGCCGACCCAGGACTGCCGCCGGTCAAAGCCGAGATCGAGACCGTATTGACGATCGCCGCCTGCCCGGCCGCCCGCAATAGCGGCAACAGCGCCCTGGTCACCTCGACGACCGAGGTCTGGTTGAGCTGGACAATCCGGTCATACCACTCGTCGGTCAATTCGCCGGCCGGAAAGCGGCCGACCATGGTACCGGCATTATTGACCAGCACATCGATGCGGTCGAATACATCAGCGGCGGCGAGAGCAAAGTCCCTGGTGCCGCTTTCACTGGTGAAATCAGCAGGAACGAGAAAGGCGCGACGATCGAGTTCTGCCTCCATCAAAAAATCCGGCAGCTCGCGGCCGGGGTCGCGGCCGACATGGACGAGAACGCGCGCACTGCAATCGAGAAACTGCCGCGCCACCTCCAGCCCGATGCCACGGCCGGCGCCGGTGACGACGACATTGCGATTTTCGAATAGCTTCGGATGAAACACCATGACCTCCCCAATGTGCAGAATCCGCGCGTCGGCAATTGCGGAATTTTCACTTTATCATATGATGACGAAAAAACGAAAGAAAGGGAGCGTCGACAATGTTCCTATCCGGACGCCAGACTGAGATTCTGGAAATCGCCAAGGCTGAGGGGCGCGTGCTGGTGGAGGAACTGGCGCTGCGTTTTTCGGTAACGCCACAAACCATCCGCAAGGATTTGAACGATCTCTGTGACGGCCGCGTTCTATCGCGCGTCCACGGTGGCGCGATCTTTCCCGGCGGGACGGAAAACGTCAAATACGAAGCGCGCCGCTCCATCGCCGCCCCTGAAAAGCAGGCGATCGGCCGCGCCGCCGCCGGCTTGATCCCCAACAACACCTCTCTTTTCATCAATATCGGCACCACCACGGAAGCGGTCGGCGAGGCGCTCCTCGGCCATCACGAACTGATGGTAATCACCAATAACATCAACGTTGCCAATAAGTTACGTATTTTCCCATCGATCGAAGTGGTTATCGCGGGCGGCGTCGTGCGCGGCTCGGATGGCGGCATCGTCGGGGAAGCCGCGGTCGATTTTATCAGGCAATTCAAGGTGGACTACGCCATCATCGGGACTTCGGCTGTCGACGCCGACGGCGCGCTTTTGGATTTCGATTTCCGCGAAGTGAAAGTGGCGCAGGCAATCATTGCCAATGCCCGCCATGTCATCCTGGTGGCCGACAGCACCAAGTTCGAACGCACCGCTCCGGTGCGCATCGGCCATCTCTCGCAAGTCCATACTTTCGTTACCGACGAATGTCGCGTCGAATCCGTCCGCGCCGCCGCGGCGGAACACGGCGTTCGCCTGTTGGAAACCTCGCGCCGCCAGAATTGATCCTCACATCGCTTTCGTCACGAAACGTTCGTTTGACATTCGGATTGATTTCGTTTTAGATGAATCAATTTTCGAATTTTCCATTTCCCAAAATGGCAGACCTTTTCGGAGGGGCGGGTGAGCGAGCAGATTTACGACATTTTCGTTATCGGCGGCGGCATCAACGGCTGCGGCATAGCTCGTGACGCTGCCGGACGCGGCTACAAGGTGGCGCTTGCGGAAATGAATGATTTCGCCTCCGGCACATCGTCCGGGGCGACCAAGCTCATCCACGGCGGCCTGCGCTACCTCGAACATTATGAATTCCGCCTGGTGCGCGAGTCGCTGATGGAGCGTGAAGTGCTCTGGGCGATGGCGCCGCACATCATCTGGCCGATGCGTTTCGTCCTGCCTTACCACAAGGGCGGCATCCGCCCGGCCTGGTTGATCCGCCTCGGCCTCTTCCTCTATGATCATCTCGGTGGCCGCAAGCTGCTGCCGCCGACCGCGACGCTGGACATGAAGAGGGACCCGGCGGGAAAACCGCTGAAGGCGTTGTTTACCAAGGCTTTCGAATATTCCGACGGCTGGGTGGACGATGCGCGCATGGTCGTGCTCAACGCCCGCGACGCGGCCGATCGCGGCGCCACGATCATGCCGCGGACCAAGGTAATTTCCGCTCGTCGCGAAGGGGGCACCTGGACGATTGAAACACAGAACACCGTCACCGGCGAGAAGCGCACGTTCCAGTCGCGCATGCTCATTAATGCCGCCGGTCCTTGGGTCGACCATGTCCTGTCCGACGCCTTCGGCAAGAACCAGGTGCACAATGTCCGCCTGGTGCAGGGCAGCCATATCATCGTCCGCAAAAAGTTCGACGATCCTCGCGCCTATTTCTTCCAAAATCCGGATAACCGTATCATCTTCGCCATCCCCTATGAACAGGATTTCACCCTGATCGGCACGACGGATCGCGACTACAAGGATGATCCGAAGGATGTGAAGATTTCCGACGAGGAAACCACCTATCTCTGCAACGCCGCCAGCGAATATTTCAAGGAGCCGGTCCGGCGCGAGGACATCGTCTGGTCCTATTCCGCCGTACGTCCGCTCTATGACGACGGCGCTTCCAAGGCGCAGGAAGCGACGCGCGATTATGTGCTGAAGGTCGAAGGCGCCGAGGGACAGGCGCCGTTGCTCAACGTTTTCGGGGGCAAGCTCACCACCTATCGCCGCCTTAGCGAACATGCGCTGGAAAAGATCGGAGAGGTCATCGGCCTCAAGGGAACGCCATGGACGGCCAAGAGCTCCCTTCCGGGCGGCGATTTTCCGGTTCGCGGCTATGAGGCCGAGGTCGCTAAGTTGAAGGCACGTTATCCCTTCCTCGCCGACCCGCATGCCCGCCGGCTGGTGCGCCGATATGGCACCCGCGCCGCCATGCTCCTTGGAGAGGCGAAGGCCGTGGCCGATCTCGGCCGCAGCTTCGGCAGCGATCTCTATGAAGCGGAAGTCCGCTATCTCATGGCGCATGAATGGGCCTACACCGCCGCCGACGTCCTTTGGCGTCGTTCGAAGAAAGGCCTCTATCTCTCGAAGGATGAAGCCGCCGCGCTGGATGATTATATGGCCGGCACGCGCGTTCATGCTTAGGCAGGCACGGCGCTCCAGAGCAATTCCAGCAAAAGTGCGAAACGGTGTTGCATCCTGCTTGAAAACAAAGAGATAGAGTACTTCCGTGGTTCGAAGAAACACGGATACTCTAGGGATCCAGCAGACGCGGCCCAGGCCCCTCTTCTGACAGCACATCCCAGGGATTGCGTAAGGGGCAGGTCTGCATCGAGAGACAGCCGCAGCCGATGCAGCCGTCGAGTTGATCACGCAGGCCCTGCAGCCGCTTGATCCTTTTGTCGAGATCATCCTTCCAGTGTGCCGAGAGCGCCCGCCAATCGGCGCCTGTCGGCGTCCGGCTTTGCGGCAGCGTGTCGAGTGCCGCTTGAATCTCAGCAAGCGGAATGCCGACACGCTGCGCCACCTTGATGACCGCCACCCGGCGCAGGACCTCGCGGGCGTAACGCCGCTGATTGCCGCGGCTGCGATGGCTCTCGATCAGCCCTTTTGCCTCGTAGAAATGCAGCGTCGAGACCGCGACGCCGCTGCGCGCCGCCACCTCGCCGACCGTCAGCAATTTGGAAAATTGATCGGATTCGATTTTTTCCATCATACGTCCTTGACCTCAACTTTACTTGAGGTTCTATAGCTCCTGCTCCGAAGCGCGTAAAGCAGGAGCAACGCATGACTGGACCTACCAAGCTGGCAATTCTCTACGGCAGCACCCGCAAGGGCCGACTATGTGACCGCGTGGTCAATTGGGTCGTCCGTGAGCTGGAAAACTATCCGCTGATCGACATCGACATTATCGATCCCCTTGAATTCGACCTGCCGGCGCAGCACGACCGCGAGCATCCGGCCGTCGCGGCCCTCGCCGAGCGGCTCTCCAAGGCCGATGCCTTCATCGTCGTCACGCCGGAATACAATCACAGCTTCACCGCCTCGCTGAAATTCGTGCTCGATCTCGTTTATGAGCCATGGCAGGGCAAGCCGGTCGCCTTCGTTTCCTATGGCGGCATTTCCGGCGGGCTTCGTGCCGTCGAACAATTGCGGCTGGTCTTTGCCGAGCTGCATGCCGTAACCGTGCGCGACACCGTCAGCTTCGCCAATCCCTGGGGCCGGTTCGCCGAAGATGGCTCCCTTGAAAACCCGATCGAGGCACGTCAATCGCTGGTGCGGATGATGGCGAAGCTGCATTGGTGGAGCGCGGCCTTGAAACCGGCTCACGCAACGCGCCCCTATCGCTCCGTCGCCGCCTGAGCGCCTTCTGCAATATCCGAACACGGTCTTTCGTTTCTGGCAGGTGCGAAAGACCGGTTTGACGTCCGGACCTGGTACCCCAGGTCCGGACGTCTGTTATACACCCAGAAGTTTACCTTGCCGCAAAGCTGCGCTTGCCGAAGTCGCCTCGATGACCTAACCCAATAGGAAGACAGTTTCGGCGGTATTGCGATGGAGAACGAGAAACGTCTTGGGGGAGCGGATTTCATGCGCGCCGTCGCATGTCTGATGGTGCTCGCCCACCATCTCGCGCTCCGGATGGATTTCAACAAGATCCCCCCGACCTTGGACTTGACCTTCATGTTGGCGCGCTTCGGCAATCACGGCGTCTCGGTCTTCTTCGTTCTCAGCGGCTTTCTTCTCTCCCGTCCCTTCTGGCTGGCGCTGGATAGAGCCCAGCCGTTACCGTCTTTGAAGATTTACACCATGCGCCGCGCTGCACGCATCCTGCCGGGCTTCTGGGTCGCCCTGACGGTCGGCTTCGTGCTGAGTTTCACCATCTATGAATTTCCGCTCGATGGAGAGCTGATCGGCCGCTACGTCGCCGGCTTCTTCCTGATGAGCCAATGGCATTGGCGCACCTTTTTTCCGGTGCAGGGTGACGGCCCCCTATGGTCGATCCCCTTCGAGACAACCTGCTATGTCCTTTTGCCGATCGGCTTCCTGCTGCTGTTCCATGCAACGCCGAGATCACGCTCCGTTCTCGTCAGCCGGTTGCTCTGGATCGGCATCATCGCGGCGGCGCTGGTAGGCCATTGGCTGGTGGTGAGCTATCTCCCGACAGACAACATCGGGAAGGGATGGCAATATGGCTTCGAGGGCGGCGCCAAGGAATGGATGCCGCGCTACAATCCCATCGGTTTCTTCGCGATATTCGCGATCGGCGCGCTGGCTGCCGGAATCCAGACCATCCTTCCTGCCCGCCGCTCGGCAATCTACGATGTCATCGGAGCGCTTATGATCGTCATGGGCGCATGGCAGTTGCCGCACTCCATCGGCGGCCCAGCGGAAGGCTATGCCTGGCTTGGCATTCCCTATCAATTCCCGCTGCTTCCCCTGGCGGCCGCTGTCGCGCTCTGCGTTCTGCCGCAGTCGGTCTTTCTGGGAAGAGTTGTCGACTTCAGTCTCATCCGCTATGTCGCCACCGTCTCCTTCGGCGTCTATATCTGGCAGGATATCGTGCTGACGCTGATGAAGACGCTCTTCCCCTGGACCTTCGGCACCGGCTCCGACGATGTGCTTGGCGGATGGATCACATCGAGCCTCGTCGCAATCCTCATCATTTTCGCGATCGGCACCTTCAGCTATTTCTGCCTGGAACGCCCAATCATTCGCTGGGCGCGCACCCGCGAGCAGGCGACACGGACGATGCCCACATCCGACAAAAAAGCCGCCCAAGGGAAACCATTGGGCGGCAGATAAGGTGGGAAACGAAACTCGACCGGGAAGGCCGAGCATCATGTCAGATGCGAGTGGCTTTCAGTCGCTCCTCATCGAGAACAACACCGAGGCCGGGAGATAGCCCCAAATCCAGCCAGCCCTCATCGTGCTTGAGCGGCATCGCCATCGGATAGTCACGACGGGCCTCGCTCCATTCCGGATTGTCATACGGATATTCGAGCCAAGGCGCATCCCCGACACCCGCGGTCAAATGCGCGTTCGCCAGCACACCGATACCATTCGTCCATGAGTGCGGCGTAAATTGGACACCCGCCTCGCGCGCCTGGTAGACCAGCCGCCGGCAGCCGGTGATGCCGCCGACCAGCGCCACATCCGGCTGAATGACATCGAAGGCGCGTTCCTCGATGATGTCACGGAACTCATACAGCTCCCGCGTCATCTCGCCGCCGGCAATGCGCACGGAGGTCGCCTGCTTCAGCTCCTGCATGCCCTTGCGGTCAGAACGATGCAACGGCTCCTCCATCCAATAGATGCCGAGCCGCTCCAGCTCTTTTGCAACCGCCAGCGCATCCTTGAAAGTCCATGGTAATGTCGTATCCCACGGCATGCGCCAACCCTGGTTGCAGTCGACCATCAGTTCCAGCCTGGTGCCCACACGCGCACGGATCGCCTCCAGGGCCTTCACATCGTCCCGCCAACTGCCGCGCCCGCCCGCAGACGAAGAGAAACGCACCTTCATCGCCGGAAAGCCTTCTTCGAGATAACGTTCCGCCTGCTCCGCCATTGCAGCCGGCTCTCGCAACACGCCGGAGGAAGCGTAGAGGCGCACACGGCTGGCCCGGCCGCCAAGCATCCGCCAAACCGGCTCGCCAGTGATCTTGCCGGAGAGATCCCAGAGCGCCAGATCCATCGGCCAGCAGCGGCCGTAGTGAAAATTAATATGCGACAGGACCTCGTAATGGCGCTCCAGATGCCGCGGGTCCTGACCGATGAACAGATCCTCGTGCCCCTCGAACCCTTTCATTAGGTCACCGGAGCCGATGCCCTCGCGGCCCTCGTCATCCCGAACGCGGACGATCGTCGCATCGAAATGCCAGCGCGGCCGCCCATCCCAGCTCGCCTTGAACGGCGGATCGAGCGGCAGCCGGTGATGGGTGATTTCGATGGAAACAATCTTGCTCATGGTCATGCCCCCCAAACCTTAGCCGAACTGCTGCCAGATGGTCTTGTAGTCGCAATATTTGTCGATCGCATGCACCGAGCGGTCGCGGCCGAAGCCAGACTGCTTGAAGCCGCCGAAGGGCGTGGCAAAATTCGACATATCATAGGTGTTGATCCATACGGTGCCCGCATGGATCGCCTCGGCAAAGCGGTGAGCACGATCCATGTCCTTGGTGAAGACGGCGCCGGCGAGGCCGTAGATGGTGTCATTTGCGATCTTTAGGGCCTGCTCCTCGGTATCGAAGGGAATAGCGGCGAGCACGGGCCCGAAAATCTCCTGCCGCGCCAGGCTCATGTCGTTGCTCATGTCGACGAAGACGCCGGGCGAAACATAATAGCCACCAGTCTCGCTCAAGACACGCTCGGCGCCGAAGGCGCGGCGCGCGCCTTCCTTCTCGCCGGCGGCAATCATCGACAGCACCTTGTTCATATGCTCCTCCTCGATCAGCGCGCCGATCTGCGCCGTGGGGTCCAGCGGATGCTTGAGCGCGATATCGAAGCGGGTCACTGCCTCGATCTTCGCAATCAGCTTCTCCTGCATCGAGCGCTGCACGATCAGCCGCGTCGAGGCATGGCAGGTTTCGCCGGAATTGTAGAAGCAGCCCCAGGCGGCCGCACTCGCCGCCGCATCGAGATTGGCGTCTTCGAAGACGACCAACGGCGACTTGCCGCCGAGTTCCAGCGCCACGCGCTTGACGTTCGACTGCGCCGCATAGCCCATGATCAGCTTGCCGACCTCGGTCGAGCCGGTGAAGGCGATCATGTCGACATCCATATGCAGCGCCAGCGGCTTGCCGGTCTCTTCGCCATAGCCGGTGACGACGTTGAAGACACCGGCGGGCAGCCCTGCTTCGAACGCAAGTTCGGCCAGGCGGATGGCGGATAGCGAGGACTGCTCCGCCGGCTTCAGCACCACGGAATTGCCGGCCGCGATGGCCGGGCCGAGTTTCCAGGCATCGATGATCATCGGATAGTTCCAAGGCGTAATCGCCCCGATGACACCGAGCGGTACCTTGCGCACCAAAGCGCGGGCATTCTGCCCGGTCGGCGCGATCTCGTCATACATCTTGTCGATCATCTCACCGTAAAACTGGATGCCGTCGGCGCAGAGGCGCACATCGACGGTGAGCGAGGCCATGACCGGCTTGCCGACATCAAGTGTTTCCAGCATGGCGAGTTCTTCGCCATGGGCGCGGATGAGTTCGGCCCATTTCAGCATGATCCGCTTCTTTTCCAGCGGCTCCTTCCTGCGCCAGATGCCGCTTTCGAAGGCGGCACGCGCGGCAGCCACGGCAGCGTCAATATCGGCCGCGTTGCCACGGGCCAGTTCCGCACCTGGTCTGCCATCCATCGGCCGGACGCGGGTGAAGGTCGCGCCGGAGGAAGAGGCGCGATAGGCGCCATCGATGAAATGCCGCCCTTCGAGCTTGAGGCCGGATAGAACGCCTTCCCAATAGTCGCGCGTATAATTCTTGGTCATCTCAAATTCCTTTCGGCAGCGCCATGACGGTGGCGGCGAAGCGGTCGATGTCGGCATCCGTGACATCGCGTACGGTCGAACGCCGCATCGGCTGGTTTTCCGGAGCGCGCATTTCGCGCGCGAGATCGGTCGTATCGAAAGGTATGAACGCTGCCGGCAAAGCGTGGACAATACCGCAACGGTCCATCCAATCGGAGAGGAAGGCGGGCAGCGCCGCCGCACCTTCGAGGCCGCAAGCCCTTGCGGCAGCGTTGAGATCAACCGTATCCGCCTCGACCAGCCAGGGCAGCGTCGCTTCAAAGCCGAGGGCGGTTGCAAGCCCATGGTGGACCGGCGCAAGGCCGGCCAGCGCGTGGCTGATATTGTGGGCAATCGCCGTGCCGCAATTGTCGATGGCGATGCCGGCGAAGCAGGAGCCGAGCAGCACGTCACCCCGCGCCTCGATATTGCCGGGCTCCTTCACCGCCGTTTCCAGCGCGCCGGTGATCAGCCGCAGTGCCTGATAGGCGTAGAGCTGCGCACCGCGATGCGTGTTGCGGTTCGTCGCCGCCTCGAAAGCATGGATGAAGGCATCGAGGCCGCACCAGGCGGTGAGACCCGCCGGCAGCGTGGTCGTCAGAGCCGGATCGAGGATGACGAGATCTGCCTTGGTTTCCAGCCCCCAGATCCAGAGCTTCTTGCCCTCGGGGCCTGCAAAAATATTGGTGGCCGAGGTCTCCGAGCCAGTACCGGCCGTCGTCGGCACCATGATCTTCTTCAGCGGGCTCTTCGGTAGGGGATTGGCGGCCAGTGCATAAAACATCGGGTCTTCGCCCGATGCTGCGCAACAGGCGACGATCTTGGCGATATCCAGCGCCGAACCGCCGCCGACGCCGATTACCAGATCCGCGCCCTTCGCCGCTTCTATCGCCGAGCGGATATGCGCGAGTTTCGGCTCGCCGGAGAAATTCGAGAATACCTGCGTGGCGATGCCCGCTTCCGTCAGATCGCTTCTGATTTTATTCGCAAGACCCGACTGAGCCAGAAAGGCATCGATCACCAAGAAAGCGGCGGAAACACCATCGAAGGATTTGACGGCGCTGGCAAGGCCGGACAGCGCGCCGCTGCCAAAGTGGATGTCTGGAATGGCGGAAATGGAAAAGGACACGAGGATCACCAGGAAAAGCGCAGCAGATTCGATGCCGCAATCCTGCATCACAATTTCAGCTCTTCAAATCTGGCCATTTATCGGGAATATTGATGACTTGAAGTTATGGAGAGACAATGCTGGAGAAGATACCGCTGGAATCCTTTCGCGTGTTCGATGCCGCGGCGCGCGCGATGAACTTTTCCCGCGCCGGCCGCGAATTGAACATCACGCAAGCGGCCGTCAGCCGACGTATCAAGGGGCTGGAGGATCATCTGGGCGCCGCGCTCTTTACCCGGCGCGGCCGGAACTTGGCGCTGACGCCGGAAGGCGAACGGCTGTTTCAGCGCGTCCGCGCCACGCTGGAATATCTCGAGGAGAGCCTGGAGCCTTTCCGCGCCGGCACAGGCGAGATCATTTCGATCGCTGCCAGCGGCTCGGTCTCGCATCTCTGGCTCGGGCAGCGGCTCAAGGATTTCGGCAAGGAGAGCCCCGGCATCTCCGTCCGCCTGCTGACGACGGACTCGCCTTCGGAACTTGCATCGGAAACCAACGACCTCGTCATTCTCTATTCCACCGGCGAACATCCGCGCTGGAACCTGACGCTATTGATGAAGGAAGTGCTGGTTCCGATCGCCTCGCCCGATTATCTCGCCAGCCGCGGCCTGGAGCCGCAGGCTTTGACATCGGCTGACATAGCCGGGCTGGATCTCATCGATTACGAGCGCTTCAACGCCCACTGGATCAGCTTCCGCCAATGGTTCGGCCGCATCGGCAACCCATTGAGGAGCAAACTGCCCCGACCGCGGCTATCCTTCTCCACCTACATCATGGCGGTCGAGGCGGCATTGCGCGGCGAGGGTATCGCGCTCGGCAGCCTCGGACTTATCGAGGAACATCTGCGCTCGGGCGCACTGATTACCATCGGCAACGACCGGGTCGAAAGCGGCTTCGGTTATTATCTGGGCGCCCCCCGCTTCCGTGCGCTCTCGCCGGAAGCAAGCCAGTTGCATCGGCATTTGCTCGGCGGCTATCAGGGCTGACGCAAACCGAACCACCCAACAAAAAAGCGGCCCCCAAAGGCCGCTCTCATTCAAAACCTGAGACTAGGTACCGGATCAATCTTGGCCGATTGCGCCGCGCAGCCGCGTCATTTCCATGATGTAGTGCTCAAGGCGCGACTTGTGCTCGTGATGCTCGGCATCTTCGAGTTCTGCCCTGGCGATATCGATACGACGCGTCAGCTCATCCTGGTTGAGATCTTCTACCGGAATTGCGGATTCGGCCAGCAGCGTGCAGCCGGTCGGCAGGATGTCGGCGAAGCCGCCGAACACGACGTAATCCTGCTTCTTGCCCGATGCGGCATGCACCTTGACGACGCCCGGCTTGATCATGGTCATCGTCGGCGCATGATGGGCCATGACGGTCATCTCGCCTTCGCTGGCGGGAATGACGACATCGATAACCTGCTCCGACAGAAGCAGACGCTCCGGAGATACCAGTTCGAAATTGAAATTGTCAGGCATGACCGGTCTCTTCTCGATTGTCTTTATTTCAAGGCAACGGCGCACGAAACCTCGCGCGCCGTTCGATTGGTCTTATCAGGCAGCCAGCTTCTTGGCTTTTTCCATCGCCTCTTCGATCGAGCCGACCATGTAGAAAGCGGCTTCCGGCAGGTGATCGTATTCGCCGTTGACTAGGCCCTTGAAGCCCTTGATCGTGTCTTCGAGAGCGACGAGCTTACCCGGCGAACCGGTGAAGACTTCTGCGACGAAGAACGGCTGCGACAGGAAGCGCTCGATCTTGCGGGCGCGGGCAACGGCCAGCTTGTCTTCTTCCGACAGTTCGTCCATGCCGAGGATGGCGATGATGTCCTGGAGAGCCTTGTAGCGCTGCAGGGTCGACTGAACCTTACGAGCGACTTCATAGTGCTCTTCGCCGACGACCATCGGGTCGAGCATGCGCGAGGTGGAGTCGAGCGGGTCGACGGCCGGGTAGATACCCTTTTCAGCGATCGAGCGCGACAGAACCGTCGTTGCGTCCAAGTGGGCGAACGAGGTTGCCGGTGCCGGGTCGGTCAAGTCGTCGGCCGGAACGTAAATGGCCTGAACCGAGGTGATCGAGCCCGTCGTCGTCGTGGTGATGCGTTCCTGCATCTGGCCCATGTCGGTGGCGAGCGTCGGCTGATAGCCCACGGCCGAAGGAATACGGCCGAGCAGAGCCGACACTTCCGAACCAGCCTGGGTGAAGCGGAAGATGTTGTCGACGAAGAACAGAACGTCCTGGCCTTCATCGCGGAAGTTTTCAGCAACGGTCAGACCGGTCAGAGCGACGCGAGCACGAGCGCCCGGCGGTTCGTTCATCTGGCCGTAAACGAGCGCAGCCTTGGAGCCTTCGCCGCCGCCATGCTTGTTGACGCCAGATTCGATCATTTCGTGGTAGAGGTCGTTGCCTTCGCGGGTACGTTCACCCACGCCTGCGAACACCGAGTAACCACCGTGCGCCTTGGCGACGTTGTTGATCAGTTCCATGATGAGAACGGTCTTGCCGACGCCTGCGCCGCCGAAGAGGCCGATCTTGCCGCCCTTAGCGTAGGGAGCGAGCAGGTCAACGACCTTGATGCCGGTGACGAGAATCTGCGCTTCCGTGGACTGCTCGACGTAGGACGGAGCATCCTGGTGGATGGCGCGCTTCTTCTGGGTATTCAGCGGACCTGCTTCGTCGACCGGCTCGCCGATAACGTTCATGATACGGCCAAGCGTTTCATGTCCGACCGGAACCGAGATCGGCGCGCCCGTGTCCTTGACGGACTGGCCGCGAACCAGACCTTCGGTCGAGTCCATGGCGATGGTGCGGACCGCGTTTTCGCCGAGGTGCTGTGCGACTTCGAGAACCAGACGGTTGCCATTGTTGTCGGTTTCAAGCGCGTTCAGGATCGCCGGGAGTTCGCCTTCGAAAGCAACGTCCACAACGGCGCCGATAACCTGCGTAACCTTACCGACAGAACCTGCGGGGGTAGCTGCGTCAGCCATATTCTTACCCTCTTTTCCTAACCTCAGAGCGCTTCCGCGCCCGAAATGATTTCAATCAATTCCTTGGTGATCTGTGCCTGGCGCTGACGGTTGTAATTGAGCGTCAGCTTGTTGATCATCTCACCAGCGTTGCGCGTCGCATTGTCCATCGCGCTCATCTTGGCGCCCATCTCGCCGGCGACGTTCTCGAGGAGCGCGCGGAAGATCTGGACGGAGATGTTGCGCGGAATCAGGTCCGCGAGGATCGAAGCCGCATCCGGCTCGTATTCGTAAACGGCACCCTTATGCTCAGCATCCTCTTCGACAACGGTCGGAGCCGAAGCCGGGACGAGCTGAAACGCGGTCGGCACCTGGCTGATCACCGACTTGAACTCGGAATAGAACAGCGTGCAGACGTCGAACTCGCCGCCTTCGAACATTTCGATGACACGCTTGCCGATGGCATCGGCATTGTCGAAACCGATACGCTTGACGTCGCGCAGTTCCTTGCGCTCGACGATCAGCGAAGCATATTCACGGCGCAGGATGTCGTAGCCCTTCTTGCCGACCGTGAAGATCTTCACGGTCTTGCCGTCGGCCAGCAGCTTGCGGACGTGATCGCGGGCAAAACGTGCGATCTGCGAGTTGAAACCGCCGCAAAGGCCACGCTCAGCCGTGCAGACGATGAGCAAATGCACATCGCTCTTGCCGGTGCCGGTCATCAGCGGCGGCGCACCGTCCGCGTCGCTGACGGCAGCCGTGATATTGGCAAGAACGGCGCTCATGCGTTCCGAATAGGGCCGTGCGGCCTCGGCCGCCTCCTGGGCGCGCCGAAGCTTCGCCGCGGCGACCATTTTCATCGCCTTGGTGATCTTCTGCGTCGCCTTGACGGAGGCGATCCGGTTTTTCAGATCCTTAAGTGAAGGCATCCGGTATCCGTCCTAGAAGTGAGGTCCGATCAGGCGAAAGACTTGGCGTAGCTGTCGAGAGCAGCGATGAGCTTGCTCTTGGTCGCATCGCTGATGGCCTTTTCAGTGCGGATCGCGTCGAGGATGTCCTTGCCTTCCGACCGCAGGTAGGAAAGCAGGCCCTGCTCAAACTTGCCGACCAGGGCAACGCCGATCTTATCGAGATAGCCGTTGACGCCGGAGAAGATCACCGCAACCTGCTCTTCCGTCTTCAGCGGCGAGAACTGCGGCTGCTTCAGGAGCTCGGTCAGGCGGGCGCCGCGGTTCAGCAGGCGCTGCGTTGCGGCATCGAGGTCCGAACCGAACTGAGCGAAGGCGGCCATTTCGCGATACTGGGCGAGTTCGCCCTTGATCGAGCCGGCAACCTGCTTCATCGCCTTGATCTGTGCGGACGAACCGACGCGCGAAACCGACAGACCGACGTTAACGGCCGGGCGGATACCCTGATAGAACAGGTCGGTTTCGAGGAAGATCTGGCCGTCGGTGATCGAGATCACGTTGGTCGGGATGAACGCCGAAACGTCGTTACCCTGCGTTTCGATGACCGGAAGAGCGGTCAGCGAACCGGCGCCCTGTTCGTCGTTCATCTTGGCGGCGCGCTCGAGAAGGCGCGAATGCAGGTAGAAAACGTCGCCCGGATAGGCTTCGCGGCCCGGCGGGCGGCGCAGCAGCAGCGACATCTGACGATAGGAAACAGCCTGCTTCGACAGGTCGTCGTAGCCGATCAGGGCGTGCATGCCGTTGTCACGGAAATATTCGCCCATGGCGCAACCGGCGAACGGCGCCAAGTACTGCATCGGGGCCGGGTCGGAAGCCGTTGCGGCGACGACGATCGAGTACTTCAGCGCACCGCGCTCTTCGAGCACCTTGACGAACTGAGCAACGGTCGAACGCTTCTGCCCGATAGCGACGTAGACGCAGTACAGCTTTTCGCTGTCCGGACCGGCATCGTGGATGGCCTTCTGGTTCAGGATCGTGTCGAGAATGATGGCGGTCTTGCCGGTCTGGCGGTCGCCGATGACAAGCTCGCGCTGGCCGCGGCCAACCGGGATCAGAGCGTCGATGGCCTTCAGGCCGGTCGACATCGGCTCATGAACCGACTTGCGCGGAATGATGCCCGGAGCCTTGACGTCGACGCGAGCGCGGCGGGTCGCATTGATCGGGCCCTTGCCGTCGATCGGGTTACCGAGCGCGTCGACAACGCGGCCGAGAAGCTCCGGACCAACCGGAACGTCAACGATCGCGCCGGTGCGCTTGACAGTGTCGCCTTCCTTGATGTCACGGTCGGAGCCGAAGATAACCACGCCGACGTTGTCGGATTCGAGGTTCAGCGCCATGCCACGGATGCCGCCGGGGAATTCGACCATTTCGCCGGCCTGAACATTGTCCAGACCGTAGACGCGGGCGATACCGTCACCGACGGAGAGAACCTGGCCGACTTCGGAGACTTCAGCTTCCTTGCCGAAGTTTTTGATCTGATCTTTCAGAATTGCGGAAATTTCCGCGGCGCGGATATCCATCAGCCGACCTCTTTCAATGCAAGCTTAAGGGTGGAGAGTTTGGTGCGAAGGGACGTATCGATCTGACGCGAACCGACCTTGACGATCAGGCCACCAAGAATCGACGGATCGACGGTGACGGCAATCGCCACGTCCTTGCCGGTGACGCCCTTCAGCGCCGCCTTCAATTCATCTTCCTGCGCCGGGGTCAGCGCATGCGCCGAGGTGACCTCGGCGGAAACTTCGCCGCGATGCTTCGCGGCGATGATACGGAAAGCCTTGATCATGCCCGGCAGCGCAAAAAGGCGCCGGTTGCCTGCCACGACCTTGAGGAAATTGGTGACGTAATTGCCGAAGCCCGCCTTCGTTGCCAGCGCCTGGACGGCACCGACCTGCTCTTCGGCCGAAAAGACCGGGCTCGAGACGAAACGCTTCAGATCTTCGCTGTCATCCAGCATGGCTTGAAACCGATCGAGATCGGCGGTCACTGCCGGAACAGCACCCTCTTCGAGGGCCAGCTCGAACAATGACGAGGCATATCGCTCTGCGACACCAGAAATATGCTGGGATGTGTCTGCCACGGGCACAAAATTCCCTGATTTCAACCCAAGAATCCGGCTTCCGGGAGACGGAAGCCACATGTTCTTGAATTCGTTTTGATTTCCCCCAGAAATCAGCAGGGGCTTCCCCCTACCTCATCCGAAATTCGGGGTTCGTCTAACATAGGATATTGAGACTCGCAACACGCGTAATAGCCGAATACGCTATTCGGGTGAATTTATGATGGCAAAAAGTTCAAAACCATGGGGATAGCGCGGGCAATTGCAGCCGAAGCGAGATCATTTTCGATCAAATATAGCCCAATCCGTAAAGAAGCGGTAGAGCCGCCAAAATCGCCTGGACAACCAGAAGTAACAAATTCACGAGAACGCTTCCCCGATCCGACATGATCGAGAGGATGCGACCGAATGCGGCAACGGCAAAGGACGCCCCGAGCGCCAGGTAGACCATCGGCTGCGCCAGCAGGATAGCGACCAGCCCGAAGCCCAGATAGAAGCCGCCGGCCGAACGTCCCTCGGCATAGGCTTCCGGCCGCCCTTCGCGCACCTGCAACTTCAGGAAACGATAGGTATAGCCAGGCGCGAACATCGCGAGGAACCCGATGAGCGCCGTAAACGCCGCCGAGCAATAGGCAAGCTGTTCGCCCAGGTCAGTCGGAAAATAAAGCTCCATCGGTCGTCCCCAAATCAACCTAAACCAAATCAATCATATCAAGAGGCTGACTTATGGCATGAACAGGCGAAACAGGGGAAGACGCCGGAAAGGCACCGTTTCGCGAAACTACAGGAAACTCTGTGGATCGATGTCAAGCTGCACCTGCACGGAACCGCGCTCCTTCGGCGATTGTGCCAGCAAAGCGCGAAGGAACCCCTGCATATCTGAATTGCGCCGGCCGTGCACAAGCAGGCGGAAACGATGGCGGCCCCGCACCAGGGCGAGCGGCGCTTCAGCCGGCCCGAGCACCGATATGCCCTGGACCTGCGGCGCCGCATTGCGCAGGCCGCGGGCATGAGTTTCCGCATCCTGCCGGGTATCGGCCGAGACGATGATCGAGGCGAGCCGGCCGAAGGGCGGCAATATGGCTCTTTCGCGCTCCGAAATCTCGCGCTCATAGAAAGCGCCGGCATCGCCGGAGACGATCGCCTGCATGACGGGGTGCTGCGGCTGATAGGTCTGCAACAGGCCGTGGCTCTTGAGCCCGGTTCGCCCGGCGCGGCCGGTCACCTGCGACAGAAGCTGGAATGTCCGCTCGGCCGCACGCGGATCGCCATTGGCAAGACCAAGATCGGCGTCGACGATGCCGACCAGCGTCATCAGCGGGAAATTGTGTCCTTTGGCGACGAGCTGCGTGCCGATGACGATATCCGCCTCGCCTTTGGCAATGGCCTCCAGCTCCAGCCGCAGCCGCTTGACGCCGCCCATGATATCGGAGGAGAGCACGATCGTCCGCGCTTCGGGGAAATGCCGCTCAACCTCCTCGGCAATGCGCTCGACGCCCGGACCGCAGGCGACGAGATGGTCGAGCGTGCCGCATTCCGGGCAGGCCTCTGGCGTCCGTTCGGCGTAGCCGCATTGATGGCACTGGATCTGACCACGGAAACGATGTTCCACCAGCCAACTCGAACATTGCGGACATTGGAAGCGATGCCCGCAGACCCGGCAGAGCGTCAACGGCGCATAGCCGCGCCTGTTGAGGAACAACAATGACTGCTCGCCCTTTTCCACCGTCTTGCCGATCGCCCGGATCAGCAGCGGCGAGAGGAACCCACCGCGCTCCGGCGCATGCCGGCGCATGTCGATCAGATGCAGGTCCGGAAGAGCTGCATCCCCGTAGCGGGTCGGCAGATGGATGGTGCTGTAACGCCCGCTCTGGCCGTTAACCTGGCTCTCGACGGAGGGGGTCGCCGAAACCAGCACCACCGGAAAATCGCCGATCCGGCCGCGCACGACCGCCATGTCGCGGGCGTTGTAATAGACCCGATCCTCCTGCTTGTAGGCGGGATCGTGCTCTTCGTCGACGATGATCAGGCCAAGGTCTTCGAAGGGCAGGAACAGCGCCGAGCGCGCGCCGGCAACGACCCGGACCTCGCCGGTCACCGCCTGCCGCCAGACTTTTTCGCGCATGCGCGGCGCCAGATCCGAGTGCCATTCGGCCGGCTTAGCGCCGAAGCGATCCTGAAAGCGCTCGAGGAAACTCGCCGTCAGCGCGATTTCCGGCAGCAGGATCAGCACCTGCTTGCCGCGCTTCAGCGTCTCGGCGATCGCCTCGAAATAGACCTCGGTCTTGCCCGAGCCGGTAACGCCGTCGATCAGCGACACGGTGAATTCGCCCTTGCGCACCTCGGCAAGGATTTCATCGGCCGCTTCGCGCTGCGGGCCTTCGAGCCGCGAGGCGGTGAAATCCGGATCGGGCCTGGCGACCACGGGCGGCGGCGGCAGGAATATGGTTTCGAAAATGCCCTGCGCGATCAGCCCGTCGACGACTCCAGTCGAAACGCCGGCAGCGTGCGCCAGCCCGCTGCGCGTCCACGAGAGGCCGTCCTTTGCCGTCTCCATGACTCGGGTGCGGGCGGGTGTCAGCCGTTCCGGTGCGCCGCCGACAAAACGAAGGCCCTCGACCATCGGTTCGGGATCGAAGGCTGCGGGCGCGCGCAGCGCCATGCGCGCCACCAGCCCCGGCGGCGACAGCGTATAGGCGGCCACCCAGTCGATGAAATCGCGCATCTCCTTGGTCAGCGGCGGGCAATCGAAGACATGGCTGATCGGCCGCAGCTTCTTCGGATCGACGCCGCCCTCGTCGCCGCCATCCCAGACGACGCCGATCACCTGCCTCGGTCCGAGCGGCACCTGCACGACCGAGCCGGGCTCAACCGCCATGCCTTCCGGCACCGCATAGGAATAGGGCTTCGGCGCTGGCATCGGCACCAGAACCGGGACCGTGCGGCTCATGGTCGGGTGTGCGGGCGCAGCTTCAAACAGCGCGCCGAACAGATCGGACGAATCTTTAGTCATCGCGCCAGACCATGCCCCGAGCGGCGACAAAAAGAAACCCGGGGTGGTTCGGCATCATATTGTCCGAAGCCACTTCAAACTTTCACCGCTGTTGTCTTTTGACACAGGATGCCGAAGCAATGAGCCGCCAACAGCCGTCAAACGGAATGCTCCGCGACGGCGGCTGCCATATCCTGGACCGCAGCCGGAGGACCGACCGGCGCAAACGTCGTATTTCCGTCGGCAGCCAGATCGAACACCGTATGCTTCTCCAGCGCCTTCGTCACTTCGTTGACGTCGCCGTCCAGATGCTCGACCGGGATGAGATTGCCGATCAGGAAATCGAAGCGGTCGCCGCGCTTGTTGAGGAGCTCGTGGAACACCGTCATGTCGCGCAGCTCCGTCGACCATTTGGCGAACCAGTAGAACAGCCCGGAATTGCGCGCCGTCAGATGCACCGGCAGGATCGGCAGATTGTACTTGCGCGCCAGCCCCACGGCCGACGTCTTCCAAGGCCGCTCGTTCAGCTTGCCGTTTGCCCAATAGGCGATGCGGCCGGAGGGGAAGAGCACGGTGACCTTGCCCTCGGCAACGGCGCGATTGGTGATCTGCAGCGTTTCGCGCGTCTTCAGTTTGCTCTTATATTCCTCACGCCATTCGACCGGGATGATCATCTCGGCGAATCGCGGATTGACGCGGACAGCGTCGCGATTGGCGAAAACCATCATATCGGGCCGGCGCGTCTTCAGGAGATCGAAGACGGCGACGCCGTCGGCAATGCCGGTCGGATGGTTGCTGACGAGAATGAAGCCGCCGGAAGCCGGGATGCGTTCGGCATGGGTTACCCCTATATCGAGCCGCAGCAGATCGCTCATATATTCGAAGCACTGGAAACCCGGCAGCTTGGCGATGTCGTTGGCAAATTCGATCGCCTTGTTGTAGCGCAGCAGCGTGTAGAGAAAGGGCCGCATCAAGGGCCAGAGCGGGTTGCGAACGATCTTCTGGCCGCGCTCGGCGATCAGCGTATCGACGATATGTCCGGGCTGGCCCTGGGACACCAAAGCAATTGCTTCTGCAAGTTGTCCCAATGCAGTTATCGAACCGCGACGTGCCATGAAATGCCCTGGATGGTTGGGTTGTACTCTATTGCAATCGAATATGATCGAAGCATGACAAGCGCCTCGCGTATAACCGCTTAAATCGATTTTGATTCAAGGCGCAGCCTATACGCAGTTGAAAAGAACTACTGCGATCTTTCCGTACGCAAAGGAGAGACACGGCGCAGTAGGAATGTTAGCGATTCCATAACCTTCCCTCCTTCAAAGTGGCAGAAGGAATTTGAATTTCAAGGGGTTTTCCACTGAACGAGTTGCTGATTATCGCCGATCCCGAGCTGATGGCTGAGCGCAGCCGTTGGTTGGATACGCTCGGCCAGGAGCGGCGGCTTTCGGCCCATACGCTGGATGCCTACGAGCGTGACACGCGGCAATTCCTGACGTTTCTGACAGGCCATCTCGGTGGCCCGGCGACAATCAAGGATATCCATGCGCTACGCCCCGCCGACTTCCGCGGTTTTCTGGCTGCGCGCCGCAAGGATGGCGCAGGTGCGCGTTCGCTCGGGCGCAACCTCGCCGGCCTTCGTTCGCTGCTGCGCTATCTTGAAAAGAAAGGCCTGGTGAACGCGGCCGGCGCCGGAGCGGTACGCTCGCCGAAGCAGCCGAAATCACTGCCGAAGCCGCTGTCGGACACCCAGGCGATCACCGTCGTCAGCGACGAGGCGCAGATGCATGACGAGCCCTGGATCGCCGCGCGCGACACGGCCGTGCTGACCCTGCTCTATGGCTGTGGCCTGCGCATCTCCGAAGCGCTGGATCTGACGCCGGAAGACGTGCGCCCCGGCGCGACGGCGCTACGGATCACCGGCAAGGGCAACAAGACCCGGCTGGTGCCGCTGCTGCCCATTGTCGTCGAAGCGGTCGAGAAATACCGTGCGCTCTGCCCCTATCATCTCGACGCAGATGCCCCGCTCTTTCGGGGCGCGCGCGGCGGCAAGCTGCATGCGGGCCTCATCCAGCGCGGCATGCAGAAGCTGCGTAGCGCCTTCGGGCTGCCGGACACGGCGACGCCCCATGCGCTGCGCCATTCTTTCGCCACGCATCTGCTCGCAGGTGGCGGCGATCTGCGTACGATCCAGGAATTGCTCGGCCATGCCAGCCTTTCGACAACACAGGTCTACACCGGCGTCGATTCATCGCGGTTGCTGGAGGTCTATGACCGGGCTCACCCGCGGGCGTAAGAAAGCGTTAACCTCTCGCGTTAAGGGAATATGCGTTTCAGGCGGATAGAGCAGAAGCTAATTCGACATGATCCCGGCCAAAGTCGCGATCATGTCCCCTGCTTTCGGAAGGTTGAGATAATGTCTGCTCTCGGAATCAAGACAGCGCGGCTGACAGCGTCGAGATTCGGTGACATTCTCCTCTGGCTGGCGACGGCCTTTCCCTGGATGCTGATGACGGCATTGATCGTGGCTCTGTTGTCGCTGGCGCCTGCGCATGCCGAAGAGGCCGCGTCCGATAGCTGCGGCGGCAAAGATCTGATGGCTGAACTGCAGAAAAGCGATCCCGCCAAATATGCCTCGATCCTCGCCGAGGGTGACAAGGTGGCGAATGGCAAGAGCATCTTCTGGAAGATCGAAAAGCTCGGCCTGAAACCCTCCTGGCTGCTCGGCACCATGCATGTCAGCGACGCGCGCGTGGTGACCATGCCGAAGGGCGCAGCCGAAGCAAGTGCCGGGGCGGATACGATCGTCGTCGAATCCGATGAAATCCTCGACGACAAGAAGGCGATGGCAGCTCTCTTCGGCAATCCGTCTTTGATGATGCTGACCGACGGCTCGACCATTAGCCAGCATCTGTCGCCCGAAGAGAATGCCAAGCTGGAAGCGGGCCTGAAACAGCGCGGCGTGTCGCTCGCCACCGTCGCCCACATGCAGCCCTGGCTGATTTCGAGCTCTTTCGAAATGACCGGCTGTGAAGTCCGCCGCAAGACGGCCGGCATGAAATTCCTCGATCAGAAGCTTGCGAGCGACGCGATCGCTAGCGGCAAACAGGTCAAGGGGCTGGAAACACTGGCCGAACAGGCCAAGGCCATGAGCGATCTGCCGATCGAACTTCACGTGAAATCGCTGATCCAGACGCTGGAACTCGGCGACAAGATCAACGACGTCAACGAAACCATGACCGATCTCTATCTCGCCGGCAATATCGGCGCGATCGTCCCGATGCTGAAGAGCATCGTGCCGGATCAGAACCTGTCCGACGATGATACCGCCGCCTTCGAACAGCGCATCATTTTGGACCGCAACAAGGTAATGGCCGAGCGCGCCGCGCCGATCCTCGCCAAGGGCAACGCCTTCATCGCCGTCGGCGCACTGCATCTGGTCGGCGATCAAGGTCTGGTGGAACTGCTGCGCAAGCAGGGTTTTACGGTGACGGCGGCGAACTGAGTGCGCCCATTCGTTTGCCGAAGTCAGTCAGCACTGTCTCGACAATCAACCGATGGAACGGCGTGATCACAGCGATATAGATCTGGCCGAGCAAGATTTTCCGTTTCACGAGCGTCGTTATATCGATGAGTCGACGCCCCTGACCATCATCCCGCACATCGATTACGACACGGAAATCAAGGTGCTTGTCGTCGAAGCCGAGAACAACTTGGTTCTCTGATTTGCTGACGATCGGAAAGAAGCCGATTGTTTCCGACGTATTTAGGGAGTGATGTCCCGTAGATTTCAGGCCGAAGACGCTGACGACCGTATCGCGCAGCTTTAGCAGTGACCGCACCCAAAAAGGAAATTTGCCGAACATTGTGCGCGCGGCAGCGACTGCCGTAAAATCCGATTCCTGTACCTGTAGCTCGTAACAATCAGCCCAGTCCGCGCCCGGCAATGCGGGATGCGGCATATTTGGTTTAACCATTATGGGCTTTGCCGGCATTTTGTCGTCTGCTGTTTCACTCTCTGCAAAGTAGCACAGCCAACGTATAGCCAGACATACAAACGACGGCTGCGGCAATTCGCTCACGACAACCCGCAAAAGGAAACGGCGGCCGTCATCACCGCCGCCGCTCACATCAAAGGATACGTCTCTATAATTTACATATGGATCGGCTTGAAGAAGGTCGCGAGCGCGGCTTCCTTTACGGCTTCCGACATGGTCGGATGCGCATGGCAGGTGCGGCCGAGATCTTCCGACGAGCCGCCGAATTCCATCAGCACGGCAATCTCGTGGATCATCTCGCCAGCGCCGAAGCCGACGATGTGGCCGCCGAGAACGCGGTCAGTCTCTTTGTCCGCCAGGATCTTGACGAAACCGTCCGTCGCCAGCATGGCGCGGGCGCGGCCATTGGCGGTGAAGGGGAATTTGCCGACCTTGTAGGCGATGCCCGCGGCCTTCAGCTCTTCCTCGGTCTTGCCGACGGAGGCGACTTCGGGCTGCGTGTAGACCACGCTCGGAATGACATCGTAATTCACATGGCCAGCCTGACCGGCGAGGATTTCGGCAAGCGCCACGCCCTCGTCTTCCGCCTTGTGCGCCAGCATCGGGCCCTTCACCACGTCGCCGATGGCATAGATGCCGGGAACATTGGTCTTGAAATGGCCATCGCTTTCGACGCGGCCCCTGACATCGAGGACAACGCCTGCCTCTTCCAGGCCGAGACCGGCCGTGTAGGGCTTGCGGCCGGTCGATACCAGCACGACATCGGCGTCGAGCACCACCTTGTCGCCGCCCTTGACCGGCTCAAAGGTGACCTTGGCGCCGTCGCCGACCTTCTCGACGCCGGTGACCTTGGCGCTGAGATGGAAGTCGATGCCCTGCTTGGCCAGCATGCGCTGGAACTGCTTGGAGACTTCGCCGTCCATGCCGCCGAGAATGGTGTCGAGATATTCGACGACCGTGACCTTGGCGCCGAGGCGCGACCAGACCGAGCCAAGCTCGAGGCCGATGACACCGCCGCCGACGACGATCATGTTGGCCGGCACCTTGTCGAGCGCGATGCCGCCGGTGGACGAAATGATCACCTTCTCATCGATTTCGAGCGACACGCCCGGAATCCCGGCAACGTCGGAGCCGGTGGCGATGACGATGTTCTTGCCCTCTATCTCGGTCACCTTGCCATCCTCGGCCGTGACGGAAACCTTGCCGGCAGCGACGATCTTGCCGGTGCCCTGGAAGGTATCGATCTTGTTCTTCTTGAAGAGGAAAGCGACGCCGTCGGTGTTCGCCTTCACCGTCGCATCCTTGTGCGCCATCATCTTCGAAAGATTGAGCGTCGGTGCTGCGACTTCGACGCCGAGCGCGTCCATGCCATGGCCGGCATGATGGAACATTTCGGAGGCATGCAGCAGCGCCTTGGACGGGATGCAGCCGATGTTGAGGCAGGTGCCGCCGAACGTGGCGCGCTTTTCGATGACTGCCACCTTGAGGCCGAGCTGCGCCGCCTTGATAGCGCAGACATAGCCGCCGGGGCCGGTTCCGATAATGATCACATCGTAGGACATGGTTTTAATTTCCTTGTTTTGTATCTCTGTTAGTCAGTCGCCCGCGCCAATGCGAGGCGGATACCGAAGCCGACAAGTGCCGCTCCAGTGATGCGGTTGAACCATTTGCCGCCGGCGATGAAACGATCGCGAACCGGCTTGACGGTGAAGAAGACGGAAACGCCGGCAAACCAGGCGACGAGCGCCGTCGCCATGCCGATCCCATAGGAAAACTGAATGAGCGCCGGCGTGTCGTGATGCACGAGCGTCGAAAACAGCGACAGGAAAAACAGCACCGGCTTCGGATTGAGCGCATTGGTGATGAAACCCGTTGCCAGGCAGCGCCAGATGGAAACCGGCTTGCGATCCTCCTCGCCGATCTCGATCTCCTTCACCTTGAAGCCGGGCTCCCGGAAAGACTTGATGCCGAGATAGACGAGATAAAGGACGCCGGCCCATTTGATCAGGCTGAAGAGCATCAGCGATTGCGAGACGATGAGACCGAGGCCGAGAATGGTATAGCTGACGTGGAAAAGCAGCGAAAAGCCCATGCCGAGGCCGGTCATGACGGCCGCGCGGCGGCCACGCACGATGCTCTGGCGCAGGATGACGGCGAAGTCAGCGCCCGGTGCGACGATGAAAATCGAAAACACCGCCATCAGGCCGAGGAATTCCAAGACATATTGCATGATTTCTGCCCTTTCCGATCAGCGGCCGCCGCTCACATCGAGGACGGCGCCCGTTATATAGGATGCCTGTGGCCCCAAGAGGTAGAGGATGGCGTCCGCCACCTCTTCCGCGGTCCCCGCCCTCTTCATCGGCAGTTGCGGAGCGATCTCGCGCGCACGGTCTGGCAGGCCTGCCGCCGCGTGGATTTCCGTATCGATAATGCCCGGCCGCACCGCATTGACCCTTATGCCCTCGGCCGCCACCTCGCGCGCCAGGCCGAGCGTGAACGTATCGATCGCGCCCTTGGAAGCCGCATAATCGACATATTGCCCACCGCCACCAAGGGTGGCTGCCACGGAGGAGAGGTTAACGATCGCGCCACCCTTGCCGCCATGGCGGGTGGACATGCGGCGAACAGCTTCCGCGGCGGCCAGCATGGAGCCGGTGATGTTGATGCGAAACATGCGGTCGAGGCGCTCCGGCGTCATCTCATCCAGACGCTGCACGCGATCGACGATGCCGGCATTGTTGACGAGACCGTCCAGCCGGCCGAAATGCTGGTCGACGGTGGAGAAAATGGATCTGATATCATCAGGCGAGCCGACATCGCCGGCGACCGCAATCGCCTCGCCGCCGGCATCCCGGATCGCGGTTACGACCGCCTCAGCAGCCGCCTTGTTCGAAGCGTAATTGACGGCCACGGCCCAGCCTTGCCGGGCAGCCGCAATCGACACTGCCGCCCCGATGCCGCGGCTGCCGCCGGTGACGAGAAGAACAGGGGATTTGCCAGTCATTCGCCGCATCCTTTCAAGGTCAGGACATCCCAGGGGGCGACGGTCGCTTTGCCTTTGCCCCAGATGGAGGATTCACGGATCGAAGGTCCGAGCGCCGGCAGGAACAGCCGCGCCGCGGCGCCTGCGCCCTCCGCCGGCAAGACACCGATATTGCCCTTCAGGTCAGAGGCGTAGATCATGCCCTGCCAAACAGTGCAGGCGCGGAGATCGGCGCCGGTCACATCGCCTTCCGGGCAGTTGAACATGATCAGGCCGTTGGCGCGCAGTTGATCATCCGAGCGCATCACCACGCCATCCGCCACGATCGGCGTGTTGCGCACAGAGAATTTGAATTTGTTGCTGGTGGCCGCCGCCTCGGAATCGACCGGTTCGAAACGCAGCTCGTAGGCATCGTCCATGTCCCCATAAACAGCCTTTTCCTGTACGCATTCATCCGCAAGCGCCGGCGCCGGAATTGCCGCAAACGCCATCATCGCCCAGTGCACGGGGCCTAGTCGTGCCATCCCTCGGTTCGCCAGCATGATCACCCTCCCCCCGGTTCGTGCCGACCGTCTGCATTTTCAGTCACCCAAAAATCCGTGAAAAGGACAAGCGGGCGATCCTCCGCATCGAGCCCCCAGAACACCGGGTAGGAACCGTCGCCCCATCCGCTCCAGAACACGGCGACGTTGCCGCGCTTGCCGGTCACCGGCCGATGCATGACATATTTGTCGTCATTCGCCTCGATCTCGGGAGCGAGCACATCATCGTAGTAATTGATGTCGGTGGCGGACTTCTGGGTGCGGACCTGCTGCTCCCGTTCCTGGATCAGGGCGTATGTTTCCGCATCCATATAGCAGCCGAGACCGGCATCGACCGGATAACCGAAGAACTCGTCGTTCTTCAGCGACTTGATATCCTGGCCGGGAATGAGCGCCAGCTCCCAGCGCGCCGGCTTGCCATCGGCAAAGCGCAGGCCGGCCGCGGCAACGCGGCCGAAGGCCTTGTAGATGGACACGGGATAGTTGCCCGGCGCAACGGTCCGGACGAAGGCCGGACGATCCGGCCCGACCAGAGGATCGCTGGCGACGATGCGGCCGGACGTCAATTCGACATCGCCCATGTGAAAGACAGTGATCGACCGGGCGGCGAGATCGGCGTCGCTCAGCGACGCCAGATCGAGATTGCTGCTGAGCTTGGCAACGTCGAAATCATCCGCGGCGGCGGAAAATGGCATCCACGCGGCGACGGCGCACAAGAGTCCGCGCATCGTCCGCATGGGCCATTTCGACATGAGCCAGCGCTCCCTTAGAGATCGAGAACCAGACGTTCCGGATCTTCCAGGCTTTCCTTGACGCGCACGAGGAAGGTAACCGCTTCCTTGCCGTCGACGATGCGGTGATCGTAGGAGAGCGCCAGATACATCATCGGGCGGATGACGACCTGGCCGCCGATGGCGACCGGACGCTCCTGGATCTTGTGCATGCCGAGAATGCCCGACTGCGGCGCATTCAGGATCGGCGAGGACATCAGCGAGCCGTAGACGCCGCCGTTGGAGATGGTGAAGGTACCGCCCTGCATGTCGGCCATGGAGAGCTGGCCGTCACGGGCTGCCTTGCCGAGGCGGCCGATTTCCTTCTCGATGCCGGCGATCGACATCTGGTCGGCATCACGCACGATCGGAACCACGAGGCCCTTGTCCGTGCCGACGGCAACGCCGATGTGGCAGTAGTTCTTGTAGATGATGTCGGTGCCGTCGATCTCGGCGTTGACGGCCGGGAGTTCCTTCAGCGCGTGCGTGACTGCCTTGGTGAAGAAGCCCATGAAGCCGAGCTTCACGCCATGCTTCTTCTCGAAGATGTCCTTGTACCTGTTGCGCAGGTCCATGACGGCCTTCATGTCCACCTCGTTATAGGTGGTGAGCATGGCGGCGGTGTTCTGCGCATCCTTGAGGCGCTTGGCGATCGTCTGGCGCAGGCGCGTCATCTTCACGCGCTCTTCGCGGCCGGCATCTTCGACGGTGGTCGGGGCGCGGGCGGCAACCGGAGCAGCCGGTGCGGCGGCAGGCGCCGAGGCAGCCTTGGCGACGGCGGCGATGACATCACCCTTCAGGACCTGGCCGCGCTTGCCGCTGCCATCGACCTGATCGGCGGAAAGATTGTTTTCGGCGAGCAGCTTGGCGGCGGCCGGAGCAGCCGGCATGGCGGAAGCCGGTGCGGCGACTGGTGCAGCGGCGACCGGTGCAGACGCGGCAGCAGCGGCCGGTGCGGTAGCCTGGGCCGGAGCAACCGCAGCACCGTTGCCGGCGGAGATCTGGCCGAGCAGCGCGCCGAGGCCTACGGTTTCGCCGGCCTGGGCAACGATTTCGGAAAGCGTGCCGGCCGAAGGCGCAGGGACTTCGATCGTCACCTTGTCGGTTTCGAGTTCGAGAAGCGGCTCATCAGCCTTGATGACATCGCCGACCTTCTTGAACCAGGTACCGACGGTCGCTTCGCTGACGGATTCGCCGAGGGTAGGAACGCGGATTTCAGTGGCCATTGTTCAGATCCTGATTTTTCGTCGTTATGACTGAGATAGAATTACCGGCGACGGACGGCCGGAGAATGAGTGAGGGCATCGGCGAGATTTCGATGCGGAAACCGAGCCCGGCGAGAAGGACGGGATCGGCATCGCCAAGCGCCTTAGCGGCATCGGCGTCTTCCACGTCGAGGACAGCCATGCCGAAAGCACCATCGGCCGCGAAAACCGGACCGACGATAACAGCTGTTCCGCCACTTGCATGATCGCGCCAATAAGCGGCGTGTTTCTGCATGGCGGCCATCTCCTCCCCTGTGGCGTCATGCGGGAAGCTGGGGCGCGGCGGCACAAGTTTCAGATGAAAATAGGCCATCGCGCACCCCCTTTCCGGCTCATGCCTTAACCGCCGAGCGCATCCTCAAGGAATGCAGCGAGCTGCGCCAGATGCTTGGACATCAGGCCCGTCGCGGGAGAGGCGGCGGCCGGACGGCCGGTGTAGCGAACCCGCTGGTACTTAGCGTCGATATGGGCGAGCACCCATTCCAGATACGGATCGATGAAGGACCATGCGCCCATGTTCTTCGGCTCTTCCTGGCACCAGACCATCTCCGCATTGCGGAAGCGGCTGAGCTCGTTGATGAGCGCCTTGGCCGGGAACGGATAGAGCTGTTCGATACGCAGCAGGTAGATATCGTCGATGCCGCGCTTCTCGCGCTCTTCCAGCAGGTCGTAATAGACCTTGCCCGAGCAGATGACGACGCGACGAATCTTGGCGTCCTTCTGCAGCTTGATCGGGCCGTCTTTGATCACTTCCGCATCGTCCCAGAGCAGGCGATGGAAGGAGGTTTCCCCCGCCATCTCCGCCAGGCCCGATACCGCACGCTTATGGCGCAGCAGCGACTTCGGCGTCATCAGGATCAGCGGCTTGCGGAAGTCACGCTTCAACTGGCGACGCAGGATATGGAAGTAGTTCGCCGGCGTCGTGACGTTGGCGACCTGCATGTTGTCTTCGGCACAGAGCTGCAGATAGCGTTCCAGGCGGGCCGAAGAGTGTTCCGGACCCTGACCTTCATAGCCATGCGGCAGCAGGCAGACGAGGCCGGACATGCGCAGCCACTTGCGTTCGCCCGACGAGATGAACTGGTCGAACACGACCTGCGCACCGTTGGCGAAGTCACCGAACTGCGCTTCCCACAGCGTCAGCGCATTCGGACGGGCCAGCGAATAGCCGTATTCGAAGCCGAGAACCGCCTCTTCCGACAGCATCGAGTTGATGACTTCGTAGCGGGCCTGGGTCGGCGACAGGTTGGCGAGCGGGATGTAGCGATCTTCGGTTTCCTGATCGTAGAGAACCGAATGACGCTGCGAGAACGTGCCGCGCTCGCAATCCTGACCGGACAGACGGATCTTGTGGCCTTCGACCACGAGCGAGCCGAAAGCGAGCGCTTCCGCCATTGCCCAGTCGATGCCTTCGCCTGTCTGGACCATGCCAGCACGGTTTTCCATGAAGCGCTGGATGGTGCGATGCGCATGAAAGCCGGCCGGAATTTCCGACAGCTTGCGGCCGATATCCTTCAGCGTCTTCATCGGCACCGCAGTCTTGCCGCGACGCTGCTCGTCGGCATTGTCAGCCGTATGCAGGCCCGACCATTCGCCGTCCAGCCAGTCGGCCTTGTTCGGCTTGTAGGACTGGCCGGCCTCGAACTCCTGTTCGAGATGGGCGCGCCAGTCGGCCTTCATCTTCTCGACTTCGCCTTCGCTCAAGACACCTTCGGCGACCAGCCGCTCGGAATAGAGCTGCAGCACCGTCTTGTGGGCGCGAATGACCTTGTACATCTTCGGCTGCGTGAAGGACGGCTCGTCGCCTTCATTGTGGCCGTAGCGGCGGTAGCAGAACAGGTCGACCACAACAGGCTTGTGGAACTTCATGCGGAATTCGGTCGCGATCTTGGCCGCATAGACCACCGCTTCCGGATCGTCGCCGTTGACGTGGAAGATCGGCGCTTCGATCATCTTGGCGACGTCGGACGGATAGGGCGACGAACGCGAGAAAGCCGGATTGGTGGTGAAGCCGATCTGGTTGTTGATGATGACGTGCATCGTGCCGGCGACACGGTGGCCGCGCAGACCGGATAGGCCGAGGATTTCAGCCACGACGCCCTGACCGGCGAAAGCGGCGTCGCCGTGGATCAGCAACGGCACGACCTTGGCGCGTTCGGAGAGCGGAATGATATCGCCGTCCCAGAGAGTGGCGCTCATATCCTGCTTGGCGCGGACCTTGCCCATGACAACCGGATTGACGATTTCCAGATGCGACGGGTTGGCTGTCAGCGAAACGTGCACCTTGGTGCCGTCGAAATCGCGGTCCGAGGAGGCGCCGAGATGGTACTTGACGTCGCCCGAGCCTTCGACTTCGTCCGGCGCGTAGGAGCCGCCCTTGAACTCATGGAAGATGGCGCGGTGCGGCTTGCCCATGACCTGGGAAAGCACGTTGAGACGGCCGCGATGGGCCATGCCGAACACGGCTTCCTTGAGGCCGAGCTGGCTGCCGCTCTTCAGAATCTGCTCCAGTGCCGGGATGAGCGATTCGCCGCCATCGAGGCCGAAACGCTTCGTGCCCTTGAACTTGACGTCAAGGAACTGCTCGTAGCCCTCGGATTCGATCACTTTCTGCAGGATCGCCTTCTTGCGCTCCGCGCTGAAGGCGATGCCCTTGTCGACGCCCTCGATGCGTTCCTGAATCCAGGCCTTCTCCTCCGGATTGGAGATATGCATGAATTCGACGCCGAGCGTCGAGCAGTAGGTGCGCTCGAGGATTTCCATCATCTCGCGCACGCTCGCATATTCGAGGCCGAGCACGTTATCGATGAAGATCTTGCGGTCGAGGTCGGCCTCGGTGAAGCCATAGGCTTCCGGCGACAGCTCCTTGTAGTCTTCGACCGCAGCGGCGATACCCAGCGGGTCGAGCTTGGCGTGCAGGTGGCCGCGCATGCGATAGGCGCGGATCATCATGATGGCGCGGACAGAATCGCGCGTCGCCTGCAGAATGTCGGCGGTGTCCGTCGGCTTACCTGCGGCTTCGGCCTTGGCCTTCACCTTGGTCTCGATCGCCTTCTCGACGATGCCCCAGTTGCCGTCGAGCGCGGAGACGAGCTCGCCGTTTGCCTGGATCGGCCAGTTCTTGCGCTGCCAGGAGGCGCCCTTGGCCGCCTTCTTCACATCGTCAGGACTGTCTTCCAGTGCCTTGAAGAACGACCGCCATTCGTCGGAGACCGACGATGGGTCTTCCTCGAAGCGCGCATAAAGCTGCTCGATATAAGCAGCGTTGGCGCCGTCCAGGAACGAGGTGATCTGAAATTGCTCGTTGGCTTCTTGCCTTGCCATGGTGATATGCGGACGCTCTCGTCCGCCTCCCGACTTGTTTGCTTTGCCGGCTTATGGAAATCCGGCGACCATATTTCGTCCGCGATCCCTTGGGATCACGTATCTGCTTTTACGAATTCGAAGGCCGGACGGGCTGGCGACTGCCGCTTCCCGTCCGGGTCTTGCAATAGGTAGGATCAGCCCTTCAGGACTTCTACCAGCGTCTTGCCGAGACGCGCCGGCGACGGCGACACGCGGATGCCTGCCGATTCCATCGCTGCGATCTTGTCTTCCGCGCCGCCCTTGCCGCCGGAAATTACGGCGCCGGCATGGCCCATCGTGCGGCCGGGAGGTGCCGTGCGGCCGGCGATGAAGCCGACCATCGGCTTCTTGCGGCCCTTCTTGGCTTCGTCCTTGAGGAACTGCGCGGCGTCTTCTTCCGCCGAGCCGCCGATTTCGCCGATCATGATGATCGACTTGGTTTCGTCGTCGGCGAGGAACATTTCCAGGACGTCGATGAATTCGGTGCCCTTGACCGGGTCGCCGCCGATGCCGACAGCCGTCGTCTGGCCGAGGCCTTCATTGGTGGTCTGGAACACGGCCTCATAGGTCAGCGTGCCGGAACGCGAGAGAACGCCGACGGAGCCCTTCTTGAAGATGGAGCCCGGCATGATGCCGATCTTGCATTCGTTCGGGGTCAGAACGCCCGGGCAGTTCGGCCCGATCAGGCGCGACTTCGACTTGATGAGACGGTCCTTGACCTTGACCATGTCGGCGACCGGAATGCCTTCCGTGATGCAGACGATCAGCGGGATCTCGGCTTCGATCGCTTCGAGGATCGCGGCCGCAGCGCCTGCCGGCGGCACGTAGATGACCGAGGCGTTGGCACCGGTTGCTTCTTTGCCTTCGGCGACGGACTTGAAGATCGGCAGCTTTTCGCCGTCCTTGCCGGCCCAGGTTTCACCGCCCTTGAAAGGGTGGATACCGCCGACCATCTTCGTGCCGTGATAGGCAAGCGCCTGTTCAGTGTGGAAAGTACCGGTCTTGCCGGTCAGGCCCTGAACCAGGACCTTGGTGTCTTTGTTGATGAGAATAGACATGCGAGGCCTTTGTTACGAGAGGTTGGAAGACGCGGAGGCAACGCGACGATAGACGCCGCTGACGACCTCCTGCCATGTATCGCTGCCGGCGGGCGAGAAAGTGACGCCCATGCGGTAGCAGTCTTCATTTTCGAACTGGAAGAGAGTGCGTTGTTGACCGCGCGGCGAGACCTTGGTCAGGACAAGCTTGTCGTCGATCCACTCGCCGGAAGCCGGCGCGGCGGGCACGAAGCCGACCGTATCGAACTGATAGAGCTTGTAGGCCTGATCCGCAGCGTCGAAGCCGAGAATGTTCCGGGCTTCGAACGATGTGCTGCCGTCCCGCGTCTGCACGTAGCGCTGTTCGACGAAAAATCCGCCGAACAGACACTCGGCCGTGAGCTGCGCGGTTGCCTTTCCTTCCTTCGTCCAGGCCGAGGCCGCGACATGCTCTTCCCCTTCCCAGGTGCCGGCGAAGGCACCGAGGCGAAGATGAGCAGCCGTTGGAGCGAAGGAAGCAGCCATCCCGATCAGCCCTTGACTGCCTTCACGATCTTCTGGGCGGCATCGTCCAGGTCATCAGCGGAGATGACGTTGAGACCGGATTCGTTGATGATCTTCTTGCCGAGCTCGACGTTCGTGCCTTCGAGGCGAACGACGAGCGGAACCTTCAGACCGACTTCCTTGACAGCTGCGAGCACGCCTTCGGCAATGACATCGCACTTCATGATGCCGCCGAAGATGTTGACGAGGATGCCTTCGACAGCCGGATCGGCGGTGATGATCTTGAAGGCCGCGGTGACCTTTTCCTTGGTAGCGCCGCCGCCGACATCGAGGAAGTTCGCCGGCTCTGCGCCGTAGAGCTTGATGATGTCCATGGTCGCCATGGCAAGGCCGGCGCCGTTGACCATGCAGCCGATGTTGCCGTCGAGGGCGACATAGGCGAGGTCATACTTGTGCGCTTCGATTTCCTTGGCGTCTTCCTCAGTCGTGTCGCGCAGCGCAACGATGTCCTCGTGGCGGAACAGCGCGTTGCCGTCGAAGGAGACCTTGGCGTCGAGGACGCGCAGGTTGCCGTTGGTCATGACGATCAGCGGGTTGACTTCGAGCAGGGCCATGTCCTTTTCGACAAAGGCCTTGTAGAGGACTGGGAAGAGCTTGGCAGCGTCTTCACGGGCAGCGCCTTCGAGCTTCAGCGCGTCGGATAGGGCAGCCGAGTTGGCAGCCGTAACGCCGGTCGACGGGTCGATGGCGACGGTGATGATCTTTTCCGGCGTGTCGTGTGCAACGGTCTCGATGTCCATGCCACCTTCGGTCGAAACGACGAAGGCAACCTTGCCGACCGAGCGGTCGACCAGGATCGAGAGGTAGAGCTCGCGGTCGATATCGGCGCCGTCTTCGATGTAGAGGCGGTTGACCTGCTTGCCGGCCGGGCCGGTCTGCTTGGTCACCAACGTGTGGCCGAGCATTTCCTTGGCGTTGGCAACGACGTCCTCGATCGACTTGGCGAGGCGAACGCCGCCCTTGGCGTCGGGGCCGAGTTCCTTGAACTTGCCTTTGCCGCGACCGCCGGCATGGATCTGGCTCTTGACGACATAAAGCGGGCCCGGAAGCTGCTTTGCGGCGGCTTCGGCTTCATCGGCGGAGAAAATGGCAACGCCGTCCGCGACGGGTGCGCCATAGGTCTTCAGCAGAGCCTTGGCCTGGTATTCATGAATGTTCATGGATTTATCCCTATTGGAACGCGGAAATTACTTCAGCGACGGCGCGATGGTAGCGCAGGCTTCGCAGAGGCCGGCAACGGCTGCGACGGACTTGTCGAAGGCTTCCTTCTCGGCCTTGTTCAGGTCGATCTCGATGACGCGCTCGATGCCGCCGGCACCGATGACGGTGGGAACGCCGACATACATGTCCTTCACGCCGTACTGGCCGGAGAGGTAGGCAGCGCACGGCAGGACGCGCTTCTTGTCCTTGAGGTAGGATTCGGCCATCGCGATGGCGGAAGCGGCCGGAGCATAGTAGGCCGAGCCGGTCTTCAGGAGGCCGACGATCTCGGCGCCGCCGTCACGGGTGCGCTGGATGATTTCTTCGAGGCGTTCCTTGGTGACCCAGCCCATGGTGACGAGGTCGGTCAGCGGAATGCCGGCAACGGTGGAGTAACGGGCGAGCGGCACCATCGAGTCGCCGTGGCCGCCGAGAACGAAAGCGGTGACGTCTTCGACGGAGACGTTGAATTCCTGGGAGAGGAAAAGGCGGAAGCGCGACGAGTCGAGCACGCCAGCCATGCCGACGACCTTGTTGGTCGGCAGGCCCGAGAACTTCTGCAGAGCCCAGACCATGGCGTCGAGCGGATTGGTGATGCAGATCACGAAAGCGTCCGGGGCATATTTCTTGATGCCGGCGCCGACCTGTTCCATGACCTTGAGGTTGATGCCGAGAAGATCGTCGCGGCTCATGCCCGGCTTGCGGGGAACGCCGGCGGTGACGATGCAGACGTCAGCGCCTTCGATCGCGGAATAGTCGCTGGCGCCGGTGAGGTTGGCGTCGAAGCCTTCGACAGGAGAAGACTGGGCGATGTCGAGACCCTTGCCCTGGGGAATGCCGTCCGCGATGTCGAACAGGACGATGTCGCCCAATTCTTTCAGGCCGGCGAGATGCGCCAGCGTGCCACCAATCATGCCAGAACCAATAAGTGCGATCTTGTTGCGCGCCATTTCGGTGTATCCTTTGCGATCAAAATCCGTGGCGGGACACCTTGCAAGGCATCCACCATTGCCGCCAATCGCATAGACCCAAAGGTCGAAATTGGCAATTGATTATTTTTGGATCAGGTATTTCAATCGGTTAGATCGAAAATGTCTTACGTAAACGTAAGACATTTTGTCACCAAAGCGTTACTCGGCGGCGCGTTTTGCCTGAGTCTGGGCAAGATATTCCGCGCTGCGCATCTCGAAAAGCCGCGATGCGGTGCGGTCGAACTCGAAGCCTTCCGTGCCGCGTTTTTCGATCAGAAGCTCCTCCGGCATCACCTCGGCCGAAACGTAAAGCCGGATGGCATGATCGTAAAGCGTGTCGATGAGAATGATGAAGCGCTTGGTCTGGTTGCGCTTTTCCGGCCCGAGCTTCGGAACGCGGTCGAGAAATATCGTGTCGAACCGATTGGCGATGGCCAGAAAATCGGCCGCACCCAGCGGCGCTTCACAGAGATCGGCGAACGAGAAGCGCGCCGCGCGATCGACGGCGAGCGGCACATGGATGGAACGCCCCTTCATCGGAATGTCTGACGGCTGTGCCTTGCGTCCGTGCAGCACCTGCACCCACGACGCATCCATTGCCATATCGGTGCGATCATTGATCGGGGTCAGATAGACCGGCTGGCTATTCAGCTTCTCCATGCGGTAATCCGTTGGCGAGTCCAGCGTGACGACATCGACATGGCGTTTCAAAAGATCGATGAAAGGCAGGAACAGGCCGCGATTGAGGCCATCGCGATAGAGATTGTCCGGCTCGACATTCGATGTGGCAACCAAGACGCAGCCGAGCGAAAACAATTCGGAAAACAGCCGCGACAGGATCATCGCATCGGCGATATCGGTCACGGTGAATTCATCGAAGCACAGCAGCTCCGCCTGACCATAAAGGTCGGCTGCGACCGGCGGTACCGGATCGGCCTGCTTGGTCTCGCCATTCTTGAACTTCAGCCGGTGAGCAGCGATGCGGTTGTGCACATCCGCCATGAACTCATGGAAATGTGCCCGACGTTTCTTGCTGCAAGGCGCCATGTTGAAGAACATGTCCATCAGCATGGTCTTGCCGCGCCCGACACTGCCATGGATGTAGAGGCCACGAACGATCCCCGTCGGCCTCTTGCGCGCGGCAAACATCCAGCCAAGCGCGCTCGATTTGGTCGCCGGTCGCTTCCGCTTGAGATCGGCAAGCACGCGATCGAGGGATTTTGCGACATCCATCTGCGCCGAATCCACCTGAAGCGATCCGGAAGCCGTCAGCGTCTTTAGATGTTCGACGACGCTGATGGAATAGTCGGGCATGGGCTGCATGGGGAAATACCCGCCTGTGCAAGGAGGAAGCGGCTGGACGGCCCAGCCGCTTCAAAAGAGCTTATCGGCTGAGGCTGAGCGGCTGGCCGGATGCCGTGGAACCGTCGAAGCGCGAAGCGGCCGTCTTGTAGAGCGAGCCGATCTGGCTGCCGTCACGATTCTTGAGGATGACCTGCTTGCCGGACACTTCCCAGGAACCCATTGTCGTCAGCTCGCCCGCGCAACCGCGCGTGCCGCCGCGCGAACCGCTGCCGAGATTGGTGAGCGTCAGGAACATGTCGCAGCTCGCGCCGCCATTGCTGACCTTCCAGCTACCGACCATGGATTCCTTGGTCACGTCCTGCGCGGAAGCGGCCATCGCCTGCTGTTGCTGCTGGTTGGCAGCATTCGGCGTATTCGTCGGCGCTGCCGGAAACTGCGAGGCGCCGCCGGTGGTCGGCGGAAGCTGGCTGGATTGGACGGAAGGAACGGGTTGAGCCTGCAATGGCGCGGCAGAATATTCGTCGTTGTATGCTGTGCGCTGGCAACCGGCAAGCGACAGACCTATCGCCGCAGCCGTCGCTGCATATCTCAATTGCATCATCATACTCCTAATTGTCCACCATCGAGGTTTGCACTGGCGCTTAGTTAGGTTGGGATTATCTTATTTCACTTTGGTTAATCAAGTCGCTACGGGGCACAAATCGCTGGAGGGCATAGCTCCGCAAGAATCCGGTCATTTCAAGGCTTAACCAGACAAACCTCATCCGACGAGTTCCTGCAGGTCCGCGTCCTGGCGAAGTTTGCTGGAGAAATCGGAACAACATGCAAGCGAGGCCGATAAAAATTCCGTGAGCTGCAGCGGCGGCATCCGCCTCTTCACCGAGAGCGGCCTACAGAATGATCCCGCTCCGATCCGATGTGGTCGAAGCGGTAATCATGGCGGTCAGGCTATTCCCGCCGCAACAGGGACGAACGGTCGGCGGCGGTCAGATCCGCCGCTCGACCATCATCTTCTTGATTTCGGCGATCGCCTTGGCCGGGTTCAGACCCTTGGGGCAGGTCTGGGCGCAGTTCATGATCGTGTGGCAGCGATAGAGGCGGAACGGATCTTCGAGATTATCGAGACGCTCGCCCTTTGCCTCGTCGCGGCTGTCGATCAGCCAGCGATAGGCCTGCAAAAGAACGGCCGGGCCGAGATAGCGGTCGCCATTCCACCAGTAGCTCGGACAGGAGGTCGAGCAGCAGGCGCAGAGGATGCATTCATAAAGGCCGTCGAGCTTCAGACGATCCTCATGGCTCTGCTTCCATTCCTTCGCCGGCGGCGGCGACACCGTCTTCAGCCAGGGCTCGATCGAGCGGTGCTGGGCGTAGAAGTTCGTCAGATCCGGCACGAGATCCTTGACGACCGGCATATGCGGCAGCGGATAGATTTTCACCGTGCCCTTGATCTCGTCCATGCCCTTGGTGCAGGCGAGCGTATTGGTGCCGTCGATGTTCATCGCGCAGGAGCCGCAAATGCCTTCGCGACAGGAGCGGCGCAGTGTCAGCGTCGGATCGATCTTGTTCTTGATGTAGAGCAGACCGTCGAGCACCATCGGGCCGCAATCGTCGACATCGATGTAATAAGTGTCGATGCTCGGGTTCAGGCCGTCATCCGGGCTCCAGCGATAGACACGGAATTCGCGGGTGTTCGTGGCACCGGCCGGCTTCGGCCAGACCTTGCCTTCACGCATCTGAGAGTTCTTGGGGAGAGCGAGTTCAACCATGGTCAGTTCCTCTCAGATCAGTACACGCGTGCTTTCGGCTCGATCTTGTGCGGATCGATGCCTTCGGCGATCAGGTCGGTGTGAACGGGACGATAGTCGAGCTTCACGTCGCCTGCCTCGTTGACCCAGGCAAGCGTATGCTTGCGCCAGTTTTCGTCGTCGCGGCCGGCAAACTTGCCCTCGGTATAGTCCTCACGGGCATGCGAGCCACGGCTTTCCTTGCGGGCTTCGGCGCCGTAGATCGTCGTGATGGCGTTTGCCATCAGGTTGTGCAGCTCCAGCGTCTCGACAAGGTCGGAATTCCAGATCAGCGAACGGTCGGTGACCTTGATATCGGGCATTTCCTTCCAGATCTCCGAAAGGCGGCGGCAGCCGGATTCCAGCGATTCCTGGGTGCGGAACACGGCGGCGTCTTCCTGCATGGCGCGCTGCATCTTTTCGCGCAGCACCGCCGTCGGCGTCGAGCCGCTGGCGTGGCGCAGGCGGTCGAAACGCTCCATAATCTTGTCGCAGGCGGCAACATTGACCGGCGGAACCGGGCTGTTGCGGTCGATGACCTGGCCGGCGCGGATGGCGGCGGCGCGGCCGAAGACCACGAGGTCGATCAGCGAGTTGGAGCCGAGGCGATTGGCGCCGTGCACCGAGGCGCAACCGGCTTCACCGACGGCCATCAGGCCCGGCAGAACACGCTCCGGATTGTTGCTGTCGGCATTCAGCACTTCACCCCAATAATTCGTGGGAATGCCGCCCATATTGTAGTGAACGGTCGGCAGGACCGGGATCGGCTCGCGGGTGACATCGACGCCGGCGAAGATGCGCGCGCTCTCGGAAATACCCGGCAGGCGCTCATGCAGCACGGCCGGATCGAGATGGTCGAGATGCAGGAAGATGTGGTCCTTGTTCTTGCCGACGCCGCGGCCTTCGCGGATTTCCAGCGTCATGCAGCGCGAAACGACGTCGCGCGAGGCAAGGTCCTTGGCCGACGGCGCGTAGCGCTCCATGAAGCGCTCGCCTTCGGAGTTGACGAGATACCCGCCTTCGCCGCGTGCGCCTTCGGTGATCAGACAGCCGGAACCATAGATGCCGGTCGGATGGAACTGTACGAATTCCATATCCTGCAGCGGCAAGCCGGCGCGGGCAACCATGCCGCCACCGTCGCCGGTGCAGGTATGGGCCGAAGTCGCCGAGAAATAGGCGCGGCCGTAGCCGCCGGTCGCCAGCACCACCATCTTGGCGGCGAAGCGATGGATCGTTCCGTCATCCAGGCACCAGGCGACGACGCCGGTGCAGCGGCTGCCATCGTCGGACATGATCAGATCGAGCGCGAAATATTCGATGAAGAATTCAGCGTTGTTGCGCAGCGACTGGCCATAAAGCGTGTGCAGGATAGCGTGGCCGGTACGGTCGGCAGCGGCGCAGGTGCGCTGAACCGGCGGGCCTTCGCCGTAGTTCTGCATATGGCCGCCGAACGGGCGCTGGTAGATCTTGCCCTCTTCGCTACGCGAGAAGGGCACGCCGTAGTGCTCGAGCTCGTAGACCGCCTTCGGCGCTTCCATGGCGAGATACTGCATGGCGTCGACGTCGCCGAGCCAGTCGGAACCCTTGACGGTGTCGTAGAGATGCCACTGCCAGCTATCCGGCGTCATGTTCTGCAGTGAGGCGGCGATACCGCCCTGGGCTGCGACCGTGTGCGAGCGGGTCGGGAATACCTTGGTGATGCAGGCGGTTCGGAAACCCTGCTCGGCCATGCCGAGCGTGGCGCGCAGGCCAGCGCCGCCGGCGCCGACAACGATCACATCGTAGGAGTGATCGACATATTTATAGGCTTTCCCGTTCTGAGCGGGCCCATTCTGAGCGGATGAATTCGGTGCCATCGGTAATTATCCTACGAACGCGATCTTCAGAATGGCGAAGAGACAGAGCCCGGCCACGATGATCGCGAAGAATGTGTTGAGCATAAGAAGGACGATCTTGCTGATCTCGCTATGGACATAGTCCTCGATGATGACCTGCATGCCGATCCGCATGTGAATGACGCCGGAGACCACCATCAGGCCGAAAATAACGGCAACGATCGGGTTCGACAGCGCGTGCACGACTTCCGCGTAGGGCGCGCCGGCATAGATCATCAGAAAGATGACGAAGAATATGATGAGAGGAACGTTGGCGACGGCGGTCAGGCGCTGGCGCCAGAAATGCTCCGTGCCTTCCTTGGCGGAACCAAGACCGCGGACTTTGCCCAGGGGAGTGCGCATATCCATGAGAAATATCCTTTAAAGCATGATCCCGAAGAGCGTCCGAGCGCTTTCGAGAACAATCATGCCAATCAAATCAGCCGGATGATAATGCCGATGATCCAGACCAGCGCGGTAAGACAGAGCGAGCCGACGAGCGTCGCCTTGGCCATCCTGGTCGAGACAGCGGGGTCGTAGCCGTATCCGAGATCCCAGACGAAATGGCGGAAACCGCCGAGCATGTGGTGCAGCAGCGCCCAGGTATAACCGAGCAGGACGAGCCGGCCGATGATCGAGCCCATGATCCAGTTGACCAGATCGAAATAGCCCTGGCCGGTCGCCGCCGCGATCAGCCACCAGGCGACCAGCAGCGTGCCGAAATAAAGCGCGCCGCCGGTGATGCGGTGGACGATCGACATGACCATGGTGGGAATAAGTTTGTAGACTTGCAGATGCGGCGACAGGGGCCGGTTTTGTGTGACGTTCGCCATCAGAACCTCGCGGCGTTACGATACGCTTCTATCCCGGAATATCTCCGGGGCAACACACGCCTGGGGGAAGTCCTGTGTGCGTTGCATCAATTGCGACCATTAATCACGGAAAGGCACGTCGACAAGCACAATTGCTGTCTGCCCTGAATTTAATCGATTCGGATCAGCCGACACTTTTAGCGAGTGCGCAGAAACGACATTCTCCGATTGGCCATTCCACACGATTTTCCCGCCAACCGAGTAGACTTGGCGTCGCTCTTGCGGCACTCTGTTCTTCATATTTTATTAAGCATTTGGAGAGCGAGGCAACCTATGGGACAGCATCTTTTCAAGGCAGCAACGCTCGTCTTAGCGGCAGCCGCCGCCCTGTCGTCCATGTCGGCCTCCGCAGGCGACTATCATGATGGGTACCGCCCGTTCCAGCATCATGGGCCATTTCCGCTGCACCCCCCACGCGTCGGTGCCTATGCCACGGAGGTCGCCTTTTCGACCGGCTATCGCCATGGATATCGGCCGTTCCATCATCGCGGCCCGGTTCGGTTGCAACAAATCTCCTGGCCGCAGCACTACACGCAGCCGCAACCGACCAGAATCATCCTCATGGATCGGCAATATGCCGCTGACATCGGCACCTATGCGGGCACGGCCGATATGTATCAGGCCGACGATGGGACTTATATTGTCGGCTATGGCGGCGGCTATGATCAATATCAGGGCGAACCGGCTGCATTGAAGCCGAGAGCCAAGATCATCAACGTCAAACGTGCCGGCAATGCCTGCTCCTACGAGGCCGGCGTCTGTGTGATTCGCCCTTGACGGTCGTTAGCCGGCTAGAAATCGCCAGACCGTGGTCTTCTTGACCTCGCTATCCTCCAGCGCCCGCGTCACCGGCACCTGATAGGTCGCCTGAAGCTCCAGACGATCCTTGGGCAGGTAGGCCCTGCCCGGATCGCCGACCAGCACAAGGCGATCCTCTCCCGCGAGCTGCCGGAACCAGGGAATCAGCCGATCGGCGAAATCGCGATCGTAAAAGACATCGCCGGCAAGAATGACGTCGGCATCCGTCGCCCGGCCAATGAGATTGTCGCCGGTAAAGTCGAGCGCCACCCCGTTTTCCGCGGCATTCAGCCTTACCGCGGTTTCCGCCCAGGGATCGATATCGGCGGCGAGCACATGGCTTGCGCCCGCGAGCTTCGCCGCAATCGCGACGAGGCCCGAGCCGCTGGCGAAATCCAGCACCCGTTTTCCGGCGACCATGTCGGGATGATCGAGCACATAGCGCGCAAGCCCCTGCCCGCCCGCCCAGGCAAAAGCCCAGAAGGGCGGCGGCAGGCCGATCTCCTCGAGTTCTTCCTCCGTCTTCAGCCAGAGATCATGGGCCTCGCTTGCCAGATGCAGCCGGATTTCCGGCACATGCGGCGGCGCCATGAGACTGGTATTCGCACGGATGAAACTCTCCGGATCGGTCTTCAAAGCGTCCTCGAATTACGGGTCAGACGGGCGGATTGTCGAGTTCGCCCATGCGGCAGACTTCGAGATATTCCTCATCGGTCACCGGCTGCACGGAAAGCCGCATCGAGGTGACGAGCGACATCTGCGAGAGCTTCGGATTGGCTTTGATATCCTTTAGCGACACCGGTTTCGGCATGTCGCACACGGCGCGGATATCCACGCAATCCCAGCGCGGATCGTCCTTGGCGGTCGAATCGGGATGCGACAGCGCGCAAACCTCGACAATGCCGACGATCTCCAGCCCTTCGTTGGAATGATAGAAGAAGCCCTTGTCGCCGATCTGCATCGCCCGCATGTTGTTGCGGGCGAGATAGTTGCGCACTCCGGTCCATTCCGTGCCCTTCTCGCCAGCCTTCTTCTGTGCCTCCCAGGACCAGGAGGACGGCTCGGATTTATACAGCCAGTGCGCCATGTTCATACCTCCGGATTGTTGAAGACCCAGTTGAACGGCTTGATCTCTACGCTCTCGAACAGGCCAGCCTTGGTGTAGGGATCGGCATCGGCGATCGCCTTCGCCGCCTCGATCGTTTCGGCACTGACGACAACCAGGCTCCCATTCGGCTTGCCTTCGGCATCGAGGAAGGGACCCGCCATCTTCAGCGTACCCTCGGCATTGAGCTTGTTCAAATGCTCGAGATGCGCAGGGCGCGTGTCCATGCGGACATTCAAATGACCGGGCTTGTCCTTGCAGACAAAGGCAAACAGCATTGTTTCATTCTCCTATGGAAATCAGCAGATCATCAGGGGTGATGGATAAAGTCTCATCCACCGAAGGTCATCTTGTTTCTGCGCGAAGCGGATTGATAATATCGAGGCCCCAGAAATCGGCCTCATTGTGCGTGACGATGATGCATTCATTCGCGATTGCGACGGAAGCGATCAACATATCCAGCGGGTCACGCTGCCGCCCCGCTGCTCGCCCCTCCGCCATGAGTTGCGCCCATACCAAGGCCGCGTTCTCATCGAAGGAAAGAATACGTCCGGCGAAATACGCCAGTGGTCCTTGTGCACCGAGAAACCAGGTTTCGAGGTCATCGCGCATACGCCCCGCCGGCATGATCAGGATGCCGCGCTGAATCTCGGCGATCGTGGAGGCTGCGATGAAGAGATCATCGTCTATTTGGGCTTGAAGCCATCTGGCAAGATCAGGTGACGGCTCTGGTTTGATCGTGTTGCTGATAATATTGGTATCGAGCAAATAACGGGTCAAAGATCGATCTCGCGCACTTTGCCACGAACTCGTTCAAGATCGATATCCGCGCCGACGAGGGGCGAACTACGCAGCCAGGCATAAACGCCACCTTTCTTCGGCGGCTCGCCGGAGAGCGTCTGGTTCAGGACATTACGGATATATGCCGCTTCGGTCCCTCCTTCCGCCAGACGCCGCGCCACAGAACGAATGAGCGCCCGATCACTATCAAGGCCCAGCACTTCGAAACGAGCCAGGCCGCGCTCCTCGATACGTGAGCGGTAATTTTGAATTGCACGCTTCTGTGAACTGCCCATTCTGGCCTCCGCGATATTACCGGTAATATATCCAGTAATCGCGGTGCATTCAAGTTCAAGTCATTCCGTCGTAATCGGCCGGGTCATCAATTGCCCAATGGCGGTCGCTATGTCGAGCTTGCCATCGATGATGGCCGAGACCGCTTCGGTGATCGGCATGTCGACGCCCAGCCCAAGCGCCAGACGCGCCGCGATCGAGGCGGCATAAGCGCCTTCGACGAGGTCGCCATGCGATGGATCCGCCGCCTCGCCGCGGCCGAGCGCGATGCCGAAACGCAGATTGCGGGATTGGTGGCTGGTCGCGGTCAGCACGAGGTCGCCGAGGCCGGAGAGACCGCGCACCGTTTCCGCCTTGCCGCCCTTGGCGACGACGAAGCGCGACATTTCCGCAAGGCCGCGGCTGATCAGTGCCGCGCGCGCAGAATCGCCGATGCCGCGCCCTTCGACAATGCCGCAGGCAATCGCCAATACATTCTTTAGCGCGCCGCCAAGCTGCACACCGACGCGATCGTCGGAGGCATAGAGACGGAATGTCGGCCCTGAAATCGCTTGCGCCAGCCGTTCGGCCACCGCCATATCGCCGGCGGCGATCGCCATAGCCGTCGGCAGGCCCTTGGCAATGTCGGTCGCAAAGCCCGGACCGGAGAGAACCGCAATGGTGTGATGCGGCAATTCCCGCTCCAGCATGTCGGTCAGGAGATCGCCGGAGACCTTGTCGATGCCCTTGGCGCAGGTGACGACGACGGCATCTTCCGCCAGGTAAGGCCCGTAATGGCGCGCCGCATCCGCCTGCGCCTGCGACGGCATGGCGAAAAGCACGATGCCGGCGTCCGAAATCGCGTCCGGCTCGGCCGAAAATTGCAGCGAATCCGGCAATTCTATGCCCGGCAGAGCCGTATCATGCAGACGATCATCCCTGAGATCGGCCATCAGAGCCGCCTTGCGCCCGACCAGCGTCACCTGGCTCTTGCCGGTCAAGGCGATGACGGCGGCGAGCGCCGTGCCGAAGGCGCCGGCGCCAACCACTGCGATGCGTTCACTATCGCTCATGCCTTCGCTCCTCGTTTGCCATGCCCCAAGAGAGTTTCCGCCTTCTGATCGAGCGGCCAGCGCGAGCGCGGCTGCACATCGAGGCCGTCGGGTGCCGCACCTGTCGCCATGCGCTCCAGCCCCGCCCAGGCGATCATCACCGCATTGTCGGTGCAGAGGTGCAGTGGCGGCGCGATGAAGCGGAAACCGTTGAGATCGCAAAGCTCCTGCAGCGTGCGGCGCAGCTCGAGATTGGCGGCGACACCGCCGGCGACGACCAGCGCCGGCTTGTCCGCCCTCTTTGGAAACTCCTTTTTGAAGCGCTGCAAGCCACGCCCGATCCGGTCCTTCAAGGTGCGCGAAATCGCCTTCTGGAAGGAGGCGCAGATATCGGCGATATCCTGCTCGCTCACCGGCGCGATCGCCGTCGCTGCCTGTCGCACCGCAGTCTTGAGGCCGGAAAAGGAAAAGTCCAGCCGCGTCTCGCCGACCAGCGGCCGAGGGAAGTCGAATCGATCCGCGTCGCCGTTTCGCGCAGCCGCTTCGACCGCCGGGCCGCCGGGATAGGGAAGACCGAGCAGCTTCGCCGTCTTGTCGAAGGCTTCGCCCAGCGCATCGTCGATGGTCGTGCCCCAGCGCTCATAGTCGCCGACGCCGCGCACCAAAATCAGTTGCGTGTGGCCGCCGGAGACGAGCAACATGAGATAGGGAAAGGTGAGGCCATCCGTCAGCCTTGCCGTCAACGCATGGCCCTCTAAATGATTGATGGCGTAGAGCGGCTTGCCGGTCGCCCTCGAAATCGCCTTGCCGGTCATTAGCCCGACCAACAGGCCGCCGATCAGACCGGGGCCGGATGTGGCCGCGATGGCGTCGACATCGGACAGCGACACATTGGCGCGCTTCAGGGCCTCGTCGATCAACGTATCCAGCGCCTCGACATGGGCCCGCGCGGCAATTTCCGGCACGACGCCGCCATAGGCGCTATGCTCGTCCAACTGGCTCAAAACCACGTCGGAGGCAATCGTGGCCGTGCCATCTTCCCGGCGCTCGACAATGGCCGCGGCGGTTTCGTCGCAGCTTGTTTCGATGCCGAGAATGCGAAGAAAGGACGCCATGGAAGCTGTTCGTTGCCTGTTGGTCGATTGCGATGAAGCGGAAATATGGTTACGGGAACTGTCGGTAACAACGGATCAAAGCGGATGCAAACAAAACCTTTCCGGATTGGCACGCGCGGCAGCCCGCTGGCGCTGGCGCAGGCACACGAGGCCCGCCACCGCCTGATGGCGGCGCATGGCTTGCCGGAGGAGATGTTCGAGATCGTCGTTCTGAGCACCAAGGGCGACCGCATTACCGACCGTTCGCTGGCGCTGATCGGCGGCAAAGGCCTGTTCACGGAAGAGCTGGAACAGAAACTGACCAAAGGCGAGCTCGACTTTGCCGTACACTCGGCAAAGGACATGGCGACAAAGCTGCCGGAAGGGCTGGCGCTATCGGCCTATCTGCCGCGCGAGGATATCCGCGATTCCTTTATCGGCCGCACCGCGCCGAAGCTGATCGACCTGCCGCATGGCGCAACCGTCGGCTCCGCCTCGCTGCGCCGCCAGGCGCTGATCCGGCGCCTGCGCCCAGATATCAACGTCATAACCTTTCGCGGCGCCGTCGAAACGCGTCTGCGCAAGCTGGAGGAAGGCCAAGCGGACGCGACATTGTTGGCTCTCGCCGGCCTGAAACGGCTCGGCAAGGTGAATGTGATCACTGACATTCTCGACCCAGATGAATTCCCGCCGGCGCCAGCGCAAGGTGCGATCTGCATCGAAAGCCGCGTCAGCGACGACAGGACGAACGACCTGCTCGCCGCCATCAACGACGCACCGACCTTTGACACCGTTTCCTGCGAACGCGGCTTCCTGGCGGCACTGGACGGCTCCTGCCGCACGCCGATCGCCGGCTATGCCGTCTGCGAGGGCGACCATATCAGGTTCTTCGGCATGATCCTGACGCCCGATGGCCAGCAAGTGCACACCACCACCATCGAAGGTCATCGCCGGGACGCCGAGGCGCTCGGCACCAATGCCGGCCAGGCGATCCGCACTGAAGCCGGCAGCACCTTCTTCGAAGACTGGACCTGATATCCGATGCGTGTCGTCGTCACCCGTCCGGAGCATTCGGGTGAACGCACCGCCCGACGGCTTGCGGAGATGGGGCATGAGGCGATCCTCTTGCCGCTGACAAAGCCCGTGCATGATGCCGAGGCGGCTCTAAAGGGGCTTGAGGAAACAAGCGGCGCCATCGCCGTCACCAGCGCCGAAATCATACGTGTCTTGGAACATGTGAAGCCGTCATTGCGGTCGATTATCCATCGGCCGCTTTTTGCGGTCGGCAACGCGACCGCGCAGGCTGCCCGGGAGATCGGCTTCAAGAGTGCCGTGGGCGTGGGCGGCGGCAACGGAGCCCAGCTAGCGGAGCTGATCAGCCAGCAAAGCGCCGAATTCGGAGATTTGCCACTGCTCTATCTGGCAGGCTCCCCGCGCGCAGCCGGCTTCGAAGCGCGGTTGGCGCAGCTCGGGATCGCGTTCCGAACGGTCGAATGCTACCGCATGGAGGACGTCATGCCCGACATCGGCACGCTGGCCCGCGTCCTTGTCGATACTCCCGCGGATGCGATCCTCTTCTATTCCCGCGAGACCGCCCGCCGCTTTTTCGCCCTGCCTTTTCTGCGCGTGCACTCTGACACCCTCGCTCAAACGCGAATGCTCTGTCTCAGCGGAGCAGTTGCCGAGGTGGTGCCGGCGGCGCTGCAATCACTTGTGGAAATCGCCGCCGTGCCGGACGAAGACAGCCTTCTGGCGCTTCTGGCAGCGAAGTGAGGTCGCAATTTTGATCTAACCTCTTTCCATAATCGATCTGTCTGTCTACTTTCGCTGCAGCGCATGAAAAGAGGACCTCATGGTATCGGGAAATCCGCCAAACCATTCGAAGCCCAACGACGAGCCGATCACGATCGATCTGGAAGCTGAGGAAACCGCTCGAACCGCGGTTTCCGAGGAGATGACGGAGCGCAATCACAGCGACCCCGGCAGTTCGTCCGCCAATGAGGTGGAAATACCGCCGGAAATGGAAAAGGAACCGGTGGCGGAAGAGGCCGACGAACCGGTCGCGGAGCCTGCGGCAGAAGATCCTAAAGCCGCAACCGCGGGGGAACCGGAACCTCCTCGCTCCGATGCCGAGCAACCTTCTGCGCCCCAGCGGCAGCAAGGGGCAACGTCTGGCCTGATCGCCGCGGGCATCGTCGGCGGGCTGATCTCCCTCATCTGCGTCGGCGCCATCCAATATGCCGGCCTCCTGCCCGGCGGCCGGCCGGCAAAAGACCATTCCGCCGATATTGCCGCGCTCACAGACGAAATCGACGGGCTGAAGCAGACCGTGTCCAATCTCGCTGCCAACCCCGCAGCAACATCGGACACCACCCTTGCAGCCCGCGTCGCAGCCCTTGAGACAACCGCCGCCAACAATACGGCCGCAAGCGGATCGTCCGGTACAAGCAGCGGCGATGCGGACCAGAAGATCGCAGCGCTCAGCGCCGAAGTGGATCAATTGAAGGCGAGCCTTGCTCAGGCGACGCAAAGTCAGGCCTCATCCGACGCCGATGTCAGCAAACGCCTTGACGACGCTGAAAAGAAGCTGAACGCGCCGAGCCAGGAAAGCGCTGTCGCCCGCGCCATTGCGGCTGCGGCCCTGAAGGCGGCGATCGATCGTGGCGGTCCCTTTCAGCCTGAACTCGATACCTACGCCAATGTCGCACCTGATGACCCTGCGGTTGCCGATCTGAAGGCGTTCGCCCAGACGGGCATTCCCTCGCGCGCCGATCTCATTCGCCGTGTCTCCGATGTTGCGACGGCGATCGTCAGTTCGACGCAGCAGGACGATCCGAACCAGAGCTGGAGCGACCGGCTGCTGAGCAGCGCCAAATCCCTGGTGCAGGTGCGCCCGGTCGGCAACGTCACCGGCGATAGCGTCGAGGCCATTACCGCCCGCTTCGAGGACAAGGTGAAGAACGGCGATCTGCCCGGAGCGATCACCGAATGGAACAGCCTGCCGGACGCCGCCAAATCGGCCTCCGCCGCCTTCAAGCAATCATTGGAAGCTCGCATCCGGGTCGAAGACCTAGTCAGCGACGCGCTGTCGAAGGCGATCGCCGACACTGGAAAACAAAGCTGAGGCGGGGAAGAGAATGATCAGACTGCTTATTTTCGCCGTTCTCGTCCTGCTGCTTGGCTATGGCTTTTCCTGGCTGGCGGATCGCCCCGGCGATCTTTCCCTGGTCTGGGGTGGCGAACTCTATCAGACCAAGCTCATCGTCGCTGCCGGCATCCTGATTGCGCTGATCGCCGCCGTCATGGTGGTCTGGTGGTTTATCCGCCTCATCTGGACCTCGCCGCATTCCGTCACCCGCTATTTTCGCGCCCGCAAGCGCGACCGCGGCTATCAGGCCTTGTCCACGGGGCTGATCGCCGCCGGTGCCGGCAACGCGCTGCTTGCCCGCAAGATGGCGGCGCGCACCCGCGGTCTGATCCGCGCCGACCAGGAGCCGCTGATCAACCTGCTGGAAGCACAGGCCGCGCTGATCGAAGGCAAGCATGACGAGGCCCGCCAAAAATTCGAGCTGATGGCCAACGACCCGGAAACCCGCGAACTGGGTCTGCGCGGCCTTTATCTCGAAGCCAAACGGCTTGGCGCACACGAGGCGGCGCGGCACTATGCCGAAAAGGCTGCCGACCAGGCGCCCTATCTGCCATGGGCCGCGCAGGCGACGCTGGAATACCGCAGCCAGGCAGGCCATTGGGACGACGCCATCAAGCTTCTCGACCAGCAGAAGATCGCCCGCGTCATCGATAAGGATACCGCCAACCGCCAGCGCGCCGTATTGCTGACCGCGCGCGCCAATGAAAAGCTCGAAGGCGATCCGTCCGGCGCCCGGGACGATGCGCTGGCTGCATTGAAGCTGTCCCCCGATTTCGTGCCGGCCGCGCTGACAGCCGCCAAGGCGTTGTTTCGCGAAGACAAGGTGCGCAAGGCCGCTTCCATTCTCGAACAGGTGTGGAAGGCAGAGCCGCATCCGGAGATCGGCAGGGCCTATGTCCGCGCCCGCAGCGGCGATTCCGTCTCCGATCGCCTGAAGCGTGCCGAACGGCTGGAAGCGATGCGCCCGAACAATGTCGAAGCGCTGCTGATCACGGCAAAGGCGGCACTCGACGCCCGCGACTTCGCCAAAGCCCGCTCCAAGGCGGAAGCCGCGGCTCGCATCGATGCCCGCGAAGGCGCCTTCCTGCTGCTGGCCGATATAGAAGAGGCCGAGACTGGAGACCAGGGGCGCATCCGCCATTGGATGGCGCAGGCATTGCGCGCGCCGCGCGATCCGGCCTGGCTCGCCGATGGTTTCGTCTCCGACAAATGGCTGCCGCTGTCGCCGATCACCGGCCGCCTCGACGCCTTCGAATGGAAGGCACCCTTCGGCCAACTCGAAGGGCCGGTGGAAGAGGGCACGACCGTCTCGGTCGATGCCGCGCTGAGGTCGCTGCCGCCGGTGCGCGAGACCGCTCCGCCCGCAACTGCTGCGACAAAACCCGCTTCACCAACAGTTGCTTCGCCGGCTGCCGGCACCTCTGTTATAGAATTGGAGCCGATCGCAAAAAAGCCGGCGCCCGTACCCGCCGCCAAAACCGAGCCGGCGAAGGAGCCGGAACCAAAGCCCTTCTTCGGCGGCGCGCCGGACGATCCGGGCGTAAAAGATCTCAAGCTTGAACCGGAACCCAAGACACGGCTGAAGCTCTTCTAAGAATGGAATCGAATGTTCGAACGCTTTCAGGAATTCTTTCAGAATCTGACCAAGGAACACCCTAAATCCGGCTTTGCTCCCGACGATCCGCGTATCGCGGTTGCGGCGCTCTGTTTCCAGGTGATGGAAGCGGACGGCAAGATCGAGGAAAGCGAGAAGAAGCGGCTTCGCAAGCTGCTGAAGAGCCAATACGGTCTCGATGGCCGTCAGCTCGACGCCCTGATCGCCGCAGGCCAGGAGGCCGAGAGTGAGGCGGTCGATTATTATCGCTTCACCTCCGATCTGAAGCGCCATCTCAACAGCGAACAGCGCCTCGAGCTTCTCGGCATCCTCTGGGATATCGTCTATGCCGATGGCGAACGCAGCGAGATGGAGGATCATGCGATCTGGCGCATTGCCGACCTCATGGGCATCTCCGACCGTGACCGCGTTGTCAAACGCCAGGAGGCAGCCGCCCGCGCCCCGGGTCACAGAAGGGAAAGTGCGGATGATGATTGAGGCGCCGCAGGGCGGTGGACATCGCCCTGTATTGATCATCCTGCACCAGGAACGCTCCAGCTCCGGCCGTGTCGGCCAGATGCTCTTGGACAAGGGTTACGATCTCGACATCCGCCGGCCGGTACTCGGTGACCGATTGCCGCCAACACTGGAGGGGCATGCCGGCGCAGTGGTCTTCGGCGGGCCGATGAGCGCCAATGATCCCGACGATTTCGTCAAGACTGAGATCAACTGGCTCGACGTGCCGCTGAAGGAAAATCGCCCCTATCTCGGCATCTGCCTCGGCGCACAGATGCTCGCCCGCCACCTCGGCGCCAAGGTGAAGGCCCGCGACGACGGCAAGACCGAAATCGGCTGGTATCCGCTGCAGCCGACGGAAAAGGGCCGGCTTTTGATGCGCCACTGGCCGCAAATGGTCTATCACTTTCACCGTGAAGGTTTCGACTTGCCGCATGGCGCCGATCTTCTGGCGACCGGCGAGACCTACCCTAACCAGGCCTATCGCTATGGCGCCAATGCCTGGGGCCTGCAATTCCACGCGGAACTCACCCGCGCCATGATGCAGCGCTGGGTCGTGCATGGCGAGCATCGCTTTTGCATGCCGAACGCCCAACAGGGTCGCGAGCATCTGGAGGGTCGCATGATCTTTGACCCCCCGCTCAGAGCCTGGCTGTCCGATTTCCTCGATCTCATTTTCGAGGGCAAGCAGGCGATGGCGGCTTGATCGGCTCACGATCATATCCCCCAAGCGTCACCCCTGCTTTTCTTCCCTCACGGATTGGGCGCCGATCGGCGGACCGAGCAACAGGTTGATAAGCACCAACAGTCCTATGGCCCCCATCATGCCGGCGATGCGATTCATGGCCGGCAGCAGACTGTCCGCGGGGCCGGTATCCTGCACGAGCGTCAGGATCAATGCGATGGCCGCCTGCGAACCGACGCCGGCGATGCCGTGTTGCCCGTTCTGAATCTGCATGGCAAGCCAGGTGCCTGCCATCAGCAGCAGAAGCCAGGGCACGAAGGATTGGCTGATCGGCAAGAATAGCACCATCGTGCCAAAACAGCCGCCCAGGATGCATCCGGCCACCCGTTGCAACATGCGCTGAGCAATCGCCGATTGGTCCTCCTCCGAGACCCCGGTGAGCGTGGGAACAGCCATGACCGCACCGATCGAAATCGCCATCTGGCTGAGGTTGGGCAATTCCAACTGCCGCCAGACCAGCGGCACGGCGGCAACCGCCATGCCCGTTCGCATGGCATGTGACAATACATGCCAGTTTCCACCCAGCAGACTATGCCAGCCGGGCGGTGGCGCCACGACCTCGCCTTCCGCAGGTGCCAGCAGCCATGTCACCAGCAAGGCCGTGGCGGTGCCGAGCACGATCTCGATGGCACGATAGAAGGCAATGGAAAGCGCCAGTGTCGGATCGTCCAACGAGCCGAGCGTGACTATCATCGCCGTGATCCCGCCAAGGAGCCAAGCATAGCCGTGGGGGCTCAGCAACGCACCAAGGATGGCAAGCGTGCCGGTGGCGAAAAGAAGCAGCACCGTCGCCACGGGATCATAGACGGCCCAAGGCACAAGGGCGAAGCTCAACACCGCGCCGACCAGCGTTCCCACGATCCTCAGCCCGCCCCTCTGCCACGATTGCGGATGGCTCGCCTGCACGCATATGAAGGCGCTGATGGCGGCCCACCAGGGATTGTTGAGCCTCAGGAGCAGAGCGAAAACGAGCGCGAGCCCGACCGCCAGCGCGGCGATATTGGCTTGCAGCGAGCGTGGACCGGAAAGGCTCAGCTCCGCCAGCTCGCCGCGGATCGCATGGACGAGCTCTGCAAGAGCCCGCCTCATGGGAAGATCAGCGTGCTGGCATCCGATCCCATATAAAGGGTCAGGTCGGATGGAGGATCGACCAGCTTGAATGTTACCGGGAAGCGGCGCCTCAGCCTGATCCAATCGGTGGTGGGAGCGACATAAGGCAATATCCCATCCTCATCGGGACCTCTGCTGATGCCGCGCGAGACACCCTCGATGCGAGCACGATAGAGGCGCCACGGATGCGTGTCGAGCCACACCCATGCTGCTTTGCCGGGCTCAAGCTTCCTGATGTAGTTCTCCTTGTAGTTGGCGACGATGCGCCAGCCCGCCGCATCGACAATCCCGACCAGCGCCTTTCCGGCCGAGGCCGTATCGCCCACGCTCAGGGAGAGATTGTTGACCGTGCCATCGACGGGCGCGCGGATCTCGGCCTGGCTGAGCTGCCATTCCGCCAAGGCCAGCGCGGCCTGCGCCTGCGCGACGACGGCATCCTGGCTGGCGACAGACCGGGATGCCTTGTCGACCGCCTCACGCGCCGCCGCCTGTTCCGTGGCCGCCCGCTGTTGCGCGGCCCCCCTATCGGCGGCAGTCAAGGCCACCTGCTTCTGATCATTGCCGGCCTGTTGTAATGCAGTCGTCGCCGCCGTCAGCCGATCCTGAGCGGCCTTCCGCTCATCATCGGCAAGCTTGTGGTTCGCAGCCGCTTCCTGAACCGCTGCCTTGCGTTGATCGACGACGAGTTGGAACGGCAGCTTGTCGATGACAGCCAAAAGATCGCCGCGCCGTACCTCCCGGTCGTTGGCAATATCGACGCTCACGATGACGCCCGTCACCTGCGGCGCAACCGTCACGAAATTCGTGGTGACATAGGCATCATCGGTATAGGCGACGAATGACGTCAAAACCTGCCAAACCGCCCAAAGCGCCAGCAGGCTGGCTATGCCCACGACAAGCCGAAACGCACGCCGGCGCTCGGTTGGCACATCCGGCGGCGGCGCAGATGGCTCCGGTTCGATCGGTCCGTTGCTCGTCGTGTTGCTCATGGCGACAACATGCGCGCGGAGTTGCCAGCATGACAAGAAAATTGTGGCTCACGCCACCTGCGGCTCACCCTCTCGGTCCGGCGCGTTCAGACTGTCGATCTTTCGTAGTTGCGGAAAACCGGTTGCCCAGATGATCGCGACGGCCAGCGTACCGATGCCGCCGATGACGACGGCAGGGACGGCGCCGAAATAGCGCGCCATGGTGCCGGCCCGGAATTCGCCGAGCTCGTTCGACGCGCCGACGAAGACCATGTTCACGGCGTTGACGCGGCCGCGCACATGGTCCGGCGTCCAGAGCGTGATCAGAGTTTCGCGGACATAGACCGAGATCAGATCGGAGGCCCCCATGATGGCAAGGGCTGCGATCGACAGCCACGGCGTATGCGAAACGCCGAAGACCAACGTTCCCACTCCAAACATTGCGACGCCTATGAACATGCAAAGCCCGGCCCGATGCCGGATGGGATAGGTCGCCAGAAACAGGCCCATGGCAATCGCACCGAAACTCGGAGCGGCACGCAGCAGACCGAGGCCCCAGGGACCGAGCGTTAGGATATCGCGCGCATAGACAGGCATCAGCGCCACGGCGCCGCCGAGCAGCACCGCAAAGAGATCGAGCGAGACGGCGCCAAGCACCACCTTTTCCGACCAGATAAAATGGAAACCGGCGAGGATCTCGTTCAAGCTCCTCGATTCATGTGCAACACGTTGCTGCGGTTTCGGAATGAGGAAGGTCAGCAGCGAACCGGCTGCGAAGAACAGGACGGCGACGGTATAGGAAACGCTCGGGCCGATACCGTAGAGCAGGCCGCCCGCGACGGGACCGAGAATGGCGGCCGCATCCCAGGACATGGAATTCCAGGTCACCGCGTTCGACAGATCTTCCGGCGGAATGAGATTGGGCGCCAGCGATTGCGTTGCCGGCGTCATGAAGGCGCGCTCGATACCGAAGACGGTGAGGATCAGGAAAACCGGAAGCGGCGCGAAGGTGCCGGAAACGGTGAGGAACAGCAATGCCGCGGCACAGATCGTGCCGACGAAAATGCAGATGGCCGCCACCATACGCCTGTTGTAGCGGTCGGCAACGGTGCCAGTCACTAGGATCAGAAGTAGGGAGGGAAGGAACTGCACCAGACCGATCAGGCCGAGATAGATCGGATTGCCGGTATGGTCATACATCTGCCAGCCGACGGAGACGCTGACCACCTGCGTGGCAAACGCCGTCAGAAAGCGGGCAAAGAAGAAATAGGTGTAGGCGACATGCCTGAACGCGGCAAACCGGTCTCCGCTGGAAACCAACGACATGAGATGAGGCTTTCCGGCCGGAGCTGCGCAAGAACCCCGGGCCTGTTAAACATGATTCAGCGTGCTTCAAAGCATGGGACTTGCCCGTTAAGTCGCCAATGTCTACATGTCTGTCAACCGCGAAATGGAGACGGACATGCTCGCCTTATTTCAAACCATTGATCTGGCTTTGAATCTTTATACTTGGGTGCTGATCGCCAGCGCTATTTTTTCATGGCTCTATGCATTCAATGTTATCAATTCGAGCAATCAGTTCGTCAACTCGGTCGGAAGTTTCCTCTATGCAGTCACGGAGCCGGCGCTTCGTCCGATCCGGCGCGTGCTGCCCGATCTCGGCGGCATCGACATTTCGCCGATCATCCTGCTGCTGATCATCTTCTTCTTCCGTTCCCTGATGTGGAACACGCTTTACCCGCTCGTCGGCCGGTGAGCGAAGCCTGGCAGATTTTTGCCGATCATGTGAGACTGTCCGTCCGGCTCACGCCCAATGGCGGGCGTGATGCAATCGACGGGTTCGAGACCGGCGCCGACGGCGAGGCCTATCTCAAGGCGAGGGTCTCCGCCGTGCCGGAAAAAGGCAAGGCCAACAAGGCGCTGATCGCGCTTCTCGCCAAGAGCTTCGGCATCCCCAAATCCTCGGTCAGCCTCATTTCCGGCGACACCGCCCGTAAAAAAATCCTCCGGATCGATGGCGACCCGGAGGATTTGATAGGCAAGCTGAACGCTATAGCGAAAAACTGATCACTTCGCCTTCTTGGCGCGCTCGATCGCTTCGAGAATGAGTTCGCCGGCTTCCTTCGAGCCCTTCCAGCCATAGATCTTCACCCACTTGCCGGGCTCCAGATCCTTGTAGTGCTCGAAGAAATGCTCGATCTGCTTCACGGTGATTTCCGGCAGGTCGGTATATTCCCGGACCTTTTCGTAGCGCAGCGTCAGCTTCGGCGAAGGAACGGCAATGATCTTTTCGTCCTTGCCGGAATTGTCTTCCATCATCAGCACGCCGATCGGGCGCACGTTGATAACGCAGCCCGGAACCAGCGGACGGGTGCTGGCGATCAACACGTCGATCGGATCGCCGTCTTCGGAGAGCGTGTGCGGAACGAAGCCGTAATTGCCCGGATAGGTCATCGGCGTGTAGAGGAAACGGTCGACGACCAGCGTACCGGCGTCCTTGTCCATTTCATACTTGATCGGATGACCGCCGACCGGAACTTCAACGATGACGTTGACGTCTTCGGGCGGGTTCTTGCCAATGGAAATCGCGTCGATGCGCATGCGTCTCCCCTAATAAGGATGGTTGCTGCAGCCAGATAATCGGAATCATGACGCAACGCAACAAGGCATTGGGACGATGCGGGATTTTAATGGACGGTCGCAGCCGGTACCTTAGGGCCAGACGAAGCCGATCTTCTTGAGCTGCTTGCGATCGAAGGTCTCGATGCCCTCGCAGAAATCGGCACCGCCCTGGCCGCGATAGAAGCGGTCCGCATTCTCGTTTTCCTCGAGGCACCAGACGACCAATCCCTTGCACCCCAGCGATTTCAGGAGCCGGCGCGCTTCACCGAAGAGAAGCCGGCCAAGGCCGATGCCCTGATATTCCGGGCGAAGATAGAGTTCGTAGATCTCGCCTTCCTGAGGCAACGCGCGGGCGCGGTTGAGGCCGAGCGTGGCGTAACCGGCGATCTCGCCGGCGACGTCGAGGACTAGAAGGGTTGCCGGCCCGCTGGTCGCCTTGCGCCACCAGGCTTCGCCCCGGCGCTCGATCATCTGGCTGAGCGCGCGATGCGGAATGATGCCCGTATAGGTGTACTGCCACGACTGGCGGTGCACCTCGGAAATGGCTCGGGCATCATGCGGTTCTGCCCGACGAACATCAATCGACAACGTCTTCATAACGTCTACTCTGGTCCCGCCAGCGAAAATTAACCATCCACAAATCATGCGGACAGACGATTTGTTCACAGTCTTTACCTGTGGACGACTGCTGAAAATTAACGCATTTTTAACCTTTGCGACAAGGGCTCAAAAATCGAACACACAAAATAAAACCCCGGCACAGGGGCCGGGGTCAATTCGTCCGAAGCGGTACAAGTCGCGCTATTATGCGTAGCGAGCCTTCTCGAAACGCTTACGCTCGTTCGGATCGAGGTACATTTTACGCAGGCGGATCGACTTCGGCGTGACTTCGACCAGCTCGTCGTCCTGGATCCAGGAGAGCGCGCGGTCGAGCGTCATGCGGATCGGCGGGGTCAGCTTCACGGCTTCATCCTTGCCGGCGGCGCGGATGTTGGTGAGCTTTTTGCCCTTCAGCACGTTAACTTCGAGGTCGTTGTCGCGGCTGTGAATGCCGATGATCATGCCGGCATAGACCTTCTCGCCGGCGTCGATGATCATCGGGCCGCGGTCTTCCAGGTTGAACAGGGCATAGGCCACGGCTTCGCCGGCTTCGTTGGCGAGCAGCACGCCGTTGACGCGGCCGCCGATTTCGCCCTTGTACGGCTGGTAGTCATGGAACAGACGGTTCATGACGGCGGTGCCGCGCGTGTCCGTCAGAAGCTCCGACTGATAGCCAATCAGGCCGCGGGTCGGTGCGAAGAATACGAGACGGACGCGATTGCCGCCGGAAGGCCGCAGCTCGGCCATCTCGGCCTTGCGCTCCGACATCTTCTGCACGACGATGCCGGAATGCTCTTCATCGACGTCGATGACGACTTCTTCGATCGGCTCGAGAAGCTGGCCGCTCTCGTCTTTGTGCATGACGACGCGCGGACGCGACACGGCAAGCTCGAAGCCTTCGCGGCGCATGGTTTCGATCAGAACTGCAAGCTGCAATTCGCCGCGGCCGGAAACGTAGAACGAGTCCTTGCCTTCGGCTTCTTCGATCTTCAGCGCAACGTTGCCTTCGGCTTCCTTGAACAGGCGATCGCGAATGACGCGCGAGGTGACCTTGTCGCCCTCGGTGCCGGCATAGGGGCTGTCGTTGACGATGAAGGACATCGTAACGGTCGGCGGGTCGATCGGCTGCGCGATCAGCGGCTCATTGACCTGCGGATCACAGAAGGTGTCGGCGACGGTGCCCTTGGAAAGGCCGGCAATGGCGACGATGTCACCTGCCTGCGCGTCTTCGATCGGCTGGCGCTCGATGCCGCGGAAAGCAAGGATCTTCGAGATACGGCCGGTTTCGATCAGGTTGCCGTCAGCGCCCAGAACCTTGACGGCCTGGTTCGGCTTGATCGAGCCGGAATGGATGCGGCCGGTGATGATGCGGCCGAGGAAGGGGTTGGCTTCTAGGATCGTGCCGATCATGCGGAAAGGACCTTCGCCGACGGTCGGCTCCGGAACGTGCTTGACGACGAGATCGAGCAGCGGCGCCAGACCTTCATCCTTCGGGCCTTCCGGCGAATAGTTCATCCAGCCGTTACGGCCGGAACCGTAAAGGATCGGGAAGTCGAGCTGCTCGTCGGTGGCGTCGAGATTGGCGAAGAGATCGAAGACTTCGTTGATGACTTCGTCGGCACGGGCATCCGGACGGTCAATCTTGTTGATCGCGACGATCGGACGAAGACCGACCTTCAGCGCCTTGCCGACAACGAACTTGGTCTGCGGCATCGGGCCTTCGGCCGCATCGACGAGAACGATCGCGCCGTCCACCATCGACAGAATACGCTCGACTTCACCGCCGAAGTCGGCGTGGCCGGGGGTGTCGACGATGTTGATGCGGGTATCCTTCCAGACGACCGAGGTCGCCTTAGCGAGAATGGTGATGCCGCGTTCCTTTTCCAGATCGTTGGAATCCATGACGCGTTCGGCAACGCGCTGGTTCTCGCGGAAGGAGCCGGACTGCTTCAGAAGCTCGTCAACGAGGGTGGTTTTCCCATGGTCAACGTGCGCGATGATCGCGATGTTGCGAAGTGCCATAATCTTGTATCTCTGAGGCTGGGGCGCGGTATGAAGTGAACACGCCAATTACATTTGGCGCGCTCATACCCTTTTTTTCGCGTTTGCGAAAGGGGGGAGGCAAGAAAGCAACGGCAAGCTCGCCCCAGCGCGTCACGAATATGTCAACCTTGCGCCAACTGATGGCAAAAACCCTCGTTCTGCGATGTCGCCAATATCTGATGTAGGCAGCCGCCTTAGTCAGGATTCCTCCAACCTTTCAGGCGGCGCGTTTCAGCAGCCACGCCTCGTGATCCCTCAAGAATACCTTGAGACGATCGGGATAGTCTTGCATCACCGCCTCTCGCACACTTTGCCGCGAAGCCAATTCTGCGCGCCATGCCACGAGACGCGGTAATGCATCAAATATGCCGGTCGGCGTGATGGTATCGAACACGTCAAAGTAACGGAAGATCGGTGCGAAGACCGCATCGACCAGGCTGAATGCTCGGCCGGCGAAAAACGGTCCATCCTTCAATTCAGCCTCGACACGACCGAACTTGTCGATCAGCGCTTTGCGCTTCGTCTCATAGATCCCTTCGTCTTTGGCAGTCTCAAGCCCCCACAAATCCGAAAGGATGGAGGAGCCGAACTCGATCCAACCGCGATGCCGGGCACGCGCCAGCGGATCGGCCGGATGGAGTGGAGCGCCGGATTGGGTTTCCTCAAGATATTCGCAGATCACGGCGCTCTCGAACAAAACCGTTTCTGCCCCATCGCCCTGCCGCACGATAAGGAGGGGAACCTTGCCGAGGGGAGAAATGGCGAGGAACCAGTCGGGTTTCGCCGACAGATCGACATAACGGAGCTCGAACGGCACGGCCTTCTCAGTAAGCGTGATGACGGCCCGCTGAACGTAGGGGCAAAGATGGTGACTGACGAGGATCAGCTTTGCGTCGGACATGATCAGATCTCCTATTGTCTGACCCAGCAAATGGGCTGGAAATATCTCCATCCAAGATAGATGTAACTGCATCTATATCCACACTTGCCAAATTGGTCAATATAGATGTAATTGCATCTATGTCGGATAAATCAGATTTCGAATCCCCAAGGCCCTCGCCCGCCGTCACGCGAGCGTGGGTACGCCTCATGCGCACTCAGCAAATCGTCCTTGCGGCGATTGAGCAAGACTTGAAGGCGGCAGACCTGCCACCACTCGGTTGGTATGACGTGCTGCTGGAGCTGGCGCGGGCCACCGGCGGCAGGTTGCGACCCTATGAGATTGAGGAGCGCACGCTCCTGGCACAACATAACCTGTCTCGCCTTCTCGACCGGATGGAAAAGGCTGGTTTTGTCCACCGCGAGATATTTTCCGAGGACGGCCGAGGCCGCTGGGTCGTTATCACCGAGGCAGGAAGTGCCATGCGGAGCCGCATGTCGGCCGTCTATGCGTCGGCCCTTCAACGCCACCTCGGCGATAAGCTAGATGACGCCCAGGCCGATCAACTAGCCGAGTTGTTAGCTGTGCTTTCGCGCGCATCCTGATTGACCAGGCAAAATCAATCCAAACCAAACGCCGCCGCATAAATCGGTCGCAGAAGTTGACTTTTCGCGACCGATTTTTGCTGCATACCCAAGGCCGGAATCAGGCCGCCAATCCCTTTTTGCGTAGCATCGCATCCGGGCTCGGCAGCTTGCCACGGAAGGCCTTATAGGCCTCTTCCGGATCGATCGAGCCGCCGACGGAATAGATATTGGCCTTCAGTTTCCCGGCCATATCCGGATCGAAGGCATCGCCGGTTTCCTCGAAGGCGGCGAAGGCGTCGGCGTCCAGCACTTCCGACCACATGTAGGAATAATAGCCGGCAGAATAGCCATCGCCGGAAAACACATGCTGGAAGTGAGGCGTGGCGTGGCGCATGACGATCGAATTCGGCATGCCGATTTCCGAGAGCACTTCGGCCTGCACCACCATCGGGTCCTCGACCGCGCCGCGGGTATGGAAGGCCATATCGACCAGCGCCGAGGAGGTGAACTCCACCGTGTTGAAGCCAGCATTGAAGGTGCGGGCGGCCAGAACCTTGTCGAGCAGAGCTTGCGGCATCGGCGCGCCGGTCTCGTAATGGATGGCATATTCCCTGAGGATGGCCGGCACGGTCAGCCAGTGTTCGTAGAGCTGCGACGGCAGCTCGACGAAATCGCGGGAAACGCCGGTGCCGGATACCGAAGGATAGGTGACGTTGGAGAGCATGCCGTGCAGAGCATGGCCGAATTCGTGAAACAGCGTGCGGGCATCGTCGAGCGACAGCAGCGCCGGCTTGCCTTCGGCCGGCTTGGCGAAATTGCAGACGTTATAGATGATCGGCAGTTCGCCGACATGACCGTTCTTCAGCGGCAGTTTGTGCTGCGACTGGAACGAGCTCATCCAGGCGCCCGAGCGCTTGGAATTGCGGGCGAAATAATCCCCGAGGAAGAGCGCCACCAGCCTGTCGGAGCGATCGCGGATTTCGAAGACGCGCACATCAGGATGATAGGCGGGAACGCCCTTCTGCTCCACGGCGCGGATGCCGAAAAGGCGGCCGGCGACATCGAAGCAGGCTGCGATGATCTTTTCGAGCTGCAGATAGGGCTTCAGTTCCGTCTCGGAAAAATCGAACTTCCGCGTCCGGATCTTCTCGGCATAATGCCGCCAATCCCAGGGCATGACCTCATGATTGCGGCCCTCCTCCGCGATCAGCGCGGCGATATCGCCCTCTTCCTCGCGAGCGCGCTCCGCCGCCTTCGCCCAGACCGCCCTTAGAAGTTCATTCACCGCCTCCGGCGTTTTCGCCATGGTGTTGTCGAGCTTCAGTTCGGCAAAGTTGCCATAGCCGAGCAGCTCGGCCTTCTCTGCCCTCAGCGCCAGCGTCTCCTTGATGATCTTGCCATTGTCAGTCTCGCCGCCATTGGCGCCGCGCGCTACCCATGCCTTGAAAGCCTGTTCGCGCAGATCGCGACGCTCAGACGATGTCAGGAACGGCTCTATGATCGAGCGCGACAGAGTGACGGCAAATTTGCCTTCTTCGCCATGCTCGCGCGCCGCCGCGGCCATCGCGTCCCTCAGGAAATCGGGAAGACCAGCGAGGTCAGCTTCTTCGGAGAGGATCAGCGCCCAGCCCTTTTCGTCGGCAAGCACATTCTGCCCGAACTGCGCGCCGAGGCCCGCCAATTTCTCGTTGATCGCGGCGAGCCGTTCCTGCTCCGGCTTGGCAAGCTTGGCGCCCGACTTCACGAAACCCTTCCAATGCCGTTCCAGCACGCGGGTCTCTTCCACGGTCAGGCCAAGCTCCTCACGCGCTTCCCATAGCGCATCGATGCGGGCAAATAGTGCGGCATTCATGCCGATCTTCGAATAATGCCGCGACATCTTCGGCGCGATCTCTCGCTCCAGGGCCTGGATCACCTCATTGGTATGTGCCCCAGCCCGATTCCAGAATAGAGAGGAGACCCGCGACAGCTCGTCACCGGCGGTTTCGAGCGCAGTGACGGTGTTGGCAAAGGTCGGCGCCTCGCTGTTATCAGCGATCGCATCGATTTCCGCCTCATGAGCCGCAAGCGCTGCGTCAAAGGCAGGCGCAAAATCGGCGTCTTTCACGGCATCGAACCGCGGCAGACCCTGATGTCCGGTCCATTCGACGAGCGCTGGGTTGACGGCGGTTTGGGAAGACATGCAAGGCATCCTTTCGGCAGGCGTCTGATCGAAGCACGATATAAGACCCTCTCCGCCAAATTGGTATGGCGAGGGCGGAACAAATAATGAGGAATGATGGTCAGGCCTTACGCCAGCCAAGCAAGCCGGGCGTCGCATGCCACAAAGCCTGCGCCGCAAAACCCATGAACAGCACGCCGGAGCAGCGTACGATCAGCCGCTCGTGAGCGCGGTAGAACCGCCGGACCGCGCCCGCGCCGATAATGCCGATGAGAATAAGGTCAGCGGTGACGAAGCCGACAAAAGAAACGGTGAGCAGTAGCGGCAGCGCGCTGAACGTCAATGCGCCGGCCGAACCCGCCACCAGCGCGGTAAATGTTGCCAGCGCCACGGGATATCCTTTCGGATTGGTGACGCCGAAGATCAGGCCACGGCGAAAGGGACGCTCGACGTTCAGCAAGGCCTTGCCATCCTTCTTCGGCTTGGCGGTGAAGGCACTCCAGCCGATCCACGCCAGATAGAAACCGCAGAGCAATCCGAGCAGATCGAATACGACGGTGCCGATAGTTTTTGCGCCCACGATTGCAACCAAGGCGAGCGACGACCAAATGATGTCCCCGACCAAATGACCGCACATGAAGAAGGCGCCGGCCTTGCGCCCCTGCCCCGCGCCGATACCGAGGAGAGCCAAAAAAGCCGGTCCGGGAATAAGCACATAGAACAGCGCCGCCAGGAAGGCGCCGACGATAAGTGATTGCGTCATATTGGAAGTTCCCGCTGATTATCAGCACAGATTAGCAACGCATCTAACCGGGTCAAGTTAAACAAGTCCCTTGAAAGGGCAAGAATCCATTGAATTCGGGGGGCGAAATCAATAAAGATTGATCGGGGCCTAAAAACAAGCGTAAGTAGGGAAGCGCTTATGAGCAGCAGGATAGATACGGATTCGCTTGCCTTTCTTGTGGCGGATTGCGCCCGACTAATGCGAGCGGCCTTCGAGCGGCGCATCATGGTCGCGGGGCTAGGTCTGACGGCAGGGGAAGCACGCACGCTGATCCAGGTCGCCGCCGTCAACGGCAGCCGGCAACTCGATATTGCCACTCGCATGGGGTTGGAGCCGATGACGGTCAGCGCCTTCCTCGACAAGCTGCAGGCGCGCGGCCTGATCGAGCGTCAGCCCGATCCGCTCGACCGCCGCGCCAAGCGCATCGTGTTGTCGGAAACGGCCAGCGCCAAGCTGAAGCAGATCGGTTGCGAGATCTACGCGGTAGAGCAGGACGCGCTACAGGGCGTCGATCATTGCCTGCAGGACGAGCTCCATCATGCGCTCCGGACCTTCCGCAGCAATCTGCAGAATGCAGAGCTGCCGGCGGAGATGGAGCGCGAATTAAGGCCCGTGGAGTAAATCCAGCCCTGTGCGCGCGCAAGAAAAACCCGCCTCCGTCAACCGGAAGCGGGTTCGTATTTATTCGCAAAGCTGATTACTTCGACAGATTGCGCTTGGCGAGCGTGCGCAGGCGCAGCGCGTTGAGCTTGATGAAACCGGCAGCGTCCTTCTGATCGTAGGCGCCCTGATCGTCTTCGAACGTGACAAGCTTGTCGGAATAGAGCGACTTCGGGCTTTCGCGGCCGATGACCATGACATTGCCCTTGTAGAGCTTCAGCGTCACTTCACCTTCGACATGCTCCTGGCTCTTGTCGATCAGCGCCTGCAGCATTTCGCGTTCCGGCGAGAACCAGAAGCCGTAGTAGATCAGCTCGGCATAACGGGGCATCAGCTCGTCCTTGAGGTGAGCTGCGCCGCGATCGAGCGTAATGGATTCGATGGCGCGGTGGGCGGCGAGCAGGATGGTGCCGCCGGGGGTTTCGTAGACGCCACGCGACTTCATGCCGACGTAGCGGTTCTCGACGAGGTCGAGGCGACCGATACCATTGTCACGACCGTAATTGTTGAGCGTTGCGAGCAGCGTCGCCGGGCTCATGCGCTGCCCGTTGATCGAGACGGCATCGCCCTTTTCGAAGCCGACCTTGATGACGGTTGCCTTGTCGGGAGCGGACTCCGGTGAAATCGTGCGCATGTGCACATATTCCGGCGCTTCCTGCGACGGATCTTCCAGAACCTTGCCCTCGGACGAGGAGTGCAGCAGGTTGGCATCGACCGAGAACGGCGCCTCGCCCTTCTTGTCCTTGGCAACCGGAATCTGATGCTTCTCGGCGAATTCGAGCAGGTCGGTGCGGCTCTTGAACGACCAATCGCGCCACGGCGCGATGATCTTGATGTCCGGGTTCAGTGCATAGGCCGAAAGCTCGAAACGAACCTGGTCGTTGCCCTTGCCGGTCGCGCCATGGGCGATCGCATCGGCGCCGGTCTTGCGAGCAATATCGATCAGGTGCTTGGAGATCAGCGGACGAGCGATCGACGTGCCGAGCAGGTAGACGCCTTCATAGACGGCATTGGCACGGAACATCGGGAAGACGAAATCGCGCACGAATTCTTCGCGCACATCCTCGATGTAGATCTCCTTGATTCCGAGCATCTCGGCCTTCTTGCGCGCCGGCTCCAGCTCTTCGCCCTGACCGAGATCGGCGGTGAAAGTGACGACTTCTGCGCCAAGCTCCGTCTGCAGCCACTTCAGGATAATCGAGGTGTCGAGACCGCCGGAATAGGCGAGAACGACTTTCTTCACGTCTTTATGTGATGCCATGGTGATGAGGTCCGTTTCAATGCGAGCCTGCGGAAAGGCCCCGCAAACCCTGTATCGCGGCACTTTTAGCGAGATTATCGCGAGGCGCAAGGGGAAGTGCGGCAGAGTGGTACGGGAGCAGCGTCACAGGTGCGCGCCGATATTCATTCGCCGATGAACGATGCGGACGATCGTGAGTGTCTGGACGCCGTCTTTTGTAGATCTGGACGCCGTCTTTGTAGATAATGAAGTGCGAGCCGTAGGCCAAAGCGAGGTAGTCCGATCTGATGCCGCCAACTTTGCGACCGCGCGCGGTGCCGTTGAGCAGGGCATGGCAACGATCACGCATGGCGAAGACGTAATCCTCCGCTTGCTGGTAACCCCATTTTTCCTCGGTGTAGTCATAGATTTGATCGATATCGGACGCTGCCTTGGGCGAAAAGATCAATTTCTTCATCGCTGATTGCGCAACATTCGCTTTCTTTCGATAAAGCCGTTGAAATCAAATTCCTCCGGCTCTCCCGATGCCTCCCCCTCCGCGATGGCAGCCGCGATTGCTTCTATTTCCGCCCTATTACGCAACAGTTTCAGCGCGGCGTCGATGACTTCGCTCGGCGAATCGTAATTGCCGTGGCTGATCTGTTCGCCGATGAACGCATCCATCTGCTCGTCGATTTCTACGGACATATGTTTTGTCACGGACACGACCTCCAGCCGGTTTGACTTGGTTTCGGAAAATACCATATTCGGCTGCGAGCAAACAATGCCTGGGAGGGCGTCCGTCCGTGACCGATATTCAACAGATTTTCAAGAAATCCAATGTCGCCGTCATCACCGGCGGCGCGTCCGGTATTGGCTTTGCGGCCGCGAAATATTTCGCAAAGCTCGGCATGAGCGTCGCCATCGCCGATCTTGGCCGCGACCGGCTGGCCGCCGCGCGCGCCGAGCTCGAAGCGATCGCCGGGGTGGACCAGATCATGGCCGTCGAGACCGACGTTGCCCATAAGGAACAGCTCGAAGCTCTCGAACGCGCCGTCCTGCAGCATTTCGGCCGGGTGCATGTGCTGATGAACAATGCCGGCATCGGGCCGGAAACCTCGATCTTCAGCCCGCAGGCCGGTTGGGACAACATTCTCGGCGTCAATCTCCTGGGTGTCATCAACGGCACGCGCGTCTTCGGACCCGGCATGCTGGCCCATGGAAAGCCCGGCCTGATCATTAACACCGGTTCGAAGCAGGGCATCACCACGCCGCCGGGCAATCCCGCCTATAACGTCTCCAAGGCCGGCGTAAAGGTCTTCACCGAGGCGCTGCAGCACGAGCTGCGCAACACCGCAGGCGCGAAGATATCGGCGCATCTCCTGATCCCCGGATTCGTCTTTACCGGCCTGACCAAGGGCGACCGCCAGGAAAAGCCTGAAGCAGCCTGGACGCCGGAGCAGACGGTCGATTTCATGGTGGAGAGCCTCGAGCGGGGCGATTTCTACATCCTCTGCCCGGACAATGATGTTGCTCGGTCGACGGACGAACGCCGCATGCTCTGGGCCGCAGGCGATATCATCGAAAACCGCCCGCCATTGTCCCGTTGGCATCCTGACTACGCCGACAAATTCAAGGCATTCCTGGAAAACGAGGATTGATTTGCAAATAACCGAAAGCCGGATAAGAAAGCGCTGATACTCTTTTCCGGCTTTCGGAGCATGTCATGGACTTCATACCCAGCCTGACGACCCTTCTGGCTTTTTCGGCGGCCAGCCTGCTGCTTGCGGCAACCCCCGGCCCCGATATGACCCTGTCGATCAGCCGTGCATTGGCGCAGGGCAAGAAGGCAGCGCTTTTCGTAGTCCTCGGCACCAGCTTCGGCATCGTCGTCCATACATTCCTGGTGGCTTTTGGCGTTTCGGCACTGATTACCGCCTCGCCGCTCGCCTTCACGATCCTGAAAACCGGTGGCGCCGGCTATCTGCTGTGGCTGGCGATCCAGGCGATCCGCTTCGGCTCCAGCCTGTCGGTCAAGAAGGTGGATATGGCAAAGGGCACTCCGCTCGCCAATATCTCCACCGGCTTCTGGGTCAATCTGCTGAACCCGAAGGTCATCATCTTCTTCATGACCTTCCTGCCGCAGTTCGTCACTGCGGGCGATCCGGCGGTCACGCAAAAGCTCCTGTTCCTGGGCTTCTTCTTCATCATGATCGGCATGCCGGTCAACGCACTCGTCGTGCTTGCCGCCGACCGCCTGTCGACCTGGCTGCAGAAGAACCGCGGCGTCATGCGCGGCCTCGATTACGCCTTTGCGAGCGTCTTTTCGGTCTTCGCAGTGAAGATCTTCCTCACCCATTCTCGCTGAGAACAGGGCCGCGCCCGGCGAACCGGCCGGCGATCCACCAGTAGACGGTGGCGCTGACGGCTCCGAGAAAGGCAAAACAAACGACGATGGTGATCAGATTGAGGGTTTGCGGCCGTTCCACGCTCCCCGAGAGCACAACCGATGCCGACGCTGACAGCAAGGCGCCGTAAATGGCGTAACCGTACCAGCGGCGCATGCCGCGCCATTCGAAAATTGCAATGACGACAAGCGATGGCAGGATGCTGACGATCATCGCGAGCTTGGTCAGCATGACGGTGAGGGCGAAGAGCTCAGGGGCGGCCGTTCCCGGCATGGTCCAGGCGGCGACGCAAGCCAACACGAAGCCCATCAGAACACAGGCGCCGAGATAGCCCCAAAGGAGCCGCATCGGCCTGCGCAATCCGAGAAGCATCGACCTCAATACTCGCCATGGTTGGCGATCATCATGGCCTCGAAGGCCAGCCGTTCGGTCTTGCGCATACGCTCCGATTCCGACTTCAACTGGCCGCAGGCGGCGAGAATGTCGCGGCCGCGCGGCGTACGGATCGGCGAGGCGTAGCCGGCCGAATTGATGAAATCGGCAAACTTCTCGATCTGCTCCCAGTCCGAACACTGATAGTTCGTGCCCGGCCAAGGATTGAAGGGGATGAGATTGATCTTGGCCGGAATGCCTTTCAGGAGCTGGATCAGCCCCTTGGCATCCTCGAGGCTGTCGTTGACGCCCTTCAGCATCACATATTCGAAGGTGATGCGCCGGGCGTTCGAAAGGCCGGGATAGGCGCGGCAGGCGTCCATCAATTCCTTCAGCGGATATTTCTTGTTGATCGGCACAAGCATGTCGCGCAGATCGTCGCGCACCGCATGCAGCGAGATCGCCAGCATAACGCCGATCTCCTCGCCGGTGCGGTAGATTTCCGGCACGACGCCGGAGGTGGAGAGCGTGATGCGGCGCTTGGAGAGCGACAGGCCATCACCATCGGAGGCAATCAGCAGCGCCGTCTTGACGCTGTCGAAATTGTAGAGCGGCTCGCCCATGCCCATCATCACGATATTGCTGACCTTGCGGCCTTCGGCGGGCATGATCGTCCCTTGCGGCGCTTCGCGATCCGGGAAATCGCCGAGCCGGTCGCGCGCCAGGAGTAGCTGCGACAGGATCTCCTCCGCCGTCAGGTTGCGGACGAGGCGCTGCGTGCCGGTGTGACAGAACGAACAGGTGAGCGAGCAGCCGACCTGGCTGGAAATGCAGAGCGTGCCGCGGCCCTCTTCCGGAATATAGACGGTCTCCACCTCGACCGGCCGTCCGGCGCCCCGCGGCGGGAAGCGCAACAGCCATTTGCGGGTGCCATCATTGGAAACCTGCTCCTCGACGATTTCCGGCCGGGCGATGGTGAAATGCGTCTTCAGCATTTCGCGCATGTCCTTGGAGACATTCGCCATGGCATCGAAATCGGAGACGCCGCGCACATAGATCCAGTTCCAGAGTTGGCTGACGCGCATCTTGATCTGCTTGTCGGCGACGCCCTTTTCCTTGAGCGCCGCACCCATTTCCTCGCGGGTCAGGCCAATCAGCGACGGCTTCGGCGAAAGCTCGACCGGCTGCGACACGGGCATCGCCTTCAGCTTGGATGGGGTCATGACATCGATCGCGGACATAGGATCATTCCAATGGTTCATATCGGCGATGCCCCAAAGCCGGAAAGCTGCGGGCGCGGGCAAGGCACTGAGATCAGAAGGTTCATCTGGTAGCGGGGCAAGAAATTGCGAATACACCGCTCGTTGGGGCGGCCTTTAGCATTAATTTCAGCCCGCGTCATCCCTCTTGAAGAAAAGCAAAAGGCCAGCCATCAGGCCGGCCTCATCGCTTCGGTTTCGACGGAACCTGCGATCACTTTGACGTGATCGCGGCATCATCGATCTTATTTGCAGCTTTCGATCTGCTTCAGTGCGGCACTGACGCCCTTCAGCGAGTAGGTGTAGGAGGTGCCGGTGCCCTTCTTCGAGGTCGCGGTGACCTTCAGCGAATGGCCGGACTTGAGCGCTGCGACCAGCGCCGGCTCCTGCGCGGCATTCTCGACCCAGGCCGCCTTGTCCTTGGTGAACATCACGAAGGTCTTGTTGTCGATGACGACGTCGACCTTGGAATTTTCCTTGAGCGGATAGCCCATCATCGCCTGCGGTTCATAGGAGATGTTCTGACCCGGACGCTGGGAAACGATGAAGAAGTTGTCGCCATGATCGATACCGGAAGCCGGCAACTTGGCTGTCGGCACGGAGAGAACGTAGCAGACCTTGCCAGCCCCGGACTGGTAGGAATAGGCGCCCCAGGCGTCGAACTGCTGGATGCGCGTCGGAGCCACCGGTGCCGCCGCCTGCGCCTGTGCGGGCGCTGCTGCCTGCTTCTTGGTCTTGGTCTGCGCGGATGCGATGCCGGTGCCGGCCAGAACGAGAGAGAGGGCGATTGCGAAGCTTTTTACAAACATGGTTTCCTGCCGATTTCTTGCGGTCCAGAGCTCAAGGCGATTTCAAGTAACGCACGCCTATGCTCGTGAGCTGCCCTATTTTGACTTTATTTAGGTTACCAAACCGTCAACGGAGCGGTAATTGCCCCTGATCTGTGCCGTTTCAGCCCATGTGGAGCCGGGCCTGAAATGCATCAGGAGGAATTGGAAAACCCGGATGGCGGAACACCATCCTATGGGATCGATTTAAGACAGAAAGATTCGGGCAAGAGTTTGACCTCTCTAAAATCAGGAAGACCTCATAAAGGTCTGGAAACCCGGCAGGAATCCCGTCGCCATCGATCGGACGCGGATCAAGCCGCTTTTGCGGCCTCGGGCTCGTCGGCCAAGGCCCGGTCGGCGGCGTCATAGTGCTCCTGGCGGATGTGGCCTTTGATCATGCCGAAGGCGAGCGTCAGCACCGCGACATCATCCGAAAAGCCGATGACGGCGAAGAAATCCGGGATGATGTCGACCGGCATGACGAAATAGCCGAGGGCAGCCAGCAAAATACCACGGACGCGCGTCGGCGTTTGCGGGTCGAGCGCGCAATAGAAAGCCGCGACGACATCGCGGGAAAACGGGATATACCGTGCTGCCTTGCGCAAGGTCGGCCAGAACTTGCTGCGCACCGTCTTCTCCTGCCGATCTTGGGTCTCCTCGTCACCAGGCATCAAGATTTCCCCATACTTGATGTCATCCATTCCATTCATCCCTATAGGAAGCCCTTCCCGGGCCGCATCAGACATATGGTGATCGGCCCCTGCGATTCAATCGGCGCGCCGGGCCGCGGCCTTTTCCATCGCCTTGGCGAGTTTAATGTCATGCTCCGTCAAGCCACCGGCGTCATGCGTCGTCAGTTTCACGTCGACGCGGGAATAGACGTTGAACCATTCGGGATGATGATTGAATTTTTCCGCTGCCAAGGCCGCCTCTGTCATGAAGCCGAAAGCTTCGACGAAATTGCGGAATTTGAAGTTCTTCGACATCGAGAGGCGATCGGCCGCCAGGGTCCAACCGCTAAGGCCAGCCAGATTTTCATCGATTGCCGCCGGTTCCAGCTTTTCGTATTTCATGGCAATATCACTCCTCTTTATCGGTTGAACGATACTATGGACCGTCACAGAATTCTGTTTGTTTGCGCCGGCAATATCTGCCGTTCACCGCTTGCCGAAGGCATCTTCCGGCATCTTGCGATCAAAGCCGGCCGAGGCTCCGAGTTCGAGATCGAATCGGCCGGCACTGGCGGCTGGCATCAGGGCGAGAGGCCGGACCGCCGCTCCATGGAAGTCGCGTCGGACCACGGCGTCGATATTTCCGCTCAACGCGCACGCCGCATCGAAGCAGCCGATTTTCATCGGTTCGACCTGATCCTGGCAATGGATCAAGACAATTTGAAGAATTTGCGCAAGATCGCGCCTGCCGATACGCTCGGCAAGCTGCACCTCTTCAACGCCTTCACGCTCGGCAGCGGCAAAGACATCCCGGACCCCTACTACGGAGGTCACGAGGACTTCGAAGCGACCTACACCATGCTCTTGGCTGGCTGCAACGCGCTGTTGCCCTTGGCGGGAAAAGCGCTGCGAGCCTCGTGAAGCGGGAAGACCTCTTCGGTGAGATAGGGGCCGCCGCCAACCGATTCGCGCGATGACAGCAGCACGAAGCGTCCTACCGTGAACGGCGCGGTGTAGAAGTTACCGCGACCGGAGAGATAGTGCACGACATCATCGACCCGCGACGACTTCAGCCGCGCGAGCGTGACATGCGGTGTGAACTTGCGCGGGTCCGGCGGCAGGCCGATGCGCTGGCAAATGCGTTCGATTTCGCCCTGCAGTGCGTACATATCGGGCGTCTGGGTGACGCCGGCCCAGACCGAATGCGGCTTCTTCGAGCCGAAGGAACCGATGCCTTCCAACCGGAGCTGGAATTCCGGCCGGTCGATGCGGTCCAGTCGCTCGACGATTTCATCGGCGGTACGACCGTCGACATCGCCGATGAAACGCAAAGTGATGTGATAATTTTCAACGTCGATCCACCGGGCTCCGGGAAGACCGCCGCGCAACAACGAAAGGCTCATCGCCGCGTTGCGCGGAATTTCGAGGGCGGTAAAAAGTCTCGGCATAACGAGCACTCCCCGAATCTCTTGCAGATAACAACAGGGAATCATGCAATTGCAGCCGGTGCAAGCACCTATTTCGCATGTGCGACAATCGTCCCAATGAAACTCGTCACCGCAGGCTGGAAACGTTGCACCATCACATCGACGCCCTGCGGGTTCGGATGCATGCCATCGCTCAATTGTAAGTCGGCATGCGTCGCGACGCCATCGAGAAAAAATGGATAGAGCGGCAGTTGATACTTGTTGGCAAGCCGCTTGTAGATCGGGTTGAACTTGGCCGCATAGTCCGGACCCATGTTCGGTGGCGCCAGCATGCCGGCGAGCAGGACGGGAATATTGCGCTCCTTCAGCCGGCTGATGATGGTGTCGAGGTTCTTTTCCGTCTGTTCGGGCGGGATGCCGCGCAAGGCGTCGTTGGCGCCGAGTTCGAGGATCACGCCGTCGGTTCCGTCCGGCACCGACCAGTCGATGCGCGACAGGCCGCCGGAGCTGGTATCTCCGGACACGCCGGCATCGGCAATCGCCACATCCAGCCCCTTGGCCTTCAGCGCCGCCTCCAGCTTGGCGGGAAATCCATCGCCCGGCGGCAGTTGATAGCCGGCCATGAGGCTGTCACCGAGACCAACCAGTTGGATCGTTCGTGCATCGGCTGCACCGGCAGCGCCAAAGAAAAGACCGAAAACAATGACAGCGAAGTGAAACGCGGCAACTTTAAAACTCATGATCCATTCCCTAAATTCGCCGTGAGGGCCAAATCGCGCCCGCCGTGGTCTCTGACGTATATAGGGCGTTCGCATTGGCAAAAACCATCATCGAGCTGAAGAAGGCGGATTTGACGCTCGGCAATGCCGCCGCCTCCGTCCATGTACTGAAAGGCATCGACCTCACCGTTGCCGAAGGCGAATCTGTCGGCATTGTCGGCCCTTCCGGATCTGGCAAGTCCACGCTGCTGATGGTACTCGCCGGCCTCGAAAAACTCGATAGCGGCGAACTCCTGATCCGCGACACGCCCCTGCATAGCCTAAGCGAAGACCGCGTCGCCGATTTCCGCGGCCGCAATATCGGCATCGTGTTCCAGTCCTTCCATCTCATCGCCAATATGACGGCGCTGGAAAATGTCGCCGTGCCGCTGGAGCTGGCCAATGTGCGTGATGCCTTCGACATCGCTAAGCGCGAATTGCAGGCCGTCGGCCTCGGCGAGCGGCTGAGCCATTATCCCGGCCAGCTTTCAGGCGGCGAACAGCAACGCGTGGCGATCGCCCGCGCGCTCGCCCCGTCGCCCGCCCTTTTGATCGCCGACGAGCCGACCGGCAATCTCGATACCGATACCGGCCGGCAGATCGCCGACCTGCTTTTCGCCCAGCAGGCCGAGCGCGGCACGACGCTGCTGCTCGTCACCCATGATCCGGCGCTTGCCGCCCGCTGCTCCCGCCAGATCCACGTTCGCTCCGGCGAAATCGAGGGCGACAGCGCCCGCGCGCGGACCAATCAGGCGGCGATAGCGTGATGGCGGCGGGAGCGCGCCTGACGCTTGCCTTTCGCCTGGCGCTGCGCGAATTGCGCGGCGGTCTCGGCGGTTTCTATATTTTCCTCGCCTGCATCGCCCTCGGCACCGGCGCAATCGCCGCCGTCAACTCCGTCTCGCGCTCGATCACCGACGCGATCTCGACGCAGGGCCAGTCGCTGCTTGCCGGCGACGTCCGTTTCGAGCTCAACAATCGCGCGGCGACGCCGGACGAACTCGCCTATCTCAACAGCCTCGGCCAGCTCTCCCAATCCACCGGCCTGCGCTCCATGGCCCGACTGCCCGACGGTTCCGATCAGGCCCTGGTCGAGGTCAAGGCGGTTGACGGCGCCTACCCGCTCTACGGCACCTTCGTGGCCGATCCGGATCAGCCGCTATCAACGCTGCTCACTGCCAAGGACGGGGCCTATGGCGCCGTCGTCGCTCCCCTGCTGCTGGAACGGCTGAACCTCAAAATCGGCAGCGAACTGCTGCTCGGCAACGCCAGGCTCCGGATCACAGGCACGGTGAAGACCGAGCCGGATTCGGTATCCGAAGGTTTCGGCTTTGCGCCGCGATTGCTCACCAGCCGTGACGCTTTGGTCGCCTCGGGCCTGATCACGACCGGGAGCCTTGTCGAACAGGTCTACAAGATCCGCATGGACGATCCCGCCAATGGCCTGAACAACATCGCCGCCCGAGCCAATACCGCTTTTCCGCAGGCCGGCTGGTCGATCCGAACCAGCAGCCGGGCAGCACCCGCGCTCGCCGACAACATCACCCGCTTCTCGCAATTCCTGACCCTGGTCGGCCTGACCGCGCTCATCGTCGGCGGCGTCGGTGTCGCCAACGCCGTGCGCGCTTTCCTCGATTCCAAGCGCACCACCATCGCCACCTTCAAATGCCTTGGCGCACCGGCATTGGTAGTCGTGATGATCTACCTGATCCAGATCGCCCTGCTTGCACTGGCCGGCATCGCCGTGGGTCTCGTGCTCGGTGCCATCGCGCCGTTGTTCGCCTCGCAGTTCATGGCCGAATTCCTGCCGATTTCGACCGTGCCGCGGCTTTACCCCGGCCCACTGACGCTGGCAGCGCTTTTCGGCCTACTGACGACGCTTGCTTTCGCCATCCTGCCGCTCGGCCATGCCCGCGAAGTGCCGGCGACGGCGCTCTTCCGCGAACAGGGCTTCGAGGCTCGCCGCCTGCCAAGCTGGCCTTACCTGCTCGCCGCCGGCCTGCTGATGGCAGCACTGTCGGCACTTGCGATATACACCGCCTATGACCGCTTCATCGCCGTCGTCTTCGTCGTTTCCATCGCCGTCGCCTTCGTCGTGCTACGCGCCGTCGCGGCCCTGCTGTCGTGGCTCGCCCGCCGCAGCCCGCGCGTCCACTCGCCGGCACTCCGCCTGGCGATCGGCAATATCCATCGGCCGGGTGCGCTCACCGCCTCCGTGGTCCTCTCGCTCGGCCTCGGACTGGCGCTCCTGGTGACCTTGACGCTGATCGACGGCAATATGCGCCAGGAGCTGACCGGACGCATGAGCGAGCAGGCGCCGAACTTCTTCTTCGTCGATATCCAGGGTTCGGAGCTCGACGGCTTCCGCAAGGTCGTGCAGGCGCAGGCGCCCGAGGGCAAGCTCGTCGAGGTGCCGATGCTGCGCGGCCGCATCGTCGCCTTCAATGGTGAGGACGTGACCAAGAGGAAGGTTCCCCCTGCCGGCCAATGGGTACTCCGCGGGGACCGTGGCATTACCTATGCCGAGACTCTCCCGGAGAACGCCGCCCTTACCGAAGGGCAATGGTGGGGTAAGGATTATGGCGGCGAACCGCTGGTCTCTTTCTCCGATGAGGAAGGCAAGGCGCTCGGCCTGAAGCTCGGCGATACCGTGACCGTGAACGTGCTCGGCCGCAACGTGACGGCCAAGATCGCCAGTTTCCGCAAGGTCCAGTGGCAGTCGCTTTCCATCAATTTCGTGATGATCTTCTCGCCGAACACCTTCAAGGGCGCGCCGCATGCCTGGCTCGCTACCCTCACCGATCCCACTGCTACGTCGGCGCAGGAAGCGGCGATCCTGAAGAACGTCACCAACACTTATCCGACGATCACTAGCGTCCGCGTCAAGGATGCGCTCGATATCGTCAACACGCTGGTCGGCCAGCTTGCCGCCGCGATCCGTGCCGCGGCGTCGGTGGCGCTGATCGCATCCGTGCTGGTGCTTGCGGGCGCGCTTGCTGCGGGAAACCGCGCACGCACGCATGACGCGGTCGTGCTGAAGACGCTCGGCGCGACGCGAGCCATGCTGATCCGCGCCTTCAGCTATGAATATCTGATGCTGGGTGCGGCGACCGCCGTCTTCGCGCTGCTCGCCGGTTCTGTCGCGGCCTGGTACATTGTCAGTCACATCATGCACCTGCCATCGACCTTCCTCCCGGATGTCGCCTTCTCGACCCTCATCATCGCTCTGCTGTTGACGGTCGGGATCGGGCTGGTGGGCACTTGGCGCATTCTTGGCCAGAAAGCAGCGCCGGTCCTGCGTGAACTCTGAGCGTATGAACCCGAAAAAGTCTGCGCCGCCAAGGCGCCTGGAGCATTAACCGAGCGTCGGGAAATAGCCCGATATTACGCCGATTTAACCCTGCCGCCGCCGCTTAGCCCTTGTGCATGGGGCGTGAAAGCCTCATATTCTCTGCAGGCATGCTGGAGCTCCGCAGCGGCGCCTGGGACCAAGTGCCCGACACGCTACTCACATCGGAGCTTGAAAGAGGAAAACATGGCTGACTTTCGCAATTACCAAAACCGGGCGCCTAGCGGCGCGCAAACCGGTGCGATGATAGATGAGGGCCTTCGAGCTTACATGCTCAAGGTCTATAACCTGATGGCGCTGGGTCTGGCGATCACGGGTTTGGCCGCCTATTTCGCATTTTCGCTCGCCTTCGCTGACGGGCAGATCACAGCTTTCGGCCAGGCGATCTACCTGAGCCCGCTGCGTTGGGTCGTCATCCTCGCTCCCTTGGCGATGGTGTTCTTCCTGAGCTTCAGGATCAATAGCATGAGCGTGGCCGCCGCGACGACGACCTTCTGGGTCTATGCCGCTTTGGTGGGCCTGTCGCTGTCGTCGATCTTCATCATCTACACCGGCCAGAGCGTCGTGCAGACCTTCTTCGTGACCGCCGCCTCCTTCGGCGCGCTGTCGCTGTTCGGCTACACGACGAAGCGTAACCTTTCGGCGATGGGCTCGTTCCTGATGATGGGTCTCTTCGGCCTGATCATCGCGATGCTCGTCAACATCTTCCTGCATTCGTCCGCTCTGCAGTTCGCCATCTCGGTGATCGGCGTGCTGATCTTCGCAGGCCTGACCGCCTGGGATACGCAGCGGATCAAGGAAATGTACTATGAAGCCGACGACGTTGCCGTTGCTGGCCGCAAGGCGATCATGGGCGCGCTGACGCTCTACCTCGACTTCATCAACCTGTTCATGTTCCTGCTGCAGTTCATGGGCAACCGCAAATAACTGCTGCGACGTGAATGATCTTTCGAAAAGGCGGCTCCGGCCGCCTTTTCTATTTGCCTTGCTGCTTCGGACACGGCTTTATTATCCGCCATTGAAATCGCAGATCAGGCAATAAAACCCAGATGTCCTTCCGCCTTCGCAACGCCACATCAGCCGACCTTCCCTTTATAACCGCCATCTATCGCGACTCCGTTTTGAACGGCACCGCAAGCTATGAGATCGTTCCGCCGGGCAAAGAGGAGATGGCAGGCCGCTTCCAGGCGATTCGTGACAAGGGCTACCCGTATATCGCCGCCGAAGGCGAAGGCGGAGCCTTCCTCGGCTATGCCTACGCCTCCGCGTTCCGCACGCGGCCGGCCTATCGATGGATGGTGGAAGATTCAATCTATCTCGCGCCCGAAGCCCGTGGCCGCGGCGTCGGCAAGGCGCTGCTGGCAAATCTGGTGGAAACCTGCCAGAGCCTCGGCTTCCGCCAGATGATCGCCGTCATCGGCGGCGCCCACCCGGCCTCCGTCGCCCTTCACCGCGCCGCAGGTTTTATGGAGGCGGGCCTGTTGAAGGGTACCGGCTACAAGCACGGCCGCTGGCTGGACACGATGCTGATGCAGAAGCCGCTGGGCGAAGGTATGGAAACTGACCCCGATCCATCAGTCTATCCGGGAACGCTATTCAGCGAATAGCGCAGCAGGCGAAGATCACTTCTCCACCAGCTTGAGCTGCTTATCAAAAACCTTCAGCACCTGCGTCAGGTCGTGGCCGCGCTTCAGGATCATGCCATTGGTACTGATTACGGAAAACGCGCCCTGTTTGGCGGCGAGCTTCGGGTTTTTCTCGATGCGGAAGAGCGGCAGCTCGCCGGAGCGCTTGAAGACCGAGAAAACCGCCTTTTCCCTGAGATGGTCGAGGGCGTAGTCACGCCATTCGCCCTCGCCGACCATGCGGCCGTAGATCCACAGAATTGCGTCCAGCTCCCTGCGGTGAAAGGTCACCGGCAGCGAGTCCTTGCTTTGTTTATATTCTCTGAGATCAACGACGACGGAAGAAGTGGTGTCGACGGAACGGCTTTCGCCGTGTCGCAATTCCGGCTGATCAGTCATCAATCCCCCAGGGGTTGTGTCATGACAAGAAGATGACAGTTTGCCTCAGCCACGGCAAATTGCAAGACCAAGAGGCACTCACAATTTCTTGCGCTTCGAGCAAAGCATCTTGGCTGCGCCGCATTTCAGTCAAAACGAAGCCCCATTTACCGGAACTATAGGGATCGGTTTGGCGCCGCCGCGCCAAACGGCCCGGCCGGGGCGTATCGACCGAACCCCAGCCCCGAATGCGCCCTCGCCGGGCACTCCCCTCTTTTTGGCGAAGCCGAAATGGAGCCTTCCGACTGACGTCGGAAAAATGCAGATCAGCCATCGGTCCCGGCCGTCAGGACGGTCGCGCCGATGATCGCTGCCGGGTCGCCCGATGGCGTCGACGACTGCAACAGAACCGCCAGGCCGCGCCGACCGGCCTTATCCAACACATTGGCGGGCAACACGACATTCAAGGCCTTGCCGTCCCACATGCCGACTGTTTCAATGTCCGAAACCGCGTGCAGATAAGTGATCTGCTGGCCGTTGTTCTCGCCGGCCTTCGGCGAAACCTGCTGTTCCCTATCGAAATAGGCGACGACCACATTTGCCCGGCCCTGGCCTGCGCCGATCTTGATCTCCAGTTCGTCACCCTTCATGGCGGCACTGACGGGAACCGTCAGACCCTTGCCCTGGCGCTGGAAATCGTCGAGCTTGAAGTTGATGGCGTTTAGATCCGCACCGTTTAGGTGATCACGGCCATTGATGATCGCCTGCGGCGTATAAACCCCACTGCGGCCGAGCGTACGGGCATAGGCATATTGCCGGGCCGTATTGTCCTTGGAGGCCATCGTGTCGTTCCAGCCGAGATAATTCCAGTAGTCGACGTGATAGGCGAGCGCGACGACGTCGCCCTGGCGGATCAGCTTCTCAAATGCAGCATCGGCCGGCGGACAGGAGGCGCAGCCCTGAGACGTGAAGAGTTCGACGACGCCTTTGATTTTGGCAAGCTCCTGCGCATGCAGCGAACTTGCGAGCGCGATGCCTGCTAGAAGTGGAACCAAAAACCGTAAGCGCATGCCGTTGTACCTCTTTCTCAGACCTTGAAAGCCATGTGCTGGCGCAGACCCCGAAAACGCTTCGCGCAATTTCAAGGTATCCGTAAGGCCTCATCAAGCCTGATAAATCTGAAACAAGAGATAATAGCTAACCACGATGACGCAAAGTCACGAAGGGGTGAGACGAAGGCCCGGAGCCATTAGCGTCGTACACATCAGCGTGAAAAACAAGACGCCGCCGGAGAGATGCTCCGGCGGCGTGTATAGGTGGTCTAAACGTCAATTAGGCGGCGAGATCGCGCAGAACGGTCTGCAGGATGCCGCCATTGTTGACGTAGGTCACTTCATCCAGCGTATCGATGCGGCAGATGATCGGAATGTCCTTCACCGTGCCGTCGCCATAGGTGATCTTGGCGATCTTGCGCTCGCGCGGCTTGATGTGCTCCAGACCTTCGATGGTCACGGTCTCATCGCCCCTCAGGCCGAGGCTGGCCCAGGTGGTGCCGTCCTCGAAGACGAAGGGGATGACGCCCATGCCGACCAGGTTCGAGCGATGGATGCGCTCGAAGGACTGGGCGATCACGGCGCGCACGCCGAGCAGGTTCGTGCCCTTGGCAGCCCAGTCGCGCGACGAGCCGTTGCCGTATTCGACGCCGGCAAAGATGACGAGCGGAACGCCCTCGGCCTTGTACTGCATGGCCGCATCGTAGATCGAGGTCTCTTCCTTGGACGGATAGTGGATGGTGTAGCCACCTTCCTTGCCGTTCGGGCCGAGCATGTGGTTGCGGATGCGGATGTTGGCGAAGGTGCCGCGCATCATGACTTCATGGTTGCCGCGGCGCGTACCGTATTGGTTGAAGTCGGCAACGCCGACGCCATGGCCAATGAGGTAGGAACCGGCCGGCGAGGCAGCCTTGATCGAACCGGCCGGGGAAATGTGGTCGGTGGTGATCTTGTCGCCGAAGAGGCCGAGAACGCGAGCGCCCTTGATGTCGGAAACACCAGCGCCGGTCTTGCCCATGCCAACGAAGTAAGGCGGGTTCTGCACGTAAGTCGAGTCGTCGTCCCAGGCATAGGTCTGGCCCGGAGGAACCTGCACGGCCTGCCAGTTGGCGTCGCCCTTGAAGACGTCGGCATACTTGGTTTCGTACAGCTCGCGGGTGACGTATTTCAGGATGAATTCCTGGACTTCCTGCGAGGTCGGCCAGATGTCCTTCAGATAGACCGGCTTGCCGTTCTGGTCTTCGCCGATCGGCTCCTTCGTCAGGTCGAGCTGCACCGTGCCGGCGAGCGCGTAGGCGACGACGAGCGGCGGGGACGCCAGGTAGTTCGCCTGGACGTCAGGCGAGATACGGCCTTCGAAGTTGCGGTTACCGGAGAGAACGCCGGAAACAATCAGGCCCTTGTCGTTGATCGTCTTCGAGATCGGCGCCGGCAGCGGGCCGGAATTGCCGATGCAGGTGGTGCAGCCGAAGCCGACCAGGTTGAAGCCGAGCTTGTCGAGATCGGCCTGCAGGCCAGACTTGGCGAGGTATTCGCCGACGACCTGGGATCCCGGTGCCAGTGAGGTCTTGACCCACGGCTTGGTCTTCAGGCCCTTGGCAACCGCGTTGCGGGCAAGAAGGCCGGCAGCGATCAGCACCGACGGGTTGGAGGTGTTGGTGCAGGAGGTGATAGCGGCGATCGCAACGTCACCATGGCCAAGATCGAAATCCGTGCCTTCGACCGCATAGCGGTTCGAAAGCTGGCTCGGCTTCTTGTATTCGGTGTCCATCGAAGTGGCGAAACCGGAAGCGATGTTTTCCAGCGCGATACGGCCTTCCGGGCGCTTCGGGCCGGCCATCGACGGGACGACGTCGTTGAGGTCGAGTTCCAGCGTGTCGGTGAAGACGAGGTCGGAACCGTCATTGTCGCGCCACATGCCCTGAGCCTTGGAATAGGCTTCGACCAGTGCGATACGATCCTTCGCGCGGCCGGACATGTTGAGATAGTTCAACGTTTCCTTGTCGACCGGGAAGAAGCCGCAGGTCGCGCCGTATTCCGGACCCATGTTGCCGATGGTGGCGCGGTCGGCGAGCGGCATGTTGTCGAGGCCGGGGCCGAAGAATTCGACGAACTTGGAAACGACGCCCTTCTTGCGCAGCATCTGCACGACGGTCAGAACGAGGTCGGTCGCGGTGACGCCTTCCTTGAGCTTGCCGGTCAGCTTGAAGCCGATGACTTCCGGCAGCAGCATGGACACGGGCTGGCCGAGCATGGCGGCTTCAGCTTCGATACCGCCAACACCCCAGCCGAGAACGCCAAGACCGTTGATCATGGTCGTGTGCGAATCGGTGCCGACGCAGGTGTCGGGATAGGCGATCGTTTCGCCGTCTTCTTCCTTGGTCCAGACGGTCTGGCCGAGATATTCGAGGTTGACCTGGTGACAGATGCCGGTGCCGGGAGGAACGACGCGGAAGTTCTTGAATGCCTGCTGGCCCCACTTCAGGAAGCGGTAGCGCTCGCCATTGCGCTGGTATTCCAGCTCGACGTTCTTGGCGAAAGCCTGGGGCGTGCCGAATTCGTCGACGATAACAGAGTGGTCGATGACGAGGTCGACGGGGACGAGCGGGTTGATCTTTTCCGGATCGCCGCCGAGGGAGACCATCGCGTCGCGCATGGCCGCAAGATCGACCACGGCCGGAACGCCGGTGAAGTCCTGCATCAGCACGCGCGCCGGGCGATAGGCGATTTCGTTCTCGACGGTACCCTTGTTGGTCAGCCATTCGGCGACCGCAACGATATGATCCTTGGTGACCGACTGTCCGTCTTCAAAACGCAGCAGGTTTTCCAGCAGCACCTTCATGGAGTAAGGCAGCTTGGAAACGCCGGGCAGACCATTGGCCTCAGCCTTGGGCAGGCTGAAATAGACATAGTCTTTCCCGTCCACGGTCAGCGTGGAACGACAATTGAAACTGTCAAGAGATTTAGACACGAGATACCCCGTTTCTGATAGCCAACACAGTCGTGCGAACGCCTATGCACTTTATGCACATCAGGATGCGGGTACGGCCATTTCCGCTGTCCGCACGTAAGGCAGAAAACCTTATGTTCGGCGCAAGGATGAAATTCACGCCGACCGCTGGCGTGGTTGCGGGTCTTATAGATAATTTCGTAAAGACTTGCCAGAGTGGCGGAGCGCAAATTTGGACAATTTTTTGCGCACTGCGGCAACGAAAACGGGGAAAGCCTGAGCGGATGCATCTAAGCGCTGAAAACCTGGCCGCAAGGCGGGGCGAAGACCTGATTTTCGCGAATGTTTCCTTTAGCTTGAGTAATGGCGAGGCCCTGATTCTGACCGGCCGCAACGGCTCGGGAAAATCAACGCTTCTGCGGGTCGTCGCAGGCCTCCTCAAACAGGAAAAAGGCCGCGTCACCTTCACCGATTCCAAGGGCGAATCGGACCGGCCGGCGGGCGAGGCCAGCCACTATCTCGGCCACCGCAATGCGATGAAATCCGAGCTCACCGTGGCCGAAAATCTCGCCTTCTGGAAAACCTTCCTCGGGGACATGGCCGGCGGCTCTGGTTTGGATATCGATGAAGCCGCGGATGCCGTCGGCCTTGCCGGCATTACCCACCTGCCCTTCGGCTATCTCTCGGCCGGCCAGCAGCGGCGAATCGCTTTCGCCAAACTCCTCGTCGCCTATCGCCCGATCTGGATCCTCGACGAACCGACAGCCGCGCTGGATGCCGCGGCGGACCGGCTGCTTGCGGAACTCATCTCATCGCATCAGAAGGCGGGAGGGATCGTATTGGCGGCGACCCATCAGCCGCTGGGGCTCGCGAATACACAGGAAATGCGGATGACGGGGTTTGCCGGGGTGAGCGAAGGGGTGTGGGGATGATTTTACGTCCCTCATGGCCCCTCATCCGTCCCTTTGCGGTTTCGCGACGCGTAACCGCTCAAGTCCACCTTCTCCCCGTTTTACGGGACGAAGGGGTTCGGCAGGCTGCGTCGTCCCCTCTCCCCGCCTGCGGGGAGAGGGCTAGGGTGAGGGGCAAAACTGGCGTCTCCACTGACAATGAAATCAAGGGAATCGCCGTATGACCGCCCTCTTCCTCCGTGACTTAAGACTCTCGGTCCGCGCCGGCGGTGGCGCCCTCATCGGCATTCTCTTCTTTTTGACCGTTGTCGCCGTCATTCCCTTCGGCGTCGGCCCCGACCTCAAGCTGCTGTCGCGCATCGGCCCGGCGATCGTCTGGATCGGCGCGCTGCTGTCGGCCCTGCTCGGCCTTGATCGCCTGTTCCAGGCCGAACGCGATGACGGTTCGCTCGATCTGCTGGTCATGCAGGAAACGCCGCTAGTGCTGACCGTTCTCACCAAATGCGCCGCACACTGGACGGCGACCGGCCTGCCGCTGGTCATCGCCTCGCCGTTGCTCGGCCTCTTCATGAATATGAACGAGATGGCGATCGGCGCGACGGCCCTGACCCTGCTCGTCGGCTCGCCGGCCATCACTTTTATCGGCGCGGTCGGCGCTGCCGTCGCCGTCGCCTTGCCGCGTGGTGGGCTGCTGGTGTCGATCCTGGTGCTGCCGCTGACCATTCCCGTGCTGATCTTCGGCGTCAGCGCCACCTATGCCGCGGTCGAAGGTCCTCAGCCCTTCCTGCCGCCCTTTCTGATCCTGATGGCACTGACCTTATTCTTCGCCGTGCTCGGCCCGACAGCGGCTGCCCTCGCCCTACGCCACACGACGGATTGATCGGCCCGAGACAATGCGATCGATTGCCGTATAAACGATATCGGTTTAAACAGGCGAAATGAGCGATATGAGCCCCGCGATCAGCCGATTTTCCGACCTCGCCAACCCGACCCGGTTCCTGGCGTTTTCGGCGCGTCTTATTCCGTGGCTGGCGGCCATATCAGCCATACTCTTCGCAATCGGCCTTTATCTCTCCTTCTCGACCGAAGGCGATTACCAGCAGGGTGATACCGTCCGCATCATGTATATCCACGTGCCGGCCGCCTGGCTGTCGATGATGTGCTATACGATCATGAGCATGTCGGCGATCGGCACGCTGGTCTGGCGCCATCCGCTTGCGGACGTCGCTGCCAAGGCCGCCGCGCCGCTCGGCGCCGCCTTTACCCTTGTTGCCCTCGTCACCGGCTCGCTCTGGGGCAAGCCGATGTGGGGCACCTATTGGGTCTGGGATGCCCGCCTCACTTCGGTTTTCATCCTCTTCCTGATGTATCTCGGGCTGATCGCGCTGAACCGCGCTATGGACGATCCGTCGAAGGCAGCGCGCGTCAGCGCCGTGCTGATCCTCGTCGGCTTCATCAACATTCCGATCATCAAATTCTCGGTCGACTGGTGGAACACGCTGCATCAGTCCGAAAGCGTCATGCGCCTCGGTGGCCCGACCATCGATGCAGAATTCCTATGGCCGCTCTTCACCATGGCGCTTGCCTTCACGCTGCTGTTCTTCACGCTGCATCTGATGGCGATCCGCAACGAGATCTGGCGTCGCCGCATTGCCGCGCAACGCCGTCTCGCCGCCCGCATGGCCGCCCGGGAGGAATAGCATGACACATCCCTTCTACGTCTACGGCTCCTATGGCTTTACCGCCGCCATGATCATCGCCGTCATCGCCTGGACATGGTTCGACGGGCGCCTGCGCCGCAAGGAAATCGCCGCGCTCGAAGCCTCCGGCATCCGTCGCCGGTCGCAGCGCGCACCGGAAGGCAAGACGAAATGAGCCTGGAAACCGAAGAAGGCAACAAGGCGAAATCGGGTAGCAGCGGCCGCTATCTGCTGGCTCTCATTCCGCTGATCGTCTTTGCCTGCATCGCCTTTGCCGTCGGCAAGGTGATGTACGACCAGGAAGTCCACGGCACCGATATTTCCGCGATCCCCTCGGCCCTGATCGGCACAAAAGCCCCGACGCTGGCGCTGGCGCCGCTCGAAGGCTCCAATCTACCCGCACTGACCGACGATGCCATCCGGGGCAAGCTGACGCTCGTCAACGTCTTTGCATCCTGGTGCCTCCCCTGCCGCGAAGAGCATCCTGTCTTGAAGGACCTTGCCAAGGACGGACGACTGAATATCGTCGCCATCAACTACAAGGACACGGGTGAAAACGCGCTGCGTTTCCTCGGCGAACTCGGCAATCCCTATAGCGCCATCGGCATCGACCCGAACGGTTCGGCCGCCATCGACTGGGGCGTCTACGGCATTCCCGAATCCTACCTCGTCGCCCCCGACGGCACGATCCTCTACAAGCAGGTCGGCCCGTTTACCGCCACCAGCCTCAAAGAGGGGCTCTATCCGGCGATCGAAAAGGCGCTGCGCTAAGCCCCTTCTCCCCGCTGGGGCAAGGGTAAAAGATCAAAGCCCGCCCTGCCAGGTCTTGATCGCCTCGACCGGCCAGACCAGCATGATGATATTCAGCGTGAGATTGTCGCGGATCAGCCAGCCGGTGAGCAGCTCGAAGAAGATGGCGATCACGATGGTCAGCGCGACCGGCGCGCGCCACGCGAACAGGAAGCCAACAACCATGAACACCGCGTCCATCGCCGAATTCAGGATGCTGTCACCGAAATAATCGAGCGAGATCGTCGCCGTGCGGTAGCGATTGATGATGATCGGCGAATTCTCAAGCAGCTCCCAGCCGGACTCGATCAGCATGGCGACGAATAGGCGCATCGACAGCGGCTTGCGGCGCATGATCAGATGCGTCAGCCCGAAGAACAGGAAGCCGTGAATGAGGTGCGACGGCGTATACCAGTCGGCGATATGCTGCGAATTGCCGCTGGATTTCACGACCGGCTCAAAAAGCTTGACATAGCCGCAGGTGCAAATCGGCACGCGGCCCATCATATATTCCGCGACGATCTGGACGAGCAGAACCACCGCGCAGGCAATGAACCAGAAGCTCTGTTGCCGATAACGATTTTTGGCGTCTGCAAGCGCCGTCATTATTCGGTTTCCGCCGGTGGATTGACCGTGTGCTTCATGATCAACGGCATTTGCGACAGGGTAAAGAGGATGGTGATCGGCATCGTACCCCAGACCTTGAACAGGACCCAAAGATTGTCCGCGGCTTTAACATCCGGCAGATAGTACCAGTTCGACCCGCGCCAGACGATTTCATTGAGCACGGCGAGAAACAGGAAGAAGATGCCCCAGCGCATCGTGAGCTTGCGCCAGCCCTCGCTATCCAACTGGAAGGCGGCGTTGAACACGTAGCCGAGCAGCGATCTGCCGAACGCGAGCCCGCCGAGCAGCACCACGCCAAACAGCGCGTTGATGATGGTCGGCTTCATCTTGATGAAGGTCTCGTTCTGCAAATAGATGCCGAGCGCGCCGAAAGTGACAACGACGATGCCGGAGACGAAGGGCATCAGCGGCAAATGGCCGAGCATGACCTTCGAGACGACAAGCGAGATCACCGTTGCCGCCATGAACAGGCCGGTGGCGACGAAGAGGGGACCACCGAGCGCTGCGAGCTGCGGAAAATGCTGCACCAGCCACTCGCCACGCAGATTGCCGAAAAAGAAGATCAGCAGCGGCCCGAGCTCCAATACCAGCTTCAACAACGGATGATGCTTGTCGGCAGCACTTGGGGTGAGATCACTGTCGCTGGTCGTCATCGCGGCACTTTCACTATCATCGAATTTGGTCTTGTCGTTCATTGACTGATCCCGGCGATGGCCTGGGCAAAATCCTCGGCCTCGAAGGGCTCGAGATCGTCTACACCCTCGCCGACACCGATGAAATAGACCGGCAGCTTGTGCTTGGCCGAGATGGCCACGAGGATGCCACCGCGCGCCGTGCCGTCAAGCTTGGTCATGATCAGCCCGTTGACCCCTGCGATATTGCGGAAGATTTCTACCTGGTTCAACGCATTCTGGCCGGTGGTCGCATCCAGGGTCTGCAGCACGGTATGGGGCGCGTCCGGATCGAGCTTGCCGAGCACGCGGACGATCTTTTCCAGCTCCGCCATCAGCTCCGCCTTGTTCTGCAGCCGGCCGGCGGTGTCGATGATGAGCACATCGCTCTTGCTGGCCTTGGCCTGCTGGAAGGCATCATAGGCAAGGCCGGCGGCATCGGCGCCAAGCTTGGTGCCGATGAATTCCGACTTGGTGCGGTCGGCCCAGATCTTCAACTGCTCGATCGCCGCGGCACGGAACGTGTCGCCGGCAGCCACCATGACCTTCAGCCCGGCACCGGACAATTTCGACGCCAGCTTGCCGATCGTCGTCGTCTTGCCGGTGCCATTGACGCCGACGATGAGAATGACATGCGGCTTGTGGCTGAGATCGAGCTGCAACGGCTTGGCGACCGGCTTCAGCACCTTGGCGATTTCCTGCGCCATGATCCGGCTGACATCCTCGCCGGTCACATCCTTGCCGTAGCGTTCCGAGGCCAGCGTATCGGTGACACGCATCGCGGTCTCGACGCCAAGATCGGCCTGGATCAAGAGGTCTTCCAGATCCTGCAGGGTCTGGTCGTCGAGCTTGCGCTTGGTGAAAAGCGCCGTGATCTGGCCGGTGAGCTGCGACGAGGTGCGCGCAAGACCGGCGCGCAGGCGCTGGAACCAGGACAACTTTTGCTTTGGAGCTTCGGGGGCTGGTGCGGGGACGTCGGCGGCGCTGGTGAAGCCCTTGGGAAGGATAGGAGAGGCGAGAGTTTCGGCGCTTTCCGAGGAAGGTTCCGCGTTTGCCGGGGCTTCCTCACCCCCCTCTGTCCTGTCGGACATCTCCCCCGCAAGGGGGGAGATTGTTTCGGAGGCGGTCTCATCCAGTACATCACTGGCTTCGGTCGCGACAGGATACTCTGCCGACGAAGCTTCCTCGGCTTCGATCACCTGCGCATTCAGCTCAGCGCTAACGTCTGCTTGACGGTCAGTCCGCTCTTTTTGCTCCTGCGGCGCGGCGTCCTCCAACCAATCTTCCCCCTTGAGGGGGAGATGACTCGTAGGGACAGAGGGGGGTAGCGCAGGTTCGGCAAACTCCGAAGCCGGTGAAACGTCCGCAGCAGGCAGTACTTCAGGCTCCGGAACGGTCGTTTCAACCTTCGGCAAAACCTCTTCCGGCGCCTGCTCTTCCGCCGGCTTTTCGCGGCCGAAGGTGAAGACTTTTTTGATGAAATTGAGCGCCATGAAAATTCCGTGAGCGAGTAGGATCAGGCCGCGTTGGCGGCCGCAAGTTGCATGTCGAGATGCTTGCCATTGTGGCCGGTGATTGCCACCTGCACAAGGTCGCGCGGCCTGAGGCTTGGGGCTGCGACAAGCGTGAAGTTTTCCGTATGCGCCAGCCCGTTATTCTCCACGAGCAGCCATTGCCGCGTGCCGACCATGGAGTCGAGATGGGACTGATGCAGTTTTTGTCCAGCCAAGCGCAGCCGTGCAGCGCGTTCCTTGATCAGTGCGCGGTCGAGCTGAGGCATCCGCGCGGCGGGCGTGCCGGGACGCGGGCTGTAGGGAAAGACATGCAGATGCGCAATGCCCACTTCTTCCGCCAGGCTGATGGCATTTTCGAACATCGCTTCCGTTTCGGTCGGAAAACCGGCGATCATATCGGCGCCAAAGCTCATCTCCGGCCGGAGGCGACGGGCATCCTCGATAAAACTGATAGCATCGGCGCGTGAGTGCCGCCGCTTCATCCGCTTCAGGATCATGTCGTCGCCATGCTGCAGCGACAGATGCAGATGCGGCATGAAACGCGGCTCGTCGGCGATCAGGTCCATCAGATGCTGGTCGGCCTCAATGCTGTCGATCGAGGACAGCCGCAGGCGGCGGATCTCGGGGATCTGCTTTAGCAGCGTCTTCGCCAGAAGGCCAAGCGTCGGCTGGCCTGGCAGGTCGGCGCCGTAGCTGGTGGCATCGACGCCGGTCAGGACAATTTCGCGGTAACCGCTTTCGACCAGACTGCGCGCCTGGCTCACCACCGCGCCCATCGGCACGGATCGGGAATTGCCGCGCCCATAGGGGATGATGCAGAAGGTGCAGCGATGGTCGCAGCCGTTCTGCACCTGGATGAAGGCGCGCACATGCCCGTCGATATGCCTGATCATCTGCGGCGCGGTCGCCCGCACGCTCATGATGTCGTTGACGCGCAGCTTCTCTTCGGCCGAAACGCCGAAATCCGGCAGCGCGCGATAGGAAGCGCTCGTCAGCTTTTCCTCATTGCCAAGAACGGCGTCCACTTCGGCCATCTCGGCAAACGTCTGCTTTTCCGTCTGCGCGGCGCAGCCGGTGACGATGATGCGGGCATGCGGATTGTCGCGCCGGGCCCGGCGGATCGCCTGGCGCGCCTGGCGCACGGCCTCGCCGGTAACGGCGCAGGTATTGACCAGGATGGCATTGTTGAGCCCGGCGGCTTCTGCTTGCGACCTCATCACTTCGGATTCATAGGTGTTGAGACGGCAGCCGAAGGTGATGACCTCGACCCCGCTCACCGCGCCTGAGCCCCCTGCTCCGGATCGCGCCGCCAGCTCCCCGTCGTAGGATCGACGGAGCCAGACCATTCCCATTCCGCAGGGCCGGTCATGACGACGTGATCGTCGCTTTCCCGCCATTCTATGGTGAGTTGGCTCGGCGCCGGGGCAGAGGCGACATCGATCGTCACCTTGCGGCCTGTTCTGCCCGTGCGCGCCGCGCTGACGGCGGCCGAACAGGCAGCCGAGCCGCAGGCAAGCGTCAGGCCCGCGCCGCGTTCCCAGGTGCGCGTGCGCAGCGTGGTCGGCGAAAGCACCTGTGCCAGCGTGATATTGGCGCGCTCGGGAAACATCGGATGGTTTTCGAGCAGCGGCCCGAAACGGGCGAGATCGAAGGACATCGGGTCCTTGTCCACCCAGAAGATCGCATGCGGATTGCCCATCGACATGGCGGAGGGCGAATGCAGGACAGGATTGTCGATCGGCCCGATCTGCAGCTCGATGCGGCGCGTATCGGCAAATTCTTCCGCGAGCGGAATCTTGTCCCACGCAAAGACCGGCTTGCCCATGTCGACCGAAATCGTGCCGTCCTCATGCTCGACGGCATTCAGGATGCCGGCGACGGTCTGGAAGGTGAACATCTTCTTGCCCGTCTCGGCGGCCAGCGCCTGCACGACGCAGCGCGTGCCGTTGCCGCAAGCCTGCGCCTTGGTGCCGTCGGAATTCAGAATATCGATCCAGGCGTCGGTGCCTTGAGCCTTCGGATCGTGGATCGCCATGATCTGATCGAACTCAGTGGCCGGATCGGCATTCAGCGCAATCGCCGCCGCCGCCGTCACCACATCTTTCCGGCCGCGCATGTCGACAACCAGGATCTTGTTGCCAAGCCCGTTCATCCGCGCGAATTCGACCGTATTGCTCATGGTGGTAGGTCCGTCCGTGTTTTCGAGCTGTATATGGCGGAAATGCGGGGGAATTACCAGTGGGCAAGCTATTCCTCAAAATATCGGGGGCACATCAAATACTTCCCCCGCCCTCAGCGGCCTGAACCGATCCGCCTCCACGCCGTACTCCCGGAGCGCCGCATCCAACGCCTTCACCGGCGCATCGATCGCTTCGTCCGTGAGCTGGAAGGTCGCGAAATGGTGGCCGGCGACGTGGGCAGCGTTGCAGAGCTTCATGCCTTGCACTGCTTCCGCCGGGTTCTGATGCTGACCTTTCATGAACCAGCGCGGCTCGTAGGCGCCGAAAGGCAGGATGGCGAGGCGGAAGCCGCCATGTTTTTGCCGCGCCGCCTCATAGTTGACGCCGCGATGAAAGCCGGTGTCGCCGATATGGTAGATCTTCCCAGCAGGGGTCGTGATGACGAAGGCGGCCCAGAGCGCCATGCGGCGGTCGCCGGCGCCGCGTGCCGACCAGTGATGGCAGGGCTCGGCGTCGACGGTCACCCCGTTGGTGATGGCGATGCGATCGCCCCAATCCATCGCCGTAATCCGAGCATCTGGCGCCCCACGGCGGATAATGGCATCATTGCCGAGCGGCGTCAGGATTTTCGGCCCATGTGCCTCGTGCAGCCGCTTCAGCGTTGCGAGATCGAGATGGTCATAATGATTGTGCGAGACCAGCACGAGATCGATCGGCGGCAGGTCTTCGAACCGGATGCCGGGCGGAACCGCTCGCTTGGGTCCGATGAAGGTGAAAGGGCTCACGCGCTCAGACCACACCGGATCGGTCAATATATTGAGACCGGCCGCCTGGATCAGAATCGAGGCGTGTCCGATCATGGTCACCCGCAATGAGTCGCCGAAGACACGTTTGTCGGGCCTCGCCGGCGGGAACAGGCTGACGACCGGACGAGGCCAGCGCGCGCGACCGCCGCCGAGTTTCCATTTCAACAGGTCACCGAAACTGCCCGGCTCCACGCCGTCCGGATTGAAGAAGCGTAGCCCGTCGAAATGATCGGAGATTGGGCCTTGATAATAGGGGTTCGATGCCTTCCGGGAGCCGGATTTGTCTGTCATGAATGCGCCGTTGGATTTTTCTGTTTGCCCAGATGTGGGTCAAACATCAGGCTTTTGAAAGCCTTTCCGCCCTCTCGGCTTGACTTTCCCACCCGTTTCCTGTTTATCCCCGCCATCTGCGACGAGCACAAGCCTCCGAGCCACCGACCGGGACCCGTTAAGGTATAAAGAGATCCCGGAGGTCAACACCCGACAGCGCGATGCGCCCTCGGGTGCTTTTTGGCTTTGCGTCTTGTTTTCGTCATGGAAAAGCACGACGTTTTCGGGTGAGGAACCGCGCAAGTTGCGCAAGTCCAAATCCCAAGCGATCGATAAGGAAGAACTGATGTTTGAAAACCTCCAGGACCGTCTTGGTTCCATTCTGAATGGACTGACAGGCCGCGGCGCGCTTTCGGAAGCCGATGTTTCCGCAGCACTTCGCGAGGTTCGCCGCGCGCTTTTGGAAGCCGACGTGGCGCTGGATGTCGTACGCTCCTTTACCGATCGCGTCCGTGAAAAGGCCGTAGGCGCCGAGATCCTGAAGTCGATCAAGCCCGGCCAGATGGTCGTCAAGATCGTCCATGACGAACTGATCGAAATGCTTGGCGGCGAAGGCGTCGGCATCGACCTCAACGCGCCGGCCCCGGTCGTCGTCATGATGGTCGGTCTGCAGGGCTCCGGTAAGACCACTACGACCGCCAAGATCGCCAGCCGCATGACGAGCCGCGACCGCAAGAAGGTCCTGATGGCCTCGCTCGACACGCGCCGTCCGGCCGCGCAGGAGCAGTTGCGCCAGCTTGGCGTGCAGACCGGCGTCGACACCCTGCCGATCATCGCCGGCCAGTCACCGACCGATATCGCCGCCCGCGCCGTACAGGCAGCAAGGCTCGGCGGCCATGACATCGTCATCCTCGATACCGCCGGCCGTACGCATATCGACGAGCCGCTCATGGTCGAGATGGCGGACATCAAGAAGAAATCCAACCCGCACGAAATCCTGCTGGTCGCCGATAGCTTGACCGGTCAGGACGCCGTCAACCTCGCCCGCAATTTCGATGAGCGCGTCGGCATCACTGGCCTCGTGCTGACCCGCATGGACGGCGACGGCCGCGGCGGTGCCGCCCTTTCAATGCGCGCCGTCACCGGCAAGCCGATCAAGCTGATCGGCGTCGGCGAAAAGATGGGCGAGCTGGAGGAATTCCATCCGCGCCGTATCGCTGACCGTATTCTCGGCATGGGCGACATCGTCTCGCTGGTCGAAAAAGCGGCGGAGAATATCGACGCCGAGAAGGCGGCCGCCATGGCCGCCAAGATGGCCAAGGGCAAGTTCGACCTGAACGATCTCGCCGACCAGCTCAAGCAGATGCAGAAGATGGGCGGCATGGGCGGCATCATGGGCCTGATGCCCGGCATGGCCGGCATGAAGGACAAGATGGCCGCCGCAGGCCTCAACGATAAGCTTTTCGGTCGCCAGCTCGCCATCATCTCCTCGATGACCAAGGCGGAGCGCGCCAATCCCGATCTCTTGAAGCATTCCCGCAAGAAGCGCATCGCTAGCGGCTCCGGCACCGATGCCGCCGACATCAACAAGCTTCTGAAGATGCACCGCCAGATGGCGGACATGATGAAGATGATGGGCGGCAAGGGCAAAGGCGGCATGATGAAGCAGCTCATGGGCGGCCTTGCCGGCAAGATGGGCCTCGGCGGCGGCATGGGTGGAATGGGCGGCATGCCCGATCTGTCGAACATTGATCCCAAGCAGCTCGAAGCCCTACAGAAGCAGGCCGAAGCAGCCGGCCTCAAGCCGGGCGGCGGCATGCCGGGTGGATTGCCGGGTCTTGGCGGCGGTGGCTTGCCCGGTCTCGGCGGCGCCAAGCTCCCCGGCCTTGGCGGTGGTTTCCCAGGACTGCCCGGTTTGCCGAAGAAGAAGTGAGAAGGATCGCAGAGCCCCATGATTGATCCAGACGTCAAAGCCCAATTGGGCAACTACCGCCAGTCGATCGACAATATCGATGCAGCACTGGTGCACATGCTGGCCGAACGCTTCCGCTGCACGAAAGAAGTCGGCGTGCTGAAGGCCAAGTACAATCTGCCGCCGGCCGATCCGGCGCGCGAGGAATACCAGATCGAACGCCTGCGCCACCTGGCAAAGGACGCAAATCTGGACCCGGATTTCGCCGAGAAGTTCCTGAACTTCGTCATCAAGGAAGTCATCCGGCATCATGAACAGATCGCTGCTGATCTCAGCAACGGCAAATGACCATACCGCCCAAACGAAGCGGTCAAGAAAAGCCTAAGGAGAATTAACATGGCACTGAAAATTCGTCTCGCCCGCGGTGGCTCCAAGAAGCGTCCGTACTACCACGTCGTCGTAGCCGACGCCCGCTCGCCGCGCGACGGCCGCTTCCTGGAGACCCTCGGCTCCTGGAACCCGATGCTCGCCAAGGACGACGCCAAGCGCGTTGAACTCAAGGCCGAGCGCATCAAGCATTGGCTCGACCACGGCGCCCAGCCGACCGACCGCGTTCTGCGCTTCCTCGCCGAAGCCGGCATCGCAACGCGCGAAGCCAAGAACAACCCGGAAAAGGCAAAGCCGGGCAAGCGCGCCCAGGAGCGTGCCGCTGAAAAGGCACAGAAGGCCGCTGACGCCGCCGCTGCTGCTGAATAATCGGCCGTAACGACGATTTGAAACGGGTGGCATGGCAACATGCCGCCCGTTTTTTGTTTCCATCGGCGAGCGTTCACCTTATGAGAGAACGCAATCGATCTTCTGCAGTCGGCACAGGACCATGACGAAACTTGAAAACCCGGTATTGATGGCCACCATCGGCGCCGCGCAGGGCCTGAGAGGCGAAGTGCGCGCCCGCGCGTTCACCTCCGATCCCACAGCGCTCGGTGATTACGGCCATCTGCACAGCCTCGACGGCCGCAGCTTCGAGGTGCTGGAAATCCGCGAGGCCAAGAACGTGGTGATCGTCCGCTTTCGCGGCGTCAATGACCGCAATGCCGCCGAGGCGCTGAATGGGCTGGAACTCTATATCGAGCGCGACAACCTGCCCGATGACGAGCTGGAGGACGACGAGTTCTTCTATGCCGATCTCGAAGGCCTGGAAGCGGTGGACGACAAAGGCACCGGCTATGGCACGGTCAGCGGCATCTATGATTTCGGCGCCGGCGACCTGCTGGAGCTTAAGGGGCCGGGCAAACGCCCCGTGCTCATCCCCTTTTCCGAAGCCGCCGTGCTGGAAATCGACCTTGAAGGCGGCAAGATCCTGATCGACCCGATGGCCGCAGGCTTGATCGACAACCCCGACGATTTCACCGGCAAGCCACCGAAGCGGCCCGGCAAGACAAAGAAATGACCCGGCCATGAGTTTCCGGGCAACCATCCTGACACTGTACCCCGAGATGTTTCCCGGCCATCTCGGCGTCTCTCTCGCCGGCAAAGCGATGGAGCGCGAGCAATGGTCGCTGGACACCGTGCAGATCCGCGATTTCGCCACCGACAAGCACCGCACCGTCGATGACACGCCCGCCGGCGGCGGCGCCGGCATGGTGCTGAAGCCGGATGTGCTTGCCCGCGCCATCGACCACGCCTCCGAAAACGACGACCGCCCGCGCCTGCTGATGAGCCCGCGCGGAAAACCGCTGACACAGAACCGCGTTCGGGAACTCGCCGCCGGCAACGGCGTCATCATCGTCTGCGGCCGTTTCGAGGGCGTCGACCAGCGGGTGATCGACGGGCGCAATCTCGAAGAGGTCTCGATCGGCGATTACATTCTCTCCGGCGGTGAGCCGGCAGCGCTGATCCTGCTCGACGCCGTCGTCCGCATCCTGCCCGGCGTCATGGGCAACGATCTTTCCGGCCTGCACGAGAGCTTCGAAGGCGGCCTGCTTGAACATCCGCAGTACACGCGGCCGCAGGTCTGGGAAGGACACGAGATTCCGGCGGTACTGACGTCAGGCAACCATGGCGCCATCGCCAAATGGCAGAGGCAAGAGGCGGAGACACTGACCCGGGAACGCCGGCCGGATTTGCTTGATCAGACCCCTAAGAAATAGCGGCTACGGAAGCGACAAAGGCGCCTAGCCAAACCTCGTCGAACATTTGAATTTTTACACAATCAAAGGTAGCATATTTCTCGCTAATACATCGGGATAATTGATCCGACTGCCTGTCCCCGCTATGATCCCCGCGCTTCATTTGTACATGTGTCACTACCCTCAAGGCATCCAAACCTAAGGAGCTGAGCATGAGCAATACCGTTGACATGAAGTTCGAGATTGTCGTCATCCCTGTGTCAGATGTCGATCGGGCCAAGCGCTTTTATGGCGGGCTGGGTTGGAGGCTCGACGCCGATTTCGCCTCCGACGATGGCGGCTACCGCGTCATCCAGTTTACGCCGCCGGGCTCCGGATGTTCTGTCATCTTCGGCAAGAACGTGACCGCAGCGGCACCCGGTTCCGCTAAGGGACTGTACCTGATCGTCTCCGACATCGAGGCCGCCCGCAAGGAGCTGCTCGACCGCGGCGCCGAAGTCAGCGAGGTGTTCCACGATGCTGGCGGCGTCTACACAGGCGCGGACGAGCCCTACCTGTTCGGGCGGCTCCGGGTCGGCGGTCGGGATCCCGAGCATCGCAGCTACCGCTCGTTCGCCTCGTTCAACGATCCGGACGGCAACGGCTGGCTATTGCAGGAGATCACGGCGAGATTGCCCGGACGCGTGGATGCGAACGCCACGACGTTCATTTCACAGACTGAGCTTGCCAGCGCGCTCCGCCGTGCCGAGATGGCGCATGGCGAGCATGAGAAGCGGACCGGCGGCCAGCGTGATGAGGATTGGCCGAATTGGTACGCCGAGTACATGATCAGCGAACAGGCCGGCAGACCGCTACCGACGTGAGTTGCGGTTACAGCTCGGCGAAAACGTGCGGCCGGATTGCCTGATCCGCCACTTCAGGAGTGGCGGATCGAAGCTTCATGGCATCCGATGCTACTTCTGCAAGGCGGCGGCGGCCGGCGCGCTGCGCATCCTGAGCACGTAGTAGACCGCTCCGCCGATAGCGACGCCGAAGAACCAGCCATAGGTTCCCCACCAATCCGGCAGAATGCTAGTGAAGGTCGGCAGGATCGATGAGAACAGGCCGCCTATGACGAAGGCGATCAAAGCGTTGACGTGCCAACCGCCCTGGAACTCGAACTCGCCATTCTCCTGATAGAGCGCCTCGACGTTTAGCTGACCTTTGCGGATCAGATAGTAGTCGACCATCATGATGCCGAAGATCGGGCCCATGGTGGAGCCGATGAAGTTGACGAAGTGCGCGGCACCCGTCTCCCACGGTGCGAAGGGATAAAGCACCAGCGCAATCAAGGCCGCGATATAACCGCCGCGCTTGAAGCTGATGAGCCTGGGGAAGACATTGGCGAAGTCGAAGGCCGGCGAGACGAAATTCGCCACGACGTTGATGCCGAGCGTCGCCACCGCGAAGGTGAGCGCCGCCAGCAAGGCCAGGAACCAACTGTCGAATTTTGCCGAGATCGCTTCTGGATGCAGCAGCACGTCGCCATAGACGGCAAATGCTGCCGTCGTCGTCACGCCCGCAACGAGGCAGAAAGCCAAAAGGTTGATCGGCAGACCCCAAAGATTGCCCTTGCGCAGGGTTTTCGTGTCCGTGGCATAGCGCGAGAAATCGCAGAAATTCAGGTAGAGCGCCGCAAAATAGGTGATCCAGGTCGCGGCGACCGCCGCGAGCGCGGCAAAGCTGCCGGGTTCACCCGGTACGCCGGCGTCCTTGGTCTTGTCGAGCAGCACATCCCGCGGAATTTCTGCACCGAAGGAGAAAGTGCCGGACTTCACCACCAGATAGACGGCGAGGATAAGCATCATCACCCAGACCGCAGGACCGGCCCAATCCTGGAACCTGCGCACGGTCTCCATGCCATGCTGAATGATCAGCAATTGCAAGGCCCATACGACGACATAGCAGATGACTTCCAGCGTGGAGTGGCCGAGCATATGGCTGTTCTGATGGAAGGCCAGGATAGTGTCATTGCGGATCAGGAGCGCGACGATCGCGCCCGAGGCGGCGGCCGTCTGCGCGCCATACCAAAAGCAGGCGACGACGGCGCGCACGAGCGCCGGCAGATTGGCGCCGAATGTGCCGAACGAAGCACGCGCCAGCACCGGGAACGGTACGCCGGTCTTGACGCCAGCGTTGCCCACTAGGCTCATGAAGAAGAAGATCACCAGCGAGCCGATGCCGATGGCGATGACGAAGTTGATGAAGCTGCCGCAGAGCAGAAAAAGGCTGGCGGCAAGATAGTAGCCCCATAGACTATGGACGTCCGAGGTCCAGACGTTGAAAATGCTGAAAGCTCCCCACTTTCGCTCCTCGGCTGGCGCCAGATCCTCGTTGTAGAGCAAGGGCGATGGATTATTCACTGTCATGACTGCCTCTTTTCTTAGCTCCCCTGAAGAAATAAGTGTGCAGCACGACGCGAATTTTGACAATTATTTAAACCCTTCGGACACCAGCTTGTTTTTTAGTCAGCGGGAGGAGCGGATTCCATCAAAAGCGACGTCTCGCTCATGAAATTCCCCGACAAGGGGTGACAAAGCCGCGACAATAGGATATGTGCGCGCCCGGCATGGGAAATTTCCCATCAACCAGCAAAGAAAAGCAGACGTATTCGCTCCTGCCTTTATTGGCAGATATCCGAGGCTCGACCAAGGATAGACCATTCGGAGCGCTCTGGCTGTTGAACCAACAAAGAGGTTGATAACATGAACATCATTCAGCAGTTGGAAGCCGAACAGGCCGCCAAGATCGAAGCCAAGCGTACCCTTCCCGAGTTTTCGGCCGGCGATACCGTCCGTGTCAACGTGAAGGTCACGGAAGGCAACCGTACCCGCGTTCAGGCCTATGAAGGCGTTTGCATCGCCCGCTCCGGCGGCGGTCTGCAGGAAAACTTCACGGTTCGCAAGATCTCCTACGGCGAAGGCGTCGAGCGCGTATTCCCGGTTTACTCGCCGCTGATCGAAAGCGTCGAAGTCGTTCGCCGCGGTAAGGTCCGTCGCGCCAAGCTCTACTACCTGCGCGACCTGCGCGGTAAGGCTGCCCGTATCGTTGAAAACACCGGCACGCGCGCTCGCAAGCTCAACGATGCCGAGCGCCAGGCTCTGGCCGATGAAAAGGCTCGCATTGAAGCTGAAAAGGTTGCCGCAGCTCAGGCTCTCGCAGCCGAGAAGGCAGCAGCAGAAGCCGCCGAAGCAAAGGCAGCAGCCGAAGCCGCTGCAGCCGCCGCGGAACCGGCAGCAGAATAAGCTTTCCTCTTGGATTGCAGAGATCAAGGCGGCCTTCGGGTCGCCTTTTTTGTTGCGAAGGAGATAAAGGGACGAGAAGGAAAATTCCCCGCAAACCACCAGCTTTGGAGAGGCTTTTCTGTTTTTATCGTCGCGACCATGGCAATAGCCTTGCCATTCGCTTTCTAATTATGACAATTTTCCGTTGCGCTATCCGGGGAGATTTCCATGACATTCCGTCGTTCGTTTCTTTTGGGCCTGACCGCCCTCGTGCTTGCACCATTTGCTTCTTTCGCCGCCGATCTGCCGAACCTGAACGGCAAGACCGTGGTCGTCGTCACTGAGAATGCCTATCCGCCGCTGCAATTCGTCGACCCCAAGTCCGGCAAGCCGATCGGCTGGGAATATGACGCGATGAACGAGATCGCCAAGCGGCTGAACTTCAAGGTCGAGTACCAGAACACGAGCTGGGATGCGATGATCCAGGCCGTCTCCGAAGGCCAGTACAACATCGGCATGACCGGCATTACCATCAAGGAAGACCGCAAGCAGAAGGTCGACTTCTCCGATCCCTATATGCGCTCGCAGCAGTTCATGTTGGTGCGCGGCGACGAGAAGCGCTTCACCGATGCCAAGAGCTTCGCCGCCTTCAAGGAAGGCCTGATCGGCGCGCAGCCGGGCACGACCCCCTTCTACACCGCCGTCTATGAAGTCCTCGACGGCAACGAGCAGAACCCGCGCATCAAGACCTTCGAAACCTTCGGCGCGACCGTGCAGGCGCTGAAGACCGGCGATGTCGATCTGGTGCTGACCGACGGCACGGCAGGCAAGGGTTACGTCGACGCTTCAAACGGCGGATTGAAGCTGATCGGCGATCCTCTCGGCACCGAGGATTTCGGCTTCATCTTCCAGAAAGGCTCCGATCTCGTCGCTCCGATCAATGCCGCCATCGCCAGCCTGAAGGCCGACGGCACCTTCGACGCCCTGAACAAGAAGTGGTTCCTCGACTACAAGATGGGCCAATGAACCCTGCAGATCGATATACTGGAAGCCCGCTCTGATGGCACCATTGACAGGCCTGGGCGGGCACCCCGGCAAGGATGACTTTCCCTGGTGGTTGATCGCCCTTGCCATACTCGGCGTCGTCGTTTCCATCGCAATCGCGGCAAACGGCCTCTACGCCCAGATCTTCTCTCTTCTGCTCAACGGCATCGGCGTCACGATCTTCGTGACGCTGGTGGCCTTTACGCTTGCCATGCTGCTCGGCCTTGGGCTTGCGCTGCTTGGCCTGTCGGACTTCCTCGTGCTGCGGCAGGCCGCGCGCTTCTATATCGAGATCGTGCGCGGCATCCCGATGCTCGTGCTGCTCTCCTACGTCGCCTTCGTTGGCACACCGGCCTTCGTCGCCGTTTATAACTTCATCATTTCCCCGTTGATTTCCGCCGGCTGGACAAGCCCGCTTGTCGTCCGCGACGTGCCGTTCGTCTGGCGCACGATCATCGCGCTGACGATAGGCTATTCGTCCTTCATCGCCGAGATCTTCCGCGCCGGCATTCAAGCCGTCGACCAGGGCCAGATCGAAGCGGCAAAGGCGCTAGGCCTCACCCGCTTCCAGCGTTTCCGCCTCGTCGTCTTTCCGCAGGCGATCCGCGTGATCCTGCCACCGCTGTCCAACGACTTCATCGCGATGGTGAAGGACAGCTCGCTGGTGTCCGTGCTGGGCGTTGCCGATATCAGCCAGCTTGCCAAGCTCTATTACTCGGCCAATTTCCGCTACTTCGAAACGCTGTCGATCCTCGCTTTCATCTACCTGTTGCTGACGATTGGCCTGTCGCTATTGCTGCGGCAGCTCGAAGCCTGGATGCGCCGGCGTTCGGGCGGCGATCGCTCCGCCTTCCGCCGCATGGCGCCTGGCCAGCCGCCGGATGCGCAAGTGTGATGGCTGCGGCCAAACGTCGGCCCACCCAACACCACCCTATCGCCACCATTGCCGAAGGTTTTGAAAATTGGTATGAGCATCGGCATGACAAAGATCATGAGCAAAGACGGACAGCTCGTCACGGCTTTCGTGCTGCAGGACCATAAGCGCCTGCCGGCCCGATTCTTTGCGATGATTTCGGGCGCGCTCAACAGCCGACTTCGCTGATCACTCCCGAGGCCGGCGGTCCTGATCCGTCACCCCCATTTTCGACAATGCAATATGGATCTGTAGCCATGAGCGCTCCACGCACCCTTTACGACAAAATCTGGGATGATCATCTCGTCGACAGCCAGGACGACGGCACCTGTCTTCTCTACATCGACCGTCACCTCGTTCATGAAGTGACGTCGCCGCAGGCTTTCGAAGGCCTGCGCATGAGCGGCCGTAAGGTTCGCGCCCCGGAAAAGACGCTGGCCGTCGTCGACCATAACGTTCCGACCTCTGCTGATCGCCATCTCGGCATCAAGAACGAGGAAAGCCGCATCCAGGTCGAGGCGCTCGCCAAGAACGCGGCTGAATTCGGCGTGGAATACTACTCCGAAAACGACAAGCGTCAGGGCATCGTCCACATCATCGGCCCTGAGCAGGGTTTCACCCTGCCCGGCATGACCATTGTCTGCGGTGACAGCCATACGTCCACCCACGGCGCCTTCGGCTCCCTGGCGCACGGCATCGGCACCTCCGAGGTCGAGCATGTGCTCGCCACACAGACGCTGATCCAGAAGAAGGCGAAGAACATGCTGGTGCGCGTCGACGGCCAGTTGCCGGAGGGCGTCACTGCCAAGGACATCATCCTCGCCATCATCGGCGAGATCGGCACTGCCGGCGGCACCGGCTACGTCATCGAATATGCCGGCGAAGCGATCCGCGCGCTGTCGATGGAAGGCCGCATGACGATCTGCAACATGTCGATCGAAGGCGGCGCCCGCGCCGGCCTGATCGCCCCGGACGAGACGACCTTCGAATATATCAAGGGCAAGCCGCGCGCGCCGAAGGGTGAAGCACTGGAGCAGGCGATCTCCTACTGGAAGACGCTGCAGAGCGACGAAGGCGCGCATTACGACCGCGTCGTCGTGCTCAACGCTGCCGCCCTGCCGCCGATTGTCTCCTGGGGTTCGTCGCCGGAAGACGTCGTCTCTGTGCAGGGCATCGTTCCGAACCCGGACGAGATCCAGGATGAGACCAAGCGCGCTTCCAAGTGGCGCGCCCTCGACTACATGGGCCTGAAGCCGGGCACTCCGATGACCGAGATCAACATCGATCGCGTCTTCATCGGCTCCTGCACCAACGGCCGCATCGAAGACCTGCGCGCCGTCGCCAAGGTCGTCGAAGGCAAGACGGTGGCATCCACCGTCGACGCGATGATCGTTCCCGGCTCCGGTCTTGTGAAGGAACAGGCGGAAGCCGAAGGCCTCGACAAGATCTTCAAGGCCGCCGGCTTCGACTGGCGCGAGCCGGGCTGTTCCATGTGCCTCGCCATGAACGACGACCGCCTGAAGCCGGGCGAGCGCTGCGCCTCCACCTCGAACCGCAACTTCGAAGGCCGCCAGGGCTTCAAGGGCCGCACCCATCTGGTCTCGCCGGCTATGGCAGCGGCAGCGGCAATCGCCGGCCACTTCGTCGATATTCGCGAATGGAACTGATTGATTTCAGATAACCGACAAAGGCGGCTTTCGAGCCGCCTTTTTTGTTTGTCCCGATGGACGAAGCACTGATCGGATTCCCGGTCTCCGGACTCTATCGTTCCGACGCGATTGCCGGATTGGCGGGCGCTGATTTCCCGGCAGAAGGAAGCTGCTGCGCGCGCTGGCTCAGCCAGACGCTGCCAAGCACGATGGCGATGCCCAGGATCTGAATCGCGCTGAGCTGTTGGTCCAGCACGCCCCAGCCGAGGATCACGGCGGTCATGGGACTGAGAAAGCCGAGCGGCGAGACGACGGATGGTTCCAGGCGCGACAGGCCGCGAAACCAGAGAATATAGGTGAGCGCCGCTCCAATCAGGCCGAGATAGGCAAAGCCCAGAATATTGGCGGCGGTCGGAAGGGGAAGCGGCGGCTCCATCATCATGGCGAAAGGCAGCAACAGCAAGCCGCCAGCGGTCAACTGCCAGGCAGTAAAGGTGAGCGGCGAGACATCGGGCCGCCAGCGCCGGCTGAGCACGGTACCGGCCGCCATGGAGACGGCGCCGCCGACCCCGGCCGCAATGCCGACGGGATCGAGCGTTGCCCGCGGCGTAAGGATCAAGAACGCAACGCCGACAATGCCGGCAAGCGCCGCCACGATGGAAAGGCCGCGGATCGGCGAACCGAGCAAGAGGCGGGCCAGCACGATGACGATCAGCGGCTGGATCGCACCGACGGTCGCTGCCACGCCGCCCGGCAGCCGGTAGGCGGAGATGAACAGCATCCACCAGAAGATGGAGAAATTCAGAGCGCCGAGGACGAGCGATCTCACCCACCAGATGCCGTGCGGTACCCGCCGCACGATGGCGAGCAGAAGCAGCCCTGCGGGCAACGCACGCAACAGGGCAACCGTCAGCGGATAGCCGGCCGGCAGAAGTTCCGTCGTCACAAGATAGGTGCTGCCCCAGATCGCCGGCGAGACGGCAGTCAACAAGAGATCGGAATTGCGCGTCATGCCTTACTTCCGGATTTATCTTGACCTCAAGATAGTTCAAAATATCTTGACGTCAAGGTTTTTCCATGGCGATGTCCTGGCATGGACCGCATCGACAAGATTCTTGCCCAATGGAAAAGGGAGCGGCCCGATCTCGATACCACCCCGATGGGATTGATCGGCCGCCTCGGAAACGTAGCCCACCATCTTGGGCGCGAGATGGACCGTACTTTCGCGCAGTTCGGCTTGAATCGCGCAACCTTCGACGTGCTGGCGACGCTGCGCCGCTCGGGAATGCCCTATGCCCTCTCCCCCAGCGATCTGATGGCCGCCATGATGGTAACCTCCGGCACCATGACCAATCGCATCGATCAACTGGAAAAAGCTGGCCTCGTTGCCCGCAGCGTCAACCCCGAAGACGCCCGCAGCTTTCTGGTGTCGCTGACCGAAAAGGGTTTTGCGCTGATTGACAGCGCGGTGGCAGCCCATGTCGAGACGCAGGCCCGTCTCGTCTCTGGTCTGTCGGAGGAGGAAAAAGCGGCATTGAATGCGCTGCTCGGTAAATATCTATCCGACTTCGAGACTGCGCTGGAAAAGTCCGCCGCGGTCTGAACCACTGAAAATAGCCCGCCGATGACGGGCTACTTTCACGCGTAGCATTCTTATCGGATCGGCCGCGTGGCGCTCTAACGGTTGACCCTTGCTTGCAGGTGCGGAGGATAGCGGTCCCCCTGCACGGCGATCTGAGAGAGCGCGCCCTCGATACGCTGAAGATCGTCGGCGGTGAGCACGACATCAACCGCTCCGATGTTCTCTTCAAGCCTGTGCATCTTGGTCGTCCCGGGGATCGGAACGATCCAGGGCTTTTGGGCAAGCAGCCAGGCAAGGGCGATCTGCGCCGGCGTCGCCCGCTTCTGCACCGCGATTGCGCCAAGCAGATCGACGAGGGCCTGGTTGGCCTTTCGCGCTTCCGGCGTGAAGCGTGGGACGATGTTGCGGAAGTCCTTACTGTCGAATGTAGTGCTTTCGCTGATCGCGCCGGTGAGGAAGCCTTTCCCGAGCGGGCTGAAAGGAACGAAGCCGATGCCGAGTTCTTCGAGGGTCGGCAGAACCTCCTCCTCAGGCTCTCTCCACCAGAGTGAATATTCGCTTTGAAGGGCCGCGACCGGTTGGATCGCGTGCGCACGCCGGATCGTCTGTGCGCCGGCCTCCGACAATCCGAAATACTTGACTTTGCCCTCTCCGATCAGATCCTTCACCGCACCGGCGACATCTTCGATCGGGACGTTCGGATCGACGCGATGTTGATAGAAGAGATCGATGGCGTCGGTCTTCAGACGCATCAGCGCGGCTTCGGCAACCCTGCGGATATGTTCCGGCCGACTGTTCATTCCGCTCTGGCCGCCATTCGCATCGAATTCAAAACCGAACTTCGTTGCGATCACGACTTTTTCCCGAATGGGCGCCAGGGCTTCGCCCAGAAGCTCCTCGTTCTTGTAGGGGCCGTAGGCTTCGGCGGTGTCGAAGAAGGTGACGCCGCGTTCGAAGGCCGCACGGATCAGCTTGATCGCCTCTTGCGTATCCGTCGCCGGGCCATAACCATAGCTGAGGCCCATGCATCCGAGACCGAGAGCCGAGATTTCGAGACTGCTGTTTCCAAGTTTACGCATCTGCATGGCTTCTTCTCCCTCAAGCCCGATATTGCTCGTCGCTGACATGCTCCATCCACTCGACCACTTTGCCGTCGCGGTGTTCCTGAATGGCGATATGGGTCATGGCTGTGGTGGGTGAGGCGCCGTGCCAATGCTTTTCGCCCGGAGAGAACAAGACAACGTCCCCGGGCCGTATGTCTTCGATCGGCCCGCCCTCGCGTTGAACCCGGCCAAGACCGGCCGTCACAATCAGGGTTTGACCGGCGGGGTGAGTATGCCAAGCCGTGCGGGCGCCCGGCTCGAATGTGACGCTGGCACCGGCCGCGCGCGTGGACTCATGGGCTTGAAACAGCGGATCCACCCGGACTGTTCCCGTGAACCAATCGGCTGGTCCCCTGCTCGATGGCTGCGAACCGTTTCGTTTGATTTCCATGACCTTCGTCCTTTGATCTAAGGGCAGCGCGATGAATTCGGCTGCTGATAACAGGCATTTAGGGCATGCGATTGACCCCGATTAGATGGTAAAAGTGGCAAAGGCTTATGAGAAGGATTCATGAATGCCGCGCCAGCCCGTGAATGACCTCATTGCGTTCCTTGCCGTGGCACGGGAACAAAGCTTCACCAAAGCAGCCGCAAAACCCGGCGTTTCCCAATCGGCGCTAAGCCATACCATCCGCGGACTGGAGGCTCGTCTGGGGCTCAGGCTGCTGACCCGCACCACCCGCAGCGTCTCACCGACCGAAGCAGGCGAGCGTTTGCTCGTGACCATTGGCCCTCGCTTCGATGAGATCGAAAACGAATTGGCCGCCCTTAGCGAATTTCGCGAAAAGCCGGCAGGCACCATTCGCATTACCGCCGGTGAGCATGCAGCCGAAACCATCCTTTGGCCTGCACTGGAAACATTGCTGCCGCAATATCCGGATGTCCATGTCGAGATCATCGTCGACTATGGCCTGACCGATATCGTCGCCGAACGATATGATGCCGGCGTGCGGCTGGGTGAACAGGTGGCGAAAGACATGATCGCCGTTCGCATCGGTCCCGACATGCGCATGGCGGCCGTCGGTGCTCTCGCATATTTTGAGAATCGGCCGAAACCCCAGACACCTCAGGATTTAACCGGTCACAATTGCATCAATCTGCGCCTGCCGACGTACGGCGGCATCTATGCTTGGGAATTCGAGAAGGACGGGCGGGAGCTGAAGGTGCGGGTCGAAGGCCAATTGGTGTTCAACAATATCGCACTCCGCCTGAACGCGGCACTGGCAGGTTTAGGCTTGGCATATCTTCCGGAGGATATCGTGCAGCCCCATCTTCACGACGGGCGGCTCGTCAGGGTTCTCGAGGACTGGTGTCCGCCCTTTGCCGGATATCATCTCTATTATCCGAGCAGGCGGCAGGCCTCGCCGGCCTTCGCCCTGGTGGTGAATGCGCTTCGCCGCCGCATTTGAAGAGATTTTGCCCGCGGCACGATCAACGATTCTAAGCGGCCCGGAGTATCGGCTCCGGGCCTTCCGAATGCTGAGCGGAAAGACAATTCCCCTCCGCAAACCTCGACAATCAGAACGCCGCCGTCATCGGGTCCGGCCCGATACGTCCGCCAGCCGAATCCAATCTGGCGATTTCGGCGAGATCATCCGCATCGAGTTTGAAGTCGAACACGTTGAAGTTTTCTTCGATGCGGCTCGGCGTCACCGATTTCGGGATGACGATCAGCCCGTTGTCCATGTGCCAACGGATGATGACCTGCGCCGGCGTGCGGCCATGCTTGGCGGCAACCTTGCCGATGACGGCGTTGCCGAGAAGCTTGCCCTGGCCGAGCGGGCTCCAGGATTCCGTCTTGATGCCGAGCTTGTCGTGCACCTCGCGCAAGCCCCTCTGCTGAAAGGTCGGATGCAGCTCGATCTGGTTCAGCACCGGGGTGACGCCGGTCTCGCCAATAATGCGGTCCAGATGCTCCTTGGCGAAATTGGAAACGCCGATCGAGCGGGCGCGGCCTTCTTCCTTGATGCGCAGGAAAGCCTTCCAGCTATCGAGGTAACGGCCACGATGCGGCGACGGCCAGTGGATGAGATAGAGATCGACATAGTCGGTGCCGAGCCGCTTCAGGCTTTCATCGAACGCCTTCAGGGTCGAATCGAAACCCTGGGCTTCGTTCCAGAGCTTGGTGGTCAGGAAGATATCCTTGCGGGCGACGCCGGACTGGCGAATGCCTTCGCCGACGCCGTCTTCATTGGCGTAGATGGCGGCCGTGTCGACATGGCGGTAGCCGGCCTTCAGCGCCGCGCTGACAGCCATCGGCGCGACGTTTTCCGGCGTCTGCCAGACGCCGAGGCCGACCTGCGGAATGGAATTGCCATCATTGAAAGTGATCGTCGATTGCGTGGTCACGATAAGTCTCCAAAGGATGAGAAGCGGTGGAGTGAAGGCGTGATTTAAATTCTGAAAGAAAGAAGCCGGGCCAGGGCCGCAGGGGCGCGCCGGTCGCAAACCTATATAGTGGGGAATACTGGGATTTTAACCCCGGGGCCGCCAGTCAGACGACGCGGATGGTCGTACCCTTGCGCAGCAGCGGAAGGATCCGCCGCATGTCGCGAAGATCGACCGCGACACACCCCGCCGTCGGCTCGTAGCCCGGCCGGATCAGATGAAAGAAGATCGCCGAGCCGCGGTGACGCTGGCGCGAGCGGATGTTCCAATCGAGCACCAGGCAGATGTCGTAAAGCCCATCGTGCCGCAGCATCTCTTCATGGCTTGGCTTGAACGGCGCCTTGACCAGCCTGTTGTAATTGGCGTCTTCCGGCTGATCGCACCAGAGCATGCTCTTGCGAATGCGCCGTATCGGCAGAGATGTACGTAGAAAGCGGACATGATCGCCGCGCGTGAAGCCGTAAAGCAGCTTCATCGCCGCAATCGGCGTCGCGCCGTCCCCTTCCCGCTTCAGCACGCTGCGCCCCGATCGGCCGATCGCCGCCGGCACCGTCAGCGGCCCGATCTGCACTAGGGCGCGCGTGGACTTCCCCGGCGCGGGGCGAACGACGATTGTGGAAACGGTCCGCCTGCCACCCGCCCTTGCTTTTTGCATTTTCCTCACATGTTTTTGCTTTGCTTGTGATTTCGTTTGAAATCATAGCAGTTTCAACTGGACGACCAAGCCTGAGCTGCCTGACGACTTGCTAAAAATGCAATTTGGCGTAGGACTTAAGGTGCAATAGAACGAGGACCGCAACGGCATGACCGCACGCACCATTCTGCTGGTGGATGATGACAACGACCTGCGTGAAATGCTGGTCGAGCAACTGTCCCTTTATGAGGAGTTCACGGTTCTGCAGGAAGCGACCGCCGGCAAGGGCGTCGCGGCCGCACGCGCCGCTCCCGTCGATCTGCTGATCATGGACGTCGGCCTGCCCGATATGGATGGCCGCGAAGCGGTGAAGCTGCTGCGCAAGAGCGGCTTCAAGGCACCAATCATCATGCTGACGGGCCACGACACCGATTCCGACACCATCCTCGGCCTTGAAGCCGGCGCCAATGATTATGTCACCAAGCCGTTCCGTTTTGCCGTGCTGCTTGCCCGCATCCGCGCGCAACTGCGCCAGCACGAGCAGAGCGAGGACGCAACCTTCACCGTCGGCCGTTATCTCTTCAAGCCAAGCCAGAAGCTGCTGACCACCGAAGATGGCCAGAAGATCCGACTGACGGAAAAAGAAGCGGCGATCATCCGCTATCTCTACCGCGCCGACCAGAAAGTCGTCACCCGCGATATCCTTCTTGAGGAAGTGTGGGGCTACAATTCCGGCGTCACCACCCATACGCTCGAAACCCATGTCTATCGCCTGCGCCAGAAGATTGAGCGCGATCCCTCCAACGCCGAAATCCTGGTAACGGAAAACGGCGGCTACAAGATCATTCCGTAGGCGATACGATGGCGCTCAACGACGATATCCGCCTGCTGTCGCAATTGCCGTTGTTCCACGGCATGGGCGATGAGCCGTTGCGGCTGATCGCCTTCGGCGCCGACCGTCGCCATGTCACGGCCGGCCTGACCTTGTTCCGCGAAAAATCGCCAGCCGAATGCGCCTATGTCATCGCCCGCGGCAGTTTTGAGCTGAGCACCCTTGATCCCGCGGGGCAACCCCATGTCGAGGCCACCGTGCAGGCCGGCGCCATGCTCTCCGAGCTGGCGCTGGTGACGCTGGTGGAGCGCAAATACACCGCCGTGGCGCTGGAGGACTCCGATGTCATCCGCATCACGCGGGCGCTGTTTCACCGGCTGATTGAGGAATACCCCGACGCCGGTCTGCTCATCCAAAACCGCGTGCGCGAAAATTTCGCCGTCCTCGCCAAGCAGGCCGCGGCACTTCTGCACCGGTTTTCTTGAAACTCCGGCCTCAGAGATTGAAATGCGCGGTCACCGGCACATGGTCGGACGGGCGGTCCCAGCCCCGGGCCGCCTTCAGGATCTCGATGCGCTGCAGGAGCGGGCCGAGATCGGATGACGACCAGATGTGGTCGAGACGCCGGCCGCGATCCGCCGCTTCCCAATCCTTGGCGCGATAGCTCCACCACGTATAGAGCTTCTCGGTTTCAGGCACATGCTGGCGCATCAGATCGAGCCAGGCGCCACGTTTCATCACCTCGATCAACCCGTCGGTTTCGACCGGCGTGTGGCTGACGATCTTCAGCAACTGCTTGTGCGACCAGACGTCGTGCTCGAGCGGCGCGATGTTGAGATCGCCGACGAGGATGGCGGACGTGTTCGGCTCGGCATTCGCATGCAGCCGCTTCATCTCCTCGATGAAATCGAGCTTATGGCCGAATTTCGGATTGATCGCCCGATCCGGCTCGTCGCCGCCGGCCGGAACATAGAAATTGTGCAGCCGAATGCGCCGGCCGCCGCGTTCGAAGATCGCCGAGATATGTCTGCTGTCGCCGACATTGCAATAATCCTGCCGATGGTCCTCGGTCAGCGGAACACGCGAGGCGATGGCGACGCCGTGATAGCCCTTCTGGCCATGGACGATGATGTGCTCGTAGCCGAGCGCCCGCAAAGGCGACAGCGGGAAGAGCTCGTTGGGGACCTTGGTTTCCTGCAGGCAGAGAATATCGGGCCGGTGCTGCATCACGAATTGCTCGACGATCGGCATGCGCAGCCGCACCGAGTTGATGTTCCAGGTCGCAATCGAAAATCCCATGCCCAAACCCTTATCCTTAGAGCGGTTCAGCGTTTCACAGAATCGCTTTCCCGCTCTATCCGTTTGTTTTTACGCATTCCGGACGGAAAACCGCTGCGCACTTTTCCTAGAATTGCTCTAATCAGGCTAGGGATTTAGACTGGCAAGGAGAGAAAAGGAAGATCGTTCAACCTCTTCTCCCCGTTCGTCATGGCTGGCAGGGGATCACCGGCTCGTGCCGGTATAATCGATCCGGAAAACGCTGTCGTCGAAGGAAATATTGGTCTTCACATTGTTGATGATGACATCCGTGGTCTTGCCCTGGGGGTCGATGACCGTCCATTGGCGCAGGTCGTACGTCTTGGAATCGAAGATCATGGCGATGGTCGAATCACCGAAGACGGTGCGGTTTCCGAGCGTGATCTTGGTAAGGTCCGGCTGTGCATCGACATTGCGCACCATGTCCGCGGAAAGGTCGATCTTGTTGGCGAGCAGCAGGCTCAGCGGCGTCTTCGAGAGCTGATACATGTTGTTCGTACGCGTCTGGTCGTTGATGACCTGGACGTTGTTGCCGTCGCAGATGACGCGCATGCGGGACGGCGGGTCATAGTTGAAGCGCAGCTTGCCGGGGCGCTGGATGAAAAACGCGCCGCTCATCTGGTCGCCACGCGGCCCGATCTGCAGGAAGCCGCCCTTCATGGTCTTGATGGACGAGAAATGATCGGCGATCGCCTGTGCTATGCCGGGATTGAGGGTCGCAGCCGCAGCCTGCGCCTGTGCAAAGGCCGATACGGGGCCTGCGCTTGCCGCACCCGCCGCCAGCACAGCGCCGAGGAAATGACGGCGGGTCAGGTTCAGGCTAGTCAAGGGCTGTGCATCGGTCTTTTTCATCGAATTCTCCTTCATGCTTTGTCCATGGCGCGCAAAATCGGCGTCTTCATGGCGCGGCGGTCCATGCTCGATCACGGGCCGCGATCAAATCTCCGAAAGCATATTCGGGATATGTGACACGGGCTCGCGATCCCTCAGCGATCGAGAACATCCGCTTCCGTCGGCACGAGAATCTCGCGCTTGCCGGCGTGGTTGGCCGGGCCGATCAAGCCTTCCTGCTCCATACGCTCGATCAGCGAGGCGGCACGGTTATAGCCGATGCCGAGCCGGCGCTGGATGTAGGAGGTCGACGCCTTGCCATCGCGCAGCACGATCGCCACGGCTTGGTCGTAGGGGTCCTCCGAGTCGGAAAGGTTGGCCGTACCCGCCGGACCGTGACCATCGTCGTCATCATCATCGTCGGCAGTGATCGCATCGAGATATTGGGGAGAACCCTGCGTTTTCAAGTAGGATACTATATCTTCCACCTCGCCGTCGGCGACGAAGGGGCCGTGGACACGCTGGATGCGCCCGCCGCCGGCCATGTAGAGCATGTCGCCCATGCCGAGGAGCTGCTCGGCGCCCTGTTCGCCGAGGATCGTACGGCTGTCGATCTTCGATGTGACCTGGAAGGAGATGCGGGTCGGGAAGTTCGCCTTGATCGTGCCGGTGATGACGTCGACCGACGGACGCTGCGTCGCCATGATGACATGGATGCCGGCCGCACGCGCCATCTGCGCCAGGCGCTGCACCGCGCCTTCGATATCCTTGCCGGCGACCATCATCAGGTCGGCCATCTCGTCGATGATGACGACGATATAGGGCATCGGCTTCAGATCGAATTCCTCGGTCTCGTAGATCGCCTCGCCGGTCTGGCGGTCGAAGCCGGTTTGCACGGTGCGGCTGATCGCTTCGCCCTTGGCGACGGCCTGCTCGACGCGGGTATTGAAGCCGTCGATGTTGCGCACGCCGATCTTCGACATCTTCTTGTAGCGCTCTTCCATCTCGCGGACGGTCCATTTCAGCGCGACAACGGCTTTTTTCGGATCGGTAACCACCGGCGAGAGCAAATGCGGAATGCCGTCATAAACGGAGAGTTCGAGCATCTTCGGATCGATCATGATCAGGCGGCACTGTTCCGGCGTCATGCGATAGAGCAGCGACAGGATCATGGTGTTGATGGCGACCGACTTGCCCGAGCCGGTGGTACCGGCAACGAGCAGATGCGGCATCTTGGCGAGATCGGCGATAACGGGCTCGCCGCCGATCGTCTTGCCGAGCGCCATGGCAAGCTTGGCCTTCGAGCTTTCGAAATCACGGCTGGCGACGAGCTCGCGCAGGTAAACGGTCTCACGCGTGGAATTCGGCAGTTCGATACCGATGGCATTGCGGCCGGGAACGACGGCGACGCGGGCGGCGATGGCGCTCATCGAACGGGCGATATCGTCGGCAAGCCCGATCACGCGCGAAGACTTGATGCCCGGCGCGGGCTCCAGTTCATAAAGCGTGACGACCGGGCCGGGCCGGACATGGATGATCTCACCCTTGACGCCGAAGTCCTCGAGCACGCCCTCGAGCATGCGGGCATTCTGCTCCAACGCATCGGAAGACAGCGTCGCGTCACGCACGATCGTCTTCGGCTCGGCAAGCAGATGCACGGCCGGAAGCTGGAAACCATAGGGACGGATGAAGGAGGTTTGCGCCTCGCGCTCGGCGCGGATACCGGGCTTCGGGCGGGCGGCGGCGGGAACGACGCGGTGGCCGCCGGGAACCTTAGGCGATGCGGGACGCAGCGCCCATTCGTCTTCCTCGTCATCCGGCAGGATACCGGCCGGACGCGGCAGCTCGCGCTCATAGGAGGGATCGTCGTCCTCATCCTCGTCATCGTCGATGCTCATCGACGGCGGAGAAACGACGCGGCGCTGCGCCGGACCGTCCATCGACGGCTCGACGCGTTCGCCGCGGGCAACCGGCGCCTTGGCGCGCACCGGCTCGTTCAGCGTACCGAACTCGTCGTCATTGAAGTCGTAGGGCGCATCGAAGGCATGGTCGCGGCGCTTGCGCGGCCCCATGCCGAATAGCCGGCGAAGGCGCGCCTGCGTATTGTACCAGGCGTGCATGAGGGCGCCAAAGGCCAGGAAGCCGCCGCGATCGTCATCCTCGTCGTCGTCGCCGACATTGCGCGCACGGCTCGGCGTGTTCTCGTATTCCTCTTCGTCCTCCTCATCTTCCGGCAGGCTGCGGCCGAGAACGCCGGCAGCAAACAGCATGAGCCAGGTAGCGGGAATCGCGAGAATGGAGCCGAACACGGTGGCGAAGACGCCGCTCGGATAGGTGCCGATGAAAAGAGCGGGGAAGCGCAGAACGATGTCGCCGATAACGCCGCCGATACCGTTCGGGATCGGCCAGGTCGGAGGCGCGGGGAAGCAGGCGATGGAACCGGCAGCAACGATAGCCCCGCCGACCCAGGCGCCGAGACGAGCCGGCACACGATGAATCCTGCGGTTGGAAATCAACGCGACAGCCCAGGCGACGACCGGCAGCAGCGCGACCACGGAGGCAAGACCGAGCGCCTGCATCATGATGTCGGCAAAGGCCGCGCCGGAAAAGCCGAGTATGTTCGTCGGCGCGTTGCTCGTGGCATAGGAATAGCTGGGGTCCATGACGTTCCATGTCGCCAGTGCCGCAACGGCAAGCGCCAGCAGGAACAGCAGCGCGAAGCCACTGAGGCCTCTCACCTGCCGCCAAACCACTCCCGAAAGCGAGAGACGACCGGAAGGACCGCCCAACGCTGCCGAATTGCTTCTGCCCATATTATCCAGCCCGTTCGTTGTCGAAAAGCACGCGAATCGGCTTCATGCCAACTCACGGAATACGTCGGCTCTAGCTAATCAGAGGAGGGTTAATGGCATGTTAACCATGCCGTCTGCGCGGGCGAATCAATGAATTTATCGCTGCGCCGCGCGAGCGGCCGCGCAAACAAAAGAGGCCCGAACCAAGGTCCGGGCCAAAAGCGGCTCAATTTCGAGGAAATAGGCCGCGACGGGATGTTGAGGGCGCAGGGAACTTTGTCCCGGCGCCACAAGCTCCAGATTTAAGAATTGTGGTAAGCGGCTTCGCCGTGGGAGGCGAGGTCGAGACCTTCGCGCTCTGCTTCCGGCGTCACGCGCAGGCCGACGATCACGTCGACGATCTTGTAGAGGATCGCCGAACCGACGCCCGACCAGATCAGCGTGGTGAGAACACCCTTCACCTGAGCGAGCAACTGGGTTGCGGTGCCCGGATAGGAGGCTGCAAAGTCGGCCGTCGAATAGTCGACGATGCCTGCACCGCCGAGGGCCGGATTGACCAGGATGCCCGTCGCGATGGCGCCGAAAATACCACCAACGCAGTGAACGCCGAAGACGTCGAGGCTGTCGTCGTAGTTGAACTTGTTCTTCACGACGTCGACGAAGAAGTAGCAGATCGGCGAAACCAGCAGGCCGAGAACGATGGAGCCCATCGGACCGGCAAAGCCGGCAGCCGGTGTGACGGCGACGAGGCCAGCAACGGCACCCGAAGCAGCACCGAGCATCGAAGCCTTGCCGCGGGTGAAGGTTTCAACCACGCACCACGAAAGAGCGGCGGCAGCGGTGGCAACGAAGGTGTTGATCATGGCGAGCGAAGCATAAGCGTTGGCTTCGAGGTTGGAACCGGCGTTAAAGCCGAACCAGCCGACCCACAGCAGCGAAGCGCCGACCATGGTGAGCGTCATCGAATGCGGAGCCATGATCTCCTTCTTGTAGCCGGTGCGCTTGCCAAGCATGATCGCGCCGACCAGACCGGCGATACCGGCATTGATGTGAACGACCGTGCCGCCCGCGAAGTCGATCGCGCCGAAACCGAAGACCATGCCCGACGGAGCCGAGTACGAGCTCGGACCACCCCAGAACCAGACCATGTGAGCGATCGGGAAGTAGATGAACGTGACCCACAGGAAGACGAAGAGCATGACGGCCGAGAACTTGATGCGCTCGGCGAAGGCGCCGACGATCAGGGCCGGCGTAATGCAGGCAAAGGTCATCTGGAAGCAGACATAGGTCAGCTCCGGAATGCCAACACCCTTGGTGAAGGTTTCGACGAGATCCTTCGGATCGGTGCTGACGCCAGCGAGGAAGGCCTTGGAGAAGCCGCCGACGAAGCTGTTCAGCGAGCCGCCGTCGGTAAAGGCAAGCGAGTAGCCATAGACGCACCAGATGATCATGACCATCGCGGTGATCATGAAGACCTGCATCAGGACGGAGAGCATATTCTTGGCGCGGACGAGACCGCCGTAGAACAGCGCCAGGCCCGGAATCGTCATCAGAAGAACGAGAACCGTCGAAACCAGCATCCAGGTGTTGTCACCCTTGTCCATGGTCATTGCCGGTGCTGCGGCAGCGGCGGCCGGTGCTGCCGCCGTCGTGGCTTGCTGCGCAAAGGCAACCGCCGGCGCGAGCAAGGCCGCAGAAAGCGCGCCTATCCGTGCAAGAGTGGAGGAAAGCTTTGTAGATGTCATTGCAAATAACTCCCTGATCGGCCGTGTCTTACAGCGCGTCTGAATCGGTTTCGCCCGTACGGATGCGCACGGCATGGTCAATCGAGTAGACAAAAATCTTGCCGTCGCCGATCTGACCCGTCTTGGCGGACGCCGCGATGGCTTCGACGGCCTTGTCGACGATTTCGGTTGCGACCGCGACTTCGATCTTCAGCTTCGGCAGGAAGCTGACGGCATATTCGGTGCCACGATAGATTTCGGTGTGCCCCTTCTGGCGCCCGTAACCCTTCACTTCGGTCACAGTCAGGCCTTGGATGCCGACAGCCGTGAGGGCCTCACGGACCTCATCGAGCTTGAACGGCTTGATAATGGCCATCACAATTTTCATCTGGTTTCCCATCCTTTGTTACCCTCGGCACGGAGCCGACTCTCCTTGCCGCTGACGACTGTTTCAGCAGCGACTAAGGGTACACATTCAAGGGACGTGCCAGATTCGTGACACTATTATAACTAATTGAATTTTAACGACTTTGCGGAAGGCACCTAATAAAGCGGCAGATCTCGGCGCGCCTCGCGCACAAATAATATGCAAATTTGAAAAATTGCATATTATTTAATCATTTGCCTTTTTACGAATCAAACCTTCCTGCGCCACCGACGCAATCAGGACACCAGAGCGCGTAAAAAGACTGCCGCGGGCCAAGCCGCGCGCGCCTGAGGCGCTTGGGCTATCCTGGGTATAGAGCAACCAGTCGTCGAGCTTGAACGGCCGGTGGAACCACATGGCATGATCGAGGCTCGCCACTTGCAGGCCCTGATCGAAAACCGACGTACCATGCGCATGAAGCGCCGCGTCGATGAGCGTCATGTCCGAGAGATAGGCAAGCACTGCATTCCGATAGAGCCGGTCATCCGGCACCGGTCCGGTCAGGCGAACCCAGATATCCTGCCGCTGGCTGGGCTCAGTACGGGAGAAATAATGATCGAGCGATACCGGCAGGATTTCGATCGCCCGCTTCCTCTCCCAATAGCGGCGCACATTTTCCGGCGCATTGGCGAGATAGCGCTCCTTGATCTGCTCCTCGTCCATCAGTTCTTCCGGAGCCGACACCTGCGGCATCTCGCTTTGATGCTCGAAACCGGGCTCGTCGATCTGGAAGGAAACCGTCATCGCGAAGATCGCCTTGCCGTGCTGGATCGCCAGCACGCGGCGCGTATTGAAACTCGAGCCGTTGCGCAGGCGGTCGACCTGGTAGAGGATCGGCACAGTGGGATCGCCGGGAAGCATGAAATAGGCATGCAGAGAGTGCGCGAAACGATCGTTCGCCACCGTCCGCTGCGCCGCCATCAGCGCCTGGCCTATGACCTGTCCACCGAAGACGCGCTGCCAGCCGACCTGCGGGCTGTTGCCGCGAAAAAGGTTCATCTCGATCGTTTCGAGATCGAGCGTCGCGAGCACGACTTGCATGGCGGTCGATTTCTCGTTCTCGCGCGACATTTTGCATGAACTCCGACGGTAGGAACCACGAATGGGATGCTCTATATAGAACAGGAAATGACAGTAGGACACGGGGAAGCGCTATGTTGGACATGCTGGTAGTGGGTGGCGGTTATGTGGGTCTCGCCGCCGCGGTTGCCGTCAAGCAGGCAGCCCCCCATCTTGACGTCATGGTCATAGAGGCCGCCCCGGAAAGCGCCTGGAAAAAGGACATGCGCGCCTCGGCGATCATCGCCGCCGCTTCAAAGATGCTGGAGGTTTTCGGCATCTGGGACGAGATCAAGCCGGAAGCGGAACCGATCACCCGCATGATCGTCACCGATTCGCGCACCAGCGATCCCGTGCGGCCAGTCTTTCTTACTTTCGATGGGGAAGTGGCGGAAGGTCAGCCCTTCGCCCACATGGTCCCGAACCTCACCATGGTCGGCGCGCTGCGCGGCGCTTGCGAGCGCCTTGGTATTCCGATTCGCCACGGCGTCAGCGCGACAGACTTCAAGACCGGCGATGCCAACGTTACGCTGACGCTCTCGGACGGCAGCGCCCTGGAAACAAAGCTGCTGGTCGCCTGCGATGGCGTGCGCTCCAAGCTCCGCGATATGGCTGGAATCAAGACGGTGAGCTGGGACTACGGCCAGTCCGGCATCGTCGTGACCGTCGAGCACGAGCGGCCGCACAATGGCTGCGCCGAGGAACACTTCCTGCCCTCCGGTCCCTTCGCCATCCTGCCGTTGAAGAACAATCGCGCCTCGCTCGTCTGGACCGAGCGCACCGCAGATGCCGACCGGCTGGTCGCCTCCGACGATCTGGTATTCGAAGAGGAATTGGAGCGCCGTTTCGGCCACAAGCTCGGCGCGCTGCACGCGGTCGGCGAGCGCCGCGCCTTCCCGCTCGGCCTGACGCTTGCCCGCGACTTCGTCGCACCGCGCTTTGCACTCGCCGGCGATGCCGCCCACGGCATCCACCCGATCTCCGGGCAGGGCCTCAACCTCGGCTTCAAGGATGTTGCGGCATTGGCGGAAACCGTCGTTGAAGCCGACCGCCTTGGCCTCGATATCGGCTCGATCAATATTCTCGAACGCTACCAGACCTGGCGACGCTTCGACACCTTCCGCATGGGGGTGACCACCGACGTGCTGAACCGGCTGTTTTCCAACGACATCACGCCGGTGCGGATCGCCCGCGATTTCGGCCTCGGCCTCGTCGACCGCCTGCCGAAAGTCAAATCCTTCTTCATCGGCCAGGCCGCCGGCACGGCTGCCAGGGACAATCCACGGCTTCTCGCCGGAGAGGCGATCTGAGTTCCTTTATCGGGAGAACAATCCCCCTCAGTCCTCTAAGCGCCGCGCCTCCGAGATCAGCATGATCGGAATGCCATCGCGGATGGGATAGGCGAGCCGCGCCTTTTCCGACACCAGTTCGTTCTTTTCGCGGTCGTAAGTCAGCCGTCCCTTGGTAAGGGGGCAGACGAGGAGATCGAGCAGTTTCGGGTCCACCTTGCTGACGGTGATATCCATCGCAACCTCCTACTGCATGACGGAATCGGTATCCCCGAAGCGGGCGAGTACGATTTCGATGATGGCGATGAAGGTCTCCGCCCGCGTCTTCAGGTCGGGCGCTTCCAGCAGCGCCTGCTTCTCGGCCGGATCGAAGGGCGCCATCATCGCCAGCGAATTGACCAGCGTCATGTTGCTGGCGCGCTCCACGCTTTCCCAGTCCGCCTCTAGTTTGTTGGCATCGAGATAGGCCCGGAAGGCCAACAGGAGCGCCGAACGATCGACTGTATCCTCCTCGTCGCGCGACTTGAGGTCGGAAATGAAGGGCGTAATACGGAAGCTGCGGTAGGGGTGGTGGCCGGTGATCTCATCCATCAGCCGGAAGCGGCAGATGCCGGTCAGCGAGACGATATAGCGGCCATCGCCCGTCTCGGCGAAAGAGGTAATGCGCCCAAGGCAGCCGACATGCGCAAGATGCGGCGTTTCCGGATGCTCGCCGAGCGCCGGCTGCACGACGCCGACCAGCCGATTGCCGGCGATCGCGGCATCGAACATCGAAAGATAACGCGGCTCGAAGATATTGAGCGGCAATTGCCCGGTCGGCAGAAGCAGAGCACCGGACAGAGGAAAGACAACCACCGAATCCGGCAGATCGCTTGGCTTCAGATATCTGGCATTGCCGACTTGCATGATTTTCGTCCCGCTACATCACCGTGCCGCGCCTTGTGAGACGCGCAAGAACGATACCCCAACGGACATTCTTCTTCCGTCACACGCCGCGCCACAGGACAATGTGACCCCCTCTCCCGAAAACACAAGAGCATTTCCGGGCAAAACGCCGAAGCATTTCGCTTTCCTGTTCAACCGAGGCAACCGCGACGCCCCGGATGGCGCGTCAGGTTCCTTCCGGACAGATGACGCCTTAGGAAAACAGGATCGACGAAAGCTTGCGACGCGCGGCAATGGTCGCCGGATCCTTGGCACCCCAAACCTCGAAGAATTGTAGCAACTGACGGCGCGCGCCATCGTCGTCGAAAGCGCGGTCGCGACGCATGATCGTCAGCAGATGCTCGGCCGCCTCATCGCGCTTGCCCTCGACATTACGGATCTTGGCAAGTTTGACGCGCTGCTCGTGATTGTCCGGATTGACCGCCAATTCCTGTTCGAGCGCCACGGGATCGCCGAGCTTGCGGGCCTCCTCGATCTGATCGAGCTTCTTCACCACGGCCTGGATGCCGGCATCATTGGCAAGCGTTTCCGGCAGATCCGTCAGCGCCTCGCGCGCCCTTTGGCTCTGGCCGGCCGCGATCATGCACTCTGCCATGCCGGCAAGCGCCTTGGCGTTTTCCGGATCGGCCTGCAGCACCGCGCCGAACAGCTCGGCGGCGCCATTGATATCGCCTCCGGTGAGAAGACCGGCAGCCTCTTCCAAAATCGCTTCGATCTCTGCCGCCTGATCGCCGGCACCGTCAGCCGGACCACCGAGGCGATCGATGAACTGGCGGACCTGGCTTTCGGGGACTGCGCCCATGAAACCGTCGGCCGGACGGCCGTTGACGAAGGCAATCACCGCCGGGATCGACTGGATGCCGAGCTGGCCGGGAATGGCCGGATGATCGTCGATATTCATCTTGACCAGCTTGACGCGGCCCTTGCCCTCGTTGACGACCTTTTCCAGAACCGGCGTAAGCTGTTTGCACGGGCCGCACCAGGGCGCCCAGAAATCCACCAGCACCGGCTGGTTGCGCGACTCCTCGATAACGTCCCGCGCGAAATTCGCCGTCGTGGTGTCCTTGATGGGCGAAGCGCCGCCGGATGCGACAGGTGCGGCACCATAGGATGCCGAAGCCGACATCTGGCCGCCGAAGGACGCGTTATAAGGATTGTTTGAACCGCTCATGAGTGTCTCCCGCCTGCCGGTATCCTGGACCCTTTAAAGCATGATTCCAAAAGGAAAGAAGCAGCCTTTGGATAAAATCACGCCCAATGGAATAGCCAAAGCGACAGGCCAATTCGAAGATAGGTCCTCTCGCTCTAATCGTAGCGCTAAAATCGTATGTCAGCCCGTCACTTTCAAGACTAGCGGCGTATGACCCGTCGCCTCCATGAAACGAAGGAGATCGCCGCTGGCAATCGAGGTCGTCGCGTCGTTCGACAACGGGTGGCAATTGACGATGTCGTGCTCCATCAATTCGGCATCGATCACAAAGGTAACGTTCTTGCCTGTATCGTTGATCGCCCCGAAGGCCGTCACCGCGCCGGGAACGACACCCAGATATTCTAGCAGCTTTTCGGGTTTGCCGAAGGAGACTTTGCTGGTCGCACCGATCAGCGTGTGCACCGTCTTCAGATCGACGCTCGCATTCTCCTCGACCGTCAGCAGGAAGAAATTGTCCTTCTTGTCCTTCACGAACAGGTTCTTCGTATGCCCGCCGGGGATTTCGTCGCGCAGCGACACCGATTCGGCAACGGTGAACACCGGCGCATGATCCTTGGTGCTGTGGGAAATGCCGAGGCCATCCAGGAAACGGAAAAGATCGTCGCGGGTTTTCGGGCTGTTGTCGGTCATGAGCGTCTCGCAATAAAAATATCCCGCCCCTGATACGTCGCCCGCAAATCCTTTGCAATCTTCCAGACGACAAAGCCCGGCGTCCTGGGGCTTTCCGGCGGGCAATGAAAAAAATGCAGATTTTTCTTCGCCACCTCGTCATTTCCCTGTTGCATTTGAAAAATGGTTAGGCCATATAGCGCCCGTCGCCGCAAGACGACGCCCAGCGGTCCAACACACTACCCCGGACGGCTGCGGATATGAGCGGGTGTAGCTCAGGGGTAGAGCACAACCTTGCCAAGGTTGGGGTCGAGGGTTCGAATCCCTTCGCCCGCTCCAGTTTTCTCAAGAGAATCAGATGGTTATAATGGCCGCTCGAGGCCATTTTGCATTTGCCGCAAGGCCGGTCTCTGAAGAGCGCCGGCACATATCGGCGCATTTGAAGCCATGAGAGATCCGCAAGTTGGCATTGCAGACGCGGCTAGCCGGTGATGCGGAACCCAGTCGGCATCTCCGCGAGAGTGGTCGGTTGCTTATCCACGCTGGAAACCGATGCGCCGGCAGGCCCGTGCCAGAAACGCTCGATCATGGTCGAAATCGCGGCATCAGGTCCGGCGATCAAAGCGAGGACGGACCCATCCGATTCGTTGCGGACCCAGCCTGTCAAACCGAGCCTTGACGCCTCGTTGCGGGTCCAGACACGGAAACTGACACCCTGTACCCTGCCGGTTATCCGTACCAGGGTAGCCTCATAATCATCGGACATAGCCACACCCATCTGGCAACACCATTAGAATGCCAAGCTGCAAAGCGGCGCGCAAGGGATGACTGATTCCCACGGCAACCGGGTCTGGCCGATCGCGTCAATCGGGCATGAAGCTGCGCAGCATGAAATAGGCGACAGCGCCCGTGACAATCGCAATGGCTGATGCTTGCGCCAGGGCCATGCCATATTCGCGCGTGCCGGACGAGAAGGCCAGGACCGCCTTCGTCACCACATTGACGACGACGGCAATGAGGATGACGTCGGCGGCTGTCTTGACGTCGATCGCAGACCCCACGAGCCGTGCGGTCGAAAGCGTGACGGCGTCCACATCCACCAGTCCGGAGATTGCAGCCACGACGAAAAGTGCGGATGCGCCGACATAGTCAATGGTCATTTTCGATATCAGACTGATCAGCCCGAGCAAGGCGGCGAACGAGAACACCATGCGCAATTCGAACGGGTTCTTCAGCTTGATTTCCGGAACCTCCGTTGCGGAGCCGGAGCGCCAGACCCAGAGGAAGCCGGCAATCAGGAAGCCTATGATCGCCGGCACCAGGCCAGACGCCAGCGGCAGAAGCAAGTTGAAGGAAAGGGCGCTGCCGATCACCAAGACGCGGGCGAAGGACAAGGCGCCGGCAATAGCAGCCCCAGCGGCCAGATGTGCCGAGCCCTGCGGCGCCTCCTTCGAATGACGGGCGAAGGAAAGCGTCAGCGCCGTCGAGGAGACCAGCCCTCCCGCGGCGCCGGCGAGCAGGATGCCGCGGCTCGTGCCGGTCAGCTTGATGGCGACATAGCCCGCAAAGGAAAGGGCGGCGATGGTAATGGTCAGCAGCCAGAGAGAGAAAGGGTTGAGCGCTCCCCAGGGATCGAGCGCCTTATCTGGCAGTAGCGGCAGTGCGACCATGGTCATTGCCAGCAACACGAGCGCCGAACGCAGTTCCGGCCAGGTCAGTCCCCTAAGAAAGCCGTGCAGACTCTGGCGCGCGGCAAGAATTGCCGTCGTGACAACGCCACCGGCGGCCGCAGTCACAACGTCGCCGACGGCAGCCAGAACGCCCAGTCCGAAAACGACGAGAGCGGCGACGACCGAGGTGATACTGTAATCTTCATCCTCTTTCGTTTCCTGCCACTTGCCTGCGATATAGATGAGGCCGAGCAAGATGGCGATCGTCGCCGGCAGCAATGGGCCAATCATGGACTGCAGTACGCCGGCTATTCCGCCCAGGAAACCGGTGAGGCCGAACGTGCGGATGCCTGCCGTTCTGCCGCCCGCCCGAACGTCGCGCTCCTGCCAGCCCCGCTCGATGCCGACAAGCAGGCCAATGGCAAGCGCCACACCGAGGCGTTGAAAGATTTCGCTGTGCTCCATGACATAACGATATGCCTCTTGCGCCCGCGCGCAATCCACCTTCGCCTTTCAGGAAAAACCGCGTGTTTATGGGCACCGTCGCGCTAAGGTGAACCGCATCGATCCGACAAAGTCCGGCTGCATTTTTGAGCCATGGAAACAAACGAAGACATTGAGGGAAACCAAGCGCGTTGTTTCAGGTTCTTGTTCGATACGATCTTTGCGCAATGGACAGTGATGGACCCGGATCATGATCTCTTGGGCGAAACCTCTTCTCATCTTCGAAGTCACGCTCTTTGCTGCCGCCTCGCTCGTCCACTCCGGCGTGCTCCTTGGCGGCTATGAGCATGCGCGGGCCGCGACAGCCGAAGGGTTGATTGCAGCGGTTCTGGCTTGCGGGATCTTCGCGTGCCTCTTTCAGCCGGCGTGGACCCGCTCCGTAGCTCTGGCGGTCCAGAGTTTTGCACTTTTCGCAACCCTCGTCGGCGCATTCACCATCGCCATCGGCATCGGCCCGCAGACGACGGCCGACCGTGTATTCCACCTGCTCCTGCTGCTGGTACTGATCTCAGGCTTTGTCGCCGCCTTCAGATGGAACAGTCCATAGAGTGGAGAGCTCAATCTCGGCACGAGTTCAGCACGTATCCAGCCATCCGTGACCGGAACCCGTCAGGGTCTCAAATCAGTCTCAATTGAAGTTCAGGCCTCGACACCAGAGCCACCGACGGATCACGGACAGAGCCTGAATGAAACGACTGACGATTCTGCCGATCGCGATGCTGTCGCTCCTTCCTGTCACGGCTCTTGCCCACCCGCATATATTTATCGATGCCAAGTTCGAGGTGGTCGCAGCACCAGACGGCTCGATTGCCGAGCTTCGCAATGTCTGGCGTTTCGACGAGGTCTTTTCCTCCTCGGTGCTGCTGGATTTCGACAAGAACGGCAACATGACGCTGGATGCCGGCGAGCTCAAAGCGGTGGGCAAGACGGTCAGGAATTCGCTTGCGCAATACAACTACTACACAAACGTCACCAGTAACGGCAAAGCGGTCGCGATGGCGAAGCCCGAGGCGATACAGGCGGATTATAAGGACAACGCCCTGATACTGACCTTCTCGCTAAAACCGCTGCAGAAGACCTTCCTCAAGGGAACCACGATTTTCGGGATTTACGATACGACGCTTTATACCGCGGTCGATTTCGCCGCGGACAGCGACATGGCCACCTCCGGAGAGGCATTTGCCCGCTGCAAGCGCAAGGTGGTGAGGCCCAATCCCAACGAGATCATCGCGCAGAACCAGGCGACGCTCACCAGTATGTTCTTCAACGACCCGATGGGAACGAATTATTCGCAGCTCGTAGCGACGAGGCTGGAGGTCCAGTGCTGAAATCGCCGTCGATCTGAGGAGCCAATCCGGTCGAAATGCAGGTGCGGAACAGCCTTAACCACCACCCCTGCTCAAGTTTTTTCTATTTTTGGAACCGCAGGCCGTGCTAGGAATGCGCGCGGGGGCGATCTGCCTGTAAATCGGTATGGGGCGATCAGGGACGGGTGTTGGCAGAATGTTCAGCGTCAAAACATCTTTCGCCAGCGTCTCGGCGCTTGCCGGGATAGCTCTGCTGGCGACATCCGCAATCGGCGCGCTTCCGGCACTGGCGCAGGAGGCGGCGAAATCTTCGTCGAGTACCTGGATCGTTACGCTTGGCGGCACGGTGGAATACGGCCCTTCCTACGAAGGATCGAAGCATCTCTCCTTCAGCGGCATGCCATCCTTCGACTTTCATCGCCTTGGCGAAACGCAGGACTACAGCGCTCCGGACGACAACATCGACTATAGCCTCTTCGAGGTTGGCGGCATCGAAGTCGGTCCGGTCGTCGGCCTGAGAGGTGGGCGCTCGGCATTTGACGATTCCAGTCTGAACGGCCTGCACAGGGTTCACTGGAATTTTGACGCCGGTGCGTTCGCGCAATATTGGCCGATGGAAAATCAGTTGCGGCTGCGGGCGGAGACGCGTCAGGCATTGTGGGGCGGCGACGGCCTCGTTGCCGATCTGTCGCTCGACTGGTTCCAGCCCGTTGGAGATAGCTGGCTTCTGTCGGCGGGTCCGCGCATGTCGCTGGCGAACTCCACCTATATGCGCAGCAATTTCGGAATCTCGGCGAGCGAAGCCGTGAAAAACGGCCAGCTCGATGCCTTTGACGCCAGCGGCGGCTTGAAATCCGTCGGCTTCACGGTGGCCGCGACCTATACGATCTCGCCCGCCTGGAGCGTGCAGGTCTATGACAAATATAGCCGCCTGGTGAGCGATGCCGCCGACAGCCCGATCACCTCGCAGATCGGCTCACCCAATCAGAACATCATCGGCTTTACGCTCAACAGAACGTTCGATGTCCGGTTTTGAAGCCTGCTGCGCTTCGTTGCGGGCGATGTAGTCCCGCGTGACCGGAACGATGTCGTTGCGCTTGCTGATCTGGATCTGGAAGACGACGAGATCTTCGTAGCGGAACGCAGCCTCCGCCGTCGAAAGATAATATTCCCACATGCGGCAGAAACGCTCGTCATAGAGTTCCGCCACCTCGCCCCAGCGCGCCATGAAACGCTCGCGCCAGTTGGCAAGCGTCCAGGCATAGTGCAGGCGCAGCACTTCGACGTCGGTGATCGTCAATCCCGCTGCCTCGACCTCCGGTACGATCTCCGAAAGGGCCGGAATGTAACCGCCCGGGAAGATGTATTTGTCCAGCCAGGGCGTGGTGAAGCCGGGCGTTGCCGAACAGCCGATGGTGTGCAGCACCATGACGCCGTCATCCTCGAGCAACTCGGCGCATTTGCGGAAGAAGGTCCGATAGGATGACAGGCCGACATGCTCGAACATGCCGACCGAGACGATCCTGTCGAAATGACCTGTCAGGCTGCGGTAGTCCCTAAGCGCGAACTGAACCTCTGCCCGCGATGCCTCCAAGGCGCCCTGCAGCCGTTTCGAAGCATAGTCGTGCTGCTCTTCGGACAGGGTGACGCCGAGGACATAGCCGCCCGGCGCCTGCTCGGCCAGGTGCAGGGCAAGGCCGCCCCAGCCGCAGCCGATGTCGAGAATGCTGTTGTCCGGCTCGATCGACAGCTTGGCCGCCAGATGCCTTTTCTTCGCTAGTTGCGCCTCTTCAAGCGATTGACCGGGATGGGCGAAGTAGGCGCAGGAATATTGCCGGTCCGCATCCAGAAAAAGCTCGTAGAGCCGCCCGTCGAGATCATAGTGATGCGCGACGTTCGCCCTGGAACGCCCCGGCAGATTGCGGTGACGGAAAATCCGCAGCCTCGTGCGGATGTGATCGATGACACGGGCAATGAGCGGATGCGTGCTGTTCTGCGCCTCCCGCAGCATCATCGCGACGAAATCATAGAGCGAGCCCTGTTCGACAAGAAAACGGCCATCCATGTAGAGTTCGCCGAGCCGCAGGTCGGCGTCGACAAGGAAAGCCCACTGCGCGCTTGTGTCCGTGAAGCGAACATGCACCGGCTGACCAGTGGCATCGCCGAAAGTCAGGACGCGGCCGCCTGCGGTCGTCACCGTCAGTGATCCCCGCGTTACGATGTGCGACAGCGCGCGTCTCAAGCTCCAGTCCGCAAGGCCGGACGCGATGCTGACGCCCTTGTTTTGGTCTTCAGCTTGCAATCGGGACATCACTTATCCTTACCTGTGTCGGTACTGAGCGAACCGCGCTTTGGCTCCCAGCCATTTTGGTCTGAGGTTTCGCCCGCTGCACTGGCGATCAGCCAGACGCCCGTCAGGATCAATCCGCTGCCGATGACCTGCAGGCCGACGACGGGCTCGCCGAAGACGAACCAGCTTGTGGCTATGATCAAGACGTAGCTGATGCCGGAAAGGGGGAAGGCCCGGCTCAGATCAAGCTCGGAAAGCACATTCATCCAGATGAAGAAGCAGAGGATTTCGGCGGCGATCGCCGCCAGGATCCAATGCGACGTGAGCGCCTGCCAAAGCCAATCCGCTCCGCCAGCACCGTCCAATTGCGCGGCTCCGTGCTTGATGAAGAATTGGTACAGCGTGTTCAAGACCGGCACCGCCAGCCAGGATAAGCGCATCGACATCATCAGCCCGCCTCATCTGTCGAAAACAGCGGCGAAACTAGCCGCAATATTTTCTGGAGAACCGGATTGCGATGGCGAAAGAACATCGCGTTGGCGGTGAGCTTGCTGCCGAGCCGCACCTTGTTTTCATAATAGGCCTGGCCGCTCTGGTAGCGGCCTATGCCGTGCTCCAGGCAATAGCGCAGATTGGTGAACCAGCTCAGGAAATAGAGATTGTATGGCCGCCCCTGTTCGCCATCCATGCAGAAGAATTTGTCGATGGCGGCGCGTCCGTCATGGACGATCAGATTGGCAGCAAGAAGCCTGTCATCGACGAAATAGAAGGCGCAGAAAGAGCGACCGTCCATCCGGGAAAGGATTCCCTCGAAGTAACCGGCCGTCAGTTCCTCGAACTGCCATTCGCTGCGATTGCGTGTGTCGTGGTAGAGCCTCATGACCTCGGGCAGGAAATCGCCGAAATCCGTTCGAATCTCGACCCTGACCCGCGCAAAGGATTTCAACTTGCGGCGCATGTCCTTGCGCGTGCCGGAAGAGAGCCGGGCGAGATATTCGTCGATCGTCTTAAAGTCGATATCGAGCCAGGCGGTCGGCAAGCCGCCGATCATGGCGTAACGGCGGGCCGACAGCGGTCCGTCCAGCGCGGGGGCAACCGGCTGGGGAATGTCCTTGAGGCCCATCAGCGCGCAATCTTCCGTTGCCGCAAGCTGTTCGAAGAATGACAGCAATTCGGCAAACAACACCTCGCGGCGTTCCGGCGGCACATCGGGATGAAAGCCGACCGCGCCCGTTTCCGTGCAGGGAGAGCCAAGACAGGCGAGGCGCAGCGTCAGGAAGCCAGCAAAGCGCTGCCGCACCCACCGTATGCCCCTGCGCAGCGCGCCCTCTTCCAGCGTCGTGTCCAGGGCATAGGGGCAGAGGAAAGCCGGCATTGCGGCGCTGATCCGCCCCTCCTCGGCGACCGTGATGTAGCGCCATTCGAAGCCTTCGATACCGGCCTCCTCGATGGCCAGCAGGCAATCATAATCCTCGACCTGATCATGAAAGCAGGCGTTCCAGGCATCGCGGCCGATGGCGCGAATGCTGAAATGCACCTCGGCGACCGGATCGCGCGCCGGCGTCGGCGAAGGACTAAGCGAGCGCTGAAGCATGGCTCGCCTCGAAGAAATCGGCGGTGAATTCCGCGACCTGCCGGTGCTGACGATCGACGTGGATCATATGATAGCTGTCCTTGATCCACTTCAGCTCATGCGGGCCGCCAATGTGCTCGGAAATGTAGCGGGCGTGCCTCGGATTGCTGAGATCGTCTTCCTCCGCGTGCAGGATCAAGGTCGGCACGCGAATGTCGGGCAGCACGCCCCGCAGCGTCTTGCCCAAACGGTGCATCTCGACGATGCCGCGGCCAGGGAATTTCTCTAGCATGCCTTCGCCCGCCATTGCCTCGACCATGCGGCGCAAACGCTCGTCCTTGATGCCAAGGGATGAATTCTCTTTGAAATTGAGACGGTCGAGGAAGGGAATGCGCGATAGCCAGCCGATATGCGGCGACAGCAAAGTGTAGTGGCGTGGCACGTCCCAGCCGTCATAGTGGAAGCAGGGCGAATAGATCGCCACGGCCTTTATGAGATCCGGGCGGCTATTGGCGGCCAGCATCGACAGCTTGCCGCCCACACAGATGCCTGCCGCGAAAATATGCTGCGTGCGCCGCGCCATGAATTCCGCCGCCTGTACCACGCTGTTCAGCCAATCTTCCCAATGAGAGAGCCGTAACGCCCTGACATCCTCGCCGTGACCTGCCAGCAGCGGTGCGTGGACGCTGAACCCTCGGCGGTTGAGCTGACGCGCGACAAGCTTCATTTCGGCCGGCGCACCCGTTAATCCATGAATGAGGAGCACGCCTTTGCCGTTGTTTCCTTCGAGAAAGAAACTCAATTCCTCAGATTTCATGGGAAAGCTCCGCCTGCCGGTTTTCCTTGGCCATGAAGCCAAGGGCGTGGCAGGTGCTGATGACATGCGTGCCGGCCTTTTCCTGCTCTTCCTTGATCTGCTCGTGCAGCGTGCTCAGCTTCGTCCAATGGGTCCGCGGCCGGTAATGGTGCTCGGCATGATAGCCGTTGCCGAACCACAGCCAGTTGTAGAACGACTTGTGGCTGCTGACGCCCCAGGCGATCGGCTCGTCCGGATCGCCGTTCAGATGCTCGTAATAGCCGTTCAGCGACGACAGGCAGTTGCCGAAATAATAGAAGGGCACGAAGAACAGCACGGCCTTCCAGTCATAGATCAACGCAATTGCAGCAAGGCCAAGGAAGAAAAAGAGCTCGAACCGGCCCCATTTTGCATCGAACGGCCGCGTGCGGGCGATAGCCTTGTGAATGTCGCCGAGACTGTCCCGAAAGAAGCTCAGAAGCGTATAGGACCACACATTCTCCGGCTCGCCGTTGCGGCCGTGGCGATAGATCGACAAGAGATCGATCGTATCGCCCTTTTCGTCCGGCCGATCGCTGTTGCCGGAGTGATGGCGCATATGCACCCAATGATAATAGGTCTGCGAGAAGCCGATCGCGACCGATTCCAGCAGGCTGAACGCGTAGTTCATCCAGCGCGGCTTGAAATAGGGCGTGTGGATGAAATTATGGGATATGCTGTTGATATTCCACGAGATCGACACTGCATACAGGCAGCCGAGGACAGCCGAGAGCCATAACGGCCGGCTTTCGAAACCGACGATCAGATAGATGTCGAAAGCGAGATGCGCCACAGCGGCCAGAACCGGCGCGGCATCCCATCTGGTGTGCGCAAAGATTTTCATAGTCCGGTTACTCCCACGCAAGCCACGCCGGCGGTCACGAGGAACACACCCGTCGCGTGGCGGAGGTTGATATTTTCTTTGAAGATCAGGGCCCCGGCGAAGACGATGACGACATAGCTCAGCGCCATCAGCGGAAAGGCGATGGATAGGGGGACGTGCTCGAGCACGGCGGTCCAGGCGAGCAGCTCCACCGCCCAAAAGAAGATGCCCAGCCATGTCACTGGCTTGGTCAGCGCCGAAAGCAATGCGTTTTCGCTTGCCGACTGCTTGAAGCAGACCTCGCGCGCCGTTTCCGCCAGCACGCAGAAAAGGATCAGGCCGAGCATCGGAAGGGTCAGGCTGCCGCTCATGCCATGTACTCCGCCAGGACCTCCAGCAGCGCGTGGTTTGCGGCACTGTTGATATTTCTGATCGTTTCGGCCCTTGGCCGGATATGCGGCTGGTCGATAAAAACCTCGGCCCTTTTCAAAATCCTGGTTTGAAAACTGCCGGCATAGCTCGGGGCCGAGTAGTCGCCGATGACGTCTGCGCCGATAATGCGATGGCGGTTGCCGATTTCGCTGATCAGCGCCAGCAGGTAGGGCAGCCGCATACGGCCCTGGTCCCAGTTCGTCACGGCGTCATCCGCCACCAGCACATCCTTGTCGATCGTCAGATAGACCGCTTCGGTGCGAATCCGGCTCAGCATCCGGTCGATGAAATTTTCCTCGCCGATCTCGGAAATGGATTTCCAGTGCAGGGCGCCCTTCTCCTGCCGATAGCTGGCGCCGCTGCCGTATTCGGCCAAAACACGGCTCGGCGGATGTTCATAAGGATAGAGCTCCAGCTTGCCTTCGCCGAGCCAGTGCAGATTGGCGCCTTTGCGCTCCGGGCTGCGAAGGTCGTGACTGCAAACGCCGATGGTGATGACCTTTTGGATATGGCGGTTGGCCAGCGCGCTGTTGACCCAGGAGCCGCAATGCATCCCGCCATTGAAGGTGACCCAATCCGGATGATTGTCGAAATGAATGAGCGTCGTCGCAATGGACTGCCGCTCCAGAGCCCCATCGAGAAGCAGCGCCGTCACATGATGAAAGTCGCCGGAGCCCATGAAACAGAGCTGCGGATCCTTGCCGATTGCGGGCGTGTTCCGGACGATGTTGCGGCCGAGTTCGGCAAGCGCCTTCTGCTTGCTCCAGAGCCGCACCGCCCTGCCGGTTCCTTTATCGGCATATTGGCACGCGCCCGCAAACTTGCAGGCGCGCACGAAATCTGGCTGCAACTCCAACGCATCATCGAGATGAAGAAGAAGGAGTTGCACCGGTCTATCTCCGGGCTGCGCGCGTGAGAAGCTGATCGAGCAGGGCAATCGCCAGATCGATCTCCTCGCGGGTGATGAGCAGGTTCGGCGCGAAGGTGATGACGTTCTTGTGGTAGCCGCCGACGTCCAGCACGAGGCCGTACATCTTGGAGCCGACCTGAATGTCGCCCTTCATGCCCTCGTCGCAAAGCCAGTCCATCGTCGCCTTGTCCGGCGTGTAGCTGTCGTCCTTGCAGATCTCCATCCGCAGGGCCAAGCCGAGACCGTCGACCTCGCCGACGATGGCATGGCGCTTCTGCAATTGTTTCAGCCCATCGAGGAAATAAGCGCCCTTGGCCATGATGGCCGCGCCGAAATCCTCCTCTTCCAACATCTTCATGGTTTCGAGAGCCACGGCGGTCCCCATCGGGTTGCTGGCGAAGGTGGAATGTGTCGAACCGGGCGGGAAGATTTCCGGATTGATCATCTCTTCCCTTGCCCAGACGCCTGAAAGCGGATTGAGCCCATTGGTGATCGCCTTGCCGAAGACAAGAGCATCGGGGGAAACGCCGAAATGCTCGATCGACCAGAGCTTGCCGGTGCGGTAGACGCCCATCTGGATTTCGTCGACGACGAGCAGAATGCCGTGTTCGTCCAGCACCTTCTTGAGTTCGATGAAGAAGTTCATCGGCGGAATGACGTAGCCGCCCGTGCCTTGGATCGGCTCGATGTAGAAGGCGGCATATTCGGACTTGCCCGCCTTCGGATCCCAAACGCCGTTATATTCGCTCTCGAACAGACGGGCGAACTTCTGAACGCAGTGATGCCCGTACTCTTCCTTCGACATGCCCTTCGGGCCGCGGAAATGATAGGGAAATTCGATGAACTGCGCCCGATCCCCGAAATGACCGTAGCGGCGGCGGTAGCGGTAGCTGGAGGTGATGGCCGAGGCGCCGAGGGTGCGGCCGTGATAACCGCCCTCGAAGGCGAACATCAGGCTCTTGCCGCCGGTATAGTTGCGCACCAGCTTCAGCGAATCCTCGACGGCCTGCGAGCCGCCGACGTTGAAATGAACCCGCCCCTTGCGCCCGAACTTGCGTTCGGCGTCCTGGGCGATCATGGCCGCCAGCTCCACCTTTTCCCGGTGCAGATATTGCGAGGCGACCTGCGGCAGCCGGTCGAGCTGCCGGTGTGCGGCGGCATTCAGGCGTTCGTTGCGGTAGCCGAAATTGACAGCGGAATACCACATCTGCAGATCGAGGAACGGCGTCCCTGACTGGTCGTAGACGTAGGAGCCTTCGCATTCCTCGAAGAATTTCGGCTTTGCCGTATAGTGGACCGTATCGCCATGGGAGCAATAAGCCTCCTCAAGGATGCGCAACTCCGCCTCAGATTTGACGGGCGATTGCATCTCGCCACTGAAGGCTTCGACTACATTGGTTTTCATTAATGCCTCTCGGTCTGGTTCACGCGATCTTGGAATGCAGCAGCGCGCGGTGCTCCCGTGCGGCACTGGGAAGAATGGCTTTCATCTTTGGAAGCAGGTCGGCGAAATTGTCGAAGCCGACATAGGAAATGCCGCGGTCATCGCAGTAATCGGCGAGCTTGGCTTTTGCGAAGACTAGATCGACCTTGTCGGCAACACAGAAATCGCTTCGCCCATCGCCGATGTAGATCTGCAGTTCAGTTCCCCTGACAACCCGGCATTTGCAGACGCCTGAACCGGACATGCAGCCGGCTGCCGTGGGCGACGGAGAAAGAGAATACAAGTCTCGGCCATGAGCGAAGCGATAGGTGAGGACGTTGGCGACAATTCTGAGGTCGCCGATGCCGTGACGTGCCAGGATATGGCGAATGAAATAGTCGACCCCATCGCTGACGATCGTCACGGGCAGATCACTGCGGTTGCAGTATGACAGGAAATCCTCAAAGCCGGGGTCGATGGACACCTCGTCCAGAAGAGCCTCGAGATCTTTGCGACTCGCCTGCACGAGGGCGATCTGCCGGCGCATGCACTCGCCCGACCCTATCAGCCCCTGTTTCCACTGCTGTTCTATGTCTTCCCATTCGGAACCGGCGAAACGGGACAACACCATATCCGTCGCGTCTTCGATGGATATGGTTCCATCAAAATCGCAAAACACCTGCATGAAAAAACCCTTTCGCCTTATCCTGAAGTTGCGTTTAGCAACCACGGATGAGCCAGGCATGAGGGCAGGATGATGCGAAAATGAAAAACGAGCAGCCCCACGACTTCGTGAAAAGCTGAACCATCCAGCGATGAGCACCGAGCGCTCGGATGGGTATATAGGGTCGCTTTATTGGTTTTTGGGCAACCGCAGATCGACCCGCAGGCCGGTGCCCCAACGCGGCGTCAATAGCTGGATTGAGGCCGCCAGCCGGTCGGCCGTATCGGCGACGATCGCAAGACCGAGGCCGGCCCCTTCGGTGTGGAGCGTATTGAGCCGATAGAATCGCTGGAAGACCGCGGCACGTTCATCGGGTGGAATACCGGGCCCGCTGTCGCTGATCGATATCAGCCAGAGCGCGTTTTCAGAGGAGATCACGACTTCGATCTTGCCGGCAACGGGTGTGTATTTGATGGCATTGTCCAACAGATTGCCGATCATCATGCGCAGCAGCGATTCATCCGTTTTGACCTGCGCCGTCTCGTCGCCTTCCAGCAGCACATCGAGCTGACGGCTGGTGATGATATTGCCGAATTCCGCCAGAACCGATGCCACCATATGATAGAGCGCGACGGGCGTCGGATTGAGGGGATGATGGCTTACCCTGGCAAGCCGCAACAATTGCTCGATCAGATGTATGGCGCGATTGTTGCTGGCCACGAGATCGGCGATGATCGTCTGCCGTTCCTGCTCATTGTCGGTATTGTCCAGCATCTGCAGCAGCAGCTTCACGCTCGCCTGCGGGGTGCGCAATTGATGTGCCGCAAGATCGGAGAAGCGCCGCTCGAGGGTCAATGAGTGACCGAGTTTCTCCAGAAGCTGGTTGATCGAGCGGCCGAGCGGCAAGAGGTCACGCGGCAGGCCCTGGACAGGGATGGCGGAGAGATCGTCGGGCGACCGGGTGCGGATCTGGCGTACTAGCCCGTGGATCGTGCGCAGGCCGCTGTTGATGCCAAGCCAGATGAGGAAGCCGATGACCGGCACCAGCACAAGCAGCGGAAAGAAGAGATTGAGCAGGATGTTGGAGACCAACGTTTCCCGCAGGGCGATCTTCTCGCCGATCTCCATGACGATGGTCGTGTTCGGTATCGGCAGCGAGTAGACCCGCCATTCCTCTCCCTTATAGGTGAGCGTGGTGAAGCCGACCTTCTGCTGCGGCACATCGGACTGGAACGCCGTGCTGCTGTAGAAGCGAATACGGCCATCCACCCAGGCGCGAAACATGTGGGCGTCGGCATAGTCGTCGGCGTCCTCATTGAAGGATAGCTGGTTGTCCATGTTGAAGTCGATGTCGTCGATCTTCTTCGGAGAGCGGTCCGGCGATCTTTCCAGAGGGCGACGCAGCAAGCTCCAGATAACGTTCGCATCGTCGATGAGCTGGGCATCGTAGATATTGTTGATCTCGCGCGTTGCGCTGTTGAACGCGAAGGCGCCGATCACCACGATCGTTACCGCCACGACCGGCGCTATCCTGAAGAAGAGTTTGCGGGTTAGCGTAGACCTGATCATCGTTCGATCATGTAACCGACGCCACGGATCGACTTGATGAAATCGGTGCCAAGCTTCTTGCGCAGGTTGTAGATCGTCACCTCGATGGCATTGCTTTCGACGCTGTTCTCGGCATCGTAAAGTGCATATTCGATATCGTTCTTGGTCACGTATCGGCCGCTGCGCTCCATGAGCAGCTTCAGCAGATGGAATTCCTTGGCGGTGGTATGAACCTGCGCGCTGCCCTTGCGGGCAACCATCGCCGATGGGTCGACCTCGACATCGCCGCATCGTATGAGGCTTTCGGTTCGCCCGTCGCGGCGGCGGATCAACGCGCGCAGGCGGGCAAGCAGCTCGTCGAGATCGAACGGCTTGACCAGGTAATCATCGGCGCCCTCGTCGAGCCCCTCGACCTTCTGCCGCACGGCATCGAGTGCAGTCAGCAGCAGAACCGGCACCGCATTGCCCCGCTGTCGAATGCCTCTCAGCACTTCCATGCCATTAAGCTGCGGCAGGTTGATATCGAGAATAACAGCCGCGAAATGCGAATGCTGCGCGGCTTCAAGACCGGACTCGCCATCGCGCATCCAATCGACGCCGTAAGCGTGCTTCTCCAAAGCCTTCTTGAGGGATGATCCGAGAATATTGTCGTCTTCAACAAGCAGAACACGCACGGTCGATCTCATTTCGCCAACGGGGATTGGAAAGCCGATGTGAACCGCAATTGAAGCGGCCTTGTGGCAGAGCTATACTGTGATGCTGAAGTTCAGCAAGACCTGCAAGAGCGTATTAGAGCTGCTTCCCAGTGTCCGATTGTCTTTCCCATCCCTCTCTCTGCATTCGACCCTATCCAAAGACGTTTGGTCTGCATGTCTTGTCCGTAGACTGCGGGCGGAGCTGAGGCTGCAGGGACATGAAAACGTTCGCTCTTGTCGTTCCGTCGCTGATCTCAATCACCTTCGCCCTTTCCTTCACCGCCTTCGCCGCGAACACCGCAACTACGGGAAGCGGCAATTCCGCGCCATGCGCCAAAATGGTGGAGAGTATCAATAATGGGTTGAAGACATCGGCGATCAGCGCCGCCGACAGAAAGCGGGCAAGCGCCCTGGTGGCTGAGGGTCTCAAGCGTTGCAAGGCCGACGACTATTCCGGCGCCAACAGCTATTTCATCGACGCTTTGAAGATGCTGCATAAGTAATGCATCCGGCACTCCCGCTGGCCGGATTGTCATCGCCTGGGACCGGAGCGGGAACGCCGCCGCTCATCCGGCCCCCAATCTCCGCATCGACGCCGCCAGGACCTCGAAAATGCGAGCATCCGTTGATTGCGCAACATTGAAGCGGAGGAAATTGCTTGCCGCATCCCTCTGGCTGAAGGCATTGCCGGGTGCCAGGATGATGCCTTCGGCGAGGCAGGCGCGGGCGACGTCGGCCGCATTCAGCCCCTCCGGCAGCCGGCACCAAAGGAACATGCCGGCCTGTGGCTTCAGCCAGGGCGTGATGCCGATTGCCTCCAATCGGGAGATGGTTTCGCTCATGGCCTTGGCAAGCCGGACTCGCAACGCCTCGATATGCTTGCGATAGCCTCCGTCCTTCAGGGCCGAGAACAACAGCTCGGCCCCCAATTGGCCACCGCTGAAGTTGGTGGCGATCTTCAGATCGACAAGGCCGTCGATCCAATCCCGCCGCGCCGCGATGAAGCCGCAGCGCACCGAGGCCGACAGCGTCTTCGAGAAGCTGCCGATATGGATCACCCGATCGAGCCCATCATAGGCGGCAAGCCGCGGCGCCGGCACGTGCTCGAAATCGGCAAAAATATCGTCTTCGATGATGATCAGGTTGGAAGCATCCGCCAGCTTCAACAGGCGATGCGCCGTCACCGGCGACAATGCGGCGCCGGTTGGGTTGTGAACGGCGGAATTGGTGATGTAGAGGCGCGGCTTATGTCTTTCGAGTGCCTCGGCAAACCGCTCGATATCCGGCCCTGTCGGCGTGAAGGGCACGCCGACGATATTGGCCCGGTGCGCCCGCAGGAGAGCGTGGAAATTGAAGTAGCAGGGATCGTCGACCAGCACGGTATCGCCCGGTTCGAGCAGGAAACGGCAGAGAAGATCGATGGCCTGCGTGCCGGATTCCATGAGCATGATTTGATCAGGCGACGCCGTAATGCCGTGTTCGCCCATGCGCCGTGCCAGAAGCTGCCGCAACGGCGGCAGGCCGAGCGGTGTTCCATAGTTGGTGAGAATGTCGCTCCCGCCGGTCCGCGCCAGGGTTCGCATCGCTCGACGCAGCGCCGCTTCCGGCATCCAGGAGGGCGGAAGCCAACCGCAACCGGGCTTCAGAACATTGTCATCCACCTCCAACGACTGCCTCGAAATCCAGAGCGGATCGACATCGCGTTCGAGCCGGGGAGCGATCTCCGACAGGGAAAGCGGCGCGAGCGGCCCACAGACGTAAAAGCCGGAACCGGGCCGCGAACGGATGACGCCCTCGGCCGCCAGCCGCTCATAAGCCTCGACCACGGTGGAAACGGATACCTGCATCGTCCTGGCGAAGCTGCGCACCGAAGGAAGCCGCGCCCCCGGCACCAGGCTGCGTGCGGCAATGCGATTGGAAATCGCCGCCATCACGGCCTCGATGCGCGTTCCGCCAGCCCCATTCGTTACAATGGTATCGTTCATCCGTACTGCACCCCACACCATAACAGTTTGCAAAAATTGTACTGCGCCGTCTCTGGAATGACCAGCCGACTTCGCCGATACCGGCCGATAAACTTGGAGCATCGGAATGGACAAGACGACAAGCGGCTGGATCTATGGAATGACGGGCGTGCTGATCTTCAGCGGCTCATTGCCGGCAACACGGGTGGCGGTGATGGATTTCGATCCCGTCTTCCTGACGGTCGCCCGCGCTGCGATTGCCGGCATTCTGGCGCTGTGCCTGCTGCTCGCATTTCGGGAGAAGCGACCGGTTCGCAACGATATCATCCCTCTTGCCATCGTGGCGCTTGGATGCGTCGTCGGTTTTCCGCTGCTGACGGCACTGGCGCTAAAGCACGTCACCTCGGCGCATTCGATCGTCTTCATCGGATTGCTGCCGCTTGCCACGGCCATATTCGGCGTATTGCGCGGCGGCGAACGGCCACGGCCGGCCTTCTGGATATTTTCCGCCATCGGCAGCGCCATCGTCTGCGGCTATGCGCTGGCCCAGGGCATCTCCGCCTCGCCGGTCGGCGATTTGCTGATGCTGGCAGCAATCCTCGTTTGCGGGCTCGGCTATGCCGAGGGCGCGGTGCTGTCGCGCCGGCTGGGCGGCTGGCAGGTCATTTCCTGGGCGCTCGTCCTGTCGCTGCCAGTCATGATCGCGCTTTGCCTCTTCACCATGCCGCAGGCGATCGGCGGCATCGGTGAGCCGGCCTGGATCGGCCTGATCTATGTCTCGTTCTTCAGCATGCTGATTGGCTTCATCTTCTGGTATCGCGGATTGGCACAGGGCGGCATTGCTGCCGTCGGGCAATTGCAGTTGCTGCAGCCCTTCTTCGGCCTGGCGCTCGCTGCCACTCTTCTAAAGGAAAGCGTCAGTTGGTCCATGCTTGCAGTGACCCTCGGCGTTGTCGCCTGCGTCGTGGGCGCAAAGAAATTCGCGCGATAGCCTCCCCAGAAAATCAAATTCGCTCTTGCTCTCCTAAACCGATCGGTCTAGAATAATCTTATCGGTACAAAAGGAGCAAACCATGACCACCCCACTCGTGCCGCCGTTTACCCGCGAAACCGCTAACGCCAAAGTCCGCATGGCCGAAGACGGCTGGAACAGCCGCGATCCCGAACGTGTCTCGAAGGTCTATACCGAAGACAGCCAATGGCGGAACCGCGCCGAATTTCCGCGCGGCCGCAAGGAAATCGTCGAATTCCTCACCCGCAAATGGGCCAGAGAGTTGGACTACCGGCTGATCAAGGAACTATGGGCCTTCGACGGCAACCGCATCGCCGTGCGTTTCGCCTATGAATGGCGCGACGATAGCGGCCACTGGTTTCGCTCCTATGGCAATGAAAATTGGGAATTCGACGCCGAGGGTCTGATGCAGCGCCGCTTTGCCTCGATCAACGACATGCCGATCAAGGAAGAAGACCGGAAATTCCATTGGCCGCTCGGCCGCCGTCCGGACGACCATCCAGGGCTTTCCGATCTCGGACTCTGAGACGATGACACGCACCATCTTCGAAAAATCGGACGCCATCATCCTCGTTGCCGAAGTCTTTCGTGAACTCGGCTACGAGGGTGCATCGATGAGCAACATCACGGCGCGTACCAAACTGTCGAAGGGCAGCCTCTATCATTTCTTCCCCGGCGGAAAGGAGGAGATGGCGGCGGAGATCATGGCCAATATCGACGCCTGGTTCGTCAGCGAGATGTTCAAGCCGCTCGAAGAAGACGAACCGCACGCCGCCATTGCCCGCATGTGGGAGACAACAGACACCTATTTCCGCTCCGGCCGCCGCATCTGCCTCATCGGCGCCTTCGCGCTCGACGAAACACGCGACCGTTTCGCAGCGGCGATCCAGACCTATTTCAACCGATGGATCGAAGCACTTGCCGGCGCTTTGACGAGAGCGGGCCTCAAGACGGCAGAAGCAAATGCGCTCGCCGAAGAAGCGGTAGTCGGTATCCAGGGCGCACTGATACTTGCGAGAGCGCTGGGGGACGGCGCGATTTTTGGGCGAACGCTTCGACGGTGGCGTGAGCGGGTGGAAGCCAAGTTGGGGTGACCCGGCTGCCTATTGTTCTGCCGCTTCTTCCGCTGTCCAGAATGCAAGGCCGCAGAACAGGATCGTCGTGCCGATATCCAGAATTTTTGGCACTTTGCCGAGAATGAACCGGTCGCGTAGCAAAGAACGACGGAAACAAGCGCGGCCAGGAACAGCGCTACGGTCGGGCCAATGAAACCATCCGCCACCGCCCGCGCACCCGGCATATCGATGCCGCCGCTGCAGATGGCGGCGCAGGCGACGGCCCTCTGGTCACTGGTGCATGGCTTCGCTATGCTGCGGCTCGAGGGACGCCTGGACGGCATGATCAGATCGCTTCCCGACGACGAGACGGCGGATAGTTTGCTGGACGCGATGCTTTCGGCCATCCGCGTCGTAGATGATTAAGCTTCTCGAGGCAGCCGCTGCTAGTATATCTGACGGGTGCTCCGATTTTAAACAATCGTCCACAAAAGCGTGGCAGCATTAATCATCTTTGATTTGCAACTGTCCGAGCTCCTATGCTCAGCAGAAACCGGGGGGCGCCGAGGAGATGGATCAGACAATGCTGCAACAGACCAACGAAACCGACGACGCGTTGATCGACCGTCTGCAACGTTCGGCCTTCGACTATTTCATGCTGTACACCAATCCGGAAAATGGGCTGGTGGCGGATACTTCGATCAAGACGAGCCATTGCAGCATCGCCGCCGTCGGCTTCGCGCTGTCGAGCTATCCCGTCGCCGTCGAACGCGGCTGGATCAGCCGCGCGGATGCGGCCCAGCGCGTGTTGACCTCGCTGAACTTTTTCGCCGAAAGTCAGCAGGGAGAAGAGCGAGGCGCCACCGGTCATCGCGGCTTCTACTATCACTTCCTCTATATGGCGACCGGCAACCGGGCCTGGAACAGCGAACTCTCCACCATCGATACCGGCCTTTTCCTGCTCGGCGTATTGACGGCGGCAGCCTATTTCAACGGCCCCGATCAGAACGAAGAGGACATTCGCACACAGGCGCAGTTTCTCTATGAGCGCTGCGATTGGCATTGGGCGCTGAACAAGGGCAAGACGATCAGCATGGGCTGGAAGCCGAGCAGCGGTTTCCTGCGCTGGCGCTACCAGGGCTATGACGAGGCGATCTTTCTTTATGTGCTGGCACTCGCTTCGCCCAGCCATCCCATACCGTCATCGAGCTACGACGCCTTCGCCTCGACTTATACCTGGATGATGTTCAAGGACACGCCCTATCTCTATGCCGGGCCGCTGTTCATCCACCTCTTCTCGCACGCCTGGATCGATTTTCGCGGCATCGCCGACCGGCATGTGGCCGACAAGGACACGGACTATTTCCGCAACACCCAGACGGCCATCGCCGTTCAGCGCGATTACACCGACCGCAACCCGGGCCACTTCGTCGGCTATGCCAGGAACATCTGGGGGCTCTCGGCCTGTGACGGCCCGAATCCGACCGGCACCAAGCACAGCCGGCGTTACAGCCCTAAGGTTCTCGGCTATGCCGCCCGCGGCGCGCCGCTCGGTCCCGACGACGGTACGATCGCGCCCTGGGGCCCGTTATCCTGCCTGCCGTTCGACCGCCAAGCCGCCCTCGACGGCACCAAGGCCCTGCTTTCCACCTATCCGAACCTGTTGCTGGACGGCCGCTTTCCCGGTGGCTTCAACCCCAGCGTCAGAGGCCCAGGCCCAGAAGGCTGGGTGGACGACCGCTCGGTCGCCATCGACCAGGGCCTGCTCGTGATGATGATCGAAAATGAGCGCAGCGGGCTGATCTGGAACCTGATGCGGCAATCGCCGATCCTGCGCCGTGGCCTCGAACGCGCCGGCTTTATCGGCGGCTGGCTGAACGAAGGGCAGACGGCGCCGGCGATCGTCTGATCTGTGGATCGCGGGTGGCCGTCAGGCACCCGACCATCACCGTCGGCGGCTCAAAGCCTCTCTATCGCGGCAATCACTTCGTCCTCGACACTGATGCCTTCACTTAGCGCAAGGCGTCGTGAGTTCTGCCCGCGCCGGCCGGGCAGGCGGACATTGGGATCGCTGGTGATCTCATTTGCCAGCAGGGCCAGCCGCTGCGCCGTATCGCCCGCACTCATCGCCGCCGGATTGATGGCGATGATCGTATGCCCCAGCGCGGGTGGCGAACCCTGATCGTCGAACAGCGACGAAGATTCGAAAGAATAGTTGGCGCCGGTCAGGCCGGCGGAGAGGATCTCTACCATCATGGCCAATGCCGCCCCCTTTGATTCACCGGCGGGGATCATCGTGCCGGCCAACGCCTCCTCGGCATCGGTCGTCGGCTTGCCGTCGCGGTCATACGCCCAATCGGCCGGGATCGGCGCGCCCTTCTGCCGGGCGGCCATGACCTTGCCGCGCGCCACTTTTGATAGCGCGAGATCGATGACGATGGGATCGTCATCCGGTAGCGGCGCGGCGAAGGCGATCGGATTGGTGCCAAAGACAGGCCTCTTGCCGCCCCAGGGCGCCATGGAGGCCGGCGCATTGGCGACCATCAGCGCCACCAGCCCCTGATCGGCAAAACGCTCGACCGTCAGGCCCATGACGCCGGCATGATGCGAGCGGCTGATGGCCGCCAGCGCGATCCCCTGTTCGCGAGCAACAATGGAAAGCTCGGCAACGGCGAGATCGAGCGCCGGATAGGCATAGCCGTTGCCGGCATCGATGCGCAGCACGGCAGGATAGGGTCGAAGGAGCTGTGGCTTGGCGAAGCCGTCGGTCTTGCCGATCTTCGCCTGCCCGGCATAGGCGGGCACGCGGCGCAGACCATGGCCGCCCTGCCCGGCCGCCTCCGCCGCGACGAGGGCGACCGCCACCGAACGGGCGTTTTCCGCACTGACTCGATTTCGCTGCAGCGCCTCCACAACCAGCGTTTCGGCCTCGGCGAGCGACAGATGCATGGTGAGCGACCTTGGAATGATGAAGGAGGGCGAAGACGTTTCTACGCCCATGCCCTCCTCATCGCAACGCAAGGATTGCGACGCTCGTCTTACTCGACGTCGAACTTGACGCCCTGCGCCAGCGGCAATGTCCTGCCGTAGTTGATAGTATTGGTCGCCCGGCGCATATAGGCCTTCCAGGCATCCGAGCCGGACTCACGGCCGCCGCCGGTCTCCTTCTCGCCGCCGAAAGCACCGCCGATTTCAGCGCCGGAAGGGCCGAGATTGACATTGGCGATGCCGCAGTCCGAACCGCGCGCCGAGACGAAGGCTTCCGCCTCGCGCATGTCATTGGTGAAGATAGACGACGACAGGCCCTGCGGCACGGCATTGTGCAGCGCCACTACCTCGTCGAAATCACTGTACTTCATCACATAGAGAATCGGCGCGAAGGTTTCGTGCTCGACCGGTCCGGTCTGGGCTGGCATCTCGACCAGGGCCGGACGGACGTAGAAAGCATCGGCCGCGCCGTTTTCGACGCGTTCGCCACCCGTCACCTTGCCGCCGGCCGACTGCGCCTGGCCGAGGGCTGCCTGCATCTTGTCGAAGGCCTGCTTGTCGATCAGCGGGCCGACAAGCGTGTCCGTTTCCAACGGATTGCCAATGGTGACCGAGCCATAGGCCTTTTGCAGGCGTGGGACGAGCTGATCATAGACGCTTTCATGCACGAAGAGACGGCGCAGCGTCGTGCAGCGCTGGCCGGCCGTTCCCATGGCGGAAAAGGCGACGCCGCGCAACGTCAGGTCGAGATCGGCCGTCGGGCAGACGATCGCGGCATTGTTGCCGCCGAGTTCGAGAATGGCACGAGCGAAGCGGTTGGCGAGACGCGGTCCGACGGCGCGGCCCATGGCTGTCGAGCCGGTCGCCGAAACCAGCGGAATCTTCGGATGATCGACCAGCACCTCTCCGACATCGCGGCGGCCGATGATCAGCGTCGAGAGATTGGTCGGCGCCTCGCCGCCCTCGGCGACATAGCGCTTCAGCGCCTTTTCGAACAGGGCCTGTACGGCAAGCGCCGTCAGCGGCGTCTTTTCCGATGGCTTCCAGACGGTGGAATTGCCGCAGACGATGGCGAGCGCCGCGTTCCACGACCAGACCGCAACGGGGAAGTTGAAGGCCGAAATGATGCCGATCGGCCCCAGCGGATGCCAGCTCTCCATCATTCGATGTTCCGAGCGCTCGGTGGCTATGGTCAGGCCATAGAGCTGGCGCGACAGGCCGACGGCGAAATCGCAGATGTCGATCATCTCCTGCACTTCGCCGAGGCCCTCAGAGGTGATCTTGCCAACTTCGATGGAAACGAGACGGCCGAGCGCTGCCTTGCCGATGCGCAGCTCTTCACCGAGCAGGCGGATCAGCTCGCCGCGCTTGGGCGCCGGTACAGCGCGCCAGGAAAGAAACGCCTCATGCGCCTTGTCGATCGCAGCCTTCGCTTCGGCAGCCGAATGCTCTCTGAGCCGGCCGATTTCAGCACCGGTCACGGGTGAGGTGACGGCCAGTGTTCCGCCCGTGTAGCGATCGGCGGTAACGCCGAGTTCGGTCAGGATTGCCTTGGTCTCGGCGGCGAGATCGAGTGTGGCGGTCATGTCATCTTCCTCTTCTTGTTATGATGGTCCAGTTCCCGTCCCTGGAGCATCCCGCTTTCAGGTGAAATCACCAAGCCGATAGGATGCTCTAGTCCCTCGCGCCTACAAAATGCGCAGCCTGGGCGCCGGCTTCGTACCACATTTCCTTCAGCGCACGGAAGCCGGGCTCGCGCGGATCGGTCGCCGGCAGCGGCAAGTCGGCTTCGGAGACCCGGCCGAGAATATGGTCGGCCACTATTTTCCCGAACACCGTGCCCGGCGCGATGCCACGCCCATTATAGCCGGAAAAGCCGACGACATTCGGCGCGAACCTATGGAAGCGCGGCAAGGCATTGTCGGTCATGCCGATCTTGCCATACCACTCACTTTCAAAGGCGATATCTCCGAGCTGCGGAAACAGCTTTTTCAGCGAACGCCGCGCCCAGTTCTTGTGGACGGCAAGCCCGGTATTGCGCAATGCGCCGACGCTGCCGAAGACAAGGCGGCCGGCCTGATCCATGCGGAAGGACGACAGGATTTCCTTCGTATCCCACGCGCCCTCACGACCGGGTAGCACCGATCTGCGCAGATTGTCGCCAAGCGGTACAGTGGCGAAATTGAAATAGGGCAGATGCACCTGTTCCTGGCGCACCTCTTGCCAGGGACCGGTGCTGTAAGCATCCGTCGCGACGACGATCCAATCCGCACTGACACTGCCGCCGGCGGTTTTGACGATCCACCGCCCACCATTCCTCTCGGTCGCCGTCACGCGGCTGCTTGTGTGGATGACAACGCCGGCCTTGGCCGCTGTATGCGCCAGGCCGCGGACATAGGCGAGCGGCTGCAGCGTACCGGCGCGCATGTCGAGCAACGCTCCCGCATAGGCAGAACTCCCCACCCGCCGCGCCGTCTCGTCCGCATCGAGCACGGTGACCGGGGCACCGCGCTTGCCCCATTGACGGGCACGCTCCTCGATCTCCTTCAGCCCCTCGGACCCGACGGCACAATGCAGCGTGCCGTTGCGCTCCAGCTCGCAGGCGATGCCGTGTTTCTCGATCAGCTCCATCACCAGCTTCGGCGCATCGCCAAGAAGCTCCAGCAGCCGTTCACCATGGAGGGGACCGAGCACGCCAGGCAGGTCGTCGGGCATCACCCACATGCCGGCATTGATCAGACCGACATTGCGCCCCGCGCCGCCAAAGCCGATTTCATTGGCTTCCAGCAGCACCACCTTGGTTCCGGCTTCCGCCAGATGCAGCGCCGAGGACAGCCCCGTATAGCCGCCGCCGACCACCACCACGTCGGCCGAAACATCGCCTGCAAGCGGCCCGGTCGCAGGCGGCGGCGGAGCAGTCTTCTCCCAAAGTCCGTGAGAGCGAGGGTCATTCAGCATCGAGTCGATCCGGTTGGCTAAAAGAATCCCGTCAATCTAGCGCCACCTCCCGACTTGCGGAAGCGGCAAGCGCGACATCCGGTGGATAGAGAAAAACTTGCATGGCCACGCCGCTTTCGACCATTATAGAGCAAAGCGCCGGCCGCCATCGCGGCCGCGACAGAGTCAGGACAATCTCATGAAGCCCATTTTCGTTCAGCTCCAATGCGCACCCGGCAAGACCTACGAGGTCGCCGACGCGATCTACCAGACGGAGCTGGTCTCGGAACTCTATTCCACCAGCGGCGACTACGACCTGCTGCTGAAGGTCTACATCAAGGACGAGCAGGATATCGGCAAGTTCATCAACGACAACATCGCCAATATCCCGGGCATCGTCCGCTCGCTGACCACACTGACATTTCGGGCGTTTTGAGAGGTCCGGCTGAGGAGGAGTTATGCCGCTCTTTCCGAGATGACCCCTCACCCCAACTCTGTCCCCGCGTGCGGGGAGAGGGCAAGGGTGAGGGGCCATGCACAAGCCCAACCTTCCCTGACGGAATGTTCCGATATTAACCTTCTTGCTTGAAACGGCGCGATCCCTCGTCCGCAATTAAGCTCTTTTTAACCAGCAAGATGGTGTGCTTTGCGCCGATCAAGAGACGGCGCTTTCGCGCGCCTGATCGCCGCGGCTTTGTGCGGCCAAAGATCGAGGGCGGGTCAATGACATCGGCTATTTCGGATATTCAAGCACAGAATGCCTCGGGACCGCTGATCGTGCATGTCGTGCGCCAGTTCCTGCCCAACAAGGGCGGGCTGGAAGATGTGGTCGCCAACCTCTGCCGGCAGTTGATCCGCCGCGGCTATCGTGTCCGCGTCGTTACCTGCAATAGCCTGTTCTCCGATCCTACCCATAAACTTGTACCGGCCGAAACCATCGATGATATCGAGATCGTCCGCATCCCCTGGTCCGGCTCCAGCCGCTATCCCTTGGCGCCGCAGGTTTTCAAGCATATCGCCGATGCCGACCTGATCCATGTCCATGCCGTCGATTTCTTCTTCGACGCGCTTGCCTGGGGCAAGCTGTTCCATGGCCGCCCGATGGTTGCCACCACCCATGGCGGCTTCTTCCATACGCCGAAATATGCCGCCATCAAGAAGCTCTGGTTCAACACCGCAACCCGGCTTTCGGCCCTTGCCTATGCCGAGCTCGTCTGTTGCAGCCTGTCGGACGAGCGGCTGTTTTCCGGCATCGCCGCCAGCCGCACCCGCCTGATCGAGAACGGCGCCGATGTCGGCAAATTCGCCAATTGCGCCGCGCTCGAAGCCCGCCGCCGCATCGTCACTATCGGCCGCTTCTCCGTCAACAAACGGCTTGACCGCATGCTTGACGTCATGAAGGTGCTCGCCGCCCGCGATCCGGATTGGCATCTCGACATTATCGGTGCCGTCTCCGATCTCGATCAGCCGGCGCTGGAGAAGGAAATCGCCGTCCGCGAGCTTGGCCGCCATGTCTCGCTGCATGTGTCGATTGACAATGGCGCCATCCGCAACGTTATCGCCCGCGCCTCGCTTTTTGCTTCCGCCTCCGAATATGAGGGCTTCGGCCTGGTGGCGATCGAGGCGATGAGTGCCGGCCTGCTGCCGGTGCTGCACACAAACGATGCCTACAAGGCGCTCGCTGAAACCCATCCGACGCTAATGCTTTCCGATTTTTCCAATCCGGAAACCGCCGCCGATGCCCTAGCCGCCGCTTTCGCGCGTCTCGGTGCCGAAGGCCTGGGCCTGAGAGAAGAACTCATTCATGACGCCCGCGCCTATGCCTGGGACGAGGTCGCGCAACGCTATGTGGATGTCTATGCCGAAGCCATGACGCCAAGGGGCGAACGGCCTCAACCGCTGCGCCATCGCGGCCAGGTCGCATAGCCTTCCAATATGCCCATCAGCCAGGCGCGCTTGTAACGCGCCGTATCGACCCTGAATCGCACCAGCGCTGCCAGCCAGCCGGCGACAGGCCTGCACAGGCGGTAGCCGACATAGGCGAGCGGAAAGCGCTGCTTGCGCATCAGCGCGCCGAAGCCGCGGCCATATTTGCGCGCCCGTTCGATCTGCCGCGGGCCATATTCGCTGGTGACCTGATCATGGTGGACGATCAATTCCGGAAAGAACATCAGCCGCTTGCCTGCAGCAAGAGCACGCAGCAGGAAATCCGCCTCCTCGCCGCTTTGGAATGGCGAGTCCGAGCCGACCCCGAGATTCTCGTCGAAGCCGCCGATGGCGGCCAGCGCCGCACGGCGCACGAAAATGCTGTTGGAGTTGCCGCATTTCAGATAGTTCCAGCGCGTCACCGCAAGCGACGTTTCGCCTGTCGGGCTGACGGAGGCCAAGCCGTCGGCATCGAGTGTACGACCGGTGACGATGGCAAGCTCCGGGTGCGCGGCAAACAGCCGCTCCGCCGTCTCCAGCGTATCGGGCTCATACCAGCAATCATCATCGGGAAAGCAGACATAGTCGCCATTCGCGGCGGCCATTCCGTTGTTGCGTGCCCGCGAAAGGCCCTTGGCCGAGCGGACATGGCGGATCATGAAGAAGGGCGAGAAGCTTCCGATCAGCTCCGACAGCCGATCGTCAGGATTCTGGTCGACAAGGACCACCTCGAAATCCCTGTGACGCTGACTCATCAGCGACTGAAACAGTCGTTCCAACTGGTCGAAGCGGTCGATCGTACAGACGATGAGGCTGAACAAAGAGGACTCCCGAACAAGCGGCAAGACAGCCAATATCGGAAATATGCATATTAGCCGAAGTAAAAATGAAAGTTACATTAGGAATAGACGGTAAATATTAAGGCATATGAAATACAGCAGGCGCTATCTCCATGAAGAGCCGGCATTTGCGGCCAATTTCTGCGACCTGGGGAACGGTAATCTTCATGACGAAGAGCATCATGGCGAATTCGGCGTTGAACGCGGCGGCGGGGCTGACCCTGCTGGCGACCGGTTTTGCCTGTTCGATCATCGCTGCCCGCCTGCTTGGCCCGGAAGCTAACGGCATCATCGCCTTTTCGCTCTGGTTGACGACCACGGGCGCGCTCGTCGCCGAACTCGGCACCGGCATCACGCTACTGCGCATACTGCCGCAACTAAAAGTCCAGGGCTATTCGACGGAGGAGCGGCGCGGCTTTGCGGCCTACCTCCTGCACCCGACGATCCTGTCGACGCTGATCCTGCTCGCAGGCTACACGGCCTTTTATTGGGAAGCGGAGCGGCTGCATTGGGCAAACGATGAATGGTCCGTCATCGTCATCACCGGCGCGTTTTTCGTCCTTCAGTCGCTGGGCGCCTACAGCAAGAACTATCTGGTCGGCGAACAACAGCTCGGCGCTTTCTTCCGCATCACCCTGACAAGTTCGGTGCTGCAGCTCGCCACCGTGCTTCTCGGCGCCATCTTCTTTGGCGTCAGCGGCGCTCTTGCCGGCTATGCCATCGGTCAGCTCCCGATGTTCGTTTCCAGCCTGAGGATCGCAGTCGCGCGCCGGAACAGTTGCGGCGTCAGCCTTGGCTATCTCGTCAGTTCCTCGCTCATTCTCTCGGTCGAATTCATCAACAGCTCGATCTTCCTGAACCGCATCGAGCTGGTCTTCCTGCAGCATTACTGGGGCATCGAAGCAGTCGGCTTCTACGCCGTCGGCCTGTCGCTTGCCAATCTGGCGCTGCAGCTTCCGGTGCAGTTGAGCGGCAGCCTGCTGCCCTATTATTCCGAACAGATGCATTCGCAGGCGTCGGGCAAGTTGCCGGTTCATGTCTTCGAGGGCGTCGCGCGCGCCATTTCCTATATTACCCTGCCCATGAGCTTCGGCCTTGCGGCGATCGCCCCTGAGCTGGTGGTAACGATCTTCGGCAAGCCCTTCGGCCCGAGCGGCGGCATGGTGGCGCTGCTGTCGCTGACGGCTGCTCCCTACGTCTTCATGCAGATCTGCACGCAATATCTCTACTCCATCGACCGCATGCGCGAGCGTACCATCATCGGCGGCGTCGCCAGCGTCATCATGGTCGTCGGCTGCCTGATCGCAGTGCCCTCGTATGGCGGCGAAGGTGCCGCGCTAGTGCGGTTGCTCGCCTTCTCCGCCATGTGCGTGCTGATGGTGCGCCGCATGGAATTCGAGGGCTCGATGCACAGTATGTTCGTCAGCCTTGCCAAGGTGACCGGCGCATCCGCGCTCTGCGCCGCCGCGGCCTATGGTTTCATCCATGTGCTGCCCGGCATTCCCGGCCTCGTCAGCGCCGTCATTGCCGGCATCCTGGTCTATGGCCTGGCGCTCCGGCTGCTGAATGCCGTGCCGCCGGAGGATATCGCCGTCCTTCAGCAAATTGCCGCGCGTCTGCCCCGGCGCGCTCATCCGATTGCCGTTCACGCGCTGGCATGGCTGGCGCCGCGCCGAATTTGAGGAGAATGCCATGGCTGCGTTGGGAGCCGCCGAATACCAGGGCCCGCTTAAGGATGTCACCCCCGCCGCCACGCCGGTGACTTTCGCCGGAACTGTCGGCCTGTTCATGCCCGCCGCGGCACCGACGAGCCAGACGGCCGTATTGTTCCTCAGCCCCTGGGGTTTCGAGGAAATGTGCACCCGCAAATTCTGGCGCATTCTCGCCGAAGATTTTGCCAAGGAAGGTATTGCCAGCCTCCGCTTCGACTATGCCGGCACCGGCGATGCGCTCGACGTTGCCGATCCGGGTGAAGGACTGGCGCTCTGGGAAGGCACGGCCCTCGCCGCTGCCGGCATGCTGCGATCGCTCTCCGGCTGCGAGCGGCTTATCCTGGTGAGCCAAGGGCTCGGAAGCGTCGTCGCCCTTGATATTGCAGAGCAGCTTTCCGGCGTCGACGGCATCGCCTTTCTGGCTCCGACCATTTCCGGCCGCGCCTATCTGCGCGAATTGACCGTTTGGTCGAAGATGATCGACGAGGGCATGGGGCTCACCGAAGCGCAACGCCGGGCCGAGGGCGTGACCATCGCCAGCCTGCAGATGCCGGACTCTATCGCCGCCGCGGTCAAGAAGCTCAATCTGATGACGCTTGCCCATATCAGCGCGCCGGATTGCCTTGTCCTGACGCGGCCCGGCCGCCCTGGAGACGCCGATTTCGCTGCCCATCTCGAAACCCTCGGCCCACGCGTCGAACGCTCGGCCTATGAGGGCTATGACGAGCTGGTATCGAACCCGACCGTAGCCACCATGCCGCTCGAAGCCGGCCGGAAAGTTCTGGACTGGGCACGGTCGATCGCGACGGAAGAATCCGCGACGGCATCTCGCAGAATTCTCCGCGCGCCGCGCGCCGAACCGCTGATCGGCGACGGTTTTCGCGAAACGCCGCTGCGCTTTGGCGAGGGCAACCGCCTCTCCGGCATTCTCTGCGAACCCACAGGCACCCGTGCGGGCGCGACGGCATTGCTTTTGACCACGGCCTATGACCGCCATGCTGGCTGGGGCCGAATGTCGGTGACCATGGCGCGAACGCTTGCACGCGACGGCATCCCCTCGCTGCGTTTCGATACCGCCAACGTCGCCGACAGTCCGCCGCTTCCCGATGCGCAGGAACAGGTGCTCTATTCCCCCGCGCAGCTTCAGGACGTTAGCGCCGCACTCGACCTTCTGGAGGCGGAGAAACTGTTGCCCGCCTTTGCCGTTGGCCGCTGCAGCGGTGGCTATCTCGCTTATCAGAGCGCTATCCAAGATGGCAGGTGCGGCGGTCTGATCACCGTCAATCCCTATGCTTTCTTCTGGGATGAAACCCAGCCCGTGGAGGAAGCCCTGCGCTTCGTGCCGCGTTCGCTCGAGACCTACGGCCAGAAATTCCTGCAGTTTGAGACGCTGAAGCGGCTCTATGGCGGCCAGATCGACGCAAAAAGTGCGGCGCGCAACATCGTCGTGGCGCTGGCGCGGCGCGCCGTCCGTCTCGGCCGCCCCCTCCTCGGCGTTCTCCCGTTCTTCGCCGGCGAGCACGAAACCGTCATCAACGGCTTCCGCTCGCTCGTCAAACGCCAAGTCGATATTTCGCTGATCTACAGCGCTCACGACATTGGTCTCGATCATTTCCGCGAACATTTCGGCGAAGATGCCGCCGGCCTCAAGAATTTCCCCGACATCCGCCTCACCATCATTCCCGATACCGACCACAATCTGACGCCGCCCTATGCGCGCAAAGTATATTTGCGAGAGGTGAAGGAGATGGGATTGAGGCTGTGGCGGCGCTGAAATAGGGCCGAGGCAAATCCGGAAACACTCGCACTATCGGGTACTTGCTGTATAGTTGCTCCATGAGGCTCCTGATCGTCGAAGACAACCGCGAACTGGCGTCCTGGCTCGGCAAGGCGCTGCGTCAGGCGCAATATGCCGTCGACATCGCCTATGACGGCGAGGACGCCGAACATATGTTGAAAGTGGCGGGTTACGCGGTCGTCATCCTCGATCTGTCACTGCCGAAAATCGATGGGTTGACGCTGTTGAAGCGCTTGCGCCAAAGCGGCAACAAGGTGCCGGTCATCATCCTGACCGCCAATGCCAGCCTCGACGGCCGTGTTGCCGGGCTCGACAGCGGCGCCGACGACTATCTGGCAAAGCCTTTCGAAATCGCCGAGCTGGAAGCCCGTATCCGCGCCCTTGTCCGCCGCGGCCATGATCGCGCCGCACCCGAAATCGCCGTGGGCGACCTGCTCTTCGACGGCGGCACGCGGCAGTTCTTTCTTGGCGGCGAAACCCTGGCGCTCACGCCGCGCGAACATGCCGTGCTCGAACATCTCGTCATGAAGGTCGGCACGACAGTCACCAAGACCGCGCTGTCCGAAAGCGTCTTTGGCTTCGACGATCTCGCCGACACCAGCGCCATCGAAATCTACGTGCACCGCGTCCGCAAGAAACTCGAAGGCAGCGCCGTGCAGATCGCCACGCTGCGTGGCCTCGGTTATCTCCTTCGCCATGCGCAATGATGAAAGCCAAGTACGCAAGGGACGTCTGCGCCGCGCCATCGCAGGGCTGACCTCCAGCCTCCGCGCGCAACTCTTTGCCTGGGTGGTGCTGACGCTGATCGGAGCGATCTGCGTCAATCTGTACCTCAGTTTCCACTCGGCGAACGCCACCTCGGACCTCGTCACCGACCACACGCTGCTTGCATCGGCCCGCGTCATCGCCGAAGCCGTACATGTCGATGCGAACGGCACCGTCCAGGTCGATCTCCCACCGGCGGCGCTGGAAATGTTCGATACCGGTTATGGCGACCGCGTCTTCTATCAGGTGGTGACCGCGTGGGGGAACCTCGTCGCCGGCTATCCCGATCTGCCGCAACCGAAGAAACAGCAGGTCGGTGAAGATACCACATTCCGCGCCGATCAGGTTCGGCTGATGATGCTGAACCATCCGATCGTCGGCCTTAGCGAAGACAGCACGATCTCCGTCACCGTCGCCGTCACCCACAAAAGCCAATACGCCATGCGCCGCAGGCTGTGGCTCTCGGATTTCACCAAGCAGCTCGTGCTCGTGCTGCTCGCCGGCCTGGTGACCATTATCGGCCTGCAGCGCGGTCTGACACCGGTGCTGCGGCTACGTGATGCGGTGCGCGAACGCGGCCGCCAGCGGCTGGACCCGCTGGAGCCGGATATGGTGCAGAGCGAGCTACGCCCCCTGGTTCATGCGCTGAACGATCATATGGAGCGGGTGCAGAACCAGATGGCGGCACAGCGCCGCTTCGTCTCCAACGCCGCCCATCAGTTGCGCACGCCGCTAGCGCTCATCTCGACGCAGGCAAGTGTGGCGGCGCGCGAGGACGACAATGCCAGACGTGACGAAGCCCTGACGGCACTACGCTCCAGTACAAGGCAGGTGACACGGCTGGCGAGCCAGCTTCTCACCCTGTCGCGGGCCGAACCCGGCAGCCGCCGTCCACGTAGCGACACGATCGACCTCGTCGCCACCGCCCGGCAAGTCTTGGAAAACCTGGCGGAAGAAGCGCTGAGACGCAACATCGACCTGGGACTGGAGGCTGACGGCGCGCCGGTCCATGTCGAAGGCGACGGCACCATGCTGCGCGAGATGCTGGTCAATCTCGTCGACAATGCCCTGCGTTATACCCCGGCCAATGGCCGCGTCACGGTTGGCGTCCGGCTTGATGGCAACGATGCCGTGCTATCAGTGGAGGACAACGGTCCGGGCATTCCCGAAGCCGAACGCGGGCAAGTATTCGAGCGTTTCTACCGCATCATCGGCACCGAGCCCGAAGGCAGCGGCCTCGGATTGGCCATCGTCCGCGAAGTCGTCGACGGCGCCGGCGGCACGATCGCGCTCAGCGACGCGCCCGGCGGCGGCTTGTTGGTGATCGTTAGACTGCCGGCGGTTTGATGGATTCCCAACCGCCGGCAATCAGGAGCAGGCGGAACCGCTACCCTGCCGCCAGAAACTGGACTTCACCCTTGTTCAGGAAGAATGTCTTGTCGAACAGCGCCAGATCCAGCGGATTGGGCAGACGGATCGTAGGATCGGTCGATCTGCGAGAGGAAGACGATGATCAAACCTCGCTCCTGCGCAAAGGACCTCAACGCCCGAACCTGCACCATCAATTCCGGTTTCTGTCGATTCTGGTCGAGTATTTGCAAGTAATCGATGACGACAAACGTTCCCTCGGGCGCCGACGCCAGCTTCTCGACAATATAGTCGGCGCTGATCGCGTCCGAACTGTCAAATTCGAACAAGCCTTCAAAAAGCTCGAACTTAGCGCCGATCACCCGGAAACGATCGAGAACATCACTTTCGGTATCTTCTAGCGTGAAGAAGGCGCCCCGATTGCCGGCTTTCATCGCCTCGACCGCCAGCCTCAGACTCATCAGCGTTTTGCCGTGACCCGGACGGGCACCCAGAAGCACCAGGTCGCCAGGATCCAATTGCGCGAACATCTCACCGGCGGGCGTCGTCGCGTCCGCACGAGCTGCAAGCAAGCTCCAGCCGCCGAAACCTTCCTCGGCTGCAATTCGGTCCAGCGCTTCATGCAAGGGAATATTCTCCTCGCGCGACATGAGCCGGGCTTTACGCTTCAAGCGATAAATTGGGCCAGAAAGCCTCATCTGTAAAACCTCCTATCGCGAGCAACGATTGCAACCCCTCCTTATGCTTGGCGCTCGAACAGTCGGTTCAATGATCGATCAGCCCCGCATGAACGATACTTTCCCGGATGGAGGGGGGAGGCATGGGCTTTGCCGGAATCGGACCATAAGCTGATTCTCATCCGGAGGAAATTGCGCGATAGGACAATAACGGCCGCCCGGCCGTCCCGGCTTATATGGCAACTTGGCGCAGGCAAAGCTCGCTCGCCATAGCTGTCGTCGAAACACCCATCAGCAATCATTCATGGACGGTTCATGCGTATTAACTAAGCAAATAAAACACAAACAATACCTGAGGAGAGAGTGCCCATGACGCTTGCTGACCAGTTGGAAATCATCCGCTCGGGGAAAATGTACAACGATCTGACGCCCGAGCTGATCAAGGCTCGAGAGGAGGCGGTTCTACTGACCAACCGCTACAATGCAAGCTTCGGCAAGACGTCCGCAGAACGGGAAAGCATCCTTCGTGAGCTGTTGGGCAAGGTGGGCGAGCGTGTACATTTCGAACCGACGTTCCGTTGCGAGTTCGGTCGGAACGTCGTTATCGGCAACAACTTCTACGCCAACTTCGACTGCGTCTTGCTGGACGGTGGCGGAATAGAGATCGGCGATGACGTGCTGTTCGGTCCCCGTGTCGGCATTTACACCTCCAACCACGCAATTGATGCTTCCGAACGCGCGGCGGGTGCGTGTTACGCGAAGCCGGTGAGGATCGGGAACGGGGTGTGGATTGGCGCCGGGGTACACATCAACCAGGGCGTGACCATTGGCGATGGCGCGATAATTGGGTCAGGTAGCGTCGTGACCAAAGACGTTCCAGCAGGTGTGATTGTAGCGGGCGTTCCTTGCAAGGTAATTAGAGAGATCACCGAGATGGACAGAACGGGTTTTCAGCCCTGAGCATACGGCAGGGCCTGACCGGCAGACAAAAAAAGAGGCCGGGTGGGGGTGCCCGGCCTTGGGAGTTAACTGAGTGCCTCGAGGGCTTATTGCACGTCCATGTGCTGCTGCGGACGCCATCTGGTGATGCGGTTTTCGACGAGCGTCATCACGTATTCGGCACCGAGCGTGACCACCATCACGAGGATGATCGCGGCATAGAGGCCGGCTGCGTCATAGGTGCCCTTGGCGATCGAGATCAGGTAGCCGATGCCGGCGAGCGATCCGACGAATTCGCCGACGATGGCGCCGATGATGGCGAAGGAGAAGGAGATGTGCAGGCTTGCAAAAATCCAGCTCATTGCCGACGGCAGGATGACGTTGCGGGTCACCTGCCAGTTGGAAGCGCCGAGAATGCGGGCATTGGCGATCATGTTGCGGTCGGCTTCACGAACGCCCTGGAAAGCGTTGGCGAACACCACGAAGAACACCATGATGAAGGCGAGCGCGACCTTGGAGGCAAGGCCGAGGCCCATGATCATCACGAAGATCGGCGCGAGAACGACGCGCGGGATCGAGTTGATCGCCTTGATGTAGATCGACAGGATATCGGAAGCGAGCTTGTTGCGGCCAAGGGCGACGCCGACGAGCACGCCGGTCACCGAGCCGATGACGAAGCCGATCAGCGCTTCTTCCATGGTGACGCCGAGATGATACCAGAGCGAGCCGCTCTCGGTGCCCTCGGTGATCCAGTCCCACAGGCGCAACGCGATGCCATACGGGCTGGAATAGAAGAACGGATCGATCCAGTGCAGATCGGAGGCGACCTGCCAGAGGCCGAGGATGGCGAGCAGAATGCCGACTTGCCATGCCACGACAACGTACTTGCGGCGGGTGAGCGCCTTCAGCGCTGCGGCTTCGATTTCCGCATCCGAGGTGCCGGCGCGGAAGATGGGGGCATTGCCTGTTTCGAGGGCTGTGTTTGCCATGATCAATCCTCCCTTATGCCGCTTCCGCGGCACGGCGATAGCTGGTTTCGACCTCTTCGCGAAGGTCATCCCAGATCGTCTTGCAATAATCGATGAAGTTCTGCTCGTAACGGATTTCCGAGACGACACGCGGGCGCGGCAGGTCGATCGTATAGACCGACTTCACGGTCGCCGGGCCGGCGGTCAGCACATAGACCTTGTCGGCGAGTGCCACGGCCTCTTCGAGATCGTGCGTCACGAAGACGACGGAAGCCTGGCGTTCCGCCCAGAGCTTCAGCAGCTCTTCGTGCATGACCGTGCGGGTCTGCACGTCGAGCGCCGAGAACGGCTCGTCCATCAGCAGGATTTCCGGCTCGTTGATGAAGGTCTGTGCCAGCGAAACGCGCTTGCGCATGCCGCCGGAGAGCTGATGCGGATAGTGATGCAAGAACTTTGAAAGCCCGACGCGGGCGAGCCAGTCCTTGGCACTCTTTTCAGCTTCCGCCTTGGACTTGCCGCGGAACAGCGGGCCGGACATGACATTGTCGATGACGTTCTTCCAGGGGAAGAGCGCATCCGTCTGGAAGGCGAAGCCGACGCGCGGGTCGATGCCGTTGACCGGGCCGCCCATCAGTCGGACTTCGCCGGCGCTTGGCTTGGCAAGGCCGGTGACAAGATTGAGGGTCGTCGACTTGCCACAGCCCGTCGGACCGACGACGGCGACGAATTCGCCGCGCTCGACCGTCATGTTGAAATCGCGAAGTGCGGTCAGCGACTTGCCCGTCGGCGATACGAAACGGCGGCTGACATTGATGAGTTCGATCGCCGGGGTGCGGCGTTCATCCTGTTGCATGGTGCTGATCCTGACGCGTGCCTTCGGGGCGTGCACGCAAAGCCCAGTGAAATGCAAAGTCTCTTGAACTGCCGCTTCCGGAACCTTCCGGAAGCGGCGTTATGACTGCTTACTTGACGTTCTTGACGAATTCAGTCGTGTAGGTCTTCGACAGGTCGATCGTCTTGCCCTTGACGTTCTTGGAGAACTGCGAGAGCACGGCGAGAACCGTCTTCGGACCATCTTCCGGCATCACGCCATCAGCCGTGAACATTTCCTTACCGGCGTCGAGAGCCTTGATGTAGCCCTCCTTGTCACCGACGTAGAAATCCTTCGGCATCTTCTCGGCAATTTCGGCACCCGAATGGGTGTTGATGAAGCGCAGCGTCTTGACGAAGGCGTTTGCGAGCTTCTGCACTTCTTCCTTATGAGCATCGACCCAGGCGGCGTCCATATAAAGCGACGCGGCCGGATAGGTGCCGCCGAGAGCGGCCTCGGTGCCCTTCAAGGTTCTGAGATCGACGAGAACCGAAGCTTCGCCGGTCTTCAGCATGCGCGAGATCGTCGGTTCGGTGGTCATGCCGGCCTGGATGGCGTCCTGCTGCATGGCTGCGATGAAGGTCTGGCCGGCACCGACCGGAACCGGGGTGACGTCAGCCGGCGACAGGCCTGCCTTGGATGCCATGAAGAGCGTCAGGAAGTTGGTGGAAGAACCGAGGCCGGTAACGCCGACGCTCTTGCCCTTCAGATCGGCGAAGGACTTGATTTCCGGATGCTTGGTCGACACCAGTTCGACCTCGCCCGGTGCCTGGCTGAACTGCACGACGGATTCGATGAACTTGCCCTTGGCCTGCAGGTCGACGCAGTGATCGTAGAAACCGACGACGCCCTGGACAGCGCCGGCGAGGAGCTGGTTTTCGGCATCGACGCCGGCGGATTCGTTCAGAAGCTCGACATCGAGGCCTTCGTCCTTAAAGTAGCCGAGGCCTTCCGCAAGCTTGGCCGGCAGATAGATCTGCTTTTCATAGCCGCCCACCATGATGGAAATTTTGTCGGCAGCATGCGCTGCCGTGGCGCCGAGGGAAGCGGCGGTCATGACGAGGGAAAGGGCAACGGTATGAAAAAGCGTGCGCGATGAACGCATGAGTGTCTCCTCCTGTTAGGATGCCTGCGTCAGATGTTCGCGCACGGCATGTGCTTCCTCCACGAAGCTGGGCAAGCCTAGCGCGGGCAACCTTTCAGTCAGCTTTCAGCGGAATTCCCGCAGAACGGCATCGCGATTTTTTTCTCAACCACCGCCAGCAGACCTTTTGAAGTTGGGAAGTGCCGGTGTTCCCAATGCAAATATTTGCGAGTACCCACGCTTTGCAATGCTTGTGCGAGTTGCATCAGCAGCAATTAAAGCAGCGGTTTGTGGACGGCAGCGGAGTTCTGGTTGATCGTCGTGCCGCCGTGCTTGGACGGCCGGGGCTCGCTGACCCCCCTGCTGCATCAGCATGGCGGGCCCCGCAAAAAAACAAAAAAATGGAAGTGAAAAAAGGACCCGCTGTTCTTGGTGCAGCGGGCCTAATACTCCAGCAACTTGTCCGGGCGCGGGCACGACCGGACGAAGGGCATTAAGACCACCTAATATAACAGGGTCAAGACGCGATTTCGACCAATTTTGGTTCTCTCACTCAACCAGTGTTAGAGTTTCGTGTCGCGCAATACGCTAGTTCGTTGATTTTATAATAAGAAATATAACCAAGCTTCCCTCGAAAAAAATGAGCGTTATAGCAAAAAATTTTTGCTTCCGGCCCCACTCCGCTCCTCCCGAGAATGACCAATTCCCATAATCACATAGTTGAAAAGACTAACCTTGCGTTATTTAAGAAAAAATTAATGTAGTAAACGCCGTGAGCAGCAGACTGCTCCTGGGATCGCCGATGAAAGATCGGCGCCTGCTGGGCCGCCGGCTCTTGCACCCGTAAAATCTCGAGCCCAGATCCTGAAGATTTCTGGGTGGCCCATCTGAGACCAGCTATGTTCATCGAGGGAACATCCATGAACATCGTGGCCGCAACTTTGCTTTTATTGGCGACTGCCGATCCGGCATTGGCGATCTCGCGCTATGATTCACTCAAGCAAACCCGCGCATCGGTGCAGCAGGTAATTTTGCGGGAGCGCGTGGTGCTGCTTCGCCACCCCTCGAAGAGCGGCAATGTGGTGCTCTATGACCGCTATGTAGCCGGCGACGAACGGTGCGGAACCGGCCACTACGCAGCTCCCGCCCGCGTACCGACCAAAGACAATCCGATGTGTCCCTTATACAATTGCAGATCGTCCTCAGACTTTAGTCCACATTGACGCGAAGGTTCTTTTCAGCCGATTATCTCCTTGACGTTCGGGGGAAAATCTCTGTCGTCAGGACTTTTGGTTGAAATTTACCAACATTTAATACACACTGAACGGGCAGATTGGGGACGTGTTCCTTGCCTCCTCCCCGGGCATCTGTAAGGTGGCGCCCGCTGGGGTTCCCCCGTTCGAATGAGGAGATTGCGCAGTGAGTGCAAAAGTACCAAATCCGATTGACGCCTATGTCGGCTCACGCGTGCGCATGCGCCGGCTAATGCTCGGCATGAGCCAGGAACGGCTCGCCGAACAGATCGGCGTTACCTTTCAGCAGGTGCAAAAGTACGAAAAAGGCACCAACCGCATCGGCGCCAGCCGGTTGCAGGCGATCGCAGGGGTTCTGGCTGTCCCTGTCGCTTTCTTCTTCCAGCAGGACAACTCACAGCCGTTGACGACGGAAGGGTTAGGGGCGATCAGTGGCCTTGAAGACCTGTCCGATTTTCTGACGTCCAAGGAAGGTCTCAGCCTCAACAAGGCCTTCATGAAGATCAACGATCCCAGTGTCCGCCAATCCGTGCTGATGCTCATCAAATCGCTGGCCAACGCCTCCGAGCCCGCCGTCGTACATGCGCCGCCTGCAGCCGAAGTTCCTTTCGGCCTCAGAAACTGATCTCCATGCCTCGCCCGAAAAATGGGTGAGGCGCGGATCTTGATCGAATGCTAGATTGTCCCCCCCATCGACGATCGCGGAACCCGCCATCGCAGAAAATGCTTGAGTGCGGCGCGTTCATTCAAGCGCAGACGAGTGGCTCCGGCTTTTTGAATCCAGGGCACCTTGTCCGCTTCTAGCTATTTAACCGAAAACAAAGATGTTCTAGCGATTGCGATAGGATAGCAGTCGTCGTAGTGTGAATTCTCAAAAAGATACCTGTGATCACATGACGTGATCGCAAGCGATGCCGAAAGCCATGATTGCGATATCGGGACGCTGCTAGATGCAGTGGGGGCATATGGATTTCAGACTGCTGACATTCGGAGACCTACGTCTCGTGGACGGAACAGGCGCGACAGTGCCTTTTCCCGAAAAGGGTCTGCTGTCGCTCTGCTTTCTACTGACGAGCCCCTCGCCGCAAAAGACCCGTGCGGAGCTTGCGGAATTTCTTTGGGGCGACATTCCCCTGGATAAGGGGCTTGCCAATCTGCGGCAGACCCTGTCGCGTGTCAAAAACCGCCAGGACGAGCTCGGAATCGGGCTGCTGCTGATCGAGCAGGCGACCGTCAGCGCGAATCTCCAAGCCTTCACCACCGATCTCGCGCTGCTGGATGCGGTGTCGCAAACTAACCCCCACACCGCCCTGGAAGAGTTGCTGCAACTCGGCCGCTGGGATTTTCTTGCCCGCACCGAAGTCATCGGTGGCACGGCCAGAATGTGGCTGCGTACACAGCGGGATCGCATCAAGACAAAGATGCTGACAACACTTCGCGATGCCATTGCGGCCATGGGCAAGGACGCGGACGCCACCATTGTCAAGGAGGCGGCGCTGCGGCTGTTCGAGGCTCATCCCGAAGATGAGACGGTCTACCAGATATTGGGAGAGACCTATGCCGGCGAACCCCAGCTCGAAAGCGCCCGCCATATTTTTGAAAGCCGCAGAAAATATCGCTGGGGCGAATTGCCGGTCGATCCCGATCCGCAGACGTTAAGCGTTGCGCGGCGGATGTTCGAACGCCAGCGCAGCGTCGTGCCTCAGCTTCGAGAGGTACCGGGCCCACGGTTGGAAATCGTTCCGCCGGTCCCTCGCGGACCACCCAAGCTCGCACTGCTGCCACCGGTGAACACTGCCAGCAACCATCAGCCCGCCGTCTTTCTCTCGGCGGCGCTTTTGGAAGATATCACGGTCGGCCTTTGCGTTTTGAAGACCGTGACGATGGTGGCGCATTACACGGCGGAAAAGATTGCGCTCAACCTCGATCGGAGCGCAATGCTGGAAAAATACGGCATCAATTATGTGCTGGACACCAGGCTCAGCTTCGACGGCAGCGTCTACTGGCTTTTCGCGCAGCTCGTTTACGCCGGCAACGACGAAGTTCTTTGGGCCGAGCGCTTCAGCATGGAGGCCCAAGACCTGCCGCGCCAGCATCGCGAAATCGGCCAGCGCGTAGTAGCGTCGGTCGCCAGCTTTGTTGAGCGCAACGAATTTTCCCGAGATTACTTCGAGCGCAGCCCGGAGGCCTATCGTCAATACCTGCTCGGCCAGCGTCATCTCAAGCATCTCAATTTGCCGGACATCCGCCGCGCGCGTAAGGCATTCCAGACGGCGCTGAAGGAAAACCCTTATTTCTCGCCGGCATTGAGCGGCGCAGCTCGCACCTATCATCTCGAGTGGCTGGTGACGGCACGAGGCGATCTGCAACTACTGAAGCAGGTCGAAACTCAGGCCGGCAAGGCGATCGCCGCGGGCCAAGATCTCGCCGCCGGCTACCGCGAATTCGGCGCGGCGAAACTCTATCAAAGTGATTTCGACGAGAGCTTAAAGGCTTTCGAAATAGCAGAAAACATCAGCCCGCATCATGCCGATGTCATTGCCGACTATGCCAATACGCTGATACACGCCTCGCAACCATACGAAGGCCTTGCAAAAATAGAGCACGCCATTAAGCTGAATCCGTTAAGTCCGGATATCTACTATTGGACGGCCGCCGGTGCCAGCTACCATATAGAACAATATGAGGATGCCGCGAACTACATTGGGCGCATGGCCGATCCGGCTCCAGCGGCGCGGCTTGCCGCAGCCGTAGCCGCCATGGCGGGCGACATGCGTAAGGCCAAGGCTCTGGTGCGCAAGGTCAAAGAGACCTATCCGGATTTCGAGGTCGACACATGGCTTTCCATTGTTCCCATCCGTGAGCAATGGCAAAAGGATCATTATCGAACAGGACTGCGACGTGCAGGTTTTTGACCAAAGATTTCAATAACAAAGGAGATTGGACATGGCAGCTTTCGTAGTGATTGGCATTCCCGGTGATCCGCAACTTTATCTCGCCGACCTCGCGGCCGGCACGGTGTCACCGATCAACTCACCGACCGGCAGCACTCTCGGCATTGCCGATCAGTTGCGCAATGCCGGTGCAACCATTGTCAAGGGCGTTAATCTCGCCGTTACGGTCGGCAGCTCTGCTCATGCCGCCAGTGGTCAATTCGACGACCAAGCCGCGACTATCCAATTCGACGAGGGGCCTGCTTCGGGCCAGTTTGATACCGACGTCAAACCGTGATCGCAGCGTTATCTCCGGCAGGGCTCTTGCCTCACAATTCGGGCCAGCAGGACGTTGCTGTTGGTCCATCCTATTCTGATCGCATCTGCGCGGCCGAAGAGACGTTTCGACGCATAGAACCCTGTCTTGCTAGCCACGGAGTTACTCGCCTTGGCCGGCTGACCGGGCTCGACAAGATCGGCCTGCCTGTCTGGCAGGCCGTCAGTCCGAATGCTAGGTCGATTGTCATCAACAACGGCAAGGGCATCACCGATATCGACGCCAAGGTCTCCGCCGCCATGGAGGCGCTGGAACGAACGATCGCCGGCGCCCCTGCGGTCAAGTCCATCTTCACCAGCCGGCAGAAACTGCTGGCCAAAGAACACCATGCTGACCCGCTTCCGTCTCTCATCGGCCGCGGTCAGGCTGATATCGCCGATGACGAGGAAATCGCCTGGGTAGAAGGTCACGATCTGATAACCGGTCGAAACGCCTGGATTCCCTTCGAGGCAGTGACCCTCGACCGCACCCCCCGCAAATCACGCTTCTGGCAATGCTCCGATGGTCTCGCCTCCGGCAATGTGCTGACGGAAGCCATTCTGCACGGCTTGCTCGAACGCATCGAGCGTGACGCCAAGGTGCTGTGGGATATTTCCGAACCGGCCCTGCGCATGGATACGTGCATCGATCCCACCTCACTTGCCGACCCGGTAATGGACGCACTGATACGCAAGGTTGAAGCCGCCGATCTGACGCTCAAACTATTCGACGTAACGAGCGATGTCCGAATCCCGGCCTTCGCCGCCTTTCTCGGCCCGGTCGAAATCGCGCGAGCAAAACATGTCCGTTATCTCGACGTCACCATGGGCAGCGGTGCGCATCCATCGTCGGTGCGGGCGGCGATCCGCGCTGTTACAGAGGCGGCGCAATCGCGCCTCACCTTCATCAGCGGCGCCCGGGACGATATTCATCCCGAGGATTTTACCCGCGAACTGCCAGACAGCATCCGCCGTTGTTTCAGCGCCGTGCCGAAGCCAGCAGCAAGACCGAATGAAGTCCTGACGCATGGCGCCGAAGCCCTACTTCACCTGACCATCGACCGTTTGCGCCAGGCGGGCATCAATTCCGCCATTGCCCTTTCCCTTGGCGACGCCTCGCTTCCCTTTGCGGTCGCCAAACTCGTGGTGCCGCAACTGGAAAATCCGGCTGGGGACCGCAAGCGCCGCTTCGGCTATCGCGCCATCTCGAAAACGTTGCAACTGCTATGAAGATCCTGTTCGTCGGCCCCACGCTTCCCGATGCCGCCGAGATCGCCGATCCCGGCATCGCTCTCCGTCCGCCGGCAAAGCAAGGCGATATCGTCGAAGCCCTCGAGAATGGCGCGAACGTCATCGGCCTGATCGACGGACTTTTCGAAAATGTCGCGCCCGTCTGGCACAAGGAAATCCTCTTTGCCCTGTCGAAAGGCGTCCGCGTCTATGGCGCCGCCAGCATGGGCGCGCTGCGCGCCGCCGAATGCGCCGCTTTCGGCATGATCGGCATCGGCCGCATCTTCGAGGCATATGCCTCCGGTGCGCTGGCGGACGATTCGGCGGTAGCGCAAATCCATGCGCCGCAGGAACTTGGCCATCTGCCCCTCAGCGAACCGCTCGTCAACGTGCAGGCAACCTTGCAGGCGCTGGCGGAGACCGGCGCTATCAGTCAGACGGAGCGAGACATCCTGCGGACATGCGCGGAATCAATCTTCTTCAAATCACTGACCTATCGCTCCCTGGCGGAAACGGCCGACCTGCCGGACCCGTCGCGGCGCAGCGAGATCGCTCGCCTGCTGCGTGCCAATGCAGTCAACCAGAAGCGAGCGGATGCCCTGGACCTGCTCCGCATCCTTGCCGATTGCCCGGACGAACGGCAACAACCACCGCACGACTGGACGTTCCAGGCCAATAGTTTGTGGCGGTTCGCCTTCCACCGCCTTGAAATTGCGCCGTAAAAAGCAGCTCGCAATCCCCGCTCGTGTCACGCTGTATGTCACGCGCCAAGGTGTCCGACTTGAGTTAATGTCTGCTCATGTTCCTGGCGATGAGTATCTAGTTCGCCAGGAACGGGGGCAAAGGGGCATGACATGACAGCAATACTTCCTATCGAAATGGCACATCACGATTCGGATTCACTGAAAGAACTGGCGTCGATCGCACGGTTGATCACCTATGCGCGTCAAAGCGCCAAGAGCATGAACGCCGAATTCCCAGTTTGGTGCCTCGATCTCGCGCTCGGAGCCGTCTTGCAGGAAATGTACGCAAATGGCCTGCAGATGCCGCTTTTCGAAGAGGGCGTAGACAAAGTGAATAGGGCTGTCGCACACTAAGCGCAGTTTTTAGGTTTTCTGGCGGGGGGCCGGAGAAAGATGCCGGTGTGGTTCTTCGGAGCCATGCCGGCATCGCTTTTTTGGCGGGAGCTGATCTCGAAACGTCCGGCGTCGTTTAGCGAACGACTGAAGGCCTATCGGCGCTTCCGATGCGCCTGCACACCCGCCAGGAAGATTGCTATACAATGACGCAGATGCCGCAGCCGGGTTTCGCGGTCTGGCCAGTCGTTCAGCTTGCCGGGATGCGAAATCATCGCGCCGAAGATCATGTTCATCAGCATGCGCGCGCCGCTTGCGGCATCGGCAATCTCGATCAGGCCGCGTTTCTGCTGCAGGCGGAGCCAATCGGCCAGCATCTGCCGCGACTGTTCGGCACCGTAGGTGCGCAGCAGCGACGCCATTTCGGGAAACCGCTGCGCTTCGTTCACGGCAAAGTGAATGAAGGCCTCGCGGTCCCGCTCCGCCACTTCATCGATGTCGATCATGAAAATCTGTTCCAGCGCTTTGTCGAGCGGCAGATTTTCCTTGGGGTCGCGCGGCAGGGCCAGCATCGAGGCACGATGCTCGGCGATGATCGCCATAAACAGCTCGGTCTTGCTCGAAAACAAGCGGTAGAGGGTCTGCTTGGAAATCCTGCACCGCGCCGCGACGAGATCCATAGTCGTGCCGCCGTAGCCAAGCTCATGAAACGTCGCGCGGGCTTCCGCGACGATCTCCGCCCGCTTTGCGTCGTCACTCGCGGTCTTCGGACGGCCGCGCGGGCGGCGAGCGGCAGTTTGCTCTGCTTCCCTAGCTCTTGCCCCCGTCCGTGCTTCCATTCCCAACCTCAAAAAAAGCCAAATGACATTGACATTTATAGCGGTACAAATATTTTCTGTACTAATTGGTACTGTAAATAAGGCAATGGGAAATAGCAACGTGGAAAAGCGCGCCTCTTCTACCCCTGTATTCGTACGTCCGGCGGCATCCAAACGCCTCCCAGCCACACGCATCTCATTGGTTGCCGCAGGGATCGCCGCCACGTTGCTGCTGGCAGGCTGCAACGAGCAGAAGGCTGCCCAAAACAATGCACCGGCCGTCAAGACCGAAGTCAGCGCCATGACGCTGCATCCGCAATCGGTTGCGATCACCGCGGAGCTGCCCGGCCGCACCAGCGCCTACCTGATCGCCGAAGTGAGGCCGCAGGTCGGCGGCATCATCCGCAGCCGTAATTTCAAGGAAGGCAGCGAGGTCAAGGCGGGCGACGTGCTCTACGAAATCGACCCCGCCACCTATCAGGCCGCCTATGACAGCGCAGCCGCCGCTCTGCAGAAGGCAGAAGGCGCCATACCGAGCGCACAGGCCAAGATGGATCGTTACAAGGGATTGAGCGCCCAGAACGCTGTCAGCCAGCAGGACTACGACACTGCGCAGGCGACCCTTGTCCAGGCGCAGGCCGATGTCGCCTCCGCCAAGGCCGCGCTCGAGACCGCACGCATCAATCTCGACTACACCAAGTTGCGCGCACCGATCGGCGGCCGCGTCGATGCCTCGACAGTCACCGTCGGCGCGCTCGTCACCGCCGACCAGACGACGGCGCTGACCACCATCCGCCAACTCGACCCGATCAATGTCGACGTCACGCAGTCGAGCACAAACCTGCTTGAGTTCCGCCGCGCCATTGCGGAAGGCCGATTGAAGACAAGTGGCGACAACGTCTCCGTCCACCTGACGCTGGAAGACGGTTCCGACTACAAGCAGACCGGCAAACTCCAATTTTCGGAGGCCTCTGTCGCCGAGACCGTCGGAACGATCACCGTACGCGCTGTCTTCCCCAATCCGGAACGCGTGTTGCTGCCCGGCATGTATGTTCGCGCAAGCATCGAGGAAGCTATCGCGGAAAACAGCTATCTCCTGCCGCAGCGCGCCGTCTTCCGCAACACCAAAGGCGAACCGACGGCGATGTTCGTGACCGCCGACAACAAGGTGCAGCAGCGTGTGCTGAAGGTGCAACGCAGCGTCGGCAATAGCTGGCTGGTGAACGAAGGCATGCAGGATGGCGACCGTCTGGTCGTGGAAGGCAGCCAGCGCGTCCGGGACGGCCAGGAAGTCAATGTCGCCGCCGTCACGATCGACGACGCGACCGGCGAAGTAAAGCAGGTCGCCGGCGAGCCCGCTGAACAGGCCAAGCTGGAAAAGACCGAAACCCAGCCCGCCCCTGGCGCTCAGAAGTGAGGTAAGCGATGTCGCGTTTTTTCATCGACCGGCCGATCTTTGCCTGGGTCATCGCCATCGTCATCATGCTGGCCGGCGCGTTGTCGATCCTGACGCTGTCGATCTCGCAATATCCGCAGATCGCACCGACGACGGTGAGCATCAACGCGAACTATCCCGGCGCGGATGCCGCAACCGTCGAGAATTCGGTGACCAAGGTCATCGAGCAGGGCATGACCGGCATCGACAATCTCGACTACATGACATCGACGTCGACATCGACGGGCCAGGCCTCCATCTCGCTGACCTTCACCAACAAGGCCGATTCCGACGTCGCGCAGATGCAGGTGCAGAACAAGCTGCAGCTCGTCACCGCGCAATTGCCGCAAACGGTGCAGTCGACGGGTATCACTGTTTCCAAGTCGACATCGAACTTCCTGATGGTCGTGGGCTTCGTGTCGAAAGACGGCAAGCTGAATTCCAACGACCTTGCCGACTATGTTTCCAGCACGCTGAATGACACGCTGAAGCGCATCGAAGGCGTCGGCAACACCCAGATCTTCGGCGCCGGCTATGCCATGCGCATTTGGGTCGATCCGGATAAGCTGGCCAAATACCAGTTGATGGTCAGCGACGTCACCAACGCGATCCAGTCGCAGAATTCGCAGGTCTCGGCCGGCCAGCTCGGCGCGCTGCCGCAGCGAAAGGGCCAGCAGCTCAACGCGACGGTCACGGCCAAGAGCCGCCTGCAGACGCCCGAGCAGTTCAACAACATCATCCTGAAGAGCCAGTCCGATGGCTCGCTGGTCCGCCTCAACGATGTCGCGACGGTCGAGCTTGGAGCGGAAAGCTACACCACGTCGAGCACCTATAACGGCCATCCTTCGGCCGGTCTCGCCGTCATGCTCGCTTCCGGCGCCAATGCCATCAATACCGCGGAAGCGGTGAGATCGACCATCAGCAGCTTGAGCCAGACTCTCCCGCCGAATGTCGAAATCGTCTATCCGTACGACACGACGCCCTTCGTCAAGCTATCGATCGAAGACGTGGTCAAGACGCTGTTCGAAGCCATCGTGCTCGTCTTCATCGTCATGTTCGTCTTCTTGCAGAACATCCGCGCTACCTTGATCCCGACGCTCGCCGTTCCCGTCGTGCTGCTCGGCACCTTCGGCGTGTTGTCGCTGTTCGGCTATTCGATCAACACATTGACGATGTTCGGCATGGTGCTGGCGATCGGCCTCTTGGTCGACGACGCGATCGTCGTCGTCGAAAACGTCGAGCGCGTGATGGAGGAGGAAGGTCTTTCGCCGCGCGAGGCGACGATCAAGTCGATGCAGGAAATTACCGGTGCTTTGATCGGCATCGCGACGGTTCTCTCTGCTGTGTTCATTCCGATGGCCTTCTTCTCGGGTTCCGTCGGCGTCATCTACCGGCAGTTCTCGGTGACGATCGTCTCGGCGATGATCCTGTCGGTCATCGTCGCGCTGATCCTCACGCCGGCACTCTGCGCCACCATTCTGAAGAGGCCCGAGCACGGTTCCAAGCAGCGTGGCGCCTTCGGATGGTTCAACCGCAATTTCGAGCGCGCAACGCTTCGCTACCAAAGCGGCATTCACGGCATGATCCGCCTGACGGCGGTCTTCTTGCTGGTTTTCGTGTTGATCGGCGGCGCCGTCGGCTATCTGTTCAACCGCCTGCCGAGCTCGTTCCTGCCGGATGAGGATCAGGGCATCCTCCTGACCGCGATCCAGCTTCCGCCGGGTGCCACGAATTCCCGCACCTGGGCCGTACTTAACACGGTGAAGGACTACTATCTCAACAATGAGAAAGACTATGTCGAAGGCGCTTTCGCCGTCGCCGGTTTCGGCTTCAGCGGTCAGGGCCAGAATGTCGGCATCGTTTTCGTCCGATTGAAGGACTTTGCCGAGCGGAAGACGCCACAATCGAAAGCACAGGCGATTGCCGGCCGCGCCATGGGCGCCTTTTCGAAAATCAAGGATGGCAGCGTCTTTGCGCTCGCGCCGCCGGCCATTCCCGGCTTCGGCAGCTCCAGCGGTTTCGATTTCTTCATCAAGGACATCAACGGCGCAGGCCATGCTAACCTGATCGCCGCCCGCAACCAGTTACTTGGCGCAGCGGCGCAGAATAAGAAGCTCTTCGGCACGCGTCCCAACGGCCAGGAAGACACGCCGCAATATTCGCTGAACATTGATCAGGAAAAGGCGAGCGCGCTGAACATCGCACTCTCCGACATTGACACGACGCTCTCGACCGCCTGGGGCGGTACCTATGTCAACGACTTCATCGATCGTGGCCGCGTCAAGAAGGTCTATGTTCAGGCGGATAAGAATTTCCGCATGCAGCCGGAGGATTTCGGCCGCTGGTATGTGCGCAATTCCGATGGTGCCATGGTGCCCTTCTCCGCCTTCTCGAAGGGTGAATGGACCTATGGCTCGCCGCGTCTCGAACGCTACAACGGCTCATCCGCCGTCGAAATCCAGGGTTCCGCCGCCCCGGGCGTCTCCTCCGGCGACGCCATGAACCAGATCGACCAGATCATGGCAAGCTTGCCGCCGGGCTTCAGCCATGAATGGACGAGCCTCTCGGCCCAGGAAAAGCTTTCCGGCAATCAGGCGACCCAGCTCTATGCCATCTCCATCCTGGTCGTCTTCCTGGCGCTGGCCGCCCTCTACGAAAGCTGGTCGATCCCGCTTGCCGTCATGCTGTCGGTGCCGATCGGCATTTTCGGTGCCCTTCTCGCCGCCACCATTTTCGGCCAGTCGAACGACGTCTATTTCAAGGTCGGCCTGCTGACGACCATAGGATTGGCGGCCAAGAACGCCATTCTGATCGTCGAATTCGCGATCGAGCAGCAGGCGAACGGCAAGGATCTGATCCCGGCGACGCTGGAAGCGGCCCGTCAGCGCCTTCGACCGATCCTGATGACCTCGCTCGCCTTCATCCTCGGCGTGATGCCGCTGGCGATCGCCAACGGCGCAGGCTCCGGCAGCCAGAACTCGATCGGCATCGGCGTCATGGGCGGCATGATCTCGGCGACCGTACTCGGCATCTTCTTCATCCCCTTGCTCTTCGTCTCCGTGCGTCGCATCTTCAAGGGCGGGAAGCGGCCGACAAGCACCACTACATCCGAGCCAACCCCGGACACGGCGCACTAGAGCGGTTCAGCGTTTCACGGAATCGCTTTCCCGCTCTACACCTTTGTTTTTACGCATTCCGGACGGAAAACCGCTTCGCACTTTTCCTGGAATTGCTTTAAGAAGCGTCATTTGCATGGCTTTTAAGGGAGGAGAATGCTGTGATCAGGGCTTTGATGATCGAGGCGGAAAACGTGACTCGCTTCCACGAGGTCCCGGAAGGGTCGTTGGGCGCCGGCCAGGTCCGCGTCGGTGTCCGGCACATCGGGCTCTGCGGCAGCGACCTCAACACCTTCAAGGGCCTCAACCCCCTGGTGAAGCTGCCACGCATTCCCGGCCATGAAATCGGCGGCGAGATCCTTGCCGTCGGCCCCGGTGTTGATCCCGCCTATGCACTCGGCCGCCGTGCCATCGTCATGCCGTACACGAATTGCGGCGAGTGCACCTCCTGTCGCAAGGGCCGGCTCAATGCCTGCCGCTACAACAAGACGCTCGGCGTGCAGCAGGATGGCGGTCTGGCCGAGGAGATCGTGCTGCCGGCTGAAAAGCTGATCCTCAACGATACGCTGCCGCCGCGCCATCTGGCTTTGGTCGAACCGCTATCCGTCGGCTTTCACGCGGTCGAACGTGGGCGAGTGGCGAAAGGCGATCGCGTCGTTGTGCTTGGCTGCGGCATGATCGGCATGGGCGTCCTGATCGCCGCCGTCGCTCGCGGCGCCGAGGTCATCGCCGTCGATCTCAGCGAGGAGAAACGTGCGCTTGCCCGGCAGTTCGGCGCCGTCGAGGCGATCGATGCGGGCAGCGAGGATGTCGTCGCCAGGGTCAGCGAACTGACGGGTGACGATGGCGTGGATGTCGCTTTCGAGGCGGTCGGCCTGCCCGCGACCTTCACCCAAGCCATCGATCTCGCCTGCTTCGGCGGCCGTGTCGTCTATGTCGGCTATTCCAAGGCGCCGGTCACCTACCAGACACAGTTCTTCAACCTGAAGGAACTCGACATCATGGGCTCCCGCAACGCCCTGATGCGTGATTTTCAAAACGTGATCAGCCATCTCGAAGAGATCGGCGACAAGGCCGACGCGTTGATCTCGAAGGTCTTCCCTTTTGAAGAAGCGGAAAAAGCGCTGCCTTATTGGGATAGCCACCGCAACGCGCTCAAGATTGTGATTGAGCGCGGCGCCTGACACTCACACGCTTCCAAAGTAACCCAATCATGCCGACGTCGAGGACATCGGCGTCTCTGCCGGTTGCTTCGTCGACCACCTGCTGTGCAGCTTTGCCAGCATCAGGTAGATGATTGGCGTCGTGTAGAGTGTCAGCACCTGCGAGACGATCAGGCCGCCGACGATGGTGATGCCGAGGGGACGGCGGAGTTCGGCGCCGGGGCCGGTGGCGATGATCAGCGGGATGGCGCCCATCAAGGCGGCGAGCGTGGTCATCAGGATCGGCCGGAAGCGTTTCAGGCAAGCCTCGTAGATCGCCTCTTCCGACGGCAGGCCGAGCTTGCGTTCGCCCTGCAGTGCGAAATCCACCATCATGATGCCATTCTTCTTGACGATGCCGATCAGAAGGATGATGCCGATGAACGCAATGATCGTCAGTTCCGTGCCGCTGATGACCAGCGCCAGCAGCGCCCCGAGACCGGCTGATGGTAGCGTCGAGATGATCGTCAACGGATGCGCCAGGCTCTCGTAGAGGATCCCGAGGACGATATAGACCGTCAGCAGCGCCGCCAGGAGCAACAGCGGCTGGCTGCTCGAAGATTGCGTGATGCTGGCCGCATCGCCGGCAAAATCCGCATGCAGCGTATCCGGCAGATGCATTTGGAGCACCGCCTGTTGAATGGCATCGTTTGCTGCCTCCAGCATGGTATTGAGCGCCAGATTGTAGGAGATGGTGACGGAAGGATATTGCCCCTGATGATTGACCACCAGCGGCGCCAGAGTCCGTTCGACCGAGGCCACCGCACTGAGCGGGATCTGGATGCCGCCAGACGCCGGCACGTAAAGCTTGGAAATATCATTGGGATCGCGGGCATAGCTGGGATCGGCCTCCAGCACGACGCGATATTGATTGCGCTGGGTATAGATGGTCGACACCTGCCGCTGCGCGAAGGCGTTGTTCAGTGCAGCGTCGATCGACTGGATGCTGACGCCGAGCCGCGAGGCTTCGTCGCGATTGATATTGACCGTCGCCTGCAAGCCGTTCGGCTGCCGGTCGGTGGCGACATCGGTCAGCCCCGGCAGCGTCTGCAGGCGTGCCAGCACTTTCGGCGCCCAATCCACCAGCTCGTCGTAATTCGCGCCCCAGAGCGTGAACTGATATTGCGACTGCGATTGGCGCCCGCCGGCGCGAATATCGCCCGGCGAAAACAGGAAGGTGCTGAGACCGGGAATGGCCATCAGTTGCTTGCGCAGCCGGTCTATCACCTCGGAGGTCGAGACGCGTTCCGATTCGGGCTTCAGAGAAATGAACAATTGCCCGCGATTGATCGAACTGGAAAACCCGCCGCCGCCCACGGACGAGCCGACACCGGAGACGGCCGGATCCCTGGCGACCATATCGGCCGCCTGCTGCTGCAGCTTGACCATGGCGGGATAGGAGATGTCGGTCGCCGCCTGCGTGCCGCCCTGAATGAAGCCGGTATCATCCTGCGGAATGAAGCCCTTCGGCACCTTGATATAAAGATAGGCTGATATGACGACGCAAGCGAGGATGACGAGGACGGAGAGCACGCGATGATGCAGCACCGCCTTCAGCGTCCGACCGTAGAAATTGGTGATTGCGCCGAGCGTTCCTTCGACGATCCGGCCGAACAGGCCCGGCCGGGCCTCCATGTCGCGCGCCCGCAGCCGGTGGCCGCAGATCATCGGTGTCAGCGTCAGGGACACCAGGGTCGAGACGACGATGGTGAAACCGAGCGTCAGCGAGAAAGTCTGGAAGAACCGGCCGACGATGCCGCCCATGAAGAACAGGGGAATGAAGGCGGCAAGCAGTGAAAGGCTGATCGAAACGACCGTGAAGCCAATCTGTTTCGCGCCCTCAAGTGCGGCCCGCATCGGCTTCACGCCGGTTTCGAGATTGGCATAGATATTCTCGATCATCACGATGGCATCGTCGACGACGAAACCGACAGAAACGGCAAGCGCCATCAGCGACAGATTGTCGATCGACAGTCCGAAGAGCCACATGGCGGCGAAGGTGCCGCAGAGCGATAGCGGCACGGTGGCCCCGGCTGCGAAAGTCGTCGTGGCGCGCCGCAGGAAGACGAAGACCACGGCCATGACCAGGCAGATGGTGGCAAGCAGAGTCCATTGCATATCGGTGACGCTGGCATGGATCGTCGTGGTGCGATCGGAAAGAACCGAGATGTGGACACCGGACGGAATGAGGCTCTGCAATTCGGGGATCAGCGCCTTGACGCCATCCACCGTGGCGATGACGTTGGCGTTCGCTTCCTTGGTGATGTTGAGCAGCACCGCCGGTTTGCCGTCATACCAGGCATCCGAGCGGCTATTGCGCACGCCGGGCTCGACGGTGGCGATATCAGAGAGGCGAACGGCCGTACCATCGCCGCTCTGCACGATGATCCGGCCATAATCTTCCGGCGTCCGGAGCTGGCCATTCATGGAAATGGAGAAGGCGGCATTGCTGCCGTCGATCGAGCCGATGGGGCCGAGCACATTGGCGTTGACGATTGCCGTGCGAACGCTGTCCAGCGACAGACCCATGGCGGAGAGCCTATCGGGATCGAGCCTGACGCGCACGGCCGGCTGGTCGGCGCCGCTGACCGTGACGCCGCCGACGCCGTCCACCTGCGAGATGCGCTGCACCACCACGGTATCGGCCGCGTCATAGATGGCGCTCGGCGACACATTGCCCGATGTCAGCGCCAGGATCAGCACAGGCGCCGCCGCCGGGTTGATCTTGCGGAAGGAAGGCAAGGTCGGCAGATCGCCGGGCAGGTCGGTCGCCGCCGCGTTCAGCGCTGCCTGCACGTCCTGCGCCGCGCCGTCGACGCTGCGCGACAGATCGAATTGCGCGACGATGCTGCTCGATCCAAGCGAACTGACCGAAGTCAACTGCGTGATGCCGGCAATCGTGCCGAGATGTCGCTCCAGCGGCGCCGCGACGCTTGCCGCCATGCTGGCCGGGTCGGCGCCGGGACGGCTGGCGGAAATGACGATCGTCGGCAGATCGACAGTCGGCAGGCTCGCCACCGGCAGGAAGCGATAGGAAACGATGCCGAGGATCATCAGCCCGATCGCCAGAAGCGTCGTTCCGACAGGACGTTTGATGAAAGGCTCGGAGAGGCTCATGTCCCGCCACCCGCGACTTCGTCCAGTTCCGGAGCCGGCGTGCCCGTCGGACGCCCGACGATCCGGGCACGCAAGCTTTCGAAAGCAAGATAGATCACCGGTGTCGTATAGAGCGTCAGAAGCTGGGACAGCACCAGGCCGCCGATGATGGTGATGCCAAGCGGGATGCGCAGCTCCGCTCCGGTACCTTGCGCCAACGCCAATGGCAGTGCGCCGAAGAGCGCCGCAAGCGTCGTCATCATGATCGGGCGGAAACGCAGGATCGAGGCTTTCAGGATCGCCTCGCGCGGCACCAACCCCTCCTTGCGTTCGGCCTCCAGCGCGAAGTCGATCATCATGATCGCGTTCTTCTTCACGATACCCATCAGCAGCACGATGCCGATCAGTGCGATGATCGACAGGTCCTGTCCGAACAGCATCAATGCCAGCAGCGCACCGACGCCCGCAGACGGCAAAGTCGACAGGATCGTCACGGGATGCACGGCGCTCTCGTAAAGCAGGCCAAGGACAATATAGATCGTCACGACAGCCGCCAGGATCAGCCAGGGCTCGCCCGCAAGCGACGAGGCAAATTCCTCTGCATCGCCGGAATAATTGCGCTGGATCGAACTTGGCATGCCGATATCGCGCTCCGCCGCCTGAATCTCGGTGACGGCTTCACTCAGCGACGCGCCCTTGGCGAGATCGAAACTGAGCGTCACGGCCGGAAACTGTTCGTCATGGCTGATGACCAACGGCGCCGTCATGAACGACGCCGTCGTAAAGGCGTTGAGCGGCACCTGTGTATCGCTGGCGCCGGCGACGTAGAGCTTGTCAAGAGATTTCGGATCGGACTGATATTGCGGTGCAGCCTCGAGGATGACGCGATACTGATTGACCTGACCGTAGATCGTGGCGATCTGGCGCTGGCCGAAAGCGTCGTTCAGCGTGTCGCTGACCGCCTGCATCGAGACGCCGAGTCGCGAAGCGGTTTCGCGGTCGACATTGACGAAGATGCGGCCGCCGCCCATCTCGACTTCCGAAGCGACGTCGATCAGCTTCGGGCTCTGCTGCAGCCGCTGCGCCAGTTTTTCCGCCCAGTCCACCACCGTCGCCGTATCCGTGCCGGTCAGCGTATATTGATAGGGTGCGCGGCTGACGCGCGTGCTGATCGAGATGCCTCGCACGCTCTGGAACGTAACGTGGATGCCGGGCAGATCGGCCACTTCGCCACGCATGCGGTCGATGATATCGGCCGCCGACGCCGCGCGCTGGCTCCTGGGCTTCAGTACCAGGCTGAGATTGCCGGTGTTGGGCGTCAGGTTGCTGGCGCTGGTGCCAACAACCGAGACGATACCGGTTACATCAGGGTCTTTGCGTAACCGCTCGGCCACGATCTCCTGCGTCTGCTTCATCGCTTCGAAGGAGATGGTCGGCTCGGTTTCGACGACGGCGGTGATCAGGCCGGTATCCTGCGGCGGCAGGAAGCCTTTCGGAATGACAATGTAAAGCGCGATCGTAGCGGCAAGCGTCGCCACCGTGACCAGCAGCATGAATCCACTGCGGTCCACCGCCCAGACGAGGCTGCGACGGTAGCCTTCGACCAGCCGTCCCATGCCGCGATCGGTGCCCGCCAGCAAACCGCCGCGATGCTCCTTCGGCTTGCGCAGGATGCGGGCGCACATCATGGGCGTCAACGTCAGCGAAATCACCGCCGACACCACCACGGCGATGGTCAGCGTCAACGCGAACTCGCGGAACATACGCCCGACGATGCCGGTCATGAACAGCAGCGGGATGAAGACGGCGATCAGCGAGAAGGTCAGCGAGATGATGGTGAAGCCGATTTCCCCGGCACCCTTCAGCGCAGCCTGCATCGGGTTCTCGCCCTCCTCGATATGGCGGGCGATGTTCTCGATCATCACGATGGCATCGTCGACGACGAAACCGGTGCCGATGGTGAGCGCCATCAGCGATAGATTATCGAGGCTGAAGCCGGCGAACCACATGACGCCGAAGGTCGCGATCAGCGACAGCGGCAAGGCCACGCCGGCGATGAAAGTCGCCGTCACCGTCCGCAGGAACAGGAGAACGACGAGGATGACCAGGCCGATGCTGACGACGAGCGTCCATTGTACGTCATGGATCGAAGCACGGATCGTCTCGGTGCGGTCGTTGACGATGTCGAGCGAGATACCGGCCGGCAGCGCCTGCTTCAGCCGCGGGATCTGCTTCTGCACGCCCTCGACCGTCTGGATGACGTTGGCGCCCGGTTGGCGCATGATGTCGAGGATGACAGCCGGCTGACCCTGATACCAGGCGCCGACCCGGTTGTTCTCCAGCCCTTCGACGACGGTGGCGACATCCTTCAACTGCACCGGCGCATTGTTGCGATAGGCGACGATCACGGACTTGTAGATGTCGGGATCGACGATCTGATCGTTGGCGGCGAGCGTGAAGCTCTGCTGCGTGCCGTCGAGCGCGCCCTTGGCGCCGGCAACGCTGGCATTGGTGATTGCGGTGCGCAGATCCTCCAGCGCCAGACCATAAGAGGCAAGCCGCGGCAGGTCGGCCTGGATGCGGATCGCCGGCTTGACGCCGCCCTGGATGTTGACATCGCCGACCCCTGAAACTTCGCTTAGTCGCTGTGCCATCATCGTATCGGCGAAATCGCTGAGTTCGCGGATCGAATAGCTGTTGGAGCGCAGCGCCAGCGTGACGATCGGCGTATCGGCGGGGTTCACCTTCGAATAGGTCGGCGGATAGGGCAACGTGCGCGGCAATGTCGAACCGGCGGCATTGATCGCCGCCTGCACATCCTGGGCCGCGCCATCGATATCGCGGCCGAGATCGAACTGCAGGGTGATCTGGCTGATGCCGAAGGCACTCGAGGAGGTCATCGACGCCAACGACGGGATCTGCCCGAGCGGCCGCTCCAGCGGCGCGGTCACCAATGCCGCCATCGTATCGGGATCGGCGCCCGGCAGTTGCGTCGTCACCTGGATCGTCGGAAAATCCACCTGCGGCAGCGGCGCGACCGGAAGGAAGAGAAAGCCGAGAATGCCGCCCAACAGCACCGCGACCCCGAGAAGCGAGGTGGCGACAGGCCTGGAAATGAAGAGCGACGAGACGTTCATTGCTGTTGCGTTGACGTAGCGGGTGGATTGGTGGAAGCGGCATCGCCGCCACCGGTATTGGCGTTGGGATTGGCATCATTGCCGCCGGCACCATCCGCCTTCTGCCTGCGGTGACCACCATTGCCACCGCCCTGGCCATTATGCTGGCGATGCGGCCGCTGGCCATCACTGGCCGTATTGCCGTTGGTTTGGGTCTGATTGGTTTGGTTTGCGTTTTCGGCAACCGGCTGCCCATCGACCGCGGGCGTCGTTGCAGGCGGTGCGCCCGCGCCGGCCCCTTCGGAAATCTGTACTTTCGAACCGTCCTGTAGGCGCGCAAAGCCCGTCGTCACCACCTTGTCGCCCGGGGCTACGCCATCGGCGATGACGGCCTGTACATCGTCCTGCTGGCGCACCGTTACCGGCTTCATGGCAACCGTTTGATCCTGTCGGACGATGTAGACAAAGGTGCCGTTCGGGCCACGCTGCACGGCAGCGGTCGGAATGACCGTCACGCCCTTCAGCGTCTCGACCAGCAGGCGGGCGTTGACGAAGGCGCCGGGCCAGAGCGCCAGCTTGTCGTTCGGAAAATTGGCCTTCAGCTTCACCGTACCCGTGGTCGGATCGACCTGGTTGTCGACCACCGCCAGCGTGCCGTTGTCGATCACCGTCTGACCGTTGCTTGCGATCGCCTGGACGGAAAGCGCACCCGCCGCGCTCGCCGCATTGACGCGGGCAAGCTGCTGCTGCGGAATGGAGAACAGGATGGAAATCGGCTTGATTTGCGAGAGCGTCACGATGCCCGTTGCGTCCGACGAGCTGACGAGATTGCCGACATCGACATTGCGGATGCCGGTGCGTCCGTCGATCGGCGCCTCGATCGTCGTATAGTCGAGCGTCGCCTGCGCGCTTTCGATGGCTGCCTGGTCGGACTGGATCGCCGCCGTATATTGCGCCACAAGCGATATCTGGGTATCGACCTGCTGCTGCGTGCCCGAAGCGCTCTGCACCATGCGCTGAAAACGATCGAGATCGCGTTTCGCGCCGGCCAGCAATGCCTCGTCCTGCGCCTTCTTGCCAATGGCCTGGTCGAGCTGGGCCTTATAGACGGCATCGTCGATGCGGGCGATGACGTCGCCCTTCTTGATGTCCTGGCCTTCCTCGAAACCGATTTCGACAATCTTGCCGCTGACTTGGGCGCGAACCGTCACCGTGTTCAGCGCCTTTACCGAGCCGACACCGTCGATATAGACCGGGACGTCGGCGGATTTCGCATCCGCCGCCAGCACTGGAACCGGACCGGTGAATTGCGAAAGACTGCCACGCCGCCGTCCGCCGCCTTGGCCAAAACCCTGCCCCTGATTGCCACGGTGTTCGCCCTGGGCCTGCTCGCCGGGCGCGGCCGCGCTCTGATAGCCGAGCAGACGCTCGGCACTGCCAAGCCAGCGATCGCGTGTCACATAGGCGCCGTAGGCCACGGCGCCAATCACTGCTACCGACATCAGGACCCGAAATGTCCGAGCCATCAACATACCTTCCTTCACAGCTCCGGCTTCAATGATCTGCCGGTGCGATATAGGCGCGACTTTAGCTTGCAGCTTGTCGCTTAGGAATTTGGTAGGGCCATTAAATTTTGTCCATTTTTGTGTGGCTTAGCGCAACAAACTGTTACATTGGACGAAAACCAGGGTTGTGGTTGCAAATGAGCAAGGGCACACCATGTCCTCGCTGTCTTACAAACTCTGAGCGACGCTTATGGTTCGGGCAGCCAGATCATTCCCGCCGTCGTCGGCACGCTGGAGGTGGCTCCCGCCAACCCAGGCGGCCCTCGGGCATCCAGCGGATGCGGGCTGATCGTCAGGCAATCGACAAGGGCCGCGAGGGCAGGCATCACAGCCTTTTCAGCAGATCCAACAACCCGCCATCGCAACCGCGGCGGCCGATGACCGACAGCCCTACCGGTCCGCCATCCATCTTCCCGGCCGGCATGGAAATCTGCGGCAGGCTGGCGTGGCCGGCGATCGAGAGGAGGCCTATGGCCTGCTGCCGGTAGGCGTCGAATATCTCTTGCGATGAATCCCTGCGCGGCGCAGGACCCGGGCCCGTGGGGATGATCATCACCAAACCGCCGGCAAGTGCCGCGTCCATTGCAGTAGCAATTTCGTGGCGCACCGCATCGACCTTGGCAAAGGTCTCGTCGCTGACGGATCGCGCCACGGCGAAACGCGAGGCGATGTCAGGCCCGAGGTCGACATCATGCGCCTCGATCCAGCCGCCCAGCGCTTTCCATGCATCATAGCCCTGCCAGAAGCGAAAGGCTTCTGACCTTTCTTCCGGCCCGACGATCGGCAACGGATCGGTAACGGTTTTGTCGAACAACGCCGCGATCTTTTCCGTCATCGGCCGCAGCAATGCGGCAAGTCCCGGATCGACGCCCGTCCAGATATCCGAAGGCAGCCAGGCCGTCGAAAAATTCGCCTCGCCGGCAAGACCAAGGGCGCGACCGACGCGAACCAGCGTTTCGACATCGCGGGCAAACCAGCCAAGCGTATCGAAACCGGGGCTGAGCGGCACCACGCCGCCCATGTCGATCGCCCCATGACTGGGCCGCATGCCGAAAATGCCGTTGAAGGAGGCCGGCAGCCGTACCGAGCCGCCGGTATCCGTCCCCAGCGCGAATTCCACCAGGCCGGCGGCCACCGCCGAAGCCGAGCCGGAAGAGGAACCACCCGGCACACGGTCGGGCGCCGCGCTGTTCAGCGGCGTGCCGTAATGCGCGTTGGTGCCCATCAGACTATAGGCAAATTCATCCATATGCGTCTTGCCGGCGAGCACTGCCCCCTCTGCCAGCAGTCGGGCGACGACAGGCGCATGCGCTACCGCCGGGCCATGGGCGCGCCGCCAGATCGGATTGCCGTTGCCGGTGATCCGCCCTTCGACATCGATATTGTCCTTGGCAGCAAAGGTCAGCCCCGCCACCGAGCCGCTATCCGTGGCACGGACGGGTTGTGCGAAGAGCTCGATGAAGGCATTGGCGGTATCGATCAGAGGCATGGGTGCATGTCCGTGAAGGCGGGAATATCAGGCTAGCCCCATTCCGTCCTTCGAACAATGACGGCACCACCTTCCGATGAGCAATCTAGCGCTCACCGCATCAAAGGACACCCCAGCCGCGATAACGCCCGCGTCCGGTCATCTCGCGCACACCGAGTTCCGTCACCAGATTGAGGGCGCCACGGGAAGTGACACCGACATGGCGGGCAACCATGCTGGCGGAGACGATGGGCCGGGAAAGCACGATCTCGATGACGCCGGGCAAACTGCTATTCGACCGCCGATCCTTGAGCCGCTGTTCCATCTGTATCTTGGCGAGCGACAGGCGATCGAGCTCCTTCAGCCCCGCTTCGGCCGATAGTGCCATGGCTTCAAGAAAAGCAGTCAATCGCATGGTGCCGTCCGGCGAGCGGCGGCGCTCCCGCCGTACGGACTTCAGCCCGGTATTGAGGCAGAAGAGGTGCGACGTGACTTTGCCGCGACTGCGAAGATAGGCGCTGACGAGCAGGCTGCCGAGCCAATGCTGCCGCCGCAGCGGCTCGATCCGCTCCCATGCATCGAACAGCACGGCACCACCCAAAGCCGGCGGCAGGAGATCGGCCTGGTGGATGATGGCGCGCCAGGTCTCCAGCCGCTCGTTCTCGTCCCAATCGTCGTCACGAATCAGGCCGAGCGGATCGTCTGCCATCACCATCCTGGCTTCGGGAATCTTTCCATCCAGCACCTGGCCGGAGCGGGCGATGACGGCATCGATCTCGGCAAAGTCCATGCCGAAATCATCATCATCGTCATCCTCCTCCTCTTCCATTTCCGCCATCTCGACAGAGATGGGGCGCGGAGTGGCCGTTTCCTCAGCATCGCCGATGTCGCCGCGCAGGGCGGCAATGCCAGCCATTCCCAGCCCCCAGTCCGGCTCGGCGCTCCACAGCCGTCGCCGGGCGCGCAGCACAGCATGCGCAATGACCAGCTCATGCGTCGGCGCGCGAGCGTCGACATGTGCATCATGCAGTACCAGATCCTCGACGTGCACCAGTTCGCCGCCAACCCAGAGCGCGCCAACGGCATCGAAAAAATGCCCGCGCTCACGAAAACCGTTGCCGACAGCATGCCGCAACGCTCGCTCATCCAGCCGCGCCAGCATATCCTCTGCTCTGGTCATCGCGGGCAGAAGTGTCGTCAGCGGCAAGTTGGCAAGATCATATCGCATTGGAATCCCATGATTGATTTGATCTAACGGAAGTTAACACCCCTAACGGCATCGGGATAGAAAGCAGCCTCTTTCAACTGTGGACGGTACTTCCTATTTTCCTCTTGACCTTCCAGTAACAGGAAGGTTCATAAACCTAGCCATGCTCGCTTCCGAGCGCTGGAGTTTCCGATGGCATTCCACGACGAACATGACCACCACCATCATCATCACGATGCGCCACAGGATGCGGTGATCCGCGATCCCGTCTGCGGCATGACCGTCGATCCCAAGGCGGGCAAACCATCGCTGGACTATCGTGGCCATACATTCCACTTTTGCAGCGAAGGTTGCCGCGACAAATTCGAAGCAACGCCCGAAAATTACCTGACGGCCAAAGACCCGGTTTGCGGCATGGATGTCGACCGCGCCACCGCGCGACATTTCCTGAAGCATGAGGGCGAGAAATTCTATTTTTGCTCCGCAGGCTGCAAAGCAAAATTCGAAGCCGACCCGGTGGCCTATCTTGGTGACGAAAAGCCAACACCGAAACCGATTCCGAAGGGCACGCTCTATACCTGCCCGATGCACCCCGAGGTGATCAGCGATCATCCCGGCGATTGCCCGATATGCGGCATGGCCCTCGAACCGATGGGGGTGCCAGCCGCCGATAAAGGCCCGAACCCGGAGCTTGTCGATTTCACACGACGCCTCTGGATGAGCGCTGCCCTGTCGCTGCCGCTGTTGATCCTCAGTATGGGACCAATGTTCGGCCTCCCTCTGCGCGACCAAATCGGCGAGCCCACCGCCACCTGGATCGAGCTGGCGCTCGCGACCCCGGTCGTGCTCTGGGCCGCTCTCCCCTTCTTCCGCAGGGCGTGGAATTCGGTTCGCAACCGTAGCCCCAACATGTGGACCCTGATCGGCCTCGGCGTCGGCACGGCCTATCTCTACAGCCTCGTGGCAACGCTGGCGCCCGGTATTTTCCCTATGAGCTTTCGCGGCCATGGCGAGGCTGTGCCCGTTTATTTCGAAGCCGCTGCGGTCATCGTCGCCCTGGTCTTCGTCGGCCAGGTGCTGGAGCTGAAGGCGCGCGAGCGCACCGACTCGGCGATCCGCGCGCTGCTCGACCTCGCACCCAAGACCGCCCGCCGCATCGGCGCCGACGGTAGCGAGACGGATGTGCCTATCGATCATATCCTGGCCGGCGACCATCTGCGCGTTCGGCCCGGCGAGCGCGTGCCGGTGGACGGCTCCGTTGCCGAGGGACAGTCGACCATCGACGAATCCATGATCACGGGCGAGCCGCTCCCGGTCGAGAAGACCGAAGGCGACGCGCTGACCGGCGGTACGATCAACAAGAACGGCACGCTGATCATGATCGCCGAAAAGGTCGGCGCGGAAACGACACTATCGCGCATCGTCGAGTTGGTCGCCAAGGCGCAGCGGTCCCGCGCGCCGATCCAGACGATGGTGGATCGTGTTTCGGCCGTCTTCGTGCCCGCCGTCGTGGTTGCCGCCATCATCGCCTTTGCGGTCTGGGCCTTTGTCGGACCGGAGCCGAGGCTGGCGCAGGCACTGCTCGCCGCCGTCGCCGTCCTGATCATCGCCTGCCCCTGCGCATTGGGGCTTGCCACGCCGATGTCGATCATGATCGCCACCGGCCGAGGCGCGCAGGAGGGCGTACTGGTGCGCGACGCCGAGGCGCTGGAGCGCTTCGCCAAGGTCGACACGCTGATCGTCGACAAGACCGGCACATTGACCGAGGGCAGGCCGAACCTGACCGATGTCGTCCCCGCCGCCGGCGTCGACGAAACCCGCCTGCTGTCGCTCGCAGCCAGCCTGGAACGCGGCTCCGAACATCCACTGGCCGAAGCGATCGTAACCGGCGCACAGGAGCGCGGCGCGAGCCTTTTCGACATATCCGGCTTCGCGGCAAAGACCGGCAAGGGCGTGGAGGGCCGCGCCGGCGATACGGCGATCGCCCTCGGCAATGTCGCGATGATGACCGATCTCGGCGTTGCGACCGACGAGCTGCAGGCTGAAACCGAGCGTCTGCGCGGTGACGGCAAGACCGTGATGTTCGTCGCCCTCGATGGCCGGTTGGCCGGCATCATCGCCGTTGCCGACCGGATCAAGCCGACGACAGCGGCCGCCATCAAGGCACTGCACGACAGCGGCTTGATGATCATCATGGCAACGGGTGACAACGCTAAGACCGCCAAGGCCGTCGCTGCGCGTCTCGGCATCGACGAAATCCGCGCCGATATGTTGCCCGAAGGGAAGAAAACGCTGATCGACGAGCTGCGAGCCAAGGGCAAGGTGGTCGCCATGGCCGGTGACGGCGTCAACGACGCGCCGGCGCTGGCCGCCGCCGATGTCGGCATCGCCATGGGCACTGGCGCCGATGTCGCGATGGAAAGTGCCGGCATCACCCTGGTGAAGGGCGATCTCAATGGCATCGTCAGGGCACGGCACCTTTCGGAAGCCACGATCCGCAACATCAAACAAAACCTGGCCTTCGCCTTCGGCTACAATGCTCTCGGCGTGCCGCTTGCCGCGGGCGTGCTTTACCCGGTCTTCGGCCTGCTTCTATCGCCGATGATCGCGGCGGCGGCCATGAGCCTGTCCTCGGTCTCGGTCATCGCCAACGCGCTGCGGCTGAGACTAGAGCATCCCGCTTTCAGGCGGAACAGCCTGTAAGCGGATAAGATGCTCTAGATTCAAAAGACTAGAGCGACCTTTGTGCGTTCAAACGAACGCACAGCGCTCTACCGAAATAAGGAGGGTTCACATGAATATCGGCGAAGCATCGGGCCGCTCCGGCCTGCCGGCAAAGACAATCCGTTACTACGAGGATATCGGCCTGATCCGCCCCGATCGAGGCGACAACGGCTACCGCGACTATGGCTCTGACGACGTGCACAAGCTACGCTTCCTGCACCGCTCCCGCAGCCTCGGCTTCTCCGTCGATGAGTGCCGGCAACTGCTGGCCCTCTACGAAGACAAAAGCCGTGCCAGCGCCGACGTCAAGGAAATCGCCACATCGAAGCTCACCGAGATCGACCGCAAGATCCGCGAACTGACCGAGCTGCGCCGCACGCTGGAACATCTCGTGCATGCCTGCCAGGGCAATGAGCGGCCGGACTGCCCGATCCTGGAGGAGCTATCGGAGGGGTGAGGTTGCCCAGCCACCCGCCCTCGCTCTTCGAGGCTCCGGCTTCAGCCTCCGCACCTCAGAGTGAGGGCTGATCTTCTCGCCAGCCACCTGACCTTCTGACGCCTTTCCGTCGCACTCTCTCCGCCTCATTCTGAGGTGCCCAGGCGATGAAGCGTTAGCGAAGCGACAGGGCCTCGAAGAACGAGGCGGCCACCGCCCCCTATCTTTAGTTTACCCGCTCCACCGCAATCGCCGTCGCCTCGCCGCCGCCGATGCAGAGTGCGGCGACACCTCGCGTTGCACCCTGGCGCTCCAGCGCGTGCAGCAGCGTTACGATCAGCCGCGCGCCCGTAGCTCCGATCGGATGGCCCAGCGCACAGGCGCCTCCGTTGACGTTGAGGCGGTCGCGGGCAATGCCGAGATCCTTGGCGGCGGCCATGGCGACGACGGCGAAGGCTTCGTTGATCTCGAAGAGGTCGACATCGCCGACCTTCCAGCCGGTCTTGTCCAACACCTTGCGGATCGCCGGAATCGGCGCGGTCGTGTACCACGCCGGCTCCTGGCTATGGGTGGCATGCGCCTTGATCTCGGCGAGGATCGGCAGTCCCTCACGCTCGGCGATCGAGCGTCGCGTCAGCACCAGCGCAGCCGCGCCGTCCGCATTGGCCGAGGCACTGGCTGCGGTGATGGTACCGTCCTTGCGGAAAGCCGGCTTCAGCGCGGGGATTTTTTCCGGCGAGACTTTCTGCGGATGCTCATCCTTGGCGATCGTCACCGGTCCGCCCTTGGCAGCAACGGAAATCGGCGTAATCTCGGCCTCGAATGCCCCTGTCTCGATCGCTTTGCGCGCCCGCGTCAGCGTCTCGACGGCATAGGCATCCTGGTCGTCACGGCTAAACTGATAGGCTTCCACCGCCAACTCGCCGAAGTCGCCCATCGAGCGGCCCTTCTCATAGGCGTCTTCCAGCCCGTCGAGCATCATGTGGTCGAAAATGCGGTCATGGCCCATGCGATAGCCGCCCCGCGCCTTGGCGAGCAGATAGGGCGCATTCGACATCGACTCCATGCCGCCGGAGACCGCGATCGAGGCGGAACCGGCAAGGATCAGGTCATGCGCCAGCATGGTCGCCTTCATGCCGGAACCGCAGACCTTGTTGATCGTGGTGGCACCAACCGCATCCGGCATTCCCGCGCCGCGCGCCGCCTGCCGCGCCGGTGCCTGCCCCTGCCCCGCCGGCAGGACGCAGCCGAACAGCACCTCGTCCACCTTCTCCGCCGACAATCCGGCACGCTCCAAGGCAGCACGGATGACATGGGAGCCGAGTTCCGGCGCCTGCAACGATGACAATTCGCCCTGGAAACGGCCGAGCGGCGTGCGCGTAGCGGAGACGATAACGACAGGATCGGTAACGGACATGATGGCTCCTCGCAATCTGCAAGTTAAGGGATCAAGCTATTGCTATCACGTTAGATGATGTTCGTCATGTAAATATCGCGGAAACATTTCTTCGGACGAAGTGCCCGCTATTGCCCGATCCCGACTACCGCGATGATTGTCCTCCTCGTGGATATATTCTAAGGATATCCATCTCTAAAGAAATGGATATCCCATGCCTCTCTACATCAAAGACGATGCCATCGATCGATTGGCCCGGCGCTACCAGGCGCTGACGAAAACGTCCACCAAAACCGAAGCCGTGCGGCTGGCATTGCAAAAGGCGCTGAACGAGGAGCTTGCCAAGCCGTCGCTTGTCGATATCGCCGTCACTTTCTGTCGTAACCTGAAGCAGAAGGCCGGCACCAAGGCGGATGCTCTTTCGGAAGGGGATGCCTGATGTTTGTCGATGCCTCGGTGCTTTCCGCAATGATGACCGATGAGGAAGAAGCCCGCAACTTTGCCGCCCGCATGCAGGCTGCGACCGCGCGCATGACGTCGCCGCTAGCGGTAACCCAGGCGGCGATCAGCGTCGCCGGCCGTCTTGACCTCACAATCGTCGACGCCGGGAATGCGGTCCGGACGTTTCTGGAGCTGATGAACATCCAGCTTCTCGCAATTCCGCCGCGGGCCGCCTTTCTGGCGATCGAAGCTCATGAGCGGTACGGCGAGGGTCGCCATCCGGCGGCTCTCAGCCTCGACGACTGCATGACCTATGCCTGCGCCCGCTATTATCGCCAGCCGCTTCTGTTCCGGAGCGATGCATTCGCCCAGACCGATATCGAGGTGGTCTAACCTGTCTGCTTCGAAACTACTGCCCAGGGCAAAGCGAGGTGGGACCGGCGGCGTATGTGTTCGAAACGCCAACGGCGTTTGGCGCCGCCGCGCATTGCAGCCTCGATATCGCATCGCCCGCTCTGATCGGGCCGGTCACAGACGGATCGGTGTTGATCGTACCATCCGGAAGGATTGCGTCCTTGGAATGGTCAAAATTGCCGACGTCGGTCTGGATTGCCTGTGCGTCGAACGTTGTGGTGCGATGTTTATGCGCCGGCCCCGCCATGGCGACGCTGGACATTCCGATGACGAGGGCCGAAATGGTAAGAGCTTTAAGCAGCATAAGACTGCCTCCCATGGGCGTTGAACCTCTATTCATATGGGAGCCTGTAACCCGATTTACAGCGGCGGGCAGGTCAAATATCGCAATTATTTGAAAGCCATGTTCATGTCTTGATGCGATGCCGCGACACCTCGGCACCCGCATCATGCGGCAAGCGGAGGAAGCGCAGCGACGAGACCGCGCCAATGAGGCAAACGACCAGAAAAGCCCAGTGAAAATCGACAAGGGAAAGCGTCTCTCCGCCATGGATGATGCGCGAGAGATTGAGCACGGCGGCGGCGACGGCAACGCCGAGCAACAGCGAGACCTGCTGCAGCATGCTCGAGAGCGTCGAGGCGGAACTGCGCTGCGCCGCATGGATATCGGCAAAGCCGAGCGTATTCAGCGCCGTGAAGTTCATTGAACGCGACAGGCCAGCAATGAATAGCAGGCAATATATCAGCAGATCCGGCGTCGACGGCGACAGAAACGCGCATCCACCGATGCTGGCCGACGAGATCAGGCCATTGACAACAAGCACGTTGCGGAAGCCGAAGACTTTCAACATCTGCGTGGTGATCGCCTTCATGCCGAGATTGCCCGCGAAGTAGAAGAGCAGATAGGTGCCGGCGTCGATCGCCGTACGCCCGAAGCCGACCTGGAAAAGCAGCGGGATCAGGAAGGGCGTGGCATTGATCGCAACCCGGCTTGCCGTTCCCGCCGAAAGCGTCGACATGGCGAAGGTCTGCACCTTGAAGGCGGAGAGATCGAGCAAGGGCGCATCGACCCTCATGAAATGCCGGGTGGCGATGACGGAGAAAACCACGCCGGCGGCAATGAGCCCGATGCTGGGCGCCAATCCCGTCGTCCCCTGGACCACGAACTCCAGACCGGCCAGCAGGAAGGTCAGCCCCGCCGCCGATTGCAGGAAGCCGATGAAATCGAGCCGCGCGACCTTTTCCTCCCGCTGATCCGGCACGAAGCGCAGGACGAGGCCGAGGCCGATGATCCCGATCGGAATATTGATCAGGAAATTCCAGTGCCAACTGAAATAGGTGGTGATGAAGCTGCCGAGCACCGGGCCGATGACCGGAGCCGTCAGCGCCGGCCAGGTAATCATCGACACGGCATGCACCAGATCGGATTTGCGCGCGTTTTTCAGCACGATGATGCGACCGACCGGCGTCATCAACGCGCTGCCGACGCCCTGTACGGCGCGGGCAATGACGAATTCGAAGAGATTGCCGGAGAGGCCGCAGAACAGCGACGCCACGGTGAAGATGGCGATCGACGCCAAAAACACCCGCCGCGCGCCGTAGCGGTCGCCGGCCCAGCCCGCCAGCGGCACGAAGGCCGCCATCGTCAACAGATAGACCGTAATGCCGATGCTCATCGACACCGGCTGGATGCCGAAGGTCATAGCCATCTGCGGCAATGAGGTCGTGACGATGGTGCCGTCCAGAATCTGCATGAAGAAGGAGACGGCGACGACAAGGGCGATGATGCGGGACTGCCGGCCGAAACTTGCTTCGGAAGGCTGATCTGTGGTCCGGGCAATGGTCATGACATGAAATTTCAGAGAATGGCGTTCAAGGGACCGGGCGCTTCCGGCAACAATCATACGATCATTGAATACGCCCATCGCCATGGATTGCAAAGCCGCAAACCCGCGCCGCAGCCATCAAAAATTGACACGGTGACATAAGAAACCGCGATTCCTGCCGAGTTTACCTAAGCTATATCTCCGCCGACAGCATCCTACGGGCGTCAATCGTCCGAATAGCGCTGCTCCCGCCAGGGATCGCCATACATGTGATAGCCATTCTTCTCCCAGAAGCCGGCCCTGTCGGCACTGATGAGTTCGATGCGGTTCAGCCACTTCGCGCTCTTCCAGAAATAAAGATGTGGCACGACGAGACGCATCGGGCCGCCATGCTCGCCGGTCAATGGCTGGCCCTCCCAGGCAGTGGCGAGGATCGCATCTTCGGCCGCGAAATCCGAAAGAGGGAGGTTGGTGGTGTAGCCGTCATAACTCGTCAGCAGCACATGATGCGCTTCGGCCGTCGGCATAGCGAGATCGAGCATATCGCGCGTCGAAACCCCTTCCCAGCGATTGTCGTAGCGCGACCAGGTCGTCACGCAATGGATGTCGCTGACGCGGGTGCTTTGCTCGATCGCCTGGAAAGCCGCCCAATCGAGGCTGAGCCGCGTTTCCACGAAACCGACCACATCGAGCCGCCAGCTCGACAAGGACACATGTGGCTGCACGCCGAGATCGAGCACCGGCCAGTTCTTGACGAGATGCTGCCCCGGCGGCAGCCGCTCGGTCTCGGGTCGGCTGATGCGCCCCGTCAGAAACTTGCCCTCCGCCGCCCAGCGGCGCTTTGACGTGGTGAGCTTGCTATCGGCGGGGATCTGATCGTCGCTCATGCAGGCATCCTCTCTGCTGCGCAGAAATAGGATAGTCGAGCCGGGTGAGTGTCAAGCCAGGGGCAGTTAATAGCCGACTATATTGCCTCGATGGCGATGCAGAACAGCTCCGCCTTGCCAGAGATCGAGCGCCTTGTGGCGACGTCATTCGAAACAAGAAGGCAATCGCCCGCGGCAAGCACAGCATCGTCAATCTCGACATCGCCGCGATGGCAAAGAACAAGGCTGGTCCCGCCCTCGAAAGCGACTTCGCTATTTCCGTCGACCGAGACACGCCGCACCGAATGCGTAAAGCGCGCCCGCCGCGTCATCACATTGAGATCCGTGATCGTCCCGTCAATCAAAGTTGCCGAAGTTGGCGCATCGGCGGCAAAGGGTAGCGGGTCGCTCGCCTGCGTCAGGCGCTCCGGCCCGCGCCCCTCGATGAAGAGGGTCATACCCTCGCCATCAAGAATGGATAGCGTACGATCGATGCCCGGAAAGACCGAGAACGGTCCATCCATGGCAACGGTCGCCATGCTGACGCGCCAGTCGAAGTCGGCAAGCCCGGCGCCGTCGGGCGAAACGGCGATCTCCACCGTCTCCCCGCCGCCGTTTTTCCAGGGCATGCGACGGTGCCTATCGCGGCGGAGAATCATGATTTTTGGCGTTGCCATAGGTTCCTGTCCAATCATTGCAATTCGATCCAGAGTAAACTAAGTTTGGTGGACTAAGTCCATTCGGAGCCTGTCATGGAAACCGTCAATATACATGAGGCGAAGACGCATTTGTCGCGACTGATCGAGAAAGCGGCCAAGGGCGAAGCTTTCATTATCGCCAAGGCGGGCAAGCCGATGGTGAAAGTTGTGCCCCTAGAGGAGAAAGAAGCTCCGAAGAAGCGCCGCATCGGCTTCATGAAAGGTGAGATCGTGGTTCCCGAAGATTTCGACACGATGATGTCCACTGAAATCGAGGAGATGTTTCGTGGCAATCTCAATGATTTCAAAAGCATTAGAGATCGATGAGATTTCTCCTGGACACACATATTCTGCTCTGGGCAACGGTCGCTTCCCAGCGACTGCCGGAGAAAGCCCGCAACTTGATTGAAGACCTCGACAATACGATTGCATTTTCGACTGCTAGCATATGGGAGGTGGCGATCAAGACGGGATTGGCGCGACCCGACTTTGTGGTCGATGCCCGCAGGCTCTACGAAAATCTGCTTGAAAACGGATATGAAGAACTACCCGTTCTCGGACAGCACGCGGCCGCGGTCGCGGATCTGCCCGATATTCACAAAGATCCTTTCGACCGAATTCTGGTCGCTCAAGCCTTTGTCGAGAGTATTTCTCTGATCACCGCCGACAAGACCGTCGCAAGCTACGGCGGTCTTGTGCGGCTGGTGTAGGCTTCAGTTCCCCAGGATGGCCGGCAGGCGCAGGCCCTGCTTCTTGGCCCAATCGAGGGCGATGTCGTAGCCGGCATCGGCATGGCGCATGACGCCGGTTGCCGGGTCGTTCCAGAGAACGCGCTCCAGGCGCTTGGCCGCATCATCGGTGCCGTCGGCGCAGATGACCATGCCGGAGTGCTGGGAAAAGCCCATGCCGACGCCGCCGCCGTGATGCAGCGATACCCAGGTAGCGCCGGATGCGGTGTTGAGCAGGGCGTTGAGCAGCGGCCAGTCGGAAACGGCATCCGAGCCGTCCTTCATGGCTTCCGTTTCGCGGTTCGGCGAAGCGACCGAGCCAGAGTCCAAATGGTCGCGGCCGATGACGACGGGCGCCTTCAGCTCGCCATTCCTGACCATTTCGTTGAAGGCAAGGCCGAGACGGTGGCGATCGCCGAGACCGACCCAGCAAATGCGTGCCGGCAGACCTTGGAAGGCGATACGCTCGCGCGCCATGTCCAGCCAGTTGTGCAGGTGCTTGTTGTCGGGCAGCAGCTCCTTCACCTTGGCGTCGGTCTTGTAGATATCTTCCGGATCGCCCGAGAGAGCAGCCCAGCGGAAGGGACCGATGCCGCGGCAAAAGAGCGGACGGATATAGGCCGGCACGAAGCCCGGGAAAGCAAAGGCATTTTCGAAGCCTTCATCCTTGGCGACCTGGCGAATGTTGTTGCCGTAGTCGAGCGTCGGCACGCCAGCATCCCAGAAGGCGACCATGGCTTCGACATGCACCTTCATCGAAGCGCGGGCGGCAGCTTCGACGGCTTTCGGATCGCTCTCTCGCTTGGCCCTGTGTTCGGCCACCGTCCAACCGGCCGGCAGGTAGCCGTTCAGCGGGTCGTGCGCCGAGGTCTGGTCGGTGACGATATCGGGGCGCGGGCCGCCAGCCTTCATGCGCTTCACCAGTTCCGGGAAGATTTCGGCAGCATTGCCAAGCAGGCCGACAGACTTGGCTTCGCCAGCCTTCGTCCACTTGTCGATCAGGGCCAACGCTTCGTCGAGCGTCTTCGCCTTTTCGTCGACATAACGGGTGCGCAGGCGGAAATCGATGCGGGTTTCGTCGGATTCGACGGCGAGGCAGCAGGCACCAGCCATGACGGCGGCCAGCGGCTGTGCGCCGCCCATGCCGCCGAGACCGCCGGTCAGGATCCACTTGCCCTTCAGGTTGCCATTATAGTGCTGGCGACCGGCCTCGACAAAGGTCTCGTAGGTGCCCTGCACGATGCCCTGCGTGCCGATATAGATCCACGAGCCGGCCGTCATCTGGCCGTACATGGCAAGGCCCTTTTTATCCAGCTCGTTGAAGTGATCCCAGGTCGCCCAGTGCGGCACGAGGTTGGAGTTGGCGATCAGCACGCGCGGCGCATCCTTATGGGTACGGAATACGGCGACCGGCTTGCCGGACTGTACGAGCAGCGTCTCGTCTTCGTTCAGCGTCTTCAGCGTCGCGGCGATACGGTCAAAATCGTCCCAGGTGCGAGCGGCGCGGCCGATGCCGCCGTAGACGACCAGCTCGTTCGGGTTTTCCGCAACGTCCGGATCGAGGTTGTTCATCAGCATGCGCAGCGGCGCTTCGGTCATCCAGCTCTTGGCGTTGAGCTCCGGGCCGCGAGGCGCGCGGATTTCGCGGATATTATGGCGTGGGTTGGTCATGTCATATCTCCAAAGAGGGCAGGATGCCGGCGGATACGGATGCGTTGAGTGCGCCGGAAGCGACGAGGTCGCTGGCGGCCTTGAGGTCGTTTGCCATGTAGCGGTCTTCATCCAGCGTAGGCGCTGCGGCACGGATGGTGGCGATGGCGAGTGTCAGTTCGGGACTGGTGGTTAGCGGCGCACGTAGCTCGACGCCCTGTGCGGCCGTCAGCGCCTCGATGCCGACGATGCCGAAGAGATTGTCAGTCATCGGCAGGAGCCGGCGGGCGCCATGGCATGCCATTGACACGTGGTCCTCCTGATTGGCGGAGGTCGGCGTCGAATCGACCGAAGCCGGATGCGACATCTGCTTGTTTTCGCTCATCAGCGCAGCCGAAGTTACCTCGGCAATCATCAGTCCGGAGTTCAGACCGGGCTTCTTGGCGAGGAAGGCCGGCAAGCCATAGCTCAGTGCCGGATCGACCAAGAGCGCGATGCGGCGCTGCGAGATCGCGCCGATCTCGCAGACGGCGATGGCGATCTGGTCGGCAGCGAAAGCTACCGGCTCGGCATGGAAGTTGCCGCCGGAAACCACGGAATTGTCCGAGAGCACAAGCGGATTGTCGGTGACCGCATTGGCCTCGATTTCAAGCGTGCGGCCGGCCGAACGCAGGAGATCCAGACAGGCGCCGTCGACCTGCGGCTGGCAGCGGATGCAGTAGGGATCCTGAACGCGCTCGTCGCCCTCGATGTGGCTTTGACGGATCACCGAACCGGCAAGCAGGCCGCGGAGGGCAGCGGCGGTATCGATCTGCCCCTTGTGGCCGCGCAGCGTATGAATATCGGGATGGAACGGCGCCGAAGAACCCATGGCGGCATCCGTCGACATCGCGCCGGTGATCAACGCTGCCTGCGCGGCGCGATGGGCGCGAAAGAGACCGGCAAGCGCGAGCGCGGTCGAGACCTGCGTGCCGTTGATCAGCGCCAGCCCTTCCTTGGCGGCAAGCACGACCGGCGTCAGTCCGGCCTTTTCCAACGCGGCTGCGCCGTCCAGCCGTTCACCGGCATAAAAGGCATCGCCATGACCCATCATGACAGCGGTCATATGCGCGAGCGGGGCGAGATCGCCGGAAGCGCCGACAGAACCCTTCTCGGGGATGACGGGCACGACGCCCTTTTCCAGCATCGCCTCGATCAACCGCACCAGTTCCAGACGCACGCCGGAAGCGCCGCGGCCAAGCGAGATCAGCTTCAGCGACAGGATAAGGCGAACGACGTTCTCCGGCAGCGGCTGGCCGACGCCGCAGCAATGCGAAAGAATGAGGTTGCGCTGCAGGGTGGCGACGTCGGCGCTGTCGATCTTGATGGAAGCCAGTTTACCGAAGCCGGTATTGATGCCGTAGACCGGCGCATTGCCGGCGGCAATCTCGGCGATACGCGCTGCAGCTTTGAGAATGCCGGCATCGAAGGAGGCATCGAGCTTGGCAGGCTCGCCGGTCCAATAGATCGCGGCCAATTGTTTCAGCGAAACGGAGCCGGGATGGAGAGTGACAGTCATCGGTCGAATCTTTCCCCCTTGAAGATGCGGGCGTGGAGCGGATTGAAGCCGATGCGATAGACAAGCTCGGCAGGGCTTTCGATATTCCAGATGGCGAAATCGGCCGATTTGCCGGCCTCCAGCGTGCCGGTCTTGGAAAGCAGGCCGAGCGCGCGGGCGCCTTCACGGGTGGCACCCGCGATGCATTCCTCGACCGTCAGGCCGAAGAGGGTTGCTGCCATGTTCATCGTCAGCAGCATGGAGGTCAACGGCGAGGTGCCGGGATTGCAGTCGGTGGCGATGGAGATTGGAACACCCGCCTCGCGCAGCGCCTTGACCGGCGGCTTCTGCTTCTCATGAATGGCGTAGAAGGCGCCGGGCAGAAGGACCGCGACCGTGCCGGCATCCGCCATCGCCTTCACGCCGTCCTCATCCAGATATTCGACATGGTCGGCGGAAAGCGCGCCATAGGAGGCGGCAAGCTTGGCGCCGCCGAGATTGGAAAGCTGCTCGGCATGCAGTTTCACCGGGATGCCAAGCGACTTGGCAAGATCGAAGACGCGGGCAATCTCAGCCGGCGAAAAGGCGATCCCCTCGCAGAAGCCGTCGACGGCATCGGCCAAGCCCTTGGCATGCGCCTGCTCGAGACCCGGCAACACGACATCGGAAATATAGTCGTCGTTGCGGCCCTTGTAATCCGCCGGCGTCGCATGCGCGGCGAGATAGGATGTGACGACGCGGACCGGACGGGCGTCTTCCAGCGCCCGGGCGGCTTGCAGCATCTTCAATTCGGATTCGATGCTGAGGCCATAGCCGGATTTTACCTCGATCGTGGTGACACCTTCGGCAAGCAGCGTATCGAGGCGCGGCAAGGCCGTCGCAATAAGATCGTTGACGGAAAGCGCGCGCGTTGCGTTGACGGAGGAAACGATGCCACCGCCGGCCCGCGCAATCTCTTCGTAACTCGCGCCTTCCAGACGCATCTCGAATTCGCGGGCGCGGTTACCGCCGTGAACGATGTGCGTGTGGCAATCGACGAGACCGGGCGTAACCCAGCGGCCTTCGAGATCGATGGTTTCGGCATCGCCGATCTCAGGCGCATCGCTTTCGCTGCCCGCGAAAAGGATGCGGCCACCCTTGGTCAGGATCGCACCCTTCTCGACAATGCCGAGCCCCGGCCCATCCTCTCGCAAGGTCGCCAGACGGGCATTGCGCCAAAGGCGGCTTTCGCCCTCGGATCTTACGCTATCGCCGGAAAAATTGTTCCCACTCATCAGCTTTACGCCTTTCCTTATGGGCTCATAATGTATATACATATTAAAAGAACTGACAAGAGGGATTTTGGACTCAGTATCCAAAAGGAAAGAGCTAGGTCATGACGAAACTCCATGCACGTTCGGCACTGCTTCAGGATGGCTGGCGGGAAAATGTCCGACTGACTCTGGAGGATGGCCGCATTGCCGGCATCGAGGCTGATGTTGCGGCAGAGGCCGGTGACGAGCGGCACGACGTTCTGGTTCCTGCCATGCCCAACCTCCACAGCCATGCCTTTCAGCGCGCCATGGCCGGCCTTGCCGAAGTCCGAGGCCCGGCGAACGACAGCTTCTGGAGCTGGCGGACCGTCATGTACAAGTTCGCGCTCTCGATGACCCCCGATCATGTCGAGGCGGTGGCCGCGCAGCTCTACATGGAAATGCTGGAAGCCGGTTTTTCCCGGGTCGGCGAGTTCCATTATCTGCATCACGACAAGGACGGCAGCCCCTATGCCAATATTGCCGAGCTTGCCGAGCGCATCGGCGCGGCAAGCACTGAAACCGGCATTGGGTTGACGCTGCTGCCGGTCTTCTACGCCCATTCCGGCTTCGGCGGCGCAGCCCCCATCGACGGCCAGCGACGCTTCATCAATTCGCTCGATCGATTCGAGGCCCTGATGGCCGGCTGCCGGACGATCGTTGATCGGGTGCCGGGTGCCGAACTCGGCCTTGCCCCGCACAGCCTGCGGGCAGTAACGCCCGAGGAGCTGGCAAAACTCGTGCCGCTCGCCGATGATGGACCGATCCATATCCACGTCGCCGAACAGGTGAAGGAAGTCGAGGATTGCGTTGCCTGGTCCGGCGCGCGACCGGTCGAATGGCTGCTCGATCACGCCCCGGTCGACGGGCGCTGGTGCCTAATCCACGACACCCACATGACCGATGACGAAACCCGGCGGATGGCGAAAAGCGGTGCGATCGCCGGCCTCTGCCCGGTGACGGAAGCCAATCTCGGCGACGGCACCTTTCCGGCACCGCTGTTTCTGGAGGAAGGCGGCCGCTATGGCATCGGCTCGGATTCCAATATCCTGATTTCCGTTCCGGAAGAGCTGCGGCAGTTGGAATATTCGCAGCGCCTGGCGCTGAGGGCCCGCAATGTCATCGCTTCATCGGGCGGCTCGACGGCGCGCGCACTGTTCGATCACGCAATCGCCGGTGGCGGTGTGGCATTGAAGGCGCCGGCCGGGCTCGCCATAGGCCGTTACGCCGATGTGGTTTCCCTCAATGTCAGCGCCGTTCCCTATCTCTCCGGCGATCAAATCCTGGATCAATGGATGTTTGCCGGCGGCGTTGCCGTCGACAGCGTCTGGGCGCAGGGCCGCAAACAGGTCGAAGGCGGGCGGCACAACAGACGGGAAGCAATCTCCGCTCGATTCCGCGCTGTGATGAGCGAACTAATCGGTTGAAAAAGAATTTTTCCTCGCGACAATGAAATCCTAAATAAACAAAGTGACGATTACCCAGGTCTCACGAGGAAGCGGTCGGCGGCATGACCACAGGTAAAGAGGCGACGCTCCATCAGCGTATCCTGAACGATATCGAGAGCCGGATCGTTTCCGGCGATTGGCCGCCCGGCCATCGGATTCCCTTCGAACTTGCCCTGGCCGAACAATATGACTGTTCGCGCATGACGGTGAACAAGGCGCTGACGCAGCTTGCCCGGGCCGGATTGATCGAGCGGCGGAAGCGCTCAGGGAGTTTCGTCACTCAGCCACAGGCGCAATCGGCAGTGTTGGAAATCCACGACATCAAGTCGGAAATCCTGTCGCTGAACCTGCCCTACTCCCATAAGATCGTGAAACGCGCCAAGCGCAAGGGTCGTCCCGAGGATGCGCGGCGGCTGCAATTTGCCGGCGCGGTCTCGGTGCTGGACATCACCTGCATTCACTACGCCGGCCGCCGGCCTTTCTGTCTGGAAGACCGCGTCATCAATCTCGACGCCGTACCGGAGGCGGCTCAGGTCGATTTCGACGCATTGCCGCCGGGACCGTGGCTGATCAATCAGGTGCCATGGAGCACGGCCGAGCACCAGATCCGCGCCATCCCCGCCGAGGGCGAGGCCGCCACGAGCCTCGACATTGCCAAAGGCACCGCCTGCCTCGTCATCGAACGGCGCACCTGGAGCAACCTCGGACCGATCACACATGTCCGCCTCACCTATCCCGGCGATCGTCATACGCTGGTGGCGCGCTTCACGCCGTCAAGCTGAAACCGTAGAGCGGAAAGCGTTTCACGGAATCGCTTTCCGCTCTATCCCTTTGTTTCTACGCATTCCAGACGGAAAACCGCTTCGCACTTTTCCTGGAATTGCTTAGCCGCTACTGGCGCTGGGCGGGCTCGGTCTGCATCGGGATAAGGTTGTCGGATTGATGGATGGGCTTTACGGGATTGACCAGCAAAATGCTGAGCGCAATCAGCACCAACGCAAGGATGAGGGTAAGGCCGATCAAAAGTGGACGAATCGCGATCATTTCGGTTCTCCAATCTTTCGTGTCCTAGCCATAACGTGACAGGAAGGGGATTTTGAGGCAACCAGCTTTTTTGCGCTTAAACATTGCGCCAAACTGCAAAATTTCAACCTCAATCCCCGAATTGATCGGAGTTTTGGCTCGGACTTGACAGACACCCTACCAATAGGTAGGCAAAGTGAATGAGCAATATTTCGACAAAAGCGGACGAGATCGTCCAATCGGCACGCGGCCTGATCATCGCGGGCGGCTATAACAGCTTCAGCTTCGCTGATATTTCGGCAGAGGTCGGCATTCGCAAAGCCAGCATTCATCACCATTTTCCGACCAAGGCCGATCTCGTCAGGACCGTCGTGGCGCGTTATCGGGAAGAGGCTCGGCAGGGTCTCGCCGGGGTCGACGCCAATATTGCCGATCCCGTTGCACGCCTTCGCGCCTATACGGGCTTCTGGGAAGCATGCATCCGAGACAATACCGCACCCTTCTGCATCTGCGCCATGCTTGCCGCCGAACTGCCGGTGCTGCCGGCCGATGTTGCCGCCGAAGTGCGAGGGCATTTCCGGGATCTCTCGAGTTGGCTTGCCGCCGTGATGGAAAAAGGGGCGGCCGAAGGCCGTCTTATTTTGCCGCGCCCGGCAGCGGGGGAAGCTCTGTCCTTCATGGCAACCGTGCATGGCGCCATGCTCTCGGCGCGAGCCTATGGCGACCCGTCAGTCTTTGCCACCATCGTCGAACCGCTGTTCGATCGGCTGGCCACTCTCCATTGAAATTATTCAGATTTTCGTGATGTGGACCGATAACGCGGCTCTCACGCTTGTTTGATTGGCGGAGCTACCGAGTGGTAGATAGGATCGCCTTCGTTGCAATCGAGATGACTTCCTCCGGTTCTCTCATGCAAGGAATTCTGTTGGCCGACCTTGGCCGCTCTGTCGAAAAAACCTACCGATTAGTAGGTAGATCAAAGGAGACTATTCATGGATCGCAAGCATCTGACGAAGGGCATATTGGCACTGGCCACCGGCGCTGTCGTAACGCTCGCCGCGCTACAGGGCGCCAATGCCGCCGACCCCGTCCGCGTACGCGGCACGATCGAAAGCCTCGATGGCGACACCCTCAACGTCAAGTCCCGCGACGGCAAGGACATCGCCGTCATGCTGAAATCCGGCTGGGCCGTCGCCGGCGTCACCAAGGCCTCAGCCGCCAATATCAAGCCCGGCGATTTCGTCGGCATCGCCAATGAGCCAACCGCCAGCGGCGTTGCCGGCGCCATCGAAGTCGTGATCTTCCCCGCCTCGATGAAGGGCACCGGCGAAGGCGACCGCCCCTGGGATTCGAAGCCGAACAGCTCGATGACCAATGCCACGGTCGCCAATGCCGTCAAGTCGGTCAATGGCCCGACGCTCACCCTGACCTATAAGGGCGGCGAGAAGAAAATCAACATTCCGGACGGAACTCCGGTCGTGACCTTCACCTCGGCCACCAAGGACGATCTGAAGGTAGGCGCCGGTGTCTTCATCACCGGCCAAACCACAGGTGACGGCATCGTTTCCACCAATCTCGTTGCCGTCGGCGTCAACGGCACTGTTCCGCCGATGTGATCTTCCCTTCCCGCCCAAGGGAAGCCTGCAGGCCAATCGGCACCCGCCCCCGCCGTAGCCTGCCATGCGGCGCTCCAGATTCAGTTCCCTCGCTGATGGGGCGCCGCCACTTTCCCGGTGGATTTGTGGTACTCTGCAGCCAGGGTTTCCAAAGGGTTCATTGAAGATTTCGAGAGGAGCCTAGCCATGGCCGACATCGATACGACCGGTGCACCACCTGCGCCTCCCCGGACGATCTACATTCGCCGGCATTCGATCGTTACCCGCCTGACGCACTGGCTGAATGTGCTCTGTCTTTCGCTGCTGCTGATGAGCGGCATGCAGATTTTCAACGCCCATCCTGCCCTTTACTGGGGGCAGTACGGCGCCAATGCCGATCCATCCTGGCTGCAGATATCGGCCACCGATGGCGACAACCAGCCCTACGGCACCTTCCGCATCGGCGGCCTGACGATCCCGACGACCGGCGTTCTCGGCGCCTCGAAAGAGGATGGCGAATGGACCGAACGCGCTTTTCCCGCCTGGGCAACGATCCCGAGCTACCAGGACTTGGCCGCCGGCCGGCGCTGGCATTTCTTCTTTGCCTGGCTCTTCGTCTTCAACGGCCTGATCTATCTGCTCTATGGCTTCATTGCCGGCCATTTCCGCCGCGACTTGGCGCCCTCGGGTGCCGAGGTCTCGCCGCGCAATCTCTGGCATGAAATCATTGAGCACGCCCGCCTGCGCTTCCCGAAAGGCGAGAAGGCAAAGCGCTACAATGCATTGCAAAAGCTCAGCTACCTGATCGTCATCTTCATCCTGCTGCCGCTGATGCTGGCGACCGGGCTCACCATGTCGCCCGGCATCGATGCCGGCTACCCGTTCCTGCTCGATATCTTCGGCGGGCGGCAGACGGCGCGCGGCATTCATTTCATCACCGCCTGGACGATCGTTCTCTTCGTCCTGGTCCATGTGGCGATGGTCATCCTGTCCGGTCTCTGGAACAACATGCGCTCCATGGTCACCGGCCGCTACGCCATCCGTAGGGAAGGAGAGGACGCATGAGCAAGATCGTCAGCCGCCGCGGTTTCCTCATCGGTTCTGTCGCCAGCCTCGGCGCTATCGGCCTTACCGGCTGCGACGACGTCACCGAGAACCAGAACGTCCAGAAGGTTCTCGCGCTGGCCGAAGGTCTGACCATGGGCACACAACGCCTTCTCGTCCCGCCGCAGACGCTTGCCCGCGAATATACCGAAAAGGACCTCTCGCCGACCTTCCGCTCGAACGGCACGGATAATCCCGGCACTGCGGATTATGCCGCAATGGTGGAAAACGGCTTCTCCACCTGGAAGCTAAAGATCGACGGCATGGTCAACCAGCCGATGGAGTTTTCGCTGGCCGACCTAAAGCAACTGCCGTCGCGCACGCAGATCACCCGGCACGACTGCGTGGAAGGCTGGAGCGCCATCGGCAAATGGACCGGCGTGCCGCTTGGCCTCATTCTGCAGAGCGCCGGGCTGAAGCCGGGCGCGCGTTATGCGGTGTTCTATTGCGCCGACGAATTAGAGCAGACGCTCGACGGCAGCGGCCGCTACTACGAGAGCCTCGACCTGATCGACGCCTTTCATCCGCAGACGATCCTCGCCTATTCGATGAACGGCAAGGATCTCGAAGTCGCCCATGGCGCGCCGCTACGTCTGCGCGTCGAGCGCCAGCTCGGCTACAAGCACGCCAAATATGTCATGCGCATCGAAATCCGCGACAAATTCAACGATCTCTGGGGCGGCAAAGGTGGTTTCTGGGAAGATCGCGGCTACGAATGGTATGCCGGAATTTGAAGGCATTACTTTAGCATGTTTCAATTTGTCGCAGGTCGCTTCAGGCCGGAACACTTATGCGTGCAGGTACGTTCTCGCAAAGGGCAATTATGCCCTTTCGGAGGAAATGCACATGCTGAGATCGATTTTGATCGCGGCCGTGCTTGCAGCGGCGAGCACCATGCCCGTTTATGCCGCAGCCACGGTGAAATGTGACGATGCTTCCATTATGGCCTTGCAGACCAAAGTGGATGCAATGACCGACCAGACGAAAAAGACAGCCGCCACCAAACAGGTGACTATGGCAAAAGACGCCATGAAGGCGCACAAGATGAAAAATTGTGTGACCCACATGGAAAATGCCGAGAAGGGCATGAGCAAGATGTAACGGCTCGCCGTTGCTTTGGTGGATTCGGAGGACAAGGCCCGGGCTTCCGGGCCTTAAGTTTGTCGGGGGTGCGAGAAGCCGATGTTTGGATACCCATAAGCTCGCCGAAACCGGCCTGTCTTGAAAGTCGCGGTTAAAAGTAATACCTCTATTTTAGCAATCATTACCGGGATTCCCATGAGTACGACCGTAACTGCAAAAGGACAGGTCACGATTCCAAAAGCCGTTCGCGACAAGCTCGGCATTGGCCCCGGAAGCCAGATCGATTTTCGCCGAGCTGCCGATGGCAGCATTGTCCTTGTCCCGGTGGAAACCGGCAGACAAATCAGCCGTTTTGCCAAATTTCGAGGACATGCCGGAAAAGGCCTGAGCACTGACGAGATTATGGCACTGACGCGTGGCGACGATTGATGTGATCTTCGTCGATTCCAACATACTTCTGGATATTATTACCGACGATCCGATTTGGTATGACTGGTCCATCGGCGAGCTCGACAAAGCATCGCTCGTGGGTCCTCTCTACATCAACGACGTCGTTTACGCCGAAATATCCGTTCGCTACCAGCGCATTGAAGATCTCGATGAGATGCTTGTCGGGACTGGCGTCAGCATCATATCGATTCCACGAGCGGCACTTTTCCTTGCTGGCAAGGTTTTTGACCAATATCGAAAAGCTGGTGGAACGCGCACAGGCGTTCTGCCGGATTTCTTCATCGGCTCTCATGCGACCGTCAGCGGCCTCTCCGTACTGACGCGCGACACCAAGCGTTTCCAGACCTACTTCAAATCGGTAACGCTCATTAGCCCGCCAACAGTATAACTATCGCTACCGGATCAGCCGGCCTTTCCGCAGCCTAGCGGCTACCGCCAATATGTCGCGCGGCGTCGGCAAACGAGATGTCCGACTTGATCTCTCGTGTCGACATCGACGTTACCGTATGCCGCACGCCCGGCAGCCGGTTCAGTTCCTGACGCAGCAGCCGATCGAGGGCGGCCATGTCGGCGGCCAATATGTGCAGGAGATAGTCGGCCTCCCCCGTCGTCGCATGGCAGCGCCAGATCAGCGGATGGCGGCGCACCGCGGCTTCGAAGGCATCGAAGCGCTCGACGTCGATCGACACTTGCACGAAGGCTTCCAGGCCAAAGCCGAGCTGTGCCGGATCGAGGATCGTCCGGTAACCGCGGATCACACCGGCCTCTTCCAGCGCCTTCACCCGTTTCCAGCACGGCGTCTTGCTGAGACCGACCAGATCGGCGAGCGCGGCAAAGGAGATGCGGGCATTGGCCTCCAGGGCAGAGACGATCTTATGGTCGAGCGCGTCCAAGTCCAGCGTTCCCTCGATTGCCTTTCATAAGGTTGATCGTACTCCTGATTGGCAATTTTAGAAGACAATTAGGAACAATGTTCAAGGGAAAATTTCGTATCCTTCCAAAAGGGCAAATATGCCAGCGGCAAAGGCCGGGACAAAGGGAACGAAGATGCAGAAGCAAGACTATTACGCGCGGATCGAGGCGCCAGACATGCGCGACTATGGCGTTTATCTGCAATGCGACAAGCTGCTCGCCTGCCAGAAGCCACTAAACGGGATGGTCAACGGCGACGAGCTGCAGTTCCAGATCGTCCATCAGGTGGAAGAGCTCTGGATGAAGCTCATCGCCTATACGCTGGTCGACGTGATCGCCTTCATCGAGGAAAACAAGACCCATCGCGTGGTGACGCTGATGGGCCGCGTGCATCGGCTGATGCGGATGATGACGGCGCAGCTCGATCTGCTCGAAACCATGTCGCCGAAGGAATATCAGCAGATCCGCCTGCAGCTCGGCAATGGCAGCGGCCAGGAATCGCCCGGCTTCAAATTTCTGCTGCGCATGCCGCCGGATCTCTGGCGGGCCTTCAAGGCCCATTATCTCGACGCGCTCGGACTAACGGTCGAGGATGTCTATGACGATAAATACGATCATGGCGACAGCTATGTCGTCGCCGAGGCATTGGCCGAGTACGACGAACTGTTCCAGAAATTTCGCGCCAACCACATCTATCTGATCCAGCGCTCCATCGGTCTCGGCTCGAAATCCCTCAAGGGCCGGCCGGTCGAACTGTTACAGGCCGGCGCTCGCCATCGCTTCTTCCCCGATCTCTGGGATATCCGCGCCGAAATGACCGACCGCTGGGGCAGCCAATATGGCGTGGTGCGCGATTCCATTTCCAGACACGACGACGCGGCGGAATAGGATACGCGATCTCCCCGATCACCCGTCGCGCTGCATGGTGCGACGGAACGCTTTCAGCGTTTCGGCGCTGACGTGATGTTCCATGCCCTCGGCGTCGATACGCGCCGTCTCGGGGCTAACGCCTATCCAGCGTAGGAACGCTTCGACCGTTTGATGGCGGGCACGGATGTTCTGGGCGATCTTGTTGCCCGCCTCCGTCAGGAAAACGCCGCGATAGGGCCGCCGCGATACCAGCCCGTCTTCGCAGAGCCGTGCCAGCATCTTGGCGACCGTCGGCTGTGACACGCCAAGCCTTGCCGCGATATCCACCTGCCGGGCCTCGTTGCCATCATCGATGAGATCGGCGATCAGCTCGACATAATCTTCCACCAGAGCGCCACGGGTGGCCTCCCGCGTATGCCGAAAACCCTCCGAATGCGTCTCGGCATCCGGCAGCGGTTCGTCGCGATGGATCGGCGGTTTTCTGGCTGGCAATGCGTTTGGCTCCCTGGACGCACGAATAAACTCGCTTTGATCTTTATAGCACGAGCTTCAATCTTGAAAGCGGATGATGATTTTTGCGACGCGCCATCATCGCCATCACAACGCCGCAACTATAAAATATAGCCTATTGCATAATGTTGATATCCAGCATATTTCTTTAGTCACATCGTAATTCGATCCCGGAGCCCCGCATGACGCAGATTCAGGAAGCAGCCTCGCCGCAAGCGTGGAAATTTGCCCGCCCAGATGAAGAGGCGCGGCTGAGCCTTCCGGAAGTCAATGCAACGATTCATGTTCCGCACGCCGGCACCTGGGTCCGGCGGCTGATCGCCTTCCTCGGGCCGGGCTATATGGTCTCCGTCGGTTATATGGACCCAGGCAACTGGGCGACCGACCTCGCTGGTGGTGCGCAATTTGGCTACACGCTACTAGCGGTCATCATGCTGTCCAATCTGATGGCGATCCTGCTGCAAGCACTTGCGGCCCGGCTCGGCATCGTCACCGGCCGCGATCTGGCGCAGGCCTGCCGTGACCACTATTCGAGGCCGGTTAATCTGGCCCTGTGGTTTGCCTGCGAACTTGCCATCATCGCCTGCGATCTCGCCGAGGTCATCGGCACTGCGATCGCGCTGCAATTGCTCTTTGGTATCCCATTGATCGGCGGCGCGCTGATCACCGCGCTCGACGCCTTCCTGCTGCTGCTTCTGATGAATAAGGGCTTCCGCTTCCTGGAGGCCTTCGTCATCGCGCTCCTCATCGTCATCGCCGTCTGCTTCGCCATCCAGATCGCCGCCGCCGCCCCTCCGATCGCCGCTATCCTCAATGGTTTCATCCCGTCGCCCGAGATCGTCACCAATCACGAGATGCTCTACATCGCCATGGGCATCATCGGCGCGACCGTCATGCCGCATAACCTCTACCTGCATTCCTCGATCGTGCAGACGCGCGCCTATAAGCGCACGGATGAAGGCCGTCGCGATGCGATCAAATGGGCGACGACTGACAGCACCATCGCCTTAATGCTGGCACTTTTCGTCAATGCTTCGATCCTGATCGTCGCAGCCGTCGCTTTCCACAATAGCGGGCATTCGGATGTCGCCGAAATCGGCCAGGCCTTTCAATTGCTGTCGCCGCTGCTCGGCCTTGGGATCGCCTCGACGCTGTTTGCCGTCGCACTTCTCGCCTCCGGCCTTAATTCCACCGTGACGGCGACGCTCGCCGGCCAGATCGTCATGGAAGGCTTCCTCCGCCTGCGTATTCCACACTGGGCCAGACGGCTTTTGACGCGCGGCCTCGCAATTATTCCGGTTGTTTTTGTTACTGCATTTTATGGTGAAAAAGGCACTGCCGATCTGCTCGTTCTGAGCCAGGTCATTCTGTCCATGCAACTGCCCTTCGCGGTCATTCCGCTTGTCCAATTCGTCACAGATCGCAGAAAAATGGGCAGATTCACCATTCCGAGGAGCGTTGCCGTCCTCTCCTGGCTGGTTGCAGGCGTCATCCTGGTTCTGAATTTCAAGCTCCTTTACGACACCATCTTCGGTTGACGAATCACCCGTGATGCGAGAATCTGCGAACCTGGAAGATCACGGTAATTAACAGATACGTAATATTTGCCCAGATTTTGACATGATTTGCCCTAGTTTGGGCCCACCGCAGTCTGCAGGGTTCCTCAATTCATGGTCGAAAGTCCATTGCGCGTCCAATTTCCTGCAGAGGCTGCGATTCAGGCGCGGCCGCATCACGAATTTCATATTCCCTTTCTGCCCCGATCCGCCCATCTTCGCCACCTGATCGCCATCGGCCTTGCCGGCACCGCCTCCTGCGGCCTTCTCGCGACCGTTCTCTACCCGCTGCTTGCCCGCCATACGATCGAGCAGGCCGTTCCGATTCACACAGCCCAGCTCGTCCAATCGCAGCCGGCGTTGCACAAGAGCGACCGGCTTGCCACGAAACAGCGTTTCGACGGCGCCCGTTTTGCGCAGGTGGCGGAAAAGACCTCGAGCGGCGAAACCCGTATCTTCACCTATCACCGCACGACACTGGTCTTCAAAGCCGAGGTTACCGAACCCGCAGACAGTGATGCCGCGGCCATCAATGCGGCCTATGACGGCGATACACGGACTGAGAACGCTCTGTTTTCGCCACCGTCGCTCGCGGATATCCGCCAGGGCATCTATCCGCATGTCAATCGCTACGACGCGGTCCGCCGCTCGCGCTTCCCGGTTCGCGGCGTGCCGTTGAATGTCAGCGTGTCGAGGGCGACCACGGGCGAGGCAGGCCGCGAGTTCAAGAGGCTGGTTTCCATGCCCAAGGACCGGCAGGACCTGCAGGATATCCTCGCCTCCGCCGGTCTTGGTGTAGATGCTGGCGACGAGCTGCAGCGTGCCTTGGAAACCGATACGGTTTCGCCCGGCGACAGCCTGGAACTGCTGCTGGAGAAAAAGACCGCCGATGCGCAGCCGAAGCTGATCATGGCTCGCCTCAGCGGCGAGAAGACACCCGAGCGCATTGTGGCGCGCGACGATGCCGACGGCTTCGTGCCTCTTACCGATGACCGGCTGTTTTCCACGCTCTATAGCGAGAGCCAGGCCGACACGCCGTCCTCTTCGGACGTGGCTGCCGTCGACCTCAAGGGCATCGACAGCAACGATCGGTCGACGATCAGCGCCAAGCTGAAGAAAGCGGGGCTTTCCGATGAAAGCGTCGATCAGCTCATGAAGCTCGCCAAGGCGAACGGCGTTTCATTGACGGGTGGCGACGATGCGCCCGATAGCGTCGACCTGCTGTTTCGCAAGGCGGACAATGGCAAAAGCGAACTGATGTTCATCGAGTTCCACACCGATGGCGACACGCATCGCTTCTATCTGCACAAGGACGGCGGCGACGGTGCCTCAGAATTCTACGACGAGGGTGGCCACTCCGTCGCCAAGGTGCTGACCCATCGTCCCGTGCCCAACGGCACGCTTGGTGACGGATTTGCCTGGCGCATTCATCCGATCCTCGGCGTCCGGAAATTCCACAACGGCGTCGATTTCCGCGCGCCGATGGGCAGCCCGATCATGGCAGCCGGCGACGGCACCGTCGAAAAGATTTCCTGGGAAACGGGCTACGGCAAATATGTCCGCATCCGCCACGACGGCGGCTACGAGACGACCTATGCCCACATTTCCTCGACGCCGTCGGACCTGCATGTCGGCGAGCGCGTTACCCAGGGCCAAGTCATCGCCTATGTCGGCTCTACCGGCTATTCCACCGGTCCGCATCTCTACTACGAACTGCGCGTCAACGGCCGCTACGAAAACCCGCTGACCGCCCAGTTGCCGGCCGGCACCAATCTTACCGGCAAGTCGCTGGACAGCCTGCGCTCGCAGGTCAGCCACGTTGACAATATCATGACCTACCTCGACGTGCCGCCGCCGCAAAGCGAAGCCCGCCCCTTCACCGCCTTCGACCAGGGACCAGAGCGAGGCCCAGGCGCAGGCGCTGGCCCCGGTCATTCCGGCAGGCCCTGATTGCCGCGATTATAGCGGCACGACCGAGATTCCCCGAACAGTGAAGTTTTGGTTCGCGGCTGGAAATTGGAACCAGCCTCAGATGCATGCTGAACGATGCGCAGCGGGAGGGCGTCGCAGCGCTGGTTTGAAATCTCCACACGATCCCGCTTCAGAAAACGGAGGATGTTCCAATGGCTGATGCCCGATGCAGTTGCGGCGCTCTCACGCTGACGCTTTCAGAACCATCGAAATTGGTTGTCGCCTGTCATTGTCTTGACTGCCAACGCAGGACCGGCGCGCCGTTTAGCGTCGGCGCCTTTTATGCCGCCGATGCCGTCGCCATTTCCGGAACTCCAAAAGAGTTCAGCCGCGATGCGGCAAGCGGCGGGAAGGTCCACACCTACTTCTGTCCGAACTGCGGCTCAACCGTCTATTGGAAGGCAGACAGACTACCGTCGCTGATCGGCGTTGCCGTCGGCGCGCTGGCAGATCCCAAATTCCCGGCTCCCGTTATATCGGTTTTCGAGCAGTCGAAACACCATTGGGTTCAAATGGATGGCGCCGTCGAACATTTCCAACAAAGCAGTGCGGCAAAAAATTCGAATCGAGACTCCACTTAACGCAAACGATTAGCCGGCTCAGCAGGTCCGCTATTCACATAAATCGCATAGAGCGAGCTCGTGGCGGTGATGTAAAGCCGGTTGCGCTTCGGGCCGCCGAAGCAGAGGTTCGATATGACTTCGGGAACGAGAATGCGGCCGATCAATGTGCCATCCGGCGCGTAAACCCGGACCGAATCACCGCTGGAGGCAAAGATGTTGCCATGGCGATCGACCCGGAAACCGTCGAACATGCCGACTTCGCAGGTGGCGAAGACCCGCCCCTCGCTAAGACTGCGCCTGTCCGGATTGACGGAATAGGCCGTGATTGTCGGCGGCAGGCCGGGCACATGCGAACCACCGGTATCGGAGACGTAGAGCACGCTTTCATCCGGCGAAAAGGCAAGGCCGTTCGGCTTGACGCGGTCGCTGGCGACCAGCGTCACCGTTCCGTCCGCCGGATCGATGCGGTATACATTCGATGCGTTGATTTCCGATGGTGCGGCAAAGCCCTCATAATCACTGTCGATCCCATAGGTCGGATCGGTGAACCAGACCGAGCCATCCGACTTCACGACGACGTCGTTCGGCGAATTCAGCCGTTTGCCGTCGAAATGTTCGGCGAGCGACCGCCACACGCCGTCATGATCAAGCCGGCTGACACGGCGGCGGCCGTGCTCGCATGCGACGATCCGGCCCTCGAAATCGAGCGTATGGCCATTGTGATAACCAACCAGGCTCTCGAAGACGCCGGCTGCGCCCGTCACCTCGTCATAACGCAGGATTCGGTCGTTCGGTATATCAGACCACACGACATGACGCGCGGCTGGCACATAGACGGGTCCCTCGGTCCAACGCCCGCCCGTCCAAAGCTGCTCCAATTTTGCAGAACCATTGATCAGCGCCTTGAAGCGCTGATCGAGAATATCATACTGGCTCATGATGCTCCGCCCTGTTCCTCACAGCCAGCCAACCTCCGGACCGGCCTCCCGTAGTCGGAAGCCAATCTAGAGACAGCAATCATCGGCTGTCAAAAACAAGCTGCGGACATGACACGCTTTTTACCGGCGTCTTTTTCGTTGCTGGAAGATCTATCCTGCCAGCTCCATCGTCCCCGCTCTCCGCAATGCGGGAAAGGGCTAGGGTGAGTGGCCGGGCAGGCGAGCGCGGCGAAACCACGCTTGCCCGACCATCCCCAAATCCCTCAAAAATTACAGCAACTTCTCCAACGTAATCGGCAGATCGCGTATCCGTTTGCCCGTCGCGTGGAAAACCGCATTGGCAATCGCCGGCGCAACGCCGACGATCCCCAGTTCGCCGACCGCTTTGCCGCCGAGCACGGAGGCATGCGGATCGGGGATGCCGACGGAAATCACTTCGATGTCGGGAATATCGGCATTGGTCGGCACGAGATAGTCGCCGAGGTTGTTGTTGATGACGCGCGCGTAGCGCTCATCGACAATGCCCTCTTCAAGCAGCGCCTGGCCGATGCCCATGATAATGCCGCCCTTCCACTGGCTTTCGGCGAGCTTCGGATTGTAGAGCCGGCCGGAATCGAGCGCCGAAACGACGCGCGAGACGCGCACTGTGCCGAAATCCTCGTCGACACGCACTTCGATGAAGTGCGCGCACCAGCTATGCATCGAATAGTCGCCCTCCGTCGGCGACAGCATGGTCGCGATGGTCGAGAAGTTGCGGTAATGATCCGCCTTGCTCTGCTTGTCTTCCGGCAGGGTATTGCGCAGCACCTCGATCTTGTCGCGGCCGATCTGCCGCAGCAGATCGGCAATAGCGATGCCATTACCGCCGTCGCGTGGCGGCAGAATGCGGCCTTCCGAAACGATCAGCGTATTGGCCTGTAGATCTCGGAACGGCGAGTTGGGATCGTTGATCGCCAGACCCACCAGCTCTTCACGGGCGGCGACTGCCGCCTTGTAGACGGCGCCGGTCATCAGGTTTGCAAGCTGCGAACCGCCCGCGACGGGCGCGCGTGGCAGGGCGGAATCGCCGAGCTTGACGCGGATCTGTTCGATCGGAATGCCGAGCGTTTCGGCCGCCGTCTGGGCCAGGATCGTATAGGTACCCTGCCCCATGTCGATGCCGCTGCTCGCCACCTCCGCCGAGCCGTCGGCGAGGATGCGCACCAGCGCTTCGCCCGGCGTGCGGCGCACCGGATAGGTGCCGGCGCCCACCCCCCAGCCGATCAGATGCTTGCCGTCCCGCATGGAGCGCGGCGCATGCGAGCGCTTCGCCCAGCCGAAAGCCCTGGCACCGGCCTCGAAAGCCTCGCGCAATTGCCTTGTCGACCAGGGCTTGTCCGCTTCCTGATCGCGCTCGGCATAGTTCTTCAGCCGAATTTCCAGCGGGTCCATGCCGAGTTGGTAGGCGAGCTCGTCGATGGCGCTTTCGATGCCCCAGGCGCTGGGATTTTCGCCGGGCGCGCGTAATGCGCCGGGCTTTACCGTATTCACCCGCACGATGTTCTGCCGCGACGAGAGATTGGGCGTCGCATACATGATCGAGGTTACGACACCCAGCGGCTCGACCGCCACGTCGCCCACCGAAGTCTCGTTGGCGCTCCTATGAACGATGGACAGAAGCTTGCCGTCCTTCGTCGCCCCTAGAGCGATCGTCTGGCGCGTGCCGGGCCGACCGCCGAAAGACGTGAAGGTTTGCGGCCGTGTGATGACTAGCTTCACCGGACGGCCGAGCAATTTCGCCGCCATGACACCAACAGCCCCATGCGGCAAGGCCAACGCCTTGGAGCCGAAGCCGCCGCCGATATAGGGCGAGATCATCCGCACATTCTCGAAGGGAATACCGAACCATTCGGCATAGGTGCGCGCCATGCCGTCGATCCACTGGCTCGGCTCCCAGAGGGTCAGCATGTCACCATCCCACTTGGCAATCAGCCCATGCGGCTCGATCGGCACATTGTATTCGCGCGGCGTCTTGTATTCCGCCTCGATCTTGACCGGAGCTGCGGCCAGGGCGGCTGCGGCATCGCCCCATTCCCTGGTCATCGGATCGATGGGAAAACCTTCGCCGCCCTTTGGATCATCGAGGCTGAAGATAGCCGGGGTCTCCTCATAGGTCACCTTGACCAACGCCGCCGCCGCTGTCGCCTGCTCAAAAGTTTCAGCGACGACGACGGCGACATGCTGGCCGCTATAGGTAATGTCCGTGACAAGCGCCCGATACGGGCCTTCCGGGCCGGGGGTGTCGAGCCAGGTAGTCGGCGAGTTCAGGTCCGGCATCGTATCCGGCGTCAGCACCAGCAGCACGCCCGGTGCTTTCTCCGCCGCCGATATATCCATGCCGACGATGCGGCCAGCGGCGATCGTGCTTTGCACCATCACCGCATGGGTCAGCCCTTCAAGATCGTGCTCGACGGCATAGTCGGCCTCGCCCTTGATCTTCGCCGTTCCGTCAAGGCGCGACAGTCGTCCGCCGAGCGCGCCGTCGGCGGCGCTGTGTTTTCTGGTTTCCATGATGGTCATGCCAATTCTCCCATCGTCAGGATGGCACGCTCGACGACACGCGGCGCAAGCGTAATCTTGTAATGATTGGCACCGTGATAGACGGCACCTTTGACGGCGAGCAGGCTGGCGCGCTTCACAGCGGCTGCATCAAGCACCTGGCCCTTCAATGCTTCTTCGACGGCGCGGGCGCGCCAGGGCTTGGTGGCGACGCCGCCAAGCGCCACCCTGATATCGCGGATCGTTCGGCCATCCGCCTCCAGTTCGAGCCCGACCGCGGCGCTGGCGGCGGCGAACTCATAGGACTGCCGATCGCGCACCTTGAGATAGGTCGAACGGCGTGCGGCCGCGGATGTCGGAATGGTGATCGCCGTGATCATCTCGCCCGGCTCGATCGCATGTTCCCGATCGGGCGTCGTTCCCGGCAAAAGGAAGAAATCGTCAATCGCGACTTGGCGGCTGCCGAGATGCACGACGGCATCGAAAGCCACCAGAGCGACCGCCAGATCGCCGGGATTGGTAGCGATACAGGCCTCGCTCGTGCCGAGAACGGCATGATTGCGCGTGACGCCGCCGATTGCCGAGCAGCCGGAACCGGGCGCGCGCTTGTTGCAAGCCGGAAAGGTCGCCGGATCGCGGAAATAGGGGCAGCGCGTGCGCTGCATCAGATTGCCGCCGATCGTCGCCATGTTGCGGATCTGCGCCGAGGCGGCAAGCGACAGCGCCTGCGAAACGGCCGGGAATTGCGCCTTGATATTGGCATCGTCGGCGACCCGGCTCATCCTGGCGAGCGCCCCGATCGTTATGGTCCGATCGGTGAGAGAAATGGTATCGAGGCCGGCAAGGTGGCTGATATCCACCACCGTCTCGGGCTCGGCGACGCCGCATTTCGCGAGATCGAGCAGCGTCGTGCCGCCGGCGAGCAGCATGGTGGCGGAAGAGGCCGCGGCTTGCCGGGCTTCATCGACGGAGCCGGCGCGGAGATAGGAGAACTCTTTCATCGGCTGGCCTCCGCTGCTTCGCGCACGGCGGCGACGATGTGCGGATAGGCGCCGCAACGACAGAGATTGCCGGCCATATATTCGCGGATTTCGTCATCCGAGCCGGCATGGCCCTCACGGATGCAGGCAACGGCGGACATGATCTGTCCCGGCGTGCAATAACCGCACTGGAAAGCGTCATGCTCCAGAAAAGCGGCCTGGACCGGGTGCAGATCGCCGTTTTCCGCCGCCAACCCTTCGATCGTCGTGATCTTGCGGCCCTCAGCCTGGGCGGCCAGCGTCAGACAGGAGAGCACACGTTCGCCGTCGACATGAACGGTGCAGGCGCCGCATTGGCCCTGGTCGCAGCCCTTCTTGGTGCCGGTCAGACAGAGATGCTCGCGAAGGGCATCGAGAAGCGTGACACGCGGATCGAGCGAAAGCTCGTGCTCGCGTCCGTTGATATCGAGATGGACAATAGTCATCAGGTCACTCCCTGTTCGGGTCATCATCTTGCAATCATCAGGATCTGCCGGTCATGACATCCGCTCTTGATGTCGGCCCGACCGGCGCCAGGTAATCAGGCGACAGCGCTTTCGCCGGCGCGTGCGGTTGTGGTGGGACGCCCGAGGGGAGGCTGCGCTTTCACCGTCCCTAATCCTCCGATCAGACGGCAATGGCGTCCCGGCCCTTAATGCGGTAACAATCCTTCGGTACTCCAGAATAAACGGAGGCGCCTCCGTTTATTAACTTAGAGACTTGTCTGGTATCGTCAAGTCGCAATCCGCATGGAGCAAAAATTGGCTTCGAAGCCATCGCCAGGGCTCAAAGACGAAACGCCGCCAGACGCAAAAACCCTGCGTGCGGATGCGCGTCGCAATCGCGACAAGCTCATCGAAGCCGCGGCGCAAGCCTTCGCCAGCCACGGCACCGCTGCCTCGCTCGAAGACATTGCGCGGCGCGCCGGTGTCGGCGTCGGAACGCTCTACCGTCATTTTCCAACCCGCGAACATCTGGTCGAAGTCGTCTATCGCCATGAAGTTGAGGTGCTCTGCAACGCGGCCGAAGAGCTTTCGCGCGAGCGTGCGCCGGATCAGGCGCTGGAGGAATGGATGCACCGTTTCGTCGGCTATATCGCCACCAAGCGCGGCATGGCCGACAGCCTGCGCATCCTGCTCAACAGCAATTCCGAACTCTTCGCCGACAGCTACGGCATGGTGCCGATCGCGCTCCGCGGCCTGATCGAACGGGCCGTCGCCGACGGCTCGATCCGCGCGGATGTCGACAGCACCGACGTGCTGCATGCGCTGTCCGGCACCTATTCCATGCCCACTTCACCGGAATGGCACGACCGCTCCCGCCGCCTCGTCCGCCTGCTGATGGACGGCCTGCGCTGGGGTGCACCGAAAATGCGGGCGCCGTAGGGCCTGATAATCGGCGGGGCACTTCCTATATGCTTTTGAGCTGAGATCGTCAGGCGAGTTTCTTGCTGCGGCAGAGCCAAACTCCCTTAACATTCACCAAAGCTGAGGAAAGCAAAATGTCCGAAAAGCTGGTCAAGATTCCCGGTCCCGATCATCCGATCACGATCGAGAACAAGCGTGCCCATGTCACCGTCTCCGTCGCCGGCAAGGTTATTGCCGATACGCGTGAGGCGCTGTCCCTGAAGGAAGCCTCCTATCCCGCGGTCATTTATGTGCCGCGCAAAGATATCGACATGTCCGCGCTCAAGAGGACCGACCATGCCACTTACTGTCCCTATAAGGGCGATTGCTCCTATTACAGCATCCCCGTCGGCGGCGAGCGCTCGGTGAATGCGGTCTGGACCTACGAAAATCCGCGCGCCGCCGTCAGCCAGATCAAGGATTACATGGCCTTCTACCCGGATCGGGTGGATGCCATAACGGTCGATGTCTAAAGCGCCATCCCGCTTCCGCTGTCGAAAACATAGACCTGATCGGCATTGACGTTGACCTTCAATTGCTCGCCATAGCGAACCGGAGCCTCACCGTCGACGACGGCCGTCACTTGCTCGCCGGCCAGATCGAACAGCACATGGGTCTGCGCGCCCGTCGGTTCGACCAGCAAGGTCTGGCCGGTGAGCGGCGAGCCGCTGCCCGTCAGGCTGAGATGTTCCGGCCGTAGGCCGATCTTCACGCTCTGACCGGACTTCACTCTGCGCTCGCCTGCGATGCGAACCTGCGTGCCGTCTGTGAGCCGCACCGACGGTGAGCCGTCAACACCATTCACCATGCCATCGAGAAAATTCATCGCAGGCGAGCCGATGAAGCCGGCGACGAAGAGATTGGCCGGCTGGCGATAAAGCTCGATCGGCGTCCCCTGCTGCTCGATCCGCCCTTGGTTCAGCACGACGATGCGGTCCGCGAGCGTCATCGCTTCGATCTGGTCGTGGGTGACATAGATCGACGTGGTCTGCACCTTCTGATGCAGTGCCTTGATCTCCGAGCGCATCTGCACGCGCAGTTTTGCGTCGAGGTTCGACAAGGGCTCGTCGAACAGGAAGACGGCGGGATTGCGCACCACGGCGCGGCCCATGGCGACACGCTGGCGCTGGCCGCCGGAAAGCTGCGCCGGCTTGCGATCGAGCAGCTTGGTGAGGTCGAGCATGCGCGCCGCCTCGTTGACCCGCTGCTCGATCACCGGCTTGGGCTGACCCGAGAGCTTCAGGTTGAAGCCCATATTCTCGGCCACCGTCATGTGCGGATAGAGCGCGTAGGATTGGAAGACCATGGCGATGTTGCGCTCGCGGGGCGTCATGCTGTTGACCACCTGCCCGCCGATCGAAACGTCGCCATCGGTGATTTCCTCGAGCCCGGCGATCATCCGCAGCAGCGTGGACTTACCGCAGCCAGAGGGGCCAACAAGCGCGATGAACTCGCCATCATCGATCGCCAGCGAGATATCGTGGATGACCGGAAGCGCCCCATAGGCCTTGTGGATGTTATGCAGTTCGACGGATGCCATGTTGTTTGCTCCGATGAGAGCAATTCCAGGAAAAGTGCATAGCGGTTTTCCGTCCGGAATTGCTGGAAAACAAAGAAATAGAGCGGTTCAGAGTTTCCGTGAAAAGCTGAACCGCTCTAGGCTCAGGATTTCACGGCACCGGCGGTGAGACCCGCGATGATGTGTTTCTGCGCCAGGAAGAAGACGATGATGGTGGGCATGATGGTGAGCGTGATGAAGGCGAGCACCAGTTCCCATTCCGTGCCGAATTCGCCGCTATAGACCATCATGCCGAGCGGCCAGGGATAGATTGAATCCGAATTCAGCATGATCAGCGGCAGGATGTAGCTGTTCCAACTGCCGACGAAGGAGATGATGCTGACGGTGGCGACGATCGGCCGGGAGAGCGGCAGCGAGATATGCCAGAAGAAGCGGATATAGCCGCAACCATCGACGAAAGCCGCCTGGAACAATTCTTCCGGAAGGTTGCGAAAATAGTTTCTAAAGAGAAGAATGCTCATGCCGAGGCCGAAAGCCACCTGCGGCAGCACCACGCCCCAATAGGTATTGAGCAGGCCGAGATCGCGGATGCGGATGAACAGCGGCAGGATGGCGGTTGCCGCCGGGAACATCAGGCCGATCAGGAAATAATTCAGCAGGAAGTTCGAGCCGAAGAACTTCACATGCGCAAAGGCGAAGGCTGCCATGGCCGAGACGGTGACCGTCAGGAACACGGTCAGGGTGGCGATGATCAGCGAATTCATCATCTGCCGCCAATAGCGATCGCCGAAGAGGATGCCGGTATAGTTCTCGAAATGCCACTCGGCCGGCAGGCCGAAGGGATTGGTTCGGAGATCGCCGAGCGACTTGAATCCGCCGAGCGCCGTGGTCAACAGCGGAATCAGCACGATGGCGGCGATGATGGTCAGCGACACGTAGAGATAGATCTTCGTGCCGGTGGTCATGCGAACGGATGAGGCCATATCAGTCATTGCGCATAAATATCCGTTTGTAGCCGAAGGCGAGGGTGACGCAGATCACGAACAGCACGACGCCGACGGCGCTGCCGACGCCGACCTGCATGCGGGTGACGCCGAAATTGTAGAGGAAGGTCACCATCGTCTGGGTCGAGTTGAACGGTCCGCCGCCGGTGAGCGGCATGATCAGATCGAAAAGCTGCAGTGAGCCGACGACGGCGAAGAAGACGGACAGGCGCAGTGTCGAGCCGAGCAGCGGCAGGGTGACGTAGCGAAACTTCTGCCAGCCGGTGGCGCCGTCGATTTCGGCGGCTTCCAGCACACTTTTGTCGAGGGATTGCAGGCCGGCGATGAACAGCATCATGTGGAAGCCGAAATATTTCCACACGATCACCGCCAGCACCGCATACATCGCCAGATCCTTATCGGCGAGCACGTAAGGGGTGGCGGTGCCGAGAAAATGCGAGATCGCGGCAAACAGGCCGTAGTCTCCGTCATAGACGAAGCGCCAGATCAAGCCCGCTGCCACTTCCGCCAGCACATAGGGCAGGAAGAAGATCAGCCGGTAGAGCACGACGCCGCGAATGCGGTTTGCCAGCATCGTCGCAAGCCATATGGCAAGCGGCACCTGGAGGGCGATCGAGACCAGGATGATTAGCGCATTGTTCTTCAGCGAGGTCAGGAAGGCGCCGTTCTTGAACAGAACCTGGAAGTTGCGCAGCCCGATGAACTCCGTCGGTGGGCCGTAGCCGTTCCATTTGTAAAGGCTGTACCAGGCGGCCTCTCCCATCGGCAGGATGACGAAGATGGTGAAAAGCAGCAGCGCCGGCGGCAAGAACAGCAGGATGACGGGCATGCGGCCGCGTGCGGCCGGCGATTTTCGCCGCGCTGCGGGTTTCGCTCTGGCGATGGTCGGTATGGCGGTCGTTGCGCTGACATCGGTCATGGGCGGTCTCGACAATTGCAGTTCAAAGAAAAACCGGCGCCGGCACAAGGGAGAGGCCGGCGCCGGATGGTGCTAGAGCTGGTCCTGCTCGAAGGCGTCCTGGACCTGCTGCGCGCCATCCTTCGGTGCGATCTGGCCCGAGACGATGCCGACCGAGATGTCGTTGACGACGCGGCCGACGGAGGGGCCGAGATCCTGGTCGAAGAAGTTCTGGTGCCAGGTCGAATGCGCCAGTTGGTCGGCCGAGGCGTGCATCAACGGGCTCTTGACGCCGTCTTCCGCGCCGACGGCGACCGGGATGATCATGCCGGCCTGCGCCATGGTGCGTTCGTTCTCGGCATTGGTCAGATAGGCCAGGAAATCGAGGGTTTCAGGCGGGGCCTTCTTGGTCACGGCCCAGCCGTTCAGACCGCCGAGCGTATCGGTCGGAAGACCGGCACCACCGGTAACCGCCGGGAAGGCGAAGCGGCCGATATTGTCGTCGGCGAGACCCTTGCCGTCGCCGGCATTGGTGCGCTGGTTGGCGGCGGTGTTTTCGAAGCCAAGGATCATCGCGGCCTTGCCGTCGCCGAAGACGCCGAGCGCCTGCGGCCAGGTGGTGCCGAGATAGCCGGGCTGGAACGGCTCGAGCTTGCCGAGTTCGGCAAGCTGCTCGCCGGCCTTGATGATCGCCGGATCATTGAAGCCATTGCCCTCGCCGCTCTTGGCCGCGGAAAAGACCTTCTGGCCGCCGTCACGCATCACCAGATAGCTCCAATAGAAATGGATCGGCCACTTCTCGCCGCCGCCGGCAATCGGCACGATACCGGCCGCTTTGATCTTCTTGACGGCGGCCAGATAGTCGTCCCAGCTCTTGATAGTATTGGCGTCGACGCCGGCCTTGGCGAACAAGGCCTTGTTATAGAAGAAGGAAACGGTGCCAAGCTTGTAAGGCACGGCACTGATCTTGTTGTCGAAGGTCAGGCCTTTCACTGCCGCAGGATTATAGCTCTTCACCCAGGCGCCATCCTTGGCGTTCATCGCCGCGGTCAGGTCCATCAGCGTGCCGGTTGCCTGCTGCTGCTTCAACACACCACCGCCCCAACTAAAGAAGAAATCGGGAGCGTCCTTCGATTGCAGCAGCGTCGGCAGCTTGGCCTTGAAGGCTTCGTTCGCCAGGAACTGCATTTCGATCTTCACGCCCGGATGCTGGGCTTCATATTGATCGGCGATCTTGCGCCAGACGGCGATGTAGTTCGGATCGAGCTCCAGGTGCAGCCACTTGACGACCGTATCCGCCGCAGCGCTCGTGGCGCCGGCAAGCATGACAAGTCCCGTGGCAGCGGCGATCGCAGCAACACGCACACCGCGAAGGGCCTTCGCCCCGCGTTCATACAGCATGATTTTCTCCTCCCAAGGGAACAAGAGCCTCAATAATTTTTCCCTCATGCGGATTAATTCAGCGGAGCTTTGCTGAAATGTCAACCACCATCGCTAAATTTTCGGCGAAGTGACTGGGAAACGGCTTGACATCAGGCCATAAGCATAGGTTATTTAATTCGTATCCCGTCAAAAATATCAGGCCGCAGCCGAGCGGATTCGTCATTCGGCACCATTCACATGAAAACAGCAGACCCCGAGCTTATGCGGGCAATCAACCGCTTCAACGTGCTGGATACGATCCGGCGGGCGGGTTCGATCGCGCGTATCGAAATCAGCGAGCGCACCCAGCTTTCGACCACGACCGTATCGGCGATCACCGCTTCGCTGCTCGATGACGGCCTGATCCTGGCGCGCACCGAAGGCGACCTGCGTGAAGCCGCCGCCCGTGGGCGGCCGCGCGTCATGCTGGAGCTCAATCCGGACGCCGCCCGCGTCGTCGGCGCAAAAATCGCCGCGAACCGCATGGTCTTCGTCGTCGCCGATTTCCGCGGCGAAGTGCAGTCGACGCTGACGCTCGCCCTTCGCGTCGACCGGCAGCCGATCAGCGTCATCGCCGACCTGATCGAGGACGGGGTGCGCCGCTGCGTCGTCGATGCCAATCTCGCGCTCGATGAAATCGATTCGGTCTGCCTCGGCCTGCCCGGCGTCATCGAACACCGCACCGGCCATGTGCGCTCCAGCCCGATTTTCCGCGAGAGCGGCGTCGATTTTGCCAGGGAAATGTCAGAGCGGCTGGGTGTTACCACCATCGTCGAAAGCGATGCCCATGCGATCACGCTGGCGCATCATTGGTTCGGCGAGGCGAGAGATCTTGACGACATGGTGCTGGTGTCGCTGGAACAGACGCTTGGCCTCGGCGTGCTGCATGGCGGCCAATTGTTTCGCGGCGCCGGCGGCTTGAGCCACAATCTCGGCGACCTCGCGCTCGGCATCGGGCCGCAGGGCACGGTCAGGCTTGCGAGCCTGGCGGGCGAAAGCGCGATCCTCGGCGACCAGCCGAGCGGCGGCCGCTTTGCCGAAGCCATCCGCCTCGGCCGCGGTATGGCGCATGCCAAAACGTTGATTGCCGCCGAAGACAACGCGCTGATCAGCGCGGCGATCCGCGCCGGCGAAGCCTGCGGCATGGCGCTAGCCAATATCGTCACGCTGTTTGCGCCGCCGCGCGTTATCCTCGTCGGCTCGAGCCTCGCGCTCGGCCAGCCCTTCCTCGACAGCCTGAGAGAGGCCTATTCGCTGGCAATCCCGCCATCGATCAAGGGCGTGACCGAACTCGTCTTCGACCAGTCGACGGATGAAACCTGGGCGCAGGGCGCGGCCGTAGTGGCGCTGCGCGAACTCTACGAATCTCCTTGGGGAACGACAGGGCCGGCACCGGCGCTCTAACCCCGCAAGGCATGCACGGACACTTCATTTGGAGGAAGCTTTATGGAAAAGGTCGGCATTGGCATCATCGGCTGCGGAAACATTTCCGGCGCCTATCTCACCGCGATGAAATCGTTCCCCATTCTCGACATCAAAGGGGTGACCGACCTCAACCGCGAACTCGCCGAAGCCAAAGCCGCCGAATTTGGTCTGAAGGCCGTCGATGTCGCTGCCCTGTTTGCCGATCCCACGATCGAGATCATCGTCAACCTGACCATTCCGAAGGCACACGTCGCCGTCGGCCTGCAGGCGCTTGACGCCGGTAAGCACACCTATTCGGAAAAGCCGCTCGGCATCAACTTCGCGGAGGGCAAGAAGCTTGCGGATGCCGCGGCCGCCAAGGGCCTGCGCATCGGCGCTGCCCCGGACACCTTCCTCGGCGGCAGCCACCAGACGGCGCGCGCCATCATCGATGAGGGCGCGATCGGCGTCCCGGTCGGCGGCACCGCCACCTTCATGTGCCCCGGCCATGAGCGCTGGCATCCGAATCCGGCTTTCTATTATGAAGTCGGTGGCGGCCCGATGCTCGACATGGGACCTTACTACATCACAGACCTCGTCAACCTGCTCGGCCCCGTCTCCCAGGTCGCCGGCTTTGCCGTGGCGCCACGCAAGGAGCGCATCATCACCAGCGAGCCGCGCAACGGCGAGCGCATCCCCGTGCATGTCGCCACCCATGTTGCCGGCGTCATGGCCTTCGCCAACGGCGCGGTCGTGCAGATCGGCATGAGCTTTGACGTTGCCGGCCACAAGCATGTGCCACTCGAAGTCTACGGCACTGAGGGCACGCTGATCGTGCCTGATCCGAACCGTTTCGGCGGCCCGGTCGAATATCTCAAGAAAGGCGGCCAGTTCGAGGAACGCGAAGTCGCGGCCCCCTATGCCGACGGCAACTACCGTTCGCTCGGCGTCGCCGATCTGGCGCATGCCATCCGTTCCAACCGGCCGCACCGCGCCAATGGCAGCCTCGCGCTGCATGTGCTCGAAGTCATGGAAGCCTTCCAGACGGCCTCCGACACCGGCCGCACGATCGCCATCACGACGCAAACAGAGCGCCCGGCCCCTCTGTCCGAATCTCTGGTCGATGGACAGATCGGCCGCTAACGACACAGTTTCAGGAGGAATATCATGCGCGAAGCACTTATCGTCTGGGGCGGCTGGAGCGGTCACGAACCGCAGGAATGCGCCCATATCATCCGCGACGTGCTGGAAGAGGATGGCTTTAAGGTCTACCTCGAAAACAGCACCGAAGCCTTTGCCGACCCGTCGATCCATGACCTCAGCCTGGTCGTGCCGATCGTCACCATGTCGAAGATCGAGAAGGAAGAGGCGAAGAACCTCGCCGCCGCGATCGAAAGCGGCGTCGGCATCGCCGGCTATCACGGCGGCGCAGGCGACAGCTTCCGGGAATGCGTCGAGTATCAGTTCATTATCGGCGGCCAGTGGGTCGCCCATCCCGGCAACATCATCGACTACACGGTCAACATCACAAAATCGGATGACCCGATCATGGAGGGGATCACCGATTTCCCCTACACATCCGAGCAATATTACATGCATGTCGACCCGTCGAACGAGGTGCTGGCAACCACGACATTTACCGGCGATCATGCCTATTGGATCGACGGCGTGGTCATGCCGGTCGCCTGGAAGCGCAGATACGGCAAGGGCCGCGTTTTCTATTCCTCGCTCGGCCACCAGGCCAAGGAATTCAACGTGCCACAGATGAAAACCATCTTCCGCCGCGGCGCCAACTGGGCCGCGCGTTGAGGGCACCTGCCTCTATCTGATTTCCAAGCAAGAATTGCTCCTCACACAACCCTCTCCCGGCACGCGGGACAGGGCGGCCGCCCTTCGACAAGCTCACGAGCCGGATGAGGGGCTTCTCCGCACCTCCACCTTGCCACCTTGACCCGAACTGATAAAATATCGCCGGCACGCCACAAACGCTTGTGCTACTTGCGCTTTTTTGCTGGCGGGGGAGGACGGATGGACCAAGGCGCCACGGAAGCACCCAACACGTCGACGGTCAGCTACGGCACCGAACCGGGTTTGCGTTTCGCTTCCCAGCTCGACGGACGTGGCGGCTGCAAGCAGCTCTGCATGGAAGAGCTCAGCGAGTGGAAGCATGGGCAGGGTGTGACTTGGCTACATCTCGAGCGCGACCATCCTGCCGCAGCCGACTGGGTCATGCATAAAAGCGGCTTCGACCCCTTCGTCATCGAAGCCCTGCTGGAGGAGGATTCGCGCCCTCGCGTCGAACCGGTGGGCGACGGGCTGTTGATCATCCTGCGCGGCGTCTGCGCGACATCGCCGGACGGCGCGACGCAGAAACCCGCCGATATCGACCTTGTGCCCCTGCATCTCTGGGTCGATGGCGAGCGCATCGTTTCGCTCCGCGACAGCGGCCACTACATTACGGCGCTGCGCGATATCCGTCTGTCGTTGGAAAAGAAAAAAGGGCCGCAGCGCACCGGCGACCTGCTCGCCTTGATCGGCGACAAGCTGGTGCGCGACCTCGAACCCGTGCTCGACGCCATGGATGAAGAGGTGGACGAACTCGACGAACTGATCTTTCACGGCGAAGCCGGCCAAGTGCGCGAGCGCCTGAAACTGCTGCGCCGGCGAGCCGTGCAGCTTCGCCGTTATCTGGCGCCGCAACGTGATGCCCTAAACCGCATCGAGCATGACGATGCGCCCTGGCTTGCCGAGCGCGACAAGCTGCGCATGCGCGAAGTGATCGACAAGCTGATGCGCTACATCGAATATCTCGACGCCATCCGCGACCGCACCAGCATCCTGCACGACGACTTGTCGACCGTCATCAGCGAGCGCATCGCCCGCAATTCCAACCGCCTTGCCGCCCTCGCAGCCCTGCTTTTGCCGCCGAGCGTTGTGGCCGGCCTCTTCGGCATGAATGTCGGTGGCATCCCCGGCGTCAACGACACCTGGGCCTTCGTTATCATCGTCGTCTTCGTAACGATCACCTCGATCGCGACCCTCTGGGTGCTGAAGCGTATCAACTGGCTTTAGGCCACTCTGGTCCTGCCGGTCAGCGCGCCGAGCCGCCGTCGACGACAGGACAATCCTTCCAGCACCCGCACCAGCACAGCATATGCACGATCCCCGGGATCACCGCCGGTCATCGACACGCCGCGCCTCGCCCCCGCCCTGCGACGAACGCGGCTGGGATCGCCTCCTGATTAAGGCTTGACCAATTTCGGGAAAGAGCATTACTTTGGATCCATGGATCCAAAGTCTATTTTCAGCGAGCTGCGGGACGAGATTGAGTCAGGTGAATTGGCACCAGGCTCCGTTCTCAAGCAGGAATCGATCGCCGAGCGTTTCGGGGTCAGCCGCCAGCCCGTCAGGCAGGCCTTGGACCGCTTACTCGGGAGTGGCTTGGTCGTGCGGCGTCCGGATCGAAGTCTGGCGGTAGCGATCCTCTCGGAACGGGAGGCAAGTGAACTTACCGAGCTTCGGACTATTCTGGAGGTCGCCGCCTTGGAGCAGTCGGTGCCGTTGCTTTTGCCTTCCGCCTTGCGGAAGGCTGAAAGGCTCAACGATGAGCTATTCGCAGAGTACGATCCGGTGCGGATTGAGGAGCTCGACCAGCAGTTTCACCTGACCCTGTATAGCGAGTGCGAAAATACGCGATTGCTGAGAACCATAGCAACGCTTCGACGAGAATCTCGGCGGGCATGCCTTCATCAAAAGCGTGGCGCCCAGGAGCGCATTGATTTTTTCGAGGAACACGCCGCGATCGTTGCCGCTTGCGCCAGGGGAGATGTCGACGCTGCCGCGCAGCATCTTCGCCACCATCTCACTCAAACGACTGCAAGACTTCTTTCCATGCCGACAAAGGATGATCTGATATGAAGATGACCGTCGAGGTGCATTGGGAGCGTGAAGGGGCTGTTTTCACCGACAAGCGTTACAGCCGCGCGCACATCTGGCGCTTTGACGGCGGCCAAGTCGTGCCGGCGTCAGCTTCGCCGCATATCGTTCCGCTTCCTTATTCCGTGGAAGCCAATGTCGATCCGGAGGAGGCCTACATCGCGGCGATTTCCAGTTGCCACATGCTGACCTTTCTCTCGCTCGCCGCACCCAAGCGGATCGTCGTCGAGAGCTATACCGACAAGGCGATCGGCGTGATGGAAAAGGTCGACGGAAAATTGATCGTCAGCCGCGTTGAGCTCAATCCGACCATCGTCTATGCCGGGGAACCGCCAACCGCCGCAATGCAAGCAGAACTGCACCACCTGGCGCATGAACAGTGCTTCATTGCCAATTCCGTCAAGACGGAAATCCAGGTCGCCGCCGCTTGAGGTATCCATTCCGCCAAGGCGATTGATCGGAGGATGTTTCGGACAGGCTTGCGGGTTTCGAGGCCGATCTGCATTTTATTCGCCCCGCACGGCACAGCCAACGGCCTGCTCGAGTAGGCCGCGTGATCCAGGTTTCGGCCACGCTTCCGGCAAACTTTATTGCTTTCGAATACGCGACAGGCGATCCCGACTGGTGGCATGACATTGCCGAAGGCCTGTCGGAGGTGATCGTCAAGAACGGTTTCATCGATGTCATCGATCGCCCCGGCATGGTCGTCGATCTTAATCCGGAAAAGGCCAGGCGCTATCTTGCCGAGGACGATCGCGACTTTTTCGCCAGATTCTTCGGCCCTATTCGTGCGGTAAAGCCAGGTCTGCGGTACAAAATCGCCGCCTCGGCTTTCTGTATTCGGGGTGACTTTCAGCCATTTTCAGTGTCGCCTAAACAGTTATGCTGCGGATGAAGGCGCATCCCCTGATGTCGGTTTCGGCCGGAAATTGCGACCCGCCCAATTTTCGTTTGACATTCCTTTATCTTCATTTATCGTCATTCTAGTTTCGGTTTTCGCATGAGGGGTAGAAATCGAAACGAGGGGAGAGGTAATTGTCCAGAGCTCAAATCGACGTCACGGATGTCATTGGTCGCTGCGTGAGCCGCAGTCCGGTCGAGCGCGTCTGCCGCGTTCCGAACCGTGCTCGCCTCGGTTTGCGTCATCGCGAATCCCTCGCATCCGGATCGACGCAATTTACTTCTCCACAACCATCCCGCCGCCGCTCCCGAATCTGTCGAAGGAACGGGGCATTCGGACAGTAAAGGCATAAACGATCGCGGCGGGTTTATATCCTCCAGATCGCTACCCAATGGGCAACAAAACAGGCCTTACGGCCAGCAATCCGTCGCAGCGTCCCCATACGATGCATGGAAGGAGCATATGGTGCTTGAACTCAGAAACGTGTCGAAGGCGGTCGGCGGCGAAACGCACATTGCCGAAACGAACCTGACGCTGCAGCGCGGCACGCTGAATGTCCTCCTCGGACCGACGCTTTCAGGCAAGACGTCGCTGATGCGGCTGATGGCCGGGCTGGACAAGCCGACTTCGGGCACGATCCACGTCGACGGCGCCGATGTCACGGGCGTGCCCGTGCAGCGCCGCAACGTCGCCATGGTCTACCAGCAATTCATCAACTATCCCGCCATGACCGTTTACGACAATATCGCATCGCCGATGCGCCTCGGCGGCATCGATGCGGCGACGATCGACCGCGAAGTGAAGAAAGCGGCCGATCTTCTGCGGCTTGGCCCCTTCCTTGATCGTCTGCCGCTCAGCCTCTCCGGCGGCCAGCAGCAGCGCACGGCGCTTGCCCGCGCCATCGTCAAGAATGCAGGCCTGGTGCTGCTCGATGAGCCGCTCGCCAATCTCGACTATAAGCTGCGCGAAGAGCTGCGCGCCGAACTGCCGAAAATCTTCGCCGAATCCGGCGCCATCTTCGTCTACGCCACGACTGAGCCCTCTGAAGCGCTGCTTTTGGGCGGCAATACGGCGACCCTGTCGGAAGGCAGGATCACCCAGTTCGGACCGACCATCGATGTCTTCCGCAGGCCGAAGGACTTGATCACCGCCGTTACCTTCGCCGATCCGCCGCTGAACACGATCTCGCTCGACAAGCGCGGCAATCTGTTCGTGCTGAACGGCGATATGAGCCTGCCCGTACCGCCGGGCCTAGAAAGCCAGCCGGACGGCCCCTACACCATCGCCTTCCAGCCGCACCATCTGGCGCTGAAGCCGCAGACCTCCGAAGCGGTCGCAGCGCCGGCAAGGGTGATGGTGACCGAGATCACCGGTTCGGAAAGCTTCATCCACATCGATTTCGCCGACCAGCGCTGGGTCATGCTGATCCAGGGCGTCGAGGACATCGATGTCGACGACTCGATCGATGTCTACATCGACCCGCGCCACATCATGGTGTTCGACACCAACGGCGCCGCAGTCACACCCGCCCTGCAACGGGCTGCCTGAGGAGAGACAGGGCCAATGGCACGCATCGACCTGGACCATATAAGACACGCCTATAACGACCACCCCAAATCCGATGCGGACTATGCGCTGAAGGAAGTTCATCATAGCTGGGAGGACGGCAGCGCCTATGCTTTGCTCGGACCGTCGGGCTGCGGCAAGACCACCCTGCTCAACATCGTTTCCGGCCTCGTGCGTGCCTCGGAAGGCCGCATCCTCTTCGACGGCAAGGACGTGACTAAACTGTCGACGCAGGAGCGCAATATTGCCCAGGTCTTCCAGTTTCCGGTCGTCTACGACACGATGACGGTGTACGAAAACCTCGCTTTTCCCTTGCGCAACCGGCACGTTCCGGAAGCCGAGGTGAAGCGCAAGGTCGATGAGATCATCGAGATGATCGGCCTCTCCGACAGTGCCCATCGCAAGGCGCGGGGATTGACGGCCGATGCCAAGCAGAAAATCTCTCTCGGCCGCGGCCTGGTGCGCTCCGATGTCAGCGCCATCCTGTTCGACGAACCGCTGACGGTCATCGACCCACATATGAAATGGGTCCTCCGTTCGCAGTTGAAGCAGCTCCACCGCCGCTTCGGCTTCACCATGGTCTATGTCACCCACGATCAGACGGAGGCGCTGACTTTCGCCGACAAGGTCGTGGTGATGTATAACGGCGAGGTGGTGCAGATCGGCACGCCGAACGATCTCTTCGAGCGGCCGCGCCACACCTTCGTCGGCTATTTCATCGGTTCACCGGGCATGAACGTCATGCCCGTGCAGATCGAGGGCCGCAGCGCCCGTCTCGCCGGCAGCACCGTCGCGCTGCCGGGCGCCCCCATCAATGGACAGGGCGGCAAGACCGAACTCGGCATCCGCCCGGAATTCGTCCGCCTTGGCCGCGAGGGCATGCCGGCGACCGTGACCAAGGTCGAGGACCTCGGCCGTCGCAAGGTGGTGCGCGCCAAATTGGAAGGGCAGGAAATCACGGCGATCATCGGTGAGGATCAGACCGTGCCGGCCGAACCGCACATCGCCTTCGATCCCGCCGGCATCAATATCTACGCCAACTCCTGGCGCGTCGAGATGGGAGCCTGATCATGGACAAGACCTGGAACAACAAAGCCTGGTTCATGCTCATTCCCGTACTGCTGCTGGTCGGCTTCTCGGCCGTCATCCCGCTGATGACGGTGGTGAACTATTCGGTGCAGGACACCTTCGGCAACAACGTCTTCTTCTGGGCGGGAACACAGTGGTTTGAGGAGATCCTTCATTCCAGCCGCTTCTGGGATTCGATGCTCCGCAACCTGATCTTCTCCTTCGTCATCCTGGCGATCGAGGTGCCGCTCGGCATCTTCATCGCTCTCAACATGCCGAAGAAGGGTATCGGCGTTCCGGTTTGCCTGGTCTTGATGGCACTGCCGCTGCTGATCCCGTGGAATGTCGTCGGGACGATTTGGCAGGTGTTCGGCCGCAGCGATATCGGCCTGATGGGCTACGTCCTCGTCGGCCTCGGCATCGACTACAACTACGTCTCCGATCCGGCCGATGCCTGGGCAACGATTATCATCATGGATGTCTGGCACTGGACCAGCCTCGTCGTGCTGCTCTGCTATGCCGGCCTCGCCTCCATTCCCGATGCCTTCTACCAGGCCGCCAAGATCGACGGCGCCTCGCGCTGGTCCGTCTTCCGCTACATCCAGCTCCCGAAGATGAACCGCGTGCTATTGATCGCCGTGCTCCTGCGCTTCATGGATAGTTTCATGATCTATACCGAACCCTTCGTCGTCACCGGCGGCGGCCCTGGCAATTCAACGACCTTCCTGTCGATCGATCTCGTCAAGATGGCCCTTGGCCAGTTCGATCTCGGCCCGGCAGCGGCAATGTCGCTGATCTACTTCCTGATCGTGCTTCTGCTGTCCTGGGTCTTCTACACCGTCATGACCAATTATGATGCGGGAGAGACGCGATGAGCGGCAAACCTCTTACGACCTCCGCAGGCGATAACACGATGAACAAGATAGCGGCTTCCAGCCCCGTCGCCGGTGTTACCGCGACGACCGGCACGCAGCCGGTGAGCCGACATAAAGAGGAAGGGCGCTGGTCCTGGGTGGTGCCGACGCTCTACATCATCTTCCTGCTGCTGCCGATCTACTGGCTCGTCAATATGAGCTTCAAGACCAATGAGGAGATCGTCAGCGGGTTGACGCTTTATCCGCACCAGCCGACGCTGCGCAATTACACGATCATCTTCACCGATCCGTCCTGGTATAAGGGCTATATCAACTCCATCACCTATGTCGTCATGAACATGGTGATCTCGGTTGCCTGCGCGCTGCCCGCAGCTTACGCCTTCTCGCGCTACCGCTTCCTCGGCGACAAGCACGTCTTCTTCTGGCTGCTGACCAACCGCATGGCGCCGCCGGCGGTCTTCGCGCTGCCCTTCTTCCAGCTCTATTCGGCCTTCGGCCTGATCGACACTCATATCGCGGTAGCCCTGGCGCACTGCCTGTTCAACGTGCCGCTGGCGGTCTGGATCCTTGAAGGTTTCATGTCCGGCGTGCCGAAGGAGATCGACGAGACGGCCTATATCGACGGCTATTCGTTCCCGCGCTTCTTCATCAAGATCTTCATTCCCTTGATCGCAAGCGGCATCGGTGTCGCCGCCTTCTTCTGCTTCATGTTCTCCTGGGTGGAACTGCTGATCGCCCGCACGCTGACCACGACCGACGCCAAGCCGATCGCCGCCATCATGACGCGCACGGTCTCGGCCGCCGGCATGGACTGGGGCCTGCTTGCCGCCGCCGGTGTGCTGACGCTGATCCCCGGCGCGCTCGTCATCTATTTCGTCCGCAATTACATCGCCAAGGGCTTCGCGCTCGGCCGCGTCTAAGAGGAAACCGCCATGAATACCGATTTCTCCTGGATGGCCTGGACGCTGCCGACGGTCCTGTTTTTCGTGACCATTCTGCTGCTTCTGCTCGGCATGGCCATTTGGGAATATTTTTCGCCCGGCGGCAATCCGCGCGTCGGCATCCTGCATTTTGAAACAACGCGCGGCGACCGGCTGTTCGTCTCGCTGCTCGGCGCCGCCTTCATTCATATTGCGTGGTTGGGCCTGGGAGGGCCGAACCTGTGGTGGGCGGTCGCCATTTCTGTCGTCTACGCGATCGGCGTTTTCCGTCTGGTCTAGCGCGGTTTCAAGGAGTTACCGCGCCCTTTGCCCGTCTCGGACACATGGCGCAGTAAGACAAGTCGATACGGATGGCTGGGGGTCTGGCCGTCTGACAATACACTCGCAACCTGTAGGGAGGAATATATGCGACGGCATCTCTTAACAACGACGGCAGTCGTGATGCTGGCTTTGGCCGGATCGGCCCATGCCGGCATGAACGAAGCCAAGGCATTTCTGGACAAGGAGATCGGCGATCTCTCGACGCTCTCGCGCGCCGACCAGGAAAAGGAAATGCAATGGTTCGTCGATGCGGCCAAGCCTTTCCAGGGTATGGAAATCAAGGTCGTTTCGGAAACCCTGACGACCCACCAGTATGAATCACAGGTTCTGGCACCGGCCTTCACCGCCATCACCGGTATCAAGGTCACCCACGACGTCATCCAGGAAGGCGACGTCGTCGAAAAGATCCAGACGCAGATGCAGACCGGCCAGAACCTCTATGACGGCTGGGTCAACGATTCGGACCTGATCGGTACCCATTGGCGCTATAAGCAGGTGCGCAACCTGACCGACTGGATGGCGGGCGAAGGCAAGGACGTCACCAACCCCAATCTCGACATCGCCGACTTCATCGGCACCAGCTTCACCACCGCTCCGGACAAGAAGCTTTATCAGCTCCCCGACCAGCAGTTCGCAAACCTCTATTGGTTCCGCTACGACTGGTTCAACGATCCGAAGAACAAGGCCGATTTCAAGGCTAAATACGGCTATGATCTCGGCGTGCCGGTCAACTGGTCGGCCTATGAGGATATCGCCCAGTTCTTCACCGGCCGTGACGTCGGCGGCAAGAAGGTCTTCGGCCATATGGACTATGGCAAGAAGGACCCGTCGCTCGGCTGGCGCTTCACCGACGCCTGGCTCTCCATGGCCGGCAATGGCGACAAGGGCCTGCCGAACGGTCTGCCCGTCGACGAATGGGGTATCAAGGTCGACGCCGGCTCACGTCCGGTCGGCTCCTGCGTCGCGCGCGGCGGCGACACCAACGGCCCGGCAGCCGTCTATTCGATCCAGAAGTATCTCGATTGGCTGAAGGCTTACGCTCCGCCGGAAGCACAGGGCATGACCTTCTCCGAATCCGGCCCGGTTCCGGCACAGGGCAATATCGCCCAGCAGATCTTCTGGTACACGGCCTTTACCGCCGACATGGTCAAGCCGGGCTTGCCGGTCATGAACGCGGACGGCACGCCGAAATGGCGCATGGCTCCTTCACCGCACGGCGTATACTGGAAGGACGGCATGAAGCTCGGCTATCAGGACGTGGGTTCCTGGACGCTGATGAAGTCCACGCCGGTCGATCGCGCCAAGGCTGCCTGGCTCTACGCGCAGTTCGTGACGTCGAAGACCATAGACGTGAAGAAGAGCCAGATCGGTCTCACCTTCATTCGCGAATCCACCATCCGCGACAAGAGCTTCACCAAGCGCGCGCCTGAACTCGGCGGTCTGATCGAGTTCTACCGCTCGCCGGCCCGTGTTCAGTGGTCGCCCACCGGCACCAACGTTCCGGACTATCCGAAGCTGGCACAGCTTTGGTGGCAGGCCATCGGCGATGCCGCATCCGGCGCGAAGGACGCACAGGGCGCCATGGATGCACTGTGCGCCGATCAGGAAAAGGTGCTTCAGCGCCTCGAGCGTGCAGGCGTGCAGGGCGACATCGGCCCGAAGCTCGCCGAAGAGCATGATCTGAACTATTGGAACGCCGATGCCGTCAAGAATGGCCATCTCGCTCCGCAGTTGAAGATCGCGAACGAGAAGGAAAAGCCGGTCACCGTCAACTACGACGAACTGGTCAAGAGCTGGGCTGACGCAGCAAAGTAAGCCCGACCTTTCATGCGGCAGGAATGCCGGGGCTCGAAAGAGCTCCGGCATTTTTTGTTATGAATAATTTATTTGAAGAGAATATCGATCCAATGTCGGATTGCTGAAGTATCGTTCGTCCTAAGGTCGTCCAATTCGTCAATTCAGAAGGATCATAACCATGCCGAACACCATACGTTTGCATCGCGTCCTGGCAACCAGCCCGGAAAAGGTCTATCGCGCATTCATCGAGGCGGACGCGCTCGCCAAGTGGCTTCCGCCCAACGGCTTTGTATGCACCGTGCATCATCTGGAAGCGACAGTCGGCGGCACGTTCAGAATGTCCTTCCGCAACTTTACGACCGGCAAAAGCCACGCCTTTGGTGGAGAATATGTCGAGCTGATCCCCGGCGAGCTGGTGCGCTACACCGACAAGTTCGACGACCCCAACCTGCCGGGCGAAATGGCAGTGACAGTGACGTTGAAGAAGGTCCTGGTCGGAACGGAAGTAAACATAACCCAGGCAGGCGTGCCCGACGTCATTCCGCCTGAAGCCTGCTATCTCGGCTGGCAGGAATCGCTGCGCAATCTGGCAAAGCTCGTCGAACCCGATATCAACGAATAGCGCATCGGGATCGCGGCAAGATCGATCGGAACCGGATCGCGTTGACGATCTTCGCGATCCGGTGATGCATCCAGACCTGCCAATCCGAACGTCTCCCTCCGAGTGGGGGAGATGTTTCAAAGGGACGGAGCGGCGTCAGAGGCGCGGCATATGCCACCGCCTCTGAACGAACCTCACCCCATCACCCTCTCTTCAATTTCGTCTTCCCTTCTTCCACCAGTTTTTGCGCGGCTTCAGCAACCGTGATCTTGCCGAAAGCAAGCTGATCGGCGACGGGGCGCATGACATTCTGGTCGAATTCGTTCGCACCCAGCGGCGCCGGTGCCGGGTAGGCGCCGACCTGATCCTTCAGCAGCTCGACATATTTCACCGTCTGCTGCTCGACCGGGTTGAGCGTTGGCAGGATGGCCGCGCGCACGGCCGGCGACATCGGCACACCGCGCTCGACACCGAGGACCTTGCCGGCATCGAGATCGTTGACGAAGAAATTGATGAATTTCGCGGCCGCTTCGCCGTTCTTGCTGGAGGAGCCCACGCTCCAGATCAACGCCGGGCGATAGTAATGGCCGGAAGGTCCATCCTTCTTTTCGCGCGGCAGCATCGTGATGGCGAGCTTGCTCTTGACCACGAGCTGATAACCGACGAGCTGGTTGGAATAGGCCATGCCGATCGCCGATTTGCCCTGTGCCAGGCAATTGCTCTCAATGGTGTTCTGATCGAGCGTCTGGACGTCGGGCGATACGGTGCCGCCACGCTGGCGGAGATCCTCCCAATAGGAATACCATTCCTTGGCGTCATCGACGCCGAAGCCGAGCCCGCCATCTTCGGAATAGAGGCTCTTGCCGCGCTGGCGCAGCCAGGCATCCAGCACATAGTTGTAACGCGCACCATAGGGGCCGCCCCAATAGGCGCGCTTGCCGGCAGCCTTGGTCAGTTCCACGGCAAGGTCGGCATATTCCGCCCAGGTCGTCGTGGGGCCGGGCGGCGTCAGGCCGGCCTTCTTGAAAACGTCCTCATCATAAAACATCGCGAAGGAATTAAGCCCGAGGCCGACGCCATAGAGCTTGCCGTCGACCGTCGTCAGCTTCAGCACATCCTTGCCGAAACTGTCGACATTCAACGTTGAAGGCACGAACTGATCGAGCGGCATGCAGGCGCCACGCTTCGAATAATCCGAGATCGTGCTCGGCTCAAGCTGGAAGACATCCGCGATGGTCTGGCTCGCCATTCCCGTTGCGAGTTTGGCCCAATAACCGTCGCCGCTGATGCTCTCGCCGACGATGGAAATATCCGGGTTTTTGCTGTGGAACAGCTCGGCGACGGCGACCGTGCGCTTGCCGCGGTCGGGCGAGCCCCACCACATCGCCCGCAGTTGCGTGGAGTCGGCAAAGGCGGGCAGCGAGCCCCCTGCACCAAAAGCAAGACCGGCAGCGGCTCCGGCAGTCCCAATCATGAATGAACGGCGATTCATACGCATGAGATTCCTCCTTCTCTTGCGATGCCCATGGCGCGTTATCCGCAGCGACCTCCCGACGCCTTGTGCGGACAAATTCGAGGGCAGGATATGCAATTCGATTGCGTATTGCAATAAACAATCTTTTTCTTGCAAATTTGCATAATTTGCGGAAATATTGCCGCATGAGTGAAGTTCGATCCAAACGTGTCAGGCAAGCCGATATTGCCAGCAGGGCCGGCGTCTCCGTCTCGACGGTGTCGCGGGTGCTAACCAATGAGCCTGGAATCAGCGAAGCTATCCGTCAGCAGATCTTCAAGGTGGCGAGCGATCTCGGCTACCCGCTGAAGCCGGCCGCGGAAACCGTGCCGGCCGCGCTCGCGCTGATCGCCAGCGACAGCGCTACCGGCGGCCTGAGCGTCTTTTATGAGGGTATTTTGGAGGGCCTGCGCGCCGGCGCAGCCGAACGCGGCATGCCTTTCGACATTCGCCTCGTCCGCGAAGCCAGGACCACGCCAGACCATATCGGTGAATATCTCCAGGCAGCCGGCGCCGAGGGTCTGTTCCTCGTCGGCATCGATCCCTCCGATGAGCTGCGCATCTGGCTGGAGGACAGCGGCACGCCGGTCGTGCTCGTCAACGGCACCGATGCAAAACTGCGCTTCGATGGCGTCTCCCCCTCGAATTTTTTTGGCGCCTATGCCGCGACGCGACGCCTGATCGATGCCGGCCATCGTCGCATCCTGCATCTGACGGGTTCGCATCGCCAGACCATTCGCGAGCGCATCCGTGGCTTCGAGGCGGCGATGGCTTCCGTCGAAGGCGGTGAAGGCCGCGTCGTGCCGTTGACGTTTAGGGGCAGTGCGAGCACGGAGGCCCATGCCGTCACCACCGCTGTCCTTGCCGAGGATAGCAGCTTCACCGCCGCCTTCTGCATGAACGATTTCGTCGCGGTCGGCGTGCTCGAAGCGGTGATGGAGGCGGGTCTGCGCGTGCCGGATGATTTCGCCATCGTCGGCTTTGACGATCTGCCCTGCGCACTGATGACCAATCCGCGCCTCGCCACCATGCGCGTCGACCGCGCGGCCATCGGACGCGAAGCGATCGGCCTGATGACCGCCCGTTTCCGCGACCGCGAGGCGCCCGCGCGCCAAGTTTGTCATGCCGTCGTCCCAGTTCTCGGCGGCACACTCCCGCCCGAAACCTGAGCCCGTTTCTTTAGCGGCAACGACCGAAAAAGAGCCAGACCGATGACCTACGACCCCGCCAGCACCAACCCGCTCGCCGGCAATCCGCTGGAAAATCGCACCGACATGCGCCGAGCGCTGATCGACCTGTTCTATCCGCTGCTTCCGTACTTCTCCAGGGGCAATGCCCGTGTCCGTATCGATGCCGCCGGCGCGCATTTCGACCGCGCCGCCGCCGATCTCGAAGGCTTCGCCCGCCCGCTCTGGGGTCTCGCACCATTCGGCGCCGGCGGCGGCGATTTTGCGCATTGGGGCCGCTATGCCGAAGGGATTGCCAATGGCGTCGACCCCGGCCATCCGGAATATTGGGGCACCGTCAACGGCCGCGACCAGCGTATGGTCGAACTCGCCGCCCTTGGTTTTGCGCTTGCCCTAGTGCCGGAAAAGATCTGGGAACCGCTCGATGGCAGAGCGCGCGACAATCTCATTGCCTATCTCAAGCATGCCCGCGCGTTCGATTATGCCGAGAACAACTGGAAATTCTTCCGCGTCCTCGTCGATATCGCCCTCGACCGGCTCGGTGCGGCGTTCGATCGCAGCCTGACGGAAGAATATCTCAGGGAATTGGACGGGTTCTACATTGCTGACGGCTGGTATCGCGACGGCAATATCAGGCGCGTCGATCACTACATTCCCTTCGCCATGCATTTTTACGGGCTGATCTATTCCAGGCTCGTCGATGACGACCGCGCCAAGCGCTACCGCGAACGCGCCGTCCTCTTTGCCAAGGATTTTCGCCACTGGTTCGCGCCCGATGGCGCCACCGTGCCCTTCGGCCGCAGCCTCACCTACCGCTTCGCCTGCGCCGGCTTCTGGTCGGCGCTGGCGTTCGCCGATGTCGAGGCGTTGCCTTGGGGTGAGATCAAGGGGCTCTGCCTGCGGCACCTGCGCTGGTGGGCCGACAAGCCGATCGCCAATCGCGACGGTACGCTGCCGATCGGCTATGGCTATCCCAATCTTCTGATGTCGGAAAACTACAATTCAGCCGGCTCCCCCTATTGGGCCTTCAAGGCTTTCCTGCCGCTGGCGCTCCCCGAGACGCATCCCTTCTGGACCGCCGAGGAAAAGCCGCATGTCGCCGAGCCGACGATCGCGCCGCTCAAGCACCCCGGCATGGTGATGATGCATGGCAAAGCGGATGTCGTGGCGCTGTCCTCAGGCCAGGAAAACCTGCAGATGCGCTTCGGGTCGGAAAAATACGCCAAATTCGCCTATTCCGCCCGCTACGGCTTCAGCGTTGAAAGCGACGAGCGTGCCTTTGCCGGCGGCGCCTTCGACAGCATGCTCGCCTTCAGTGACGATGGCCTCCATTATCGTGTTCGCGAAACCAATGAAGAGGCGAAGCTCGCCGGCGATACGCTTTATGCCAAGTGGTCGCCATGGCCTGACGTCACCGTCGAAACCTGGCTGATCCCCGCGGCACCCTGGCATATCCGCCTGCACAGGATCACCACGCCCCGCCCGTTGCAGACAGCCGAAGGCGGTTTCGCCATTGCCCGGCGGGATTTCGAGGCCGATACACTGTCTTCGCAAAAAGGCGCTGCCTATGTTGTCGGCGAGGCGGATTTCAGCGGCATTCTCGATCTCGGCTCGACCATCCCGCGCGACGGCCTGGCGCAGAAAGCGCCGCCCAACACCAATCTGATCGTTGCCAAGACGCTGGTGCCGCAATTGCGCGGGGCGATTCCGGCAGGCGAAACCATTCTCGTTTCCGCCATCCTGGTAGAGCATGACCCCGCTGCCCTCTCAGGCGCCTGGACGAAGCCGCCCACTAAACCCGATCTCGATGGCTTGCGCGCACTGATCGCCGAAAAGGGCATCACCGTCAGCGCCATCGACGTGCCGGGACGACCGGCATGACCCAATCGGCCCCAGACCGCCCCGCCATCGCCTTCGCCATGCAGCCCGCACGGACGCAGCATGTCCTGACGCCGGGGCTGATCCAGCGGCTCGAAGTGATCGGCCGCGTATTGGACGCCGCGCCAATGGAGCGCTTTGACGACGAAAGGGCGCGAAAGCTGCTAAGTGAGACGGTGATACTGATCACCGCTTGGGGCTCGCCGCATATCGATGCCCCTGTGTTGGCGCAGGCGCCGCATCTGAAACTGGTGGCACATGCGGCCGGCACCGTGAAAGGCCTGATCGAGGACAGCCTGTTCGCCAGGGGCATATCGGTTAGCCATGCGGCGCAGGCCAATGCCCTGCCGGTCGCCGAATTCACCCTCGCCGCCATCATCTTCGCCGGCAAGCAGGTCTTCCGCTTCCGGGACGTCTATGTCGCTGACCGTCATCGCAACCGCACGCAGCCGATGCAGAGCCAAGCGATCGGCAATTACGGCCGAACGGTCGGCATCATCGGCGCCTCTCGCATCGGCCGGCGGGTGATCGAATTGCTGGCGCCGTTCGACTATAGGATCCTGCTTTACGATCCGATGGTCGGAGAGGCGGAAGCACGGCAACTCGGCGTCGAGAAGACCGAACTCGACCTCCTGATGGCGCGGGCCGACATCGTCTCGCTGCATGCCCCATCGCTGCCGGCGACACGGCATATGATCGATGCTCACCGCCTGTCGCTGATGAAAAACGGCGCCACCTTCATCAACACGGCGCGCGGCGCGCTGGTCGACGAGACCGCCCTGCTCGCAGCACTTAAGACCGGCCGCATCGACGCGATCATCGACGTCACCGATCCGGAAATCCCGGAGACAAGCTCAGCCTTCTACGATCTGCCGAACGTCTTCCTGACGCCGCACATTGCCGGCGCCGTCGGCCTGGAACGCACCCGCCTCGGCGAGATGGCCGTCGATGAAGTCAGCCGGTTCATCGAGGGAGAGCCGTTGCTCTACGAAATCCGCCGCGAGGACCTGGCGCGCATGGCGTAAAGCCTCGGAATCATCACCAAACCGCCTCATTTCGGCACATGCGGAAAACCCGTTTTTAATCATTCTGGCCTAGCAATCTCTTCAGCGAAGAGGTTCTAGTTATGCGTACCCGTATCGTCTCCATAGCCGCTGTGCTGCTGCTCGGAATGCTGGCAGGCTGCGCCACCGCACCGTCCCATACCCGCAATGTCTGCGCGATCTTCGATCAGCGCGACGGCTGGTTCAACAATTGGCAGCGCGCCGCCGAACGTACGGAACGGGAATACGGTGTGCCGGTGCCGATCCTGATGGCGACGATCTACGCCGAATCCGGCTTCCAGCCGCATGCCCGGCCGCCGCGCAGGAAACTGCTCGGCTTCATTCCCTGGACGCGACCTTCTAGCGCCTATGGCTATTCTCAGGCCCTCGACGGCGCCTGGGATCACTACCAGCGCGACACGGGCCGCTGGGGCGCACGCCGCTCCGACTTCTCCGACGCGATCGAATTCATCGGCTGGTATCACGCCCAAAGCCATCTGCGGAACGGCATCCCACTCAACGATCCCTATAATCTTTATCTGGCTTATTATGTCGGTTGGAAGGGCTATCAGCAGGGAGCCTGGCGCGGCAATGGCGACCTGCAGCGCACGGCGCAGAAGGTCGCCAACATGTCCGCGCTCTATGCCTCGCAGTTGCGCAATTGCAATTGAGCCTCAGCGGTTTTGCTTTTCCATGAAAAGTTAAGCCGCTCTAAGGCCGCGCCTCGAGCAGGTTGAGCCCGTCATCCTGACCCCAGATATCGGCGATCGATACCTGCTGGCCGGTCCGGCTGCTTTCCAACGCCGCGATGCCGCAGAGAACCGAAAGCGCGCCCGCGCGTGAACCGGCGCGCTGTCTCAGTTCGTCGTTTGGCCCGGACCGCAGCAGCATGTTGCGCAGCCGGTCGTCGCCGCCGTAATGGCCGCCCGAGGAATAGGGCACCCAGATGCGCTCGACATCACCGAAATTCTTCATGACGACGATTTCGTCGGCCGGCGGCGTCGTCCAATGCTGCTTCTCATATTGCCGCAGCTCGATACGCCCCTTGTGGCCGTTGAAGGCAATATGGTGGCCTTCGATCGGCATATAGGTGTTCAGCGAATAGGAGACGTTGACGCCGTTGCGATAGCGGATCGAGGCGACCATGGTGTCGGGAATGTCGATATCCTCACGGAAGACGCAGGCATCGCGAACATAACCATCGACCGTCGACGGGTCTTCATAAAGGCTCTCGAGCAGCGGCGTGGCGCTGATATCGAGATAATAATCGCATTCGTCCTTGTACCGACAGGTGCGACAGCGCTCGCCACGGAAGGGGCCTTTGCGACCATAGTGCTTGAGATCGGCAAAGGCGGATACCCTTTCCGGATCGGAATCGAGGTACCAGTTCAGAAGATCGAAATGGTGCGTCGCCTTGTGAACGAAGAGGCTGCCGGAATTTTCGACAAAGGCGTGCCAGCGCCGGAAGTAGTCGGCGCCATGACTGGTGTCGAGATACCAATGAAAATCGACCGACGTCACATCGCCGATAACGCCGGAATTGATGAGTTCCTTGATCTTCGCCGCCGTCGGCGCGAAACGATAGTTGAAGGACACGTCGACCCGCTTGCCCGTCCGAGCCTCGGCATTAAGAATACGCTTGATCTTGCCGACCGTGGTCGTCATCGGCTTTTCACTGATGACATTGGCGCCTGCTTCCAGCGCTTTGACAATTTGATCGTCATGGGTGGAATCGCGGGTGCAAACGATGACGAGATCCGGCTTTTCGACCCGCAACAGCTCGTCGAAATCGGTATAGACCGGCACGGAGGCGCCGATATAGTCCAGCGCATGCCTGGCCCGCATCGCGTTGAGATCGCAGACGGCGACAAGTTCGACCTCATTGCTCCAGCGCTCGACCAGATCCTTGCCCCACATGGTCGCGCCGCGATTGCCCGTGCCGACCAGCGCATAGCGCTTCTTCGATGACGACTGCATGTTTCTCCTCCAGAGTCTGCAATAACGATGGTCAGGTTGGTCCGGCTCGACCGCACCTTTTGCGTGGCCCCTCACCCAACCTCTCCCCGCACAGCGGGGTGAGCGGGTTTATCATGCATGATATTGCCTCGATCCGAGTGGTTGGATCGGTTGGCTTGCTCCGTAGTCCCTTCTCCCCGTCCGAACGGGGAGACGGCAAGGGTGAGGGGCCATGCACGACAGCGCGTCAAAAACGGAGCATGCCTGGCCATTACCGAAATCTTATGCCGGCGGCGTCTCCATCGCGCTCCAATCCGGCTCGACGGATGAACCGAGGCCGATCGCGCCGATCACCGAACCGATCGCGACCCTTCCACCCTCGATCCTCAATCGCGTCCGCCCGTTTCGAACGGCGTAGAGATCGGCATGATCCCGTGCGAAAGCCGCCTGCTCAGCCTGGGGTGCGCCGGCCATGCCGTCGACATAGTGGTGGCCGTTCCGCTCGATATGCGTCATGCCGATCAGCGAGGCGAGCGCCAGATCCTGTTGTACGGCGAGACCGCCCTGTGTCGTCAGGTCCTCTGCCGACATGAAATAGACCACACCGTCATCGGCGCTCCACTTGGCGACGCGCGCCCGGTTCAGCAGCGAACGATAAAAACCCTTGCAGGATTTAGAGGAGATGCCGGTATAGCCAAGCCGTCTGGCGGCAACGAAAGCGTTGATATCGGCATCGGATTCATCGATCTCGACAGGCTTGAAGGCCGCAAGCGCCGTGACCGGCTTCTCGAAGGCGTAAGCGCGGGCGATCGGCTGCTCGACAAACAGGATCGAAGCCGCAAAACGGGCAAGCCGCGGTTCGGCCTGGATGCGCGTCAGCAGATCGGCGACCGCCTCGGCGGACGCGAATTGCTCATTACCGTCAAGCGTCACCGAATAAGCCGGCATTTTGGCATCGATGACAGCGGCAATGCGGCAGAGACGGTCGATATCAGCATCGGGAACGCCCGATACCTTCACCTTGAAGAAGGTCAGGCCATAGGCATCGATCGCCTCTTCGAAACTTTCCGGCAGGCCGTCATTCAAACGGTCGGCGGCCGGGATGTCGCCCGCTCGGATAGCATCGATCAGACCGACCGTGTGCCGCGCGGCGAGGCTTTCGGCCGGCGCCAATCCCTTGAGGAAAGCCGGCAGGTCGAAGCCCGCCAGATCGGGCGCCGTCGATGCATCGACGCCGGGGCGGTTGGCCCTGATCGCCTGCGCAACCGTCAACCCTTCCAGCCGGCAGAGCGCATCGAGAACCGCCCGATTGGCAAGCGCCAGGCCGAAGGACGCGACCAGTCCGTTCAGCCCCTCGGCGGCTGCCCGCGTATGGTGCACCGCTTCGACGGCCGCATGGAGCGCGAAAGCCGTACCCAATCCCGCATTTTTCAGGGCGTCGAGAGCCAGTGCCAGCGAGCGGCGAAGCTGGTTTTCATTGTCGGCATTGGAGAGTTCCGGCGATTTATCGAACCATTTCGGCACCATCAGCTCGGCAGCCATGCCACTTGCCGAACCCCCACGGGCATCTTCGATGCGGACGCGCAGAAAAATCTGCCGCGCCTCCCGCAGCGTCGCCGCGCCGAAGCGGAAAGGAAGCCGCAATGTCACCGGCCGCTCGAAGGTCTCGGCCTCGACAAGTCTGATTTTCAACGGTTCGGTCATATTTCAGATGGCTCCTGTGATCGTCAGGCAAGTCTGCCTATGCCGCACATTTGCGCCTGGCCCCTCACCCCAGCCCTCTCCCCGCAAGCGGGGCGAGGGAGTTCTGTCGTGCCAACCCTTCGCTGTTCCGCTAAGGCAAACACCGCTTTGCTCGGTCGTCCCCTCTCCCCGCTTCGGCGGGGAGAGGGCTAGGGTGAGGGGCCATGCACATAGATGCAGCACCCACGAGATATCCTGACCATCCCGATATTTGGGAAGCCACCATCCCTCAAATCTCCAGCGGCTCGACATCCAGCCAGCGGCGCTCCGCCCAGCTCTTCAGGCCGAGAGAGGCGAGCTGCACGCCCTCGGCGCCTTCCGTCAGCGTGTAGCGCCAGGGAGCGTCTTCGAGCACATGGCGCAGGAACATTTCCCACTGGATCTTGAAGCCGTTATCGTAGACTTGGTTATCCGGCACTTCGTCCCAGGTGTCGTGGAAGTCGATGGTCTGCGGCTGATCCGGGTTCCAGACCGGCTTCGGCGTGTTGACACGGTGCTGCGTCCAGCAGCGCGTCAGTCCCGCCACGGCCGAGCCATGCGTGCCGTCTACCTGGAACGTGACGAGATCGTCGCGGCGCACACGCACCGCCCAGGAGGAATTGATATGGGCGATGATGCCGCCCTCCAACTCGAAGGTGGCATAGGCCGCATCATCGGCATCGGCGACATAATGCCGGCCGGCTTCGTCCACGCGTTCGGGAATATGGGTGGCGCCGAGGCAGCTAATCGCCTTCACCGGCCCGAAGAGATTGTCGAGCACATAGCGCCAGTGGCAGAGCATATCGAGGATGATGCCGCCGCCGTCTTTCTTGCGATAGTTCCACGACGGCCGCTGCGCCGTCTGCCAGTCGCCTTCGAACACCCAGTAGCCGAACTCACCGCGCACGGAGAGGATCTTGCCGAAGAAACCGCTGTCGCGCAGCATGGCGATCTTGCGCAGGCCGGGTAGGAACAGCTTGTCCTGCACGACGCCGTTCTTCAGGCCCGATGCCTTGGCCTTGCGGGCGAGCGCAATCGCAGCGTCGAGGTCGTCGGAGATCGGCTTTTCGCAATAGATATGCTTGCCGGCATCCAGCGCCTTCGAAATCAGCTCGGCGCGCATCTGCGTCGTCGCCGCATCGAAGAAGATCGTGTCGTTGGGGTCGGCAAGCGCACCGTCGAGATCGGTGGTCCAGCGCTCGATGCCATATTTGCGGGCAAGCTCTTCCAGCCGCGCCGCATTGCGGCCGACGAGGACGGGATCGGGCATGACGCGCTCGCCGTTCGACAACAACACGCCGCCTCCGGCGCGGATCGCCACGATCGAACGGATGAGATGCTGGTTCAGCCCCATGCGTCCCGTGACGCCGTGCATGATGATACCAACGCGCTTCATGATCCCTCCTGAATTTCTGAGCCGACTCCCTCCAGAGTCAGGAAAAGCAAAGGCTTGGTCGATCAGCCAATGTAACTATATAGTTACACGATCGCGCGATACGTCCGGATTTGTCAATCGCCTTTCGAAAATTTCTCGTGATCGCCGGAGCGCCGCGAGTTCATGCTAAGCCCTGATCGAAGCCAAGGTCACCGAAACGATATGCTCGCCCCAGGCTTTCAGCGCCGCCGGGGCCGTCAGCTTGCGGGCGAAAATCGTCGACAGCGTATGGCGATTGGACAGGTAGAAGAACCCGAGCGCGGCGATGGTAAGGTAAACCGACACCGGGTCGATGGCCGGCCGGAAAATGCCGGCTGCTTCACCTCGTCGCAGTACGTCGGCGAGTTCGCCGATGAAGTGTGAATGCATCGCCAAGATCTTGTCGGAACGTTTCAGATAGCGCGCTTCATGTAGGTTTTCGGTAACGAGCAGGCTCAAAAATTCCGGATGCTCAAGGAAATGATGCCAGGTGAAAAGCGCAAGTTCGCGCATCCCTTCCTCGGGATCACGGCGGGCAAGGTCGAGATTTTTCTCGGCATTGCGGATTGCCGCATAGGTGGCTTCCAGCACGGCGACATAGAGCCCCTCCTTGTCGCCGAAATAGTGATAGAGCATGCGTTTGTTGGTCTGCGCCCGAGCCGCAATCGCATCCACCCTCGCGCCACCGAAACCGTGAGCGGCGAATTCCTCCGTCGCCGCTTCCAGGATCATGGCATGGGTGCGCTGCGGATTGCGCGGCACCTTCGCCGGCCTCATTTCCGCATTCCCGTAAGCGCCGGCTTTCGCTGGTTTTTCAGTTCCTTGCGTCGCTCTGGTCACCATGGACATTCCTCCTCCCCGATCTATCTCTTCCGCAACGGACCTCTCCAGCCTCAGCGCAGGTCGTTTGATTGCGACACGATTGGCGCTTGACAGCGGTCGCGTTTCTATCCAACTTGTAACCAAATAGTTATATCATGCAAAAGCAGTTCGTAAATCACCGGTTAACTGGGGAGGAGACCAGGATGACTTTGACGATCGATCGCCGGCAGTTGCTTGCCGGCATGGCAGCGACGCTAGCTTTCAGCGGTATCGGACTTAACCGCGCCAATGCGGCAACCTCCATGCGCCTTCTTTGGTGGGGATCGAAGGAGCGAAGCGATCGCACGTTTGCGGCGGTGAAGGCCTATCAGGCCAAGAATCCGGACGTCACGATCGCCGGCGAATCCTTCGGCTGGGACAGCTACTGGACGCGTCTTGCCACGCAGACCGGCGGCGGCAATGCGCCCGATCTCATTCAGATGGATTATCGCTACATCTTTGAATACGCCCGCCGCGGCGCGCTGCTCGACATGACGCCCTATCTCGACAAGAGCCTGGCGATCGAGGATTTCGGGGCTCCCAATATCAATTCCGGCAAGGTCGATGGCAAGATTTACGGCGTCAATCTCGGGGTCAATTCCTCCATGGTCGTCGTCAATGTGGCAGCCTGGCAGGAAGCCGGCGTCGAGCCCCCGCATGACGGCATGACCTGGGAGCAGCTCGGCGAGGCCTGCGCCAAGGTCACCGCCGCCAAGAAACGCCGCGGCTTCTACGGCACCGCAGATCAGAGCGGCGGAGAGCCCGACTTCGAATGCTGGCTGCGCCAGCGCGGCAAGGCGCTCTATACGAGCGACGGCAAGCTCGGCTTCGAGGCCAAGGATGCCGCCGAATGGTTTTCCTTCTGGGGCCATCTGCGCGAAATCGGCGCCTGCGTGCCGGCCGACGTGCAGGCGCTCTACAAGCAGACCCTCGAGACTGACATGCTGGTGACCAAGAAGGCGGCCGTCAGCTACGCCTTTTCCAACCAGTTCGTCGCCATTCAGGGCCTCGTCAAGGAAAAGATCGACCTGATCGCCTATCCCAGCGACCCCGGCAGCAAGCCCGGCCAGTATCTGAAACCCTCGATGCTGATGTCGGTTTCGGCAACCTCCGCAAACAAGGACGCCGCCGTCGCCTTCGTCAATTATCTCGTGGAAGATCCAGAAGGCGCAAAGATACTCGGCGTAGAGCGCGGCGTTCCCGCCTCCCCGAAGATCCGCGATCTGCTGACGCCGGATCTCGATGCGACAAGCAAACAGGTTGTCGACTACATCGGCCGATTGACGCCGAAGGTCGGAGCACTCCCGCCGTCTCCGCCGAACGGTGCGGGTGAAAATGCATTCCTGCTGAAGAAAATCGCCGAGGAAGTGGCTTTCGGCAAAACCAGCGCACAGGACGCTGGAGCGAAGTTCGTCGAACAGGCGGCGGCAAACATAACGCGAGGCTGATACCGTGGGCACAAACCGCAACAGCGTTGCCGGTGGCTTGGCCATCGGCGCGAGCGCGCCAGTGCGCGTCGAAACCTATCAGAAGGCGCCGAGTGCATTTGCGCGCAACGCGCCGGGCTATTTGTTTCTCCTGCCGTGGTTCATCGGCTTCTTCGGCCTGACGCTTGGACCGGCGATCGTGTCGCTCTACCTGTCCTTCACCGACTATAACCTGCTGCAGGCGCCGCATTTGGTTGGGCTGGACAATTATGCGCGCATCGCCACCGGCGACGACAAGTTCATCTCGTCGATGAAGGTGACGCTGTTCTATGTCGTCTGCTCGGTTCCGCTGAAGCTTGCCTTCGCGCTGATGGTGGCGCTGTTGCTCAACCGCGGCATTCGTGGCCTGCCGATCTATCGCGCCATCTTCTATCTGCCGTCGCTGCTCGGCTCCAGCGTCGCCATCGCCGTGCTCTGGCGGCAGATTTTCGATGGCGACGGCGTCGTCAATACCCTGCTCTGGTATGTGCTCGGCATCAACGGCCCGAGCTGGATCTCCAACCCCAACTATTCCCTCTACACCCTCATCATCCTGGCCATCTGGCAGTTCGGCTCGCCGATGATCATCTTCCTTGCCGGCCTCCGGCAGATCCCGACCGATCTCTATGAGGCGGCCAGCCTCGACGGCGCATCAAAGACACGGATCTTCTTCAAGATCACCCTGCCGCTCTTGACGCCGGTCATCTTCTTCAACGCGGTCGTGCAGACCATCGACGCCTTCAAGGCCTTCACGCCGGCCTATGTCATCTCGTCCGGCACCGGCGGGCCGATCGACTCGACGTTGTTCTACACGCTCTACCTCTACCAGGAAGCCTTCGGCTATTTCCGCATGGGATATGCCGCAGCCCTCGCCTGGGTCCTGGTGATCATTATCGCGGTCTTCACCGCCTTCTCCTTCCTCTCCGCTCGTTATTGGGTTCACTACGATGACTGACGCGAAGCTCACCCATTTTCCCGACGATCTGAACCCGCCGCGCGAGCGCCCCTGGTTCTTGTCCGTGCTCATCCATGTCGCGCTGGTCGGCGCATCGATCGTGATGCTCTATCCGCTGCTGTGGATGCTGTCCGGTTCGGTCAAGGATCAGAACGAAATCTTTGGCTCGGCCTCGCTAATCCCGTCGCAGTTCGACTTCAGCGCCTATGCCCGCGGCTGGTTCGGCGGGCAGGTGAATTTCGGCTCGTTCGTGTGGAATTCCGTCGTCATCGCCGTCCTTTCCGTCATCGGCAATGTCGTCTCCTGCTCCCTAGCGGCCTATGCCTTCGCGCGGCTGAATTTCTGGGGCAAAAATTTCTGGTTCGCACTGATGCTCGGCACGCTGATGCTGCCCTATCATGTGACGCTGATCCCGCAATATATCCTGTTCCTGAAGCTCGGCTGGGTGAAAACCATGCTGCCGCTGGTCGTGCCGAAATTCCTGGCGGTCGACGCCTTCTTCATCTTCCTGATGGTGCAGTTCTTCCGCGGTATCCCTCGCGAGCTCGACGAAGCGGCAATGATGGACGGCTGCAGCCCCTGGCGCATCTACTGGCGCATCATGATGCCGCTGTCGCTGCCGGTTCTCGCCACCGCCGCCATCTTCTCCTTCATTTGGACCTGGGACGATTTCTTCGGTCCGCTGATCTATCTCTCCGACATCAACACCTACACGGTGCAGCTCGGCCTACGCTCCTTCGTGGATTCGACCGGAAGCTCCGACTGGAGCAGCCTCTTTGCCATGTCGAGCATTTCGCTGATCCCCGTCTTCCTGATCTTCCTGTTCTTCCAGAGGCTGCTGATCGACGGCATCGCCACGGCCGGCCTCAAACGCTGACGCGAAAACATGATCCCCGGCGATGTCCGGGGGTCATGCTGCAAAGAATATACTTGAAAGGAAATGTCGTATGAGCGCCCTGCGCTTTGCTGCCATCGGTCTCAACCACGATCACATCTACGGCCAAGTCAACGTCATGCTGCGGGCCGGCGCGGAACTGGTCGCCTTCCACGCCGCGGAGGACGAGCTTGCGGCCGCATTCTCCGGGCGCTTCCCGCAGGCAAGACGCGTCGCGGACAAGCGTGAAATCCTGGAGGACCGCTCGATTGACCTGATCGTCAGCGCAGCGATCTCCAGCGAACGCTCGGGCGTCGCGATCGATGCCATGCGGCATGGTAAGGATGTGATGCTCGACAAGCCCGGCATGGTAACGCTGGATCAGCTCGCCGAAGTGCGCAGGGTACAGGCCGAAACCAAGCGCATCGTCTCCATCCTCTATTCCGAACATTTCGAAACCGCCTCGACCGTAAAGGCCGGAGAGTTGGTCAAGGCCGGCGCCATCGGCAAGGTGATCCACACGACCGGCCTCGGGCCGCACCGGCTGCGCAAGCCGACCCGGCCAGATTGGTTCTTCGACCGCACGCGCTATGGCGGCATCATCACCGACATTGCTTCGCATCAATGCGAGCAATTCCTGTTCTTCGCCGGTTCGCTCGAAGCCGAGGTTCTGTCGGCGACGGTCTCGAACCGCGCCAATCCCGAGACACCCGGCCTGCAGGATTACGGCGATTTCCATGTGCGTACGCCAGACGTCACCGGCTATGTCCGTGTCGATTGGTTTACGCCCGACGGCCTTTCCACTTGGGGCGACGGCCGCCTCTTCATCGTCGGCACGGAAGGCACCATCGAGCTGCGCAAATACATCGACGTCGCCGGCCGCCCCGGCACCGATCACCTGTTCCTGACCGACCGCAAGGGCATGCAGCATATCGATTGCAGCGGTGTCGAGCTGCCTTATGGCCGGCAACTGGCTAGCGATATCAGGGACCGCACCGAAACCGCGATGGGACAGGACCATTGCTTCAAGGCCATGGAGCTGGCGCTGAAGGCGCAGGCTCTGGCCGAAGCGACATCGCTCAACAGCGTACAAAGGTAATTGCACATGTCCGACGTAAAGAAAGTTGCGGTCATCGGTCTCGGTATCGGCCGCTCCCATATTGTCGAGGGCTATCTGCCGCATCCGGACCGCTTCGAAGTCGCCGTACTCTGCGATCTCAACGAAGAGCGCCTGAACGCCACCGGCGACGAATTCGGCATTACGAGGCGCATCAAGGATTTCGTCGAGGTCCTGAACATGCCGGACATCGATATTATCGACATCTGCACGCCGCCGGGCTCGCATTTCGAAATGATCCTGCAGGCGCTTGCCGCCGGCAAGCATGTGGTCTGCGAAAAGCCGCTGGTCGGCTCCCTCGCCGACGTGGACGCAATCATCGCGGCGGAAAAGACGGCAAAGGGCAAGCTGATGCCGATCTTCCAATATCGTTATGGCGACGGCATCCAGAAGGCCAAGCGCATCATCGAGGCCGGCATCGCTGGCAGGCCCTATGTCGCCACCTCTGAAACCCATTGGGTCCGCACGGCGGAATATTACGCCGTTCCCTGGCGCGGCAAATGGGCAACGGAACTCGGCGGCGTGCTGATGACGCATTCGATCCATCTGCACGACATGCTGACCTATCTGATGGGGCCGATCGCCGGCCTTTTCGGCCGCGTCGCCACCCGCGTCAACGATATCGAGGTGGAAGATTGCGCCAGCGCCAGCCTGCTGATGGAGAACGGCGCGCTAGCGACGATCAGCGCGACGCTTGGCTCGCAAGAACAGATCAGCCGCCTGCGCCTCGCTTTCGAAAACGTCCTGATCGAAAGCAATCACGAGCCCTACAGTCCCGGCCAGGACCCTTGGAAAATCGTGCCGGCCAATGACGAGGTCGCTGCAAAGATCGATGCGTTGCTTGCCGATTGGACACCGGTGCCGGTCCGCTTCAACACGCAGATGAAGCTCTTCCATGAGGCGCTGGTTTCCGGCGAACCGCTGCCTGTGACCACGGTCGACGCCCGCCAGGCACTGGAGCTGGTGACCGCGTTCTACGAATCGTCGGAAACGCGCGCCGAAGTCCGCTTTCCAGTCGGCCCGGAAAGCACGAAATATAAGAGCTGGAGGCCGGCATGACGACGGCCCTGCGAGCCATCAGGACCAACAAGGAGGAAGCGCCCATGGCGACAAGCGTCTCGCTGCAGAAGGTCATCAAGCGTTATGGCGAGCTTCAGGTCGTCCACGGCATCGACCTGGAAATCGAGCCCGGTGAATTCGCGGTTTTCGTCGGCCCCTCCGGCTGCGGCAAGTCCACGCTGCTGCGCATGATCGCCGGCCTGGAGCCGATTTCCGGCGGCGCGCTCTATCTCGACGGCAGCCGCATGAATGATGTCCCCGCTTCCAAGCGTGGGATCGCCATGGTGTTCCAGTCCTATGCGCTTTATCCGCACATGTCGGTCTACAAGAACCTCGCTTTCGGCCTGGAAACGGCGGGCATGAAGAAGCAGGAGATCCAGCCGCGCGTTGAGAAGGCGGCCGAAATCCTGCAGATCAAGCAGCTCCTGCAGCGCAAGCCGAAGCAGCTCTCCGGCGGCCAGCGCCAGCGCGTCGCCATCGGCCGCGCCATCGTGCGCGAACCGAAGATCTTCCTTTTCGACGAACCACTCTCCAATCTCGATGCCGAACTGCGCGTGCAGATGCGCGTCGAGATCGCCCGCCTGCACCAACGGCTCGGCAACACCATGATCTACGTCACCCACGACCAGACGGAAGCCATGACCATGGCCGACAAGATCGTCGTGCTGAATGGCGGCAACATCGAACAAGTCGGCGCCCCGCTCGATCTCTACAACAAGCCGCGTAACAAGTTCGTCGCCGGCTTCATCGGTTCGCCGAAGATGAACTTCCTGGAAGCCAGGATCGTTGCCTCCGACGACGGCTCCGCCGTCATCGACCTCAACGGCCAAACCGTCCGTCTGCCGCGCCGGCTGGGCGGCCTGCAGCCCGGACAGCCGGTCACGCTCGGCGCCCGCCCGGAGCACCTGAACGTCGGCGATCGCGGCCTGGCGCTTGGCAACGCCCGTGTCGATCTCGTCGAGCACCTCGGTGGCCAGACGATCTTGTACGTTACACTGCAGGGCGGTCAGGCACTGACGGTTGCGCTGGAAGATCAGCAGGCCATCCGCGCGGGCGAAACGGTCAGCATCCACATCGATCCCGAACGCTGCCATCTGTTCGGGCCGGATGGCGTGACTTTGTAGTTGGGGCTAGCGCAAGACCTATCTCGCCCTTGGCGGGCGAGATAGCAATTTCACTGGTTTAGGAATTGCGTCATCGCGGGTGCTGCATATTCAAAAATTTGGCGCAATTTCTAAGCCATTGAAATTGCAAGAGAGGGGGCCGTTTCTCGCATTGACGGGTTTCGGGATCAGTGCGTCCCTGCCTACCCCCGCTCTTGTAAAAACTAAGAATTAGACGAGGGACGAGCCCTCGCCTAATCCTAAGTTTTTACTTTCTCGCCCGCCAAGGGCGAGATAGAACTCCGCATTTGCAGCGCCTTGATCACACTTCGACTATCCGCCGGCTACCCCAGGTCCCGATCTGACCCGTGGGAACAGTCTCCACCAACGTCCCTGCCCTCGGATGAAGCCTCAACCGCCGGGTCGCCCCAGGTGGTAGGTGGAACCAGTCATCTTCCGCCCGATAGGCTTCGAAATCGATCTGCACCGATTGTACCAACCGGTCGCTGCGCAGATCGAGGAACCAATGGCCGTCCTGTTGCGTGATGGAGGCAGCGATTTCGCCCTCATGAAAGGCTTTCGTCCTGCCCAGCGGGAAATAGAAGGCTTCTGCGATCAGCGCCCCGGTCTCGCGCGCCGTAAGACGCGCCACCGTGACGTCATGCGACGGCGGGCCGAAGCGGAAGGCATAAGTCGTGTCGAAGAAGGCGCCGAAAAGATCAGTGCAGGCTATCTTTTGCTTGCCGCGAGCCTCAACCGACAATTCCCGCTTGCCGCTGACCACGGACTGCCGGCCGTCCCGCAGGCAGACCACATCAAGATCAAGATCAAGGGCAACATCGCCCTCGTTGATGACATGCACATCGAGGCCATTCGTGCCTTCATCGGTAAGCAATACTTGCACCGGCCGGAAGGCGCGGCGGAGCGCATACCATATGGGCTTCGGCTCGCCGGTGGAATCGATCACGCCCCAGCCGGGACCGGGCAGCAGATCCTGCAGGGTCCAGACGAGTGCGCCGCTGCAGCCGGAGCCCTGGCGGCGCCATTCGGCATAGGTTTCTTCCGCGACTTCGCCTGTAACGGCCCGAGACAGATCGAGATAGAGATCCGGATCCTCCCGCCGCAGCCGGTCCGGCTCGAAACCGTAGAGTTCGCGCAAGTAATGGTCGCGCACATCCTCGAAATCCCAGGAAGCACCGCGATCGCGCGGCACGCGCTCTTTCCATAGCGGGCTATGGACTGCCGGAACCGGCAGATGCTGCGCCAAGGTCCGACCTTGCGGCACATGTGCGAAAGCCAGGCTTTCCGCAGCAAAGCGAACATCGGCACGGCGCGCATCGCCAAGCGGCCGCATATAGGCCCCGACGCCGTAATAATGCGTCACGCCCGCATTCGGGGAAAACGGCATAGCGCCGCCCGCAGGAGAATTGACGACATAGGGAACGTCGGGCCGGATGGCCTTGACGACGGCCGGAATGATCTCCTCCACGATCGGGCTTGCCCAAAACCGTTCCGGCAATCCCAGCATCGCCGCCTGCTGATACATCTCGCTCCCACCGCAAAGGACGGCGAGCGAGGGTGACAGGCGCGTGCCGGAAAGAAGCTGCGCCGCCTCCGCTTCGACATGGGCGTTGAATGCCTTGTCGTTCTTCGGATAGTCGAAATTGGCGAACATGAAATCCTGCCAAACCAGCAGGCCGAGTTCGTCGCAGAGGCGGAAAAACTCCGGGGTCTCATAGGCCATGGTGCCGCCAATGCGGACCATGTTCATCCCCGCCTCCGCCGCCAGCCGCAGCCAGGGTTCGTAATCTTCGCGGCCGCCGGGCAGATGGGCAATATCCGCCGTCGTCCAGACTGCGCCGCGGCAGAAGATACGCTCGCCATTGACGACAAGCGCAAAATCCTGGCCGTCCGCACCGCGATCGACCGCGAGCCGGCGGAAGCCGGTGCGCCCGAGCGGATATTCAACGCCCTCGATGATCAGCGCGACGTCATGAAGACAGGGCGTGCCGTGGGTGTGCGGCCACCATGGCATCACGCCCGGGATTTTCAGGAATGCGGTGCAGTGGCCGCTATTGTCTTGCACGAATGCCTGTTCGGCGTCGCCACAACGAAGCACGATCTCGCCGACCGGTCCTTCGATGACGAGCGAGGCATAAAGCCGGCCCTCGCCGTCCTCCAGCAGGTCCGGACGCAGGGAGAGATCGCGAATGACGGGGCTATGCGGACGCAAAAGCGAAATCGGCCGCCAGGGACCGACCGCGTGAATTTCCGGGCACCAGCCGGGCATATGGCCGAGCAGCGTCGTGCGCACTAGGCGCAGCCCCTGCCGCGTGATCATCTGCGGCCGCCAGCGGGCTCTTGGGCCAGGTTCGGCAAGCCGCGGCTCCAGTGCGCGGAAGCAGAGCGCCAGCTCATCGCCGCCCAGCAGATGGACGGCGAGTTCGTGGGCCTCGAACATGCTTTCGGAGACGAGAATTTTTCTGCCGTTCAGAAAGACCTCGCAAAGCGTTGCCAACCCATCGAGCCGCAGAACCGCATTGCCAGGGTCGGCGTCGACCAACCGGCAAAGATACCAGGCGTCCTTGTCGTTCAGCGGATGGGGATACTCGCGATTAAAAAGCCCGGCCTTTTCCAGCGCCCCGGCCACGGTGCCCGGCACCGACGCCGGGATGAAACCGGCCGAAAGCGGCACGTCCGAAGGCGAGGCGCAGGCGCCCGCATCCGTCAGAACCAGATTCCATCCCTCGCTCAGCAGCGTCTCGCCGCCAAAGCTTGCCAAACGCCCGTGCATTGGATCTCCCGGCTCAAGACATGATCCCAAAAATGCAAAGCAGCTTTTGGATAGGATCATGTGTAACTAAAGCTTTTGTTCAATCAGCCCCATCATGGAATCCCACGCATCCGCGGCCGGATCAAGGGCCGTCCGCAGCGGCTCGAATTTCTTGCGGGTTATGGCGCGGGCAAGCTGGAACTGCACCGATTTCGCCGCTTCCGAAATTCGCCGCGCCTCGTCGGCAACCGCCGAAAAATCCCCCGAAAGCCAGCCGAGATGACTGCCCGCCAGCTCGAAATTGGCTCCGAGCTGACGCAGCGTATTGAAGGCATATTTATGGAAAAAGCCGAAGGGCCGCTCGGCCACCGCTTCCACCTGCGCCGGGAAAACTGCCGCGAAGGCACGGATGGGATTGTCCATGGGACGGCGACGGAAATGGAAAGCCAGAAGTTGCCTGGACGTCTGCCGGACGGCAGCCTCGCCCGGCCCGTTCTCGGGAAACTTCGCGAATTCCGTATAGGGCAGGAAGGGCAGGTCCTCGTCACCCAGATGCAGTTGGAACAGCCCGTCGAAATCCTCGCCCGACAGCCGGAAGAAACCGCCATTATGGAAATAGTCGAGCTCGCGGCCCGCCATATCCAGCCTGTTGATGGCGACGGTCGTCTTGCCGTGCTCGCGGCGGTAACCGACACCCTGGGTGTCGGGCATATAGAAGGAGTCCATCTCCACAAGGCAGAGCCGGCCACGGCCGATCTGCTCGGCGACATGGTGCTGGATCTTGTCATAGATTGCCAGTTCGGTGCAGCGGATGCCGTAGAGCGCTTCCAGATCTTCGAGCGGCACCTTGAAGAAGGTGAACTGATCCCCCTCGAAATCTTGGCGCACCGTGAAGCCGAGCATGGCTTCCGGCTGCAGTTTCAGGCTCGAAAGCACCTCGATCCAGAGATCGATATAGCAATTGGTTTCCGGCCACATGCGCTCGCTGTCGTGCAGCGCATGGGGCTTGTAGGCGGTGGGATCCAGTCCCTGAAAGACGGCAGCCATGGAAGCGATCAGCCCCACAGCGCCTTGCGCACGCTTTCGGGCCATTCCTTGGTATCGAGACCATGAGTATGGAACAGCGCCAGCGCAATGCGCTCCAGACCGAAGCCGACACAGGCCGTATGGGCGACACTGCCGTCGGCAAAGTTCAGGCCCCATTTCGCGCCGAAGGCGTCCTGATGATAATTGAAGCTCATGCAGGCGGTCGGTTTGGCGACGGAGGTGATCGGGATCAGCAGCTCGAATTTCAAGTTCTGATCGCGTTGATTGTTGGCGAGCATCTTGCCGGCGCGGCCGAAGAACGGGTCGTTGGCGACGTCGATGGTTACCTCAAGGCCGACAGCCTTCATCATCTCGACGCCGCGATCCATCCAGCTCTGGCGGAAATCAGTCACATGCTTTTCGCTGCCCATGCAGACATATTCGCGCATGCGGAACAGTTGCTGGCGAGCCGGATCCTTGGAGGGCTCATGACGGAAGCAATAGGACTGCAGGTCGAAGAGTGCGCCGTCGTCGGACAATGCGCCGCGCTTGGCAACCGTCGGATAGAGCGGATAGCAGGCCGCCGGCGTCAGCACGATATCGGTCGCCTGCTGGTCCTTCGTCCAGTCGTCGCCGACTTCCATGCACTTCAGCAGGCTCATATGGTCGAGTTCGTTGCCGCAGAAGCTGTGCACGGTGCCGGCAAGCTGCGGGAAGCTCTTCATGTAACCACTCTTTTCGAAGAAGGCGCGGTTCATGCCGGGCGGAAACCGGATGGCTTCAGCACCATCGGCGCCGCCGAACTTGTCGATCAGCCGTTCGAAAGCGGAAATGACGTCTTCGAACTGGCCGCTGCGGCCATAAAGGCCATCAATGCCGGTGTCGATCAGAAGGCCGGATTCAAAAAGGCGGTCGAGAAACGAGGTCTGCATATCCATGACGGTTACCCTAACAGGCTGGTATCTTGCTTGTGGACGAGCAGCATGGTCGACGTATTGCCGAGAATGCGGTCGTTCGAGATCATCAGTTGAGCGGAATGCGCGTCGCGCAGATGGCGGCCGAGGCTGTAGGGCGTGCCGTTCTTATAGCCCGTGATGCCGCAGATCAGCATGGCGTGGTTGATGATCGGCAGGATCATTTCCGACGACGCGATCTTGACGTTGTTCATGGCGACGGCAAAGGCCATCGAGGAGAGCCGGTCGGCATCGGCCTTGGCCTCTTCATAGACTTTCAGACCGGCCACGACATTCGATTTCACCATCTGCAGCAGGCTGGAGACCTCTGCCAGCCGCAACGCGCCGGGCGGCTGTGTGCCGGGCGACTTGCGGGCCGCGGCGCGCACGAAAGCCTGGGCGCGGGCCACCGCGTCGGCCGCGATGCCGTACCAAACGCCGCTCCAGAGCAGATGCGAACTTGCCAGCATCGATTGCGCGGCAATTTCGGCAAACGGTTTCGGGAGGATCTGCATGGCCGGCGCCTCGCCTTTGAAGAGGAAGCCGTCGGAGCAGGTGCCGCGCATGCCGAGCGTGTTCCACTCGACGGTGCGCTCCAGCGTGTATTGATCCCTGAGGAAAACCGTCAGTACCTGGTCGGAAGAGGCCGCCTCGGCATGGCTGCGCGAGGTGATCAGGATCGCATCGGCATGGGCGCCGTAGGAGATGACGGTTGCGTCTTTCTCCAGGAAGCAGCGGTCGCCTTCGACCTTGATGGCGCAGATGCTGTTGCGGAGATTGCCGCCGATACCGCCTTCCGTCGTCGCCGATGCCAGCAGAAGCTGCTCCTTGGCAATACGGCGCATGAAATCGCAGTGCCAGTCGCTGCCGGCACCGTGCTCGACCAGGCTCGACAGCTTGATCTGATGCATGGCGAAAACCATGGCACTGGCCGCACAGGCTTGACCAAGGATGGAGCAGAGCTCGGCTATTTCGGTGGTCGAAGCACCCTCGCCGCCAAGATCGGCGGGGATCTGGATCGACAGCAGCCTTTCGGCGCGCATCGCATCCACGGCCTCGCGCGGGAATCGACCTTCGGCGTCGACTGCATCAGCATATTTGCCGGCAATTGCCGCAACGCGCGCGGCGCGCACCGCCGCGGTATCTCCGGCTCCGGCTTCGACCAAAGCGACCGCCACGTTCATCAGGCAACCTTTCGGCTATCCAGGATCATGGCGACCGTCTTTTCGATGGCGACGATGCTGGCAAAGGATTTGCGGTTCAGCAGGTTGTCGGGAAACTCGATGTCGAAAGCTTCTTCGATGCCAAGCATGAGCTGCACCGACGCAAAGGAAGACAGCCCGGCCGCGTAGAGATCGGCATCGTCGGCAATCTGATCCATCGTAACGGGGAGCGCACCAAACTTGGCCAGCAAATCGCGAATCGTCTCATTCATCTGTAGTCCCTCCAGGCAATCGCAAACACGACGGCAGCAAGGCCGTCTTATCCTGGGCCGAGAAGTAACAGGTAAAATAGAACATTCCGCTAAGCGACGTGGTAAATATAACCACGCTATACTTAGCAAGAAAATCTTATATTTTAGCTTCATCTAAAGGAAATTTACGATATTTAAGCCATGTAAGCTGTCGTTTGCAGGGTGATATCTTACAACTCTAAAATATGCAGGGAAGGATGTGCGGAAAAATGGTACTTGGCCGCAAGGTTAATGCGCCAATTTTCCAGCAAAATTCATTTACAAACGCGGCGCCTAGACATCCCGAAGTAGCAGAAACCGCTCGGGAACAGACTATCCCTCCGGCGGATAGATATGCTCGCCGTCGCGATAGTCCGAGATGGAATAGCAGCCTTCGCCGAGTTCGCGGACGGCTTTTCTGCCGATGTCCGCCTTGCCGTGGCCGCCTGGAATATCGAGGATGTAGGTGGGCTGGCATAGGCCGGAAATGCGGCCGCGCAGCGCAGCGACGATCTTCTGCCCCTCCGCTATCGACAGGCGGAAATGGCTGGTGCCAGGGGCAAGATCGGGGTGATGCAGGTAATAGGGCTTGATCCGCGTCTCGACGAAAGCCTTCATCAGCGCCGCCAGCACATCCGGATCGTCATTGACGCCCTTCAGCAAGACGGACTGGCTGACCAGGACGATACCGGCATCGACAAGCCGCGCACAAGCCGCACGCGCCTCGCCGGTCAGCTCGCGCGGATGGTTGGCATGCAGCGCCACATAGACCGTCTTGCCGCTCGCCTTCAGCGCCGCAATCAGCGCTCCATCGATCTTCAGCGGATCGACGACCGGTACACGGGTGTGGAATCGGACGATCTTCACATGATCGATATCGGCGAGCACACTGAGCATCTCCTCCAGCCGGCGCGGCGACAGCACCAGCGGATCGCCGCCGGTCAGGATGACCTCCCAGATCTCCCGGTGATCGCGGATATAGGCGAAAGCGGCATCAAGTGCCGCCGCATCCAGCGTTCCAAGTCCCTGCGGCCCGACCATCTCGCGGCGGAAACAGAAGCGGCAATAGACCGGGCAGACATGCACGGCCTTCAACAGCACGCGATCAGGATAGCGATGGACGATGCCTTCGACGGGGCTATAGGCATGATCCCCGATCGGATCGGCCCGCTCTTCCGGCGTGACGATGAGTTCGGCCTTGTCGGGCACGAATTGCCGGGCGATGGGGTCGGCGGGATCGCTGCGGTCGATCAGCTTTGCCATGGTGGGCGTCAGCGCGATGGCGTAACGCTCCGCCACCGCCTGTAGGGAAAGAGCCTCGCCGGCATCGATCAGACCGGCCTGTTCGAGGTCGTCGACATTTCTGATCGGGCGCATCACATTCATGAACCGAACTCCGAAACAGGTGCCCAGAGCACCTGTTCGATCCGCGAGGCCCCGGTCGCTAGCATCACCAGCCGGTCGAAGCCGAGCGCTATGCCGCTCGCCTCCGGCATGGCTGCGAGAGCTTCAAGAAATTCCTCGTCCAGCGGATAGGTCTCGCCGTAGATGCGGGCTTTCTCGGCCATCTCGATCTCGAACCGCCGCCGCTGCTCGACGGCATTGGTGAGTTCGCCGAAAGCATTGGCGAGCTCGACACCGCAAGCATAGAGCTCGAAGCGTTCGGCCACCCGATGATCCCTAGCCGAAGGCCGAGCAAGAGCCGCCTCCAAGACCGGATATTCGTCGAGGATCGTCGCCCGGCCGAAGCCGAGATAGGGCTCGACCTTCTCGACCAGCACGCGGCTGAAAAGATCGGGCCAGTGATCGTCGTTTGCAACGCGCATGCCGACACGCCGCATCTCGGCCGCCAGATGCTCACGATCCGTCGAACCGTCGAGACCGATCGAACCGAGCAGGTCGATCCCGGCATAACGTTCGAAGGCCGCAGCGACGCTGATACGCTCCGGTGTGAGGAACGGATCGGTTTCGGCGCCGCGATAGCTGAGTTTCTTTGCCCCCACCGTCTTCGCCGCCAGCGCCAGCAGAGCGGCGCAATCGGCCATCAGCGTCTCATAGGTCTCGCCCGCCCGATACCATTCCAGCATGGTGAATTCCGGATGGTGCAGCGGACCGCGCTCGCGGTTGCGATAAACGTGGGCGAAACAGGCAATGCGCTCCTCGCCGGCAGCCAGCAGCTTCTTGCAGGCGAATTCCGGCGAGGTGTGGAGATAGAAGGGCGCCTTCTGGCCGTCCGTCGTCAGCGCCTCGGTGGCGAAGGCATGAAGATGCGCCTCGTTGCCCGGCGACACTTGCAGCGTTGGCGTGTCGACCTCGATAAAACCGTTGCGGATGAAGAATTCACGCAGCGCCGCCTGGATGGCATTGCGGCCAATCAGGAACGGCCGCCGGTCCGCGTGCACGCTGCGGGTCCACCAGGGGGACGCTTTGCTGCTCGTTGGCTCCATTGCGCGCTTTCTTCTCGGGATCGCCGGGGATGGGGGTGGCTATTTCTGCTGATTTAGGGTACTTGCGCCCCCAAGCAAACAATAGCTGCGTCTCGAGGTGCATTTCGACAGTCCCTCTACGACGCAAAGGGCAGCGTTACAAGGAAGTCTTATGGTCAAGGTCATCGCCTCTTCAGTCCGCAAGGGCAACGTTCTCGATGTCGACGGCAAACTCTACGTCGTTCTCACCGCTCAGAACTTTCATCCGGGCAAGGGCACGCCGGTCACCCAGGTCGACATGCGCCGCATCGTTGACGGCGTGAAGGTGTCCGAGCGCTGGCGCACCACCGAGCAGGTCGAGCGCGCCTTCGTCGAAGACGTGAACTTCCAGTACCTCTACGAAGACGGTGAAGGCTTCCACTTCATGAACCCGGCCACCTACGACCAGGTCGTCGTCGACGTCGAGACCATGGGCGACCAGAAGGCCTATCTCCAGGAAGGCATGACCTGCATCCTGTCGATCCACGAAGGCGTTCCACTGGCACTCGAACTGCCGCGCCATGTCACGCTGGAAATCACCGAGACCGAACCGGTCGTGAAGGGCCAGACGGCATCCTCGTCCTACAAGCCCGCCATGCTGTCGAACGGCGTGCGCACCATGGTTCCGCCGCACATCAACGCCGGCACCCGCGTCGTCATCGCCACGGAAGACAACTCCTACGTCGAGCGCGCCAAGGACTGAGCGATCGGCCTATCGTTTCACGGAAAACGCCCTGTCTTCACGGACGGGGCGTTTTTGTTTTTGTGCATGATCTCGCATGCTGAGCGAATTCGGGACTATCTCGCCCGGGCGAGATAGGGCTCCGCCACAAAGCTACCGCGACGGCCCATTCGCCCTCTTGGGGCTTACGTCCGGTACCACCGCCGCCCGCGGCACGACTGAGGCAACGACCTCCTCGTGCTGCACCAGCGCCTGAAGATGCAGGACGCGCGGCGACATTGCCTGAAGATAGGCTTCGGAGCGGCCGATATAAATCACGGTGGCGTCAGTGAACTCCGTCAGCAGCGCCGAGAACTTGGCCTGGATATCCGGCTCCAGCCCTTCCATAACTTCATCGAGGATGATCCATTTCGGTTGCGCCAGCAGCAGATGCGCGAAGGCGAGCGCCTTTTGCTCGTCATTGTCAAGGAGCCGGTCCCAGCGCGCCTGCGTATCGAGCCGGCTCTTCAGGCGGCCGAGGCCGACCTTGTCCATCGCAGCCTCGACGGCGGCATCGTCATAGGTGTCCCGATCCTCGGGGAAACTGATCGCTTCGCGTAGCGTACCGCCAGGCACATAGGGCGTGTGCGGCATGAACAACATGTCTTCCATCGGCGGCAGGCTGATCTTTCCGGAGCCGCAATTCCATTGATGCGCCAGCGATTGGAACAGCAGCCTGCGGTTCACGCCATGATCGCCGTTGACCATGATGTGCTCGCCGGCGGCAATCGTCACCGTGCCCTCGCGGATACGGAAACCGTTCTCGATGATATCCTCGCTGGTCTTGGTGGAAATCTCCATATCCGTCCAGACCATTTCACCGAGCGCGGCATGCTCGAAAGCAATGGTATGCGGCATGACCTTGCCGTCATCCATCTCGGTCAGCGCCTGGCGGAAATCGGTGACGCGCATCAGCGTGGCGCGCCATTCCGCGATCGGGCCGAAATTGGCGACATACCAGCGCAAGGCGGTATTGACCTGGTTGAAGGCACCGACCGCCACCATCAATTGACCGATGGTCAGCCCGCCGGAGAAATAGGCGGGCGCGGCCACCAGGATCGGAATGATCAGCACCAGCCAGCCATAACCGGCCGAAACCCAGGTGAGATTGGTGTTGGCAATGGCGAGCTGACGGATGACGGCAAGCACGGCGGAAATATCGAGATTGATCCGCCGGCGCTCATTCTCCTCGCCGCCCGCAATGGTGATCGCCGGCATATGCTCGTTGGCATGCATCAGCGCAAAGCGCAGCTCGGCTTCCTTGGAATAGCGGTCGGCATTCAGCCGCACCAGCCGGCGGCCAACGAGCTGGCTCAGGAACGAGGCAGAGCCGGCATAGATGATTGCCGCCCAGACCATGTAGCCGGGAATGGAAAAGCTCATGCCCTTGAAATTGAAGACCATGCCGCTGGACAGCTCCCAGAGCACGCCGATGAAGCTCAGGAGCAGGATGGTCGCCTGCACCAGACCGATCGCAAGGCCCGTCGTGCTTTCGGCAAGATTGCGCGCATCCTCGTGCAGCCGCTGGTCCGGATTGACGCCGATCAGGCCGGAGGAGGCCAGACGAAGCGCGCGCTTGGCCTGCAGCCACTGGTCGACGAGATCGCGCGCCAGGCCCTCGCGCATATAAAGCGCGGTCATTTGATTGAGCCATGCCTGCACGACGTTGAGGACCAAAAGCAGGCCGGCAATAATGCCGAAGACGCCGAGCTGATGGAAGAACGCTCCCGTATCGCGCCGCGCCAGCGAATCATAAAACGGCGCATTCCAGTTGTTGAGCAGAACCTGGACATAGGCCGTGACAAGAATAATCGCGAACAAAGCAATCGTAAGAGAAATAATCTTGATGCGTACCGCCGAATTCCAAAAGGCGGAAAACATCATGCGCAGCCGATAGAGAACGCTGAAGTCGTATCCGACCCGGTCCGCTCCCTCATTATTCGGCTTGGCTTGCGTTTCAACTGCCATCAACACTTCCCTGCGACGCACTTAATCCTCAGTTAATCATGACCTGCTCACATGTCCATCCATGCGATACATCAGCGCGATCACGTTCGGTATATACACCGTTTCACGCCTTGAACCGAATTAGGCCAAGGGATAGCTTGCGCCCGAAAGATTGATGAAAGCCTTCCAATGCAATTTCAGGGCACCGCGGACTATATCGCCGACAAGGATCTGATGGTCGCCGTCAACGCCGCCATTCGGCTGGAACGACCGCTTTTGGTGAAGGGCGAGCCTGGGACGGGCAAGACGGAACTGGCTCGTCAGGTCGCCGCAGCCCTCGGTCTCGACCTCATCGAGTGGAATATCAAATCGACCACGAAGGCGCAGCAGGGTCTCTACGAGTATGATGCCGTCTCGCGCCTGCGCGACAGCCAGTTGGGCGACGTGCGCGTCAATGACGTCAGGAACTACATCCGCCAAGGCAAGCTCTGGCAGGCATTTACGGCCTCGCAGAAATGCGTGCTGCTGATCGATGAGATCGACAAGGCCGACATCGAATTCCCGAACGATCTGCTGCAGGAACTCGACCGCATGGAGTTCCATGTCTATGAGACCGGCGAAACGATCCGCGCCGCCGTCCGGCCGATCGTCATCATCACCTCGAATAATGAAAAGGAGCTGCCGGATGCTTTCCTGCGCCGCTGCTTCTTCCATTATATCCGCTTTCCCGATGCCGAAACGCTGACGCGCATCGTCGAGGTGCACTATCCCGGCATCAAGCAGACACTGGTGCGGGCAGCCCTCACCCAATTTTTCGAGATCCGCGATGTGCCGGGGCTGAAGAAGAAGCCCTCCACCTCCGAAGCGCTCGACTGGATTCGCCTCCTCGTCGCCGACGACGTCGATCCGGCCACGCTGCGCGGCGACGCGAAGAGCGTCTTGCCAAAGCTGCATGGGGCTTTGCTGAAGAACGAGCAGGATGTCCATCTCTTCGAACGCCTCGCCTTCATGGCGCGCGGGCAGGGGAAATGATGCAGCCGGATGCCGTGAAGGTCTTGATCTACGCGCTGAGCGGTCGGCATTTGCTGGTATTCGACGAGCCGGATTTTCCCGCCGTCGAACTCCAGGTTCCCGGCGGCACTGTCGAACCCGGCGAAGGCATCGCAACGGCGGCGGCGCGCGAATTCGAGGAGGAAACCGGTTTTGCGCCGGACGAACTCCATCCGCTCGGCATTCATGACTATCGGTTCGAAAAGGATGGGCGCGAGCACCATCATCAGCGGCACTATTTCCGCTGCCGCATCTCCGAGACGGCGCCCGCCACCTGGCTTCACTATGAAATGACGCCGTTCGGCGGCGGCGATCCGATTGGCTTCCGTTTCTTCTGGCTGCCGATCGAGGACGCCAGGCTGCGTCTCGGCTATGGCATGCAGGCGCTCCTTAATCATCTGTAGGCGACAACCGACATACGCAACCGCCCGCTTTTCCCGGAAAAGCTTGCCCATTGACCCGCAGGGGCAGCAGGTCTATTGAATTTCTCCCGTGGTGATTTGGCCGGCCGGCTTGCAGCCACGTTAAAAAAGTCGCTAAAGGGCCGCGTGCGGACCGGTAGCGATTCTTATCGCGGCCGGTTTTTTTGTTTTTGTCGAGTGATAACGATGCCCATCAAGATTCCCGATACGCTGCCCGCGTTCGAAGCCCTCCAGAGCGAGGGTGTGCGGGTGATGACCGAAACGGTGGCGATCCGGCAGGATATCCGCCCCCTTCAGATCGGGCTTCTCAATCTCATGCCGAACAAGATCAAGACCGAAGTGCAGATGGCGCGCCTTGTCGGCGCCTCGCCCTTGCAGGTGGAATTTTCGCTGATCCGCGTCGGCGGCCACAAGGCCAAGAACACATCGGAAGAGCATCTGCTCGCCTTCTACCAGACTTGGGAGGAGGTGAAGCACCGCAAATACGACGGCTTCATCATCACCGGCGCGCCTATCGAGCTTCTGGATTATGAGGAGGTCACCTACTGGGACGAGATGCAGCAGATCTTCGACTGGACGGCGACCAATGTCCATTCCACAATGAACGTCTGCTGGGGCGCGATGGCGGCTGCCTATCATTTCCATAGGGTGCCGAAATATACGCTGAAGGAAAAAGCCTTCGGGGTCTATCGCCACCAAAACCTGAAGCCGTCCTCGGTCTATCTCAACGGCTTCTCCGATGATTTCGCCATACCGGTCTCGCGCTGGACGGAAGTGCGCCGTGCCGACATCGAAAAGGTGCCGGGGCTACAGATCCTGATGGACTCCAGCGAGATGGGCGTCTGTCTGGTCCACGAGCAGGCCTGCAACCGGCTCTACATGTTCAATCACGTGGAGTATGATTCCACCTCGCTGGCGGACGAATATTTTCGGGATGTGAACGCGGGCGTGCCGATCAAGATGCCGCACAATTATTTCCCGCATAACGACCCGGAAATCGCGCCGCAGAACCGCTGGCGCAGCCATGCGCATCTGTTTTTCGGCAACTGGATCAACGAGATCTACCAGACGACGCCCTATGATCTCGAGGAGATCGGCCAAGAGAGGTTCTGAGCTTGTTCATTCCCTTCTTCCTGAAGCTGAAGGAAGCGAAGGTTCCGGTGACGCTCCGGGAATTCCTGTCGCTTCTGGAGGGGATGGAAGAAGGGATCGCCGATTACGACGTCGAAGCCTTCTACTATCTGGCCCGTGCGGCGCTGATCAAGGACGAGCGCTTCATCGACCGTTTCGACCAGGTCTTTGCCGATTACTTCCGCGGTGTCGAGGCGGTCGGCAGCGATGCGCCGCCGGCCGAGCAGGTCGCGATCCCCGAGGAATGGCTGCGCAAACTCGCCGAAAAACATCTGACAGACGAGGAGAAGAAACTGGTCGAGGCGCTCGGCGGCTTCGAAAAGCTGATGGAGACGCTGCATCAGCGTCTTGCCGAACAGAAGGGCCGGCACCAGGGCGGCTCGAAATGGATCGGTACGGCAGGCACGTCGCCGTTCGGCGCCTATGGCTATAACCCCGAAGGCGTGCGCATCGGCCAGGACGCGTCCCGTCACCGCAAGGCGGCGAAAGTCTGGGACCGGCGCGAGTTTCAAAATCTCGACGACAGCGTCGAACTCGGCACCCGCAACATCAAAGTGGCGCTGAAACGGCTCCGCCGCTGGGTGCGCGAAGGAGCTGCCGAAGAGCTCGATCTTTCCGGAACGATCCGCTCCACCGCAGAGCACGGCTATCTCGACGTCCAGACCCGGCCGGAGCGGCGCAATGCCGTCAAACTGTTGATGTTCTTCGATGTCGGCGGTTCGATGGATGATCATATCCGTGTGGTCGAGGAACTATTCTCCGCCGCCCGCGCCGAATTCCGGCACATGGAATATTTCTATTTTCACAACTGCCTCTACGAAGGCGTATGGAAGGACAATCGCCGCCGGCGCGCCGATATTACCGCAACGGCCGACCTGATCCGCACCTTCGGTCCCGACTATCGCGTCGTCTTCGTCGGCGATGCCTCGATGAGCCCCTATGAGGTCACCCATCCGGGCGGCTCCGTGGAACATTGGAACAGGGAGGCCGGCGAAGCCTGGCTCAGCCGTATCACCGGCCATTTCCGCAAATGCGTCTGGCTCAATCCCGTGCCCGAAAACTATTGGACCCACACCACCTCGATCTCAATCATCCGCCGTCTGCTTGCCGAGCGGATGTACCCGCTGACGCTTGGTGGTTTGGAGAGGGCGACGAAGGAACTGTCCCGCTGAGACAATCTACATTGATTGCCTGCTTGTCTTCATCATGCATGCTTGATGGCGATGGCTAGGCACAAGACCGCGGCAAACCCGAACAAAACACCTCGCCGGCCTGTCGTACGCATTGCACATTTCCGGCGCAGTCTGCCGGTTCCGAAGCCGTCGGGAGAAACCCGAGCGGCACTTGATCGGCCACCCGCCGCCTCTAAATTTCGCAATCGACAGATTGCGGACCGGCGCAAATGGGGGCAGGGTCAGGCCTCGAATTTTCAATGGGAATGGATGAGCTGATATGACGAAAGACAATTTGGAGCGGGAAGTTTTCGGGACGACGGCCGATGGAGAAACGGTCTATCGCGTCAAGATCGTCGGCGGCGGCCTGACGGCTCACATCATGACCTGGGGCGCCGTCATTCAGGACCTGCGGCTGGACGGCCATAGCCCGTCCCTGCTGCTCGGCTTCGATGACTTCGCCGATTATCCGGCCCATTCCTCCTATTTCGGCGCCACGCCCGGCCGCTGCGCCAACCGCATCGGCGCCGGCCATTTCACGCTGGACGGCAAGGAATATCAGCTCGACCTCAACGAAAAAGGCGTCACCCATCTGCATGGCGGCAAGGATAACACCGCCAAGCGCAACTGGACGATCGTCGAACACGCCATCGACCGCGTCGTGCTGAAGATCGTCGATCCCGATGGCCGCGCCGGCTATCCTGGCAATTGCACGATCCAGGCGACCTATTGGGTGCATGGCAACGGTGAATTCTCGGTCACCTATGAATCGACGGCCGATCAGCCGACGCTCGCCAATGTCTGCCAGCACGCCTATTTCAACCTCGATGGCCACGACGACGCGCTCGGCCACGACATCATGATCGCCGCCGACCACTATACCCCGACGGATGAAAAGCAGGTGCCGACGGGCGAAGTGCGCCCCGTCGCCGGTACCGTCTTCGATTTCCGCGAAATGGCGCCGATGATGCGCTTCGATGGGACCGAACAGGCGCTCTACGACCATAATTTCTGCCTGTCGTCCGAACGTACCGCCAAGCGCTCGGTGGTGCTGGCGCGCAGCGTCAATTCCGGCGTTTCGCTGGAAGTGCGCACGACCGAGCCAGGGGTGCAGTTCTATGCCGGTTTCAAGCTGGATGTTCCCGTTCCCGGCCACGATGGCCGCAAGATCGGCCCCTTCGCAGGGTTCTGCCTGGAAACCCAGGTCTGGCCGGATGCCATCAACCACCAGGGCTTCCCCAACGCCGTTCTTCGTCCCGGCGAAGTGCTGCGGCAGGAAACTGATTACATCTTCACCAAGAACTGAGCTGAAGATACCCAATCACGGAATTGCCGGCCGGGCGCACCGCGCCCAGCCGATTGAATTTTAGCCCGCAGATCAGATTCATCTTGCAGATTGGTTCTAAATAGGTTCTATGAAGGACCCATGGATAGAACCAGTTTAGTCGCTGAATTGAACAGTCGCGGCCTGCGCGACGCGGCCATGAGCGGCCCGCTGTACAAGCGCTTGGCCCAGGCGCTGACCGGGCTCATCCAGGAAGGCCTGCTGAAATCGGGAGCGGCTCTGCCAGGCGAGCGCGATCTGGCCGAGGCATTGCAGGTCGGCCGCGTCACGGTCCGCACCGCCTATCGCGATCTGCTGGCCTCCGGCGCGATCGAGTCGCGCCATGGCAGCGGTACTTTCGTGTCGCAGCGCGTCGAGCGTATCGAACAATCACTCTGGCGCCTCTCCTCCTTCTCCGCCGATATGCGCTCGCGCGGCCGCGAGCCGGCGGCAAGGATCCTGTCGCGCAGCGTCAGCACGCCGGCCCCCGAAGAATCCTTTCTGCTCGGTCTCGGCCAGGACGAGCCCGTGCTGCGGCTCGATCGCTTGCGCCTGGCCGATGGCCAGCCGCTCGCCATCGAGCGCGCCGTCGTACCGATCAAATTCGTCGGCGAGGATGCGGTTTCCGAGGGTTCGCTCTATGATGCGCTGGCTGGAAACGGCTTCAAGCCGGTCCGGGCCCTGCAACGACTGACAGCCGTGACGCTCGATCCGACCTCCGCGTCGATCCTCAACGTCAAAGCCGGCGCGCCCGCGCTTTTGATCGAACGTATTTCACGCCTGGAAGACCAGCGCGTCGTTGAATACACCCGCTCGCATTATCGCGGCGATGCCTATGATTTCGTTGCCGAATTGAGAATTGGAGATGACCTATGAGCGAGACCCAATCCCTGATGCTGACGGAAGCCGGCCAGTCGCCGGATGTTGTCGCGGCGCTGCTTGAGAAAGAAAAGCCCGTCTTTGCTGAGATCGCAAAGCTCTTCGTCTCTACCCGCCCCTCCGTGATCACCACGGCCGCACGCGGGTCTTCCGACCATGCCGCCACCTTCTTCAAATATCTCTTCGAAATCTCCCATGGCGTACCCGTCGCCTCGGTCGGTCCGTCGATCGCCTCGGTCTATGGCGCCCCCCTGCATCTAAAGGGCGGCATCCACTTCACCGTATCGCAATCCGGCGGCAGCCCCGACATCATCGCGCTGCAGGCCGCCGCCAAGCAAGGTGGTGCCACCACGATCGCCGTCGTCAACGTCACCGACAGCCCGCTCGCCAAGGAGGCCGATATCGTGCTCGGTCTCAACGCCGGCCCGGAAAAGAGCGTCGCCGCCACGAAATCCTTCATTGCCTCCGTCGCAGCGCTCGCCGGCGTCACCGCCGCGATCTCGGGAAACCAGGCGCTTGCCGCCGGCCTCGCCAAATTGCCGGAAGCGCTTGCAGCGACATCGGGGATCGACGGCAAGGCCGCCGAGGACGTGCTGTTCAACGCGACATCGCTTTATACCGGCGGTCGCGGTCCAGCATTCGCCATTGCGCTGGAGGCAGCCCTGAAGGCCAAGGAAACCTCTGGCCTGCATGCCGAAGCCTTTTCGCTTGCCGAGCTGATGCACGGACCGATGCGGCTAGTGCAGCCGGGCTTCCCGATTGTTGCCTTTTCGCCCGACGATGCCGCCTTTGCCAACAATGCCCAGGCGCTGGAGCGCCTGCAGAAGCTCGGCGCCACCGCCGTCTCCTTCTCTACCGCTCCGCTACCCGGCATCAACCTTCGCATGCCGACCACCGGCAACGGTTTGCTCGACCCGCTGGTGTCGCTGCTCTGCTATTATCGCCTCATCGAATCCGTGACGCGTCGCAAGGGATTCGATCCGGATAAGCCGGCTAATCTTCTCAAGGTAACGGAGACCATGTGATGGATTACAAGGTCTTTACCGGCGCCCGCGTCTTCGACGGCGAACGGTTTCACGAGGACAGCGCCTTGGTGACCGGCAATGGCCGGGTGCAGGCGATCACCGCCGCCAACAATGTGCCGGATAATGCCGAAGTGATCCGCCTTGACGGCGGCGTCCTGTCCCCCGGCTTCATCGACGCACAGGTGAACGGCGGTGGCGGCTGCATGCTGAACGACGGCCCTTCGCCGGAAGCCATGTATACGATCGCCGAGGGGCATCGCCCCTATGGTACGACGGCGCTGCTGCCGACGCTGATCACCGATATCGCTGCGACGACGACGGCGGCGATCGAGGCGGCGACCGAAGCCGTCAAGGCCAACCGAGGCGTCGTCGGCCTGCATCTCGAAGGCCCGCATCTGGCGCCGGCCCGCAAGGGTGCACATCTTGCCGAACTGATGCGCCCGGTCGAAGACAGCGACGTCAAGACCCTCATCCGCGCCCGCGAGGCGATCGGCATCCTGCTGGTCACCATGGCGGCCGAGCAGGTCACCGCACGCCAGGTACAGGCGCTGAACGAAGGCGGCGTCATCGTCAGCATCGGCCATAGCGACTGCACCGCGGAAGCGGCCGATGCCCGCTTCGACGCCGGCGCCCGTGGCGTCACCCATCTTTTCAACGCCATGAGCCAGATGGGTCATCGCGCGCCGGGCCTCGTGGGCGCAGCGATCGACCATCCCGCGCCCTGGTGCGGCATCATCGCCGATGGTCACCATGTCGATCCACGAGCCCTGCGCATCGCGCTTCGCGCCAAGCGCGGCGAGGGCCGGCTGTTCTTCGTCACCGATGCCATGTCGCTGGTTGGCACCGACCTTCCGAGCTTCACCCTGAACGGCCGCACCGTCTATCGCACCAAGGGCGGCTATTGCTCGAAGCTGACGCTGGATGACGGCACGCTTGCCGGCTCCGATGTCGATATGGCCTCGACGATCCGTTACGGCGTCAATATCCTTGAATTGCCGCTGGCAGAAGCCTTGCGCATGGCGACGTCCTATCCCGCGCGCTTCCTGCGGCTTACCGACCGTGGATATCTGACGCCCGGCGCGCGTGCCGATCTCGTCCACATCAATGACGGCATCGAAGTCACCAAGACATGGATCTCCGGCCAGCGATCGGCCTGAAACCGCAAACGAGAGAGGCACGGAATGACCGCAGTCACGGACAGCTATTTCTCCGCCCTCATCGGCCGGCTGGAAACCTTGCGCGAGACGCTCGCCGAGCCGATGGCCAAGGCTGCCGCCGTCATCAGCGCGGCGGCGCGCGCCGATCGACGCGTCTATGTCTTCGGCACCGGCCATTCGCATATGCTGGCGGAGGAGGTGCACTACCGCGCCGGCGGCCTGGCCTTCACCATCCCCGTGCTGGTCGGCTCGGCCATGCTGCATGAAGGCGCCGTCATCAGCTCGGTCTATGAGCGCACCGAGGGCCTGATACGGCCGATTTTCGAGCGCTACGGCATGCAGTCCGGCGATGTCCTCATCATCGCCTCTAATTCCGGCGTCAATGCCGCCCCGATCGAGGCCGCCGATTACGGCCGCGAGATCGGCGCGACCGTCATTGCCATCACTTCCCTCGCCTACTCCACCGCTATCGCCAATGGCCGCCGGCGGTTAGCCGATATCGCCGATATCGTCTTCGACAACGGCCTGCCGCCTGGCGACGCCGTCATCGATCTGCCGGGCAGCGATTTGAAAGTCGGGCCGGCATCGACCGCGATTGGCGCCACGGTGTTGAATGCCGTTTTTGCCGAAGTCGCCGCCGAGCTTTGCAAGGACGGCGACCCGCCCGTCTATCTCAGCGCCAACATGCCGCGCGCCAAGGAAGTCAATCAGCGGCTGGTGAAAAAATACCGGCCGCGCAATCCACATCTCTGATCGGCGTCACTGCGCCGCGGCATCGTGGGCTGAAGGCGCTTCCGCCGCAGCCTCCGCCGCCGGCCGGCGCCGCCTGCGCAGCACGACATAGAAGACGGGCGTCAGGAACAGGCCGAACAACGTCACACCGAGCATGCCCGAGAAGACCGCCGTACCCAGCGACTGGCGCATTTCCGCGCCGGGGCCGGTGGCGATCATCAGCGGCACGACGCCGAAGATGAAGGCGAAGGCAGTCATCAGGATCGGCCGCAGGCGCAGATGGCTGGCCTCGATTGCCGCTTCGACGGCACTCTTGCCCTCCTCCTGCGCCTGGCGGGCGAATTCCACGATCAGGATCGCGTTCTTCGCCGCAAGGCCGATCAGCACGATGAGGCCGATCTGCGTCAGGATATTGTTGTCCATACCCCTCAGATGCACGCCGATGAGGGCAGCCAGCACCGCCAGCGGCACGATCAGGATGATGGCCAGCGGCAGGATCCAGCTTTCATACTGCGCCGAGAGCGCCAGGAAGACGAAGATGACCGACAGCGCGAAGATATAGACGGCTGTATTGCCGGTGTTCCTTTCCTGATAAGCGAGCTCCGTCCATTCGAAGGTCGTACCCGCCGGCAGGAGGTTCTTCGCCAATCCTTCCATCGTATCGAGCGCGGTGCCGGTCGAAACTCCCGGCCCCGGATTGCCCTGGAGGGGGACCGAGACATACATGTTGTAGCGTTGGACAAGCGTCGGCCCGGTCGTATCCCGAATGTCGACCAGCGTCCCGAGCGGCACCAGCGCACCGGTTGCCGAGCGAACTTTCAGAGCGAGAATATCCTCCCGGTCCATGCGATATTGCTGGTCCGCCTGCGCCCGTACCTGATAGACGCGGCCGAAGGCGTTGAAGTCGTTGACATAGGACGTGCCGAGATTGATCGACAAGGTCTCGAAGATATTCGGGATCGGCACGTTCAGCGCCCGCGCCTTGTCGCGATCGACCGCGAGGAAATATTGCGGGCTATTGGCCGAGAAGGTGGTGAAGACGCCGCTGACGCCCTTGTTCTGTGCGGCCACGCCCATGAGCTGATAGGCCAGCGGGAGAATCCGGCGCATATCGGCATTTTCCCGGTCCATAAGCTGCATCTTGAAGCCGCCGGAATTGCCGACGCCGCGGATGGAAGGCGGCGGAATCGCGATGATGAAGGCTTCCTGGATGCCCTGCAGGCTGCCGTAGAGCTGACCAATGATTTTGCTGGCGCTTTCCCCGTTCTTCAATCTCTCCTCGAACGGTTTGAAGGGCGTGAAGATGACACCGGAATTCGAGGCATTCGTGAAGGTCGCGCCGTTGAAACCGGCGAAGGCAACAGCGTTTTCGACGCCCGGCGTTTTCCTGATGATCTCGGTCGCCTTCTGAATGACGGCGTTGGTGCGCGCGAGCGACGCTCCATCCGGAAGCTGCACGACGACGATGGCATAGCCCTGGTCCATGGTCGGGATGAAGCCTTGCGGCACGATCTTGCCCATGTACCACGTCGCACCCAGCAGCCCGACGAACACGACAAGAGCGCAGCCGAGCGCGACCCAGGTCGTGACGAGATGGCTGATGACCCAGGAATAGCCGCTGCTCATCCGGTCGAAGCCGCGGTTGAAACCGTTGCCAAGAGCGCGGCCGAAGCGCGAGAAGATGTTATTCGATTTCTTATGGTCATGCGGGCGCAGCACGATCGACGCGATCGCCGGCGACAGCGTCAGCGAATTCAGGCAGGAAATCGCTGTTGCAACGGAAATCGTCACCGCGAACTGCCGGTAGAACTGCCCCGATATGCCGGGAATGAAAGCCGTCGGCAGGAAGACGGCGATGAGGACCAGCGAAATCGCCAGCACGGCGGTACCGACCTCGTTCATGGTCACGTGCGACGCCTCTTTCGGCGTCATCCCGAGCGCAAGATTGCGTTCGACGTTTTCGACGACGACGATCGCATCGTCAACGACGATGCCGATGGCGAGCACCAGGCCGAACAGCGTCAGCATATTGAGCGAGAAGCCGAAGGCCAGCAAAAAGGCGAAGGTGCCGATCAACGATACCGGGATGGCGACGATCGGAATAATCGCCGTTCGCCAGGATTGCAGGAAGACCAGCACGACGATGGCGACGAGGATCGCTGCCTCGAAGATCGTCTTGTAGACCTCGTTGATCGATTCCGAGATGAACTCCGTCGGATTGTAGACGATGCGATACTCGAGGCCTTGGGGGAAATCCTGTGCCAGATCCTTCATCGTCTTCTGGATATCTGCGGCAGCATCGAGCGCATTGGTGCCGGGCCGCGAAAAGATGCCGAGCGCAACGGCGGGAGCGCCGTTCAGGTAGCTGTTGGTGACATAGTCCTGCGCGCCGAGTTCGATGCGCGCCACATCCTGCAACTGCACGAGCCGACCGCTATCCGTCGCCTTGACGATGACATAGCGGAATTGTCGCGCATCGGAAAAGCGCCCCTGGGTCGTCACCGTATATTGAAAGGCATTGGTGCCCGAAACCGGCGGCCCGCCGATCGAGCCGCCCGATACCTGCACGTTCTGATCCCTCAATGCCTGGACGATATCGCCGGCGGTCATGCCGTAGGCGGCAAGCTTTTCGGGGTCGAGCCAGATGCGCAGCGAATATTGCCGCTCGCCGAAGAGCTGCACGTCGCCGACGCCGTCGAGCCGGACGAGAAGGTCGCGGATGCGCGTGCGGGCGTAGTTGGAGATATAGAGTTGATCATAGCGATTGCTCGGAGAAAGCAGATGCACGACCATCATCAGGTCAGGCGAGCTTTTGACCGTGGTGATGCCGATGCGGCGAACCTCATCCGGCAGGCGGGGCTCGGCGATGGAGACGCGGTTCTGGACCAGAACCTGCGCCTTGTCGAGATCGGTGCCGAGCTTGAAGGTAATGGTCAGCGACATCGAACCGTCGGCGCTGGAATAGGAGGACATGTAGAGCATGTCCTCGACGCCGTTGACCTCCTGCTCGATCGGCGTCGCCACCGTATCGGCAATGGTCTGCGAATCCGCACCCGGATAGGAGGTTCGCACCACGATCGTCGGGGGTGCCACTTCCGGATATTGCGCGACCGGAAGCTGGAAATAGGCGATGCCGCCGACGATCAGCAGCACGATGGAAAGGACCGACGCGAAAATCGGCCGGTCGACGAAGAAATGGGAAAATCTCATTGGTCCGACCCCTGGACCGATGCCTGTGTCGGCGCCTCCTCGTTGGTTGCATCCGGCGGCAGTTGGACCAATTGCGGTGCAACCTTGACGCCGGGCCTGATGCGCATCAGCCCGTTGACGACGATGGTTTCGTCGCCAGTCATGCCGCTGCGGATGACGCGGTAGCCGTAAAGCTTCGGCCCAAGCCGCACGGATTTCGGCGTAACGCTGCCATCGGCACCGACGACGTAGACGACGCGCTGATCCTGATCGGCGCCGATGGCCTCGTCGGGAACAAGGACCGCCTTGTAACTATTGGAACCCGCGACCTGGATGCGCCCGAAAAGGCCGGGCTGCAAGACGAGATTCGGATTGGGGAAGCGGGCGCGCACACGGATCGTGCCGGTTTGGTTGTCGACGCGGTTTTCCGCGAAATCGAGCTTGCCCTTGAACGGCTGCTGGCGATTGTCGGCGATCATCACGGTGACATCGAGGCCACCACCGCCCTGCTGCAGAACACTGCCGTTCTTGCGCGCCTCATCGGCATAGGAAAGCAGCCGCCGTTCATCGACGTCGAAATAGAAGTCGATCGGATCGAGCGAAACGATGGTCGTCAAAACGGTCTGGTCCGCCTGGACGAGATTGCCTACCGAAATCAGGCGCCGGTCGATGCGGCCGCTGAGCGGCGCGGTTATCCTGGTATATTCCATGTCGAGCGAGGCACGATCGACAGCCGCCTGCGCGCCGCGGACATTTGCCTGCGCCGAGATTAGATCGCGGCGGCGATCGTCGAGATTGGATGCGGACAAACTGCCGGTACCCGCCAATGCCTGCGTGCGCTGAAATTGCGCATCGGCATTCGTCAGTGTCGACTTCGCGACTTCGAGGGAAGCCGTGGCTTCATTCAGCGCATTGACGTAGGGCCGTTGGTCGATGACGAAAAGCAGGTCTCCCTGCTTGACTATGGTACCGTCCTGAAAATGCACCTCCTGCAGATAGCCGCCGATGCGCGAGCGCACGGAGACCTCATCGACCGGCTGGAAGCGGCCGATGAATTCATCGCTGTCGATGACATCGCGGACCACGGGCTTGGCGACCGTCACCGGTGCCGCGGGCGGCGCATTTTGCGCCAGCGCCTGAGATCCCGTGAGAGCAGCAATTGCACAGCTTAAGAAAGCGACACGCGCCAGCGTCATCGGCATGAAGGAACCCCCTGACCAATAAATTACCCACGGCAAAAACTGCCGCGTCAAGCGTTCATGATGTCTGCCTGCAGCCTTTCGCGAAGGACCTACACCGCCAGCGGCGGAATCTCGTCAGATCTCTTCGGACTTCTCAATGCGTCGCGGATGACTGACGATCCGCGGCGTCCTCCAGCTCCGGAACGCCGTGCGTTGGTTTAAACGCAGAAGGGGCGCTCTGGACGTTTGAACCTGGAGCATCTGTTCGCTTGGAGGGGATATTTACCTGAAAGCAGGATGCTCTAGTCTGGTACTTTCAACACAATGTATAAACAGTTTATCGAATTCGACAACAGGGAATAGCACCGGCTGCAACCATCTGTTTTCTTTAATATACCGATGGCTATGAAAGGTTGATGACACGGTTTGAACCGCGCCTCAGCCCTCCAGCTCTTCCCGCAGCATCTCGAGCTCCAGCCATTCCTCTTCCATTTTCGTCAGGCTGTCGCGCAGCTTTTCCATCTCGGCCGCAAGGCGGTTGAAGCTTGCCGGATCCTTGGCGAAGAGGTTGGGATCGGCCATTTTCTTTTCGCGGGCGGCGATGTCAGCCTCGGCCTTCGCCATCTCCTTCGGCAGGTTTTCCAGGGCGAATTTCTGCTTGTAGGAGAGCTTGCCCTTACCCTTCGAAGCTTCAGCGGTGGCTGCCTGCGTCTCCGCTGCTTTCGGCTTCTCGGCTGCCTTTTCGGCTCGCTTGCGCTCCTCGATTGCGCCCTTGCGCTGAGCGAGCATGTCGGAATAGCCGCCGGCATATTCGATCCAGCGGCCGTCCGGCTCTTCGGGATTGGCAGGTGCGATGGTTGAGGTCACGGTCCGATCGAGGAAATCACGGTCGTGACTGACGAGGATAACGGTGCCGTTAAAGCCGGTAACGATCTCCTGCAGGAGGTCCAGCGTCTCGATGTCGAGATCGTTGGTCGGTTCGTCGAGGATCAGGAGATTGGTCGGCCGCGACAGGATACGCGCCAGTATCAGGCGGGCGCGCTCGCCGCCGGAAAGATTCTTGATTGGCGTACGCGCCTGTTCCGGTTGGAACAGGAACTCCTTCATATAGCCGGTGACATGCCGCTGCTCGCCATTGACCAGCAGGTTTTCGCCACGGCCATCCGTCAGGTAATTGGCGAGCGTATCCTCCGGATTGAGGTCCTCGCGCTTCTGGTCGAGGGTGGCGATCTCCAGATTGGTGCCGAGCTTGACCATACCGCCGTCCGGCGGCAATTGGCCGGTCAGCATCTTCAGGAGCGTCGTCTTGCCGGCACCGTTCGGACCGACGAGACCGATGCAGTCGCCTCGATGCACCCGGATCGAAAACGGCGCGACGATAACGCGCTCGTCATAGGTCTTGGTGATCTTGTCTGCCTCGATCACCAGCTTGCCGCTCTCCTGCGCGTCGGCAGCCGCTGCCTGCACCGTGCCCTGCGGCCCCTTGTGGCCGCGATGGCGGGCGCGCATGTCCTGCAGCTCGCCGAGGCGGCGCATATTGCGCTTGCGCCGCGCGGTCACGCCGTAGCGCAGCCAATGCTCCTCGCGCTCGATCGCCTTGCCGAGCTTGTGCTGTTCCAGCTCCTCGGCTTCCAGCACCTGGTCGCGCCAGGCTTCGAAAAACGCAAAGCCGCGATCGAGCCGCCGCGACGTACCGCGATCGAGCCAGACGGTCGCCGTCGACACCTTTTCCAGGAAGCGCCGGTCGTGCGAGATCAGCACCAGGGCGCTACGGCTCTTCTGTAGCTCGCCTTCCAGCCATTCGATGGTCGGCAGATCCAAATGGTTGGTCGGCTCGTCGAGCAGCAGGATATCCGGTTCCGGCGCAAGAACGCGGGCCAGAGCGGCACGGCGCGCCTCGCCGCCCGAGAGGTTTTTCGGATCCTCCTCGCCGGTCAGGCCAAGATGGGAGAGCAGGTAGGTGACGCGATAAGGGTCGTCGCCCGGTCCGAGCCCGGCTTCGGCATAAGCGGCCACCGTCTTGTAATCGGCAAAGTCCGGCGCCTGTTCGAGATAGCGCACTGTCGACGACGGATGACGGAACACTTCGCCGGACTGCGCCTCGACGAGGCCGGCGGCGATCTTGAGTAGGGTCGACTTGCCGGAGCCATTACGGCCGACAAGGCAGATCTTATCGCCCGGCTCGACCTGCAGCCCGGCGCCGGCCAAGAGTGGCGCGCCGCCGAAGCTCAGAAAGATGTCGTCGAGTTTCAGAATGGGAGGGGCCAAGATCAGACTCCGCTGAGATCATAAGGGCGGGCAAGGACGATCGCCCTGCCGCTGCCGAGCGAAAGGCGCACGGTGCCTTCAGCCACATTGGAAATGGTGCGCGATGCGCCGAAGGGCAGATGGAAATCGCGCAGGGGATAGCGGGCGTTGTGAATGAAGAGACCCTTCAAGTCGCTGAAGCCCAGAATGGAAAACAGCGAGCCGGCCGGCAGCGCCAGTTCCAAGTCGCCCGGCAGCAGCGGCACGGCCTCTTCATCGCCCGAGGTCAGCAGCACGTCGAAACCTTTTTCGGCGAGCTGAACGCCATTGAGCAGATGCTGGATCGCGTGATCGGAGCGTTCTCCACCCATGGCGCCGGCGAGGATCAACCGCTTCGCACCACGGCCGATCGCTTCCGACACGGCGATCTCGCCGTCCGTCGCTGCCTTTGCCTCCGGATAGGGCTGCTTGGGCACATCCGGAAATGCACCGTGCAGATCCGCCGGCGTCGAGTCGAAATCGCCGACCCAGAGCTCGGGCGTCGCATTGAGCGCCACAGCATGGCGCATGCCGCCATCTGCCGCAATGAAACGGCTGCCCGCGACCGCCGCGCGCAGCCGGTCCGTCAGGCGAAGCTCGCCGCCAAGAAGGATAGTGAAGGTGGTGGATTGGCTCATGTGCCAAGCCCATAGCGCAAAGACGCGTCCTAAGGGAAGAGCGCTGTTGGCAAGAACGGCGGTGTCAGCCGTTCAGCCGTCTGTTTCCTTGATGCGCGCCTGGAAAACCTGCTCATAACCGCTGACGAACCGATCGAACAGCAGCGAGAAAGTCTCGATGTCCTCGGTCGACCAGTCGGCAATGATGCTCTCGATGACCGAAAATTTCTGCGCCTGGATTTCGGCGAGCAGCCTTTGGCCCAGCGCGGTCAGCACGACCACGATGCGGCGCGCATCCGCCTGCGATGCCCTGCGGCGCAACACGCCGCGGGCGACCATGTCAGCGACGATGCGGCTTGCCCGCGATGGATCGATGCGCAGGATGTCGGCGATCGTCCCGACCGTGACTTCGCCGGCCTCTTCCGCGCGCCTTACGGCATCGATGACGTCGAGATGCGAAAGCTCCAGGCCCGGCGCAACGTTCTGGATAGCAAGCCGACCGATCATGCGGCGGCCGGTCATCAGGCGCATGCGGGTCATCACCTGCCCGATGCGCAACCGGTTTTCATCTTCGGGCAAGGGTGAGGCTTCAACTTCTCGTGTGTTCGTCGCTGATGTCATCATTCCAACATATCAGAGACGGATAGGAATTAAAATATGCAAACAGCATTCACTTGCCATTGACAGTTATATGCTGATAGCACATATATTGCTCCGGAACATTCGCTTTCGAAGACCTGTCCGAAAACGCCATGTTCCGCATTCAGGAACCGGGGCGTTCCCATGCGTTCGGTCGAGCGCATAGCGTTTCGGGCAAGCTCGGATTTCTCGTTCCATGGATATGCAGACCACGCCCACGCCACTTGTGGCGGATCATCGCCGCCGGCTGATTCTCTTCTTCTTCCTGATGACCGCCATGTTCATGGCAACCCTCGACAACCAGATCGTATCGACGGCACTTCCGACCATCGTCGGAGAATTCGGGCACTTGGAACGCTTCGGCTGGATCGGCTCGGCCTATCTGCTGGCCCTTTCCGCCTCGATGCCCGTTTACGGCAAGCTCGGTGACCTTTTCGGCCGCAAATATGTGATGATGACCGCGATCGCGATCTTCACCATCGGTTCGGCGGTCTGCGGCCTTGCAATATCGATGAATACGCTGATCGCCGCCCGCGTGCTGCAGGGCCTTGGCGGCGGCGGCATTCTGGTCTCGATCTTCTCCGTCAACGCCGATCTCTTCGAACCGCGGGAACGCGCCCGTTATCAGAGCTATTCCAGCCTGGTGCTGATGGCTTCCGGCGCCATCGGCCCCGTTCTCGGCGGCACGATGAGCGACCTCTTCGGCTGGCGCTCGATCTTCCTCGTCAACGTGCCGATCGGCTTTATCGTTCTGGCCGGCCTCGCCTTCATGCTGCCGTACCGCAAACCCGCCCGCAAGCCGAAGATCGACTATGCCGGCGCGCTCCTCCTTGCGCTGACGACCACCAGCATCGTGCTTGCCGCTGACGGCACGGAGCTCTTCGGCTCATTGCTTTCGCCGCAATGCCTCGGGATCACCGCCTTCGGCGCGCTCTGTGCGCTGGCCTGGGTTTTCGTCGAACGTCGCGCGCCGGAGCCGATCGTGCCGATGACGCTGTTCCGCAACCCGACCTTCGGCCTGCTGCTGATCATCTCGGTCACCAGCGGCGCGGTGGCAATCGGCATGGTCAATTATTTCGCGCTCTTCCTGCAGACGACGACCGGCCTGTCGCCATCCATGGCGGGCCTGCTGTTCATCCTGTTGACCGGCGGCATCGTCTGCGGTTCGCTTTCGGCCGGCCGGCTGATCTCGATGAAGGGCCGCTACAAGCCCTTCGCCATCGCCAGCGCCGCCTGCAGCACCATCGCCTTCGCCACGCTGGCGCATGTTCACGCCGGCACGCCGATCGTCTTCATCGGCGCCCTGATGCTGCTGCATGGCATCGGCATCGGCCTGGCACAACAAGTCCCGGTCATTGGCGTGCAGAATGCCGCAGCCAGCCGCGACGTCGGTGCCGCCACCGGCGCCGTGACGCTCTCGCGCATGGGCGGCGCCTCGATCGCCATTTCCATCTACGGCGCCATCATCGCCGCCAAGCTCGGCAATATCGGCGTTTCCATCCCCGGTGTCGCCAATATCGAGGAGCTGACGCCGAAGATGATGGCGGCCCTGCCGGACGCCACGCGCGAAAGCGTTGCCAATGCCTATGCGAGCGCCTTCAGCCCACTGTTCATGACGGCCGCCGCCATCTGTTTCCTCGGCCTGCTGACGGCGATCTCATTGAAGAACGTGCAATTGCCCGGCTCCGCCAAGAAGCTCGACAGCCAGGCGGCTGCGCACGCGGCCGAGTAAAACGAACGTACTGCAATCGACAGGGGAATCATTCCCCTTGTCATCGCTTCGTCACAGGAATAAACCTGCCAACGCTCTAACGGGGTGCCTTATGTCTTTCGAAGACATCTGGCTGAGAGGCTTTCACCGGCCAACCCGCGGAACCTGATCCGGCTAACACCGGCGGAGGGATTAGACGCGTGACAAAATCATGGCGCCCTTTTCCCGTTCAAAACGAAACCAACGAGGAGGCGCTGTCATGCCCAACCGATCGCTATTGTCACTGTTTACCGGCTTGGCTCTCGCCGCCGGCGCAACGCTTTTCGCCGCCCCGGGCGCCGAAGCCGCCGACAAGACGCTCACCATCTACACCTATGAAAGCTTCACCGCCGACTGGGGTCCGGGCGCCAAGGTCAAGGCCGCCTTCGAGAAGACCTGCGGCTGCACGGTCAATTACGTCAGCGTCACCGACGGCGTGGCGCTGCTTTCTAGGCTGAAGCTGGAAGGCACGGGCACGAAAGCGGACGTCGTTCTCGGCCTCGACACCAACCTCGTCGACGAGGCCAAGGACACTGGCCTGTTCGACGCCAGTGGCATCGACACATCAGGCCTGAAGGTTCCGGGCGATTTCAAAGACGACGTCTTCGTCCCCTATGACTACGGCCATTTCGCCGTCGTCTACGATACGCAGGTGGTCAAGAATCCGCCAAAGAGCCTGAAGGATCTGGTCGAGGGCGATCCGTCGCAGAAGATCGTCATCGAGGACCCCCGCACCTCGACGCCGGGCCTCGGCCTGCTGCTCTGGGTCAAGTCGGTCTATGGCGACAAGGCGGCCGATGCCTGGACGAAGCTCAAGGGCCGCATCCTGACCGTGACGCCCGGCTGGTCGGAAGCCTATGACCTCTTCACCAAGGGCGAGGCACCGATGGTGCTCTCCTATACGACGTCGCCGGCCTATCATATGGTCGTAGACAAGACCGACCGCTATCAGGCGGCCGCCTTCTCCGAGGGCCATTACATCCAGATCGAGGTCGCCGGCCTGATCAAGTCGTCTGCGAACAAGGACCTTGCCCGCGACTTCCTGAAGTTCATGGTTTCGCCCGGCTTCCAGGACACAATCCCGACCAACAACTGGATGATGCCGGTCTCGGCGACGTCCGAGCCGCTGCCGGATGCCTTCAGTAAGCTGGTCGTCCCGTCGAAGACCTTCCTGATGAGCCCCGATGTGGTCGAGAAGAACCGCAAGGCCTGGATCGACGAATGGCTGGCCGCCACCAGCACCAATTGATGCCGAGATGCTGCTGACGGCGCCGGAGAAAAGACATGCCATCACCGGCGGGGCCTTCAGCCTCGCCGGTATCGTGTTTTTCATCGGCCTTGCCATCGTCACCCTGCTTGCCGCCGGCATCGAATCCGCCGACGGCAATCCGCTTGCCGATCCCTATCTTCTGCGCGTGCTGCGCTTCACCCTGCTGCAGGCAACGCTGTCCACCCTGCTTTCTGTCGCCCTCGCAATTCCGGTCGCCCGCGCGCTGGCGCGGCAACCGCGATTTCTCGGCCGGCTCTGGCTGATACGCCTGATGGCCGTTCCCATGGGCCTGCCGGTGCTGATCGGCGCGCTGGGCCTGCTCGGCATATGGGGGCGTCAGGGCGTTCTCAACCAGCTATTGACGGGGCTCGGCCTAGCGCAGCCGGTCAGCATCTACGGGCTGACGGGCATCCTGCTGGCGCACGTCTTCTTCAACCTGCCGCTCGCCGCCCGCCTGATGCTCGCCGGGCTGGAACGCGTGCCGGCGGAATATTGGCTAATGGCCGGTGGCCTCGGCATGCGCCCCGCCTCCGTCTTTCGTTTCATCGAATGGCCGGTGCTGCGCGGCCTCATTTCCGGCATCGCCGGCCTGATCTTCATGCTCTGTGCCACCAGCTTCACGCTGGTGCTGATCCTCGGTGGCGGCCCGGCCGCGACCACGCTCGAGGTGGCGATCTATCAAGCATTGCGCTTTGATTTCGATCCCGGCCGCGCCGTAGCCCTGTCCCTGCTGCAGATCGTGGTGACCGCCGCCATTCTCGGCGCCATGGCCTTGCTTCCAGCGCCGGACGATCACGGGCTGACGGCAGGCCGCGCCGTGCGGCGCATCGATGGAACAGTGCCCGCCGCCAAACTGGCCGACAGCACGCTGCTCCTGCTCGCCACCCTATTCATCGGCCTGCCGCTCGCCTCGGTGGTCGTCACCGGCCTCAAGGCAGATCTTCTGAGGCTCGTCAGCCAGGCGATCTTCCTGCAGGCAGCCTCGACCAGCCTCGCAATCGCGCTTGCCGCCGGCATTCTGGCGGTTCTCATCTCCTTCGCCATCATCCGCGCCCGCGCGGCGATAGCGGCCGAACGCCGGAAAGCGCCGGGCCTGCGCGCCCTCGCCTTCGCCTTGAGCGGCACGTCCTCCCTCGTCTTGCTGGTGCCGCCGATCGTGCTGGCGACCGGATGGTTCCTGGCGCTGAGGCTGTTTGGCGATCCCGCCCGATTTGCAGCGCTTCTGATCGTCGCCATCAACGCCCTGGTGGCGCTTCCCTTTGTCATCCGCGTCATCGAACCGGCCCATGCTGTCCATCGTCGCCGCACGGAACGTTTGGCCGCAAGCCTCGGTCTTCAGGGCCTCGCGCGGTTGCGGTTGGTCGACTGGCCCGGCCTGCGCAAGCCGCTTTTTACGGCGCTCTCCTTCGCCATGGCGCTGTCGCTTGGCGATCTCGGCGCCGTCGCTCTCTTCGGCTCCGATAGCCTGGTGACACTGCCTTGGCTGGTCTACAGCAAGCTCGGCAGCTATCGCACCAACGATGCGGACGGACTTGCTTTCATTCTGGGGCTGATATGTCTACTCCTGACTGTCGCCGGCACGGCCGGTCAAGGCAGGCATGAGGACGAAGGCAGGCGGAATGACCGATAATCAGCGCACGGGACAACGGGGCATCACAATGACCGGGGTCGAATTGCGGCTCGGCACCCATGATTTCCGCTTCGATTGCGAACTGCCGCAAGGCCGGATCATCGCTATTACCGGCCCGTCCGGATCGGGCAAATCCACCTTCCTCAATCTGCTCGCCGGCTTCGAGACGCCCGACCGTGGCCGCATTATGCTTGCCGGGCAGGATGTCACTAGGCTGCATCCCTCCGAGCGGCCGGTATCGCTGGTTTTCCAAGATAACAACCTCTTTGCCCATCTCGATCTCTTCACCAATGTCGGGCTTGGCATCAGCCCGTCGCTGAAACTCTCGGTGGACGACCGGCAAAGGATTTCGGGAGCCCTGACACGCGTTGGGCTTGCCGGCTTCGATAGACGCAAGCCCGGCACCCTTTCCGGCGGCGAGCGCCAACGTGCGGCCTTCGCACGGGCGCTGGTGCGCGACAAGCCGATCCTGCTGCTCGACGAGCCCTTCGCCGCGCTCGATCCCGGCCTGCGCTCCGGCATGGCGGAGCTTTTGTCCGAGCTTCACCGCGAAACTGGCAATACGGTGCTGATCGTCTCGCACGACCCGGCTGAAGTTCGCCGTCTTGCCGATCATGCCGTCTTCATCGATGGCGGAACCGTTCCGCTTTCAGCTCCCATCGAGCGTTTTTTGACGCAAGACGGCATTCCGGCACTGACCACATTTTTGCAACATTGAATGCGACGCAGCATTTTGCTGCCGGTTTTGCCTTAATTTCGTCGCGGCGGACGGCTGAAAGTCCTGGCATATGCTTGCCAAAATACAACGCTGCCACATTTAAACGGAGTCTCGCTATGCAACTGCTGCCGAAATCGGCTACAGCAAAGGGCAGAGACCACTCGGACGAACTCAGGTCCGATCGGAGTGGATGCAACCTTTGACGAAACGCGGCGATGATCTGCCTAGTCATGATCAACCGGGTTCGGCGTCCGGCCGGCATGGCAGTAAGATGAGTGGGACACAGGCACTGAAGCAGAGCGACTACGCAGGACGAAGGATCAGCAGGACTGTCGCGGCCCACGCGCGCCGCTTGGCCCCCGTCCTCATTGCCGCGGCGGTGCTCAACGGCTGTCAGTCGGTGCTGGATCAATCCTACCAACCGAATGTTTCGCCATCGTCCAGCCCGCAGATCGTTTCCGAAGTGCAGAAGAACGATCCGCGCGCGCAGATGGGCGCCCGTGAGCATCCGCGCATTCTGGCGAGCTATGGCGGCGAGTATAAGGATGCCAGGACCGAGCGCCTGGTCGCCCGCATCGCCGGCGCACTGACCAGCGTGTCGGAAAATCCGCAGCAATCCTATCGCATCACCATTTTGAATTCGCCGTCGATCAATGCCTTCGCGCTGCCCGGTGGCTATCTCTACGTCACGCGCGGCCTGCTGGCGCTTGCAAACGATGCCTCGGAAGTCGCCGCCGTGCTGTCGCATGAAATGGCGCACGTCACTGCCAATCACGGTATCGAGCGCCAGAAGCGTGAAGAGGCCGAAGTCATCGCCAGCCGCGTCGTCTCCGAAGTTCTGTCGAGCGATCTTGCCGGCAAGCAAGCCCTCGCCCGCGGCAAGCTGCGTCTTGCCGCCTTCTCCCGCCAGCAGGAGCTGCAAGCCGACGAGATCGGCATCCGCACGCTTGGCCAGGCCGGCTACGATCCCTATGCGGCAGCCCGCTTCCTCAATGCGATGGAAGACTACAGCCACTTTATGACGGCCAATTCCGACGCCGACCAGAGCCTCGACTTCTTATCGAGCCATCCGAGCACGCCGCAGCGCATCGATCTTGCCAAGATGCATGCCCGTGAATTCGGCGAGGAAGGTAAGGTCGGCGATGCCGGCCGCGATTATTACCTCAACGGCATCGACGGCCTGCTTTATGGCGACAGCCCGGAAGAAGGCTATGTGCGTGGCCAGACCTTCCTGCACGGCGGCCTCGGCATTCGCTTCGATGTCCCGCCCGATTTCCACATCGACAACAAGGTCGAGGCGGTCATGGCGACCGGCCCCGGCGATATCGCCGTCCGCTTCGACGGCGTGGCGGACAATCAGAATCAGAACCTGACGAATTATATTTCCAGCGGCTGGGTCACCGGTCTCGATCCCTCGACCATCCGGGCCATCACCGTCAACGGCATGGAGGCGGCCACCGCGCGTGCCTCGGCTGATCGCTGGGATTTCGACGTCACCGTCATCCGCGACCGCTCGCAGATCTTCCGCTTCCTGACAGCCGTGCCGAAGGGCAACACGACCGCCCTGCAGCAGACGGCCGACGTGCTTCGCTCAAGCTTCCGGCACATGACGCCGGAAGAAGCCTCATCACTGAAGCCACTGCGCGTGCGCGTCGTGACGGTCAAGACAGGCGATAATATCACAACGCTCGCCGCCCGCATGATGGGCACCGACCGCAAACTCGATCTCTTCAAGCTGATCAACGCCCTGCCAACGGGCGCAAACGTCGCGCCCGGCGACAGGGTCAAGATTATTTCCGAATAATTGGATCGCGTATCTTCGCCCCCAGCACGAAAAGGCCGCGCACAGCGCGGCTTGAGGGCGTTATCGAGAAAAGCTGCCTTTTTGCTGGTACCTGATCCTTCCCCCATGGGGAGAAGGTTTTTATCAAGCGTAACTCGCCATACGCGGATCGGCGTCGACCAGAGCGCTGCGGAGTTTTTCCATGGCGCGGCTTTCGATCTGACGCACGCGTTCCTTGGAAATGCCGAGATCGGCGCCCAGCTCCTCCAGCGTCGCACCATCCTCCACCAGGCGACGGGCGCGGATGATCTTCATTTCACGCTCATTGAGATGCTTCAAGGCGGAAGCCAGCCAGACGCGGCGGCGCTCGCCATCGATCATGTTGGAGACCTGTTCGTCGGGCAGAGGCTCGTCGCTGATCAGGAAATCCATGCGCTCGGCGCTTTCGGCGTCACCGGAAATCGACGGCGCCTGCAAGGATGCATCATTGCTGGAGAGGCGCGCATCCATGGTCTGCACATCGGCAAGGCTGACGCCGAGGGCGACGGCGATTTCTTCATGGATCGACTGCACCGTAACGCCGGTATTGCCCCGGGCGAGCTTGGCCCGCAAGCGGCGAAGATTGAAGAACAGCGCCTTCTGCGCCGAGCTCGTGCCTCCGCGCACGATCGACCAGTTGCGCAGGATATAATCCTGAATCGAAGCGCGGATCCACCAGCTTGCGTAGGTCGAGAATCGTACCTCCCGTTCCGGTTCGAACCTTGCCGCCGCCTCTAGGAGACCTACATAGCCTTCCTGTACAAGGTCGCTCATCGGCAAGCCGAAATTGCGGAATTTGCCCGCCATCGAAATAACGAGGCGCATGTGGGCTGTGGCGATCTTGTTGCGAGCGCCGCGGTCGTCGTGATCCTTCCAGCGGATGGCGAGGTCGTGCTCTTCGTCCCGGCCGAGATAGGGAGCGGCCATCGCGATCTTAATCATACGCCGATCTGCAGACATATTCTTCATATGCATATCCCCTAATCCTGCCCCAAAATCGTCTCTGTGCTACGGTCAACGGAAAAGACAGCAAACATCGCTTCCCGACATCGCTGCGCGGGTGAAAATCTATGAATGGAATGCAATTGGAGGCCGATCTCCGGATATCCGACGATCGGTGTTACGGGTCTAATTCGGCTTCTCCGAAATGACCTGGCGAAGGAAATGACTTCCGATCGCCGGGAAATTTCCAATCAAAACGCATGGGGTCCGGTCCTCGTGAACGTTAAGGGAAACGGCTGGGCGAGAAACTCTGATAACGAGAAAGCGCGCACCAGCCGCAAATACGAAACCTAAACGCATCAGACCAAAAAAGGTTCCAAAGAAAAAACCCGGCTCGAAGGCCGGGTTTTTTGACGTGGTATGTGAGCTTCCGGTCTTATGCGGCTTCGTCTTGGGAATCGTCTTCTTCGACGACCTTGCCGCGCTTCGGGCCCTTGTTCAGATTGACTTCGACGAGGCGAACGGCCTCGGTCTCGGACATCTTGTTGACGGCGGCGATTTCGCGCGCCATGCGATCGAGCGCAGCTTCATAGAGCTGACGTTCGGAATAGGACTGCTCCGGCTGGTTCTCGGCGCGATAGAGATCGCGAACCACTTCGGCAATCGAGATCAGATCGCCGGAATTGATCTTGGCATCATATTCCTGGGCGCGGCGCGACCACATGGTACGCTTGACGCGAGCCTTGCCCTGAACAACCTTAAGCGCCCGATCGACGAAATCAGTCTCGGAAAGCTTACGCATTCCGATGCTCATGGCCTTGGCCACGGGCACCTTCAGACGCATCTTGTCTTTTTCGAAGTCGATTACAAAAAGCTCAAGCTTCATGCCTGCGACTTCTTGCTCTTCAATCGCGGTAATCGTACCAACACCGTGAGCGGGGTATACGATCGATTCGCCGGTCTTGAAGCCATGGCGTGCTGCTGAAGGTTTTTTCTGCTGGATCGTCATTCTTTTCAAAAACTCCCTGTTACGCACCCAGCATGAGCCGGGGCCGGGTCAGTCAGGCCCGGTTGAGACGGAAGCACCGTCGGGGTGACTTCATCCTGGTCCAGCCAGACGCGTGCAAAAAGAAATCCGTTCATCGCGATCCCAGACCCGACAACTCAAAACGTTGATATGTCAAGGAAACCGCGTACGGATTTGTTACTTGCTTTCGTGATGGTTTGGGGCACGCGAAATGCCGCAGTGGATCAGTGTGAGGAAGCTATCACAAAAATCTGACTAAATCAATAATTTGCTTTACGCACACCAAAACGGCCACGTCGACCGCTCCGGCGGCCAACGGCAATGATTCGTCTTTAAGCGTTATCGACTACACCTTTATCGAGGGCCTGTCACGGCCCTCAATCAGTCACCCGAACCAGGGTTGGTCGAGAAATATTTCTCGAACTTGCCCTGTTCGCCGTCCATTTCCTTGGCTTCCGGGAGAGGATCGCGCTTGACCGTAATATTCGGCCAGATCGAGGCATAATCCGCGTTGATTTTCAGCCACTTGTCGAGGCCCGGCTCGGTATCGGGCTTGATCGCCTCGGCGGGACATTCCGGCTCGCAAACGCCGCAATCGATGCATTCGTCGGGATGAATGACGAGAAAATTCTCACCCTCGTAGAAGCAGTCGACGGGGCAGACTTCCACGCAATCGGTGTATTTGCAGCGAACGCAATTGTCGGTCACGACGTATGTCATGAAGCACTCCAGGGATGTCTCTCGTTTTCCGCGGATGCGCAACCTGGAACGTCACGCTTTTCCCTCGGAAGCCGGCGGACAGGCGTATGCGCTATGCGCAGGCATGCCGACCGGCTGGTTACCAGCGGGTTGACCGTGAGGTATCGACTTTGCCGGCCAATTTCAAGGGATAAACAGTCCCAAAATCATGGAGTTCGAGCACGGTTTTCTAATCATCCTCGGAGGTCAGCCGGTCTATAGCTCGCCGGTCGCGTTTCGTCGGCCGTCCGCTGCCCGGCGCGCGGAGCGCCTGCTCGAAGGGAGTGAGACGTTTTGTCTCATCTGGCGGCGGCGTCAGATCCTCATAAAGCAGCTTCGCTTCTTCAAAGGGACCTCTGCGCTCGCCCGGCTGACGCACGATCAGGACGACGTCGCGCCGCTCGAGCGAGAGCTCGATCCGGTCGCCTGCCTTGACGCCGTAGCTCGGCTGAACGACCCGCTCGCCATTCACCCGCACGCTGCCGTTCTGGACATAGACCTGCGCCAGCGAGCGGGATTTTACCATGCGGGCAAAGAACAGCCACTTGTCGATGCGCTGGCGCGAACCGGAAGATGGCTGCTTTTCGTCCGTCATGGCCTATTTCTTCATCTGCTCCTTGAGGGCAGCGAGCTTGGCGAAAGGAGAATCCGGATCGATCGGCTTTTCCTTGCGCGGCGGCTTGGCCTCGAAGCGCAGCGGCTGCGATGCGCCGCGATTGTTGCGGTCGTTCCGATCATTGCGATCGTTACGCTCTTTCCGGTCACCCCGGTCGCCGCGATCCTGGCGGTCGTTGCGTTCGGAACGATTGCCCTGATGCTGCGGACGGCCGCCGTCGCGATTGCCGCGCGGTCCTCGGTTGTCGCCACGGGCCTCGCGCCCTTCGCGATTATCCCGGCCCTCGCGGTTGCCTTCGCCGTTCGCCTGCTGCTCGCCACCGCCGTTGCGGCGATTACCCTGGTGACCGCGCCCCTCGCCCTGATGGCCGCGACGATCGCCATGGCCGCGTCCACCCTGGCGCTGCTGGTTATCGCTGCGTCCGCCAAGACGCCAAAGCAGAACCGGCTTCGGTTCGACCGCCTCGGCGACGGCATCGGCAACCTGCAACTCGGTTGCTGCCTCTGTGGCGTCCACCGGCTCGGCGGCGGCAGGCTCAGCAGGAGCTTGCGCTGCGGGAACCGCATCCTGTGCGGCGGTTTCGCCTTCGGTAGCCGGCTCATCGCCTGCGCCATCGGCATCGTCGTGATCGGCCTTCTCTGCGACGGTTTCCGCAGCCTGCGCCGGAGCAGGTGCCGAGGAGGTATCCTGCTGCGAAAGGAAGGCTGCCGCGTCTTCGGCCTTCACGGCGTCGGCACGATAGCCGAGACCCTTCAGGATCTCTTCCATATCTTCCAGCGTTGCGCCGAGGATGGAGAGCATCGCCGTCGTCGTCGTGAAGCGGCGGCCGTCATAGGCGCCTTCCGGACGCGACGCCTGGCCGGGCTTCCACTGCAGCAGCGGACGGATAATATCCGCCAGCCGCTCAAGAATATCGATGCGCACCGCCCGCTTGCCGAGGAAGCGGAAGCCGGCGAGCTTATAGAACATGCGCTCGAAAGTCGGATCGGTGACCACGGACGTACGGCCCGCCGCCAGAACCGGGATCAGGTCGCCATAGCCCGGCTTGTCGAGGCCGTCGTTCTTCAATGCCCAAAGCAGGGTGATGAGCTCGGCCGGAGCCGGCTTCAGCAGAGCGGGCACGAAAATGTGGTAGGCGCCGAAGCGGACACCATAGCGGCGCATCGAGGCGCGCGCGTCCTGGTCCAGCGATTTCACCTCTTCCGTGACGTCGCGGCGGAAGAGCACGCCGAGATTTTCGACGAGCTGGAACGCCAGCCCCTTGGCAAGACCCTGCAAATCTTCGGCGCGCGACAGATCGTCGAGCGGCTTCAGCACCGTGCTGATATGATGATTCACGAAGCGCTCGATGCGCGCGGCGACATGATCACGCGCATTGCCCGTCAACTGCTCGTCTGCGAGCAGGATGACGCGCGGACGCATGACGTGATCGCTGCCCGACAGCCGCGCCACGGGATCGCCGAGCCAACGGACGAGGCCATCCGCACTGATCGCCAAATCGCTGTTGCCTGCCGCATGGATACGGGCGGCGCGCGCCTCGAACTCCAGCGCCAGCGCCTTCTGCGAGGCCGTCTGGACAGCCTTGGCGTCCGGCCCCTCGGTTCCCGCGATAGGCGTGAACCGGAATCCGGTCAACTGTCCCACATGATGCCCCTCAACGAAGACATCCCCATTCACACTGATTTCAGCTTCCAGCATCGCATTCTCTCTCAGGCGCTTCATGAGCACAGATGTCCTGCGATCAACAAAGCGTTTCGTCAACCTCTCATGTAACGCGTCAGACAATCGATCTTCGATTTCCCGCGTCTTTTCTTGCCAGTGTGTCGGATCGGCAAGCCAACCGGGCCGGTTCGACACATAGGTCCAAGTCCTTATCTGCGCGATTCGCGCCGAAAGCGTGTCGATCTCACCGTCCGTCCGATCGGCGCGATGCACCTGCTCGGCAAGGAAGTCCTCTTTTACCGTGCCATAGCGCACAAGGTCGGAAAAGAGGGTGGCGATAAGATCGGCATGCTGGGCGGGCGTAATCCGCCGATAATCCGGAAGCGCGCAGGCTTCCCATAATTTTTCGACCCGCGCCGGATTATTGGCGAGATCGGAAATCTCCAGATCGCGCGACAGATATTCCAGCGCCTGCTGATCGACCGCCGGCAGTGCCCGCGTCAAGCCCTGTACGCGCGGTGCGCTCTCGAGGCTCGCGCGCAGCGAAGCGATCGAGGAGAAATCGAATTCCTTGGTGCGCCATTGTAGCACTTTAACCGTATCGAACTCGTGACCCTCAATGCGCCGTACCAATTCGTCGTCGAAGGGATCCACCTGGCCCGTTACGCCAAAAGTGCCGTCCTTCAGATGACGACCGGCGCGGCCGGCGACCTGGCCGAGTTCGCCCGGATTGAGATTGCGGAACTGATAGCCGTCAAACTTGCGATCCTGGGCAAAGGCGACGTGATCGACATCCAGATTGAGCCCCATGCCGATCGCATCGGTCGCCACGAGATATTCGACATCGCCGGCCTGATAGAGCGCGACCTGTGCATTGCGGGTACGCGGGCTGAGCGCGCCGAGGACAACGGCGGCACCGCCGCGCTGGCGACGGATGAGTTCGGCGATGGCATAGACTTCGTCGGCGGAGAAGGCGACGATCGCTGTGCGCTGCGGCAGGCGGGTGATCTTCTTCTGTCCGGCATAGAAGAGATGCGACAGCCGCGGCCGCTCAACCACGGTGATCCCCGGCAAGAGCTGCTCAAGGATCGGCCGCATCGTGCCGGCGCCGAGCAATAGCGTCTCGTCCCGCCCGCGCAAATGCAGGATGCGGTCGGTGAAGATATGGCCGCGCTCCAGATCGCCGGCGAGCTGCACTTCATCGATGGCGACGAAAGAGGCCCGCGTCTCGCGCGGCATGGCTTCTACGGTGCAGACGGAATAACGCGCATTCGGCGGCGAGATCTTTTCCTCGCCGGTGACCAGCGCGACATGCTGAGCCCCAACCTTCTCGACGACACGCGTATAGACCTCGCGCGCCAAGAGCCGCAGCGGCAGGCCGATGACGCCATTGCCGTGCGCCACCATGCGCTCGATGGCATAATGGGTCTTGCCGGTATTGGTGGGTCCGAGCACCGCGGTCACGCCGCGTCCGCTCAGGATCATTGGCTGCGAAGTCTGAGTCATAGGTCCATGCATGGGCGAGAAACCACTGTCTTCCGATCAGCAAGGTCCCCAGGGAAGAGAAGAAGAGATGACGACCATATGTGACAAAGGCAAGACCTGAAATGCAAAAACAACGGCCGGAATATGCGATTTTATCTTTGGCGGCTTCAACCGAAAGCTACATTCTCTCTGCATCCAAAACGAGTCCTGGTAAGTCGAGAACAGCTTGAGAACGAATCGGCGACGAATCGCTGACTCCGCCCTGTTCCCTTTGTGTTCACCACTACATATGGATTTCGATTTACAAACCGCCACCAGATAGTGAATCGCATTAGGACTCCTTTTTCGCGTGAATCAGGAGCCATCACGCGAATCCAGCGAACCAGCCTTCCCGTTTGGAAACATGGTTAACCATCTGTAAATTCCGCAATTTTCCGAGGATAAGTATCGAGAACGGCTCTGGGTTAAGATTCGGGCCAAAGCCGGAACGAATCGGCGACGAATCGCTGACTTTCCACAATTCCGCATTTGTTCTCCACAACATCTAGTGCCTTCTCCGGCGAAATGCCCAGGACTCTGCAGGGTTGAAGCGCCAAATCACGTCGAATCGTGGATTGCAATTAACTTTTGAGCGAAACGTAATATGAAAAGTCCATAATCTCTCGCATTGATTGCAATCGTTAACTTCCGACCAAAGCCGGAACGAATCGGCGACGAATCGCTGATTATCTCGTGTACTGTATTTGTTCACGGCTAGATATAGCGTTCGGAGGGGAAGCTCATCCAAAGGGAGGATGATGTGACGATATGGGTAGCGAAAAAATTCGCCGGCATTAACCATTTCGACCGAGGAATTACCACTTTCCGGCGATAAGGCCTAAACCTTCCTCGCCGAAAGGGGTAGGTTCTCCGAGGCCACAATCCCTGCCGCCGTTAACCAAAGCCCAAATACAGAACGAATCGCTGACGAATCACGGACAAGCTCGCTTTCCCGTTTCGTTCACCGCAACATATTGTATTTTAAATTGTTTTTAACCATATCCCGCGGTCGTCGGCGGGTATTTTCTTGCGCAGCTCGCAGCCGGGCATTAACCTTTGCCCGGGGCATGCCGGCTCATCTTCATGTCTTGTTATTTCTGAGCCGGAACAATTTCTCGTGAAATAAGTTTCTATCGACAGCGGCATTGGTGCGCCCTCATTCTCGAGGAGTGGATAAGGACGCATCGGCACTTGTATCTAGGCGCATCTTATCCGCTTGCGTGAGGTCGCTCTGGCGGGATGCTCTAGGCGCTGGACGCGGAGGAATACGCTATGCTTGGTACAATATTGCTCGTGATTTTGATTCTGCTGCTGATCGGAGCGCTCCCGAACTGGGGTTACAGCCGAGGTTGGGGATATGGTCCATCAGGTGGTCTCGGACTAGTTCTCGTCATCGTTCTTATTCTGCTATTGATGGGCCGGATCTGATCCGGCTGAGTTTGTTGAAGATCTCACACTAGGGAGCAATACCATGAAGAAAATCATTGTCGCGATCGCTCTTGTCGGCGCACTCGCCTCATGCACAGCAACCGAGAAGGGCACAGCCATAGGCGCCGGCACCGGCGCGATCATAGGCGGTGTCGCCAGCAATAGCTGGGGTGGCGCCGCAATCGGTGCCGTCGCCGGTGGCGCCGTTGGCTACCTCATCGGCCGGTCCCACGAGCACCAGGGCTATTGCATCTACCGCGACCGCTATGGCCGCCGCTATGAGGCTCGCTGCCGGTAAGCCGGTATAGACAAAGATCGATTTCTTCCGACCGATCGTCAGCGCTTCGTTGACGATCGGTCATGAAAGCCAAATCTTTCGCGCCGAAAATTTGGGCCGACATTTCTTGAGACGAACACTCACACCCACGCAGGTTTCGGGGGGATCGCGTCAACGTTTTTGGAAAGGAACGGCACCATGGCCGAATTCATTGCAAGTATCGCAGCATTCGCTCTTGTCGGCACCACATTTTATGTACTCGGCCATGCCGTACGGATGCGGGACAAGGAAATGCGCCGTGTGGCCCTTAAGCCTGTCGTTTTGGAATTCAAACCCCGGCCACGGCCGTCCGTGAATTCACGCCAGCGATGACTGCCGGGCAATTTCCCGGCAATCATCCGCCACTTCAGCCCATCAGCTCAAACGAAGAACTGGCCGCCATTGGCGCTGATCGTCGATCCCGTGATGAAGCCGGAATCGTCGCTAGCAAGGAAGACCGCGACGCGGGCGACTTCCTCGGGCTCGCCGAGGCGTCCCACAGGGATTTGCGGGATGATGCGCTCGTTCAGCACCTTTTCCGGCACCGCCAGCACCATCTCGGTGCCGATATAACCGGGGCAGATGGCATTGACGGTGATGTTCTTGGCAGCACCCTCCTGGGCCAGCGCCTTGGTGAAGCCGAGATCGCCGGCCTTGGCGGCGGAATAGTTCGCCTGGCCCATCTGGCCCTTCTGACCATTGATCGAAGAGATATTGATGACGCGGCCGAAGCTGCGGTCACGCATGCCCTGCCAGACATGATGCGTCATGTTGAACAGGCCGGTAAGGTTGGTATTGACGACCTCGTGCCACTGCTGCGGCGTCATCTTGTGGAACATGGCGTCACGGGTGATCCCGGCATTGTTGACGAGGATCTCGATGGGGCCAAGCTCCTCCTGCACCTTGGCAATGCCGGCGCCGCAAGCTTCATAGTCGGACACATCCCATTTATGGACGGAAATGCCCGTCTCCTCGCGGAAAGCCTGTGCCTTCTCGTCGTTGCCGGCATAGGTTGCCGCAACCCGGTAGCCTGCATTGCGCAGCGCTATCGAAATGGCCGCCCCGATGCCGCGCGTCCCGCCTGTCACCAACGCCACTCTGCTCATGTCCACTCCCCTCTGTTACCGCTAGAGCAGGATGAGCGAACCCGAATCGCTCATCCGTCTCTCGCTATTTATTTTAGCATGACCTTGTTTACAACCATTCCCGCACCGTTTGGCGCGACGCTGCTCAAAGCGCCTCGAAGCACATGGCGACACCCATGCCGCCGCCGATGCAGAGCGTTGCGAGACCCTTCTTGGCGCCGCGGCGCTTCATTTCGAACAGCAGCGTGTTGAGGATGCGCGCGCCGGAGGCGCCGATCGGATGACCGATGGCAATAGCACCGCCATTGACGTTGACGATCGACGTATCCCAGCCGAGATCCTTGTTGACGGCGCAGGCCTGTGCAGCGAAGGCCTCGTTTGCCTCGACGAGGTCGAGATCGCCGACCGACCAGCCCGCCTTTTCCAAGGCCTTGCGCGAGGCCGGGATCGGGCCGCTGCCCATGATCTGCGGATCGACGCCGGCGGTAGCCCAGGAGACGATGCGTGCAAGCGGCTGGATGCCGCGGCGCGAGGCCTCCGCCTCGGTCATCAGCACGGCGGCGGCCGCGCCGTCATTGAGGCCCGAGGCATTGCCGGCCGTCACCGTGCCTTCCTTGTCGAAGGCCGGGCGCAGCTTGGTCATGCCGTCCAGCGTCGCACCGTGACGGATAAATTCGTCGGCGTCGACGCTGACGTCGCCCTTGCGGCCCTTGACGATGAAGGGCACGATCTCATCCTTGAAACGGCCTGCGAGCTGGGCAGCCTCAGCCTTGTTCTGCGAGGAAACGGCGAACTGATCCTGGTCATCGCGCGAGAGCTGCCACTGGCGGGCGATGTTTTCCGCCGTGATGCCCATGTGATAGCCGTAGAAGGCGTCCGTCAGGCCGTCCTTGATCATCGTGTCGATCATCTTCATGTCGCCCATCTTGGTGCCGCCGCGAAGATGGGCGGCATGGGGGGCCATCGACATGGATTCCTGGCCGCCGGCAACGATGATCTTCGCGTCGCCAGAAGCGATCTGCTGCATGCCGAGCGCAACAGCGCGCAAGCCGGAACCGCAGAGCTGATTGACACCCCAGGCGGTTGCCTCCTGCGGGATGCCGGCCTTCATGGCGGCCTGGCGGGCAGGGTTCTGCCCTTCGCCCGCCTGCAGCACCTGGCCGAGAATCACCTCGTCGACTTCCCTGCCCTCGACACCGGCGCGTTCCAATGCGCCCTTGATGGCAGCCGCGCCGAGCTCATGAGCCGGAATGGTCGCAAAGGCGCCGTTGAAGGAACCGACAGCAGTGCGAGCTGCACTGGCGACGACGATGGATGGATTGCTCATGGAAGCCTCCTCACAGGTTGAACATATATAAGGCGAAACTGTCAAAGCTTTGCGCCGGAGTCAAACGCCAAGAATTTTGATCTTCCAGATTTCATGAACCCGTCATCGCCGGCAAAAATCTGATTAATGGAAAGGGCTTGCCGCATCGCACAAACCGATTGTCACCAAGCTTCTTTTGCGTCTACACTTGGGGGTGGAGGAGTTTCCATACAATCAGACGGGTCCAGGAGACTGATAATGGCAAAGAATGAGGGCCAGATCGTAATCAAGAAATACGCCAATCGCCGCCTATACAATACCGGCACCAGCACATACGTGACGCTGGATGACCTGGCGGAGATGGTGAAGAAGGGAGAGGAATTTATCGTCCAAGATGCAAAAAGCGGCGAAGAAATCACGCATTCGGTGCTGACGCAGATTATTTTCGAACAGGAATCGAAGACCGGAAATACGCTGTTGCCGATTTCATTCCTCCGGCAGTTGATCACCTATTACGGCGATCAGATGCAGATGGTCGTCCCGAGCTTTCTCGAACATTCCATGCGCGCCTTCACCGAACAGCAGACACAGATGCGCGATCAGATCAACCGCGCCTTCGGCGAAACGCCGCTCGGCAAGAATCTGCAATTGCCGATCCAGATGGTCGAAGAACAGGTCCGCCGCAATACCGAAATGTTCCAGCAGGCCATGCAGATGTTCTCCCCCTTCATGAAGCCGCCGGCAAAGGAAAGCCGCAAGGCGGAGGCAAAGGACATCGACGAGTTGAAAGAGCAGCTCCGCGCGATGCAAAACAAGCTGGATAGTTTGTGAGCATCTTGCCGATGCCCGCCCACAGTGCAGCGCCGCTTTAATCCGTGCTCTGTACGAGCTTCTCCCCGTCGGGGGAGAAGTCAAAAACCCTCACAAGCCGATCGAAACATCCCGTCCCGCCGAGCGGATCGAGATCGTGAATCCGCCGATGACGTCGATGAAGGTGATGACCATCAGGATGAAGAAAGTCTGCGTCGCCGCATCCTTGACCAGCAGGAATTCGACGAGATAGGCGATGAACACCAGCATCGACAATATGTGATTGAGCAGCGAGCCGGAACCGTTGCGCGTCGCCTTCAAGATTTCGAAGAACAGCGTGATCAGCGCGATGACGATGAAGAGATCGCCGAGCTGCAGCGTCCATGTCGCGCCCGAGAGCATGGGAAGAGCAAGGATGACATTGTTGAGCGAAGCGATACCGCCGGCGCCCATCAGACCCAGCATCGCCAGATTATAGAGCACGAGCGGAACGACCATCAGCGGGAAGGCAACAATCATAGCCAGGAAAATCCCTTCGGAATTGAAGTCGCCGCGAGTCTTAAAGCAAATCCAGGAAAAGTGCGAAGCGTTTTCGGGCGTGATCCTGCTGAGCCGAATGCGCAAACAGAAAAAGGCCGGCGAGACGCCAGCCTTTTAATCTCAGCCTTTAAGGCAGCGCTTGAATTATGCGCTTTCCTTCGGCGTCAGAACCTGACGACCGCGATACATGCCGGTCTTCAGGTCGATATGATGCGGGCGACGCAGTTCGCCGGAGTTCTTGTCTTCGACATAGGTCGGAGCCTTCAGCGCATCGGCCGAGCGGCGCATACCGCGCTTGGACGGGCTCGTTTTTCTCTTCGGTACAGCCATTCTCGTTACTCCACTTTGCGGACGAAACATATCAGCGGCCAGCCAGGCGGCCGAAACAGACATGGATCAATTTCGGAAATTGGGCGGGCTTATACATGGCTAAAGGGACTTTGACCAGTCCCTTCCCGCATTTTTTGCCCGCACCATCTGATTCGGCGGGATGGAAGCCGAATCGATGATCAGGCTTCGTCCTCCGGCACGATCCACGGCTCCTCGCGCGCCGCTTTTTCCCATTTCTGCCAGGCGGGCAGGGCTTTCATCGCGGCCATATAGTCCAGGGTGTCGGCGGAACTGACGAGATCATAAACTTCAAAGCGGTTGACGATCGGCGCGAACATGGCATCGGCGCCGGAGAAAGCGCCGAACAGGAACGGGCCGCCGGATAGGGCGCGCATGTCGCGCCAGATCGTCTCGATCCGCGCCACGTCCTCCATGACGCCCTCCGGCAGATCGAGCCGGCTGACGGGGCGACGGATGTTCATCGGGCAGGCGTTGCGCAACGCCCGGAAGCCCGCCAGCATTTCCATGGAAATCGAGCGCGCCGTGGCCCGTGCCTGGCGATCACTAGGCCAGAGGCCTGCATCCGGGAAAAGCTCGGCCACATATTCGATGATGGCGAGCGATTCCCAGACCTTGAAGCCATCATGAACGAGCATCGGCACCCTGCCGGTCGGCGAAACCTCGCGGATGCGCGGATTGCCGGCCGGAAAGTCGAAGGGGATCAGCACCTCTTCGAATGCGATGCCGCAACCCTCCAAGGCGATCCACGGCCGAAACGACCAGGAGGAATAGTTCTTGTTTCCGATATAGAGGGTCAGCTTGTCCATGATTTGTCCTTCTTATTTTTGGAACTCGAATACCAGAAGTTCCTCGAAATGCTTCATGTCGTCGAATGCGCAGAAAGCCGGTGGTCGCAGCTCGAGAACCGGCACCTCGGCGCGAACATCGGCGGCAACCTTGTCCAGCATCGCCTGCCAGCGTGGCAGCGCCTCGTCATCCAGCCGCTCGATGACATAGGAGAAGGTGATGTGGAACGGATAGACGTCATGATCGGGATGGCGATAGCCGAGTAGATCCGCAAAAGCGTTGCGCCACTCCCGCATCACCTGCTGATCCCTCTCGGTCGCGCCATCCATCAAAAGGCCGCTCGGCCGCGCGCCCGTCACCGCCACGTTGAAGGGATCGCGCATGGAAAAAGCTTTTAAGCGCTCGCCCATGATCTCGGTCATCTCATCGATCGGCGTATCGAGCGCGATATCCGCCGGCCAATAGAGCTGCTTGCGGCGATATTCGATAATACCCTGAAACAGCGTCATATGCAGGCTGGAAATCGGCGTAAAGGTGAATTGCGCGGCTTCCGGCATCGCCAGAAATTTCTCGCGCGCCGCAACGAGGGCCTGCTGCGTTTCGGAGCCTTCCACCACATGGCAGACGATCGTATTGCCAGGCTCGTATTGGAAATTGCCCGAGAGATCAAAGCGCGTGCCGAGATGAATGGACGGTTCGGGATGACGGCTCTTGGAATAGTTCAGCAGTTCGGGCGAGAAGGCATCAATGTTCATTGGGCAAATGTCCGGTTTGGTTGGCAGATACCCGCCCTTACGTCACAAGCAAGAATGTCAGATGACGGTCAGCCAATCGAACGACAAGTTCTGATATCAGTTATAAAGGCATTTGATGTACTCGCCGGAACTCCTCGCGCGGCGCTGGATCAGCGAGGCGAGTTGGCGCAGTCCGCGCCCCGGCTTGCTTGCCACCCGGTCGATCGGATTGGGCAGAGAGACGGCGAGAAGAGCGGCCTGACGGGCGTTCAGCTTCGAGGCGGGCACCTTGAAATGATAGCGTGCCGCCGCCTCTATGCCGTAGATGCCCGGCCCCCATTCGGCGATATTCAGATAGATTTCCATCATCCGCCGCTTCGACCAGACGAACGAGGAGGAGACGGCCAGCGGCAGCTCCAGCGCCTTGCGCACGAAGGAGCGGCTGTTCCAGAGGAAAAGATTCTTTGAGGTCTGCATGGGGATGGTGCTGCCGCCCCGCGTGGACTGGCCCCGCAGCGTATCCTGTACCAGCATGCGCATCTCGCCCCAGTCGACCCCACCATGAAAGCAGAATTGTCCGTCCTCGGAAGCCATGACCGACTGCACCAGCACCGGCGCTATCTCATCGAAGGAAACCCACCGGCGATCATATCCCTGAAACGTGAGGGCATCGCGCAGCATCAAAGTCGAAATCGGGTGGGTGAATGGCAGAACGTAAAGCAGGATGAACAGATAGGGCAGCAGCATCAAACCGACGAGGAGGAGAACGATACGCTGCCAGAGCGGACGGGCCTTGAACCGTGCAAGCCGGCCCGAGCGTTGCGGCATCTCGGCTTCCTCATCGCTGTCCGTCGGTATGTCCAATTGCTGAAGGTCCACCCGTTGCTCCACCCCGGAGCACCCCTGCGTCCGAGGAACGCGCAGGAATGCTGCAATTGTCATACCGTCTACACAGAGCGATGACCAGAGTGCGACGAGATTCCCACCCTGGCTGTTGACAATTCTCGTTGCCAGCAACACGCACTCATGCCAAACAGCGGCCATGGACAGCACCAATTCCTCCTTCGAACATCGCCTCAGGGACAATGCCGGCAAGGTCGAGGCTATCCTGAGCCTGCTTCTTGCGGACGCCAGCCTGAACGGTGAAATCACTCGCCCCACCCGCCTGCTCGAAGCGATGCGTCATGGCGTGCTGAACGGCGGTAAGCGGCTGAGACCGTTTCTCGTGATGGAGACGGCGGCACTTCTCGGCGGCAACGGCGACGCAGCGCTCCGCATCGGAGCGGCGCTCGAATGCGTGCACTGTTATTCGCTGGTCCACGACGACCTACCGGCGATGGACGACGACGATTTACGCCGCGGGCAGCCGACCGTGCATGTCGCCTTCGACTATGCAACGGCGATCCTCGCCGGCGACAGCCTGCTGACCTATGCCTTCGATATCATCGCGGCGCCGGAAACCGGCCTGCCGGCGGACCGGAAGATCGAGCTCGTGCTGGCGCTGTCGCGCGCGGCCGGGATCGGCGGGATGGCCGGTGGTCAGGCCCTTGATCTTGCTGCCGAAAAAGAGACGCCGGACGAACGCGGCATCACCACTTTGCAGGCCATGAAGACCGGCGCACTGATCCGCTTTGCCTGCGAAGCCGGCGCCATCATCGCCGGTGCCCCGGCTGAGGACCGTCAGCGGCTGCGTATCTTCGGCGAAAAGATCGGTCTCGCCTTCCAACTCGCCGACGATCTCCTCGATTTGACCGCCGATGCTGCAACCATGGGCAAGGCCACCGGCAAGGATGCCGCCCGCGGCAAAGGCACGCTGGTCGCGCTGCATGGCCAGGCCTGGGCCGAAACCACGCTTGCGCGCCTGGTGGCGGAAGCCGCGGAGTTGCTCTCTCCCTATGGAGAGAAGGCGGCTTTGCTGATCGAGACGGCGCGCTTCGTGGCAAGCCGCCGGAGCTGAGAAGCTCTCGGCGCAAAATGTCACCGTGACAAAAAATCTCCGAGACAAGAGTGACGTCCTGGCGATTCCGTGGCAATTCTGGCGCCTGCAGTGTCAAGCACGCGGAATTGGCCGCGCTGTCTGACATCCTGCGGAGCTATCCCATGCATGAGGCGCTTGCCTATCTGCCGCAGATCCTGCCGGCCTATATTGCCTATATCATCGCCGTCGTCAGTCCTGGACCGGCGATCATGGCCATCATCGGAACATCAATGACCCACGGCCGCAAGGCGGGCATGACGATTTCGCTCGGCATCTTCGGCGGCTCGCTGACCTGGGCGATCGCTGCCGCCGCCGGGCTTGCCACCCTGTTGCAAACCTACGCGATGGCGCTGGAGATCCTGAAGATTTTTGGCGGGTTCTATCTGCTCTATCTCGCCTACAAGGCATTTCGCGCTGTGCGCGCCAGTGGCGACCTGCCGGCCGCCACGGCGGAGCAGAAGACGCCAAGCTTCAAGTCGCTGATCCTGCGCGGCTACGGCATCCACGTCACCAATCCGAAAGCGATCTTCGCTTGGCTCGCCATCATCGCGCTCGGTATGCCGCCGGGTGCGCCGGCTTCCGTTGCGGTACTCATTATAACCGTGTGCGGAGCGACCGGTTTTGTTGCTTTCATGGGCTATGCGACGCTGTTCTCGACGCCGCATGCTCTGAAGATTTACAGGAACGCGCGCCGATGGATCGAAGGCGCCATGGCCGGCTTCTATTGCTTTGCCGGCATCAAGCTGCTGACCAGCAACGTCTGAGGCCAGTTCCGGCGGCGGATCACTCCGCCGCAGCACTCTTCTGGCCGAAACGCTTCTCGATATAGTCGGTAACCAGCGCCTCGAAGTCCGAAGCGATATTCGGGCCGCGCAGCGTCATCGCCTTCTTGCCGTCGATGAAGACTGGGGCGGCGGGCGTTTCGCCAGTGCCGGGCAGCGAGATGCCGATATCGGCATGCTTGCTCTCGCCGGGACCATTGACGATGCAGCCCATGACGGCGACGTTGAGCGCCTCGACACCCGGATATTTCTCGCGCCAGACCGGCATGTTCTTGCGGATGTCGTTCTGAATGTTCTGCGCCAGTTCCTGGAACACGGTCGAGGTCGTCCGGCCGCAGCCGGGACAGGCCGCGACAACCGGCACGAACTGGCGGAAACCCATCACCTGCAGCAGTTCCTGCGCCACCTGCACTTCGCGGGTGCGGTCGCCATTCGGCTCCGGCGTCAATGAGACACGGATAGTGTCGCCGATGCCGTGCTGCAGCACATAGCCCATGGCGGCGGATGAGGCGACGATGCCCTTCGAGCCCATGCCGGCCTCGGTGAGGCCAAGATGCAGCGCATGATCGGAACGGGCAGCGAGCATGGAATAGACGGCGATCAGGTCCTGCACCTGGCTGACCTTGGCCGAGAGAATGATGCGATTGCGCGGCAGGCCGATTTCCTCGGCAAGGTCGGCCGAAATCAGCGCCGACTGCACGATCGTCTCGCGCGTCACCTCGCGGGCCGAGAGCGGCGAGCCCTCGGCCGCATTCTTGTCCATCAGCGCCGTCAGCAGGTCCTGGTCGAGCGAGCCCCAGTTGACGCCGATGCGCACCGGCTTGTCGTAGCGGATCGCCATCTCGATGATTTCAGCGAATTGCTTATCCTTCTTGTCCTTGAAGCCGACATTGCCGGGATTGATGCGGTATTTCGCCAGCGCCTCGGCGCAGGCCGGATGGTCGGCAAGCAGCTTATGGCCGATATAATGGAAATCGCCGATCAGCGGCACGTCCATGCCAAGGCGCAGCAGCCGCTCGCGGATCTTCGGAACGGCGGCGGCACTTTCGTCGCGATCGACGGTGATGCGCACCAGCTCAGAACCGGACCTATAGAGCGCTGCGACCTGCGCCACCGTCGAATCGATATCGGCGGTATCGGTGTTGGTCATGGACTGCACGACCACGGGCGCGCCGCCGCCAACGATGACGCCGCCGACATCGACGGCAACGGAGGAACGGCGCGGTTTCGGATCGAAATCACTGGCGGACGACATGGAAAGCTCTCGTTAGCCTCGGGAAATGGGTGCCTTTCAGGTGGATCACGGAGCGGTCGTTGTCAACCGCTCCGGGCATCACTTTTGCTCAGGCGAAAGCACGGCGATAGCAGGCGAAAGCGACCAAATTAATGCGAGCCGCTGCCAATGCCGTCGGCGTAATGGGCCAGAGACGACAGCGCCAGCACGATGAGCAGCAGCACCGGCAGCGCCATCAGAACCGGCGAAAAGCCGACATGCTCGGCGGCAAAGCCGATGGCGGAGGGAGCAACCAGCATGCCGGAATAGCCCATGGTCGTGACGACGGAGATGCCGATGCCCGGCTGCAGACCCGGAATATTGCCGGCGGCCGAAAAGGCGATCGGCACCATGTTGGAAATGCCGATGCCGCAAAGCGCGAAGCCGACAATGGCCAGTTCCGCATTCGGCGCCAGCGCCGCAAGCAGCATGCCGACAATCGCAAAGACCGTGCAGACCCGCAACGTCTTGACGGCGCCCAGCCGGTCGCGAACGAAATCGCCGGCAAAGCGCATCGCTGCCATGGTGAGGGAAAAGGCGGCGAAGCCAAATCCGGACAATGTCACCGAAGCGGCCTTTTCCTGGCCGAGATAGAGGGCGCTCCAATCAAGCACCGCACCTTCCGGAATCATGCAGAAAAGCGCCATCATGCCGAGCAGCCAGGGCAAGGGGATCATCGGCAAGCGCGCCTTCGGCTTTGCCTCGTCCGGATGCGGCTGGTCGCCGAGGATCATTGGCCAGGCGACGGCGAGGAAGAGAGCGGCAAGGGCCGTGGCCGCCTCGGCATGGCCGAGCACGCCCCAGCGCGAGATCAGAAAACCGCCGATCGCCGAGCCGATGAGGCCGCCAAGACTCCAGAACGCGTGACAGGACGACATGATCGCCCGACGCATGGATTTCTCCACCGACACGGCATTGGCATTCATCGCGACGTCCATGGCGCCGATGAAGCCGCCGAACAGGAAGATGGCGATCGCGGCGGTCCAGACGTTCTGGGTGACGGTCAAGGCGAGCAACATCGGCACCAGCAACACGGCAAAGGCCTTGACGACGATCTTCGAGCCGCGCCCGGCAATCTGCGCGCCAGCCATCGGCATCATCACCAGCGACCCCAGACCGAAGACAAGGATCATCAGGCCGAGCTCGAATTTGGTCAGTTGTAGTCGTTCGGCGAACTCCGGAATCTTTGGCGCCCAGCAGCCGACGGTGAAGCCGTTCATCAAAAACAGCAGGGAAACGGCTGCGCGCGATTTTGTGAAAAATCCGCTTCTACGAGCCTGAAAGCTCCCGGATCGAGTCATATCATCCATAAGAAATCCCCAAATCGGTGGCCGCAGGATATTTAAATCGATTGAAATCTCAACATCCGAAAAGACGCCGATCGGTCACGTTTCGTCTCCGTCTGTTAAAACGGAGGCAAGGAAGTCACAACCGCAAACAATGTTTCGCACGCGGTCTACCCTGCCCATATGGCCTATTGACGGCGAAAAAGTAGCCGCCTATCCGTTGAGCCTTAAAAGAAATTTTCTGCCGGCCTGCCTCAAGCCATTCCCCTGGTGCTTCTGTGAAAAACCCCATCAGCTACGGCATCCTGCTTACGGTGTTTGCCTACATGCTGTTCACTGCCCACGATTCGGTGGTGAAATTGCTCGTCGCCGACATCCCCGTCTGGCAGATCCTCTTCTGGCGCAGTTGCACCATCCTCGCCGGCTGCTTCCTCTTCGAAGGGCCGTCGCTGGCGCGCAAGGTCCGCCGCTCGCCGATCATCAAGCCGATGATCGTGCGCAGCATGTTGCTGGTTATCGCCTGGACCTCCTACTATTCCGCCGCCCGCTACCTGCAGCTTGCCGAAGTGACGACACTTTATTATGCCGCGCCGGTGGTCGGCACGATCCTGGCGACCATCGTCCTGCGCGAGAAGGTCACCCTGGTCCGCTGGACGGCGGTCGGCCTCGGCTTCTGCGGCGTCGTGATCGCCTCCAATCCGGTCGGCCTGTCCATTTCCTGGCCCGTCTATCTGGCGCTGCAGGCCGCCGTGCTCTGGGCGACCGGCATGGTGCTCCTGCGCAAGACCGCGCTGCACGAGAAAAGCCATATTCAGATGGCCGTCTCGAACATCATCTTCATCCTCCTGACTGCCACCATGGCCATCCTGCATTGGCAGACGCCAACCGCCTATCAGATGTTGCTGCTTTTCGGCACAGGCGTCATTGCCGGCGCAGGACAGCTTGCCTTGTTCGAAGGTATGCGGCAGGCGCCGGTCTCCGTTCTGGCGCCGTTCGAATATACGTCCCTCATCTGGGCTTTCCTGCTTGGCTTCCTGATCTGGGGCGACATCCCCAAGGCCAACACCTTCCTCGGCGCAGCCTTCATCCTCAGCGCCGGCTTGATCATCATCGTCAGCGAGCGAATGAAGGGGAAAGTGGCAACGGTTTGACGAGGAGCAGATAGCGGCGGCTGGACTCGTTATGCGCAGTCGGCCATACGCGCGGTTCGACAGCAACCATGGCCTGACTGACGGGCAGCTATCCGCCACCAGTAACCAATCCTAAAAGATGCTTTTTGCGCCATCACTAGTATGGCGCGACGCACGGCCGTCTCGGACCATAGGAGGGCTGGAACGTATCATCGTAAGCCCTGTAGGACCGATAACGCGCATAGCACCAGCGCACATGCGCACTGCCGCCATAGTAGGCTCGTCGGTAATAGCGCGGACCATAATAGCCGCCGTAATACCGCGGACCATAATAGCCGCCGTAGTAGCCAGGCCCATAATAGCCGCCGCCGTAATAGCCCGACCCGTAATAGCCGCCGTAATAATTCGGCTGCGCCAGTAGCCCGCCGATTAACGCGCCAGCAGCGAGGCCGCCGAGCGCCCAACCCCAGTTGTCGCCGTGGTGGTGATAGTATCCGCCATGATGGTAGTATCCGCCATGATAACCGCCATGCCAGTCTATCGGCTGCGCCTTCGGTGCCTCGACTTTCGGGACAACAATGGTGGGAAACGCCTCAGCCGGCGGGACGCTTGTCAGCGCCGTCGCTAGCGACAAGGCAACGATTGCTAGCCTCTTCATTAGCTTCACCTTTCCGTCTACATTGCAGCCGATTATTATAACGCGGAAAGGACGGCGTGGCACTTAATTTCCGAGCTGGCTATGGCGTCGGCGGGGCTGACTTTTGGCGCCATTTCGCACCGGCTGGTGCTTCATTCCATCCGGGGCGAAACCAATGCTGTTAATCGGGCTTATGATGACTCGCGAAGCTGGACCGCAAGACAAGGATTGGATCGTCAAGCTCCTCACAGAGCGATGGGGCGGCACAAAAGTCGCCGCCCATGGCGAGATTTTTGACCTGCTGGATCTGCCGGCGCTCGTCGTTGATCCCGAGCGGGGATTGGCAACCTACCGAATACAAGGCAATGAGGCGGAACTGATGTCGCTGGATGCGGTTCACTCCGGCCAGGGCGTGGGAACCGCTTTGATAGAAGCGCTCGCCGATCAATTGCGCCAGCAAGGCGTGTCGGCACTCTGGGTCATGACGACGAACGACAATCTCGATGCCCTCCGTTTCTACCAACGTCGAGGTTTCGAACTTCGGCGGGTTCGACCTGGGGCGGTCGATGAAGCGCGGCGGCTGAAACCAAGCATTCCAAGGATCGCCGACAACAGAATCCCCATCAGAGACGAACTCGATTTGCGCCTTCAGCTCCTTTGAGAAAAATATTCGCAATTGCCGAATTCTTTTGCAGTTTTCTACGCTTCACTGCCCTAGATTTTCTGCAATGTATTCCTCATCGATTGAACCGCTCAAGAAACGGAAGAAAACAATGAACTGGTTGAAGACCGTCGCCGCTGCCGCCCTCGTGCAGGCCGCATTTCTCCTTCCTGCCCATGCAGGCGATAACCTCAAGGCGATTCAGTCCGCCGGCGTTCTGAAGGTCGGCACGGAGGGCACCTATGCTCCTTTCACCTATCATGACGAAAGCGGCAAGCTCGTCGGCTTCGATGTCGAGATCGCCGAGGCGATCGCCGGCAAGCTCGGTGTCAAGGCGCAGTTTCTGGAAGGCAAGTGGGACGGCCTGATCGCCGGTCTCGACGCCAACCGCTACGACACCGTCATCAACGAAGTCGGCATCACCGATGCCCGCAAGCAGAAATATGATTTCTCCGATCCCTATATCGCCTCCAAGGCGGTGCTGATCGTCAAGGAAAGCAACAGCGACATCAAGGACTTCCCCGACCTCAAGGGCAAGAAGGCCGCGCAGTCGCTGACCAGCAATTTCGGCAAGCTCGCCCAAACGTCCGGCGCCGAACTCGTCGGCACGGATGGCTTCGACCAGTCGATCCAGCTCGTGCTGACCGGCCGCGCCGACGCCACCATCAACGACAGCCTCTCCTTCTTCGATTTCAAGAAGCACAAGCCGGATGCGCCGGTGAAGATCGTCGCCCAGCAGGCCAATGCCGATTATTCCGCCGCCATCATCCGAAAGGGCGAACCGGAGCTGCAGGCTGCCATCAACAAGGCGTTGGCCGATATCAAGGCTGACGGCACCTATGCCAAGATTTCGCAGAAATACTTCGGCCAGGACGTTTCGAAGTAATAGGCATCGACGCCAAATTGTGAAAAAGATGCGTCCGGAACCCTTTCCGGACGCATTCTTCTATTGAGAGGCCGCTTCTTCGTGCAGCACTGGTTGCAATTGATGTGGGAATCACTGGGCTCGCTGCTTTGGGCGGGGCTCGTCTTCACCATCCCGCTCACCCTGATTACCTTCGTTCTCGGCCTGCTGCTCGGGCTGCTCACCGCGGTCACCCGGCTTTTCGGCCCACGCCCGCTCGTCGCTGTCGCACGCTTCTACGTCTGGGTGATCCGCGGCACGCCGCTGCTGGTGCAGCTTTTCGTTATCTTTTACGGCCTGCCGAGCCTTGGCATCCTGCTCGATGCCTTTCCCGCCGCCGTCATCGGCTTCACGCTGAGCGTCGGCGCCTATACGTCCGAGATCATCCGCGCCGTCATCTCCTCGGTGCCGAAGGGCCAGTGGGAAGCAGCCTATTCCATCGGCATGAGCTGGCGGCAGGCGATGAACCGCACCATCCTGCCGCAGGCCGCACGCGTCGCCGTGCCGCCGCTGTCGAATACCTTCATCTCGCTGGTCAAGGATACCTCGCTTGCCGCGGCGATCACGGTGCCGGAACTGTTCCAGGCCGCGCAGCGCATTGTGGCAACGACCTATGAGCCGCTGATCCTCTATATCGAAGCAGCCCTGATCTATCTTGTGATGAGTTCTTTCCTGTCGACGCTACAGGTCTCTCTCGAACGCCGTTTCGCCCGCTATGGCGGCACGCTGGAGGCACGGACATGATCGAGCTGTCGCACATCGAAAAACGCTTTGGCGAGAATATCATCCTGAGCGACATCAGCCTGCTCATTCCGGAAGGCACGGTGACAGCGCTGGTCGGCCCTTCCGGCGGCGGCAAAAGTACGCTGCTGCGCTGCATCAACCTTCTGGAAATCCCGACCGCCGGCATGATCCGTATCGGCGAGGAGATGGCCACCTTTCAGCCGGGCAAGAAAACCGGCTGGCAGGATATTCAGAAAATCCGCCGCCAGACCGGCATGGTCTTCCAGAATTTCCAGCTCTTCCCGCATCAGACGGCAATCGAAAACGTCATGGAAGGCCTGGTCACCGTGCTGCGCTGGCCGGCCGAAAGGGCGCGCGCCCGCGCCGTCGAGCTTTTGACCAAGGTCGGCATGTCGCACAAGATGGACGCCTGGCCCTCGACGCTATCGGGCGGACAGCAGCAGCGCGTGGCGATCGCCCGCGCGCTTGCCCCCTCGCCTCGCGTTCTTCTCTGCGACGAACCCACTTCGGCGCTCGACCCCGAACTCGCCGCCGAAGTCGTCGACGTTCTCGGCCAGCTCGCCAATGAAGGCACCACCATGGTGATGGCAACGCACGACCTGCGCCTTGCCTCGAAAATTGCCACCAGCGTGGTCTTCCTCGAGGCCGGCAACATCGTCGAAACCGGCCCCTCCCGCGCCATCTTCAGCGCCCCGACGCAGGAGCGCACGAAGCGGTTCATCTCGACGCTGAATGCCGGGCACAGCTACGATATTTGAGCGACAGCGCTGCCGGGCATCCATTGCGCCGGAAAAGGCGCATTGACCGCGCACAGCTTTCCGTCTAGCTCTGGTGTCATGAACACGGCACTCGTTCTCGCAGTGGTAGGAAGGCGCATGGGCAGGATGGTGTAACCATCCGGCGAAAGCACCCATGCGCGGTAAGCAGGCTCCTGACGGGGCCTTTTTTATTGCCCTCAATCCGGGCAGCACCCCGTCAGATCTCCCTCGACTTCCCCACTCACGCGACGGACAAGGCCATGACGCGCACCAAAAGCCGCATAGACCATTCAGCCACGCAAGCAATCGACAACACGACCAGTGGGAAAGCAGCCGCACAGCCGCGGCTGACGACCCTCATCCTGCTTTCCGCCCTTGCCGTGCTGCCGGTCAACATGATCCTGCCGTCGCTGCCGAAGATATCAGCGGCGTTCCATGCCGATTTCGCCCTCGTGAACCTTTCGGTCGCCGGCTTTTCCATCGTCACCGCGTCGCTTGAGGCCATCGGGGGAGCGATATCGGATCGGTTCGGCCGCCGGCCTGTGGTCCTGACGGCGCTCGCGATCTTCATCATCGCCTCGATCGGCTGCGTTCTCGCGCCCGATATCGGCACCTTTCTCGTTTTTCGCTCGATGCAGGCATGCATCGGGCCGTGCTATTCCGTCGCTCTCGTGGTCATCAAGGAAACATCCGACGAGCACGAGGCCGCCAGCAAATTCGGCTATCTCGCCATGGGATGGGCGCTGGCGCCCATGGTCGGGCCGCTGTTCGGCGGCTCGCTGGACGAGTTTTTCGGCTGGCGCGCAAGCTTCGTCGTCCTCGCGATCTTCGGCATCGCCGCCTTCCTCCTCTCCCTGCGTGAATTGACGGGATCGAGGGCGCCCTTATCGGGTGCGCGGAGGAACTACCTTGAATCCTATGGGCTGCTTTTGCGTTCGGCGCGATTCTGGGCCTATACGCTCTGCATGGCCTGCTCCATGGGCGTGCTCTATATCTTCCTTGGAGGAGTCCCGCTCACGATAGGCGATTCCCTCGGCGGATCGAGCGCCAAGCTCGGCTTCTACATGGGCCTGGTTCCCGCCGGCTTCATTCTCGGCAGCTATCTCGCCGGCCGCTACGCCGCGAAAATCCCGCTCGGCAGGATCCTTGTCATCGCGCGGCTTCTGACCTGCATCGGCCTGTCGATCGGCTTGGCCCTGTCGCTGTCGGTAATGACGCACATCTGGGCGCTCTTCGGCCCCTGCATGTTCATCGGCATCGGCAACGGTCTCACCATGCCGGCTGCCAACAGTGGTGCAATGTCGGTCCGGGCGGATATGGTCGGCACGGCTGCGGGGCTCGCCGCCGCCATGAGGATCGCGGGCGGAGCCCTCATCGGCTCGATTGGCGGGTTGTTCATCGCGCAATCGGCGACGATCCATACCCTGTTTGCTCTGATGCTGATATCCGCGGTGCTCGCGCTGCTGGCGGCAGTCTGGGCTGCCTTGATTGAGAAGCAGAGATTGTGAGCGAGGAGAGGCCGGCGGATGCTTCACACCGGCGAAATCCTGTAGCCGTTGGAGGCCAGCTCCACGCGCCCGAAGCCGGTGATGTGGCCGCCGGCGACGATCCAGCCTTCGCGGGCGGCATCTTCCAGAACAGCCCGGCGGGTTCTGACGGCCAGCTCGGGATCGAGATCATAGGCCAGGCCGATCTTCGGATCGCCGGGCTGCAGATCCCCCAAATGCAGGGCATCGCCCCAGATCAGAAGAGAATTGTCGCCACCGCGCAGCAGATAGCCGGTGTGGCCCGGCGTGTGGCCCGGCAGCGGATGCGCCTCTATATCGGGCAGCACTTCGCCAGCCCCGATCCGTTTTATGCGGGAGCCATAGACGCGCTGCAGTTGCTCGGCCACTTTGAAGCCGCCGCGCCGCGCCTCCGGCATAGCCTCGCGCGCGACGGGATCGGTGAAGAAGGCGATATCACTGTCCGACACGAACACGTCTGCATGAGGGAAATACGGCTTGTCTCCATCGAACAAGCCAAGCGCATGGTCGCCATGAATATGGGTGAGTAAAACGCTCTGGATTTCATCCGGCGCGATCCCCGCTTCATGCAACGCCGATCGCGCATGGCCGTATTTCGGCCCCCAGGCAGTGCCCGTCCCGGCATCGACGAGAAGAACACCGGCAGGCCCGCGCAGGAGAAAGCAGTTCACATCCACCTGAAGCGTCGGCTTACCCCAGCTTTCGATCGCATGTTGCCGGGCAGCATCGCCATCCGTGTGGATCAACACATCCACCGGCGCTTCGAATAACCCGTCGTGCAGAAGAGTAACGTCGTATTGCCCGACATGCAGGGAATGATCGGTCATGGATGCGACTCCGCTCGCGGGCTGCAGAAAGGGGCCGGATGACGAGCCGCCCCCTTTCCGTGTTTTATGGACGCTCAGGCGCCATATACGACGAGCAAATCCTTGGCATCGATCTGATCGCCGGCTTTCACCAGCACCTCGGAAATCGTGCCATCCTTCTCCGCGTGCAGCGCGGTTTCCATCTTCATCGCTTCGATGGAGACGAGTACATCCCCGGCCTTGATCGCCTGGCCGGGCGAGACGAAGACCGTGGAGATGACACCCGGCATCGGCGCGCCGACATGGGCGGCATTGCCGGTCTCGGCCTTGCGGCGGATGGCGCTGCCCGACGCACCATGGGCACGATCCGGCACCTTGATGCGCCGCGGCTGGCCGTTGAGCTCGAAGAACACCGTCACCATGCCCTTCTCGTCGGTCGCCGTCATCGCCTGGTTGACGATGACGAGCGTCTTGCCTTTCTCGATTTCGGCAAACAGCTCGTCGCCTTCCTTCAGACCGTAGAAGTAAGCCGGCGTCGGCAGCACCGAGACCGGGCCATAGGTGTCGGCCGCCAGCGCATAGTCGGTGAAGACCTTCGGATACATCAGGTAGGAGGCGAATTCGAAGTCGTCGACCTTGCGTTCCAGCTTGGTTTCGATCGCCTTACGATCGGCATCGAGATCGGCCTCAGTGAGCAGCGAACCTGGACGGACGGTATAGGGCTTGTCGCCCTTCAGTGCCTTCTTCTGCAGTGCTTGCGGCCATCCGGACGGCGGTTGGCCGAGATCGCCCTTCAGCATGGAAACGACCGAATCCGGGAAGGCTATATCCTTGGCCGGGTTTTCGACATCGGCGACCGTCAGGTCCTGGGACACCATCATCAGCGCCATGTCGCCGACCACCTTCGAGGACGGCGTCACCTTGACGATGTCGCCGAACATCTGGTTGGCGTCGGCATAAGCCTGCGCCACCTGATGCCAACGGGTCTCGAGGCCAAGCGAGCGGGCCTGTTCCTTGAGATTGGTGAACTGGCCGCCCGGCATCTCGTGGAGGTAGACTTCCGAGGCCGGTCCCTTGAGATCGCTTTCGAAAGCGGCGTACTGATGGCGCACCGCTTCCCAATAGAAGGAGATGCGGCGGATCCATTCGGGATCGAGGCCCGGATCGCGCTCCGTTCCCTTCAGCGCTTCGACGATCGAGCCGAGGCAAGGCTGCGAGGTATTGCCGGAGAGCGCATCCATCGCGGCATCGACGGCATCGACGCCGGCGTCCACGGCAGCCAGCACGGTTGCGGCTGCAATGCCCGAGGTATCATGCGTATGGAAATGGATCGGCAGGCCAGTCGCCTCGCGCAGCGCCTTGAACAGGACCTTGGCCGCACCCGGCTTCAAGAGCCCGGCCATGTCCTTCAGCGCGATGATATGCGCGCCGGCCTTTTCCAGCTCGACGGCGAGATCGGTATAATATTTCAGATCGTATTTCGGACGGGCGGAATTGAGGATGTCGCCCGTATAGCAGATCGCCGCCTCGCAGAGCTTGTTCTCCTCGGCAATCGCATCCATCGACACCCGCATGTTCTCGACCCAGTTCAGGCAGTCGAAGACGCGGAAGAGATCGATGCCGCCCTTGGCCGCCTGGCGGACGAAATATTTGACGACATTGTCGGGATAGTTGGTGTAGCCGACGCCGTTGGCACCGCGCAACAGCATCTGCAAGAGCAGGTTCGGCGCGCCCTCGCGGATCAGCGACAGGCGTTCCCACGGGTCTTCGGTGAGGAAGCGCATGGAAACGTCGAAGGTGGCGCCGCCCCAGCATTCCAGCGACAGCAATTGCGGCAGAGCGCGCGCATAGGTGCCGGCAACCCGGGCGATGTCGAAGGTACGCATGCGGGTCGCGAGCAGCGACTGATGGCCGTCACGCATCGTCGTATCGGTCATCAACACGCGCTTTTCGTTGCGCATCCACTCGGCGAACTTCTGCGGGCCAAGCTGATCCAGGCGCTGCTTGCTGCCGTCCGGAACCTTGCCGTCGCTATAGGGCAAGACCGGTTCGGCCGCCTTCGGCGACGGCGCCGGTCGGCCGCGGGCTTCCGGATGGCCGTTGACGGTGACGTCGGCGAGATAGGTCAAGAGCTTGGTGGCGCGGTCCTGACGCTTGACCTGCTGGAACAGCTCCGGCGTCGTGTCGATGAAACGCGTCGTATAGCTGTTGTCGCGGAATTTCGGATGGGTGATGATCGCTTCGAGAAAGGTGAGGTTGGTCGCCACACCGCGGATGCGGAATTCGCGCAACGCGCGATCCATGCGGGCGATGGCCTCCAGCGGGTTCGGTGCCCAGGCCGTCACCTTCACCAGCAGCGGATCGTAGTAGCGGGTGATAATGGCGCCGGAATAGGACGTGCCGCCGTCGAGACGGATGCCGAAGCCGGAGGCCGAGCGATAGGCGGTAATCCGGCCATAATCCGGGATGAAATTATGTTCCGGATCCTCGGTCGTCACGCGGCATTGCAGCGCATGACCGTTGAGACGGATGTCCTCCTGTTTCGGAACGCCCGATTCCGGCGTGCCGATGGCGAAGCCGTCGAGAATGTGGATCTGCGCCTTGACGATATCGATGCCGGTGACGACTTCGGTCACGGTATGCTCGACCTGGATACGCGGATTGACTTCGATGAAGTAGAATTTGCCGGTGTCGGCGTCCATCAGATATTCGACGGTGCCGGCGCCGATATAATTCGTCGCCTCGGCGATCTTCAGCGAATAGGCGGCCAGTTCCTGGCGCTGCGCATCGGTCAGATAAGGCGCCGGCGCACGCTCGACGACCTTCTGGTTACGGCGCTGAACTGAACAGTCGCGCTCGAAAAGATGCACGACATTGCCGTGCGTGTCGCCAAGGATCTGGCTTTCGACGTGGCGGGCGCGTTCGACGAGCTTTTCCAGATAGACCTCGTCCTTGCCGAAGGCGGCCATCGCCTCGCGCTTGGCCTCCGTCACTTCCTTGGCGAGATCCGCCTCAGCGCGGATGACGCGCATGCCGCGACCGCCGCCGCCCCAGGAGGCCTTCAGCATGACCGGATAGCCGATCTCCTTGGCCATCTTGGCGACTTCCTTCATATCGTCCGGCAACGGCTCCGTAGCCGGCACGACGGGCACGCCGACCGAAATCGCGAGATTGCGCGCTGCCACCTTATTGCCGAGCTGGCGCATCGTGTCGGCGCGCGGGCCGATGAAGATGATGCCGGCGGCATCGCACGCATCGACGAATTCCGGGCTTTCCGACAAAAGGCCGTAGCCGGGATGGATGGCGTCGGCGCCGGACAGCTTGGCGACGCGGATGATCTCGTCGATCGACAGATAGCTTTCGATCGGGCCGAGATCGCGCGAAAGATGCGGGCCGCGGCCGACCTGATAACTCTCGTCCGCCTTGAAGCGGTGCAGCGCGAGTTTGTCTTCCTCGGCCCAAATGGCCACCGTTTTTATGCCAAGCTCGTTGGCAGCGCGGAATACGCGGATGGCGATTTCGGAACGGTTAGCAACCAGGATCTTGGAAATGGGCAATGCTGTCTCCTCACGGCATCGAAACGGGCAATGCTGCACCCGCGAAGAGAATTCTTAACTTCTTGTCACAAGAAGTTCAATTTCTCCTGCGACATCCGACATCAAAATAGTTGCCACTACGGAATAAGCCCGTTTCTGAAGGCGATGGCAACGATATGCTGGCGGTTCTTGGCGTTCAGCTTGTCCTGGATACTATTCATATACCAATCGACGGTGTGATTTGAGATTTTGAGCGTCCGGCTGATTTCCATGGAGGTCATGCCTTCCGCCAGATGGTTCAACACCTCGGTCTCGCGCCTGGTCAGCTTCACGTCGATTGTGGATGGTTGTTCCAGCGATTGCGCTTCGCCGCGCAGTTCCAGAAGCCGCCAGAAGGCTTTTTTCGCCACTGCATCGAACAGCGAGAGCTCGGCGGGCGACAGATCGACCACATTGCCGCCGACGGTCATGCTGCCGAGCAGGCCGCTGCGCCCGTGAATGGGGAAGATATAGCCATCGATCAGCCCATGGGCGCGGGCATCGGCCATCATCTGCTCCATGCGCCGGCGCAGCGGATCGCCCTTCAGCGCCGCCATGGCATCGCGCCAGCGGAAGGGCCGCTGCGCCCGGCCGAGATAACGGATGGTGGGGTCGATAAGGAGGTATTTCTTGGCGACGTAAGTGAGCGGCCATTTGTCGGGCCAGCGTCCGGCCAGCATCAGGGTCGTGGGGTCCACATTCGGCCGCGGTTGCTTCAGCAGACCGTAGAAATCGAACTTGTAGGACCGCAGCACCAGTTCCAGCTCCGCCACGACATTCTTGGCAAGCTTGCATTCTTCAATGACCACAAGCAATTGTATTAAGGAATGAATATTCACAGCTACCCCCTGGCTTGAAAGCCTGGTTGTTCGTCAGCAGATGCCGCCTTCATGTTCCGCCTTGCCTCCCGAGTCGGCTGATGGCGGGCAAACATAATCGGATCGAAAATAAATTGAACGTCATTGGCGAAAAATTTAGTGATCAACCCTGAATAGCAATCGCATCGCTGCGCGACAATGCCATGATATGAAGTATTCTTTAATTGTCACATTTCTCTGGCAGCCGATTTCGTACCCTCGCGGCACCCGGCATAAGGGGTAAAAATTACCCTGAAAAAACAGCGTCGGATTCCGTTAATCGCCGGTTCAGGAACCAATCTGTAGCATCCGATCATTCCGAATTTTCGCAGATGCACAGAGGGTGCCCGACGTGTCGTTGTTCAAAGTCTATGCAAGAGCCCTGAAGTATCTTGGCGCGTATCGATACCGCGTCTGGATGGTTGTCATCGCAAACATTGCACTGGCGATGACCACTATTTACGAGCCAGTTCTGTTCGGCCGTATCTTCGACGCCATTGCCAAGAAAGAGGCCGCGGCGCCGACGATGATGCTGTGGGCCGGTTTCGCCGTCTTCAGCGCAGTCGCCTTCATCGTCGTTTCCCGCGAGGCGGATCGTCTCGCCCATGGACGCCGCGCCTCGCTGCTGACCGAAGCGTTTAGCCGCATCATCTCCATGCCGCTCTCCTGGCACAGCCAGCGCGGCACGGCGAGTGCTCTGAATACGCTGCTCCGCGCCTGCGAAGCCCTCTTCGGCCTCTGGCTCGAATTCATGCGCAACCATCTGACGACGGCGGTCGCACTGGTCGTGATGGTTCCCACGGCCATTGCCATGGACCTGCGCCTGTCGGCCGTTCTCATCCTACTCGGCGTCTTCTACTGGATCATCGGCCGTCTGGTCATGAACCGCACGAAGGATGGCCAGACCTCGGTGGAAAGCCATTACAACACGGTGTTCTCGCATGTCAGCGACAGCATCAGCAACGTTTCCGTGCTGCATAGCTACAACCGCATCGAAGCCGAAACCAGGGCGCTGAAGTCCTTCACCGAACGACTGCTCGCCGCGCAGTATCCGGTTCTCGACTGGTGGGCGCTCGCCGGCGCGCTGAACCGCACGGCCTCGACCGTCGCGATGATGGCGATCCTGATGATCGGTACGGTGCTCGTCCAAGACGGCAGCCTGAGCCTCGGCGCGCTCATCACCTTTATCGCCTTCGCCAACGTGCTGATCGGCCGCCTGGAGCAGCTCCGCAACTTTGCCAACCAGATCTTCGAAGCACGTGCCAAGCTAGAAGACTTCTACACGCTGGAAGATTCCGTCCGCGACCGTGAAGAGCCGGCCGGCCTTGCCGAAATCAAGGACGTCAAGGGCGAAGTCGAGTTCCGCAACGTATCCTTCGGCTTCGGCAATACGTCGCAGGGCCTGCACAATATCAACTTCACGGTGAAGGCCGGCCAGACGGTCGCCATCGTCGGCCCGACCGGCGCCGGCAAGACGACGCTGGTCAACCTGCTGCAGCGCGTCTTCGACCCGCAGGACGGCCAGATCCTCGTCGACGGCAACGACATCACCAAGGTGACGCGCAAGTCGCTGCGCCGCTACATCGCCACCGTCTTCCAGGATGCCGGCCTGCTGAACCGCTCGATCAGCGACAACATCCGTCTCGGCCGCGAAGGTGCGACCGAAGAGGAGATGGTCCGCGCCGCCCAAGCGGCTGCCGCCAACGACTTCATCGAGAATCGCGAGAGCGGTTACGAGACCCGGGTTGGCGAACGCGGCAACAAGCTCTCCGGCGGCGAGCGCCAGCGTATCGCTATCGCCCGCGCCATCCTGAAGGACGCGCCGATCCTCGTGCTCGACGAGGCGACCAGCGCGCTCGACGTGGAGACCGAGAACCGGGTCAAGGCGGCGATCGACAATCTGCGCCAGAACCGCACGACCTTCATCATCGCCCACCGCCTGTCGACGGTACGCGAGGCCGATATCGTCCTCTTCCTCGACAATGGCCGCGTGATCGAAAACGGCAGCTTCAACGAACTCAGCCAGAGCAACGGCCGCTTCGCCGCCCTGCTCCGCGCCAGCGGCATCCTGACGGACGACGAGGTCCGCAAGGCACATACCACGGAAAACGAAGCCGCCTGATATTTGCAAAGGGCTTAGAGATCGAGGCCGGGAGAGCGATGCTCTTCCGGCTTTTTTGTTGCCGACAGCGCGGAGTTTATCAGGCAAGCACGATGACGCCGCAGCCCTGTGCCTGGCCCCTCGCAAGAAACATCCCCTTCGAATACGGCAACTAAACCAAAAACAAGAAAGGCCCGGCAGGGAACCCGGGCCTTTCTCCTTCTCTGATCGGAGGTCAAATCGGTTTTGGCGTCAAGCTGGAGTCACGGCCGACGTCAAACCGGTTGCGACTGGCGTCAAACCGGGATCAGATCAGAACTTGCGTTCGAAGCGGAGCACGCCGGCCCACTGATCCTTGTCGGCAGCGTCCCAATCCGTGTAGGAGACTTCCGGCTCGATCAGCAGGTCCTTGACCGGACGCCAGGCAACGTTGGCGGTGGCGGCGAGGATCTTCGAGTCGGTGTAAGCGACTTGAGCATTGGCCTGCAGCTTCGGCGTCAACTGGTAGCTGGCGCCCGTCCAGAAGGCCCAGTCGCCCCAGCCGCAATCCGCGCCATTGGTCGGGCAGGCTGAGCGGTTGCTGTTGAGGTAGGAACCGGCATACTTGTTCAGCTTGTCGCCATCCGTGTTCCAGCCGCCCATCAGGAAGGCCTTGAAGTCGCCGAAATCGGCGTCGATGCGGGCCTTGATGGCGCCTTCTTCGACGATCGAGTCATAGCCGCCGATGACCCGGAGGGTCCATGCACCGGCCTTGTAGCCGGCGCCGGCAACAACGTCAGGAGCATAATGATCGGCCTTGCCGGTGCGCCATGCGCCGCCGTAGGACGAGGTGTCGGCCGACGAGTTGGAATCTTCCAGCGAGATCACTGCCGTGAAGCCGTTGCCGGCATCATATTTGTAGGTGAACTGGTTGAGTTCCTTCGGGCCGTCATAGACGACGTCGTCGTTGATGACGTTGCCGGCATAGCCCATGAAGAGGTTGTACTGCGAGTCGAGCTTACCGACGGTGAAGCCGGCGAGGCTGATATTGGCCCAAAGCAGCTTCGTGCTCGTGGAGTTGCCTTCCTGCCAATCCCAACGGTAGACGGTGTTGGTCTTCAGCGGGCCGTATTCGGTATCGCTCGCCGTGTCGATGCTGAGCTCGGCGCGAGTATGCCAAAGCGTACCGTTCTTGCTGTTGGCGTTGTAGGCATCGTACCATTCGCCTTCGGTGCGGACGCGGCCGCCGATCTTCAGGCAGGTTTCCGTGCCGGGAATGAAGAAGTAACCGGCGCCAAAGGCGTCGCAGATGCGAACATATTCAAGCGGCTCCGGCTCGGCGGCCACGATGGCGTCAGCCGCCTGTGCTCCCGAAACGGCAGCCAGAGCAGCGGCCGAACCGAGAAGAAGACTTCTGATATTCATAGATTACTCCAATCCAGTATCGATTGGGCATGAGCTATCGCGCCGAAAAATCGACGTTCCCTACCCCATTCCCGTTTTGACAATCCCCACGAATGCGCCGCGCCCGTCGTTGGGACGCGTATAGCGCCGGGGTGGCGGCACTCCCCGAGCGCCGTCACGGTCCTGATGTAGGCAATTCAATTTTGCACAACAAGATTTCGAGCAATGGAATCTTTGCTGCAACGCACTGGATTGTCATTGCGTTGCAGAAAAATCACGTCACACTTCGTTCACACAAGTGTCGCAAAACGAATTGTGAATATAATTCAATGGATTACGTGTTGTGGTAGCCGATAGCCGCAGAGTCGACTATCGGCGCTTTTCGATTCGCACCGGCAGCGGAATCGTCGCTATGGACGTCGCAAGGGACGGGCGGCTGACTGCGTCCTGCCGCTTATGCTCGAGATAATAGGCATAGGCGAACTGTGCGGCGATCCCGACGAGCACATAGGCGCCGCCGACGGCCGGATCCTTGTCGGTAACGTAGAGGATGACCTGGCCGGCCATGGCGAGGATCGTGCCCGCAACGAAAATGCTGAGGGAATGCCGTCCAAGGATCGTCAACGGATGATCGGCGGACCGACGCAGTAACCGCGAAACCGACGGCACAGTGATGATGAGATAGGCAAGCGACAGCACATGTAGCAAGCGCGGCAGCGACAGAAACGTCTTGTCGAAACCGGTGACGACCGTCGGGAGACCAAACGCTGCAAGGTGATCGCCCAACGTCCAGAGCTTGTCGGTGACCCAGATGAAGGACAGCACGACATAGGCAAGCGACAGCGCAAACAGGACCGGATTATAGGATATCCGGCCGCCGCGCTTCACATGCATGACGGCAACGAAGCCGATGACGAACAGGAACTGCCAGGACAGCGGATTGAGGAACCAGAAACCATCCAACAGCGTCGTGTGCGGCGCCATCTGATAGATGCCAGCGACCAGCCAGACGCTGCCGGAAACCAAAAGCAAAAGCAGCGGGCTTCGCGCCTCCAGCACCAACATCAGCGGCAGCATCAGGAACAAGGCGCCATACATTGGCAGGATGTTGTTGTAGCCGATCTGGTGCCCGAGCAGCAGCAAGGCCGGAACGCCGCGAGCCGGATCCATAAGCACGGCAAGGATGTTCACCTCGCAGAGAAGGCCCGCCTGGCGGAAGACCCATGCGCCGGAAATGAACAGCACCAGCGTGATGAAAGTGGTGATCATATGTGCGGTGTAAAGCGTGAAAGCGCGCTTGACCGCCTTCAAGGCAATTGAAAGCCGGTTGCCCGGCTTGAACCGCGTGCCATAGGCAAGACCGACGGAAATACCGGAGATCAGCACGAAGGCTTCCGCCCCGTCGGAGAAGCCGAAATTCTTGGTGGTCAGCCGCTCGAGGAACTGACCGGGCACATGATTGATGAAGATCGTGATCAGGGCCAAAGCCCTCAGAACATCCAGTCTCGTATCCCGCTGCGTCGTCGCCTTCGGCAAGGTGACTCGCGTTGCCGAGGCCACGTCGATATTTGCCCTGGAATTCATGGACCTCTCCTGTTCCGACAACCAAATGCGATCGGGGCCAAAGAGTTCCCCCTTTGGCCCCGATCGTTGAAGCGAAACAGTGCAGGAAAGCGCTACTGTCCGATCGGATAGCCCTCTTCGGGATGGGCGATCGCCCTGTCATTCACAGACACCAAGTATCCCTTAGCATCGGGCGCTTTTGAGACGGAAATGCGGTATTTTCCGCTCGGCAGATCGAGGTCCGCCGCAAAACCATCCCACTTCGACGGCAGCGCCGGCTTGACGTAGAGATGGCCATTTTTGACGCGAATGCCGAGAATTCCCTCAATTGCCACGCGATAAAGCCATCCGGCCGAGCCCGTATACCAAGTCCAACCGCCTCGGCCGGTCAATTGCCCCTCGCCATAGACGTCGGCGGCAATGACATAGGGCTCCACGCGGTAGGTATCGGCCTCATCACGATTTCGTGCATGGTTCACGGGATTGAGCAGTTCGAAGCAATGCCAGGCATCGTCGCCGCGATTCATCTCTGCCAGTGCCATGACCACCCAGGTCGCGGCATGGGTATACTGGCCGCCGTTTTCGCGCACGCCCGGCGGATAGGACTTGATGTAGCCCGGATCGCGCGCCGACTTGGAGAAGGGCGGCGTGAACAGCCGGATGATGCGGTTATCATCGTCGACCAGCTTTTCGAGAACGGCATTCATCGCCTTCTCGCCGCGCTCGCGGTCGCCTTCGCCGGACAAGATGTTCCAGGACTGCGCGATCGAATCGATCTGGCATTCGAAATTCTCGTCCGAGCCGAGCGGGCTGCCATCGTCGAAATAGCCGCGGCGATAGTGGCCGCCATCCCAGCCCGCCGTTTCCAGCGCCTTGCGCAGTTCCGGCAGATGCTTGGTCCAGCGTTCGACACGCTCCCGGTCGCCCCGCGCTTCCGCATAGGGCAGGAAAGAGGTAAGCGTGCCGGCCAGGAACCAGCCAAGCCAGACGCTTTCGCCACGGCCCTGAATGCCGACCCGGTTCATGCCGTCGTTCCAGTCGCCGCCGAGGATCAGCGGCAGGCCATTGCCGCCCTTGCGCTTGATCGCCAGATCGAGCGCCAAGGCCGCATGCTGATAGACGCTGACCTTATCCTGCGACACGGTCGGCTGGTAGAATGCATCGTGCGTACCAGGCATGAGAGCCGCACCTTCGACGAAGGCGAGTTCTTCATCGAGAAGCGACTTGTCGCCGGTCACCGTGCAATACTGGTCGATGGCATAGGCGAGCCAGACGACATCGTCCGAGATACTCGTGCGCACGCCGGCCCCGCTGCCCGGCAGCCACCAATGCTGCACATCGCCTTCGCGGAACTGGCGTTGCGCCGCATTCAGGATCTGCTTGCGGGCAAGCTCCGGCGCATGCATCAGGAAGGCCAGCGTATCCTGCAACTGGTCGCGGAAACCGAAGGCGCCGGAAGCCTGATAGAAGGCAGTGCGGGCCATGATGCGGCAGCCGAGGCTCTGATAGGGCAGCCAGGCATTGATCAGGTTGTTCATCGCCTTGTCCGGCGTCGAGATCTGCAGACGGCCGGTGAAGTTATCCCAGAAGCCGCGGCTGGCCGAAAGCACAGCCTCGAAATCGGCATTGCGGATGTCGGCCACCAATGCGCGCGCCTCTTCGATCGAAGCGGTATCGCCCATATAGAAGCAGATATCCTTCTGTTCGCCGGCTCCGACCGTCAGATCGAAGGCGAGCGCCGCGCAGGGATCGCCGTCGAGATCGGTGGAATTGGAAAGGGCAGCGCCGGAAACGACGGCCTCCGGCATCTGCACCGTGCCGTAACGGCCGATGAATTCGCGGCGGCTGGCCGAGAAGCTCGAATGCGCCTCGCTCGCCGCCATGAAGGCGATACGCTTGGAATAATCGATGCTGTAGGGATTGTTGGCAAACAGTGCGCCCGTTTCCTCATCCACCGACGACAGGATGAACGGCCGTGTCTTATGCGGATTGATGCCGAGCACCCATTCTGCATAATTGTAGAGCCGCAGCCGGCGGCTGCCCTCGCCCGTATTGCGGATGCGCAGGCGGAAAAGCTTGACCGGGCGTTCGCGATCGATCGTTTGCGTCAGCTCCAGCGCTATGCCGTTCTGTTCGCTCGAGAACACCGAATAGCCGAGACCGTGGCGGGCCTCATATTGGACCTTCGGATTGCGCGACAGGGCCGCATAGGGGGTCATCACCGTATTGCTGTCGAGATCGGTCACATAAAGCGCCTCGCCCGGACGGTTGATGACCATGTCGTTGGTCCATGGGGTCAACTGATAGTCGCGCGAATTGTGGCTCCAGGTGAAACCGCCGCCTTCAGCAGGCACATGGAAGCCGAAACGCTCGTTGGAGATGACGTTGATCCACGGATGCGGCGTCGACTGGCCGCCGGCGAGCCGGACGACATATTCGCGGCCATTGTCGGCAAAGCCGCCATAGCCGTTCCAGAAGTCGAGGTCGTCCTGCGCTTCCAGTTCGCCGGCTGCAAAGACGGATTTCTGCGGCACCATCGGCACGGCAAGGCGATTGACCGGCGCCGGCCCATCGGACTGCGCCGAACCGAACAGCGTCGCCGCACGGGCGATTTGATCAACAAGCTTGCCGTTACGTGCATGGAAGATCACGCGCGAGGCAGCAAGAATCTGCTGATAGGTCTCCTGCTCGATCAGATCCTTGCGAACCGAGAAGATATTCTGGCGCAGGCCCTCGCCCTGATTGTGGCGAATATGCTCGACGAGCTTGTCGAGCTCACGTTGCATGTCCTGGGCTTGGTCCACGGCCCGCTCATTGACGATCACCAGATCGGCATTGATGCCGCGTGAACGCAGATATTCCGCGGCACTCAGCGCTTCCCGCGCGATTTCGAGGTCGATATCGTCGTTGATGCGCAGGGTGAAGATCGGGAAATCACCCGAGATCGTCACCGGCCAAAGTGCGGACTGCGAATGCAGGCCGGCCTGAACGGTGGCGCTGTCGGCGCGCAGATGCATGTCCGGATAGACGAGATAGCGGGCAAGCTTCTGGAAGGCTGCGGCCTGCTGCGAGGTGACGCCGACATGGCGCATCTGCATCTGCGTGCGCGTCCAGGCCTGCGTGAGCTCGATGCCGAAGGTATCGGGATTGCGGTAGCGATCGACCGCCTTGTCGACATCCTCGCGGCTCGGTGCGGCGATCGTCCAGAAGATCACGCTGACCTTCTTGCCGGCCGGCACGCGCACGACGCGACGCAGCGACAAGCAGGCGTCCATGGTGAAGCCGTCCGTGCCGGACAGAGTTGCGCCCGGATCGAAAGCGGCGGCTTCCGCGAGCGTCCGGCCACGGCCGAGGAACTTGCGGCGGTCTGTCTCGAATTCCGTCGGGCGCTCGGTGCCGGCATTGTCGACGACCAGATGGGCGATCGACATGTCAGGCTCGTTGTAATCGCGCTTGTTGCGCTCGGCGCGGATCACGTCGCCCGTGCTGCCGATCTCGGTGCGCACGAACATGCGCGCAAAGACCGGATGGCCCGAATCGACATCGTCGCTGGCGATTGCCGGCTCGAGATAGGAGGTCACTTCAATGAAGCGATCCTCCGCGCCCATGTTGAGCAGCGTCACACGGCGGCCCTCGGCATCGTGTTCGGTTGCGACGATGCATTCGACATCGCTGGTGAGATCACCAATGGTCTTGCTGTATTCCGCCTTTTCATCGCTGAAGGTGACTTTGACCTTTTCGCCTTCGACGCTGCGCGGCTCTGATGTGGCCGACCACCATTGGCCGGATGCGGTATCGCGCAGGAAGATGAAAGTGCCCCAGCGATCTTCCGTCGGATCGGGCCGCCAGCGCGAGACCGACAAGCCGTTCCAGCGTGAGTAGCCGGCGCCGGTCGCCGTCAGCATGACGGCGTAATGGCCGTTGGACAGGAAGGCGAGTTCGCGATCGTGCGTCGCCGGATCGGCAATTTTGCGGATTTCCGGACGCAGCATGTCTTCCTGGATATTGGCCGGCTGGTCGCTCTCGTGCTTTGCGGCCATGACAGGGATATCGCGCGGCGCCTTTTCCTGCAGCAGCAGTTCGGCCGCTTCGATCACCGGATCGGCATGGAACAGCTCACGCAGGCGTCCGTTGAAGGCGACGTTGGCAATAGCCGCAATCGACATGCCGTGATGGTGGGCATAGTAGTTGTAGACCACCGCGCACTTCTTGCCCTCGGGAACGCGGGTCGGCGTGAAGTCGACGGCGTCGTGGAAGCCGTAGGTGCCGAGCGCGCCGACCTTGCGCAGCTTCTGCAGGTTTTCAAGCGCCGCTTCCGGACGATACTGGCTGGCGAGAATCGAGGCATAGGGCGCGATGACCGCATTCTGGCCGAGACCGCGCTTCAGGCCGAGCGAAGGCACGCCGAAGTTGGTGTACTGGTAATGCATGTAGTGATCGCGGGCGTTGAAGGCCGCTTCCGAAATGCCCCAGGGAATGCCGGCGCCGAGGCGCTTGGCATAATTCATCTGCTCCTGAACGATCAGATTGTTGGTCTGGTTGAGGATACCACCCTGACGCTCCTGCATGACGAGCGGAGGCATCAGATATTCGAACATCGAGCCGGACCAGGAAACCAGCGCACCCCGCGAGCCGATCGGCACAACCTGGCGGCCGAGGCGATACCAATGCTCCGTCGGCAGATCGCCCTTGGCGATGGCGAAGAGGCTGGTAAGACGGGCTTCGGATGCCAGCAAGTCGTAGCAGGCTGCATCGAGTTCGTTGGTTTCAACACGGAAGCCGATAGAAAGCAGGCGCCGTTCCGGACGGTAGAGGAAGGCGAATTCCATACCGAAAGCAGTATCGCGCATGCGGTCGCGCAGCTTTGCCAGACGCTGGCGCAGCGCATCGACATTGGCGAGATCGAAGACGCTGTCGGCAATATGGCCTTCGCAGACCTTCACCAGCGATTCCGACCAGGTGAGCACCTCGCCGCTCTGCTGCGACTTGACCTCATGGTCGAGGTTGGCGGCGAGCTTCTGAATATCATGCGCCAGGACCGACAGGTTGATGATGCGGATCGAGGCGAACTCGTGCTCGCGCTTGACGGCGGCCAGCGCGTTCCGGAAGCCGATGATGCGCTCTTCCAGACGATGACGCAGCGGACGAACGGTCTTGCGGTCATCCGGCAGTTCGGCGAGCATTTCACCGAGAATGCCGGCGACATCGCCGATGCCGTCTAGATTGCCCTGCATATGCGCAGAGGGCGCTTCCGCCCAGATGCGGCAGGCCGACGACACGGCGATCAGGTGACCGGCGAAGTTACCGCTGTCGACCGCCGAGACATAGCGCGCGCCCATCGGCTTCAGCGTGTCCGTATGATACCAGTTGCAGAGATGCCCGCGGAATTTCTCGAGCTTCTCGACGGTCGCCATGGTCTTTTCCATGCGATCGATGGTTTCTTCGAAGGAAATCCAACCGAAATTGCGGGCCGAGATCACGGAGAGCAGGTAGACGCCGATATTGGTCGGCGAAGTCCGCGAAGCGACCACCGCATGCGGCGTCTGCTGCACATTGTCCGGCGGCAGGTGGTTTTGCTGCTCGACCACGAAGGTGTCGAAATAACGCCAGGTGCGCCGCGCGATCTTGCGCAGCTCGGCGGAGACGCCTTCCGGCACTTCGAGCTTGTCTTCGGTTTCCGCCGTCTGGCTGACATACCAGGCAATCGCCGGCGACAGAATCCACAGCAGCGCGAAGGGGATGCCGACGAAGAAGGCATTGTCGCCGGAAAGAGATGCGAAAGCCAATGCCAGCAGCGCCAGCACCGGTGCGTGCCACATGACGCGGTAATGGCCGAGGATCGTCGTCTGCGCCGCGGCCTGGGCGCTGGCCGCCGTGCGCCACTGCAGCATCAGCTTACGGCTGACGAAGGCACGGTAGAGCGAGCGGCCGATGGCGTCGGCCATGATGCAGGCGCCGTCAGCGATGAAGACGATACGCAGCGCGACTTGCGCGTTGGCGGCGCGGATATCGGACCAGACCGTATAGAGATGGGCCCGGGCAACGATATCGCTGGTGCGCGGAATGATGCCGTTGATCAGCGACAGTGTCGGCGCCACGAACAGGCAGAAGATCAAGAGGATCTGCCAGATCAGGGCGGCGAACGGCCCCATGAAATACCAGCCGAGAACGGAGGCGAAGAACCAGGCGATCGGCGTCAGCGAGCGGCGCAGATTGTCCATCATCTTCCAGCGACCGAGGCCGGTAACGCCGCGCTTCGGATTGAAGAGATAGGGAAGCAACTGCCAGTCGCCGCGAGCCCAGCGATGCTGGCGCGAGACTTCGACTTCGTAGCGGATCGGGAAATCTTCGACGAGTTCGCAGTCGGTGACGAGGGCGCAGCGCGCCATCGAGCCTTCGAGCAGATCGTGGCTGAGAACCGCGTTCTCCTCGATCTTGCCCTTCAGTGAAGCCTCGAAGGCGTCGACATGATAGAGGCCCTTGCCGGTGAAGGTGCCTTCCTCGACTAAGTCCTGATAGACGTCGGAGACGGCGAAGACATAGGGGTCGAGACCGCGATTGACGGAGAAGACGCGCTGGAACACCGAGGCGTCCTTGCCCGTCGTCAGCGACGGGGTGACGCGCGGCTGCAGCACGCCGTAACCACGCACGACCCGCTTGGTCTCAGGATCGAAGACCGGGCGGTTGGTCGGATGATGCAGCTTGCCGACGAGCTTCGTGACCGTGTCGCGCACCAGACGCGTGTCGGAATCGAGCGTCATGACGTATTGCACGTTCTTCGGCACGGTATTGGCGCCGGGCAGGAAGGTCGTATCGCGGTCGCCGCGCAGCAGCAGGTTCAGCTCGTGCAGCTTGCCGCGCTTGCGCTCCCAGCCCATCCAGGCGCCTTCGGCCGGATTGTAGAGGCGGCGGCGATGCAGCAGATAGAAGCGCTGCTTGCCGTCCTCGGCATAGCGGGCCGAGAGATTGGCGACTTCGCGGCGGGCGTAATCCAGAATCTCCAGATCGCGTTCGCTCTCTTCTTCCTTGCTGTCCGGCCAGTCGCTCAGCAGCGCGTAATAGACTTCGCCAAGCGGATTGGCGAGATAATGGACCTCGATGTTGCGCACCAGTTCGTCGACGCTGTCGCGATTACCGATCAAAGTCGGCACGACGACCAGCGTACGGGCCTCTTCCGGAATGCCCTCCTTGAACTCATAGCCGACGAGACGCGCCGGCGTGAGGTACATGGTGACCACGAAGTTGAACAGGCCGGTGGCGCCTTCGGATGCCGGCAGCGAGAACATCAACAGCAGGATGATGGTTTCAGCCCAACCCATGCCGGCCTGGATCATGAAATAACCGACGATCCAGAGAGCGATGACGGTGATCAGGAGAACGGGGGCGGCGATCGCCAGCCAGTTGAACTTGCGCCACTGGCGGACGAAGCGCTGCGACAGCTTCGGTCGGAAGCCGATCGCCTTTTCCAGCTTCCCGATCTGCTGGCCGACGATGAAATCGCCGATATTGGGCTCATGCGGCTGCGGCTCGCCCGAGGCCTTGGCCGCTTCGGTCATGGCCATGGCGACCTGGGCGATCTCCATTTCCGTCTTGTCGGAGCGGCGTGCTAGCTTCTCAATAGCGCGGCGATAGCTGTTGCGCGAGCCAGGATCGAGCTTTGCGTAATCGGTCTCGTCCCAGAGCAGCTTGTCGACTGCGCTGACCTCCTCGACCCAGCCCGACCAGTCGGTATCGTCGATCAGCCGCAGGCTTTTGATGATGTTGCCCATCGTCACATTGCCGGACGACAGGCGGTTGTGCTCGGCCATCATGACGGTTTCGGCATCGGTGCCGGCTTCCGTCAGACGCCGTTCCAGCCAGGTGACGGCGAGGCCCGAAGTGTGCGAGCCGTCGCGCAGACGATAGAGGAACTGCGTGGCGAAGGTATTGTCGGACGTATAGGGTTCGAGCGTCCTCAGGAACTCGGTGACCTTGGCATCGTCATTGAGGCGAATCAGCTCATCGACCGCGGCATTGGCCTTCTTGCGCGTCAGGCGGCTCTGCTCGACGCGGCTGGAGATGCGACGCAGATTGTCAACGAGCACATAGCGCACCAGCGACGGAACCGCCCAGAGCTCACCGATCTTCAGCATGTCGTGCGACTGGAAGCCTTCGACGAGCGCCAGCAGACCCTGGTTGGATACGGTGCTGTGCGTGTGAGCGACATAGAGCCAGGCAAGCGCCAGCGTGCGCGGCATCACCATGCCGTCTATGGTGATCTTCTGCAGTTGATCGTAGTACTTCTTCGGGAAATCGCGGCGGACTTCCTGGATCGCCTCTTCGATGATGTAGTGGTTGTCGAGCAGCCATTCGGCCGCAGGCGTGATCGATTCGCCGGCATCGACGTCGGCATTGGCCGAACGATAGACGCGCAGGATCTCTTTTTCGTTCTCCTTGTGCCGGTCGAAGAAATCGAAGGGCGCAAAGCCCGGCAGCTTCGTCGCAGCGCCGTTGCGGGCGAAGATCGAACCGCATTCCCGGATCTGATCGTTGGAAAAATAGGTGGCACGGATCGAATCGTTATGATCGATCTGCTTGGCTTCAGAATCGCGCGGCGGAACAGTGGAGAGGTTTTGAGACGTCATGGATTCGGGTTCTGGGTCCAAACAGAGTGACAGGCATTGTCGCCTTTACCGTTTTTGTCCTGCCCCACACGACTATTCATGCATTTGGACCCTTTGCTTCGCTTCCCGGCGCGCGAAGGGGATGAATTCGAAGTGGCGGCTTAGAACAAACGTATTCAGGCGAAGATTTTCACGGCCTCTTCGTCAGGATCATGGCAATTTTGCGCCATCATTCGAAACAGGCTTCCGTGAAACTTGAGACGCGACCGGATGGTTCCGGCAGCAGTCTGCACGTGTCAAAGACAATCGATCAAGGTCATGAGGCATTCTCCTTAGGCTGATTTCTTGCAATCGGAAATTCAGTAGGGTTTGGTAGGTTGCCCTCCATATCCCGCGGAAGATGAACTTAAACTGAACTCCCTCAAAAGATTCGCAAATTCCTCTCAAGAGCTGTGTTTCTCAGGGTAGGAAATGATCGACAGAAAGCGGATCGGCAGACTAACGAGCACTTCCGGACCATGCGGCGCATCGGCATCGAAAAAGAGGCTGTCACCCGGCCGCATCGCATAAAGCTTGTCGGCATGACGGTATTCGACTTCCCCTTCCAACATATAGATCAATTCCAGCCCTTCATGCTGAAATGCCGGAAAAACATCAGAATCGGCCGTCAGCGTGATGAGATAGGGCTCGACCTGCAGCCCGCTAGACCCGTTGGCTATGTGACCGAGCAGATTGTACTGATGACCGGCGCGCGTACCCCGCCGCTCCATCTCCACACCCTCGCCGGCCTTGACGAAGACGGCGTTGCGCTTTTCTTCGAACCGCCGGAAAAACGAGGTGACGGGCACTCCAAGCGCCCGCGCCAACGCCTGCAATGTGGTGAGAGACGGCGACGTGTTGCCGTTTTCGATCTTTGAGAGCATGCCGAGCGATATGCCGGTGGCCGAAGCAAGGTCGGCGCCGGTGATGCCGAGCTTCTTGCGAAAGGCGCGGACCTCGTGGCCGATCGCCAATTCGAGATTATTCTCTTTTACGTCGCGTATGGCATGCGAATCCTGGTCCAGGACCGCTCGCCCGTCTTGACCACCATTCCGTCTGCCGCTGCGCCCAGCCTCCGCTTTGGTCATGCTCCGCCCCACTCTATTTTGTGTTTTGGCGAAGCTTACTGTTTTCATGAAGCGCATTCTATCGGTCATGGGAAATTTTCTTTGCCCGGCGAAGTTTTGACAAGGCCGGGAAAGAAGAATTGCCGTTAGGGAAGCGTTTCAACTTGGGAAGAAACAGGAATGCGACGGTAACGTCTGGCTGACCTGAAGATTAGCCCGATCGGCCGTGGCCGTTAGAAAACAAAAAAGAGATGACGCCAACCATCGCTCTATAAACGCGGCACCGCAGCGGCGCGCGCCCATGATATGACCGATCAATGCCGGTCATATCATCCTTGCAGCGCGTTCAGATCACGATGCCGAAGACGATGGCGACGACGAAGAGGAATGCGGCAGAAAACAGCGCAACGTGGATTGCAGTCTGGATCTTGCTGCGCGTCGTCGCAACGCGCTTCGAGCCGTCGAACTGATTCACATGCGTATTCGACATACCCAAATTCGCCATGTGTTGCCTCCGTTCGTTTTTGTCGTTGTCATGTGGGCGAGCCCACGTCCGACATTTATACAATCCCTATCAATTAGGTAGAGATGAATTTTTGTCCAGAGGCCAACGTAAGAAAAAATAAACCATTGGACGGCGGTCTGGCTCGAAAGATCAGCAAGCTGACATCAGCAGAGAATGCGGCGAGCCCAGATCAAAGTGCGCTCTACAGCGCTTGCTTCAGCAGCCGGAGTTTCGGTCGGACCGATCTGACGGCGGCTCTGTTCTTCCGGCAGAGTGACGGTCAACGCGTCCTCTTCTTTTGCCGGTGCTGGCGGATGAAGATACCCCATGGTCATGCCACCCATGAAAAACATGCCTGCCTCCACTCGCGCATGACCCCATGTAGGAGATCACGAAAGTTAACCGCCATTAATGGGATCATGACAGAATTGCGGCACGAGTCAATAGTCTATACGATTAGTCGTCTTTTAAGCGAAGCTTAACTAAAAGGGCGATGAAGGACTAATGATTACAATCAATTAGGCGCGGACAAAGCCTTTGCTCGCAATCATCAGGTTGCGCGTGTAGTCCTGCTTGACATCGCCGGCCGCCAATTCTTTTGCGCTCAGCCGCTCGACGACAGCGCCATTCTGCATCACCACGAGGCGTTCGCACATATGGGTGACGACACCGAGATCGTGACTGACCATAACGAACGTCAGATGACGATCCCTTCGCACCTGCTCCAGCAAATTGAGCACTTCCGCCTGCACGGAAGCATCCAGCGCCGAGGTCGGTTCGTCGAGCAACAGGATAGACGGCTCGACGATCAAAGCGCGGGCAATCGCCACGCGCTGGCGCTGGCCGCCCGATAGTTGGTGCGGATAGCGGAAACGGAAGCCTGAACCGAGGCCGACTTCGTCAAGCGCCCGGGTAATGCGCGTCTCGCTGTCGCCGATGCCGTGGATTGCCAGCGGCTCCAGCAGCAGCCGGTCGATGGTTTGACGCGGATGCAGCGAGCCATAGGGGTCCTGAAACACCATCTGGACCTGGCGGTAAAACGCTTTGGTGCGTTTTGCACCCTTCAGCGCCTCGCCATTAACGCGGATCACGCCGTCGCTGACAGGCGCGAGACCGGCGACGGCGCGCAGTAAGGTCGATTTGCCGGAACCGGATTCGCCGACGAGACCGAAGGATTCGCCCTTGTTCACATCGATGTTGACCGCATCGAGGGCGTAATAACCGTCATAGACGACACTGAGGCCGTCGACCGCAAGCGCCGCCGTCATGCCGCCCACTCCGGCTTGCGATCAAGGACCGGCAGCGGGTGACGGTCCTCGCCGATGACGGGCATGCAGTTCAACAGACCGCGCGTATAGGGATGCTGCGCATTGTTGAGTTCGGAAGCTTTTAATTCCTCGACGATCTTGCCGGCATACATGACGATCACCCGGTCACAGAAGGAGGACACCAGCCTCAGATCGTGGGACACGAAAATCAGCCCCATGCCGCGTTCCGATACCAGCCGGTGCATGATCCTCAGCACATCGAGCTGCACAGTGACGTCCAACGCCGAGGTCGGCTCGTCGGCGATCAGCAGCTCCGGGCCTGCGATCAGCATCATCGCGATCATCGCGCGCTGGCCCATGCCGCCGGAGACTTCATGCGGATGCAGGTCGTAGACGCGCTTAGGATCGCGGATCTGCACCGCTTCCAGCATGGCGAGCGCACGCTCGCGCGCTTCCGCCCTGCTCACCTTCTCATGCGTGCGCAACGTCTCGGTAATTTGCTTGCCGATGGTCATCACCGGATCGAGTGAATATTTTGGGTCCTGCAGCACCATGGCAATGCGCTTGCCGCGCAGCGACCGGCGCTCCCTGGCCGAGACCGACAGCAGGTCGATGCCGCTGAAGTTCAGCTTGTCGGCCGTGACGATGCCATGCGACGAAGTGAGGCCCATGATCGCGCGGCCGGTTTGCGACTTGCCGGAACCGCTCTCGCCGACAATGCCGAGTCGCTCGCGGCCGAGCGTGAAGGAGACGCCGCGCACGGCTTCGATGATGCCGGTGCGGGTGGGATAGCGAACCCTGAGGTTCTCGACGGTCAACAGCGCCGTCATTGGCCGCTCTCCTTCGGATCGAGCGCATCCCGCAAACCGTCGCCGAGCAGGTTGAAGCCCAGGCTGACGATCAGGATGGCGATACCCGGCATTGCCGCCACCCACCATTGATCGAGATAGTATTTGAACCCGGTGGCAATCATCGCGCCCCATTCCGGCAGAGGGGGCTGTGCGCCCAGGCCCAGGAAACCGAGACCCGCCGCCGTCAGAATGACACCAGCCATATCGAGCGTGACACGCACGATCACCGAGGAGATGCAGAGCGGCATGATATGGCGGAAGACGATACGGATCGGCGAGGCGCCCATGAGTTGCACGGCAGCGATATAATCGGAGCGCCGCACCGTCATCGTCTCAGCCCGCGCCAGGCGCGCATAGGGCGGCCAGGAGGTGATGGCGATCGCAATGATGGCATTCTCGATGCCGGGGCCGAGCGCGCCGGCAAAAGCGAGCGCCAGCACCAACTTCGGAAAGGCAAGGAAGATATCGGTGATACGCATCAGCACGGTGTCGATCCAGCCACCTGCATAGCCAGCTATCATACCGATAAACAGCCCGAGCGGCGCCGAAATGATCGCGACGAGAACAACGATATAGAGGGTCCATCGCGACCCATAGATCAAACGGGACAGGATATCGCGCCCGAGATTGTCGGTACCGAGAAGATAGCCGCCGGTCCCGGGCGGCTTCAGATAGGCATTGGTGAGATCCCCAATACTCGGCGGATAGGGGGCGATAACATTGGCAAATGCCGCCACAAGAATGAGGACGACAATGATCAGCAATCCGAGAACCGCCAGCCGATTGGCGGAAAATTGCCGCCATGTGACATAGGCACGTCCGAGGCTCGCTTGCCGGCGCGACTGCGGCCGATCCGACAGCAGCCAGTCACGCCAGCCGGGTTGCGTGGTCTCAGCGGTCGCCGTCATTTGCGTCGCGTCCTTGGATCGAGAGTGCGGTAAAGCAGGTCGGAGAGCAGGTTAATCCCGATGAAGGCTGTACCGACGACGACAGTTCCGCCGAGCACGGCGTTCATATCGGCGTTCTGCAGCGAGCTGGTGATGTAGAAACCGATGCCCGGCCAGGAGAACACGATCTCCGTCAGCACCGAACCTTCCAGCAATCCGGCATAGGAGAGCGCGATCACCGTGATCAGCGGCACGGCGGCGCTGCGCAGCGCATGTCCCCAGATCACCCGCGTTTCCGAAAGCCCCTTGGCGCGGGCCGCGACGATATATTCCTGGCCGAGTTCGTTCAGCATGAAACTGCGCGTCATCCGGCTGATATAGGCAAGCGAGAAGTAGCCGAGCAGCGAGGCCGGCAGAATGATGTGGCGGAATGCATCCCAGAACACATCCCATTGCCCCTGCATGGCGCTGTCGATCAGATAAAAGCCGGTGATCGGCGTGAAGGTATATTCGAAGGCGATGTCGATGCGCCCGGGATAGGCCACCCAGCCCAGCTTGGCATAAAAGATGACGAGCGACACCATGGCCAGCCAGAATACCGGCACCGAATAGCCGACGAGGCCGATGACGCGGACGATCTGGTCGATGAAGCTGTTGCGGCGCACGGCGGCAAGCACGCCGAAGGGAATTCCGAAGATCGCGCCGATGATCGTACCAACGGTCGCAAGCTCCATCGTCGCCGGAAAAACGCGCCGGATATCGTCCATCACCGGATTGGTCGTCAGCACGGATGTGCCGAAATCGCCGGTCAGGGCACTCAGTAGATAATAATAGAACTGCAGATAGAGCGGCTGATCGAGATGCATTTCACGGCGCAGGCGCTCCAGCACCTGCGTAGGTGCATGGTCACCGGCAATCGCCAATGCCGGATCGATCGGGATGACGCGCCCGATGAAGAAAGTGACGGCGAGAAGGCCGAGATAGGTCGTGACCGCCACGACCAGGAAGCGCAGAACGCCCATCAGAATGGGCGCGGCACGGCCCTTTTTGGGCCGCACCTCCATTTTCCGTTCGACAGTGCTCAAAGAACCAGTCCTATCGGACCATCACTTCGACACGGGCCAGACAAAATTGGTGTCGAAGCTCGGGCCGAGCTTGAAGTCCTTCACATCCTTGCGATAGCCGGCGACTTCCGTCTGCTGGAAGAGGAAGACGAAGGGGCTGGCATCCAGATACTTCTTCTGGATCTCCTGATACATGGCGCCGCGCTTGGCAGCGTCGACCTCGAACAGGGCAGCCTTTGTCTCCTTGTCGAGTTCAGGTGTCGTCCAGTCGTTGCGCCAGGCGAGCGTCTTGTTGGTGCCGGCGTCGGAGTTGTCGGGATTGTTCGTGAACGTATCGGCATTGGAATGGGGATCCCAATAGTCATTGCCCCAGTTGCCGAAATAGATGTCGTGGTTACGGGCGCGATACTTGGTCAGCTTCTGCTTGCCATCGCCGGGGATGATCTCGACCTTGATCCCGGCCTGGCCGAGCGTCTGCTGGATCGAGGTGGCAACGCCCGTATCCGGCTCGATGCTGCGCACGTCCATCGTCACGGAGAAACCGTTCGGCAGGCCGGCCTTGGCAAGCAGGTCCTTGGCCTTGGCAACATCAAGCTTGAACGGATTTTCATCCAAGGAGCCAAGCATGCCCTTCGGCTCGAAGGTCTGATGGATTTCGCCTATGCCCTTGATAAGCGTCTTGCTGATGGCGTCATAGTCCACCAGGTATTTGAACGCCTGCTGCACTTCCGGCTTGGCGAGGTTCGGGTTCTTCTGGTTGAGGCTGACGTAATAGATCGTGCCCTTCGGCGCATTGGTGGAGGTAAGTTCAGCGTTCTTCTCGATGGCCGCGAGGTCGGTCGGCGACAGGTTGCGGGCAACGTCGATGTCGCCATTCTCCAGCGCCAGGCGCTGCGCCGAGCTTTCCTTCATGAAGCGGTAGATGACGCGCGCAAGCTTCGGCTTTTCACCGTAATAATTGTCGTTGCGCTCCAGAACGACGGCCTGGTTGGCGCGCCATTCGCGCAGCTTGAACGGACCGGAGCCGGCATAGCCGGTCTTCAGCCAGCCATTGCCGAAATCGTTGTCGTATTTGTTGTCGGCCGACGGCGTCACCGGTTTGACGTGCTCCATAACCAGCTTCTTGTCGACCACTTCCGCAACCGTCGCTGTCAGGCAGTTCAGCACGAAGCTCGGCGCATAGGGCTTGTCGACGGTGAAGGTGAAGGTGCTCGGATCCGTAGCCTTAGCCTTTTCCGTGACGTTGTCGCCGGTCAGGCCGAACTGGGTGAGGATGAAAGCGGGGCTCTTGTTGAGCTTGACGACGCGCTCGAAGGACCAGGCGACGTCATCGGCGGTGATCGGATTGCCCGATGCGAATTTGAGGCCGGGCTTCAGCTTGAACGTATAGGTCAGGTGATCGTCGGAGACCGACCAGCTCTCGGCAAGATCGCCCTGGATCTTGGAGGTATCGTTGATATCGAGGCGAACGAGCAGGCTGTAGCTGTTGCCGGTAACCTCGGCGGCGGAGAGTTCGTAGGCTTCGGCCGGGTCCATGCTGAGAATGTCGTCGAAGGCGAAACCTTCAACCAGCGTATCCTTCGGCGTTATCGCGAAAGCGCTCGGCACAGCCATCGTCAAAAGCGTGAGAGCCGCACCGGCCGAAAGGGCGCGAAAGTTGCGGTTCATCTTGATCATCATCATGTTTTCGTTCCCTTATTTTAGCTTTTATTACTATCAATCACGCACGCGACTTGCTGCTCTCTCCCCAAGCAGAAGCCAGGATACGAAGCCAGTTCTCCCTGCATAGCTTCACAAGATCGGCTTCAGCATAGCCAACGTTCCTGAGCGCAGCAATCAGCTTTTGGTTGCCTGCAGCGTCGCCGATTTCTTCCGGAATCGTCGCTCCGTCGAAGTCCGATCCGAGGCCGACGCAGTCGATGCCGACACGGCTGACGAGGTGGTCGACATGGCGAACCAACACCTCGATCCGGGTGTTGGCATCCGAGCGGCCGTCCTCGCGCAGCATGGCCGTCGCATAGTTCAAACCGACGATGCCGCGGCTCTCCCTGATGGCGTCGAGCTGCTTGTCGGTGAGATTGCGGGCGACGGGGGTGAGCGCATGCGCGTTGGAATGGCTGGCGACCAGCGGCTGATCCGATGTCTTCGCCACATCCCAGAAGCCTTTCTCGGTGATATGGGCAAGGTCGATGACGATGCCGAGCCGATTGCACTCGCGCACCAGCGCAAAACCAGCATCGGTGAGGCCCGGCCCGGTATCGGGCGAGCTCGGATAGGCGAAGGGTACGCCATGGGCAAAGACGTTATTGCGGCTCCAGACGGGGCCGAGCGAGCGCAGGCCGGCCGCATAGAAGGTTTCGAGCGCGACGAGATCGGCGTCGATGGCCTCGCAGCCCTCCATGTGCATCACCGCGGCGAAGATGCCCTTTTCCATGCAGTCGCGGATTTCGGCGGTCGAGCGGCAAAGCTTCCAGACGCCGGCGCGATCGAGCTTGAGGGCGATCGCTGCCATTTCGAGCGCGATATCGAGCGACGGCGCCCGCTCCAGTGGCGGCGAGAGCGGTGTTGCATAATGGCCGTTGCGATCGGGATCGGCGAAGACGAGATTGCCGGAGGGGATATAGATGGCGCAGAGGCCGCCGCCCAGCCCACCGGCCTTGGCGCGGGGCGCATCGATATGGCCAGTCGATATTCCATCTCTGAACTCGGCAACCGGATCAGTTCCTTCGCGGGCATGATTCCAAAGTCTCAGCAGAACGTCGTTATGGCCATCAAATACGGATTGCATTGTCTATCCTGGATAATGCGCTCGGACGAGCGGCGGGAAGCGGCCAGAATAGAAAAGATGGCAGGATTCGCCATACCTAAATGAAAAAAATCTGCATTAGCATAGAATGTCGCAGCAAACGAAAAAGGCGGGGGCAAAACCCCCGCCTCGAGATATCAGACGAAACCTCGGCCGCTTCAGTGTTTGACACGCTTCTTCTGGCGGTAGACGTCGATTGCGACGGCGGCGACGATGATGATGCCCTTGGCGATTTCCTGATAGTAGGCGTCGACGTTCAGGAAGGTGAAGCCCGAGATCATCACGCCGAGGATGACCGTACCAATGATCGTGCCGGTGATGCGTCCGACACCGCCCGTGAGCGAGGTGCCGCCGATGACGGCAGCGGCAATCGCATCCAACTCGTAGGTTACGCCCATGCCAGCCTGCGCCGTCTGGACGCGGGCGGCGGTGATGATGCCGGCAAGCCCGGCCAGAAGTCCGGCAATCGCATAGACCTTTACCAGATGTGCCTCGACATTGATGCCGGAGACGCGTGCTGCCTGCACATTGGCGCCGATCGCATAGGTGAACTTGCCGTAGCGAGTGTAGCGCAGCACGATATGGAAGATCAGCGCGACAAGCAGGAAGACGACGACGGGCCAGATGCCGGTGCCGATGAAATTGAACTGATCGGTGAGGCCGGAGACCGGTTGCCCCTTCGTGTACAATTTCGACAGGCCGCGGGCCGACACCATCATGCCAAGCGTCGCGATGAACGGCGGAATCTTGGTTTTCGTGATGAGCTGGCCGTTGACGTAACCGGCGGCAAGGCCGATCAGCAGGCCGATGCCGATCGGAACGAAAAACGGCATATCGGTCAGCGCTGGATAAAGCGCCCGCGCCCAGGTCGAGGACTGTGCGAAGCTCGCCGCCACCATGGCGGTCAACCCGACGACGGAGCCCGATGAAAGATCGATGCCGCCGGTGATGATGACCTGCGTGACCCCGACCGAGATGATGCCGATCACGGAAACCTGCAGGATCATGATCTTCAGGCGCTGCACATTGAGCAGAAAGCTCTGACCGACGAAGATCCAGCCGAGGATTTCGCACAGGAGCGCAATGCCGATCAACACCAGGAAGATGCCGAGTTCCGGCGGGACGCGGCGGCGCCTGGGACGCGTCACTGACGGTGCGGTCGCCTCTGCAACTTTGCTAACCATGGTTCAGTCCTCCCTTGCGATGATTGGCGGCGTCACTGCGCGGCCAGTTCCATCACCTTCACTTGAGTTGCTTCCGCACGATCGAGAAAACCGGTCACCCGTCCCTCATGCATCACCATGATGCGATCGCTCATGCCGAGAACCTCCGGCATCTCCGACGAAATCATGATGACAGCGACGCCGTTACGCGCCATTTCGGTGACCAGGCGGTGGATTTCCGCCTTCGCGCCGACATCGATGCCGCGGGTCGGCTCATCCAGGATCAGGATGCGCGGATTGGTGAGCAGCCAACGGCCGATCAGCGCTTTCTGCTGATTGCCGCCGGAAAGATTTTCGATGCGCTCGTCAAGGTTCGGCGTCTTGATGCGCAGCTTGCGCGCCATCTCCTCGCAAGTCGCCTCCATCGCGCCCTCCTGCACGAAGCCGGCCCGCACGAACTTGTCGTGCAGCACGGCGACCTGCATGTTCTCGAGCACGCTGAGGATCAGCAGACAGCCGGTATCCTTCCGGTCTTCTGTCAGGAACGCCATGCCGTGCCGGATTGCCGCCGCCGGCGAGGAGATATCGACCTTCTTGCCGAAAAGCTCGACCGTGCCGGACGAAGCCGGCGTCACGCCGAACAGCGCTTCGGCGACATTCGAACGGCCGGAGCCGACGAGACCCGCGACCCCCAAGATTTCGCCGGCCTTAACATCGAAGGAGACATCGGAAAACACGCCGTTCAGGGTGAGCCCCTTGACGGAAAGGACGGTGTCGCCGATCGGCACCTCTTCTTTCGGGAACATCTGGGTGATCTCGCGGCCGACCATCATGCGGATGATGTCGTCGCGGGTGACGTCGGTGGACGTATGCGTGCCGATATATTTTCCATCGCGGAACACCGAGAATTCATCGGCGATCTCGAACAGCTCGTTCATTTTGTGGGTGATGTAGACGATGCCGATGCCCTGCGCGCGCAGATCGCGGATGATCTCGAAGAGATGCGCCACCTCACGTTCGGTCAGCGCCGACGTCGGCTCGTCCATGATCAGCACGTCGGAATTATAGGATACCGCCTTGGCGATCTCGACCATCTGGCGGTTGGCGACCGAAAGCTCGCGCACCTGAATTTCCGGATCGATGGTGATGTTCAGGCGGCGAAAGAGCTCGTCGGTCTTCCTGTTCATCTCGGCATGGTCGACGAAGCCCAAGCGGTTCTTCGGCTCGCGACGGATCCAGATATTCTCGGCAACGGTCATGAAGGGCATCAGGTTGAGCTCCTGATGGATCATCGCAATGCCGTTTTCCAGCGCATCCAGCGGAGACTTCAGACGAATCTCGACGCCCTTCAGGCGCACTTCGCCCTGATCCGGAATATAGATGCCGGCTAGAATTTTCATCAGCGTCGACTTGCCGGCGCCGTTTTCGCCCATCAGCGCATGCACGGTGCCGCGCTTCAGACGGAAGGAAACATCATCGAGGGCCAGCACGCCCGGAAATTCCTTGCGGATACCTTCGGCACTCAGCAGATAGGCGGCATTGGGGACCGCGCCGCTGGCGCGCACCGCAGCCATGGTGGATGGGCTCACAACCATCTTTTCCCTCCCGGGAGCTGTCGGAATTTGAGGATGCGGGCTCCAGCGCCCGCATCCATTGCTAACAGCGCCTTAGTTCTTCTTGACGAAGTCCTTGACGTTCGCGGGCGTCACGAGCTGGAAGGGGATATAGACCTTCTTGTCGACCTTGTCGCCCTTGGCAAGCTTCAGCGCGGCGTCCACCGCACCCTTGCCCTGACCGGCAGCATCCTGGAAAACGGTGACGTCGAGGTCGCCGGCCTGCATGGCGGCCAAGGCATCCTGCGTCGCATCGACACCGCCGATGACGACTTTATCCATCGACTTTCCGGCAGCCTTCAGCGCCTGAATGGCACCGATCGCCATTTCGTCATTGTTGGAAATGACAGCGTCGAATTCCAAACCGCTGGAAAGCCAGTTGGTCATCAGGTCGGCGCCCTGGGTGCGCTGCCAGTTGGCGGTCTGTTCCTGAACGATCTGGATGCCTTTGCATTCGTCGGTGGCGAGAACGTCATGCACGTCCTTGGTGCGCATGCGGGCTGCCTGGTTCGACAGTTCGCCCATCATGACGACGGCCTTGCCCTTGCCCTTCAGCAAGCGGCACACTTCCTTGGTTTCCAGCGTGCCGGATTCCTGCTCGTTGGAAGCGACGAAGGCCTGCTTGTCCGGCAGGCTGTCAACGTTCGCCGGCTCGCGGTTGACGTAGATCAGCGGAATTTTCGCATCGGCAGCGAGCTTCGACATGGCAGCCGTGGCATCCGTGTCGACCGGGTTTACGATGATGGCATCGACCTTACTGGCGATGAAATTCTGGATCTGGCTCTGCTGCTTGGCGACGTCGTTCTGGGCGTCTTCGACCTGCAGCGTCACACCCTTCATCGTCTTGGCATAGTCCTGCATGCCGTTGCGCAGAACGGTCAGAAAGTTGTCGTCGAACAACGCCATCGACACGCCGATGTTTTCGGCATGGGCCGCAGTCGACAGCAGAAGCGCCATCGCGGAGCCCAGAATGAGTTTTCTCATGATTTTTCCTCCCAATTGCGGTGTCCGGCCACACCCCTCCTGAACGCCGGAGCCCCCGGTATCGACCGCAGGGCCAACAATCCCGAGCTGCCATCTCCCATAACGGCACCTCAAAAAACGGAACAAACAAACCGTAAAATCCCATCTTCAGAATATTTATTCCATTTTTCCGTAAAAACGTCAACACTATTTTGTAGTCGCGCTAACGGAACTGACGATCGACGCGCGATAGGGAATTTTTGGCCGAAAAAGGCTGTAAAAGCTGGCGATCGAGCCTACATGTGGGCCGCTCACGCTGATGGAACGGACATTCCATCGACATTCGAATGACGTAAAATACCGTCGATCCCAAGCCGAAACCACCGACTGACAATGGAGAACCAGCATGCCCTCGATGTACCGCTTCTCAGTCCCCGTCTTTCAACGCGGCCTCGCAAACCTTGCGACCTATGTCGACGCGATCGAGGCCTATGCGGCGGAAAACGGCACCGATCCGAACGAACTTGTCGGCGCACGCCTCATTGACGACATGCTGCCGCTCTCCGGCCAATTTCAACGCGCCACCGACAGCGCCAAACTCGCGATCGCCCGGCTGACAGGCATTGACGCGCCGCGCTTCGAAGACAACGAAACCACCGTTGCCGAGCTGCGCGAACGCCTGAAGAAGACGGAGGATTTTCTGGCGACGATCACACCGGAGACGATGCAAGGCACCGAAAGCCGGGAAGTGACGATCGCACCTGGCGGTAATAAGATCGTGTTCAGCGGCGAGGATTATCTCGCAAGCTTCGCTCTGCCGAACTTCTTCTTCCACGTCACCACAGTGCACGACATTCTGCGCAGCCGTGGGCTGCCGGTCGGCAAGATGACCTATCTCGGCCCGTTTGCCCGATAGCCTGCTATTTAAGCTGGATTAGGGCCGGCGCGATACCGGCCCTTTTTCCGTCAGTTCGGTATAGGCGAGTGTCTGATCGAGATGCTCAGCCCTCAGCGACAGCAGCTTTTCGGCATAGGCAAGCCGAGTTGCCGCATGATCCGGGTCATCAGCGAGATTGGTAAGCTCCATCGGATCATTCGCCAGATCGAACAGCAAGGGCGGCAGCCCGGCGAAGTGAACGTATTTGAAACGCTCGTCCCTGATGACGGCGAGATTGCAGGCCTTCGACCTGAGGCCGAAATGCCGTTCCGCCTCGCCGTTCGCGATATCGCGGAAATCGAACTCCCAGAAGGCCGCGTCGCGCCACCGCTCCGGCTCGGCGCCCTGGATAAAGGGCAGAAGCGTTTCGCCATCGAGATGATTGTCGGGCACAAGACCCAGGCGATCGCAAAGCGTTGGGAAAATATCGGCGGCGCTGGTGAAGCGTTCCACCTGCCGGCCGGTACCGCCAGGCTGCCCCGGATCGCGGATGACCAGCGGGATATGATAGCTGCCATCGAAAAAGCCGCCCTTACCCAGCATCCAGTGATCACCCATCATTTCTGCATGGTCTGACGTGAAGACGATCAGCGTATCGTCCCAGGCATCCGCATCCCTCAGCGCCTGCCAGATCCGCCCGAGCTGCGCATCCACTTCGGCGATCATGCCGTAGTAGGTGGCGCGGATCGCTGAGAGATCCTCAGCCGTCCAGTCGCTCGCAGGCCCCTCGCCGCCATGGATGAAGCCGCCCTTGCCGATCAGCGGCATGGCGAAGGCGAGAAAGGGATGTGCCGCCAACTCTGCCTTGCGGTCGGCAGCGCGCGCAAAAGCCGGTCCGTCGCTTGCGGCAAACATGCGGTTATAGGGTTCAGGCACCGAAAACGGCGGATGCGGCCTGAGGAACGAGACATGCGCGAACCAGGGCTCGTCCTGTTCGCCGAGCCAGCGAATGAATTCGCCGGCGAGAAAAGCCGTCTGCGTCTCATCCTTGGAGTAAGCCGGCGCGGTATTGGAGATCTCACCTGGCTTCGCGCCGACGGGGATGTGGATATCACGGCTCGTCGCCCCCTCATGCCCCTTCGAGCGCAGCCATGAAAGCCATTGCTTTTCATGCTCCGGCAGAAGCTGGCGCATGCTGAAACCGGGAAGTACGCCCTCATAGGTCGTCAGATGCGGATCGTTGGGGTTCATGCCACGCGGATCCGGCGCCGTATCGGTATAGCCGAACAAGGTCGGATCATAGCCGGCGCGGCGGGCGGCAAGCGCCAGGTTGTCGAAACGCACATCCAGCGGCGAACCATTGCGGCAGACGCGATGGTTCATCTGATAAAGGCCGGTATAAAGCGTCGCCCGCGCCGGCGAGCAGGGTGCTGCTCCGGCGAAATGCCGGCGGAACAACACACCGTCGCGCGCCAGAGCATCGATATTGGGCGTCTTCACGCAGGGGTGACCGACGGCGGAGAGACAATCGCCTCGCCATTGATCGGCTGAAATCAGCAATACGTTCGGGCGCTTGCTCGAAGCCCGACGCTCAATGCTGATTGGATTTGGCATGCCAATTCCAGGCGGATTCGATGATCCGCGACAGATCATATTTCGGCGACCAGCCGAGAACGTCGCGGGCCTTGTCGTTATTGGCAACCAGCGTGGTCGAATCGCCTTCGCGGCGGCCGACATATTCGACGGGGAAAGGCCGGTTCGACACCGTCTCGATCGTCGACAGCAATTCCTTGACCGTCGTGCCCGTACCCGTGCCGAGATTGAGCGCGACCGATTCGCCGCCCCGCAGCAGATATTCCACCGCCCGGACATGCGCATCCGCCAGGTCGAGGACGTGGATATAGTCGCGCACGCAGGTGCCGTCGCGCGTATCATAGTCGCTGCCGAACACCTTGAAGCCCTGACGGCGCCCAAGCGCCGCATCGATCGCCAACGGGATGGCATGGGTCTCCGGCGTATGCCACTCGCCGATGCGCCCTTCGAAATCGGCGCCGGCCGCATTGAAATAGCGCAGCACCACGGAGCGCAGACCCTTGTATTGGTCATAATCGGCAAGCGCCTGCTCGACGATATATTTGGTACGGCCATAGGGATTGATCGGCACCTGCCGGTGGCTCTCATCCAGCGGGACGCTCTGCGGCAGGCCATAGGTCGCGCAGGTGGATGAAAATACGAAAGCCCCGATGCCGGCCGCCTGCGCCGCCGACAGCAGCGTCAGCGTGCCAATGACATTGTTCTCATAGAACGAGACAGGATCCTTGACCGACTCGCCGACCTCGATCAGCGCCGCGAAATGCAGGATGGCGGCCGGCTTGTATTTCGCCAGAACTTCATCGAGCCGCGCCCGGTCCCGGATATCGCCCTCTTCCGCCGGACCCCATTTGACGAATTCGCGATGACCGTTGGAAAAATTGTCGTAGACGACGGGCTGAAACCCCTTATTCGCCAGATCCAGACACGTATGCGAGCCGATATAGCCGGCTCCCCCGACCACCAGAACCGTTTCTCCTGCCATGACCATCCCTTCTCAAAGACTGACTGCTCAAGCACGCAGCGTCGTGCTCGAATCCCCGCGTAGAGTTAGAGACCTGTAGATCAGTTGCAAGACCAGAAAAAGACGGGAGCTCTGCCAGCTCTAACGAAGAGCATCAGAATGGCCTATGCCGGCTTTGCCTGCGGCTTGCTTGCATGAAATAGGATTCCGACCAGCGCCATAACCGGCGGCACGAGGAAGCATTCCACGCCGGCGAACATGAAAAGCAGGGCCGCCGCGGCGCAGCCGCAGGCAAAACCGCCGACCGCAGCACCCATTCGGCCGAGTCTTGCCTTGATGGTGGCTTTCGCCTCTGGGGCGGTTCCTAGCAGAAGATCGGCGATATCGATCATGATCTGCGTCGTCGTGCCCGTCATCAAAGTCGTCGGCGGCGCGGAGGCAAGATGAATGCGGTGCAAGGCATTCTGGATAGCCATGGCTGAAACTAGCGTCATTCCGGTGAGGATCGCCTGCCACCCATCGCCGCTGGCGAAGGGGCCGAAGCTGATGGCAAAGATGGCCGCAAGCACGAGCAGCAGGAATTTCAACGTCAGGATTATCCGCAACACCGGCAATTTGCGCCGCGATAGATCACCGCCCAACAGATGGGCGAGAATGACGACGATGCAGAAGACCGGCAGCGCCAGCAGCTTGGCAATCGCACCCGAAGTTCCCAGTACCATGGAAGCGCCGAAGGTAACGAAATTGCCGGTGACATGTGCGGTGAACAGACCGTGCAGGGCAAGGAATCCGGCAGTGTCGACATAGCCGCCGTTGATGCTGAGAAGGGTCGGCAGGCTCGGCTTCATCGGCTCCTCGCTCATTTCGATCGGCTCCGACCTTATCGCGCCATATAGCCGCCGATGTCGAGACGTTTGCGCGTCTGCCGATCAAAGCACCGTATTTCTTGCCAATTGGCAGGCCCGTAACATGTTGCAGACCGCGGTTGTATACCCTTGCCTGATTGGGTTGTGCTTTGCTAGCTTTCGGTTCAGAGGGTGGGGCATCGGTTCATGATTTTTGCAGTTTTATGGCATCTTGTACGTGGCGCCGCTAACGCTTGTCGGCTTGGAGCCATAGCGGGATCGGCACTCTTGGGGCTGGCGACTGTTGCTGCGGCCCAGGTGCCCGGCGCACCCATGCAATTCATGCTCGTTCATGCCGATCCCAGCTCCGGCAACTGTCGGCCCGAGGGCTGCGTGGACTGGATCGCGGCGGAAGGCATGATCGATGCGAGATCTCCTGGCGATCTGCGCAAGCTCCTCACTAGCATCGGTGACCGGAAACTGCCCATAATCGTCAATTCGCCCGGCGGAAATGTAGCGGCTGCGATGGAAATGGGTGAGATCATCCGGAAGCGCGGCCTGTCCGTCGCTGTGGGCGGCACGAGGCTCCAGTCCTGTCCAAGCGGCCAGCCGCTCTGTGGCGATGGCTGGCGGGCCGGCGCGAAGGGCGTGGTTTATTCCGCCGGCGCCGAATGTCTTTCGGCCTGCCCTTTCGTACTGGCAGCCGGGGTTAGACGCGTCACCAGTCCCTTCAGCATCGTGGGTGTCCATCAGGTCAGGACAACCTTTGATCAGGAGCGGATAATCTATCGGGAGAAATATCAGGTCGTTAACGGCAAGAAGCACATCATCAGTCGCCAGGAGGTCAGTCGCAAATTTGTCGGACTGTACGATAGCACGAAGCTGTCGAAATCGCTGCGATCGAAGATTCTCGCCTATTTCAAGGAAATGGGCGTCGATCGGTCGATCCTCGATATGGCGATGAGTGCCGCGCCAAGTTCGATACGGCTCATTACGCCGGATGAAGCAATGAAAATCGGCCTACTGACCGATAAGGTTTCCGCCGACGACTTAGTCAAGGCCGGCGCTTGCGCAGTCGGTCAGCCATTTTCGGCCTGCGTCGCGCCCATATCCACGGATTCAACGGCTCTTCTTGCCAATCCACCCTTTGCGGATTGGCAACTTAGCCCCGTGCAGGATTACCTTCCATCCTTTGCGACACCGAACAGCCAGACACAACAAAGTAGCGGCTGCGTCCGCGAGCCAAAGGACTATACGCCACGTTCAGCCTCAAGATCGGCGATTTCGTCGGAGATTTCCGTGATGCGTTGCCGGAGCTCCGCCTCGGTGCCGTCATCAACCTCTCCCTCGCCGAAACAATAGCGTGCTATATGCAGCTCGAGCTTGGACTCCAGCTCCGAGCGCCTGGCGTATAAATGGGCAAGATATGTGTTACGCATTGCGAACCACGCATTCCGAGAAATATGTCTCTGAATACTAAAATAGGTACGCTGCGAAGGGTTTCGATAGGGAGCGCCGCGACCTTTTGGCCCGCCGCGGCGATTTGAGAATGAACCGCCGGCGCTTATTTGCGCACGGGGATCATCCGGACAAGCACGCGATCCCGAAGCACGTAATGGTGCCCAAGGGCGGCGGCGGCGTGAATTCCCACAACGGCGATGATTGCCCAGGCGGTGTAGTCATGCAGTTCACCCATCACATGCCGTGTCGGCTGATCGAGGACGATCAAGGGCGGCACCGAGAACAGGCCGAAGAAGCTCGGTTCGTTGCCCGAGGCCCAGATCATCAGGAAGCCATAGGACACCTGCGAAATCATCAGTGCATAGAGCGCAAGGTGGGCAAGCGTCGCTACCGCATGCTGAAGCCCGGAGACCGCCGGCGCCGTGCGCCGGTGGGTCGCGATGCGCCAGACGATGCGCAGGATGAGGACGGCCGCAAGCAGAATGCCGAGCGAGATATGCACGAAGATCAGATCCCCGCGAAGCGGCGTCCCACGGGCAACGAAGCTTCGCGCCTCGGCCAATGTGAACATGGTCAGCACCAGAAGAGCCGTCAGCCAGTGGAACGTGATGGTGACATGGTCGTAGCGGGCTGCCCGCCCATCCGCGGCAGCCATATTGAAATTACTCATAATTTACGATCTCCTTGGGAGGAACAAGCAGCAAACACGTGAGGTTTCCTTTTTATTCGGCTGCCTTAAGAAGACAGGCGGCTTGCAACGGCGCCCCGCCGATGCCTCTCTTGCAAAGCTTCCGCCCGATCGTCACATTGATCTGACTTGCGCCTGAATTGACGTCTCCTAACAAAGATTTGCGCTGACACGCCGCTTGGGTTTGGGCTAATTCAGGTCGATTGTTCGAGGTGGATTGTGTTGAGCGAAAAAATTGCCGTCATTGGCCTGGGTTACGTCGGATTGCCTGTTGCGATCGCGCTCGCCGGAAAATTTTCCGATGTGGTCGGCTTCGATATCAAGCCATCCCGCATCGCCGCCCTGAAAGCCGGGGAAGACGACACGCGCGAGGTGTCGCCGGCCCGCCTGAAGGAAAGTGGCCTCCGCATCAGCAGCGACATTCATGACCTGCAGGACCGTGACATCTTCATCGTCGCCGTTCCGACGCCGATCGACCGCAATCGGCAGCCGGATCTGCGGCCGATGATTGCCGCCTCGCGTACCGTCGGCCTGGCTTTGAAGAAGGGCGGCATCGTCGTCTATGAATCGACGGTCTATCCCGGCGTGACGGAAGAGGTCTGCGGCCCCGTGCTTGCCGAGGTCTCGGGCCTGCGCCAGGGCGAGGATTTTCACGTCGGCTATTCACCGGAGCGGATCAACCCCGGCGACAAGGAGCACACGTTCGAACGCATCGTGAAGGTGGTCGCCGGCGACAATGAGGAAACGCTGGAAAGGATCGCCGCCGTCTATGGCGCCGTGGTCGAGGCCGGCATTCACCGCGCGCCTAGCATCAAGGTGGCGGAGGCCGCCAAGGTGATCGAAAACACCCAGCGCGACCTCAACATCGCCTTGATGAACGAGCTGTCGATCATCTTCGAGAAGATGGATATCCGCACCGCCGACGTGCTGAAGGCGGCCAGGACCAAATGGAATTTCCTGCCCTTCACGCCCGGCCTGGTCGGCGGCCACTGCATCGGTGTCGATCCCTATTACCTCACCGCCAAGGCCGAGGAACTCGGCTATCATCCTGAAGTCATCCTCTCCGGCCGCCGTATCAATGACGGCATGGGCGCCTTCATCGCCCAGAAACTCATCAAGATGCTGGTAGCGGCGCAAAAGCCGATCAATGGTGCCCGGATCGGCATCTTCGGGCTGACCTTCAAGGAAAACGTGCCTGATCTGCGCAACAGCCGCGTGCCCGACATCATCCGCGAACTACACCAATTCGGCCTTGAGCCGCTGGTGCACGACCCCATGGCCAGCCATCACGAGGCGGAAGAGGAATATGGTGTGCGGCTGGCGGCGCTCGATGATTTCGGCAAGCTCGACGCCCTCGTGCTTGCCGTGCCGCACAAATCCTACCTGAGCGACGGTGCGGCGCAGATCCTGAATCTGTTGGGCGAGAACGGCGTGGTCGTCGACGTGAAGGCTGCCCTTGAGCAGAACAACCCTCTACTCAACGGCCACGCCGTCTGGAGCCTGTGAACGACAGTCAGTGATCCCTCTCGGCTGCGGCGACTGTCTGCCGCAGGCCGTCATCGACCGAATAGGGCGGCGACCATCCGGTAATTGCGATCGTTTCACCGATATCGACCTGCAACGAACCGAGAAGGCGTTGCGCCGCCGCACGGCGCCCGAGCAGCGCCGCAAGCCCTTCCAACAGGCGCGGCGGTACGGGCAGCAGGAAAGCTCTGCGCCCCATTGCCGAGGAGAGTTTGCCTATCAGCTCGCCGATGGAAAGATCCGCGCCATCGCTAATCAGGAACACTCGATTTCCCACATCGGCATGGCTGATGCAAAGCAGGATGAAATCGACGAGATTGCCGACGAACACTAGGGATCTCCGGTTTGCGACCAGGCCGAAAGGCCAAGGCAACGGCCGCTTAGCCCATTTCATCAAGCTCGCGAAATTCGCCTTCACCCCAGGGCCATAGACGAGTGGCGGGCGGATGATGACGACATCCATGTTCGTCTCCTTGCCGATAGCAAGGAGCGCCTCCTCCGCCTCCCGCTTCGACTGCCCGTAGGGGTCTTCCGGATGCGGCGTATCGGACGCGGTAAACGGCTTGCCGGGCGCGGTCGCCTCACCATTGACCTTGATCGAACTCAAGAAGATGAAGCGCTTTACGCCGGCCTGCGCCGCCTGCCGCGCCAAGTTGACCGTGGCGTCGACATTGACAGCGCGAAAGGCCGCAAGCGGGTCGGCCGCGGTGTCGTTCATGACATGGACCCGCGCCGCCAGATGCACGACCGTTTCGACGTCGACGAGCGCATTGGTCCAATCCGTCCCGCCATCGATCGTTCCCAGCGCCAGAAATCCCGGCCTCGGGGTACGGCTGACCGGTCGATAGGCCATCTGTCGCCGCGAAAGCTCGGCGCAAAGCGCCTGCCCGACAAAACCCGTCGCGCCCGTCACCAGGATCATGCCTCTGCTACCCCTCGTTCTGCCCGGTTTTCACTCCCGCCATGCTTTGCACATTCCCTTTGCAGGGAACAAGCCCGGCAAAATTCGTGATGAGGGCGATTGTGAACAAGTCCGTGATATGAGATGCACTCCGCAGAAAGCCCTTATCGGCGCAATTGAGACACGAGCACCGGCAGAACCAACGGAAACGATGCCCTATACCATTGCCAAGCGCCTTTTCGATTTCCTGGCCGCCCTCGGCGCAGCCGTGGTCCTTTCCATCCCGATCCTGATCGTCGCCATCGCCGTCCGGCTGACCTCCCGCGGCCCCGTACTCTACTGGTCGGACCGTGTCGGCCGTGAAAACAGGATTTTTCGCATGCCGAAATTTCGCAGCATGCGGACCGACACCCCGGCGGTTGCCACCCATCTGCTGAAGGACGCCAACGCCTATCTGACGCCGATCGGTTCCTTCCTGCGCAAATCCAGCCTGGATGAACTGCCGCAGCTCTGGTGCATCCTGAAGGGCGAGATGAGCATCGTCGGCCCTCGCCCGGCCCTCTTCAACCAGCATGACCTGATTGCGCTGCGTACCGAGCGCGGCGTCGACGCCCTACCGCCGGGCCTAACCGGCTGGGCGCAGGTCAACGGCCGCGACGAACTGCCGATCCCGCAGAAAGTGGCTTTGGACGAAGACTATCTGCGCCGGCGCTCGTTTCTTTTCGATCTGAAGATCATCGTCCTGACGGTGCTGAAAGTTCTGCGCAGTGATGGAGTGACGCATTAACGGGACGGCGATATCAAAGGTTTTGATATCATAAACAGAGCACGCAAAATGCCGGTCACCAAAATGCCGTATTCCTGCCCGCTTGCGACCTTACTGGCAACGGACACCGGCTGCTGGCTGAAATAGGAACAAAGGCGGACGCACTATTGGCACAGTTGCAGACGAATAAACCACCCGTCGATCTCGCGTCCGGAAACAATGCCGGCGAACTGGTGCCCGTCGTCCTGCCGCAGCGCCTGATCATCCTGGGCAGCTTGCTGTGGCTGGTGATCATTTCGCCGCTATTCATCGAAAGCGCCGCCTATCGGTATGTCGCTCCGTTCCTCGCGCTCATCGCCCTCCACTACTACCGGAAGGCGCTGGTGCGCCCAAGCACCAACTGGCTTGGTTGGCTGTGCATGGGTTGGGGCGCCTACGTGCTCATCCGCTTTGTCGCCATCTTCCTCATGACCCCTGAGCATTCGATCGGCGCGTCCGACTGGCTCTATGCCTATCCGTTCTTTTTTCCGATCCTTGGCGTCGCCTTCTTGCTCTACGAACCGGTGCTGGAAAAAATCATCGCCGCAGTTTTTGCCGTCGTGCTGATCATGTTGATCGCGACGCAGCACTTCCGCGACGTCTTTGCCGGCGAAACGGTGCGCCCGCTGATCATGAACAATCAGATTCACGGCGCGGTCGCCTGCGGCCTGATCCTGATCCTCACCGCTTTCTGGCTGCTGCATTATCTGACGGACAAATCCAGCAGTCGTTTGATCGCCCGCTTCGCCTACATCGTCTCGCCGTTGATTGCCATTCTCTGTCTGATCGCCATCTACGGCGCCAAGTCGAAGGGCGTCTGGCTGGCGCTTGCCGCCACACTGCCGGTGCTGGGATTGGTGACCTTGACCTATCTACGCTTGAAAACCGGCCTTATCGTCGTCGCCTGCACCGCGGTGCTTCTGCTGGCCGGCGCCTATGCGGTGCGGCACAATATCGAAAAGACCGCCGGCCCGACGGTGTCTTCCACCATCGAGATGATCGACAACATCACCAAGAGCCAAAATCTCGGTGACGCCGTGTCGAGCACGATCACCTCCGATACCACGCCCTTTGCCATGGACGCACGGCTGCAGCTCTGGTCGAACGGCTGGGAACTGTTCTCCTCCGCGCCAATCTTCGGCTGGGGCGGCCAATGGGTGGAACGCTGGAAGCACACGCGCTATGCCAACGTCCAATACACGCTGCTGCACAACGGCTATCTCGAGATGCTGGTGCGGCACGGCTTGTTCGGCGGCCTTGTCATGACGGTCATTCTCACTGGGCTCATCGTCAATGTCTGGCGTGCCCGTAAGGCGGGCCTCATACCGCGCACCGCCTGGCATGCCTATGCCGTCAGCCTATTCTTCTTTTCATTGACGCTGCTCAGCAACTCCAACAACCGCCTCGCGATCGGCGAAAGCTTTGCGTTGACCAGCTCCGCCTTCGCCTGTTGGTGCAGCATCCGCTTGAGCGGGGGACGCCTGCTGATACCGGCGAAAAAACAACAGGCAGAGGCTGTCAGCGCTTGATCATGAGCGGGTCGGCGCGGCAACCCTCGGTCGCCGAGCCCCTTCAGCGCTTTCTTTCCATTGAGCCGGAAGACGTTTGACCGTGCAGTCTTTTGTAGAGCGCTGCATAGGCATTCCCCATCCGCTCTGCGGTAAAGCATTCTTCATATCGCAGGCGAGCCCCTGCGCCCAGGGACGCCGCCGCTTCAGCATCGTTCACAAGACGCTTCATCGCCTCCGCAAGCGCCGGCGGATCGTCGGGGCGCACGACATAGCCCGTTTTGCCGTTTTGGTTGACGAAACTGGTGCCCGTGCCGATTTCACAGGAAATCATCGGCTTGCCGAACATCGCGGCTTCGACGAGCGAAAGGCCGAATGCTTCCGAGCGGAGGTTGGAAGGGAATGCGACCCCGGTGCATAGTTCGAGAAGAGCGGTCTTATCGGCATCCGGCAGCGCACCCAAAAAGAAGACGTTTTTGAGATTGTTCTGCTGCGCATAGGCCTTCAAGGACGCCTCCATCGGACCTTCGCCGACGATGACGATATCGCTGGCTGTCTGTCGCGCCGCCTCAAGAAGGATGTGAACGCCCTTGTAGTAGCGTAGCACGCCGACGAAGAGGAAAAACGGCTTGGGAAACCGCGTGCGCCAACGCGCTTTATCCTCTTCACTCGCCTTGGGATAATCCGCCTCATCCAGACCGAGCGGGATGACGGCGGTCTTATCCTTGTAGCGCTGTAGGACTTCGCTCGTCGCCAGATAATTCGGGGATGTCGCAACGATACTGTCAACGCTCGCGAGAAAGCGATGCATGACAGGCCCATAGAGTTTCAGCAGGAACTTCTGCTTCACGATGTCGGAATGGTAGGTTACGACCGTCGGCTTGCCGGGCGGGATGGCAAGATGGACGATGTCCATCATCGGCCATGGAAAATGATAGTGGACAATGTCGGCCTTCCGGCTCAACGCCCGAAAACGCCCGAATGCCTCGCGCGAAAAGCCGGTGGAGGCAAATTCAAGATCAAGCTTCGCCTTGTGAGCCATATGGCCGTCGAATTCGACGGTGTTTTTCTCCGGCGTCTTGCTGAGCGAGAGGACATCGGACTGTATATCGTGTCTTACGACGCCCTTGACGATCGCATGGATTGTCCGCTCGACCCCGCCGAACGTATCCGGCCAATATGTTTTGAAAAAATGTAGAACGCGCATGTCCCTCCTGTAGCGAGAGAAGCTGCGCAGGTCCATAACCGCTATCGCTCGAAGATCCGGATGTCAGATCAATCACAACCCGCCATCTTCGGCAGCCCCGCGAAGCGCCCGGAGAATGCGGGATCAATCGAATATTTCGGCATCCACCAGCAGCGGTTGCCGCTGATCCTTACCGGAAAGCGTCAGATCGTCGATGGCGGTTTTCCAATCGATCGCAAGCTCCGGATCGTCCCAGCGAATGCCGCGATCGCTCTCCGGAGCATAATAATCAGTGGTCTTGTAAAGGAATTCGACGTGGTCGCTCAAGGTCAGGAACCCGTGCGCAAACCCTTCCGGAATCCAAAGCTGGCGCTTGTTCTCCTCCGACAGAAGCACACCGACCCACTGGCCGAAGGTCGGGGAAGACCGTCTGATGTCGACGGCGACATCGTACACCTCTCCGATGACGACCCGGACGAGCTTGGCCTGAGCGCGTGGCGGCAACTGATAATGCAGGCCGCGCAGGACGCCTTTCCCGGACCGGCTGTGATTGTCCTGCACGAATGTCGGGCTTAGTCCGGTCGCTGCTTCGAATTTAACCTGGCTGAAGCTCTCAAAGAAAAAACCGCGATCGTCGGCAAACACCGTGGGTTCGATGATCTTGACGTCCGGTATGGCGGTATCGATGGCTTTCATCTGTCTTTCCTGCTTCGCTCAGCCCGCATTGGCGCGGCCGGCAGCGCGCGGCATCACCAAGCGCGTTGTTAAAATACCCGTTCCCGCAGCATCCCGAGAAGATACTGCCCATAAGCATTTTTCTTCAGCGGATCGGCCAGGGCCTCGACCTGGGAAGCGTCGATCCAGCGGCTCCGATAGGCGATTTCCTCGGGGCAGGCGACCTTCAGGCCCTGCCGGCTTTCGATGGTGGCGATGTAATGGCTCGCCTCCAGCATCGATTCATGCGTGCCGGTGTCGAGCCAGGCATAGCCACGGCCCATCGTCTGGACGTCGAGCTGCCCTGCCCTGAGGTAATGCGCGTTGACATCGGTTATTTCCAATTCGCCGCGCGGCGAGGGACGTATGGACTTCGCCACATTGACGACATCGGCGTCGTAGAAATAGAGCCCGGTGACGGCATAGTGGCTCTTGGGGACTTTCGGCTTTTCTTCGAGGCTGATCGCACGCCCCTGCGAATCGAACTCGACCACGCCGTAACGCTGCGGATCCTGCACGTGGTAGGCAAAAACAGTGGCGCCGCCCTGCTTCTCGTTTGCTTGATGAAGAAGCTTGGTGAAATCGTGCCCGTAGAAGATGTTGTCTCCCAGCACCAGGGCGGACGGAGCACCATCGAGAAACGACGCGCCGATGAGAAACGCCTGGGCAAGACCATCCGGGCTCGGCTGAACCGCATAGTCGAGCTTGATGCCCCACTGGCTTCCGTCTCTCAGCAACTGTTCGAAACGAGGCGTATCCTGTGGGGTCGAAATGATCAGGATTTCGCGAATGCCGGCCAACATCAAAGTCGTCAGCGGATAGTAGATCATCGGCTTGTCGTAGATCGGCAGGAGCTGCTTGCTGACGGCAAGGGTGGCGGGGTACAGGCGAGTCCCGGATCCGCCGGCGAGTATGATGCCTTTACGTGCTTTATTCATTGGAAAAACGTCTCGTATCGAATTCGTCTTACAGCTAATCAACTATTTGATTATAAATTATAATTATGGAAATTTGCGCCTTCAATTGATGGCCCGTGCAAGCCTTTCAATCACGTCATTCACGCCTTCCTGCCACGCTGGAAGACGCAAGTCGAAACAATCCGTCAATTTCGCGCAGTCCAGTCTGGAATTTTGTGGCCGCTTCGCCGGCGTCGGATATTCGGCGGTCGAAATCGGCTTGAGAGCATCGAGCGTCAGAGCAAGATTGACGTTTTTCGCCGAAGCTTCGCGGACGATATGCGTGGCATAGCCATGCCATGACGTATTGCCCCCGGCGCTCAGGTGATAGGTGCCTGACACATCAGGCGCATTCGAACCACTGACGACCTCGATGATCCGGCGCGTGACATCTGCAATCAGCGTCGCCGAAGTCGGTGCACCGACTTGGTCGGCAACGACATTCAGAGCGCTGCGCTCCTGCGCCAGCCGCAGGATGGTCTTGAGGAAGTTGTTGCCGTGATGCCCGTAAACCCAGCTTGTCCGCAGGATGACATGATTTGCGCCGGCGGAGCGCACCGCCTCTTCGCCCAGCCACTTGCTTTCACCATAGACCGACTGCGGATTGACCGGGTCGCTCTCCGCATAGGGATCGGCTTTCATCCCGTCGAAGACGTAGTCCGTCGAATAGTGCAGGAGATAGGCGCCGTTATCGGCAGCCCAGCGCGCCAGCACGCCGGGCGCTGCGGCATTGACCGCCATCGCCTGCTCCCTTTCGCTCTCGGCGCGATCGACGGCCGTATAGGCGGCGGGATTGACGATGATAGCCGGCTTATATTTCTTGAGCACGGAGAGGATGCTCGCTTCATCGGCCAAATCCATCTCGGCACGCGTCGCGGCAATTATTTGGCCCAACGACGCCAGAGAACGCTGCAATTCGAAGCCGACCTGACCATTGGCGCCGGTGATCAGAAGCGCGCTCACGCCTGAACCTCATACTGCTTGCCGACCCATTCGCGGTAAGCGCCGCTGGTGACGTTCCCCACCCAATCCTGATTAGCGAGATACCATTCGATCGTCTTGCGAATGCCGGTCTCGAAGGTCTCTTCGGGCTTCCAGCCCAATTCGCGTTCGAGCTTGCGGGCATCGATCGCATAGCGGCGATCGTGACCGGGCCTGTCCTTCACGAAGGCAATCTGGTCCTTGTAACGACCGCCGCCAGACTTGGGCCGCAACTCGTCGAGAATGCTGCAGATCGTATGCACGACGTCGAGATTGGGCTTCTCGTTCCAGCCGCCGACATTATAGGTCTCCCCGACCTTGCCGTATTGAAGCACCCGGCGAATAGCGCTGCAGTGATCCCTGACATAGAGCCAATCGCGAATCTGCTGGCCATCGCCATAGATCGGAAGGCTCTTGCCCGCCAAGGCATTCAAGATCACCAGGGGGATCAGCTTCTCAGGAAAATGATAGGGGCCGTAATTATTGCTGCAATTCGTCGTCAATACCGGCAGGCCATAAGTATGATGCCAGGCCCGCACCAGATGGTCGGACGCCGCCTTACTCGCGGAATAGGGGCTGTTCGGTTCGTATCGATTGAGCTCGTTGAACGGCGCATCGTCCTTTGAAAGCGTGCCATAGACCTCGTCGGTCGAGACATGAAGGAAGCGAAACGCCTGCTTCTTTTCGCCCGGCAAGCCGTCCCAATAGCCGCGGACCGCTTCGAGCAGATTGAATGTGCCGACGACATTCGTCTGGATGAACTCGCCAGGTCCATGAATGGAGCGGTCGACATGGCTTTCGGCGGCAAAGTTGATGACGGCGCGCGGCCTATGGGTGGCGAGGAGGTCACCGACCAAATCGCGGTCACCAATATCGCCGTGAACGAACACATGGCGATCGTCGCCGCTCAATTCTTTGAGCGTGCCCAAATTGCCGGCATAGGTCAGCTTGTCGAGATTGATCACCGTTTCATCGAACTGATCGAGCCAATCGAGAACGAAATTCCCGCCGATGAACCCGGCGCCACCAGAAACCAGTATCGTCATTTCGCTTTTAGTCTCATCTAAACTTTAAATACAACTTCTAATATGCATCGCGGTCGCCAGACCTATAATGCCAGGAAATACTGTCGATGAATGCCCGACTTGTACAACGTCCACAAACGTTTTGGAAAGCTGTCACTGCGAATTCGCTCACAGATTGTCCCAGCCTGTTGCGATTTCGCTCGGGAAAAGATGTGCACTCGGGAGCAATACACCGAGAATCCGCCGATCAAGAAATGATATCGATTGGCGTCATCCCGTTCGCGGCGGCTACCGGACGTGAGCATGGGAGAGCAGGCGGAGCTTCGTAAGGTAGAATCCGAGTGACAGGCCGTAAGCGGCTAAGCTGGCACAAATTGTCAGCACGGCAGACAATCTAATTACCTGAAGGTCTTAAAATACTGACCAGTAATTTCAAACCAAAGTCTACGGGATGGTTTAAGGAGCTTAAACTCCCATTCGGTCTGGATGAGCGATAAAGCCTGCTCCAATCGCTTGGCCGCCATCACTTCATTGCATCCCAAATGCAATAGATTGAGCTTTGCAAAACGAGGATTGTTTCCGTAGCGATTTGCGATGCGCCTCATATCAAGATCAATAGCGACCAATATCGCATCATTTTGCATCGCGGTTTCACATACCAGCAGATCAGTGGCTTTGTCGGGCAAGACTTCGTGATAATAAATTACCTCGTGAGTGCCGGACTGAAGCGCTTTGCCAACCGAAACCGGGACGCCCGCATCTAAGAGAAACTTCATGGATGGAGCGCCAGGTTTCACGCAGCATTTTTATGATTGATGGCAGCGATGACGTCCGCCTCAGTTAGTGTGGGATATTCAGCTCTAATTTGTTCAACTGTGTATCCCTCATCCGCAAAAGCCTTGACTGAGCTAACAGGTATTCTCGTTCCGGCTATAACGGGTTTGCTATTTGCAACCCCTTTTTTGCGCTCAATCTGCCCAATCAAAGCCTCATCTCTTTTCCGCATTGCATCTACGGCTCTCCGCATGTCGCCTGTCACGACCTCCAGCGGAATTTGAAGAATTCCCTGGCCGGATACGATTTCTTCCTTAGCTCTCGTCTCTGGGTTTTCGAATGCAACACGCTTGTTCAGCACGAAAAGGATTGTCTTCGACCACATATCGTCGCCGAGATGTGCGAGTTTATCCTTCACTTGCCTCAGATGCTGCAGAGAGACGTTGAGTTCGTTGCGTAGTGAATTCAGAATCTTGAGCGAAACAAGGTCGCGAAATGAATACAACCGGCTTAGTGGTTGGCTCCGATCCTCATATGCCAAACTGGGTACAAAGAAGCCCGTCCGGTCCCAGTTGCGCAACTGACGCACACTGACACCGGTCAGCCGTTCCACCTGTTCTTCGGTGAATGCAGCGATGATGTTCTTTGTTAGTTCTTCGTTCATAGGCTTGACATTATCATTTCGATTGAGTCCGGACTATTAACAAAAACGACCCTCCAACACATTTTGTTGCGAGGTTATCTTCTTAGTACTGACTTGGACGAGGCGTATCAAAATCGGCGAGAATGTCGACGGCCATGGCGTGAGCGCTTGCGCCAGGGCTTTATAAAATATGTCGGGGATGCCTCCAAATTCACGAGCGCTGTGTCTCGCTCCATGTTGCATGGATTTGCCGTGATCTCTGGGAAAGGCCTGAAAATCAAAGGAAACAGCGCGCAACACAATATGAAATCAAAAATCGCTAGACCTTCAGATACCTAAGCGACTGATTTTATTAGTGAAAGTGATTGGCTGGGAAACCTGGATTCGAACCAAGATTAACGGAGTCAGAGTCCGCTGTTCTACCATTGAACTATTTCCCAACAGCCGCCGGACGATGGACGCCCCCGCGGGGAAAGCAGCGCCTCTATAATGGAATTCGCCGCGGATGCAAACACTTTAACGCCAGCGAATGCGATTTTTTGGGCAAGAGACAAGATAGTCCCTGAATAGCGGCGTTTCCAGCCATTATCTAAACAGCGGCTGGCCACCGACAACAGCAGCTACATCACCAGCGCAGCATGCGCTTGCCAGCGAAATATCCAACCGCCGTCACCGCAGCAACGGCGATCGGATACCAGAGCAAAACAAAGAGCGGGCTGTCGTCCGTGCAATTGGAAGCATAGAAGGTGGCGGCGATGCCGCTTGCTGCGAGCCCGGCGACCGCGCCGGCGAGACCCGGCTTTTCCGGCGCGCCTTGGCGCAGTGCGAAAAGGAAGCAGGCAAGCGGGCCGATCGACAGTAGCGGAATGAAGGTCAGGCAAAAGCGGGCATTGTGCCCGATCATCCGCGCGCCCCAGCTATCGGCCGGCATGACCATCATTTCGGCCAGCGCGGCAGCAGCCAACAATAGCGGGGCGACAAAAAGCATCCAGCCCCAGGGGCGCAACGATACGCCGGGCCGGCCGATGCGGAAGACGACGGCACCGGCGGTGACGGCCAGCGCAATGGTGACGACGAATTTGAACAGGAAGCGGATCGTTTCCATGGCATTGCCGATATCGGGACGAAACCCGATCGCAGCGAAAAAGATCGCGCCGCTGATGAGGATGCCACCGACGACCGCCAGCGTCAGCGCCTGCCCGATCCGCGCGCGGACCGGCGCATCCTGCGCCAGAAGATTGATGAGGTCATCGGTTTTCACTGGTCTCGCTCCGATATAAGGCGGCAAGCGCCTTCAATGCGCGATGCAGGGCGACGCGCACCGCACCCTCCGTCATCTTCAGCCGATCGGCCGTCTCGCGCACGCTTGTTCCCTCGACGGAAATCGAGCGTACGATGGTTCGCTGCGGATCCTTCAGTTGCTCCAACATATGATCGACATCGAGCCGGTCCAAGGCATCCGTCTGCTCTTCCGCCTCCAAAATATCGATGACATCATCGATCGGCACACTCATATGCCGCCCGCGCCGCCTCAAGCTGTCGATCAGCTTGTTGCGCACGATGGTCGATAGCCACGGCCCGATGGGACGGGAGATGTCCCACGTTCCGCGTTTGAGATGGATCGTCAGTAGCACTTCCTGGACCACGTCCTCGGCCTCGCTTGCCGGCGCGCCGAACTGATCGCAACGTCGGCGCGCCATGGCGCGCAAATGCGGAGTGACAGTGGACAGGAAGCGATGATAGGCCTGCGCATCGCCGTCGATGGCTGCCCGCATCCAGACTGCCCATTCCTCTTCGCGCGCCGAATAATTCATTCGACATCTCCTTCTACGCGCGACCCCACGATTTCGTTACCGGCAATGGTCATTCTTTTGCAAAACCTTGCCTAAAACGGATTTCAGCCAGTGATTCGACCGTTATGAGACATGAAAGAGTGCAGCTTGGAAAGGCCGCTATCTGACGATCAGTCTAATAATACCCCCTCGGCCATGGTATCTTCCCTGCTTACAGAACCAAAGCTCATCCCTGCTCCCGTATACATGCAAGGAATCGAGTAATAGACTGCTCTCGCAGGAATTTGGACAGCAATCAAAAATCACCGCTAACGCTGTAATATACGCCGAGCGTTTCTATCGACGTCAGTGCAATGCAACGACGCTTTGTACGCTTGAGGGAGCCAGGATGATGAAAGACAGCGTCGTCACGGTGGCCATTGCCGGCATGCTGGCCTCCGCGGTCGCATCCCTTGTCGCCGCTCCCGCTACAGCAGCCGACAGCAAGGCCAAGGAAAAGTGCTACGGCGTTGCGCTCAAGGGTCAGAACGATTGCGCCACCGGCGCGGGCACCACCTGTGCCGGCACCTCGACAATCGACTACCAGCAGAATGCCTGGAAACTGGTTCCTGCCGGAACCTGCGAAACGATCCAGACGCCGAACGGCCATGGCACCTTGGCAGAGGGACCGGCGCCTATCTGAAAAAACCGCCCGAATGAACAGCGTCCGGGCAGAGCCCATGGACCATCATCTACCGCAAGACCGGCTCCCCATGGAATCGGCGGCGAGACGGTTTCGAAACGCCGAAGCCGACTTCCATCATCAGCCGCGGCTTTTGCGTCGGCATGGTGCCCATGTGGAAACCGAAGGGATCTTCGACGAAGCCGAAACCGGCCTTGCCGGTCAGCGTGACGGCGCTTTCCTCTCCGTAAAATCGAAGCACCTCCTCCGCCGGATGGCCGACGAGGAGCGTCAATTGATGCTTCATCCGCCGCCGTCTGTGGCTGCCCTTGACGAAGACATGCGGGCCGGTGCCTTCATCCACATCGACCAGATTGAAGAAGAACTTCAGCATTCGCCAGTCATCGAGGTCGAAATGATATTTGAACGAGGCACGGCTTAACTCGGACTCGGAGGCCGATTTTGTCGGAAAGCTCCACCAGATGCGGGTGGTTATCACCTGGGCCTGCCCGCCGAGATAGTGTCGGGCGACGTCCCCGAGCAGCGGATCGCGCTGAACCGCCAGCACCGCGTCGCAATCGAGCGAACGCTCGAAAAAATGCCCGCTGAGGAGCGAGCGCCCGAATCGCGCCTCCGCATCCGCATGTTCGGGCGCCACGAATTCCAGCTTCCTGTCGAAATTGCCGAAGCAGCCGGTGCTCCCGGCAAACTCGGCAATTTCCCGATGAATATTGTCGGGTAGTATCAGGCCGGGAAAAAGCCCGTCGGTTCGCAGCGCATTGACGACAGCATCGCACTCGACCCCCGTGAACATCGATGTGCCGGCCCCTGGACGCGCCACCGGCCGCCTGGTCGCGAACCAATGCATGCGCCGAAACGGCATCGTTCTGGCCAGCAGAAACATCGGCAACCAAGCCGGATTTTCCCGCACATCCGTCAAATAGGTGGGTATGCGAACAGCCATTCGCTTGAGACGACCGCCCTGCCGGGCGATGGACTCCAAGTCATCTGCCGGGGGATTGTGCATAAGTATCCTTTCCGCACGCGCATAAATCCATGCAACAGGCCGAGGCCTATTGAGAAATTCGTTGGAAGTTGGCCACTGTAAGGCGTTGCAAGACGCCTGCTGCACTGCGGCAAATAGAAACCCACTCACCATGGTCAAGGGGCTCAAAACGCACATTTCTGCTTGTTTGACGAAAATTTACGAGGCAATCGCCTTACGATTTTACAAGCGATTTCAACGACTCACGGATCAGTTGTTAAATGTTGCTAATATATTTCTGGCGATGGGCGAATGGAGCATCATTCGCTCCGCCAACGCACCTGCAGCATAAATTTATTTGCCATTGCTTAGGATAAGATCGCTAGGAAGCATTTACAGAGAAGGAGTGGCCGGCCGAGACTGAGGCAGAACCGGAACAGTTTTGTCAAAGCCAATCGCGCCGCCAATCTACAGTCACAATCCTGTTCCGATCATCGGCTAGACGACCAGCAACTGCGAAAGAGGGCGATATGACAGAGACAGATCCGGCGGAAGGTATAGTCGATTTTGACGCGGGCGAAGGCGAAGCAGCGACCGTGGAGATGGACGACTATACGAAAAGCCTCGCGCAGGCGAAGGCCAAGTCGGTCAAGCTCGTCGACGCCATTACCGGCGCAACCCTCAAGAAGAAGGATGCGGTCCATTTCGATGACCTGCGCCCATCGCTTGCGGAATTCGTGCGCCAGAAACATCCGGGCATCCGCTCCGACGACTATATCAGCCGCAAGGCGATGGACGACTATCGCGCCCAATATATCGCCGAACTGCTGACGGACGAGCGCGGCGAGCTTTCGAACCTGGAAGACGAAGTCGTCGAAAGCCTGAAGACGCACGACACGCTGGCCGAAAACATCGAAGAGGATTACGAGGATCATCGCTCCATCGGCGACCGCATGGCCGATATGGTCGCGGCCTTCGGCGGCAGTTGGACCTTCATCATCTCGTTCTGCTTGTTCCTGACGGTGTGGATGGGCATCAACCTCGCCATGGGCGAAAGCAAAGCCTTCGACGCCTATCCCTTCATCCTGCTGAACCTGATCCTTTCGACCATCGCCGCCCTGCAGGCGCCGATCATCATGATGAGCCAGCGCCGGCAGGAAGCAAAGGACCGGTTGCGTGCCCTCAACGACTATAAGGTCAACCTGAAAGCCGAACTGGAAATCCGCCACCTGCACGAAAAAGTCGACCATCTGCTCAATCGCCAATGGGAGCGGCTGACCGAAATCCAGCAGATCCAGATCGAGATGATGCTGGAACAAGCCAAGGCGGCCACGCGCGCCCTGAAAGTCAGCAAGGCATCGAAAGTGAAGACCAATGCCTTGAAGAGCCTCTTCGGCGCCAAGCCCAAGCCCGAAGAGTCTGATGATTCACAGGAGTAGGGTCCGGCCGTCCGCTAGCGCATCGGCTCTACACAGGCATACACGTTGAGAGGCCGCCGTCGTCGCCCCGGCCTCCTCATTCAAACAGCAAATGCACCCGGTTTTCGAAATCCGGGCAATGCGAGCAAGGCTACGGGTGAACGACCACCCGCGCTTTTGCCGGCGCAGATTCGCTCGACGGTAAGCCGGCAGCCCGCCGGCAGCATAGTCGAACCCCGTCAGGACCGTATTTTTTAGTATAGACGCAACCGGTCGTGTCCGTGCGGCCCGGCAGCAACAAGGCACTTTCTGCGATCTCGGCTGCGGGTATTATCGACGACACACGTATAATGTTTTGCGCTGCGCCTGCGGCCGTAGCACCCCAAAATACGACGAGAAAACACACGAACGTTCTCATGCCCCTCTCCATTATGTTAGAGAGACAACAATAAACCTTAAGTTGTTGTTGGTCAATTTAGCACTCTTAAAGTAGCTAAAACGGATGAGACCGCGCACTGGAGAGTTCATCGAACGGCGATTTTCGTGATGCCGCCCAAGGCGATAGATCGAATGAAGGGCGCGGGGCGCGATAATACTTACGCGTTAGCCACGATGTTAAGGTTGACTCGCTGTTAGCGCGACCTAAGCTTCAGTTTGGAACTACTACTGAGGTGTCGCCATGACCTACTTCGAGGAGACCAAAAGAATAGCATGCGAAAATGACGCCGGACGCCGCATCGTCATTATCGAACAATTGAAATGGCCCAAATTCGCCTTCTCGGACCGACCGGGAGGCCCCGTTTTCGATTACATGACGGAAGACGGCCAGATCGCCAACAAACTGGACGACGAGAATTTCCTTTTGCTGCTAACGGACGAAGTCTTCCATCGCACGTAGAGCATCCCGCTTTCAGGCGAAATCGACCGAAAGCGAAAAGTACACCCATTCAAAAGACCGGAGCGACCTTCGTGCGTTCAAATGAACGCACGCCGCTCTGGCGGTCGAAGAAAGACTCCCCAGCAGCGCGGCAAGCCTCGCACATCCCTCATACAAGATACTCCTAATGCGCCGTCGAACTCGGTGCAAATAAGGAAGGGGGATATAGCCATGGACTACGACTGGGATGGCGTGAAAACACGCCGCATGAAGATACTGAAGCTCGGCATATCACTATTCATCTTCGCCATGACTTTGGTCGGGCCAACGATGTTTCTTTTACATTTTCGGTAGGCTGGGCGTATTCAATCGGCGGGCTGGGCTCGGCTTTTGGCGGAAGGCTTCCAGCTTGGGAAACCGGAAAATCAGCATTCTGCACAAGACAATGGCGGAGAGGGTGGGATTTGAACCCACGATGCCCTTGCAGGCATGCCGCATTTCGAGTGCGGTGCATTCGACCACTCTGCCACCTCTCCGGTTATGCTGGTCGGCGCGTTTCTCGGCGCGGGCGTTCTCATAGCGAGAGAAGGATGGGATGGCAAGGGTGAATATTCAAGCTTTTCATCCTTTTGCCTTGACAGATCACAGGCCCTTATATATCCCGTGCGACGCAATAGGTGTGGATAAGTCCGTGCCTTGGCCGCCTCGCTCTGTGTGAGGTTTCACCGGCAGATCTTTTTCGAGGCCGCAAGCCTTTGGAATCCCTGCTAAACTTAGACTGATAAAAAGACGGCCGCTTGTCCTTTCGGGCGAGAGAGCCGGAACGAACATGAAAGGATAAAAAATGTTCGCAGTCATCAAGACCGGCGGTAAGCAGTACCGTGTGGCAGCAAACGACGTGCTGACCATCGAGAAGCTTGAAGTCACCGCCGGCGACACCGTAGAATTCACCGAAGTCCTCGTTATCGGCGAAGGCGCCGACGCTGCGATTGGTGCTCCCTTCGTCAAGGGCGCTTCCGTCAAGGCCGAAGTGGTCGAGCACAACCGCGGCAAGAAGGTCATCGCCTTCAAGAAGCGCCGTCGTCAGAACTCGAAGCGTTCGCGCGGCCATCGCCAGCATCACACGGTCGTCCGCATCACGGACATCGTGGCTGCCAAGTAAGTAACGGGATTAAGGTTTAAAGGAGAACTCCAATGGCACACAAAAAAGCTGGCGGTTCCTCGCGCAACGGTCGCGATTCCGAATCCAAGCGCCTTGGCGTGAAGAAGTTCGGCGGCGAAGCCGTCCTCGCAGGCAACATTATCGTGCGTCAGCGCGGTACGCAGTGGCATCCGGGCGCCAATGTCGGCCTCGGCAAGGATCACACGATTTTTGCGCTTACGGCGGGCAACGTGGACTACCGTACGAAGGCCAATGGCCGCGTATACGTCTCTGTAATGCCGAAAGCGGAAGCAGCGGAATAAGCCGGTAGCGCTCTAAAACAGCCGGCGTCTCATCGACCCGGCTGAAGCATCAGGTTCAGTCAAGAAAAAAGGGGAGATGGGGCGCCATCTCCCCTTTTTCTTTACCCTCAACCAAGGAGGACTGAACCATGCAAGGCGAATTGTTAAGGGAAGGCCAATCGAGGTCTCCCGAAGAACGGCTGAGGCCGGAGCGGTTAAGGACCGATTGCCCTGTCTTATTGTCGGAAAGGCTCGTTCTGCGCGCGCCCCACGAAGAAGACATCGACGCCCTTGCCCATCTCGCCAACAACGCCAACGTCGCCACAATGGTATCGCGTATGCCGCACCCGTATACGACCAATGATGCCGCCGATTTCGTGCGACGCACGAAGCTTGGCGAGATTGGCAAGTGCGTCTATGCGATTACCAAAGCCGACAACGGCGCCTTTCTCGGTTGCTGCGGGGTCGAACCCACGGCCGATCCGCGCACTGTTGAGATCGGTTATTGGCTGGGCGAGCCCTATTGGAACCAGGGCTACACGACGGAAGCCGCCCATGCCCTGATCGACATGGTCTTCCGCACGCGCGAAAATGTCGCCCAGATCGACGCCCGTTGCCGGGTGATGAACGTCGCCTCCAGGCGGGTGGTGCAGAAGTGCGGCTTCCAGTTCCAGGGATCCGGCCTTGCCGCATCGCTGGCGCTCGGCAGCACGGTATCGGTCGAATGGTACCGGCTCGACCGCAAGACCTGGATGTCACTCAGAAGCTGGGGAGGCATGCGATGAACGCCGCTATCCTGCCCCGCCGGGACGTCAGGAGCCTGACGCCCGGTCCGACGCCGGTTATCCGGACGGAGCGGCTGACGCTGCGCCCGCACCGGCTCGGCGATGCCGACGCAATAACGGAGTCCCTGTCGGATTTCGCCGTCACTCGCATGCTCGCCCGCGTGCCGGTGCCATACGACCGACAGGATGCGCTGGACTGGCTTGTCCCGCGCACCGCCGGCCTCGATAGCGACTGGATGCTGGCTGTCACCGAGGGGGACGACGTCCATATCGGCTGCGTCGGCATCGACCTCCGGCATGGCCGCTGGCATCTCGGGTACTGGCTGAACCGCTACTACTGGCGGCGCGGCATCATGAGCGAGGCTGTCCCGGCCGTCCTCGAGCGCTTCGCCCGCCGCATGCCCGAAGTCGCCGTTTTCTCCGGCGTCTTCGCCGACAATCCGGCGTCGTTGAAGCTGCAGCAGAAGCTCGGCTTCGACATCATCGGCTGCGCCGAGGTCTACAGCTTCGCCCGCAACACCATGGTTCCGCATATCGAAACCGTGCTGAAGCCGGGCGCGCTGCGGCTCTCGCAGGCGGCGTGAGGCCAAGCATGCCGCGCAAAAGTGCGCAGCGGTTTTGCGATAATGACATCCGCAAAATCAAAGATCTAAAGCGCAAGGAGCGAATCTGAAAGATTGCAATGCGCTTTAAAAACCAGCCATCGCCGGCTCCACCGGCGATGGCGCCCTATCCGTCGATTTCGACCCAGACCGGAAAATGATCGGAACCTTCCGCATCGATATCCACATGGGCCGAGCGCAGACGGTCACTCAACCCGCAACTGATGAAGCAGTAGTCGAGATGCATGCGCTTGTTACGATCCTTCGGATCCATCCAGCTATAGGCTTCGGGCTTCAGCGCGCCGACAGCGTCGAGCGTGTCGGTCGGCACATCGAAACGCGGCATGCGCCCGTAGAAGGCGTCTTTCAGGCCGGCAAGCGCGCAATATTCCGGCGATTCCGGCACCATGTTGAAATCGCCCATCAGGATAAAATCCTCCGGCAGCGGCGGATCATCGAAGTCGATCTCCACGGCGCCCGTCAGCGAACCGCCATCACGCACAAAATTGATCGCACGATCCTTGAGATAGTGGATCTGGCGAATGCGCTCATCCGGAGAGACGTGGTCGAGATGCACGGAATAGACCCGGACCGCGCCGCCCGGCGCATCGATCACCGCTTCGACGGCGACGCGCTGCAGATTGAGTTTGGAAAGCATGCGGCTGCGCGGCAGAAGCAGCGTCCGCGTCGCAAGGATCGGCCAGCGCGACAGCACCATATTGCCGAACTGGAAGCGCAGATCGCGTGGACCCGCTCCCGGCGGCAGCAGATCCAGCCCCGTTCCATAGATGGAGTAATAGTCCGGCAGCAACACTTCGATCGCGGCGACCATATCGGTACGGCCGTTGCGGACGAAGCCGCGGGTTACTTCCTGCAAAGCGATGATATCGGCGCCCGCAAGGTTTGCGACGATGCGTTCAAGATCATATCTTTCATCGAGGCCGAAGCCGCACTGGATGTTATAGCTTGCCAACTTCACGATAATCTTTGACCTCCGGCTGAAGCGCCTATATCGAAGGCGACATAACGGGCAAATGACCGCGCCGCCTGTCCTGGCGGACATGCAGAGGACGCGGTAACAATTGAAAAGAGCGCATAGGCTTTCCTGACTCCATTCGTTGTAAGGGGTTATGCGCCAATACCGAGTGACGGAAGTAAAATGAAATTTCTCGACGAAGCAAAGGTCTATATTCGGTCTGGTGATGGCGGCGCGGGCAGCGTGTCCTTCCGGCGTGAGAAATTCATCGAGTTCGGCGGTCCGGACGGTGGCGATGGCGGCCGCGGCGGCGATGTCTGGGTCGAGGCCGTCAACGGGCTGAATACGCTGATCGATTTCCGCTATCAGCAGCATTTCAAGGCGAAGATCGGCATGCATGGCATGGGCAAGAACCGCGCCGGCGCCAAGGGCGACGACGTGACGCTGAAGGTCCCGGTCGGCACGCAGATTTTCGAAGAAGACGAGGAAACCCTGATCTGCGACCTGACACAGGAGGGCCAGCGCTTTCGTCTCGCCGCCGGCGGCAATGGCGGCTTCGGCAACGCCTATTTCAAATCCTCGGTCAATCAGGCGCCCGATTGGGCCAATCCCGGCCTGCCCGGTGAAGAAAAGACCATCTGGCTGCGGCTGAAGCTGATCGCCGATGCCGGCCTCGTCGGCCTGCCAAATGCGGGCAAGTCGACCTTCCTTGCCGCCGTCAGCCGCGCCCGGCCGAAGATCGCCAACTATCCATTCACGACGCTGCACCCCAATCTCGGCGTCGCCACCATCGATAGCCAGGAATTCATTCTGGCCGACATTCCCGGCCTGATCGAGGGCGCGCATGAAGGTGTGGGCATCGGTGACCGTTTCCTCGGCCATGTCGAGCGCACCCGCGTGCTGCTGCATCTGGTCTCCGCCCAGGAAGAAAAGGTTGGCAAGGCCTACAAGACGGTGAAGCACGAGCTCGAAGCCTATGGCAACGATATCACCGACAAGCCGGAGATCGTCGCACTGTCGCAAATCGACGTGCTGGACGAGGAGACGTTGAAGAAAAAGACGCGGGAACTGGCGCGAGCCTGCGGCAAGACGCCGTTCCGCATTTCCGCCATCACCGGCAGCGGCATGACCGAGGTGTTGCGCGCTTTGCGCGACGTGATTGTCGAGGCGAACGCTGGCACCCAGGAAGAGAAGCCGGCGAAAGCGCCGAAACTGCGCCATCGTGACATGGCCGTTGTCGATAAGGAAAGCGACGACGACGAGGAGCAGCAGGGATGACTGCCCGCAAGCCGCTCGACCGCTACCGCCGCATCGTCATCAAGATCGGCTCCGCCCTTCTGGTCGATCGCAAGGCCGGCCTGAAGAAAACCTGGCTTGACGGCATGTGCGCCGATATTGCCGGGCTGAAGGCCAAGGGGGCCGATGTCCTCGTCGTCTCCTCCGGCGCTATCGCGCTCGGCCGTTCGGTGCTCGACCTGCCCTCCGGTGCATTGAAGCTGGAGGAAAGCCAGGCGGCCGCGGCCGTCGGCCAGATTTCGCTGGCGCGCGCCTGGTCAGAAAGCCTGTCGCATGACGATATCGTCGCCGGCCAGATCCTGCTGACACTCGGCGATACCGAAGAGCGCCGCCGCTATCTCAACGCCCGCGCCACCATCAATCAGCTCCTGAAGATCGGCGCCGTACCGATCATCAACGAAAACGACACGGTCGCCACCAGCGAAATCCGCTATGGCGACAATGACCGGCTGGCCGCCCGCGTCGCCACCATGACCGGCGCCGACCTGCTGATCCTGCTGTCTGACATCGATGGGCTCTACACCGCCCCACCGCATCTCGATCCGCAAGCGAAATTCCTGGAAACGATCGCCGAGATCACGCCGGAAATCGAAGCCATGGCCGGCGGCGCGGCCTCCGAACTGTCGCGCGGCGGCATGCGCACCAAGATCGATGCCGGCAAAATCGCCACGGGCGCCGGCTGCGCCATGATCATCGCCTCGGGCAAGACCGACCGGCCGCTGAACGCCATCGAAAACGGTGCGCGCTCCTCCTGGTTCGCGCCTTCGGGCACGCCCGTCACCGCCCGCAAGACCTGGATTGCCGGGCAATTGCAGCCCGCCGGTGAGCTGCATGTCGACGAGGGCGCCGTCACCGCGCTCGGCGCCGGCAAGAGCCTTCTGCCTGCCGGCGTGCGCAGCATTGTCGGTAATTTCGGCCGCGGCGACACCGTGGCCGTTATCGGCCCCTCGGGCCGGGAAATCGCCCGTGGCCTTGTCGGTTACGATGCCGAGGAAGCCCGCCAGATCACCGGCCGCAAGTCGGCGGAGATCGAGGCGATCCTCGGCTATCCCGGCCGCGCCGCCATGGTGCATCGTGACGACCTCGTCATGACCGCGTCCGTCAAGACGAAGGCCGAGAAATTGAAGAAGGATGAAGCTCATGCTTGATACTGTCGCACAAAGCCCCGACATCGATGCGCTGATGAACGATATCGGCCGCAAGGCCCGGGCTGCGTCGCGACCTCTGGCATTCGCTTCGACCGAGAGCAAGAACAAGGCATTGAGCGCCATGGCCGATGCCATTCTTGCCCGCAAGGATCATATCCTTGCCGAGAACGCCAAGGACCTGAAAGACGTCGAAGGCACGGATATGCTGGCCTCCTTCGTCGATCGCCTGACGCTGAACGACAAGCGCGTCGCCGAGATGGCCGAAGGCATTCGCGCCATCGCCGCCTTGGCCGATCCGGTAGGCGAAGTCATTGCCGCCTGGGATCGTCCGAACGGGCTGAAGATCGAACGCGTGCGCACGCCGCTCGGCGTCATCGGCGTCATCTTCGAAAGCCGGCCGAACGTCACCGCCGATGCCGGCGCGCTGTGCCTGAAGGCCGGCAATGCCGTAATCTTGCGCTGCGGCAGCGATTCGCGCCGGTCCTCTCAGGCGATCAATGAATGCCTGGTCGAGGGGCTGAAGGCAGCCGGCCTGCCCGAGCACGCCATTCAGCTCGTGCCCGTGAGCGACCGTGCCGCCGTCGGCGCCATGTTGCGTGGCCTCGAAGGCAATATCGACGTCATCGTGCCGCGCGGCGGCAAGAGCCTCGTCGCCCGGGTGCAGACCGAAGCGCGCGTGCCGGTCTTCGCCCATCTCGAAGGCCTCTGCCACATCTATATCGATGCCTCGGCCGATCTGGAGATGGCGAAATCCATCGTCGTCAACGCCAAGATGCGCCGCACGGGCATCTGCGGCGCGGCTGAAACGCTGCTGGTCGATTCGAAGGTGGCGTCCACCCATCTGAAGCCGCTGCTCGACGGGCTTGCCGCGGCAGGCTGCGAAATCCGCGGTTCTGCCGAGGTGCTCAAGCTTGTGCCGGGATTGAAAGCCGCGACGGAAGAGGATTGGTCGACCGAATATCTGGCCGCCATTATTTCCGTCGCCATTGTCGACGGTATTTCCGGCGCGATTGGCCATATCGGCAAATATTCGTCCAACCATACCGAAGCCGTCATCGCCGAGGATCCCGCCGTGGTCGAGCGCTTCTTCACCGAAATCGATTCGGCGATCCTGCTGCACAATGCTTCGACGCAATTTGCCGATGGCGGCGAGTTCGGCATGGGCGCGGAGATCGGCATCGCCACGGGCAAGATGCATGCGCGTGGGCCCGTTGGCGTCGAGCAGCTTACCTCTTTCAAATATCGTGTGCGCGGCACCGGACAGATACGGCCCTGACGTGCTGAAAGAAGAGATCGATTACCGCTATCTGCGCATGCCGCATGCCGAACGCGGCATGGTAGTCGGTCTTTTCGGCGGTTCCTTCAATCCGCCGCATCAGGGCCATGCGCTGGTGGCTGAAATCGCCATCCGGCGGCTTGGCCTCGACCAACTCTGGTGGATGGTGACGCCGGGCAATCCGCTGAAGAACCGCAATCATCTGGCGCCGCTTGCCGAGCGCATCGCGCTCAGCGAGGCGGTCACGCATGACCCGCGCGTCAAGGTGACGGCTTTCGAGCAGACGCTCGGCATGAGCTACACGGCCAATACGCTCGCCTACGTCAAGGCGCGCAATACCCATGTTCATTTCATCTGGGTCATGGGTGCGGATAGCCTCAACACGTTTCACCGCTGGCAGAAATGGCAGGAGATAGCCCGCACCTTTCCGATCGCCGTCATCGACCGGCCGGGATCGACCCTATCCTACCTCTCCGCGAAGATGGCCAAGACGTTTCACTATGCGCGCGTCGACGAGGATGACGCACGGGTATTGTGGAAAAAACCGGCTCCGGCCTGGACCTTCATTCACGGTCGGCGCTCGACATTGAGCTCAACCGCCTTGCGCGCAGCACAATGACGGCCTCGGCGCGATAACGAGTCTGATTTTCAGGAAAACCTCCAAAATGAAAAAGCCCGACGGGGGAGGAGATCCGTCGGGCTTTCAAACCTGATCAGCAACTGGGAGGAGGAGTGTTGCTGATCGATATCGAAAGGCTTTGGGAGGAGGAGATCGCCGTTTCGATGATTATGTTTTAGCAGATTTGACCAAATGATAAAACGCTGATAGCGCAATGCAGCAATGCATTTTCATCGTGGCTCCGAAAACAATCTGCCCAAAAAACGCTTCTTTTACATGATCTGAGCTAATTGCGTCGCGGCTTCCGGCGCGACCTTCTCCAAAATCTCCCTAAAATCGCACGATTCGTAACGTTACGTCTCATCCCGTGAGCGTTCGCCATCCTTTTGGGCGTATTCAGCCATGCATTTATGCAATGGCAGGGCGTTCTTGTATGCGCCCCGGGGGCAAATCCCTATAAAATTCGTAGAGTAACGCTCCGCCGTAACGCTATATTTTCTGGAACATATCCCCTAGCCAAGCATCGTCGGCCGTTATATCTGTCCAGATATGTCGATATCTTCCAGGAGAAATAGAATGGCCACGCGCCGCCGCCAATGGATCAAGCTTGCAACCGCCGCCCTTTCCGCCGCCTGGCTCGGCGTGTCGGTCATTCCGACGCCGGCATTCGCCGCCGACAAGATCACCGTCTTTGCCGCCGCCAGCATGAAAAACGCCCTGGATAATATCGACGCTGCCTTTACCAAGGAAACCGGCAAGCAAGTCACCGTCTCCTATGCGGCAAGCGGACCGCTGGCCAAGCAGCTCGAAAACGGGGCGCCGGCCGATGTCTTCATTTCCGCCGATACCGACTGGATGGACTATGCCGCCAAGAAAAAGTTGATCAAGGACGACAGCCGCGTCAACCTGCTGGGCAATCAGATCGTTCTCGTCTCCGCCAAGGACAAGGCCAAATCCGTCGACGTCAAGCAGGGCATGGACCTTGCCGGCCTTCTCGGCGACGGACGCCTAGCGATCGGCCAGCCGGAATCGGTGCCAGCGGGCAAATACGGCAAAGCAGCGCTGGAAAAGCTCGGCATCTGGTCTTCCGTCGAGAAGAAGGTCGCCGGCGCTGAAAGCGTGCGCGCCGCGCTTGCGCTCGTTTCACGCGGCGAAGCGCCCTATGGCATCGTCTACAAGACCGACGTTTCCGCCGATCCGGGCGTTGCCGTGGTCGGCACCTTTCCGGAAGACAGCCATCCGCCGATCATCTATCCGATCGCGATCACGGCCAGCAGCACCAACCCTGATACACAGGCCTATGTCGATTATCTGAAATCGGCTAAGGCTGTTCCGTTCTTCGAGCACGAAGGCTTCACGGTTCTCAAGAAGTGAGCGTCATCGCTCGACCGTAGGCAAAAAAGCTCGTCTTTACAGGCTCGCCGGCTGATGGCGGGCCTGACATGTCTTTGCGAGGCCGAACTTGGACGCATTGGGTTTGAGCAGCGACGAATGGACGGCGATCGAGCTGAGCCTGCGCGTCTCGACCGTCGCCATGCTGGTGAGCCTGCCCTTCGGCATTGCCGCCGCGATGTTGTTGGCGCGTGGTAAATTCTGGGGCAAATCGATCCTCAACGGCATCATCCACCTGCCGCTGATCCTGCCGCCCGTCGTTACCGGCTTCATCCTCCTCATCCTCTTCGGCCGCAAAGGCCCCATCGGCGCTTTGCTCGATCAATATCTCGGTATCGTCTTCTCCTTCCGCTGGACCGGTGCGGCGCTTGCCTGCGGCGTGATGGGCTTTCCGCTGATGGTCAGAAGCATCCGCCTGTCGATCGAAGCGGTCGATCGCAAATTGGAAGAGGCCGCCGGAACGCTTGGCGCCAGCCCGCTCTGGATATTCCTCACGGTGACCTTGCCGCTGATCCTGCCCGGCATCATCGCCGGCATGATCCTTTCCTTCGCCAAGGCCATGGGCGAGTTCGGCGCCACCATCACCTTCGTCTCCAACATTCCCGGCGAAACGCAGACGTTGTCGTCGGCGATCTACACCTTTACGCAGGTGCCAGGTGGTGATGCCGGCGCGCTGCGGTTGACGATCGTCGCGATTATCATTTCCATGGTGGCACTGCTCGCCTCTGAATTCCTCGCCTATCTCGCCGGCAAGAGGGTGGATTGGGAATGACGCTGACCGTCGATATCCGCCATCGATTGGGCGCATTCTCGCTTGAAGCCGCCTTCACCTCCGACGGCGGCGTCACGGCCCTGTTCGGCCGCTCCGGCTCGGGCAAGACCTCGATCATCCGCATCATCGCCGGCCTGATCCAACCCGATCATGGCCGCGTCGACCTCGATGGCACGGTGCTCGCAGACACCGACGCCCAAGTCTTCGTTCCGCGCCACCGCCGCCGTTTCGGCTACGTCTTCCAGGAGGCGCGGCTGTTTCCGCATCTCTCCGTGCAGCAGAACCTGAATTACGGCCGCTGGTTCGCGCCGAAAAGCGGCCATAGCGAAAGCTTCGATGGCGTCGTTGATCTCCTCGGCATCGCAGCCCTTCTCGATCGACGACCGGCCAAACTCTCCGGCGGCGAGAAACAACGCGTCGCCATCGGCCGCGCCCTGCTGTCGTCACCGCGGCTGCTCTTGATGGACGAACCGCTGGCCGCACTCGACGAGGCCCGCAAAGCCGAGATCCTGCCTTATCTCGAACGGCTCCGCGACGAGACGAAAGTGCCCATCATCTATGTCAGCCACTCGATCGCCGAGGTGGCTCGACTAGCCAACCGCGTCGTCGTCCTACGCGACGGCAAGGTGGAGGCAACGGGACCGGCAGTCGAAATCTTTAGCCAGCTTTCCGGCCCGCAGGCGATCGACCGCCGCGAAGCCGGCGTTCTGCTCGAGGGCCGTGTGGAGCATATCGACCGCGAGCACCGCCTGACCATCGTGGCGCTGAAAGCTGCAAAGCTCTTCGTACCCGGGGAGGCGGCTGGAATTGGCAAGACCGTCCGCGTTCACATCCCAGCCCGCGACGTCATGCTGGCAACGGCGCGGCCCGAAGGTCTCAGCGCCCTCAATATCCTTGAAGGGCGGGTGCTTGCCCTCGGCACGGCGGCCGATGGCACCGTGGAAGTGAAAGTGGATTGCGGTGGCGACACGGTCCTTGCCCGCATCACGCAGTTTTCCTCCGAACGGCTGGGTCTGCGCATCGGACTGCCCATCCACGCGGTCATCAAGACCGTGGCGCTCGAATCCTAAGGGCGATCAGGACTCCACCTGCGGCTCTGGGACGGCGTCGTCAGGGTTGCGATTGGCCTCCAGCCATTCGAGATCACCGGCAATGGCGGCCCGCACCGAACTCTCCATGCCGCGGAACCGCCGCAGCAATTCCTCGCCGAAGGGCGTCAATGCCGCGCCGCCGCCGTTCGGGCCGCCGCGTTGGGATTCGACGGCCGGCTCCTGGAACATATGGTTCAATTCGCTGATCAGCAGCCAGGCACGGCGATAGGACATGTCCATGGCCCGACCGGCGGCCGAGATCGAACCGGTTTCGCGAATATGTTCAAGGAGTTCCATCTTTCCGCGCCCAAGCCGGCCCTGCCCCGAAAAACTGATGCGGAGAATGGGTTTCAGGGATTGTTGTGGAGCTTTGGTCATGGCGTCGGAGCGTTTCGATCTGATCTTGTGTATACGCGTCCTTCGCGCGCCTGTACATGGGAAGCGGGCGGCCGAGATCGGAGGACGGGGCTCACCTCACCTTGCGTTACCCCGGCCGAATTGCCCACATATGGTGCGAAAGAGGCGGGAAATACCACAAAAGCTTGTCTTTACGTCCAATAGATGACAACCAGCGTCTTGAAACCTTAATGCTTTGGTGCCTATCTTTAAGGTGTGATCGACTCAGATCATGTGCCTGTTCTGTTACTCAAGGAAGGAAGAGCACTGACAACAGTACACGCCAAGGGAAGAACGCCTGTCGTTGTCCCGAAGAGCCCGGAACGTGGCGTCGATGCCGCTGCCCGCGCCCTGCAAGCCGTCCTCGTAAGCCTCGAGGACTCCAAGGCCGAAAATATCGTCACCATCAACATTGCTGGCAAGTCCGCGCTTGGAGACTACATGGTCGTCGTCTCCGGACGCTCGAACCGGCATGTCCTGGCGATCGCCGACCATCTGATCACCGACCTCAAGGAAGAAGGCCTGGGCAATGCCCGCGTCGAAGGCCTGGAAGGCGGCGACTGGGTGCTGATCGACACGGGTGACATCATCATTCACGTGTTCCGCCCCGAGATTCGCGAGTTCTATAACATCGAAAAGATGTGGGCCGCGCCCGATCTCGACGAGGGCACGCTGCACTGACCTATTCCGGGCATTATTCCCGGTCCCGGTTAGTAGGTTTGAATAGCCGGACATGATTGTCCGGCAACGGTCTATGTTTTGTGCCGCCATGATGGCGGATATGCTTGGGAGCGGGAATGCGGATAGGCCTTTTTGCCGTGGGACGGTTGAAAACCGGCCCTGAAAAGGATCTTGCGGCCCGTTATCTCGACCGTTTCGCCAAGGCTGGTCCAGCAATCGGCCTCGAATTGGCGCGCATGACGGAAGTCGCCGAAAGCCGCGCATCCAACGGCGAGACGCGCAAGCGTGAAGAAGCGGTCCTGTTGCAGAAAGCGCATCCGGACGGCGGCGTTCTTATTCTGCTCGACGAGCGCGGCAAGGCGCTGGACAGCGAAGCCTTCGCCGCTTTGCTTGGCACGTTCCGCGACCAGGGCAAGCGCGATCTCACGATCGCCATCGGCGGCGCCGACGGTCTCGACCCCTCCCTTTACGAGAGAGCCGACGCAACCATCTGCCTGGGCAAGATGACCTGGCCGCATCAGCTTGTGCGCATTCTCATCGCCGAACAGCTCTACCGCGCCGTCACGATCCTCTCCGGTCACCCCTACCATCGGGTTTGAGATTCCGCTGCCCCGGATCGAATTGCTCGAAAACAGTTTGGCTTTCGGCTATTTTGCGTTAACGGAACGCTCACACAGGCGTGTTTTGATTCCCGCCGCAAAATTGATGATGCTTCCTGGATAATCGCGGCAAACCGGTTTAATTTCGCGCGATCTGAAGGGGCCGAGCCCAAACGACTGGATGAGAAAAACCCCACCCACGCTTTCCCGCTTGCTGCTGCCCTCACTGGCGGTGTGTCTTGGCGTCGGTGTCTATGTGGAAAGCCCGTTTCAGTTCCGGGATATGGCCCTGGCGCAGGAAGATGACGGCGCCTCGCCCGCGCAGACCCCCACGCAAACCAAGGACGACCAGCCCGGCGTCACCTCGACCGCATCCTCGACGCAGGCGCCGGACCCTGCCGCCGATCTTGCCAAGAAGCGCGATCAAACCCGCGCCGAGCTGGAGGAATTGTCAAAGACGATCAGCCTTTCCTCCGACAAGACGAAAGCCCTGGAAGACAGCATCGCCTCGCTCGACAAGAGCACGGCCAGCCTGCGCCAGGCGCTGATCGACAGCGCGGCCCGCCGAAGGGATATGGACCGCAAGATAGAGCAGAGCGAAAGGAAGCTGACCGATCTCGCAGTCAAGGAAGACAAGATCCGCAAATCATTGCATGAGCGACGTGCGCTGTTGGCCGAAGTTCTGGGCGCGCTGGAACGCATGGGCCGCAACCCGCCGCCGGCGCTGCTGGTAACGCCCGACGATGCGCTGGCTTCCGTGCGCAGCGCCATCCTGCTCGGCGCCGTCGTTCCCGGCATGCGCAAGGAGACGGACAAGCTCATCGCCGACCTTACCGATCTCACCAAACTGCATGCCGCCACCGCGGCAGAAAAGGCCGATCTCACCGCCACCATGACCAACAGTCTGGAGGAGGAACGACGCATGGACATGCTGGTCGCCGAAAACGACAAGCACAGCCATGAGAATGCCGCCGAACTGGACGCCGAACGCAAGCGTTCCGAGGAATTGGCGGGTCAGGCGACCAGTCTCGAGGGCCTCGTCGCATCGCTGGAAAGCCAGATCGGCTCGGTGCGCGATGCCGCCGCCGCGGCCCGGGCGGAAGAGGCCCGCCGGGAGCAGATGACCGATCAGCAGCGCGAACAGGCGAGGGCACTGGCCGAAAGCGGCGTGCCCGATAAAAACCGCATTGCGCCCGCATATCCGTTTTCCGACCTTAAACGGAAATTGGAGCTGCCTGTGGCGGGTGATATTCTCCGCCAGTTCGGCGACGATGACGGTACGGGACATACCGCGATGGGCCTGACCGTCGCAACCGGCGCCGACGCGCTCGTCACCGCTCCTGCCGATGGGACTGTCGTTTACGCCGGCGCATTTCGCAGCTATGGCCAGATGGTTATTCTGGATACCGGCGACGGTTATCATATGGTGCTGTCGGGAATGGACGCGATCAAGACGCGTCTCGGCAAATTTGTCTTCGCTGGCGAGCCGCTCGCTGTAATGGGCCAAAAAAGAGTCGCGAGCGCGACTGCATTGGCGCTGGAAACGGATCGACCAACGCTTTACATTGAATTTCGAAAAGATGGGAAGCCGGTCGATTCTCGGCCTTGGTGGACCTCCAAAGACACTGGAAAGGCACGCAATGATACGTAGGGCTTCTCTTGTTCTCGTTGGCGCATTGATGGGTGCGACCGCGATGAGCGTCATCTACACGGCGGTAGCGCCGGCGGAAGCCGCGGGCGCTTCCACGTACAAGGAATTGTCGATTTTCGGCGATGTCTTTGAACGTGTGCGCGCGCAATACGTAACGCCGCCCCAGGAAGACAAGCTGATCGAAGCCGCCATCAACGGCATGCTGTCCTCGCTGGACCCGCATTCGAGCTACATGAATGCCAAGGACGCCGACGACATGCGCACCCAGACCAAGGGTGAATTCGGCGGTCTCGGCATCGAAGTGACCATGGACAATGACCTCGTCAAGGTCATCACCCCGATCGACGACACGCCCGCCGCCAAGGCCGGTGTTCTCGCCGGCGACTATATCACCGCCATCGACGGCCAGTCGGTCCGCGGCCTCAAGCTGGAAGACGCTGTTGAGAAGATGCGCGGCGCCGTCAAGACGCCGATCAAGCTGACGCTGATGCGCAAGGGCGCCGACAAGCCGATCGAACTCACCATCATCCGTGACGTGATCGCCGTTGCCGCCGTCAAGTCGCGCGAAGAAGGCGGCGATGTCGGTTATCTCCGCATCATCTCCTTCACCGAAAAGACCACGCCGGACCTGGAAGCCGCGATCGCCAAGATCAAGAAGGATATCCCGGCCGACAAGCTGAAGGGCTATGTCCTCGACCTGCGCCTCAATCCGGGCGGTCTGCTCGACCAGGCGATCAACGTTGCCGACGATGTGCTGGAGCGTGGCGAAGTCGTCTCGACCCGCGGCCGCAATCCGGACGAAACCCGCCGCTTCAACGCGGGCCCGGGCGACCTGACCGACGGCAAGCCGATCATCGTGCTCATCAATGGCGGTTCTGCTTCGGCATCGGAAATCGTTGCCGGCGCTCTGCAGGATCTACGCCGCGCCACCGTCCTCGGCACCCAGTCCTTCGGCAAGGGCTCCGTGCAGACGATCATCCCGCTTGGCGATGGCAACGGCGCGCTGCGTCTGACGACGGCGCTTTATTACACGCCGTCGGGCCGTTCGATCCAGGGCACCGGTATTACGCCCGACGTCAAGGTCGACGAGCCGCTGCCGGACGATCTGAAGGGCAAGCTGGTGACGGAAGGCGAATCCAGCCTGCCGGGCCACATCAAGGGCCAGAGCGAAACCGACCAGGGCTCCGGCTCGGCCGCCTACGTGCCGCCGGATCCGAAGGACGACGTTCAGCTCAACTACGCGCTTGACCTGTTGCGCGGCGCAAAGACCGACCCGTCCTTCCCGCCGAACCCGGAAAAGGCGGTTTCCTCCAAATAAGGAAACAGCGCCGGGCTGGAAACAGACCCGGCGCTTTCATATCCAGAGCGAGGTGATTGATCTCATCTCGCTCTAACTATTTGAATAAGCATGTCTTATTCGAAATCCATTTGGATCTGCTTGGGTGTTTTGAATCTGCAGCGTCTCCCTGCTTTGATGGCTGCATGAAACTGGAATGCACGGGGGCGGACATTTTCCCATTTTGGGGTGGATACGGACTTTGGGAACGGATTTGCATGCACCGCTGGGCCAGAACCGCGGCTCTGGCCGCAAGCGGCGGCGTCCGCCCTTCGGGCGCATTCTTGCCGGCTTCTGTCTGATCGCGATCGCCAGTTTTTCCCTCTATTCGGCACTGCTGCGTGACCATTTGCAGAAGACTCCCCCGGTCGAGACCGCCGAAAAGGCGTCGCCATCGCCACAGGCCAGTGGCAAGCCGGCCACGGCCGATCAAACGACAGGCTTGAAGCAGGTCGATCCGCAATCCGGCGCCGATACGCACCGCATCGTCACCAGCGACGGTTCGGTCGTGACCATGTTTAGCCCGAACACGCGCGACGGCGACGGCCCGGTGCTGATCAATGCCAATCAGGTCGGGCAGGATCCACGCATGGCGGCAACGCCGAACGACAGCCTGCTGGAGGATTCGCCTTTCGGCAAGCTGCCGATTATCGCGCCGAGCGGATTGAGACCGATGGACCAATATGCGCGGCCCTGGTCCGGCGCCCGCGGCACGCGCGTCGCCATCGTCGTCAGCGGCCTCGGCCTCAGCCAGACTGGTACGCAGCGCGCCATCGAGAAGCTACCCGAGGAGATCACGCTCGCCTTTGCCGCCAGCGGCAACAGCCTGCAGCGCTGGATGCAGGAGGCGCGGCGTGGCGGCCATGAAATCCTGATCCAGGTGCCTTTCGAGCCATTCGATTACCCAGGCAACAATCCCGGACCCGATACGCTTTTGACCTCGCAGCCCGCGGCCAAGAACATCGAAGACCTGCACAAGGCTTTGGCCGAAATCACCAACTATACCGGCGTGATGAACTATCTCGGCGGACGATTCCTGTCGAATGCCGATGCCATGGAACCGGTCATGCGTGATATCGGCAAGCGCGGTCTGTTGTTCCTCGACGACGGCTCCTCGGCACAGTCCAAATCCGGTACGGTTGCCAAGGCGCTTGAGGTGCCGCATGCATTTGCGGATGTGCAGCTCGACGGAGAATTGAAGCAGGATGCCATCCTGAAGAAGCTCGACGAGCTGGAGCGCATCGCCCGCCGTAATGGCTCGGCTATCGGCGTTGCGTCCGCTTTCGACGAGAGCGTCGACGCCATCAGCAAATGGAGCGAGGAGGCCGCCATGCGCGGCATCGAGATCGTCGCCGTCTCGGCGCTTGCCGACGACCCCAAACATCCCTGAAGGCTTAGAGGATTACCATGAGCAAGAGCCACGTCCCCATCAGAGCTGAAGACCTGCCTTATCGCCCCTGCGTCGGCATCATGGTGCTCAATCGCGAAGGGCTGGTCTGGGCCGGCAAGCGCATTCCGGACGGCAATTCCGAATATGACGGCTCGCCGCATCTCTGGCAGATGCCGCAGGGCGGCATCGACGAAGGCGAGGACCCGCTGGAAGCGGCCTATCGCGAGCTCTACGAAGAGACCGGCATGAAGACTGTGACGCTGCTCGCCGAAGCGAAGGACTGGATCAACTACGATCTGCCGCCGCAATTGATCGGCATCGGCCTCAAGGGAAAATTCCGCGGCCAGACCCAGCGCTGGTTCGCCTTCCGCTTCGACGGCGACGAAAGCGAAATCGCCATCAATCCGCCGCCGGGCGGCCATGAACCGGAATTCGAGGCCTGGGATTGGAAGCCGATGGCGGAGCTGCCCAGTCTGATCGTCGCCTTCAAACGGTCCGTCTACGAGCAGGTCGTCGCCGAATTCCAGAATTTGGCTGGGTTGAAGGCGGAAGACTGAGCGCATTCCGGCCGCCTGAAAGGGCGGCCGGGAAATCGATACTAACTATTCAGCAGAATCAGCGGAATCGGCGTTAAGCTGGCCGTATTTGGCTTCGCCGATCTTTTCGAGCAGGTCGATCTGGGTTTCGAGGAAGTCGATATGACCTTCCTCATCCGCCAGCAGCTCTTCGAACAGCTTCATCGAGACATAGTCACCGGCGTCGTGACAGATATCGCGCGACTTCTTGTAGGCGGTGCGGGCGTCATATTCGCCGGCGAGATCGGCCTCCAGCACTTCCTTGACATTCTGGCCGATGCGCAGTGGCGCCAGCGTCTGCAGGTTCGGATGCCCTTCGAGGAAGATGATGCGAGCAACGAGACGATCGGCGTGGTGCATCTCTTCGATGGATTCCGCACGCTCCTTCTTGGCAAGCTTGGTATAGCCCCAATCTTCCAGAAGCCGGTAATGAACCCAATATTGATTGACTGCACCGAGTTCGAGAAATAGGGCCTCGTTAAGCCGCTCGATGACTTTTTTGTCGCCTTTCAATGTCCGCTCTCCTGTTTTCTTCATGGAACTTTTTCAAGCGGGACATGAAATCAAATATTTCCGCCTCCGTCGAGTGGCGGCGGGCATGATAGTCCTCGGTCGTCTGTATAATGATGTCGACGACATTCGGGAAGCAGCCGCAGCAACGGCCGCGCTTCGACATGGCGTGATAGACCTTGGCGGGGACGATGAGCTGCCAACAATCCTGATCGAGGAGCTCGATGATGACCTCCCGGATTTCCTTGTCGGTGATGTAATTACAACTGCAAACCAGCATTCTTCGCTCAGCCCGTCAAACATGACATCTGCTGTCTTGTTATCTGCGAAAGAAGACGATCTTTGTCAAGAAAAATTCGATTCATTTTTCATCGGGCGAGCCGGACAGGGTCACTTCGGCGTGAAGCACAATGTCCTGCGCATCAATGGAAGTTACGGCCTCGCGGCATGACGCTTGCCGTCTCGGCCGCATTGCTGCGGCCATCTGCCGCTATCTCGGCAGCCTCTCCCACCGAGCGGCTCGTTTCGGCAAGCCGCTTCTTTTGCCGGAGGTCCATGGTCGGACGCAGGGCCTCATCCGCCCGATCGTTGATGCCGAACCGTCTGGCCTCGCGTTGCAGGATCCCGAGCGCCGGAGTCATATCCTCGATATAGTCGACCACCACATGGATGACGCCGCTTTCGCTCTGCAGACGGCCGCGGACCTTGACCAGCCGGGCGCCCATGACGATGGCGCGGTATTTCTCGAACATCTTCGGCCAGACGATCGCATTGGAAACGCCGGTTTCGTCCTCCAGCGTCATGAAGATCACGCCCTTCGCCGAGCCCGGCCGCTGTCGCACCAGCACCAACCCGGCAATCGTCACCATCCTGCCATTAGGAACATTGGGCAAATCCCTGTTCTGCACGATGCCCAGTTGGGCGAAATCCGCCCGCAGGAAAGACACCGGATGCGCCTTCAGCGACAGCGAAAGATAGCGATAATCCTCGATCACCTGCTCGCCAGGCAGCATTTCCGGCAGGGACACCACCGGCTCGATTTGCAGGTCGGTGCGGTCGGCAAGATCGAAGAGAGGTAGCTTTTCCGCAGCGCTGCCGACATCGAGCGCCCGCACGGCCCAAAGCGCCTCGCGACGGCTCAAACCGATGGAGCGGAAGGCATCCGCATCCGCGAGGCGTTCGATCTGCGCTTTGGCAAGACCGGAGCGCAGCCAGAGATCGCGCACGGAACTGTAACCAGCGCCACGACGCTCGACGAGCTGTTCCATCTCCTTATCCGACAGGCCCTTGACCTGCCGGAAACCGAGGCGGACGGCGCATTGCGTCTTGATCAGTGCGCGCATCGACGCATGACGCGGCTCGACGGCGTCCTGATCGAAGCGCGCCCTCTCCAGCAGGCAATCCCAACTGGAATGATTGACATCCACCGGCCGCATCTCGACGCCATGCTCACGCGCATCGCGCACGAGCTGCGCCGGCGCATAGAAACCCATGGGCTGGGCATTCAGGATCGCCGCACAAAAGACATCGGGATAATAGGCCTTAAGCCAGGAGGAGGCGTAGACGAGGAGGGCGAAGGAAGCCGCGTGGCTTTCGGGAAAGCCATATTCGCCGAAGCCCTTGATCTGCTCGAAACAGTTTTTGGCGAATTCCCGCTCGTACCCCCTTTCAGCCATGCCTTCGATCATCTTCTTCTCGAAAGTGTGGATGGTCCCCGTTCGTTTGAAGGTCGCCATCGCCCGGCGCAACTTGTCAGCCTCCGCAGGTGTAAACCCCGCTGCCGTAATGGCGATTTGCATTGCCTGTTCCTGAAAGAGGGGGACTCCCAGCGTTCGCTTCAGAACCTCCTTCAGCTCCGGGCTCGGGTAGTCGAGTTCCTTTCCTGCCCGATCTGCCTCCCGCCGCTTGAGATAGGGATGCACCATGTTGCCCTGGATCGGTCCAGGCCGGACGATCGCCACTTCAATGACGAGATCGTAGAATCTACGAGGCCTCAGCCTTGGCAGCATGCTCATTTGCGCCCGGCTCTCAATCTGGAAGACGCCGATCGTATCGGCGCGGCAGATCATGTCATAGACCGGCTCGCCATCCGGATGATTGGCATTGCCAAGATCGGCGAGCGTCTTCTTCACATCATAGTGGAGGAGCAGCAGATCGAAGGCCTTGGCAAGGCAGGTCAACATCCCCAGCGCCAGGACGTCGATCTTGAGAATATCGAGCGAATCGAGGTCGTCCTTGTTCCACTCGATCATGTAGCGGTCGTCCATCGCCGTATGCATGATCGGCACGACTTCGTCCAACCGATCCCTGGTGATGACGAAGCCGCCGACATGTTGGGTCAGATGCCGGGGAAATCCCATCAGCGTCGAAGCATAGGACAGAACGCGCTGCGTCGTCCGATCCCTGAGGTCGAGGCCGGCAATCCTTGCCTCGCGTTCGGATAATTCTTCTGTCGACCAGCCCCAGACACCGCTCGCCAGAGCCGATTGCACATCCTCCGACAGGCCGAAGGCCTTCGCCACCTCGCGGCCAGCCGAGCGCGCCCGATAGCTGGTGACTGCCGCCGTCAGCCCGGCATGCTCCTTTTTGTAATGTTTGTAGATATACTGAATAACGTCTTCGCGCTTCTCGTGCTCGAAATCGACATCGATATCCGGCGGCTCTTCCCGTTCCGTCGAAATGAAGCGCTCGAACAAAAGCGTCGTGATCTCCGGATTGACCTCGGTAATTCGAAGGCAATAGCAGACCGTGGAATTGGCAGCGGAGCCGCGGCCCTGGCACAGGATATTTTCGCTGCGAGCATGTTCCATGATGCGATGCACCGTCAGGAAATAGGGCTCGTACTGCCTCTGCTTGATCAGATCGAGCTCGTAGTCGATCTGCTTGGCGACCTTGGGTGGAATACCATTAGGATAGCGCCATTTGGCGCCCGCCCGCGTCAGTCGCTCCAGCGTTTCCGAGACAGTCTCGCCCGGAACACTTTCGTCGGGATAATTGTGCTTCAGCTCATCCAGCGAGAAAGACAGCCGGCTAAAAAACTTTTGCGTATTGGCGATGGCTTTCGGGTAGTTTTTAAAAAGCCGTGCCATTTCCGCCCCGCCCTTCAAACAGCGTTCGGCATTGGCCGCGAGCCTGAAGCCGGCCTCGGCGATCGACACATGCTCACGGATCGAAACGACGATATCGGCAAGCGGTTTGCGCTCGCTCGCGTGATAAAGCGGCTGATTGGTGGCGATCAAGCGCACCCCGTTTCTGAGCGCGAGGATGGAGAGTGTCGCGAAGAACAGGTGATCGCGCCCGTCATAGGCGGGCGACAGCGCCATATGGAGCTTCCTGCCGAAGCGCATCCACAGCCGCGCCAGGCACCCTTCCAGTTTCGCCTGTCCCTCCTGCGTCTCCACGCTCGCAGCATCCGGCACGAGCGCCAGCATCATCTCGTCGCCCCATTCCAAGAGGTCGGCCTCGTGAAGCTCGCATTCCCCTTTCTCGGCCCTGAGATTGCCGGCGCTCAACAGCCGACAGAGATGCGCCCAACCCTTGCGATTCTGCGGGAAGGCGAGGATGTCGGGCGTCTCGTCCGAAAAGATCAGGCGGGCGCCGGGCTGGAAGCGATAGCGATGCTGCTTGGCGATGACATGCGCCCTGACCACGCCGGCGACGCTGTTCCGGTCAGCGATGCCGAGGCCGCTGAGGCCGGCGATCTTTGCGGCCAGAACCATTTCTTCCGGATGCGAAGCTCCTTCGAGAAAGGAGAAATTCGATCGTGCCCCGATCTCGAAAAAGGGCACGGTTTCGAGAGTTGGGGCAGGGGCACTCATGGGAAGATTCCATGCATGTACCAGCTCGGCCTTGTTGCACCCTGACCATAGAGACCCTTGCGAAACAGCCAGAAACGATGACCGGCCTCATCCTCGATGCGGAAATAATCGCGGGCCGGGGTTTCCTCCTCGTCGACCCACCACTCCGCCGCAAGCCGCTCCGGTCCTTCGGCCCGCAGGACTTTATGCGTGATCCGCCGCCAACGGAATTGCCGGGGCGGACCGTCAGGCACTTCGGTGGCAAAGGTTTCGATCGGCTCGGGCATGCGAAATAGCCGGAGCGGGCGTTCCCCGCGGAAGAAGCCATGACCGGCATGCTCGCTTCCTGTCCGTCTGTGGGCCGCAAGGATTTCTACGGCAGGTATCGATCGAACGGCCCGTTCGGGAATATGGCTTTCCTGCAGCTCGAAGCCCTGCAGGCAGTCCGGCCCCAGCCGTGCCGCGACCCGGTCGGCGAAGGCGGCGAGCGAGCCATCCTGCCGGCCCTCTTCGATGAAATCGTCTTGCGCCGCGTCGAAAGACGCATGTTCCAGGACATTGAGGCGGACGATTTCGAAGCCATATCCCACATCGAGATCGTCATGAATGGCAGTGAAGCGCTCCGTGAACAGGTTGGCGATCCGGCTCGGCTCCCGCAGCGGTTGCGACGCCCCGGCGGCGATGCGGAACACCATGCCGTCGACCCGGAACAGTAAAAGCTCGAACGAACGGCCGCCGACACCGCGGGCCTCCAGCCCCGGTTTCAGGGTTTCGGCAAGCTGTTGGGCAAGCTGCAGGATATCGGCCTCCGCCTGTACCGGTTCGGCAAGCCGCCGCTCGGCTGATAACTGCGCGACCGGCCGGCGCGGCGAGATCGGCTCCTCGTTCAGGCCGACGGCCTGATCGAGCCGCAACAGGAGTTGCGCGCCGAAACGCCGGGTCAGCGGCGCCCGCGGCGCAGCCAGGAGGTCGCCCACCTGCTTCAACCCCAGCTTCTGCAATGCGGCGACTGTTTCCTCGCCAAGCCTGAGCGAGGCGACCGGCAGTGGCGCCAGCGCCTCTTCCATGGCTTCCGGAGGAACGACACGGCTCTCGTCGAAGCGGGCCACCGCCCAGGACAGACCCGGCGCAGAGGAGATGGCGCCACGGACATCGAGACCAAGCCGGGAAATCCGGATCAGAATATCCTCGAGCAGCGCTTCTTCGCCGCCGAAGAGATGGGCACAGCCGGTAATATCGAGGAAAAGCCCGTCCTTGCCGTCGATCGCCACCAGCGGCGTATAGCGATCGCACCAATCGGCGATCGCCTCCAGCAATTTGCGGTCCGCGGACGGATTCTCTTCGACGACGTCAAGGGCGGGACAGATCGCCTTCGCCTCGGCGACGCCCTGTGCAAGCTTGAGGCCGATCGTCTCGGCCCTTTCATTGAGCGCGGTGAGCCGCATGGCATTGTTCAGCTTGCCGGCACAGGCGAGTGGTGGCGCCTCAAGCCGACCGGTCGAACGCCAGGACAGACCCCATCGCTTGCGGGCGATCCGGTCGGTCGGCAGATGCGGAAAGGTCAGCGCCAGAATGCGCTGCGTATTCGCCGGGAAAGGCAGGGCGCTGAGTGTCGAGGACAGGGGCAAACTGGCGGTCATGGGCATTCCACTCCAGGGTTATGGGAAAGGGCGCCGGGTTGCGGCTCTTTTCCAGGGTGAGACGAAAGGCCGGATGACCGATGCTGCCGCCAAGCAGCGATCCGTCCGGCAGGGGCCGCGCCAGGGCCGGCGCGGGTTCGACGGCGAGACGGAAGAGAGCACTGCTCGCCTCCTCCTCGCCCGCTTGACGCAACAGAAACAAGGGCCGCCCCGCTGCCTTGGCCCGAAGCGCAAGCCGCCGGCTCTCCGTCAGCCCGAAACGGGCCGGATTGCCGCGTACCTCCAGAATGACGACCGCAAAGGCCGCACTGACGAGAGCCGCCTCCGCCAGCCATAGCGCCTCTTCCAGCTTGCGCGGCGATGCCTGCAGAAAACCGGCCGGCTCCAATCCGAAATCCCGAAGCCCGATCGCATAGGGCAGGCCGGCCTCCATCGCCGCGACCGTATCGCCGATCCACAGAACCGGCGATACGGCCGCAGTTTTGCCGGCGGCTTGCCCCCCAGGCCGCGCAGCGAGAGCTCTAAGCCGTGCAGCGAGAGCAAGCGTGAAACCGCTGGCCGCTCCGGCATCCCGCAAGGCCAGTGAGCGGATCTCCGTCAGCGCATCGAGCGGCACGCCGCCCTGCATCGCCTCGTCGAGATCGGCAACCCCTATCGCAAGCGGCTGGACGGCATCGGCTGAACCAACCTCCGGCTCTGCTGCCCGTGCCTCATGCGCCACGGCAGCCAGCGCCGGTATCGGCCTGCCTTCCAGTCGGGCAATGGTTTCACGCAGGGCAAAAAGCGTCTCCCGCGCCACGGCGGCCTCGGCCATGACGTTAGCTCCAGATCAATTATGTTCCTGTTATGTTCTTATGGATTCCAGAGGTCGGAAGAAGAGTCAACACCATTTTATGAGAAAATATTCCTCTGCCTCAATCCACTCTCGAAAAACCGAAACAAAGGCTCTATATGACCAGCTAAGGAAGGAAGCATTCATGGCCCGCATTGACCAGAGCGAGGATTGGCGGGACCGCCATGCCCCCTCGATCAGCACATTCGAATCCCTGGCCACGGAGGCTTACAGCCACCTGCCGGACGAATTCCGTTCGCTCACCGGCAATCTCATCATCCTCATCGAAGATTTCCCCGACGACGACGTGTTCGAGGACATGGCGCTGGAAACGCCCTTCGACCTGCTCGGCCTGTTCGAAGGCCGCGGCATATCGGAGCGTTTCACCGCCCAAACCGGGGAAATGCCGAACAAGATCCGCCTCTATCGCCGGCCGATCATCGATTACTGGGCGGAAAACGAGGAAACCCTCGGCGACATCATCACCCACGTCCTGATCCACGAAATCGGCCACCATTTCGGCCTGAGCGACGAGGACATGGAGCGCATCGAGGCGAGCGCCGAAGAAGCGACGGACCGGTGAGGAACCGATCCTGCTATGCTTACTGCTCGGAAAGCTTCATTTCCGGATCGTAATCCTTGCCTTCGACGTCCTTGACGACCGCTTGGCCGCATTGCATCAGGCCGGTCGCTGCATTGAAGGCATAGGTCGGCGAGCCCGACAGTTCCCAGCCTTTGTTCAGCGCCGCGGTCACCTTATGGCAGAAGGAAGCGTCGTCAGGGCCGGTGAGGAAGCGGTAGAGTTTCATCAAGTCGTCTTTCATACGTATCAGCCCTCATCCTGAGCCTGTCGAAGGACGATGGCGTTCTGCAATCAGGCGAGCTTTATGGACCAGTCTTTCCGCCTGGACAAGATGCAGCCGCTCGACCATGCGTCCGCCGAGGTTTACGACATTGAGGCCGGCCGCCGCCGGATCGGCGAAAGCGGCAATGATGGCTTCCGCCTCCGCAATGGCAGCTTCATCGGGGCCGAAATGCCGGTTGGCGGCTTCGATCTGGTTCGGATGGATCAACATCTTACCGGCAAAACCCATGGCGCGACCCTCGGCGCATTCGGCGTCCACTGCCTGCATATCCTTGAAATCGTTGAAAACACTGTCGATGGCGTCGAGCCCGTAGGCGCTGACGGCCAGGATCACCTGCATGAGCCAGGGCACGAGATAGGCGCGGCCCGGCTGCGGCAACACATCGGTCTCCTTGCGAAGATCATTGAGGCCGACGACCAAACAATCGAGCCGGCTTCCCGCCGTGCGCCCGGCCTCGGCGATTGCCGCGGCGTTCAAGACGCCGCGCGGCGTCTCGATCATCGCCCAGATGCGCAGGCTCTCCGGCGCATCCGCCTCGGCAAACCTATCGCTGACAACGGTCACATCCTGCGGCTCGTCGATCTTGGGCAGTAACACCGCATCCGGCTCGAGCGCCAGCACCAACTCCAGGTCATCGGCACCGAAGCCCGACGATAGCGTATTGATGCGGATGATGCGCTCCTTGCCGGCCTTTTCTTCGCTATCAGGCGGCGAGCCGGCGAAAAAAGCCCGCAAATTCTCCCGTGCTTCCGCCTTTTTCTCCGGCGCCACGGAATCCTCGAGATCGAAGATGACCGCATCGCAATCGAGATCGGCTATCTTCTCCAGAGCCCGGCGGCTGATCGCAGGAACACTCAGCACCGAGCGGCGCAGACGGACGGAACGGGGAGGGGCGGGACGGCTCATGATACAGTTTTGCCGCGCTTTCGGCCATCAGGCAAGACAACAACAAGCAAGACAACAAAAAGCCATGCTCCTCTTGCAGAGAGAAACAGAGAGGACCACATTGCCATGAGTAGAGAGGTCTCGACCATGCAGAATATCCGTTCCTTGTTTATCGCGCTTGCCGGCATCACCGTGTTTGCAGCCCTGGCGCTGTTTACCGTTTCACTCACGCTCGCTGTCGGCGGCATCCTCACCGTGCTTATGGTGGGTCGCGCGATTTCGTTGCGGATGAAGCCTGCTCCGGTGCGCGCCAAGGCGAACGGTCAGCGCGAAATGCGCATTTGGAACGACGGTCGCGGCACGATCATCGATCTCTAGGCCAAGTTCAGGGCAGGGCGGCGCCTCGCCGCTCTCCAGTACGCTCATCCACGCGTAATTCCTGAATTGCGGAACTGCGGCCGAAGCGCCCGGTTTCAGAGCATTTCCAAGATTCCCCTTCATTTTTGCAGGGATTTGCTCTATTGGCAGGATAATTCGTGCATAGACGAAAATTGAAGGCAGGACCCCCATGGACAAGTTCGTGAAGTTGACCGGTGTCGCGGCACCCCTCCCGGTCGTCAATGTCGATACCGACATGATCATCCCGAAGGACTATCTGAAGACCATCAAGCGCACCGGTCTTGGCACAGGGCTGTTCGCCGAAGCCCGCTACAATGAGGATGGCTCGCCGAACCCGGATTTCGTGCTGAACAAGCCGGCCTATCAGAATGCCAAGATCCTCGTCGCCGGCGACAATTTCGGCTGCGGTTCGTCGCGCGAACATGCCCCGTGGGCGCTGCTCGACTTCGGCATCCGCTGCGTCATTTCGACGAGCTTCGCCGACATCTTCTACAATAACTGCTTCAAGAACGGCATCCTGCCGATCAAGGTCAGCCAGGAAGAGCTCGACAAGCTGATGGACGACGCCTCGCGCGGCTCCAACGCCATTCTGACGATCGATCTGGAAAACCTTGAGATCACCGGCCCGGACGGCGGCTCGATCAAGTTCGATCTCGACGAATTCAAGCGCCATTGCCTGTTGAACGGCCTCGACGATATCGGCCTGACGCTGGAAAAGGCCAAGGCGATCGACAGCTTCGAAAAGACGAACGCCGCATCCCGTCCCTGGGCTGCCTGATCGATTTCCTCATCACATTTGCGTGTCAGAGCCGGGCTGAAAAGCCCGGCTTTTTCTTTTCATGCGATGGAAAGCTCATGAGGTTGCCGGCTGTAATATGTCCGACAAAAAGGGGGATCATATAGCCTTTGCGGAGCCCTTCAGGCTGCTCTCGCTCCTCCATTTCCTCCTCTCGATCGGAGCATTTCATGACCTCCCTTCCTATTCTTGGCGCAGCCATGACGCTTGCCGATGTCGAAGCCCATCGTGATTGGCTGCTCGAAAAACCGCGCGATTTGGAACTGCAGAGCTTCGTCGAAGCCGAAATCCTGAACGGCGACTGGGCGCCGCTCGCCGCGCGCGCCAGGAAATTGCTCGACGGCCATCAGGGCCGCCTCGGCATCCATGGCCCGTTCTGGGGCTTCATCATCGCCTCGCAGGATCCGGAGATCCGCGCCGTCGTCACCAAGCGCTTCACGCAGGCGCTCGATGTCTGCGCCAATATCGGCGCCACCCAGATGGTCATCCATAGCCCCTATACGTCCTGGTCCTACAACAACCTCGATAACAACAAGGGCGAACGCGAAAAGATCATCGAATATACGCATCTGACGCTGAGGGACGCTGTCAAGCGCGCCGAGGATATCGGCCTGACCATGGTCATCGAAAACATCGAGGACAAGGATCCGCACATCCGCGTCGGTCTCGCCGACAGCTTCAATTCACCCGCCGTCGCCGTTTCGATCGACACCGGCCATGCCCACTACGCCCATGGCTACACAGGCGCACCGCCGGTTGACTACTATGTCCACGCCGCCGGCAACCGCCTGCAGCATGTCCACCTGCAGGATGCCGACGGTTATGCCGATCGCCACTGGAGCCTTGGCGAAGGCAATATCCACTGGCGCGCCGTCTTCGCTGCCCTTGCCAAACTCGACAGCAATCCGCGCCTGATCATCGAGATCAAGGACAAGTCGAAAATCCCGGCATCGGCCGCCTATCTCGCCTCGCTTGGATTGGCGGAGTAAGGATAAAGCAACGCAAGCCATCCGCCCTCGTGGTTCGAGACGGCCCTTTGGGCCTCCTCACCATGAGGGCTCATGCTCTCGCCTGGCTTATAGTTCGCTCCGCCCTCATGGTGAGGTGCGAAGCCCAAAGGGCGCAGCCTCGAACCACGAGGGTCGGCCGCAAAAGCCCCAAACCGTACCGTTTCCGCTCCTTCCTCGCTTGAAAAGCCGCATCTGCGGGTCTAAGAACCCGCAACTTGTTTCTTTTGCGGAGGCTTTCCCATGACAGTGCGCAATCTTTTCCTCCTGCCGGGCGACGGCATTGGCCCCGAAGCCATGGGCGAAGTCCGCAAGATCATCGCCTATATGAACGAGGCGAAGAATGCCGGTTTCGTCACCGACGAAGGTCTCGTCGGCGGCTGCGCCTATGATGCGCATGGCGCCGCCATCTCCGAAGAAGACATGCAGAAGGCGCTTGCAGCCGATGCCGTGCTCTTCGGCGCCGTCGGCGGCCCGAAGTGGGATAGCGTTCCCTATAAAGTGCGTCCGGAAGCCGGCCTGCTGCGCCTGCGCAAGGATCTCCAGCTTTTCGCCAATCTGCGCCCGGCCATCTGCTATCCGGCGCTGGCATCGGCCTCCTCGCTGAAGCCGGAGCTGGTTGACGGCCTTGATATCCTCATCATCCGCGAGCTCACCGGCGGCGTCTATTTCGGCGAGCCGAAGGAAATCATCGACCTCGGCAACGGCCAGAAGCGCGGCATCGACACCCAGGTCTACGACACCTATGAAATCGAGCGCATCGCCGGCGTCGCCTTCGAACTGGCGCGCACCCGCAACAACCGCGTCTGCTCGATGGAAAAGCGCAACGTCATGAAGTCGGGCGTGCTCTGGAATCAGGTCGTCACCGCGACGCACAAGGAAAAATATGCTGACGTGCAGCTCGAGCATATGCTCGCCGATGCCGGCGGCATGCAGCTCGTTCGCCAGCCGAAGCAGTTCGATGTCATCGTCACCGACAATCTGTTCGGCGACATGCTGTCCGACGTTGCCGCCATGCTGACCGGCTCGCTCGGCATGCTGCCATCCGCTTCGCTCGGCGCTCCGGATGCCAAGACAGGCAAGCGCAAGGCGCTCTACGAGCCGGTACACGGTTCCGCACCCGATATCGCCGGCAAAGGCATCGCCAACCCGATCGCCATGATCGCCTCCTTCGCCATGTGCCTGCGCTATTCCTTCGGTCTGGTTTCCGAAGCCGATGCGCTGGAAAAGGCAATCGCCAACGTGCTCGACAGCGGCATCCGCACCGGCGACATCATGTCCGCCGGCAGCCGTCAGGTCGGCACCGCCGAGATGGGCGATGCCATCCTTGCCGAATTCAAGGCTCTGTCGGCATAATCGCCGCCTAGAGCGCCACGCGTTCATCTGAACGCCCAAAGCTCGCTCTAGTATTTCACGTGAAACATTCAAAGCCCTCGCTCTTTGCTTGCAGAGCGGGGGCTTTTTGTTGAACTCAACGCGACGGACTCCTATTTCCCATCGCATGAGCACGGAAACGACATCGTCGCCGGGGGGCACGATCCAGAGACAATCACGACCTTGGCAGAGGCTGGCGCGGCGCTATGACGTTCGCCGCAACCGTCATAGCGGCCTTCCCTGGCTCGGCTATACGCTCACCGCCATCAACATCGTCGTTCTCGCCTTCCTCGTCTTCGACACACCGCTTGGGCAGGCTGCGAAAAACCTCTCGCCGCGACTGATTGCGGTCGCAGGCGCCGTCACCGATATCGGCAGGTTGGCCTGGATCCTCGCCGCCATCGCCGTCGTGTTTGCCGTCGGCCTTTTCGTCGTGCGACGCTCGCCGACACATGGCGGTTACCGAAGCGTCCTTCTCATCCGGATGGTCGCCTATGTCGGCCTGTCGGTTCTTTCCACCAGCATCATCGTCAATCTTCTGAAATACGCGATCGGACGGGCGCGGCCCCTGCTTTATGACCAATATGGCATTCTCGGCTTCGAACCGTTTCATGGTGACTTCCTGTTTCAGAGCTTTCCCTCGGCGCATTCGGCCAATGTGGGTGCTCTCTTTACCGCGCTGGCTCTGCTTTTCCCGCGATTCCGGCTGCTGTTCATCGGCATCGGCCTCTGGCTCGGCGCTTCTCGCATCATCATCGGCGTTCATTATCCAAGCGACGTCGCCGCGGGGCTGGCGCTCGGCGCCTGGATCGCCTTCGCCGTTGCGATCCTCTTTTCCCGTTTCGGCCTGGTCTTCTCCACAGGACAAGACGGTTGGCCGCGGCCGCGGCTGACCCATGGGCTTCGCTGAACTGCCGATCGTCTTAAATTTGTAAAAAAACTGTAGCAGGAGCCTGCTACGCGTGATCGTCGATTGGGGTGGAGTATCGACGACAGGCGGTGGGTATGCAGGCGATCTTGACGTCTCTGGACAGGCGGTGGCGGCGCAATAGGAGCGGTTTCGCTCCTTCGCATTGGAAGATCTGCCTGTTCCTGACCGCCAATATCGTATTGCTGGCGGCCTTGCTGTTCGATTGGCCGGTCGGCGCGACCATCAAGAACATTGCACCGCCCATTCATTTCTTCGGCAAGCTGCTCACCAATTTCGGCGAATCCGGCTGGATCATCTTGGTCAGCGCCTTCCTGTTCTTCGAAGGCTGGGCCGGCAGCCGGCTGCTGCAGTCGCCGCGCTGTCGCTGCCAGGCCCTGCGCATCTGTCAGATCGGCGGCTATCTGCTGACGACCATCGCGCTTTCGGGCATCATCGCCAATCTCCTCAAGCGCGCCATCGGTCGTGCCCGCCCCACTCATTTTGAGGATTGGGGTCCTTTCGGTTTCTCCCCCTTCAACGGCCATGCCAGCTTCGAAAGCTTCCCATCCGGCCATGCGACCACCATTGGCGCCTTCTTCGTGGCACTTGCCTTCCTCTTCCCCCGCTATCGCTACATCTTCGTCGCCTGCGCTCTTTGGCTCGCGACGACGCGGGTGATGATCGGCGCGCACTATCCGAGCGACGTCATCGCCGGCCTCGCGCTTGGCGGCTGGTTCTCCTTCATGACGGCGATCGTCTATTCCCGCTACGGCCTGCTCTTTCGCATCGGCGAGACTGGCTGGCCGGTGCCAAAATTGCCGCTGCTGAAGGGGAAGTAGGGATCATTTCCCTCATCCGGCCTCGCCCTTCGAGGCTCCACCCTTCGGGTTCCGCTCCTCCCCGTCCATCGCTGCACCCTGAATGGTTGCCAAGCATCTCCTGCATTCATATATCTGAAGCGGCGAATTTGCGGGAAACCAATCCCCGTTTGAATGTGGCGAAGACGATGACCGATGCAGGACAGACGAGGCTAAGCGAAAGGCAGATGGGATTGATTGCCCGGGCGCTCGCCGAGCCGCGCCGTGTGCAGATGCTGAAAGAAATCGGCGGTCGCGGCGAGCCTATGCCTTGCAGCGTCCTGACGCAGTGCCACACCGTCAGTGCCGCGACGATATCGCATCACATCAAGGAACTCGAAAACGCCGGTCTCATCGAGATCGTGCGGGAAGGCAAGTTCGCAAACCTGGTGCTTCGGCGCGATGTCCTGAATGCCTACATGGCGGAACTCGCCAACATCTGACAATCATTTTCCCCACACGCCGCGCCGGCTGCTCTTGTATCAGTTAGATGAGTGTCTAAATATCAAAGTGACGCAGCGAAGACCGCCGGTGTAAGGTCTCGTCTGCGCCATCAGTTCGATATTTATAAAATCATCTAACAATCATCTCGACAGGAGCTAGACATGAGCAAACTGGCAGGCAAGGTCGCAATCGTGACCGGAGCATCGAAGGGGATCGGCGCAGGCATCGCCAAGGCATTGGGCGAGGCGGGTGCGGCTGTGGTGGTCAACTATGCCTCGAGCCGCGAAGGTGCCGACAAGGTCGTGGCCGAGATCACCGCCAAGGGCGGCAAGGCGATCGCAGCTCACGGCGATGTTTCGAAATCCGCCGACGTGAAGCGGCTTTTTGCTGAAACGAAGGGAGCCTTCGGCGGCGTCGACATCCTCGTCAACAATGCCGGCGTCTATCAATTCCAGCCGCTGGAAGAGATCACCGAAGAGGAATTCCACCGGCAGTTCAACATCAACGTTCTCGGCACGCTGCTGACGACGCAGGAAGCGGTGAAGCATTTCGGTCCTGAAGGCGGCAATGTCATCAACATCGCCTCGACCGCCGTCACCATGAACCTGCCAACCGCCACAGTCTATACGGCGACCAAGGCCGCCGTCACCTCGATCACCCAGATCCTCGCCAAGGAGCTCGGTCCGCGCAATATCCGTGTCAACACCATTTCGCCTGGCGGGGTCGAAACCGAAGGCGTCATTGCGGCGGGCATCATCGGCAGCGATCTCGAAAAGCAGATGGTTTCCCAGACGCCGCTTGGCCGCCTCGGACAGCCAACCGATATCGCTCCGATCGCCGTTTTCCTCGCCTCGAAGGACTCCGGCTGGCTGACGGGCGAAACCCTCTATGCCGGCGGCGGCCTGAAGTAACCGTCTATCCGCAGAACCGCTTCCCTCCTTAGCAAGGGAAGCGGCATTGCCCGCATGTCATGGCCCCGATCCGCGCGGCCACCTCCGGCGAGAATTGCCAAACCGTCTCCGTCTTCATACTATCATTGCCGTTCGGGTTTTTCCGAAGATCTCCGCAGCCGCTTTTGCTGCAAAACGACATCTTGACCGCGGAAACTTTCAAGACAGATCCCTGTCTGCAATGCGACCCCTCGCGAGCGAACGCCATGAATTACTGCGAAAATCTCTGAGGATCGCTGTTGCGACCAACGAAACGGAGCACGTCATCATGAATACCGCCAACACCAAATCGAAACTGGGCACGCGCACCAATCTCAGCGAAGAAGCGACACGCGATATTTCCGCAGCACTGAATGCGCTGCTGGCCGACGTCTTTTCCCTTTATCTCAAGACCAAGAATTTCCATTGGCATATGAGCGGACCGCATTTCCGCGATTACCACCTGTTGCTGGACGAGCAGGGCGAGCAGATCTTCGCCATGACAGACCCGATGGCCGAACGCGCCAGAAAGATCGGCGGCACCACGCTGCGTTCGATCGGCCACATCGCCAAGCTGCAGCGCATCCCCGACAATGACGCCGAATATGTCGACGCCCAGGACATGCTCGCCGAACTGGCCGACGACAATCTCAGGCTTTCCGCCGAAATCCGCGCCGCCCACGATGTCTGCGATGAATATGGCGATATCGCCACCGCCAGCCTGCTTGAAAGCTGGCTGGACGAGACGGAACGCCGCACCTGGTTTCTGTTCGAATCCACACGCAACACCAACCGCTGAGGGCTGATGTTGATTTCCGCGTTCCCGCATCGGTCGGAACGCGGAAATCCTTGACTCCTGTGGAAAACCCCGTAGAACCGGCGACGGAAAAGGAAGACCTCCATGGTTCGCTTCGAACAGATCGATAGCTTCGGTCACCTGGCAGACTATGCCGGGCAGGAGTTCCGTTTTCCGGTTTCTTCCAAAACCAAGGCCAAAACGACGACGAAAACCGTCTGACGTCTCTGGCCTGCCGCTCTCTCCCCGGCTCGGCTGGGGACAGGAACCGGCCGTTATGGCCGCGGTTCCCCCCTCGCCCAAGAGGAGAGAAGAGAAAGAGAGCTTGAGAAATGGGTTTCAAAGTTGCAGTTGCGGGCGCGACCGGGAATGTCGGCCGCGAAATGCTCAATATCCTGTCCGAACGCGGTTTTCCGGCTGACGAGGTCGTAGCCCTCGCATCGGCCCGCTCGCAGGGCACCGAAGTTTCCTTCGGCGACCGGACATTGAAGGTTTCGAACCTGGAGAACTACGATTTCTCCGACACCGACATCTGCCTGATGTCGGCCGGCGGCGACGTCTCCAAAAAGTTCTCGCCGAAGATCGGCGCCCAGGGCTGCGTCGTCATCGACAACTCCTCCGCCTGGCGCTACGACGCCGACGTGCCGTTGATCGTGCCGGAAGTAAACCCGGATGCCGTCACGCAGTTCACCAAGCGCAACATCATCGCCAACCCGAATTGCTCGACCGCGCAGCTTGTTGTGGCGCTCAAGCCGCTGCACGACTTCGCCAAGATCAAGCGCGTCGTCATCTCGACCTACCAGTCCGTCTCCGGCGCCGGCAAGGACGGCATGGACGAGCTTTTCAACCAGACCCGCGCTGTCTTCGTCGCTGATCCGATCGAATCGAAGAAGTTCACCAAGCGTATCGCCTTCAACGTCATTCCGCACATCGATGTCTTCATGGAAGACGGCTACACCAAGGAAGAATGGAAGGTGCTGGCCGAAACCAAGAAGATGCTCGATCCGAAGATCAAGGTTACCTGCACCGCCGTGCGCGTGCCGGTCTTCATCGGTCATTCGGAATCGGTCAATATCGAGTTCGAAAACGAGATCACCGCCGATCAGGCCCGCGATATCCTGCGCGAAGCACCGGGCTGCCTCGTCATCGACAAGCGCGAAAACGGTGGCTACATCACGCCTTATGAGTCCGCCGGCGAGGACGCGACCTACATTTCGCGCATTCGCGAGGACGCGACGGTTGAAAACGGCCTCAACATCTGGGTCGTCTCCGACAATCTGCGCAAGGGCGCGGCGCTGAACGCCATCCAGATTGCCGAACTCCTGATCAACCGTGGCCTGGTCAAGCCGCGCAAGCAGGCGGCATAAAGGGTTTATAAACCATTTACGGTTTTTCAACCTTTGCTGGCTAAGCAGGAACCAAAGAAAAGCCTCGCTATTTCCGATCGAACGGCGAGGCTTTTACAAAGCTGCGTCAGGTATAGTGTTTCACGTGAAGCGAAAATATTGATCGCTTAACCGTGATAATGACAGAATTGCCGGATACTGGCATGGTCCGGTCACAGTAAGACCGCGCGTAGGCCTCAAAAATGGAAGGCTTATGCGCCATCAAAAACCATTACCGCGCCTCGCGCGGTAAGAATTCGGGGACTCTGAATGCGCATGACAAAGTCTGGAATGGCAGCTCTCGTGGCAGGCGGGTTGCTGTTGGTGACGCCGTTTGCGGCGAATGCGGCAGCTTGCGGCAACTCGTCGGCCGGTTTTGAGAATTGGATGCAGGAATTCAAACAGGAAGCGCAGGCCCAGGGCGTCAGCGCCTCCGTTCTCGACCGAGCCTTCGCCAACGTGCATTACAATCAACCGACCATCCGCGCCGATCGCGGCCAGAAGAGCTTCAAGCTCTCATTCGAAGATTTCATGAGAAAGCGCGGTGGCCAGGCGATTATCACTCGTGGCAAGAACATGAAGCAGGCCAATGCCGCTCTCTTCGCTAGAATCGAGAAGCGTTATGGCGTCCCCGCCGGCCCGATCATCGCCATATGGGGCATGGAAACCGGCTTCGGCGGCTTCATGGGCGACCAGCATACGCTCTCGGCCGTGTCGACGCTCGCTTATGACTGCCGCCGCTCCGACTATTTCACCGATCAGCTCTATGCCGCCCTCAAGCTCGTCGGCGAAGGCTATCTGAGCCCGACCGCCCGCGGCGCGGCCCATGGCGAAATCGGCCAGACACAATTCATGCCGAAGAACGTCGTCAATTTCGGCGTCGACGGCGATGGCGACGGCAGGGTCGATCTGGTCGGATCCCGCGCCGACGCGTTGGCCTCGACTGCAAACTTCCTGAAGGGCCATGGCTGGCAGCCAGGTCTTGGCTATCAGCCCGGCGAGCCCAATTTTGCGGCGATCGGCGGCTGGAACGATGCAGCGGTCTACCAGCAGGCGATCGCCTATATCGGCAAGCAGATCGACGGCCAATAATCACGGCAACAAATCGACAAAGGGCGCTCGGCCAAATGGTCCGGAGCGCCTTTTTCGTTTGTCCTTATCGTAGTCTCAGATTTCCGGCCGGATAAAATCGCGCGTCGTCGGGTCCATCACCCACAGCTCTCCAGTCGAGATATCGAACCATGCGCCGTGCAGGTTCAATTTCCCTTCCTCTTCCAGCGCCTTGATATCGGGAAAGCTGCGTAGATTGTCGAGCGAATTGCGGATGGAGATGCGCTCCAGCGCCGTCTGCCGCTCGGCCGGCGTCATAACGTCATTGCTCTGGATCTGCTCGGCGGCCGGCCTTACGAGGCCCATCCACCGGCCGATGAAATCGCCCGGCGACAGCGGCTCGGCATTCGGATCCAACGCTGCGCGGATGCCGCCGCAGCGACCATGTCCCATGACAACGATATCCGCGACCTTCAGGGACTGCACCGCGAATTCCAGAGCTGCGGACGTCGAGTGAAAATGGCCGTCCGGCTCATAGGGCGGCACCATATTGGCGACGTTGCGGATAACGAAAAGCTCTCCGGGACCAGCGTCGAAAATGGTCTCCGGCGCCGAACGGCTGTCGGAACAGGCAATCACCAGGGTTCCGGGCTTCTGCCCTTCCTCCGCCAAATTGCGATAGCGATCGCGTTCATCGACGTAACGCCCGCTCATGAAGTTGCGATAGCCGTTCAGAAGGGAGGTAGGAAAGCTCATGACATTGAATTACAGCGCACCGCCGCCAATGGCAACTATTGCAACGCAAAAAGCTATCGCATCGGCGACCGCTATTTTTTCCGCCGCTGCGCCGGATGCAGCAGGCGCCGCATCTGCACCATTGCCATGGGGGTCGAGAGGCTGGAAGCATCGGCGGCGAGCGTCAATTCGTCGCTGCCGCGCTTGACCGCCCGCGCCAGGACTTCATAGACGCTGGCCGTGGTCAATTGCAAAGCCCTCTCTTCGTCCATGCCCGACAGAAGCCGCGACAGGAACACGGCCGAGAGCAGGTCGCCAAGCCCGTTCGGCGCGTTGTCGATGCTGCGATGTTCGGCAAACAGCGCATTTCGGCCGCTGAGATAGAGATTGCCGGTGCCACCGGTCATCATCGGCACGGCCGACGTCACCAGCATGCGCGGCGGCCCCAGCGCCAGGGCAGCCTCCATGACGGCGTTGTTGTCCTCCAGCGGCGCGCCGGCAAGCCAGGCAAGCTCGTAGCGGTTCGGCGTCGCCAGCGATGCGAGCGGGATGAGCTGATCGCGGATCGCTTCGGCGGTTGCGTCGGGCACATAGAGCCCACCGGCATCGCCGATAACGGGATCGCAGGCATAGAAGAGATCGGGGTTCTTTTCCCTGAGTGCCGTTACCAGCCGCGCAACGGAGCGTGCCTGCGCGGCATTGCCGAAATAACCCGACAGCACCGCCTTCACCTCCGCGAGCCAGGGCGCGGCGATAAGATCGTCGATCGCGTGGTCGAAATCCGCCTCGGCAAAGGTCAGCCGGGTCGAGCGGCCATGGCCGGGATGCCAGGGCAAAACGACTGTTGGCAGCGCCCAAACGGGGTGGCCCAGGGTTTCCAGCGCGAAGACGGCGGCACGATTGCCGACGGAACCTCTGACGACATGGCTGGAGATGACGATAACGGCGCCCGCCGCGATATCCGACATGATGCTTGCTTCCAGTTCCGATCTTCCGGCCTTGATTGCGCCGTTTGATGATCTTTTTATCGTCACTCTGTCAATCGCGCTTCACAGAGTCATGAAAACCTCTGTTGACTACGCAATATCGCCAATTCTGCGCCAATTTTTACACGGATTGCATCAAGATCATCGCAAATCAGCAAGATTCTTCAAAATTTGAGACCGAATTGGTCGAAAAGCGATGAAATTCGCATTCAATTTGCCAGTTTTTTCGATAAACCTTCTGATAAAGTGACCAAACTTGGAATAAGGGAGGAATTTCATGGCACCCAGGACCAATCCGAAACGGGAAAAACAGATCGAAGCGGCCCGCAAGATCGCCGCTGCAACCGGCGAGGCGCATCTCGATCCGGAAATCCTGTTCGGCCGGGCGAGCAATGACGATTTGGAGCGCTACAGCCCGGAAATGCTTGCCCTTGCCGCTGTGCATGCGGCTGGGGAACTGGCAGCCTGGAACGGCGATTCTCCCCGCGTCACCATCGAACAGGTCGCCAATATCGACCCCGAAGGCGTGCCGGTTTCGATTCTCTCGATCACCGATCATAACATGCCGTTCCTCTACGAATCGGCCATGGGCGAGGTGACCAGCAGCTACCGCGATCTTTTCATGGCGGTGCATCCGATCCTCGTCATCAAAGACGGCAGGCAGCCGACGCTTTACTCTGCCGATCATCCGAGCGATCCCGCCGATCGTGTCAGCCATATTCAACTACATCTGTCACCGCTGACCGCGGCGCAGGCGGCGGACCTGATCAAGCGCGTGCAAATCGTGCTCGATCAGACGCATTTGACCGTTTCCGACTGGAAGCCAATGCTGACGCGGCTCGATACAGTGATAACGGAGCTTTCCACTTATGAGACCGCCGCCCGCCGCAAGGCGGATCGTGATGAGGCGCTGGCCTTTCTCGCCTGGCTGCGCGACGGCAATTTCACCTTCCTCGGCATGCGCGAATATGTCTATTCCGGCAAGGGCGCCAGCGCCAAGGTGGAGCGCGACCGTGGCGCCGGCCTCGGCATCCTCTCCAATCCCGACGTCCTCGTCCTGCGCCAGGGAAAAGACGCCGTCACCACCACGCCGGAAATCCTGGCCTTCCTCGACGGGCCGGATTTCCTGATCGTCACCAAAGCCAATGTAAAGTCGGTCGTTCACCGTCGTGCCTATATGGATTATGTTGGCGTCAAGCGTTTCGATGCCGACGGCAATGTCACCGGCGAACTGCGCATCGTCGGCCTCTATACGTCCACAGCGTACACCAGCGCCGCCGCCGAGGTGCCGTTGCTGCGGTCCAAGGTGCAGAAGGTCAAGGACCATTTCGGCTTCGACCCGGCCAGCCATTCCGGGCGCATGCTGGACAATACGCTGGAATCCTATCCGCGCGACGATCTCTTCCAGATCGACACGACGCTGCTCGCAAGCTTTGCCGAACAGATCAACGACCTTGCCGACCGCCCGCGCGTGCGCGCGCTGCCGCGCATCGACCATTTCGACCGCTTCGTCTCGGTGATCGTCTATGTTCCGCGCGAGGAATATGATTCCGTCGTCCGCGAGAGGATCGGCAATTACCTGAAGACCGTCTATGACGGTCGCGTTTCCGCCTACTATCCGGCCTTCCCGGAAGGCGGCGTCGCGCGCGTGCATTTCATCATCGGCCGCAGCGGCGGCAAGACCCCGCATGTTCCGCAGGCGAAGCTCGAAGCGGCGATCCGCGCCATCACCGCCCGCTGGGACGACCGCTTCGAAATGCTGGCCGGACCCAAGGCCCCGCATATCTCCGTCAGCCAGGCCTTCCAGGAGGCCTTTTCGCCGGAGGACGCCGTTGCCGACCTGCCCGATATCACCGCCACCGCCGGCCCCGATCAGATCCGAATCGCCTTCTACATCCGCAAGGAGGAAGCCGGCGATATCCTGTCGTTGAAGATCTTCCACGCCGAAGACAATCTGGCGCTGTCGCGCCGCGTGCCGCTGCTCGAAAATCTCGGCTTCAATGTCCTCAGCGAGCGGACCTTCGACATTTACGTCACCGGCAAGAACGGCGCGAACGGCCGTGTCGTTCTCCACGATATGGAACTCGAAGCCCGCGGCGGCGTGACGATCGATCTCGCGCGCCACGGCGCGGCGCTGGAGGAAGCCTTCCTCGCAGCCTTCGGCGGCACGATCGATAACGATGCTTTCAACCGACTGATCATCTCCGCCGGTCTTTCGGCTCGCGAAACCAACGTCCTGCGCGCCTATGCCCGCTATCTTCGCCAGGCCGGTATCGCCTATTCGCAGGATTATATCGCCGCGACGCTGGACAAATATCCGCGCATCGCAGCCTCGATCTTCCGCCTGTTCCACGACACGCTCGCCCCCAAGCTCAACGACAAGAACCGCACGAAAAAACTCAGCGAATTGCATGCGACGATCGAGACCGAACTCGCCGATGTTCCAAGCCTCGACGACGACCGGATTCTCCGCCGCTATGTCAACGCCGTCGATGCGACGCTACGCACCAACTATTTCCAGAAAAACCCGGACGGCACACCGAAAGCCATGCTGGCCTTCAAGCTCGATCCGAAACTCCTAGACGGCCTGCCGGAACCGCGGCCTTTCCGCGAGATCTTCGTCTATGGCGTCGAGGTGGAGGGCGTGCACCTGCGCTTCGGCAAGGTCGCTCGCGGCGGCTTGCGCTGGTCGGATCGCGCCGAAGACTACCGCACCGAGGTTCTGGGCCTCGTGAAGGCGCAGCAGGTGAAGAATGCCGTCATCGTGCCCGTCGGCGCCAAGGGTGGCTTCTATCCGAAGAAACTCCCGGTCGGCGGCAACCGCGACGAGATCTTCAATGCCGGCCGCGAGGCCTACAAGACCTATATTCGCACCCTGCTGTCGATCACCGACAATATCTCCGGCGCCGATATCATTGCGCCACCGGACACGGTGCGGCAGGATGGAGACGACCCCTATTTCGTCGTCGCCGCCGACAAGGGCACCGCGACTTTCTCCGACACCGCCAATGCCTTGGCACAGGAAGCCGGCTTCTGGCTCGACGACGCCTTCGCCTCCGGCGGCTCGGCCGGTTACGACCACAAGAAGATGGGCATCACGGCCCGCGGCGCCTGGGAGACCGTCAAGCGGCATTTCCGTGAGATGGATATCGATATCCAGACGACGCCCTTCACCGTCGCCGGCGTCGGCGACATGTCCGGCGACGTCTTCGGCAACGGCATGCTGCTGTCGCCGAAAATCCGCCTTCTCGCTGCCTTCGATCACCGCGACATCTTCATCGATCCCGATCCAGACATGAAAAAGACGCTCGCCGAGCGGCAGCGGCTTTTCAATCTCGCCCGCTCGAGCTGGCAGGATTTCGACAAGAGCGTCCTGTCGAAGGGCGCGATGATCATCTCACGTTCGGCAAAATCGGTGACGCTGACTCATGAGGCCGCTGCCGCTATCGGCATCGACAAGACCGTGGCGACGCCCTTCGAGATCATGACGGCGATCCTGAAGAGCCCGGTGGACCTGCTCTGGTTCGGCGGTATCGGCACCTATGTGAAGGCACCGGCCGAAACGGATTCGGAAGTCGGCGATCGCGCCAACGATCCAATCCGTATCACCGCTGAAGAGGTTCGTGCCAGAGTGATCGGCGAAGGCGCCAATCTCGGCGTTACCCAGAAGGGCCGCATCGCCTATGGCCTCAAGGGCGGGCGCTGCAATTCCGACGCCATCGACAATTCGGCAGGCGTCAATACCTCGGACGTCGAGGTCAATATCAAGATCGCGCTAGCATCAGCCATGTTCGACGGCCGCCTGACGCGCGCCAAGCGCGATACGCTGCTGGCCTCGATGACCGACGAGGTGGCGGCGCTGGTGCTGCGCAACAACTATCTGCAGTCTCTGGCGATTTCCCTGACGGAACGCAAAGGCACCGGCAACGGTCTGGAACTCAGCCGTTTCATGAGCGTGCTAGAGGGGGCGAAGCAGCTCAACCGCAAGGTTGAGACGCTGCCGGACGACCAGACCTTTGCCGAACGCTACGCCAATGGCCGGCCGCTCAGCCGCGCCGAGATCGGCGTCCTGCTCTCCTACGCCAAGATCGTCCTGTTCGATGCCCTGGCGGCGAGCGACCTACCGGACGATCCCTATTTTGCCGCGACGCTCAGCCAATATTTCCCGGTAAAAATGCAGCGCTCGCATGCCGCCGATATCTCCGGCCATCGTCTGCGCCGCGAAATCATCGCGACGGTACTGGCAAACGAAGCGATCAACCGCGGCGGACCGGGCTTTGCCGTCAGCATGATGGATGCGACGGCCGCGTCTGCCGCCGAAGTGGTCAAGGCTGCCGTGCTCGCCCGCGACGGCTTCGATCTCGATCGCCTCTGGAACGAGACCGATGCGCTGGATGGCAAGGTCGGCGGCCAGACGCAGAACCGCGTCTATGGCGAAATCACCGAAGTCTATACGGTGCTGACCCGCCTATTGCTGAAAACCGGAGCGGCGAAGGGCGATATCGAGGAAACCGTTAGCCGGCTTCAGGCAGCATTGAAAAAGCTGCGGCCGGTCTTCCTCAGCCAGATCCCGGCGGATTTCGCAGCCGAGATCGCGACCCGCCAGGCGGATTATCAGGCCGCCGGTCTGCCTGAAAAGCTCGCTTCCGAGATCGCGACGATCTACGCGCTCGTCCTCGTGCCGGAAATCATGCAGATCGCCGAACGGACAGGCGATACGCTCAACCGCGCCGCCGAAAGCTACTTCACGGTGTCGCAGACCTTCCGGGTCGGCCGTCTGCTGCTCGCCGGCAGCCGGATCATCACCGGCGATCACTATGAAAGCCTGGCGCTGGCCCGCAGCCTCGACCAGATCGCTGGGGCCCGCCGTGATATCGTCATCTCGGCGCTCAGCAATCATCCGAAGGACAAGCAGCCGATCCTTGCATGGCACGCCGAAGACCGCATCCGCATCAACCGCATTGCCGAAGAGCTTGCGGGCCTCAGCGAAAGCGGCGATCCGAACCTTGCCCGGATCACCGTCGCTGCCGGCCTCCTGACCGACCTTGCGCACGATCGGGCGAGATGAGACAGTCCGCCCCGCGTGATAGACGCACTATCGAATCAGGGGCAGGAATTTGGTGGCCACAGAGATAAGGGACGACGCGCCGGCGAAAGTGCCGGCGCGGGGCATCTGGGGGTGGATGTTCTTCGACTGGGCGGCGCAGCCGTTCTTCACCGTCGTCACCACCTTCATTTTCGGTCCTTATTTCGTCGCGCGCCTGACGGCGGATCCGGTGGCCGCGCAGGCAATGTGGAGCAATATGGCGACGATCTCCTCGGTGATCATCGCCGTCTTGTCGCCAGTGCTCGGTTCGATCGCCGATCAGTCCGGCGCCCGTAAACCCTGGATCGCCTTCTTTGCAGTCATCAAGATCGCCAGCCTGTTCTGCCTTTGGGGTGCAGCACCCGGTTCGCCGGTGATCTACCCCGTCATCTTCATGATCCTTGCCTCGATCTCGGCAGAGTTTTCAATCGTCTTCAACGATTCGATGATGCCGCGCCTCGTCAGCAAGGACGATATCGGCCGATTGTCGAATGCCGCCTGGGGACTCGGCTATCTCGGCGGCATGATCGTGCTTATCGCCGTCGTGGCGCTTTTGGCCGGCAACCCGCAAACTGGCAAGACCATCCTCGGCCTGACACCGCTCTTCGGCCTGGACGCCAGTCTCGGCGAAGATGCGCGCATCACCGGACCGATTTCCGCCGTCTGGTATTTTCTCTTCATTCTGCCGATGTTTTTCTTCACGCCGGATGCCGCCCGCGGCCTGCCGCTCGGTACGGCGGTTCGCTCCGGCCTGCATGAGCTGAGAATGACACTCGGCGAACTGAAACGCCGCCGGGGCATCAGTCTTTTCCTGATTGCCCGCATGGTCTACCAGGACGGCGTTAACGGCCTGCTGATCCTCGGCGGCACCTTCGCCGCGGGAATGTTTGGCTGGGCGACCATCGAGATCGGTATTTACGGCATTATCCTCAACGTCGTCGCGATTTTCGGCTGCTTTATCGCCGGCTATGTCGATCGCTGGCTGGGTTCGAAGATAACCGTCGTTATCAGCCTGACCATGCTGCTCCTCGCGGCCCTCGGCATCATCTCCACCGGACCGGGTTTTACGCTTTTCGGCCTCGTGCCGCTCTCGACCGCCGATTCTGGCGGCCTGTTCGGCACAGCGGCGGAGAAGGCCTATATTGCCTATGGCCTGCTCGTCGGCCTCGCCTTCGGCCCGGTCCAGGCCTCCTCGCGCTCCTATCTCGCCCGCAGTGTCAGCCTCGCCGAAGCAGGCCGCTATTTCGGCATCTACGCACTCTCCGGCCGCGCCACCAGCTTCATGGCGACACTGTTTTTCTCGCTGATGACCTATTGGAGCGGCTCCGCCCGCCTCGGCATGGCGACCTTGATCATCTTCCTTGCAGGCGGATTGCTGCTCCTGCTGCCGACGCCCTATCCGGCCGATAAGGCGAAGTGAGATATCCCTCCATTTAATTAGGGATATACCAGCGAGCGAGAGGATCAGCCCTCATGGTGAGGCGCGGAAGCATGAAAGGCCGAAGCCTCGAACCACAAGGGCGGGTGGTTGCTTATGGGCCACCCTCGTCCTTCGACAAGCTCAGGATGAGGGTGGACGAAACGACGACGAAGCGAGCTATGGCTCAATGCCGGAAATGACGTACGCCCGTGAAAACCATCGCAACACCATGCTCGTCGGCGGCGTCGATGACTTCCTGGTCCCGCATCGAACCACCCGGCTGGATGACCGCCGTCGCGCCGGCGGCAATCGCCGACAGCAGGCCGTCGGCGAACGGCAGGAAGGCTTCCGACGCCACGGCAGAGCCGCGCGTCAGCGGCTCGGCAAGACCCATGGCCTTGGCGGCCTCTTCGGCCTTGATCGCGGCGATGCGGGCCGAATCGACGCGGCTCATCTGCCCGGCGCCGATACCGGCCGTCTGGCCGTCCTTGGCGTAAACAACAGCATTCGATTTCACATGCTTGGCGACGCGGAAGGCAAATTTCATGTCTTCCAGCTCCTGTGCCGTCGGCGCACGCTTGGTGACCACCTTCAGCTTCATATCTTCGACCAGCGCATTGTCGCGGTTCTGGACGAGCAAACCACCGGAGACGGTTTTGGCAGTCAGGCCGGCCGCACGCGGATCGGGCAGGGCGCCAACCGACAGCAGGCGGAGGTTCGGCTTGCGGGCGATGATCGCCTTGGCTTCCTCGCTGACCTCTGGCGCGATGATGACCTCGGTGAAGAGCTTGACGATCTCCTCGGCGGTTTCCGCATCGAGCAGGCTGTTCAGCGCAATGATGCCGCCGAAGGCCGAAACGGAATCGCAGGCGAGAGCCCGCTTATAGGCCTCAACCAGGGTCGGACCGGTGGCAACGCCACAAGGATTGGCATGCTTGATGATCGCGCATGCCGGACCCTTTTCCGGCAGGAACTCGGCAACAAGTTCGTAGGCCGCGTCGGTATCGTTGATGTTGTTGTAGGAAAGCTGCTTGCCCTGGATGAGCGTCGCGGTGGAAACGCCGGGCCGGTTTTCACCGGTGACGTAGAAAGCCGCCTTCTGATGCGGGTTTTCGCCATAGCGCATCTCCTCGCGCAGAACGCCGCCGATGACGCGGTGGCGCGGCGTCGCGATATCCAGAGCCTCGGCGAACCAGTTGGAGATCATCGCATCATAGGCCGCGGTGCGAGCGAAAGCCTTAGCGGCCATGCGCTGGCGGAAGGCATAGGCGGTCTGGCCGGCATCGGCCGAGAGTTGCTCCAGCAGCTCCGGATAGTCGGCCGGATCAGTCAGGATCGTCACATAGGCGTGGTTCTTGGCCGAAGCGCGGATCATCGCAGGGCCGCCAATGTCGATATTCTCGACCGTCGTCGGATAATCGCCCCCGGCCTTGCGGACATCTTCGAAGGGATAGAGATTGATGACGACGAGGTCGATGCCCTCGATGCCGTGCTCCTTCATTGCCGCCTGATGTTCGGCGTCATCGCGAATAGCGAGCAGGCCGCCATGCACCTTCGGATGCAGCGTCTTGACGCGGCCATCCATGATTTCGGGAAACTCCGTCACTTCGGATACATCGGTCACGGCAAGACCCGCCGCCGCAATGGTCTTGTGCGTGCCGCCGGTCGACAGCAGCCGCACGCCCTTTTCGCTGAGCGCACGCGCCAGCTCAACGATGCCGGTCTTGTCGGAGACGGACAGAAGCGCGGTCTTCACCTTCACTTTGTCGGGAGCTGGGATTTTTTTGGAAACGACGGCCATGGCTTTCTCCAATCGAGCGTGAGGAGATGTCCAGCAAAACGGCGCGGGACAATATGCCCGCCCCGTTAACACAGCTTAAGCACTTAGCCTATGGCCGATGGGATAAAAACCAGCGGATTTCCGGCTTTTCGATGATCGGGAAAACGATCTCGAGCTGGTCGGAGGAGCGCATGCCGGAAGCGTCGGCAAAAAAGATATCCTCAGTCACCAGCACCTCATTGCCCGGCGAGGAGAACACCCAGGTCTCGCCGTCCGGCGCAATCAACAGCGCGGCGTCGGTCTCGGTCTGCAGCAGGCTGATGGAGGGATGAACGTGAAAGCGGGCGGAGGCAAGACCCTCGCTCTTCAGCAGCGATTTCTTACCCTCCGGTACAAAAAAGCGGTCGCGGCCGGCAAGAATGGTGCCGGCGGCATTCAGGCTCACCTCACGCTCATGGGCGTAGCCGAAGGTCGAGAGATAGCCGTCATGCACCGCCCGGACATAATCGCGGCCATCTTCGGTTTCAGCCCGCTCGACGATAACCTTCTTGACGCCGCTGACCATCACAGGCCCAAGGGCTTTGGACCTCGAAAACAGGCTCGACGAAGTGTCATCGAGCGTCACGGTCGAATGCGCCGCGGTGGCCCGCGCCGCCTGGACGTAACGGTCGCCGGCAAAATTCGGCGAGCCGGAATTGACGATGAAGCGGGATTTGCCCGAAGACATTTCGAAGGACAAGCAGCCGGCATGCGCCGTGCGGCTGAGGTCAGCGGAAGCGGGCGCCCCGGTATCGATGATAACCACGGCCTGTCCGGCAGCCAGCCGATGGTATTTGGTATGCGGCAGCGCCTTGAACACCTGTCCGGCGGTTTCGTCATAACGCAGGACGGACATCAGCTCGTTGGCTAGCGTCGACGTCGCGCCATTGAACAGCGCGAGATCGCCATCCTGATGCCGGAAGAAGCGCAAGGCCGGATACATGCGGTCGATGCCGGGGATCAGCCGCGCCGGCGCGTCGTGGCCAAGATTGACGTAGGTCTGGCGCAGCGGCAGCAAGTCGAGCAGCAGCTCCAGCGCCACGCGCGGATTACGCGAGATATGTCCGCCGTCGGGGAGGATCTGCCGGTCGATTTCGCGATCGAGCGCCTGACCGGCGCGCTTCAGTGTCGAGCTGCCGTTCGGCATGGCAACCGAGGACATGGCGAGCGCGATCCGCACCCGAAATCGCGTCTCACCGTCCCGCGTCGTTGCCGCCACACGGCGGAGATAACGGACGTGGAAAACCAGCATGCGCATGAAACGGCGATAAAAGCCGCCATCCGTGCCCTGCAGGACCACGGGCGAATGCGACAACCAGGCGATCAGCCGCTGTGCCGCGATATCGGGCGACCAGGCTATGCCCTGCAGCCGACGGCCATGCACGGCCATCCAGTCGTTGAGGATGGCGCGCGCCAGCGCCGAAGCCTGATCGCTTTTTTCCGCCCGCAAATGCCGCAGCCAGCGGAAGCTATGCAGGCGGGCCGCAAAGGCCTGCGACGGCAGCTCCAGCGCGAAGGGAGATTTCCCTTCCGTTTCCAGCACCCGGCCCGCCAACAGGATGCGGCCGTTCAAAAGCTCTTCGACAAAAAACGGATCGATGCTGCGCAGGTCCGTCGGAGCCACGATCAGCCGTTCCGGCACACGCATCGTGTGGCGGGTGAGACGCAATCGCGTCAGTGCCGCGCGGCGCGACATTCGCCGCCATGCTTCCCGCATGTGTAAACTCACCGAACCCTGCCGGAAAACTGCATATTTGCTTATGCTTACTCTCTATATCGGTGGTTAAGAAGAGGTTAGGAATATGCCAAATAAGGACATTGTGCCCGATTTTTGAACAAGTCGAGCGTAACCCCTCGGAGCCGCTACTATCGCGTGCGGCGCAGCACCACTGCGAAGAACCCATCCAGTCCGGATGCGAAACCGCCGGAAAGCGGCAGCATGCCGGGCGTGGTGCGGAAAGCACCGAGAGGCGAGATCGCGGCCTCGAGACCCGGCCAATCCTCAGGCTTGATCGGCACGCGCTCGACCGTCTCCGTCTCGGCCAGAACCCGCGCGACGAGATCCTCGCCCTCTTCCGGATCGAGTGAACAGTTGGAGAAGACCACGAGCCCGCCAGGCTTGACCAGGGTCAACGCATGGCGAAGCAGGCGTTCCTGCAGGCCGGCAAGCTTGGCGATGTCCTCCGGACCCTTGGTCCACAGCACATCGGGATGGCGACGCGTCGTGCCCGTTGACGAGCAGGGAGCATCGAGAAGGGCCGCGTCGAAAAGATCGTCGGGTTGGAACTTTGCCATGTCGGCGGCGATGGTTTCCGCCTCCATCCCAAGTCTTGCCAGATTGGCGGAGAGCCGCTTGAGGCGATTGGCGGATTGGTCGAGCGCGGTCACCTTGCCGCCGGCGAGAATGAGCTGCGCGGTTTTGCCGCCCGGCGCGGCGCAGAGATCCACCACCTTACGGCCAGAAAGCGAACCGAACAATTTTGCCGGAATGCTGGCGGCGGCATCCTGGACCCACCATTCGCCGTCCGAAAACCCATCGAGCGAAGGAATGGAGCCTTCGAAAGCGGCAAGCCGCACGCCGCCGGTCGGCAAGACGACGCCATTCAAGCGTTTCGCCCAGCCCTCGGCATCGGATTTCACCGTAACGTCAATCGCCGCCGGCTCCAGTTGCGTATCGGAAATCCTTGCCGCAGCCTCCGTGCCATAGGCAGCCTCGAGACGCGCCAGGAACCAGGCCGGCATGGCTGGCACATTGGCAACCCGGCTCAGAATCTCTTGCTTCTCCCGCCCTATCCGCCTGAGAATCGCGTTGACCAGCTTGGCGAAGCGGCGGTTGCGCGGGTCCTGGTTGGCCTGCTCGACGGCAATATCGACGGCGGAATGATCCGGCACGTCGAGATAGAGCATCTGTGCCGCACCCACCACCAGGACATGATGCAGGGCGCGGGCGCCCTCCGGCAGTGGTGAGTCCAGCAGGGAAGCGATCGCCGCCTCGATGCGCGGCAAATGCCTAAGCGCCGAATTCAGAATGGCGCGCACCAGCGCCCGGTCGCTCTCGCCAAGCGCTCTATAGGCAGGATTGCCGCCTTCGGCATCCAGCATGCCGTCGAGCGGCGTCTTGCGATCGATGACCGCCGCCAGAATCTTCGTCGCAGCGGCGCGCGCCGCAAATCCTGGCTTGGCGGGAGCCGAATCACGCGGCGGACGATTGCCCGATTGCCTTCCGTCTTTGTTGAAAGGCTTCTTATTGTTGGAATTCAAGACCAGGGTCCCTTCGGCGGTTGCGAACCACCGCGACCCGTATTCGGTACGGAGCGCGATTTGCGCACCGGATTATCAGTCAAGATCGGTCCCGTCGAGCCAAAGCCGGCCTGCATGTCGGCAGCAGGGCCGCCACCACCGCCGTAGCGCGCCATCTCGTGAAGCGCGGCGATCCGGTTTTCCGTATCCGGGTGCGTGGAGAACAGATTGTCCATGCGCGCGCCCGAAAGCGGATTGATGATGAACATATGCGCCGTCGCCGGATGACCCTCGGCCTCTTCATTGGGGATATGCTCCGCCCCGCGGGCGATCTTGCCGAGCGCCGAGGCGAGCCAGAGAGGATTGCCGCAGATTTCAGCGCCGCGACGGTCCGCCGAATATTCACGCGTACGGCTGATCGCCATCTGCACCAGCATGGCGGCGAGAGGGGCGACGATCATCGCCACCAGCACGCCGACGACACCGAGGGGATTGTTATTGTCGCGGCGCCCGCCAAAGAAGAAGGCGAAATTGCCGAGCATGGAAATGGCGCCGGCGAGCGTCGCCGTGATCGTCATCGTCAGCGTGTCGCGGTTTTGCACATGCGCCAGCTCATGCGCCATCACACCGGCCACTTCCTCCGGTGTCAGCGCATTGAGCAGGCCCGTCGATGCCGCGACAGCGGCATTTTCGGGATTGCGGCCGGTGGCAAAGGCGTTCGGTTGCGGGCTGTCATAGAGATAGACCTTCGGCATCGGCAGGCCTGCATTCCGGGCAAGGTCGCGGATGATGCGATAGAATTCCGGCGCGCTGCGCTCGTCCACTTCCTGTGCGTGATAGGTGGAGAGCACCATGCGATCGGAATTCCAATAGGAAAAGAAATTCATGCCCGCAGCGACGACAAGCGCGATCATCATGCCGGCTTGACCACCGATCAAATAGCCGACGCCCATGAAAAGGGCGGTCATGAAGGCAAGCAACATGGCAGTGCGCATGAGGTTCATCTGATGTCTCCATCACATCGTCAGTCCGAACCTTTCTCTTTGCGGCCGGACGCTCTATGATTTGGCTATTCACCCGCCTATTTCAACGGTTCCAGGCCGCATCACGCCATGCAGATTGCAGATAACGATAATAAAAATGACATCGACGCCGGCACGGCGCCACGCAAACCGCTCTCGCCAGCCGCCAAACGGGCGCTCGCGGAAGCCGAGGAACGCCGCAAGGCCCAGACGCAACCCGATCTCCCCCCCGAAACCGGCGGCCGCGGCGGCGCCGAGCCCTCGCGCTTCGGCGATTGGGAGATCAATGGGCGGGCGATCGATTTTTGAGAGCGCTTTCGAAAGCCGTTGGCCAGGAGCTGTCCGCACTTCCGTTGCGAAAGCAGGAATTAGGCGAGGAATAAGTCCTCGCCTAATCTAAAATCGCTATCTCACCCGCGAGGAGCGAGACAAACCTCAATCAAGCCGCATCCGCCCTGTTCTGCCGGTTGGCGATCAGATCATCGACAACAGCGGGATCGGCCAGCGTTGAGGTATCGCCGAGTGCGCCGAAATCGTCCTCGGCGATCTTGCGCAGGATGCGGCGCATGATCTTGCCGGAGCGGGTTTTCGGCAGGCCCGGGGCGAACTGGATCTTGTCGGGCGAGGCGATCGGGCCGATTTGGGCACGAACATGTTTGACGAGCTCCTGCCGCAACGCATCCGAACCCTCCTGACCCGCCATCAGCGTCACGTAGCAATAGATGCCCTGACCCTTGATCGCATGCGGATAGCCGACAACGGCGGCCTCCGAGACATGCTGGTGCGAGACGAGGGCCGATTCGACCTCGGCCGTGCCGAGGCGGTGACCGGAGACGTTGAGCACATCGTCGACGCGGCCGGTGATCCAATAATAGCCGTCCTCGTCGCGCCGGCAGCCGTCGCCGGTGAAATATTTGCCCTTGTAGGTGGAGAAATAGGTCTGGATGAAGCGTTCGTGATCGCCGTAGACCGTGCGCATCTGGCCGGGCCAGCTATCGGCGATGACGAGATTGCCGTCGGCCGCCCCTTCCAGCAGGTTGCCCTCATTGTCCACCAATTGCGGCTGGACGCCGAAGAACGGCGTCGTCGCCGAACCCGGCTTCAGGTCGGTCGCACCCGGCAATGGCGTGATCATGTGGCCGCCGGTCTCCGTCTGCCACCAGGTATCGACGATCGGGCAGCGGCCGTCGCCGACGACGTTGTAATACCACTCCCAGACTTCCGGATTGATCGGCTCGCCGACCGTGCCGAGCAGGCGCAGGCTAGAGCGCGAGGAGCGCTTGACGAACTGATCGCCGGCACCCATCAGCGAGCGGATCGCCGTCGGCGCCGTATAGAAGATATTGACCTTGTGCTTGTCGATGACCTCCCAGAAGCGGCCCTGATCCGGGAAATTCGGCACGCCTTCGAACATCAGCGACGTCGCGCCGTTCGCCAGCGGTCCGTAGACGATATAGGAATGACCGGTCACCCAGCCGACATCGGCCGTGCACCAGTAGATGTCGCCGGGATGATAATCGAAGACATATTCATGCGTCATCGCCGCATAGACAAGATAGCCGCCCGTCGTGTGCAGCACGCCCTTCGGCTTGCCGGTCGAGCCCGACGTATAGAGGATGAACAGCGGGTCTTCCGCCTTCATCTTCGCCGGCGGGCAGTCCGGTTTCACCTTGGCGACCTCTTCGTGATACCAGAGATCGCGACCCGGCGCCCAACCGGTCTTGCCGCCGGTGCGGCGCACGACCAGCACCTTTTCCACGGTGACATAGTGCCGGCCGGCAATGTGGATCGCCGTATCGGTATTGTCCTTGAGCGGCACCGGCTTGCCGCCGCGCAGACCCTCGTCGCAGGTAATGACGAAGGTCGACTGGCAATCGATGATACGGCCGGCCAGCGCCTCCGGCGAGAAACCGCCGAAGACGACGGAGTGCACCGCGCCGATGCGGGCGCAGGCGAGCATCGCATAGGCGGCCTCGGGGATCATCGGCATGTAGATGGTGACGCGATCGCCCTTCTTGACGCCCTGCTTCTTCAGGACATTCGCCAGCCGGCAGACATGCTCGTAGAGCTCGTTATAGGTGATCTTCTTGTCGATATAGGGATTGTCGCCCTCCCAGATGAAGGCGACGTCATCGCCGTGCTTCTTCAGGTGGCGGTCGATGCAATTGTAAGAGACGTTGGTCAGTCCGTCTTCGAACCATTTGATCGAGACCTTGCCCGTAAAAGACGTGTTCTTGACCTTGGTGTAGGGCTTGAACCAGTCGATGCGTTCGCCGTGCTTGCCCCAGAACCTGTCGGGATCCTCGACGCTTTGCTTGTACCATCTCTGATATTTCGCCGCGTCGATCAAAGCGCGCGCTTGAACCGGCTTCGTCACCGGATGAATCTTTTCCGACATGATTTCCTCCTCAACCTTGGCACCCTCTATCGAGACTATGGGTGCTCATTCCGTGCCATCAATAGCAGCTCAAGTTACGACAGCAATTAGACAAAGCGCATTTCATCGGCAAAGAATTGCAATTCTGCAACGCTGCGGTTATATAGGGCCATATTTCCCGGACAATGTGGTGTTACACCCCGGACCGCGACACCGGCGCGGACTGACAGAAGGACTATATCCATGGCTCAACAATTGCTCATGCCGAAGGCAACAGCCATCTGGCTTGTCGACAATACGGCCTTGTCGTTCGACCAGATTGCACAGTTCTGCAAGCTGCATCCGCTCGAAGTCAAGGCTATCGCCGATGGCGAAGCGGCACAGGGCATCAAGGGCCTCGACCCAATCGCCACCGGCCAGCTCTCGCGCGACGAAATTGCCCGCGCCGAAGCCAATCCGAACCACAAGCTGAAAATTTCCGAACCGAAGGTTCGCGTGCCGGAATCCAAGCGTCGTGGCCCGCGCTACACGCCGGTTTCCAAGCGCCAGGATCGTCCGAACGCCATTCTCTGGCTGGTGCGCAACCATCCGGAACTGAAGGACGCACAGATTTCCCGCCTCGTCGGCACCACCAAGTCGACCATCGAGCAGATCCGTGACCGCACGCACTGGAACTCGACGAACTTGACGCCGATGGATCCGGTAACGCTCGGCCTCTGCAGCCAGATCGACCTCGACATGGAAGTCGAAAAGGCCGCCAAGGGCCGTCCGCTGCCGACAGCCGCCGAACTCGGCGCGACGCTGCAGCCGGCGCAGGAAACCGAGAAGCTCGGCTTCAGCTATGATCGCGATGAAGAGAAGGAAAAGGAAATCGACGCCGACGCCGTCTTCGCCAAGCTGAAGTCGCTGAAGTCCACCACGCCGGACGATGACGACGACGACCGGTATTGAGACGCGACTCAGTCCCGTAGTTCGAGGCCCCGGTGAAAGCCGGGGCTTTCTTTTGGGCCTCACCGAGCTCCGAAAATCGCCGACCCAACGCGAACGCTCGTAGCGCCGAAAGCCACGGCAATCTCATAGTCGCTCGACATGCCCATGGAGAGTTTCTCGACCCCGCTCTTCTTGGCTAGCTTGGCGAGCAACGCGAAATGCGGCCCAGGATTCTCATCCGCTGGCGGTATGCACATCAGTCCCTCGATCGAAAGTCCAAGCTCCTTCCGGCAGAAATCGACGAAGGCGGTCGTATCGTCCGGAGCAATCCCGGCCTTTTGCGGCTCCAGCCCGGTATTGACCTGCACATAAAGCCTCAGCACCTTGCCCTGCCGTTTCATTTCATCGGCGAGGGCGCGGGCGATCTTTTCGCGATCCACCGTTTCGATGACGTCGAACAAGGCCACGGCATCCGCCGCCTTGTTCGATTGCAGCGGCCCGATCAGATGCAGCTCGATCTCGGGCGTTTCCGCCTTGAGCAGCGGCCACTTGCCTTGGCTTTCCTGCACACGGTTTTCCCCGAACACCCGCTGGCCGGCCGAAATGGCAGGGCGAATCGCTTCGGCATCGAAGGTCTTGGAAACGGCGACGAGCTGCACGGCACCCGCCGGTCGACCGGCTTGATGCTCCGCTGCAGCGATATGGGCACGAACCGCGTTCAACCGCTCTTGAAGTTCCATCTTTTCGCCTCGATATTGACGCCTGTTCCTTGAGACTTTGCAGTAATGAGGCAGGCGGCCTTTGCCAAGGGCCGATGCCGCAGAATCCGGCTTTGCTTTGCAAGATAAGGCACTTGCCGCACCCGCTAAACTTGACGCTTGGTTGGTTTCGTGATGAAGGTCACGGCCAACTCCCCATGATTTTCTGGAATACAAGATCAGATGGCTACCGAACGTTATAATCCGCGCGATGCCGAGCCTCGCTGGCAGCAGAAATGGAACGAGGAAAAGGTCTTCCTCACCGACAACGCCGATCCGCGCGAGAAATATTACGTCCTCGAGATGTTCCCCTATCCGTCGGGCCGCATCCATATGGGCCATGTGCGCAACTACGCCATGGGCGACGTCGTCGCCCGCTACAAGCGTGCCCGCGGCTACAATGTCCTGCATCCGATGGGCTGGGACGCCTTCGGTATGCCGGCGGAAAACGCCGCCCGCGACAACAAAGTGCATCCGAAGGAATGGACTTACCAGAACATCGCCTCGATGAAGGCGCAGTTGAAGGCCATGGGCCTGTCGCTGGACTGGAGCCGCGAATTCGCCACCTGCGACGTCGACTATTACCATCGCCAGCAGATGCTCTTCATCGACATGATGGAGAAAGGCCTGGTTTACCGCAAGAAGTCCAAGGTCAATTGGGACCCGGTCGATAACACCGTGCTCGCCAACGAGCAGGTCATCGACGGCCGCGGCTGGCGCTCCGGCGCGCTGGTCGAACAGCGCGAGCTGACGCAATGGTTCTTCAAGATCACCGAATTCAGCCAGGACCTGCTGGACGCGCTGGATACGCTCGACCATTGGCCGGAAAAAGTGCGGCTGATGCAGAAGAACTGGATCGGCCGTTCCGAAGGCCTGACGATTCGTTGGGAGATCGTGCCGGAGACCTCGCCGAACGCCGACCGTGAAATCACCGTCTATACGACTCGTCCGGACACGCTGTTCGGCGCCTCATTCCTGGCGATTTCGGCCGACCACCCGCTGGCGAAGGAAGCGGCAGCGGTGAATCCGGCTATCGATGCCTTCTGCGAAGAATGCCGCCGCGCCGGCACCTCGCTTGCCGCATTGGAAACCGCCGAGAAAAAGGGCATGGACACGGGTATCCGCGTCCGCCATCCGCTCGACCCGTCCTGGGAGCTGCCGGTCTATATCGCCAATTTCGTGCTGATGGATTATGGCACGGGTGCGATCTTCGGCTGCCCCTCCGGGGACCAGCGCGACCTGGATTTCGCCCGTAAATACGGCCTGCCGGTCGTGCCCGTCGTCATGCCGAGGGATGGTGACGCCGCAAGCTTCAGCATCGGCGACGTCGCCTATGACGGCGACGGCGTCATGATCAATTCGCGCTTCCTCGACGGCATGAGCATTGAAGAAGCCTTTGAGACGGTGGCGACGAAATTGTCAGCGACAAGCCTCGGCAATGCGCCGCAGGCCGAGCGCAAGGTGAATTTCCGCCTGCGAGACTGGGGCATCTCGCGCCAGCGCTATTGGGGCTGCCCGATCCCGGTCATCCATTGCGAGGATTGCGGCGTCCTGCCAGTGCCGAAGCAGGATCTGCCGGTGAAGCTGCCGGACGACGTCACCTTCGACCAGCCGGGCAATCCGCTCGACCGCCATCCGACATGGCGGCATGTCGCCTGCCCGCAGTGCGGCAAGGATGCCCGCCGGGAAACCGACACCATGGATACCTTCGTCGATTCTAGCTGGTACTACACTCGCTTCACGGCACCCTGGGAAAATGAGCCCACCGACAAAGCGGCCGCTGATCGCTGGCTGCCCGTCGATCAATATATTGGCGGCATCGAGCATGCGATCCTGCATCTGCTCTATTCCCGCTTCTTCACCCGCGCCATGCGCGAAACCGGCCATGTCGCGGCCAAGGAACCCTTCAAGGGCCTGTTCACCCAGGGTATGGTCGTGCACGAGACCTATAGCCGTGGCAATGGCCTGACGCGCGAATGGGTGTCGCCGGCAGACATCCGCATCGAGGAAACCGACGGCCAGAGGCGGGCGACATTGCTATCGAGCGGCGAAGAGATAACCATCGGCGCAATCGAGAAAATGTCGAAATCGAAGAAGAACGTCGTCGACCCCGACGATATCATCGCCTCCTACGGCGCCGATACGGCCCGTTTCTTCGTGCTGTCTGATTCGCCGCCCGACCGTGACGTTATCTGGTCGGAAGCGGGTGTCGAGGGCGCACATCGTTTCACGCAGCGCATGTGGCGCTTGGTGTCGGAAGCGGCGGATGCGCTGAAAACCGTTGATTCGGCTTCGGCCAAGGAAGGTGACGCGCTGGCGATCTCACAAGTCGCCCATCGCACGCTGAAAGCGGTTCAGGGCGATTATGATAAGCTCGCCTTCAACAAGGCCGTCGCGCGCATCTATGAATTCGTCAACACATTGGCTTCTCCGCTGGCCAAGGTCGCCGCTGGCGACACGGATGCCAGCTATCGTTCCGCCGTTCGTGAAGCGGTCGAGATTCTCATCGCATTGGTCGCACCGATCACGCCGCATCTGGCCGAGGAATGCTCGACAGCGCTCGGCAATGCGCATCTGGTCGCCGTGAGCGCTTGGCCGCGCTACGACGAAGTGCTCGTCGTCGAGAATGAGATCGTGTATCCGGTACAGATCAACGGCAAGAAGCGCGCCGAATTGACAATTGCGCGCGATGCAGATCAGAATGCCGTGCAAGAGGCTGTACTCGCCCTGGATGCCGTCGGAAGCGCATTGAATGGTCAGGCGCCAAAGAAGATCATCGTCGTTCCACAGAGGATCGTGAACATTGTCGTCTGATAGTCTTTTCAAGCTCGCTCGCGCTGCAGGCGTTGCGTCTCTGGTTGCCGTTGCAAGTCTTTTGTCCTCCTGCCAGGTCAAGCCGCTTTACGCGGAGAGCACCGGCGTGACGCAGAAGCTCGCCGACGTTGTCTTTTCCGACGCCGGTTCGCGCGTCGGTCAGCAGGTTCGCAATCAATTGATCTTCATCGCCGGCCGCGGCGCCGGCGAAACGAAGACCCCGAAATATACGGTCGATCTAAGCGTCAGCTCCGGCACGGGCGGCGTTATCTACCTGCCCTCCTCCGATACCTCGGGCGCAGGCCGCACGACGGTGACGGCATCGTTCACCCTCAAGAATGCCAGCGATGGCAAGGTTCTGAAATCCGGCAGCCGCTCAGTCACGTCGCTGGTGGACTTCCCAACTCAGGAATTCGCCAAGGCACGCGCCATCCGCGATTCTGAAGACCGCGCAGCCCGCGAAGTTGCCGAGCTGGTAGGCGCCGACATCGCTGCCGCGCTTAGCCGCTAATATGAGCGCGCGGCATGGCGGAGATCAAATCCCACGAGTTTGACGGATTTCTCCAAAACGCCGCGCGCAGCTACCGTCTCTTTGTCATCTATGGCCCTGACCGCGGCCTTGTCTCCGAGCGGGCAGGGCAGATCGCCGGCAAGACCGACGTTGATCTGAACGACCCTTTTTCCCTGATCAAGCTCGATGTGAGCGATCTCCAGAACGATGCCGGCCGCCTGCTCGACGAGGTCAATGCTATTGGCCTTTTCGGCGGTGAAAAGCTGGTGTGGATCCGCGGCGCCGCCAACGAAAAGGCTCTCGTCGATTCGCTGCAGATCATTGCCGATAATCCGCCGGATGCTAGCTTTGTCATCGTCGAGGGCGGTGATCTGAAAAAGGGCTCCGGCCTTCGCAAGGTGGCAGAGACTTCCAAAGCTATCGCAACTATTCCGTGCTATACCGACGACATTCGCGCGCTGAACAGCCTCATCGATGCGGAGCTGGCCAACGAAAATCTACGCATCACACCGGCGGCGCGCCAAATCCTGTTGGAGTTTCTCGGCGGCGATCGCATCGCTTCGCGCAACGAAGTCCGTAAACTGGCGCTTTATTGCCGCGGGCAGGGGACGATTGAAGAGGATCACGTCAGCGATATCATCGGCGATGCCAGCGCCATTTCGGCAGATGACGCGGTGGATGCCATTCTCAAAGGCGATTCCGAAGCTTTTCTGCATGCCATGCAAAAAATCGCGTCTTCCAAAACACCGATGTTTCTCGTGCTTCAGGGTTGTCTGAGACAATTTCAATTGCTGGACATGATGCGAACGGAAATGGACGAAAAGCGCGTGCCGCCGGCACAGGTCATGCAGACACTCGGCCGGCACCTGCACTTCCGCCGTAAGCCGATCATCGAACAGGCTCTCAAGAGTTGGACGGCGCCGGCAATCGCGCGGGAAATGAACAGATTGCAGGCCGCCATTCTTCAAACGCGGCAACGCGCCAGTCTGGAAGACACAATCGCCACCCAGACGCTGCTGGCAACCACGCTGCAATCGGCCCGCAAGGGCTGACTGACGCGAAACCGCTCAACGCCGCTCCAGCAGCCGGCAAATCTCTTCGAGCTGCTCCAGGGTCTTGTAGGAGATCTTCACCTGACCGCCGCTGCCACGATGATTGATCGCGACGTCCAGCCCCAGCGTGTCGGATAATGTTCTTTCCAACGCCAGCGTATCGGAATCCTTCTCGTCCTTGCGAGCGCTTACGGGGCGGGGATCGTTCTGAGCCTTGATATCGTTCTGCGCCAGCCGCTCGGCATCACGCACCGACATGCCCTTGGAAACGATCGTCCGGGCAAGTGCCGCTGGATCGGAAGTGGAAACCAGAGCGCGCGCATGGCCGGCTGAGAGGCTGCCACCGGCAAGCATGTCGCGAACCGGTTCCGGCAGCTTCAGCAGGCGCAGCGAATTGGCGACATGACTGCGGCTTTTGCCAATGATCTCGCCAAGGTCATTCTGCGTATAGCCATGTTCGGCTATCAACTGCTCGTAGCCCAGCGCTTCTTCCAAAGGATTGAGATCGGCGCGCTGAACATTTTCAACGATGGCGATTTCCAGAGCGGTTTTGTCATCAACATCGCGCACGATAACGGGAATTTCGATCAGGCCGGCCAGTTGCGCCGCGCGCCAGCGTCTTTCTCCGGCTATGATTTCATAGCGATCGACCGAGACCGTACGCACGACCACGGGCTGAACGATGCCGTGCTTTCGGATTGAGCTGGCAAGATCGTGCAGCTCGGTTTCGTCGAAATAGCGACGCGGATTCTTTGGGTTGCGGCTGATGAATTCGATTGGCACCATGCGATCCGGATTGACGCCCGGCTTGCCGGCGTCCACCGGCGTCGGCTGATCCATCTCTCCGATGAGAGCGGCCAAGCCGCGGCCGAGACGCCGTTTCGAAACATCATCATTCATCGCAATTACTCACTTCAGAACAAACAATAGATCAGGCGGCTGCCTTACGCTGCCGCTCCCGCTGGATCACTTCCGACGCCAGTTGCAGATAGGCTTGACTGCCGGCGCATTTTAGATCGTAAAGGATCGCCGGCTTGCCATAAGAGGGCGCTTCAGATACGCGAACATTGCGCGGTATCAACGTATGGTAGACCTTCTCGCCCAAATGCGTGCGCACATCATTGACGACCTGCTGCGCAAGATTGTTGCGGGAATCAAACATGGTTAAGACAATACCCTGAATATCGAGCAGGGGATTGACGGTGCGGCGCACCTGATCGACGGTTTCCAGCAACTGGCTGAGACCTTCCAGCGCAAAGAATTCGCACTGCAGCGGCACCAGAACCGAATGGGCGGCCGCCATGGCGTTCATGGTCAGCAGGTTGAACGAGGGCGGGCAATCGACCAGGATGTAGGAAAAAGCGGTAGCCGCGCCATTCAGGGCGCGGCGCAGCCGGAAGACACGATCGGACTGTTGAGCGATTTCCATCTCAATCCCAAGCAAATCCATCGTCGAGGGAATGATGTAGAGATTGGGGACAGCCGTTTCCTGAACCGTATCAAGAATCGTATGGGTCCCGACCAGGAGATCATAGGACGACAGTTTTCGATCCCGCCGTTCGATGCCCAGGCCAGTGCTAGCGTTGCCTTGCGGATCGAGGTCGACGATCAAGACCCGCTCGCCGATAGCGGCTAGGGCCGTGGCTAGGTTGATCGCAGTGGTTGTCTTGCCGACGCCACCCTTTTGATTTGCGATAGTAATAATCCGGTTTCGCTCGCCGATCATTGCCGCATATCCAATTATGGTTAAATTCGACGTCGAGGGCGATTTAACTCCAAAATAACAGAATCTCGCTCGACCACACTGTTGTGTTTTACCAGATCGAATTCCCACCGACCACGGGCTTTCTCGACTTCACGCTCGTAATCCCGGCCTTTATGCAGCAGCAAACGGATATTTTCGTTGCGTTCCGCCCAAGGCGCTGCGTAGTCCAGCAACACATCCAGCGCGGCCAGCGCTCTTGCCGAGATCACCTCGCAGTGACGAATGACCTTCGGCGCTTCCTCGATACGGATGGCGTGGACGGCGCCGCGAGCCTCGCATTCCCTGAGGCAAACCCGCAGAAACGCAGCCTTTTTCTGATTGCTCTCCACCAGATCGACATGTCCATCGGCCTGTTCCGCCAGTAGAATGGCGGTAATGATGCCGGGAAAACCGCCGCCGCTACCGAGGTCAACCCATCGGGCTGGTTTCGGATGAAGTTGAAAGATCTGTGCGCTATCGGCAATATGTCTTTGCCAGAGATCGTTGATCGTCGAGGGCGCCACCAGATTAATGGTCTTCGCCCACTTCTGAAACAGCTCAGCAAAATGCTGCAAGCGTCCCTGTGTTTCACGTGAAACACGCACACCGTTTAATTCCATGGCAGGACTCTCACACCTTGCAATATCAGGAAACGAGCTTCTGCTCTTCCGCCTCGACGTGCTTCCGCAGATGGGCCAACAAAAGCGATATGGCCGCCGGCGTCATCCCGTCGACACGCGACGCTTGTGCAATATTCTTCGGGCGCGCAGCCGTCAACTTCTGCTTCAGCTCGTTCGATAGACCGGACAAGACGGAAAAATCGAAGCCCATCGGAATTACGCGCTCTTCTTCGCGTCGCACCTGCACGATGTCCGAAGTCTGGCGATCCATATAGACTGCATAGGCAGCTTCGATCTCGACAGCTTCAACGACGCGGCCCTCGATCGATCGCAACTCCGGCCACAGGCCAGACAGTGAGTCAACGGATTGACCCGGATAGGATAGAAGATCATATGCCGATCGGCGCTGACCATCCTTATTCAGATGCAGCCCGGCTTTTGCCGCTTCCGTCGGCGTGACACTCAAACTCTTCAATTGAGCCCGAGCCTGCTCGAGCTTCTCCATATAGATTTTGAACCGCTCGCCGCGATTCACATCGACGCAACCAATAGACATCCCCAGCGGTGTCAGCCGAACATCAGCGTTATCGGCTCGCAGGGACAAACGATATTCTGCGCGAGAGGTGAACATGCGATAGGGTTCGGCCACTCCACGAGAGGTGAGGTCGTCGATCATTACTCCAATATAGGATTCCGTGCGGCTGAGCTTCACAGCCTCTCCGCCGGAGGCTAAGCGAGCGGCGTTCAGGCCGGCAATCAAGCCCTGTGCTCCAGCTTCCTCGTAACCCGTGGTTCCATTGATTTGCCCAGCCAAAAACAGACCGGGAATCTTCATGACTTCGAGCGATGGCTTCAATTCGCGGGGATCGACATGATCATATTCGATCGCGTAGCCGCACTGCAGAATTCGGACTCGTTCCAGACCCGGAATGGTTCTGATAAAGGCATCCTGTACGTCCTCGGGAAGCGAGGTCGATATGCCGTTGGGATAGACGGTCGTATCGTCGAGCCCCTCCGGCTCCAGAAAAATCTGGTGACCGTCGCGCTCGCCGAACTTAACGATCTTGTCTTCGATCGATGGACAATAACGCGGACCCACACCCTCGATCTGGCCGGAATACATCGCCGACCGCAGGAGGTTGTCCGCAATGATCTTGTGCGTTGCCGGCGTTGTCCGCGTCACCCCGCATTCGATTTGCGGAGTCGTAATGGCATCCGTCATGAAAGAGAAGGGCACGGGCTCGTCATCAGCGCCTTGGCGGCCCACGGAATCCCAGTCAATGGTCGTGCTATCCAAGCGCGCCGGCGTCCCGGTCTTCAAACGGCCGAGCGCCAGACCATAACGATGAAGCGTGGCGGATAGGCCCATCGAGGGTTCCTCGCCAACTCGGCCGGCCGGGATCTTTCTATCACCAATATGGATCAAGCCACGGAGAAAGGTCCCGGTCGTCAGAACGACAGCACCACATCGAAGGATGCGGCCATCCTTTAGAATCACCGCGGAAACACGGTCACCTTCTATGGCAAGATCAAAGGCATCCCCTTCGATCACGTCCAGGTTTTCGATCGCGTCGATCTCACGCTGCATGGCGAGACGATAGAGCTTCCGGTCTGCCTGGGTGCGCGGACCGCGAACGGCCGGACCCTTCTTCCGGTTCAGCATGCGGAACTGAATACCTGCCGCATCCGCGACGCGGCCCATTAGACCATCGAGGGCGTCGATCTCGCGAACCAGGTGACCCTTGCCCAGGCCGCCGATCGCGGGATTGCACGACATCACACCAATCGTATCGCGTTTATGGGTGACGAGCCCGGTCTGTGCGCCCAGACGGGCGGCTGCGGCCGCAGCTTCACTGCCCGCATGTCCACCACCCACAACAATCACATCATATATTTTATCGAGCATCGTAAAGCCCTCGGTATTGCCGTCTGTTTGGCATACCAAATTCAGGAGTCAAGAAGGTTTCACGTGAAACGTTTCCCACAGCGTACCTAACGCCGTGTTTCACGTGAATCATTTGCCGATACAGAATTCGGAAAAGATAACATCAAGTAAATCCTCGACATCTACCCTTCCGGTGATGCGGCCTAAACTGTGCGCAGCCTGCCGCAGGAACTCCGCGCGTATATCCAAGCCTGCAGCATTGAAGGTCACGGCCTGGTTCAGTGCCTCCAGACTTTCCGCTAACAGCGTCCGATGCCGCAAGCGGCTCGGCAAAGCCGATGAAAGTGCTGAAGACCGCGTTAGCAAATCGTTAACCAACAATTGATGCAGTTCGGCCAAGCCTGCGCCAGTCGTGGAAGAAATGCGAAGATCGTAATCTTCACCACCAATCGGATGTATGTCCGATTTAGTGCCTATTCGAAAGACTTTTCCGTCAAATCCGTCGAATTCGGTTTGCGGGGCAGACCCTATCTCAGCCAACGACAGAATAATATCCGCCTCCGACGCTGTTTTCAGCGCCCGCCGGATCCCCTCGCGCTCAATGACTTCCTCCGTGTCCCTCAAGCCGGCAGTGTCATAGAGCCTGACCGCATATCCCTCGATATTGAGATCGACATGGAGAACGTCACGCGTGGTTCCAGCAATATCCGTCACGATCGCCACCTCGCGGCGCGCCAGTGCGTTCATCAAGCTCGACTTGCCGGCGTTCGGCGCGCCGGCAATAACGACTTTTAACCCATCCCGGACAATTTCGCCCAAATCAGCCCCAGCAAGATGCGCTGACAATTCGGACTGCAGCTTTGCCATATCCGTCCAGACCAGATCGGATACCGAACCTGGGACATCATCCTCATCCGCAAAATCGAGCTCCGCCTCGATAAGAGCCCGAGCGCGTGTCAAACGATCCGCCCATCCCTCATAAAGCTTTGAAAGACCGCCCGCCGCGTGTTCCACAGCCAACCGGCGCTGCATTTCCGTCTCGGCTGCGATGAGATCGGCCAAGCCTTCGATTTCCACCAGATCCATCTTGCCATTTTCAAGGGCGCGGCGCGAAAATTCGCCATGTTCCGCCAAGCGGCAGCCTTTAATGCCGGCGAGCTCCTTGAGAAGCGCAGCCACAACCGCTTTGCCGCCATGAACGTGAATCTCGGCACAATCCTCCCCGGTAAAGGAAGCTGGAGCGGGGAAAATAAGGACTAAGCCTCGGTCAATCACGAGACCATTTCGAGTCCGAATCGTTTTCAGCGCCGCTTTCCGCGGCTTCGGCAACGCTCCGACGAGCGCCTTGGTTGCCGTCAGAGCCTCCAAACCGCTGATTCGGACGACTCCGACGCCCGCCGGGAGACCGCCGCTGGAAAGCGCAAAGATCGTATCGCTGGAGTGCTGCATAGAATTGATCCGCATCCGAATCGAATTGGCCGAGATCGACTTTCAAAGCCTAGGGCACATGCTTACAAACAAAATCGGGCCGCATAAAGCGGCCCGATCAAATTCATAGGATACCCGACGCTCAAATGAACGATGAATCCGGCTAAGGATTACGTGTTCATTGAATCGAAGAAGTCCGGATTGTTCTTCGTCTGCTTCAGCTTGTCGATCAGGAATTCGATCGCATCCGTAGTTCCCATCGGCGCAAGAATACGGCGGAGAACGAAGATCTTCTGCAAATCCTGGCGCGGAACCAGCAAGTCTTCCTTACGGGTGCCGGATTTCAGAATATCCATCGCCGGGAAGATACGCTTATCGGCAACCTTGCGGTCGAGGACGATTTCCGAGTTGCCGGTGCCCTTGAATTCTTCGAAGATCACTTCGTCCATGCGGCTGCCGGTGTCGATCAGCGCCGTCGCAATGATCGTTAGCGAACCACCCTCTTCGATGTTACGGGCGGCACCGAAGAAGCGCTTCGGACGCTGCAGGGCGTTGGCGTCAACACCACCGGTCAGAACCTTACCGGATGAGGGGACGACCGTGTTGTAAGCGCGGCCAAGACGGGTGATCGAATCGAGCAGGATGACGACGTCGCGACCATGTTCGACAAGGCGCTTAGCCTTTTCGATGACCATTTCGGCGACCTGCACGTGGCGAACGGCGGGTTCATCGAAGGTCGACGAAATAACTTCGCCGCGCACGGAACGCTGCATATCCGTCACTTCTTCCGGACGTTCGTCGATCAGAAGAACGATCAGATAGCAATCCGGATGATTGGCGGTGATCGAATGCGCGATGTTCTGCAGCAGCACCGTCTTACCGGTGCGCGGCGGTGCTACGATCAGACCGCGCTGGCCCTTGCCGAGCGGCGCCACGAGATCGATGACGCGCGGCGACAGATCCTTCGAGGTCGGAACGTCGAGCTCCATGCGGAAGCGTTCGTTCGGATAAAGTGGCGTCAGGTTATCGAAATGGACCTTGTGACGGATCTTTTCCGGATCGTCGAAATTGATGGTGTTGACCTTGAGCAGCGCGAAATAGCGCTCGCCTTCCTTCGGTCCGCGGATCGGCCCCTCAACCGTATCGCCCGTCTTCAGCGAGAAGCGGCGGATCTGCGATGGAGAGATATAGATATCGTCCGGACCCGGCAAATAATTGGCATTGGCGGAACGCAGGAAGCCGAACCCGTCCTGCAGGACCTCGACAACGCCTTCGCCGATAATTTCCACGTCCTGGCTGGCAAGCACCTTCAGAATGGCAAACATCAGTTCCTGTTTGCGCATCGTGCTTGCATTTTCGACCTCGAGCGATTCGGCAAAGGCCAGGAGATCGGTCGGGGATTTATTCTTAAGTTCTTGAAGCTTCATTTCAGCCATGAAGGGATTTACTCTGTTTTAGAAGGGGAAAGGCAATGTTGGTCGTATTCAGAACCGCGATGAGGGTGTTCGCGGGCGACAGAACTGATACATGCCACGAAGAAGAGATGGCGGGAAAATAGCGATTCACTTTCGGCCCCGCAAGGGGGGCTGGCAAAATGAAGGAAATTTAAGTTTCGCGTTAAGTTCTGCGTCTTATTTCACGCAAACGGCTTCACCACGACCAGAATGACGATCAGGATCATCAGCACCGTCGGCGCCTCGTTCATGAACCGCCAATAGCGAGCCGAATGCCGGTTTTCATCGCGCGCAAAGGCGCGAACGGCGCGGCTGAAGAACATATGGACGATGGTCAGCAGCACGACAAGGCCGATTTTGGCATGTAGCCAACCGCCGTGGAAATCGTAAACGGACCAGGCGAGATAGAGCCCGAAAATCCAGGTCAGCATCATTGCCGGCGTCATGATCACTCGCAAGAGCCGGCGCTCCATCACCTTGAAGGTTTCCGACTGCTGCGAACCGGGCTCGGCATCGGTGTGATAGATGAAAAGCCGCGGCATATAGAAAAGCCCGGCCATCCACGAGATCACCGCGATGATATGGAAGGCCTTGATCCAGAGATAGAGATTGTCCGGATGCCAGGCAAACAGGCCGATCGCCAATGCCGCGAACAGCAGGATCATGAAATAGGCGCGCCGGCTGGCGTATGCGCCGGCGCGAGGATCTATCTGCTTTTCTCCCGATTGCTCGTTCATCTCGTCAGCCCTTCCATCCGCGCACGCGCTCGACCAAGGCGGCGACATCGGATGGATCGGCCTGCGGCGTGATGCCGTGGCCAAGATTGAAGATCAGCGGACCATGGCCGAGATGCTGCAGAATATCGTCAATCCCATCGCTAAGAGCCTTACCGCCGGCAACGACACGCATCGGATCGAGATTGCCCTGCACCGGCCCTTCCTGTTGCAGCTCCCTCGCAAAGCTTAGCGGCACCGACCAGTCGAGACCGATCGCATCGGCTCCTGTCTTCTGCCGGTAGGTTTTCAGCAGATAGCCCGCGCCCTTGGCAAAGGCGATGATCCGCGCCTGCGGCCGCCGTGCCTTGACCGAAGCGATCATTCTGGCAACCGGCTTGATGGCAAAAGCCTCGAACTCCGTTTCACCGAGCACGCCCGCCCAGGAATCGAAGATCTGCACTGCATCCGCGCCAGCATCGATCTGCGCCACCAGGTAGTCAGCGGAAATATCGGCAAGCAGCATCAACAGATGCTCGAATGCCTTTGGATGCCGGTAGGCGAAAAGCCGGGCAGGGGCCTGATCCGGTGTGCCATGGCCGGCGATCATGTAGGTCGCGACCGTCCAGGGCGCACCGCAGAACCCGAGCAGCGTCGTCTCCTCGGGCAGTTCGCTCCGCAGCCGCCGTACCGTCTCCATCACCGGAGCCAGATGATCAATGACGCCGTCGGTCTTCAACGCCGCAATACCGGCTTCGTCGATCGGATCCATCTCGGGACCATGCCCCTCGGTAAAACGCACATTGCGTTTCAGCGCATCAGGGATCACCAAGATATCGGAGAACAGGATTGCAGCGTCAAAGCCATACCGCCGGATCGGCTGCAACGTCACTTCGACCGCATGTTCAGGGGTATAACAGAGCTCGAGAAAGCTCCCGGCCTTTGCCCGTGTCTCCCGATACTCCGGAAGATAGCGGCCAGCTTGGCGCATCAGCCAGAGAGGGGGAGGGGTCAGCGTTTCACCACTGAGCACTCTCATGATCTTCCGGCGTTCATCGCTCAAAGACGTCATCCCATTTAAAAACCAAACATATATCTAAGGTTTCTATTTCTTAGAGTCGGTGACTATCAAGGATTAAAATCCATCCACGGCCGATCCAAAATGTCGCGCATCCATCAAGATCCGGCAAAGAGATCGGCTGGAGCGCCGGATATGTGGAAAAAGTAAAACTTAGATCAATCTTTTGAAGGGTTTGGCTTGCCTTTTATTTCAGGCCTGTCTGGGGATAAAATGGGGAGGCTGGCTGAAAGCCGCAAATTATCCACATTGCCCACAATCTCCGGCGAAGCGTCCCCGGCCAAATTCGAAATGTGGAAAAGTCGGCGGTTTTCCACTTGCCCCCGACCGGCCGCTTCCCGTACCTCTCTTCTCTCCCGACATATCAACAGGCAATGGAAAGTAGCGTGGAAAACCGGACAAGCTTCTTTCATCTGCATCTGATTTCTGACTCAACCGGCGAGACTCTGATCTCCGCGGGCCGCGCCGCCTCGGTGCAATTCCATGCCAGCCAGCCGATCGAACATGTCTATCCCCTGATCAGGAACCGCAAGCAGCTCCTGCCGGTTCTGGAAGCGATCAACCATAGTCCCGGGATAGTCCTTTATACGATCGTCGACCGTGAACTTGCCGATTTCATCGCCGAGCGCTGCCGCGAGATGGGTGTGCCCTGCGTCAATGTCCTCGAGCCGGTAATGAATGTCTTCCAGACCTATCTCGGAGCGGCGTCCCGTCGCCGGGTCGGTGCCCAGCATGTGATGAATGCCGATTATTTCGCCCGCATCGAAGCGCTGAACTTCACCATGGATCACGATGATGGACAGATGCAGGATGATTATAATGACGCCGATGTCGTCATCATCGGCATCAGCCGGACATCGAAGACGCCGACCAGCATCTATCTTGCCAACAGAGGCATCAAGACGGCCAATATTCCGATCGTCCATGGTGTGCCTCTGCCCGAGAGTTTGATCCGGGCGACCAAACCGCTGATCGTCGGGCTGGTGGCGACCACTGATCGTATTTCGCAGGTTCGCGAAAACCGTATCCTCGGGGCGACGGCCGGTTTCGATCGTGGCGACTATGTCGATCGCGCGGCGATCTCCGAGGAGCTGAAATATGCCCGCTCGCTCTGCGCCCGGCACAATTGGCCTGTCATCGATGTCACCCGCCGCTCGATCGAAGAGACCGCGGCCGCCATTGTTGCCCTCCGCCCGAAGCTGCGCTAAGCGCTGGATACCAAGATTCCCGAGGTTTATCCGATATGACAGCACCGCTCATTCTTGCCTCTTCCAGCCCGTTCCGGCGGATGCTGATGCAAAATGCCGGTCTGCATTTCCAGGCGGTGGCGGCTCAGATCGATGAACGCGCGATCGAAGCGCCGCTGGAGCAGGATGGCGCCGGGCCGGATGCCGTGGCGCTGGTGCTGGCCAAAGCCAAGGCGAAAGAGGTGAGCGATCGTTTCCCCGGCGCGCTCGTCATCGGTTCGGATCAGACGATGTCGCTCGGCGATGAAGTCTTTCATAAACCGAAAACGATGGCGGACGCCGAAAACCACCTGCGAACCCTATCCGGCAAGACCCATCGTTTGAACAGTGCCATCGCACTGGCGCGCAACGGCGACATCATCTGGGAACATGTGTCCCATGCGGAATTGACCATGCGCGATTTCTCGCCCGATTTTGTCCACCGTCATCTGAGCCGTGTCGGCGAGAAGGCGCTGTCGAGCGTCGGCGCCTATCAGCTTGAGGCTGAGGGGATACAGCTTTTCTCGAAAATCGACGGGGATTACTTTACCATCGTCGGATTGCCGATGCTGCCGCTCCTTCAGCAGCTTCGCGAATTGGGAGTAATCGATGGGTGATTCACGTGAAACATTTGGCCCCAACGCCTTCGTTACGGGCTATCCCATCAAGCATTCTCGCTCGCCTTTGATCCATGGCCATTGGCTTCGCACACTCGGTCTCGCCGGCAATTATCGTGCGCACGAGGTCTCGCCGGATGATTTCCCGGCCTTCATCGCTTCCTTGAAGGACGGTTCGAGCGGCTTTGTCGGCGGTAATGTGACGATCCCGCACAAGGAGACGGCATTCAAGCTGGCGGATCGCCCGGATGAATTGTCCGAGGAGCTCGGTGCTTCGAACACGCTCTGGCTTCAGGACGGCTTGCTGCATGCGACCAACACGGACGGCCGCGGTTTCACGGCTAATCTGGATGAGCGCCATCCCGGTTGGGATCGTACCGGGCGGGTAGTGATCCTGGGTGCGGGCGGCGCCAGCCGCGCCGTCATCCAGGCGGTGCGCAACCGCGGCATTCAGGAAATTCACGTCGTTAATCGCACTGTCGAGCGGGCACGGGAACTGGCCGATCGCTTCGGCGAGCGTGTCCATGCCCATCCGATGGCGGCGCTGGATGAGGTGATGCGAGGTGCCGGTCTCCTCGTCAATACCACTTCGCTTGGCATGGACGGTGAGGCGGCGCCGCGGATTGATTTTTCGCCGCTGGCCGAAAATGCCGTTGTCACCGATATTGTTTATGTGCCGCTGAAAACGCCGTTGCTGGCTCAGGCGGAAGAACAAGGCTTCGCCACAGTCGACGGGCTTGGCATGTTGCTGCATCAGGCTGTGCCGGGTTTTGAAAAATGGTTCGGCGAGCGTCCGGTGGTCGATGAGGCGCTCCGGGCGCTGATCATCGCCGATATGGAAAAACACTGATGATCCGCATTGGACTGACCGGATCGATCGGTATGGGAAAATCGACGTCGGGCAAGCTCTTCGCCGAAGCGGGCATCCCCGTGAATGATGCCGACGCGGTCGTGCATGATCTCTATAGTGGCGAAGCTGTGCCCTTGGTCGAAGCTGCGTTTCCGGGAGCAACAAAGAACGGCACCGTCGACCGGCAGGAGCTGGGCCGCAAACTCGCGTCCGATCCCTCCGGGTTCAAGCGACTTGAGGCCATTGTTCATCCGCTGGTGCGGCAGCGCGAACGAACGTTTCTCAAACGTCAGCGTGCCGCTGGCGCCGATATCGTCGTGCTCGATATCCCCCTGCTGTTCGAGACCGGCGCCAATGAGCGGGTGGACAAGATCGTCGTTGTCAGTTGCGATCCACAGATTCAACGGGAAAGAGTGCTTGCCAGGCCGGGCATGACTGAGGAAAAATTCGCCATGATTCTCTCCCGCCAGACGCCGGATGCGGAGAAGCGGGCGCGGGCCGATTATGTCATCGACACCGGCGGCAGCATCGATGCGGCGCGGGAGCAGATAAAAGACATCATAGCCGACCTGCGGCAGCGATCGGCAGACAACGGATCTGCAGGCGGAGAGCCCTAATATGCGCGAAATCATTTTCGATACGGAAACGACCGGCCTCGACAACAGGGCCGACCGGGTCATCGAAATCGGTGGTATCGAGCTCTTCAATCACTTTCCGACCGGCAAGACCCTCCATCTCTATATCAATCCCGGCGACCGCAAAGTCCATCCGGACGCGCTTGCCGTGCACGGCATCACCGACGAATTCCTGAAGGACAAGCCGTCCTTTGCCGATGTCGCCGATGAAATCCTTGCCTTTTTCGGCGAAGCCAAGTGGATCGCCCACAATGCGACTTTCGATATGGGTTTCGTCAATGCCGAATTCGCGCGGCTTGGTCGGCCGCCGATCCTACCCGATACGGTGATCGACACGCTGGCCATGGCCCGGCGCAAACATCCGATGGGGCCGAACTCACTGGATGCACTCTGCCGGCGCTATGGCATCGACAATTCCCACCGCACCAAACACGGCGCGCTTCTCGACTCTGAATTGCTGGCTGAAGTCTATATCGAGATGATCGGCGGCCGGCAGACGGCCCTCGGTCTCGGCAGCATCAACGGTTCCGCACTGTCGCGTCAGGTCGACGATGCCGACGAGATCGTTGCGGATATCCTGGTGCGACCGACGCCGCTGGCGAGCAGATTGAGCGAGGCCGAGCTGGAAGATCACGCCGCGCTGATCGCCAAGCTTGGCGAAAAAGGCATCTGGTCGAAATATCGCGCCGCGAATTGAAAACATACTCTAAGCCCAAAAGAAAATGCCCGGATCGAAATCCGGGCATTTTTGTTTCTATCGATGGAATGGACCGAAGGCTTAGTTCGGAACCGCTTCGACCTGGGCGCGGGCCTGTTCTTCGGCGACACGCTGGGTGAACATCTGCGCGAAATCGATCGGGTCGATCATCAGCGGCGGGAAGCCGCCATTGCGGGTGACGTCGGCGATGATCTGACGGGCGAAGGGGAAGAGCAGGCGCGGGCACTCGATGAAGAGCAACGGCAGCATGTGTTCCTGCGGGAAACCGGTGACGCGGAAGACGCCGCCATAGACCAGCTCGGTGTGGAAGAGAACCCGCTCGCCATCCTTGGCTTCGGCATTCAGCGTCAGCACGACGTCGAAATCCGATTCCGACAGCGGATTGGCGTTGACGTTGACATTGATGTTGATGTCGGGAGCATTTTCCCGGGCCTGCAGCGAGCGCGGAGCACCAGGATTTTCGAAGGAAAGATCCTTGGTGTATTGAGCAAGGATGGAAAGGCTCGGGCTGGCTGCGCCGTTGCCGCTGTTCTCGTTGGCCATGGGGGTTTCCTCTGACGTCAATGGGTGTCGCCATCTAGCATTTCGAATAAGGGCTTACAACCCTTGAGGCTTCGGCCATCTTTGGCCGCTGTTGCCTACTCTTCAAGGCGCTTTTTGTCAGACCAAGGCGAGTTGCGGTTGGGCTCGCGATGAAAATCGGTTTCGTCCAGATCGACGACATGCCCGGGTCCGCGCGGCCCTGTTTGCGGGCCGGAAGCCGAACTCGGGCCTTGGCCGGCGCCCCGTCTGAAGGCACGCGAACTGCCCAGAACGACGATGCGTTTACGCAGGACCGTCCAGGCGAACTCACGCACGGCCGGAATGAAGAGCAGCAAACCGATAATATCAGAGATGAAGCCGGGTAGCATCAGCAGGAATGCGGCAACGACGATCATGGCGCCATGCACCATTTCGCGTCCCGGATCGCCGCCATTGCGGCTCTCGGCGGAAATGCGCTGCAGGATACCGATGCCCTGGATTCTGAGAAGAGCGGCACCCAGGAGGGCGCTGAGGATCACCAGCCCCAATGTCGCCCAGACGCCGACCATCTTGCCGACGATGATGAAGCCAGCGATTTCGGCAAGCGGCATCAGAAAGACGAAGACAGGTACGAGGGATAGGCGCATGTTAATGTGTCCTGGAAGCGGTGCTTATACGCTTAGCGTTAGTCTATCGCGCATAATAAAGATACCGGTCCGCTATTTGAATGATAGATCGATGCGGACTATATGGGGATTGAAACTCTCAATTTTAACGGCGGTTCCGATACGAGATGGGTGCAAACGACTTTGTGACGATCTTTTTCCTGGTGGCAGCGGTGCTGATCTTCTTCCAGCTCCGTAGCGTCCTTGGCCGCCGTACGGGGAACGAGAAGCCGCCGCGCGATCTCTACGGTTCCCCCGATTCGGCTACGGGTCCGACCGTACCGGATGCCGGCAAGGTAGTGACCCTGCCGCGCCGCGATGCAGCCGAGGATGAAGATCGTTTTGCGGCCATCGACGCCTTTGCGGCAGCCGGCACGCCGCTCAACGATTCGCTGCGCGAATTGAGCAAGGCCGATCCCAGCTTCAATCCGAAGGAATTCGTCAATGGCGCCCGCATGGCCTATGAGATGATCGTCATGGCCTTTGCCGATGGCGATCGCAAGGCGCTGAAGGGCCTGTTGTCGCGCGAGGTTTATGAAGGCTTCGATGCCGCCATTACCGAGCGCGAAACCAAGGGCGAAAAGGTAAAGTCCACCTTTGTCGGCATCGACAAGGCCGATATCGTCACCGCCGAGATGAAGGGGACGGAAGCCTTCGTGACGATGCGCATCGTCAGCCAGATGATTTCGGCGACCTACGATAAGGCCGGCACGCTGATCGACGGCGACGCCGAGGCCGTTGCCGAAATCAGCGATCTCTGGACCTTTGCCCGCGACAGCCGTTCGCGCGACCCGAACTGGAAACTCGTGGCGACCGAATCCGAACAATGACGACCCCATCGCAGGATTTCAGGCTTGAGCCGGCAACCTTCGCCGATCTGAAGGGCTGGAAGGACGACGATCCTTCCAGCCTTTTTCGTGCCATGAAGGACTGCCGAGCCTATATCAGGGACACCAAACCGTACCGCACCGGTGCAGCCGGGCTGACCGCGAACGACCTCCTGACCCTGCTCGACGATGCAGAAGGCTACGCGCCCAAGGACGCTGCCGAGGCCCGCGCCTTTTTCGAAGAACGCTGCCTGCCCTTCTTCATTCGCCGCGGCGACGGCGCCAGAGGTTTCGTAACAGCCTTCTATGAGCCGGAGATTGCAGTCTCCGCAACGCCGGACGAGACCTATCGCTATCCCTTCTATCGCCGGCCGGACGATCTGATCGATCTCGACGACACCAACCGGCCTGCGGATCTCGATCCATCCTATATGTTCGGTCGTCTCGATAACGGCGCCGTCTCTGCCTATCCGGACCGCGGCGAGATCGATCGTGGTTACCTGGAGGGCAGGGGCCTGGAGATCGCCTGGGCGAAGTCCAAAGTCGACGTCTTCTTCGTGCATGTGCAGGGCGCGGCGAGATTGCTCTATTCCGATGGACGCATGGGCCGCATCACCTATGCCGCCAAGGCCGGCCATCCCTTCTCGGCCGTCGGCCGCCTGCTGATCGAACGCGGCGCGCTCGACCGCGCGACGATTTCGATGCAGACGATCCGCGATTGGCTCTATGCCCATCCGCAGGAAGTCGATGAAGTCCTGTCGCACAACAGGTCCTACATCTTCTTCCGCGAGGCCAATGTCAGCGATCCCGCGCTCGGCCCGATCGCAGCGGCGAAAGTGCCGTTGGTTGCGGGCCGTTCGCTGGCGGTCGACCGGCTGATCCACACCTTCGGCTTTCCTTTCTTCATCCAGTCGGAAAGCTTGACGCACCTCGACGGCGGCAAACCTTTCGGGCGGCTGATGCTGGCGCTCGATACCGGTTCGGCGATCGTCGGCTCGGCGCGCGGGGATATCTTTACCGGTTCCGGCTACGATGCGGGAGAGCTTGCCGGTACCGTGCGCAATGATGCGGATTTTTATATATTGGTTCCGAAGGCGGCAGCTCAGAGGTTCGGCTGATGGCTTCAGAACGACAGACCAAGGAACGAAAGCTCAGCACGGACGAGCGCATTCTCTGGGGCAAGGTGGCGAAAAGCACTCGGCCAATGCCGGAACGGCTCGCCGATATCGAAGCTTTCGACGAGGTTCTGGCGGCAGAGGCACGGGCGGAGGAAACCGCACGTGCCGAGAAGGAGAAAGCTTCGGCAGCATCCCGAGATCCGCAAATTCCGCCGCCACCGGCCAAACCGCCTTCCGGCGCGCACCATCCGCTGGAGCGGCCGGTCAAGCGTAAGATCGCCAAGGGCCGGCTGGCGCTGGAAGCGCGGATCGACCTTCACGGGCTGATCCAGAGCGAGGCGCACGCCATGCTCCTCGATTTCCTTTTCCGCGCGCATCAGCGCGGCCTTCGCCATGTGCTAGTCATCACCGGCAAGGGCAGTTCCATGGGCAGCGAGGGCGCCTTGAAGCGTGCCGTGCCGATGTGGTTCTCCAAGCCGGAATTCCGGTTCCTGATTTCGTCCTATGAGACGGCCGCGCAGCATCATGGCGGCGACGGTGCCCTCTATATCCGCCTGTCGCGACTGAAAGGCGAGAAGCTGTGACCCCCTTTGGCGAAGCGGTGAGGAAGCTCCGGGCGCGCAAGGGTGTCTCGCAGAAGGAAATGGCTGCGGCGCTGAATGTGACTCCGGCTTATTTATCCGCCTTAGAACATGGAAAGCGCGGCACGCCGACTTTCGATCTCCTGCAGCGCATTGCCGGATACTTCAATATCATCTGGGACGAGGCGGAGGAATTGTTCCTCTTGGCACGCTTTTCCGACCCGCGCGTCGTCATCGACACCTCGGGCCTGGCGCCGGAATATACGGCCTTTGTCAATCGGTTGGCGGGCCGGATTCGCAGCCTCGATGCGGCAACGATCGGGGAGTTGTCCGAGCTTCTCGAAAATGCCGGCAAAAGCGGCTGAAAACCGCCTTAATCCCCTGCTTTATGCCTGATATGAGGGGCCTTCCATTTGGAAGTTCGGGGCGAAACATCCTATATTCAGGGAAAGAAAAACCGCTGATTCGGTAGAGATCGGCAGGGTTCTCTAAAACACTGGAAAGACTTCAATATATGACCGATACATCCGTAACCGAAAACGGCGGCAATGCCGAGTATGGCGCAGATTCCATCAAGGTTCTGAAGGGCCTTGATGCCGTGCGCAAGCGCCCCGGCATGTACATCGGCGACACGGATGACGGTTCGGGCCTGCACCACATGGTCTATGAGGTTGTCGACAACGCCATCGACGAGGCGCTGGCCGGCCATGCGGACATCGTTACGGTGACGCTCAATCCCGATGGTTCGGTGACCGTCACCGACAACGGCCGCGGCATCCCGACGGATATTCACACTGGCGAAGGCGTTTCCGCAGCCGAGGTCATCATGACCCAGCTACACGCCGGCGGTAAATTCGACCAGAACTCCTACAAGGTCTCCGGCGGCCTGCATGGCGTCGGCGTTTCTGTCGTCAATGCCTTGTCCGTCTGGCTGAAACTGAAGATCCGCCGTCAAGGCAAGATCCATGAAATGAGCTTCACCCACGGCGTCGCCGACGCGCCGCTCAAGGAGACGGGTGATGCCGGCGCCGAGACCGGCACCGAAGTCAGCTTCATGCCGAGCTCGCAGACCTTTACCATGACGGAATTCGACTATGCGACGCTGGAACATCGCCTGCGCGAGCTTGCGTTCCTGAACTCCGGCGTCCGCATTCTTCTGACCGATAAGCGTCATTCCGACATCAGGCAGGAAGAGATGATCTATGACGGAGGCCTTGAGGCTTTCGTCGCCTTTCTCGATCGCGCCAAGAAGCCGCTGGTCGAAAAGCCGGTATCCATCCGTGGTGAAAAGGATGGCATCACCGTCGAAGTGGCGATGTGGTGGAACGACAGCTACCATGAAAACGTGCTCTGCTTCACCAACAACATCCCGCAGCGCGACGGCGGCACGCATATGGCGGGCTTCCGTGGCGCGCTGACACGTCAGATCACCTCCTATGCCGATACTTCCGGCATCACCAAGAAGGAAAAGGTGACGCTGACGGGCGACGATTGCCGCGAAGGTCTGACGGCGGTGCTTTCGGTCAAGGTTCCGGACCCGAAATTCTCCTCGCAGACCAAGGACAAGCTGGTGTCGTCGGAAGTGCGGCCGGTGGTCGAAAGCCTTGTCAACGAGGCGCTGAACACCTGGCTCGAAGAACATCCCGCCGATGCGAAGGTGCTGGTCGGCAAGGTCGTCGAAGCCGCCGCCGCCCGCGAAGCCGCCCGCAAGGCACGCGAACTGACCCGGCGCAAGGGCGCGCTGGATATCGCTTCTCTCCCCGGCAAGCTTGCCGACTGCTCCGAACGCGATCCGGCCAAGTCCGAAGTCTTCCTGGTCGAGGGTGACTCGGCAGGCGGTTCGGCCAAGCAGGGCCGCTCGCGCGAAAACCAGGCGATCCTGCCGCTGCGCGGTAAGATCCTCAACGTCGAGCGCGCCCGCTTCGACAAGATGCTGTCGAGCCAGGAAATCGGCACGCTGATCACCGCACTCGGCACCGGCATCGGCAAGGACGAGTTCAACGCCGACAAGCTGCGCTATCACAAGATCATCATCATGACGGACGCCGACGTCGACGGCGCCCATATTCGCACGCTGCTGCTCACCTTCTTCTTCCGGCAGATGCCTGATCTTATCGAGCGCGGCCATCTCTATATCGCTCAGCCGCCGCTCTATAAGGTGACGCGCGGCAAGTCGGTGCAATATGTGAAGGACGAGAAGGCGCTGGAGGAATATCTGATCGGCCAGGGTCTCGATGATGCCAGCCTGCGTCTCGGCACCGGTGAGGTTCGCGCCGGCCAGGATCTGCGGGAGGTCATTTCGGACGCCCTGCGTCTGCGCACGCTGCTCGACAATCTGCATTCGCGTTATAACCGTTCCGTCATCGAACAAGCGGCGATTGCCGGCGCTCTTAACGCCGAACTCGTCAGCAACCAGGCGCGTGCCGAAAGCCTGGTAAATGATGTCGCCAACCGGCTCGATATCATTGCCGAAGAAACTGAACGCGGCTGGACCGGCGGGCTCACCAGCGAAGGCGGCTTGCGTTTCGAGCGCATGGTGCGGGGCGTCAAGGAAGTCGTCGTTCTCGATATGGCGCTGATCGGCTCGCAGGACGCGCGCCTTATCGATCAGCTCGCCTCGCGCCTCAAGGAGATCTATAACCTGCCGCCGAAGCTCGTTCGCCGCGACGGCGAAACCGAGATTTCCGGTCCGCGCATGCTGTTGGAAACCATCTTTGCCAGCGGCCGCAAGGGTCTCACCATGCAGCGCTACAAGGGTCTTGGCGAAATGAATGCCGAGCAGCTTTGGGAAACGACGCTCGATCCGAACGTCCGTTCGCTGCTGCAGGTCAAGGTCGCCGATGCGACCGATGCCGACGGTTTGTTTGCCCGGCTCATGGGCGACGAGGTGGAACCCCGGCGCGAATTCATTCAGGACAACGCGCTGAGCGTCGCCAACCTCGATATTTGATCGCCAACTTAAGCAATCAAAAAAGGCCTGCCTGAAGATCAGGCGGGCCTTTCCGTTTTAAGATCAATTACTTGGCGATGAAGGTGCCGTTAAAGGCGACTTCGGAAAGGGGCTTGCGGTGGTTCGGCACTTCGCGTTCCCTCAGCTTCTCCGGAAGCTGATCCCTGTCGCCAATCTTGCCGATCGCAACGGCCGCCTCGACGCGGAAGCCTTCCGGAATGCCGAGAACTTCATAGGATTTCTCGACATGGAAACCGCCCATGCCGTGCGCTGCGTAGCCGGCTAGGTGCGCCTGCAGCGCCAGGAAGCCCCAGGCTGTACCAGTGTCGAAGGAGTGGCTGTAGTTGGGCTTCTGCTCGGCGGAGCCGAGTTCGCCATTGTGGGTGCGCGAAACGACGAAAAGCAGCGCCGCGGCGGATTTCGCCCAGCTCTGGTTGAACTCGATCAGGAGATCGAGGAATTTCTCCCAGTTTTCCGAGCCGCGCAGTGCGTAGACAAAGCGCCAAGGCTGCAGATTGGAGGCGGACGGCGCCCAGTGGGCGGCTTCCAGAATGGTCAGGAGATCGGCCTCCGGCATGGTTTCGCTGGAGAAGGCACGCGGCGACCAACGGTCGAGAAAGAGCTTGTCGATCGGATATTGCGATTCGCGGGTATTGCTGGACGTCATGGGATTCTTTCCATCTGAGGGAGGCAGTCGCGGACCGTTGGGAGCGGACGAAGCGACTGGCCTTGGAGGATGCGAAGCGAACCTATACCCCGCTTGCGTTCGCAGTCCAGACCACGTCGAGCTCTTCGCGGAAAGCAAATCGCTTGAGGTGATCGGCCACCACATTCTGCATGCGCTCGAGATCCTGTGGATTTTCGACGTGCAGGGTCATCAGCAAAGCGGAAGCATCGGCCGAAAACTCGACGGAGGTTTCGGGGCTGAACGGCACTTTGCCGGCGGTTTCGTTGAATTCGACGGTGAATTTGTGACTCCAGTGCTTGCAAAGCTGCTGCAGATAGCGACTGGCATGGTCGGTTTTCACGGAAGAAACGGAAGTAGGCATAGGGGGCTCCGATAACTGGAATATAGGAGGCAAGTTTATAGTCGTATCCGGCGCTGCCCGGTAGACAGTCTGTTTCAACATTACGTTATTTCGGTGAAATCCGATTTCGCTATGATCGCGCCCAACAGAACGCGCGCGAATTGGAGACAGAACCTTGCTGGTGAACGGAAAGTGGATGGAAGACTGGCAGCCCGTCCAGGCCAAGGATGAAAAGGGCGGCTTCGTTCGCCAGACGTCGAGTTTCCGCAACTGGGTGACAACGGATGGGCGACCAGGCCCGACGGGTGAGGGTGGTTTTGCAGCCGAAGCCGGCCGTTACCATCTCTATGTCGCGCTGATCTGCCCCTGGGCCTCGCGCACGCTCATCGGCCGCAAGCTGAAGGGTTTGGAAGAGGTCATTTCCGTATCGGTGGTCGAGCCGGCCTTGAGCAAGCAAGGCTGGCGGTTCGGCGATTACCCCGGCGCGACCGACGATCCGGTCAACGGCGCCAGCTATGTGCACGAAATCTATACGAAGGCCGATCCGCTCTTCTCCGGCCGCGCTACCGTGCCGGTGCTTTGGGACAAACGGAAGGGCACGATCGTCAACAACGAATCCGCCGATATACTGCGCATGTTGAACGACGGTTTCGGCGATCTCGCCAGCCACGCGATCGACCTTTATCCGGCCGGCCGGCGCGAAGATATCGATGCTTTCAGCGCCCGCATCTATCCGGTCCTCAACAATGGTGTCTACCGCACCGGTTTTGCAACGACGCAGATCGCCTATGAAGAAGCCTTCCGCGATGTGTTCGATTGCCTCGATTGGGTTGAAGGCGAACTGGAGGGCAAGGACTTCCTCTTTGCTGAGCACCCGACCGAAAGTGACATCAGGCTTTTCGTGACCCTCGTTCGCTTCGATCTTGCCTATCACGGCCTGTTCAAATGCAATCTCCGCCGCCTGTCGGACTATGCCAACCTCCAGGCCTTCTGCCGTCGCATGCTCGATTGGCCCGGCATCGCCGAGACCGTCAGCTTCGACCATATCAAGCGCGGCTATTACTCCATCGCGGCGCTCAATCCGACTGGAATTGTGCCGGCTGGCCCTGCGCTCGACGAGCTTTTCTGATACTCGACCGCCTCAGAAAACCGGTCTAAGGTCGCCTCGTTCTGACGAAGTGTGGAGGCGGTCATGGATTGGGAGGAGTTTCGGCGCTGGTCGGAAAAGGCGGCGGATTGGGGGGCGGACTATCGCGCATCGCTCCGCGACCGGCCGGTGCGGGCCCAGACGAAGCCCGGCGAAATCGCAGCGCATATCGCGGATTCTCCGCCCGAATCCGGCGAAGCGATGGAGGATATCTTCAAGGATTTTGAGGATATCCTCGTTCCCGGCATGACGCACTGGCAGCACCCGCGCTTCTTCGCCTATTTCCCCGCCAATGCCGCCCCGGTCTCGGTCGTCGCCGAATATCTCGTCAGCGCGATCGCCGCCCAATGCATGCTCTGGCAGACCTCGCCTTCCGCCACAGAGCTGGAAACCAAGGTGGTGGATTGGCTGCGCCAAGCGCTTGGATTGCCCGAGGGCTTCACCGGCGTCATCCAGGATTCCGCCTCGACGGCGACGCTGGCAGCGGTTCTGGTCATGCGCGAACGAGCGCTCGGCTGGCAGGGCAACAGCCAAGGGCTTGCGGCGAACAAAATCATCCGCATCTATTGCACCGATCAGGTCCATACGTCGATCGATCGCGCCATCTGGATATCCGGCATCGGCGCGGAGAACCTGGTCCGTATCCCTTCCATCGGCCCGAACCACGCTATGGATACCGAGGCGCTCGCTGCTGCGATCGAACAGGATCGCGCGGCGGGCCTGCTGCCGGCCGGCGTCATCGCGTGTGTTGGCGGCACGAGTATCGGCGGCTGCGATGATATTGCAGCGGTCGCCGAAGTCGCACACGCCCAAGGGCTCTATGTGCATGTCGACGCAGCCTGGGCCGGCTCGGCCATGATCTGCCCCGAATTCCGGGCGTTGTGGCAGGGCGTCGAACAGGCCGATTCCATCGTCTTCAATCCGCATAAATGGCTTGGTGCGCAGTTTGATTGCTCCGTCCAGTTCATCCGCGAGCCGGAATCCCTGGTGCGGACGCTGGCAATCCATCCGGAATTTCTGCGTACCCATGGTCACGATGGTATCATCAATTATTCCGAATGGTCGGTGCCGCTCGGCCGCCGCTTCCGCGCGCTGAAACTGTGGTTCCTGCTGCGCTATCACGGTCTCGAAGGCTTGCGCACGATGATCCGCAACCATGTCGCCTGGTCCGAGACCTTGGCAAAGCGTCTGGCCGCCGAGCCGGATTTCGAGATCGTCACCCAGCCGTTCCTGTCGCTCTTCTCCTTCGATCACAAAGCACCCGCCGGTACAGAACAGGAAAGCCATACCCAGCGCCTGATTGCCGCCATCAACAATGATGGCCGCATCTATCTGACGCAGACGCGGGTCGATGGCAGGCTGGTCATTCGCTTTCAGGCCGGACAGTTCGAGACGACGGCGGAAGACGTCGATATCGCCTTTGCCACCATTGTCGAAATCGCGCGCTCGTTGCCATCGTCATAGGAACGCCGTTGTTCCGGTGCAGGCGAGCAAGACATGTTAGGCCAGAAATCGATGGGTGACACTGATGAATAATTCGTTCATATATGGTGAAACCAATCTCATCTTTGAAAATGCAGGGAAGGAAGACCTATGAAATTGTTGCGTGTTGGCGATGCCGGCAAGGAAAAGCCGGCGCTTCTGGATAGCGACGGCAAGATCCGCGATCTCTCCGCGCATGTCGCCGATATCGGCGGCGAGGCGATTTCGCCTGCCGGCCTGGCGAAGATCGCCGCGCTCGATCCGAAGAGCCTGCCGGAATTGGCGGAAGGCCGTATCGGCGCTTGCGTCGCCGGCACCGGCAAGTTCATCTGCATCGGCCTGAACTTCTCCGACCATGCCGCCGAAACCGGCGCCACCGTGCCGCCGGAGCCGATCATCTTCATGAAGGCAACTTCTGCCATCGTCGGCCCGAACGACAACGTGCTGATCCCGCGCGGCTCGGAAAAGACCGATTGGGAAGTCGAGCTCGGCGTGGTCATCGGCAAGACGGCGAAATACGTCAGCGAGGCCGACGCATTGGATTATGTCGCCGGTTACTGCGTTTCCCACGACGTCTCCGAACGCGGCTTCCAGACTGAGCGTTCGGGACAGTGGACCAAGGGCAAGTCCTGCGACACCTTCGGCCCGATCGGCCCCTGGCTCGTCACCAAGGACGAAGTCGCCGATCCGCAGAAGCTTGGCATGTGGCTGAAGGTCAACGGCCAGATGATGCAGAACGGCTCGACCAAGACCATGGTCTATGGCGTCGCCTACCTCGTCTCGTATCTCAGCCAGTTCATGTCGCTGCATCCGGGCGATGTCATCTCCACGGGCACGCCTCCGGGCGTCGGCATGGGCATGAAGCCGCCGCAATATCTGAAGCCCGGCGACGTCGTGGAGCTCGGCATGGAAGGTCTCGGCACGCAGCGCCAAACCTTCCTGGCTGACGCTTGATGAACGTGCACGATCAGGAACTTTAACGTTTTGAGACCATTATTGATGCCGGAGAGACGATTCTCCGGCATTTTTACATGCGCAAGATTCCGAAAGGGTTATGTTGCCCTGCAACAAAAACTGATAGTCTCGATAGAAAGAGCTTCATGGACGAGGCGCGCGCTGGGGGTAGCGTTCTCGTCTGATCACCTCGAAAGGTAATGATTTTATGTTTTATCAGCTTTATGAACTCAATCATGCCGCCCTCGCACCCTTCCGCGCCGCTGCCGACATGATGCGCCTGGCCTATGCCAATCCGCTAAACCCTCTGTCCCATACGATGCTTGGCCGCACCTTGACGGCAAGTCTCGAAGTCTTCGAGCGCACCACCCGCCGCTACGGCAAGCCGGAATTCGGCCTGCCTGAAACCTCGATCGAAGGAAAGCCGGTCTCGGTCTACGAAAAGATCGTCTGGAACAAGCCCTTCTGCAATCTCATCCATTTCGAGCGCAGCCTGCCCGCCGGCCATGGCAGCGATCCGCGCATCCTGATTGTCGCGCCGATGTCGGGTCACTATGCGACGCTGCTGCGCGGGACGGTAGAAGCGCTGCTACCTAATGCCGATATCTACATCACCGATTGGATCGATGCCCGCATGGTGCCGATGACCGAAGGCACCTTCGATCTGGAAGATTACATCGATTACGTCATCGAGATGCTGCATCATCTCGGGCCGGACACCCATGTCATTGCCGTCTGTCAGCCCTCCGTGCCGGTCCTGGCCGCAGCCGCAGTGATGGAAGCGGCCGGCGATCCGCTGTCGCCCTCGTCGATGACGCTGATGGGTGGTCCGATCGACACGCGCATCAACCCGACGGCAGTAAACCAGCTTGCCAAGGACAGGCCGCTCGAATGGTTCGCCGACAATGTCGTCATGAACGTGCCCTGGCCGCAGCCTGGTTTCATGCGCCCGGTCTATCCCGGTTTCCTGCAGCTCTCCGGCTTCATGTCGATGAACCTCGACCGGCACATGATTGCGCATAAGGACTTCTTCATGCACCTCGTCAAGAACGACGGCGAGCCGGAGAAGCACCGCGATTTCTATGACGAATATCTGGCGGTCATGGATCTGACGGCGGAATTCTACCTGCAGACCGTTGATCAGGTGTTCATAAAGCACGCGCTGCCGAAGGGTGAGCTGACGCACCGCGGCCAGCGCGTCGATCCGACGGCGATCCGCAATGTCGCCCTATTGACGGTCGAAGGCGAAAACGACGATATTTCCGGTGTCGGTCAAACCAAGGCGGCGCAGACCATCTGCACCAACATTCCCGACGATATGCGGATGCACTACCTGCAGCCGGATGTCGGCCATTACGGCGTCTTCAACGGTTCGCGCTTCCGTCGCGAAATCGCGCCGCGCATCGTCGCTTTCACCCGCGAACATAGCCGCACCGGAAAGCCAGTGGTCAAGCGTGTGATCAAGGGCGGCAAATCGGCCTGAAATTGCAAATAATTAGCTTTTGTTGAATTATTGGGCCGGATTCAAGGGCTTGTCCGATTTTCCCAGTAAAAGCCATTGAAGGCTCACGAAGAGGTTACCATCTCGATTCCAGCGGTTCGGCATGTGGCCGGGCCGCCTTACTGCGAGGATACCTCACGATGAACCACCAGTCAGCATTGCTTCGCCCGGATTGGACTCCGGCTACCATTGCCCTGATGATACTTGGCTTCGTGGTCTTCTGGCCTCTGGGTCTCGCCATGCTTGCCTATATTCTCTTCGGCGAACGCCTGAGAGATTTCAAACGGGATGTGAACCAGAAGGCCGACGGCATGTTTGCCGGCTGCGGCCGCCACCGCGGCCGTTATCGCCAGCATTTCTCCACCGGCAATGTCGCCTTCGACGATTGGCGCCGGGCAGAGCTGGAGCGCCTCGAAGAGGAGCGCCGCAAACTCGATGAAATGCGTGCCGAGTTCGACACCTACGTCCGCGAACTGCGCCGCGCCAAGGATCAGGAAGAGTTCGACCGTTTCATGCGCGACCGTAACAACGTCAAGCGCAACGATGACAACGGCCCGGCTTCCGAATTTAAAACGCCGTAATTACAACAGCTTTTCCAGTCAAAACCGGCATCCGGCGATGCCGGTTTTTCTTTGCCAGAAACCCCAGCGAATCGTATAAAACTGCTTTTCATGTTTCCGCTTTCGTCCAGATCCCGCCGACCTGTTCCCAAGCCGCCCGCGCCGGAAACGCGCACCTTGGACGTGGCCGGCCGGCTGATGCCCCTGACGATCCGCCAGCATGAGCGGGCAACGCGGATCACGCTCAGGATCGAGCCCGGCGGACGGGCGCTGAAGATGACCATTCCGCGTGGCCTCGCCGCCCGCGAGGTCAATGCCTTCCTCGACCGGCATCAGGGCTGGCTGCTGACCAAGCTTGCGAAATTCGCCACCCAGGCAAATCTTCAGAGCGGCAGCGAAATCCTTCTGCGCGGTATCCGCCATCGCATCGAGCATACCGGCAGCCTGCGCGGCCTGACCGAGGCTGTTATCGCTGACGGTTTGCCGGTGCTGCGTGTCAGCGGCCTGCCGGAACATGCCGGCCGGCGCATCGCCACCTTCCTCAAGAAGGAGGCCCGCGCCGATCTGGAAAAGCTGGTGGCGTTGCACGCGAAAGCGATCCGCGCCACGGTCTCCTCCATCAGCATGAAGGATACCCGCAGCCGCTGGGGTTCCTGCTCCTCGGGCGGAAATCTGAGCTTCTCCTGGCGCATCGTCATGGCGCCGCCGCTGGTGATCGACTATCTCGCCGCCCACGAGGTCGCGCACCTACGCGAAATGAACCACGGCCCGCGCTTCTGGGCCCTCTGCCGCAAGCTCTGCCCCGACATGGACGAAGCCAAGGCCTGGCTGAAGCGTCATGGCAGCCAGCTGCACGCGATCGATTTTGATTGAGCAGGCCGCGGAAGGCGGCTGAACTTCCTCATTCGACGGCGTTGTCAGGCGCAGCAATGCGGATGGGACGTGTTCCAATCTGCGCGCCGGTTGCCCGGTCGATGGTGACGGGATCGATTTCGGTACCCGTCTCGGCGTCGAAAAACCGGGTCACATCATTGCAGGGGCGATGCTTCCGCCCCCATGCTCCAATCGCAAACAGCACGGGAAGGAAGTCCTGGCCCGCCTCTGTCAGCACGTATTCATCGCGCGGAGGCCGCTCCGAGTAGCGTCGCTTTTCCAGCAGACCATCTTCCGTAAGCGCGGCCAGTCGGGCAGTCAGCATTGTCGGCGCGATGCCAAGGCTCTTGCGAAATTCGTCAAAGCGAGTGAGCCCCGTATGGGCGTCCCGCATGATCAGCATGCTCCACGCATCGCCTACCAATGCAAGGCTGCGGGCGATGAGGCATGGCTGGTTCGAAAGATTCTTCATGTCGATATCTTTTTGATAGTGACTTACTACTGAATTGATAGTAACAGGTTGTTCGTTGATGTTCCATGCCAAAATGAAAGCAGAGACAGATGAGCAAGATAGAAAGCGGCGTCGCCCTGGTTACGGGCGCTTCCTCCGGTATCGGGTTGGTGACTGCGCAAGCGTTGCGACGCGCTGGATACAGAGTGTTTGGAACCAGCCGCAAGCCCATGCCGGATACTCCGGACGGAGTTGCCATGCTGGTATGCGACGTTACCGACGAGGAATCGGTGCAAAGGGCGGTAGATGAGATATTCGCCCGCGCAGGACGGATCGATCTTCTCGTCAACAATGCCGGGATCGGATTGCTTGGCGGAGCCGAGGAATCCTCTGCCGCGCAGGCGAAGGCTCTGTTCGAGGTGAACTTTTTCGGCGTCCTGCGGATGACGAATGCAATCCTTCCAGTGATGAGACGTCAGCGCAAAGGCAGGATCATCAACATGAGTTCCATCCTTGGGCTGATCCCCGCTCCCTATAACGCGCTTTACGCATCGACCAAGCACGCGATCGAGGGCTATTCCGAATCCCTTGACCACGAGGTCCGAACACAAGGCATCCGTGTCGTGCTCGTGGAGCCCGGTGTCACCCGTACGTCCTTCGAGGAGAACCTGACGCGACCGGATCATCCGCTTCCGTTATACGATACGGCTCGCACCAATGCAGAGAAACTGATGCGCGAGATTATTGGGACGGGTGATGCGCCGGAGGTCGTCGCCGGCATGGTGCTGAAAGCCGCGAGCGCCGCATCGCCGAAGAGACGCTACACTGCAGGCAAGGCAGCGGGACAGATCCGTTTCATACGCCGCTTCCTGCCGGAGTCTTTCGTCGACAAGAACCTTCGCAAGTTTAGCAGACTTCCCGCCTGATCACTTGATCGTCGGGCGGCACTCAAGGTCCGACGGTCATTATTTGGAAACGAAAGCTAGTTCTCATGAAAGCATTGCTTGGGTGCGCCCTACGCCGATAAGCCCATGCTGCCCATTGCTTCCGAACAGCGTAAAATTCCCCGCGCGTCGCCTTTAGGCTCGACTCTTTTGCAATTTCGTGTCACTTCGCTGCCATGAACCCCGATGTCAAAATTTGTGGCCTGAAGACGCCGGAAGCGGTGGACCGCGCTCTGGAGCGCGGGGCTACCCATATCGGTTTTATTTTCTTCGAAAAGAGCCCGCGCTATATCGAGCCCGATCTGGCCGGACAACTGGCGGAACGCGCGCGCGGCAAGGCGAAGATCGTTGCCGTCACGGTCAATCCCACGAATGACGATCTCGACGAGATCATGTCGCTGGTGAAGCCGGATATGCTGCAGCTCCATGGCAGTGAAAGCCCGGAGCGTGTGCTGACGATCAAAGCGGTCTATAATGTCCCCGTCATGAAGGCCATGGCGGTGCGCGATGCCGGCGATCTGAAGCGGGTGGAATCCTATATCGGCATTGCCGACCGGTTCCTGTTCGATGCTAAGCCGCCGGCCGGTTCGGAGCTGCCGGGCGGAAACGGCGTATCCTTCGATTGGAGCCTGATGAGCTGGCTCGACGATCGGGTGGATTACATGCTGTCTGGCGGTGTGAACAAGGACAATGTCGCTGAGGCGCTGGCATCCACCAAGGCCACCGGTATCGATCTTTCCTCCGCCCTCGAAAGTGCGCCGGGCGTGAAGGATCTCGGGAAGATCGACCAGTTTTTCGACGCTTTTACAGAAGCATGTCTGCCGGAACCGGCAGCAGGGAGTAGAGAGTGAACCAGACGCCCAAACCCAATTCCTTCCGCGCCGGCCCCGACGAGGACGGCCGTTTCGGCATTTATGGCGGCCGTTTCGTAGCCGAAACGCTCATGCCACTGATCCTGGATCTGCAGGAGGAATGGAACAAGGCGAAGAACGATCCGACCTTCCAGGCAGAGCTGAAATCGCTCGGCGCCCATTATATCGGCCGCCCGAGCCCGCTCTACTTCGCTGAGCGCCTGACGGCCGAGCTTGGCGGCGCCAAGATCTATTTCAAGCGTGAAGAGCTGAACCACACCGGCTCGCATAAGATCAACAATTGTATCGGCCAGATCCTGCTCGCCAAGCGCATGGGCAAGACCCGCATCATCGCCGAAACCGGCGCCGGCCAGCATGGCGTCGCCTCCGCAACGGTGGCCGCCCGCTTCGGATTTCCCTGCGTCGTCTACATGGGCGCAACCGACGTCGAGCGCCAGGCGCCGAACGTTTTCCGCATGAAGCTGCTCGGCGCCGAGGTGATTCCGGTCACCGCCGGCAGCGGCACGCTGAAGGACGCCATGAACGAAGCCCTTCGCGATTGGGTCACCAATGTCGACGATACCTATTACCTGATCGGCACGGCCGCCGGCCCGCATCCCTATCCGGAAATGGTCCGCGACTTCCAGTCGGTGATCGGCACGGAAGCCAAGCAGCAGATGCTTGAGGCCGAGGGTCGCCTGCCGGATCTCGTCATCGCTGCCGTCGGCGGCGGTTCGAACGCCATCGGCATCTTCCATCCCTTCCTCGATGACGAGGACGTCAAGATCGTCGGCGTCGAAGCCGGCGGCAAGGGTCTGCAGGGCGACGAGCATTGCGCCTCGATCACCGCCGGCTCGCCGGGCGTCCTGCATGGCAACCGCACCTACCTGCTGCAGGATGGCGACGGCCAGATCAAGGAAGGACATTCGATTTCAGCCGGCCTCGACTATCCCGGCATCGGCCCGGAACATTCCTGGCTGAATGATATCGGCCGCGTCGAATACGTGCCGATCATGGACCATGAGGCGCTGGAAGCCTTCCAGACGCTGACGCGCCTCGAGGGCATCATTCCGGCACTCGAGCCGAGCCATGCGCTTGCCGAAGTCATCAAGCGCGCGCCGAAGATGGGCAAGGACGAGATCATCCTGATGAACCTCTCCGGCCGCGGCGACAAGGACATCTTCACCGTCGGCAAGATTCTGGGAATGTGAGTTAGACGCCATGACCGCACGTATGGACAAACGCTTCGCCGCTTTGAAGGCTGAAGGCCGCCCGGCACTCGTCACCTATTTCATGGGTGGTGATCCCGACTATGAGACCTCGCTCGGCATCATGAAGGCGCTGCCGGAAGCCGGCGCCGACGTCATCGAACTCGGCATGCCCTTTTCCGATCCCATGGCCGATGGCCCGGCGATCCAGCTTGCCGGCCAGCGCGCCCTGAAGGCCGGCCAGACGCTGAAGAAGACGCTGCAGCTCGCTGCCGATTTCCGCAAGACGGATGCCGATACGCCGATCGTGATGATGGGCTACTACAATCCGATCTATATCTACGGTGTCGAGAAGTTCCTCGACGACGCGATTGCCGCTGGGATCGACGGACTCATCGTCGTTGATCTGCCGCCGGAAATGGATGACGAACTCTGCATCCCGGCGATCCGCAAGGGCATCAATTTCATCCGCCTGGCAACCCCGACCACCGACGACAAGCGCCTGCCGACCGTGCTGAACAATACGTCCGGCTTCGTCTACTACGTCTCGATGAACGGCATCACCGGCTCTGCTTTGCCGGACCCGTCGCTGGTCTCCGGCGCCGTCAAGCGCATCAAGCAGCATACGGACCTGCCGGTCTGCGTCGGCTTCGGTGTCAAGACGGCCGAGCACGCCAAGCTGATCGGCGCTTCCGCCGATGGCGTCGTCGTCGGTACGGCCATCGTCAACCAGATCGCCACCAGCCTGACCAAGGACGGTAAGGCGACATCAGACACCATCCAGGCCGTTGCCACGCTGGTGCGCGGTCTGTCGACGGGGACGCGTTCGGCGCGCCTTGTTGCTGCCGAATAGTTTTCCCACATAGGCGGAAAGCTTCAATCGGATTCGGTTGAAGAAACGGCCTATGCGCATTAGAGCAATTCCAGGAAAAGTGCGAAGCGGTTTTCCGTCCGGAATTGCGTAAAAACAGAGGGATAGAGCGGGAAAGCGATTCCGTGAGACGCTGAACCGCTCTGTGTCGACCACGATATCGGTTAATTCAGTCGATCAGGAGTTTTCGAATTGAACTGGATCACGAATTACGTCCGCCCGCGGATCAATTCCATGCTGGGCCGCCGCGAAGTGCCGGAAAATCTCTGGATCAAGTGCCCGGAGACCGGCGAAATGGTCTTCCACAAGGATCTGGAAGACAACAAGTGGGTCATTCCCGCTTCCGGTTTCCATATGAAGATGCCGGCCAAGGCCCGCCTTGCCGATCTCTTCGACAATGGTGAGTACGAAGCTCTGCCGCAGCCGAAGGTCGCGCAGGACCCGCTGAAGTTCCGCGATTCGAAGAAATATACCGACCGCCTGAAGGACAGCCGCGTCAAGACCGAGCAGGAAGACACGATTCTCGTCGGCGTCGGCAAGGTTCGTGGCCTGAAGCTCGTTGCCGTCGTGCATGAATTCAATTTCATGGGCGGTTCGCTCGGCATCGCCGCTGGCGAAGCGATCGTCAAGGCGTTCGAACGCGCCATCGCCGAAAAGTGCCCGCTGGTAATGTTCCCCGCTTCGGGTGGTGCGCGCATGCAGGAGGGTATTCTGTCCCTCATGCAGTTGCCGCGCACGACGGTTGCCGTCGACATGCTGAAGGAAGCCGGCCAGCCCTATATCGTCGTGTTGACCAATCCGACGACCGGCGGCGTCACCGCCTCCTACGCCATGCTCGGCGATGTCCATCTTGCGGAGCCGGGTGCGGAAATCTGCTTTGCCGGCAAGCGCGTCATCGAACAGACGATCCGCGAAAAGCTGCCGGAAGGCTTCCAGACCTCGGAATATCTGCTTGAGCACGGCATGGTCGACATGGTTGTCAAGCGTCACGACATCCCCGACACGCTGGCAACGCTTCTGAAGATACTGACCAAGAAGCCGGCGAATGATGTGTCTGCGAAGGACCTGAACGGCGCAGCGTTGCCGATGGTGGCGCGCGCCTGATCTAAAACGGATGGCCAAAGGCGGAGGTGCGGGATGACGGCTATGGATCAATCCGCAATGAGCGAGGCGGCACGGGAGATCGACAAGCTGATGGGATTGCATCCCAAAGGCTTCGATCTCTCGCTTGACAGAATTACCCGGCTGCTCGACATCCTCGGCAATCCGCACAAAAAGTTGCCGCCGGTGATCCATGTCGCCGGCACCAACGGCAAGGGCTCGGTGACGGCCTTCTGCCGCGCGCTTTTGGAGGCTGGCGGCCTGAGCGTGCATGTTCATACCTCGCCGCATCTTGTCAACTGGCATGAGCGCTACCGCATGGGCGTCAAGGGCGGCCGCGGCAAGCTCGTCGACGATGTGGTCTTCGCTGACGTACTCCGGCGGATTGCCGACGCCAATGGCGGCGAGAAGATCACGGTCTTCGAAATCCTGACCGCGGCGACTTTCATGCTGTTTTCCGAGCAGCCGGCCGATGTCGCGATCATCGAAGTCGGCCTCGGCGGCCGTTTCGACGCCACCAACGTCATTTCCGATCCGGCCGCCTCCGTGATCATGCCGATCTCGCTCGACCACCAGCCCTATCTCGGCGACCGCGTCGAGCTGATCGCAGCCGAAAAGGCGGGGATCATGAAACCCGGCCGTCCCGTGGTCATCGGTCATCAGGAATATGATGCCGCCTTGGACGTGCTGATATCGACTGCCGAGCGGCTGCGTTGCCCGACGGCGGTTTTCGGCCAGGATTTTTCCGCTCACGAGGAATATGGCCGGCTGGTCTATCAGGACGAGTTCGGTCTCGCCGACCTGCCGCTGCCCCGCCTGCCGGGCCGGCATCAATATGCCAACGCCGCCGCTGCCATCCGTGCCGTCAAGGCCGCGGGCTTTGTCGTCACCGAAGCGATGATGGAAAAGGCGATGGCCTCGGTCGAATGGGCGGGCCGCCTGCAGCGTCTGACGGAAGGCGATTTGTTGGTGCACGCACCCGAAGGCGCGGAAATCTGGGTCGACGGCGGCCACAATCCCGGCGCCGGCGAGGTCATTGCCGAAGCCATGGCCAATTTCGAGGAGCGCCAGCCGCGACCGTTGTTCCTGATTACCGGCATGATCAATACCAAGGATCCTGTCGGCTATTTCAAGGCATTCACCGGCCTGGCGGAAAAGGTCTATTGCGTGCCGATCCGCGGCAGCGATTCGATGATCGACCCCGTGGTTTTGGCCGGCGCGGCTTACGATGCTGGTCTGGTGGCCGAACCGATGTCGAGCGTCGGCCAAGCGCTGGATGCGATCAAGGAACTGGCCGTACCCGATTTGCCGGCGCCGCGCATTCTGATCGGCGGCTCGCTATATCTCGTCGGTGATGTCCTTGCCGATAACGGCACGCCGCCGAAGTGATTCCGGTGCGGTGATCAACAACCCGCTCTCGTGCTTCGAGACGGCCCTGCGGGCCTCCTCGGCATGAGGGCTGACCTTTTCGCCCAGCCGCGCCACGGGCTCATCATTCATCTCTGCGTTGCCGTGGCGACGAGCCTGCTTCATCCTCGCCCTGATGGTACGAAGCCTCGAAGAGCGAGGATGGCCCGTGTTCTCCGACCAACAAAAAGCCCGCACGAAGCGGGCTTTTTCATTCTCTCAGTCGATACCGATTAGGCAGCGCTGGAAATCCAGCTCTGCAGGGCGGTCTTGGGAGCGGCGCCAACCTTGATGTCGGCAACTTCGCCGGCCTTGAACATGGCAAGCGTCGGGATCGAGCGAACGCCGAACTGGGCAGCCAGTTCCGGGTTTTCATCGATGTTGAGCTTGGCGACCTTCACCTTGCCTTCGAACTGTACGGCGAGCTCTTCGAGAGCAGGCGCGATCATCTTGCACGGACCGCACCATTCGGCCCAGAAATCAACGACGACAGGCTCTGCGGACTGCAGGACTTCGGCAGCGAAGTTGGAGGTATCGACTTTCACGGTAGCCATAGGCTGCTCCTTACCAGGATTTGCGGGTTGCTAGATATGTGATGGTGCGGTGCCCAAATTTCAATATTTGGTATTTCACTTTGTTTTGAGCTCCGCAAGCGCCAATGCGAGCGCTTCTTGGGAGAGCGTGTGGATCGAGGCGTTCTCGGTATAGACGAGCACGCAATCGATGCGTCTGCCGGGATAGAGCGGCGAAAGGATCTCGCGATAGATGGCAAGCTGGGCCCGGTGGGCGAAAGGAATCTCTTCGGCACCACGCGGCGGCACGCGATTCGTTTTGTAGTCGAGGATGACCACGCGATCGTCGAGCACGGTCAGCCGGTCGATGCGGCCGGAGACGGCATAGTTCTGATCGCCCAGCGTCAGCGTGCCCATGATTGAGACTTCGGCCTGGGCATGGGCGCTGAAAACACCCTGCAGGTCTGGGTGCGACAGCAGCGCCATCACCGCGTTGATCAGCGCTTCGCGTTCGGCCTCAGGCCAGAAGCGTGCGGCTCGCTCGGCGTAGCGCCGCGCGGCATCGGCGCGATCTGCCGGCGCGATCTCCGGCAATGTCTGCAGCATGCGGTGGATGAAGCGGCCCTTTTCCAGCGAGCGATCCGATTTGGGCTTCTCGGTGAACAGCGGCGAGGCGACAAGCAGATTGTCGGCTTCATCGTCGATGATGGTGCCGGCACCGGAAGGGCTGAGCGGCCGGGGTAGGTTTCGCTGCGGCGGCAGCGGCCGGCTTAATCCCACCGGCAGCGCTCCTCGGTCCACGGTCGCTTCCGCCTGTTCCATGTGCTCGAAACTGCGCTCGACCTGGGTGACACGCCAGCTCAAACCCTGCCACTCGCCATCCGGTCCGGAAAAGCTGACAGGCGTGCAGCGCTCGCCATCCTGGCGCAGCGTCCTGGAAATCATAGCATGCCATGTATCGGCGTTTTCGCGAATGCCGCGATAGCCGCAGACGATCAGCCGGTCGGCGGCGCGTGTCATGCCGACATAGAGCAGGCGGCGATATTCCTCCTCCGCCAGCGACTGCAGCCTCGTCGCATCGGCCTGTGTCAGCGAATTGGCAAGTGCGCTGACCGGCACCCAGACGGGCAGCGGGATTTCGCCTTTGCCGGTCTCGATCAGGCGCAGCTTCGGCAAATGCGTATGGGTAAAGGCCTTGCCGCCGCCATCGACGAGGAAGACGATCGGCGCTTCCAGGCCCTTGGAGGCATGCACCGTCATGATCCGCACCTCGTTGCGGCCCTTGTCCTGCTCCCGCTTCACGGTCGGCGCCTCCAGCTCCAGCGTCGAGATGAAGGATTGCAGACCCGGCAGGCCGGAAGTTTCGTGGTCCAATGTAAAGGTCAGGAACTCGTCTAGGATGTCGCTGACTTCGGTGCCGAGCCGCGCCAGGAACTGCCGCCGGCCGCCGAAGCTGCCGAGAACGCGAGCGTAGAAGTCATGCACGGATAGGCTCTTGGAGAGTGCCAGGAAGGTCTTCAGCCGGTCGAGGACATGCCGGAAGCGCTCATTGCCGTCATCGGCGAATTTTTGGAGATGGCTCCAGACGCTTTCATCATCGCCGCGATAGGCCGCGACGGCGAACACATCGTCTTCACCGAGATCGAACAGGGGGCTCTTCAACAGCGCTGCCAACGAAAGATCGTCTTCCGGCAGCAACAGGAAACGGCCAAGCGCCAAAAGGTCTTGAATGGCGATGTGGCTAGTCAGCACCAGGCGGTCGGCGCCGGCGACGGGAATGTTGTTGCGCCGCTTCAAGGCCCGAGTCAGCGCGTTGACGAAGCTGTCACGCTTGCGCACCAGCACCAATATATCGCCGGCCTCGATGAAGCGCGCCTTTCCCTTGTCGATGATCGTCTCGCGGCCAATGACGTTGCCGATCGTCTGCGCCATGCGCCGCGCCAGGATCGCCGCCGGCGCGCTTTCCGGCGTCGAATCGAAGGGCGCCGTCCAGTCTTCCTCCTTCGCCAGCGGCTCGGGCGCAATCATGTCCCAGAGATCGACGGCGCCGGGATGACCGATGCGGCTGGAGCGGTGCACGACGGGCTCGGCGGCGGCACTGAGGCCACGGGCATTCTCGGGCGCGGTGAAGACATGGTCGACGGCGGCCAGCACGTCGGCGGTGGAACGGAAGGAGAGCGGAAGGCGGATCGATGAAAACTGCTGGCCGCTATTATCCACGCGCCGCCGCGTCCGGTCGCTCTCCTCGGAGAAACGTTCGGGCCGCGCACCCTGGAAGGAATAGATCGACTGCTTTTCGTCGCCGACCGCGAAGATCGTCCTGAGGGTCGGGCGCGCGCTTTCGCCGGAGAAGAAATCCTCCGCTAGCGATTGGATGACGCTCCATTGGATCGGGCTGGTATCCTGTGCCTCGTCCACGAGGATATGGTCTATGCCTTGGTCCAGCTTGTAGTGGATCCAGGGGCCGACGTCCTTCTTGGTCAGCAGATCGGCGGTGCGGGTGATCAGGTCTTCGAAATCGAGCTGGCTGCGCCGCTTCTTCAGTTCTTCATAGTCGCGGTTCAGCCGGTCGGCGAGGGTAAGCGCCGCCCGGGTGGCGCGATACATCCGCATCAGCTTCAGCCGGTCGCGGCAAGCGACGACGTGGGCGCGGGCGGCAGCGACTGCGTCGGCCAGCGCGGGTGCATCGGCCAGCATCGCCTTGACGAAAAACTGGCTGTCCGACTTCGGCTCGCCCTTGGCGGTCAGCATGACCTTCTCGAGAATCTCTGCGCGGGCGATCGGGTTCGCTTCACGTTTGACAAGGCGCAGCCCATAGGCGATATCCTGCGCTTTCGCTCCGCCCTTGAGATCGGCAAGCGTGAGGTAAAGCTCCAGCGTCGAGCCGGAAAGACCGGGCAGAGGCCAATACTGCTCCGCGATCCCAGCTTCCGTGTCTTCGGGAGAGAGACCGAGCCGGGTAAGCAGCGCGGCCTCAATGCCGCCGTTCCGTTCGGCTTCCGCCGTGAAGCGCCTGATAGCATTGCGGTTGGCGACGATCTCGCCCAGCAATGTCTCCAGGCCGGATTCGTCGCCGAGATCGAGCACATAGGCGAAGGCCTCGGCAAGTTCGGCATTCGGATCATGCGGCGTTGCCGTCAACAGGGACCGACGGGCATCATCCAGCAGGGTCGCCGCGGCGCGATCGTCGAGAACCGAGAAATGGCCGGCGACATTGGCTTCCAGCGGGAATTGATGCAGCAGCGCTTCGCAGAAGGCGTGGATCGTCTGGATCTTCAGCCCGCCCGGCGTTTCCAGCGCCTTGGCGAAGAGGCGGCGAGCTTCGGCGAGCTTCAAGAGACCCGGCTCCGCGCCTTCGATCTCGGTGATTCGCGCCTTCAGCTCCTCGTCCGGCAATGTTGCCCAGGCAGCTAGGCGATCGAAGACGCGGTTCGACATCTCCGACGCCGCGGCCTTGGTATAAGTGAGGCAGAGAATGGCTGACGGCCGCGCGCCGGCGAGCAACAGGCGGATGACGCGCTGGGTCAGCACATGCGTCTTGCCGGAACCGGCATTGGCCGAGACCCAGGCGGACCGTTCCGGATCGGAGGCGATCGATTGCTGCACAGTCGTCCAGCCGATCCAGACGCCAGGATCGTCGCTATCGGGCAGGGCGCTGAGTTCGCCGTCGGAAAGCTCACTCATCGCCGCCTCCCTCCTGTTCGGTCTCCGCTGTCGACCATTCGGAGACGCGGGCCAGGTGATCGTAGTCGCCGCCATATTCGAATTGTTGGGCGGGGATCAGCCGTGACGAGAAGCCCTTTTCGCCGGACTGCAGCAGGGCAACGAATTTGACGAGTTGGTCCATCGACTCCTCCGCCAAATCCATAGCCGACTTTGTTTCCGTCTTGCCGCTGCGGCCGGAAAGTTCGTTGTTGACCTGATCGACCTTGAAGCGATCGCCGGGCCTCAGACGCACATAAAGCAGGTTCTCCGGAGCAAGTGCGCCGACATCGCGGAAAGCGCCGGCCTTGAGTGCGTAAGCCTCCAGAGCCAATTGCGGATCGAGCAGCGCGCGGGCCTGCGCCGGCGAAGGATTGTAACCGGTCTTGTAGTCGATGATGTCTGCCGCCCTGTTACCTTTGAAATCGATGCGGTCGGCAACGCCGGTCAAGCGGATGCCGATCGGCTCGATCTCGACGCCCGCAGGCACTTCCGTTGCCGTCGAGCGGATCTCAGGCCGCCGCTCCGCTTCCCAGGCGAGGAAAGCGCGCGCCACTTCGCGGAAACGTGGCCGCCAGACGCTATCGATATGAACCGGCAGTTGCTCCGCGTCGAAAAGCTCGGCGACGATACGATCCATAGCCAGCGATGCATTCGGCGTTCCGGCGATATGACCCTCACGGATAAAGCGATCGATGATCTTGTGATAGAGCGTGCCGCGCTCGGCCGGGCCGGGCTCGCGGTTGAAGGGAGCGATCGGGTCGAGCCGCAGGACGCGTCGGGCGTAGATCGCATAGGGATCGCGGCGGAGGCGGCCGACCTCGCTGAAGGAATAGCTTTTCGGCTGTAGCCCGGCTGGCGGTTTCGGGGATGGCCTCAGCGCCGGCGCCTGGTTTTCGCCTTCGTCGATCATCCCAGCCCAATGGCGATATTGATCGCCGCGCGCTTTCAATTCCCCGGCAAACGTCTTGCCGCCCAGCGCCATCAGCCGCTGCAGCCAGCGCGATGCCACGGTCGGGGTCGAGCCCTGTCGCAGTGCGCGCGAATAGATCAGGTCGCGCGTCCCATTTGCCATTTCGAAATCGTGGGCAAGCTGACCGATGCGGCGCTCCGGCGGTTCCAGGCCGATCTCGGTCTTCATCGTGCGGGAGATGAAGGGATTGTTGGCGGTCTGGCCCGGCCAGGAGCCTTCGTTGAGCCCGCCGAGGATCAACGTATCGACGCTCTGCAGGCGCGCTTCCAGCGTACCGAAGATGAACAGCCGCGGATGGCTCAGTGCCCGCGGCTTGACTGCCTGCCCGGCGGAGAGCGCGGCCATGATATCGATCCACTGCGGCCCATCCGCTTCGAGCTGGCCTTCGGTTTCCATGACCTCCTTCAGCAGGCTTGCCATCGTATCGCCGGCCTCGCCGGACCAGAGTCCGGCCAGATTGCCGCGCTCATCGGCGGCAACGGCTTCAAGGGCGCGGCCCGTGCGATCGGCCCATTCGGAAAGGGTGGGAAGTCCGGCGGATGATGGTGTAAGCGCTGAGGTCAGCGGCTCGCATGCCGCTGCGATCTTTCGGGCCAGCGCGCGCGCATGTTCCACGGCTTCCGGAGGCAGGGATTTGCGCCAGTGCGGCGCATGTCGGTCCATTGCCTGTTCGGTGAGCTGCCGGTCGAGCAGGGATTCCAGCGCGCCGATATCGACATCGGCGATGCCGCCCCTCAAGGCGAGCGCTTCCAGCGCATCGACGCCAAGCTGCAAGGCATCCGTGCGAAAACCGAAGCGGGCGAGGGGATGCTTGATGAGCGAGACGATGGCAACGGGGTCGCCGGGGCGAAGCGTCGCCTCGAGCAGCAATTGCAGCAGCGCCCCTTGCGGCGTGGCGGCGAGCGGCGTTCCGGCCGAATCGTCGGCGGTGATGCCGAAGCGGGCCAGCTCCGCCGTCACGCGCCGCGCCAGATTGCGATCCGGCGTGATCAGTGCCGCCTGGCTTTCGCCGCCGTTGCGCCCCGGCTTCTCCAGCGCGAGCCGCAAGGCGATGGCGATTGCCGTCGCCTCTTCGCGTTCGTTCGTCGCCTCAATCAGGGCGACCTCGGCGAAGGCTCGCGCAATCGCGTCAGGCGCCAGCGTCTTTTGCCATGCACCCCAGCCACTGGTCGCTTTCGCCGGCGCCAGGGCGCGCGACAGGACCTCAGCGCGAATCTGCATGCTCTCCGGCGCCTCGGCGACGGTTTCCACATCGCTTCGCTCCACGCGCAGCCGCTTCAACAGCAGCGACAGGCCATATTGTGAATGGCTGCGTGTCGTCGGATCGACCCTTGCGCCAGCGCCCGTCTCCGGCGCCACAAGCCGCCAGTCCTCCTCCGGCATCGAAAGATCGAGCCCCGGAAGCACAATGACGCCCTGCGGCAGGGAGGCAACGGCGGCAATCAGTTCCGCCGTTGCCGGAACCGAACCGGTGGAGCCGGCGATGATGATCGGCCCGGCATGCTGCATCGTGGCAAGCCGTTGCGCCTCGGCACGCAGGATGGCGTTGCGGTGTCTGGCGGGCGAGGATTTGCCGAGTTCCTCCAGCCGCGCCGGCCAGAAAGCACTGGCAATCTGCAGGAATTCGGTCGTCAATTGCCACCAGAGCGCATGGTCGTCGGCGCTAAGCTTGGCAAGCTCGGCCCAGTCGCGATCCTCGGTCTCGATGGAATCGATGAGTTCGGCGAGATTGCGCGCCAGCCAAATGGCGTCTGCCGGGCTTGCCGGAGCGACGAGCGGCGAATCCGAATGAATGTCGCGGACGATCTGCGGCAGCCTGTTGCGCCAGGCAAGGATCAGCCGTGCCAGTTCCAACAGCCGCGCGGTATTGGCAAGCGGCTGCGCCAGATCCGCGGTCGCGGGCAGAGCCTCTTCTAAATAGCCGCTATCGTCGTCCGTCTCGCCGAGCGGGCGGATCACCGGCAGGATCGCGGAGCGGCCGCCAAGCAGATCGACGAATTCCGAACGCAGCACGCGCGCCGCGCGCCTTGTCGGCAGGAAGATGGTAACCTTGGCAAGCGATAGCGGATCGCCGGGATCGTGGCGAAAGTGCTCGGTCAGTCGGCCATCACAGAGAGCGCTGGCAAGGGTCTTGAGAAAAGGCAGGCCCGCCGGGATCGTCAGGATGCGTTGCCGGTGCCCGCCCGTCATCCGTCACGCAAACGCCCGGAAAGTCCGGATCGTTTCCTCCGCCTCGCCGATCGCCTCCGGCGTGCCGACGGTCAGCCAATGGCCGTCCATCATCGTGCCGTAGAGCCGGCCCTTGGCGATTCCCTTGTCGAAATAGATGTTGATGTTGAAGGCATCATTTGGCGCATCGTCAAGAAGGGAGGGGTTCATGACGAAGGCGCCGGCATAGACGACGCCATTATATTGCGCGTCGCGATAGCGTGTAAGCCGGCCGTCCCCAGCCATGCTGAAATCGTTCTTGCCGTTGTGACCCGTGGTTCTTTCCAGCTCGACGCACAGCATCGCCATATCCATGCGCTGCTCGTCGAAGAATCCGGCTAATCGCTCGAGGTTTGTTGGTTGGCCGGGTTTCTCGCCGATCCAGAACAAGTCGGCATTCATGACGAAAACAGAATCGCGGCTCAGCAGCGTCAGGCCTTTGACGATGCCGCCGCCATTGTTCATCAGCGCATCGCGTTCATCTGAGATCAGGATGTCTAATCCGCGATAGTTCCGAAGATGCGCCTCCATCTGATCGGCATGATGATGGACGTTCACGACGGCCCGCTCGACACCGGCTTCGGCCAGGGCATCCAGCGTATAATCGATCATCGGCTTGCCGGCGATCTTTACCAGCGGTTTTGGGATGGTATCGGTAATTGGCCGCATGCGGGTCCCGAGGCCCGCGGCCAATACCATGGCTTGCTTGATGGTCATCTCGTCTCGAATTTGTGATTCGCTCGGCTGTCTTCCTTTAGCATATTGCAGGAAAACCGTCGCCCGGTCTCGGTCAGCTAGACGTCGCCTATTCCAGCTCGTGCACACCATTCGCGCAACGGAGCGAGCGTTTCGTGTTCGAAAGCGATGGCGAGATAGGCGAGCGTGCGTGGCATATGCTTCATATAGCCGGGCTTGCCGTCGCGCTGCAGCAGCCGCACCCAGAGGCCGGCGAGCTTGCAATTGCGCTGCGCCGACATGATCGCCCAGCTCTTCAGGAACTTTGCTTCGTCGAAACCGCCTTGGGTATGCCGCAGCGACAGATAATCCGCCATCAATTCATCATGCAGATCGCGCTCAATGGTGACGCGCGCGTCCTGGACGATGGAGGCGAGGTCATAGGCCGTCGGCCCGATCATCGCATCCTGGAAATCGATGAGGCCGATTCGCTGGATGCTCTTTTCCTTGGCCCGCCAGATGATGTTCGGCGAGTGGAAATCGCGCAGCAGCAGGTTCTTTTCCGCATCGTCCAGCTCATCGATCAGGCCGTTCCAGATCGCCAGATAGTCGGCCCTTTCCTCGTCACTCGCCGGAGCGCCGCGTTTCCAAGGCAGATGCCAGTCGATGAGCAGCCGCGCTTCCATCGTCATGGCCGTCCGGTCGAAATCCGGAATATGATGGACGTGATCCGGCGTGACCGGGATGTCCTGCGGGATATGAAGGCTGTGCAGATGCGCCAGGCAGGCGACGCTTGCCCGGTAGCGATCGGCGATCGGCTTGCCTTCCTTGTCGAGCACGCCATCGGTGCCGAGATCCTCGATCAAAAGAATGCCCTGATCATAGTCGGCCGCGAAGATCTCCGGCGCGGCAAAGCCGTTTTCGCGCAGGACATTGGCGATCACCACGAAGGGATAGGCATCCCAGGCGAGATGCGCGACTTTGGGGTAGGGCTTGCCGTCGAGCACCGGCGGCCCTTCGGGCAGCCGCGGCCAGTCCATCAGGATCACACGCTTACCGCCGCCATGCGGATGGATGGATTCGTAGGCGCGCAGCGAAGCATCGCCCGTCAGGAAACGCCGCCGAGCGCCGGCATAACCATTGGTGTCGAGGAAAGCGCGGATCGCCAGAACGCGCTGGATGCGGGCGAATTGCTTGGCCGATGCCACAATGGTCGCGCGGCGGCCTTCGCCTTCGTGCTCGAGCTTGAGATCGATGCGCTCTTTCGGCAGTTCGCCTTCGGCCATCTCCGGCCATTCCACCAGGCAGATGCCGGTCTGCAGCGCCTCGTCGAAGCCGAGCTCGTCGAGCTCACTGGGGTCGCCCAGACGGTAGAGATCGAAATGCGAGACCGGGATGCGCAGCTCGTAGGATTGCACGAGCGTGAAGGTGGGGCTCGGCACGTCCAGTTCGGCATCGTCGGCCATGGCGCGCAGCAGGGCGCGGGCGAGCGAGGATTTGCCGGCGCCGAGATCGCCCGACAGCGCCAGGCAGTCGCCGGCCTTGAGCGCCAGCGCCAGATCTTCGCCCAGGCGAGTGGTTGCCGCGTCGTCTGCCAGGAAAAGGGAGATGCTTGTGTTCGCTGCTGTCATTCTGCTGCGATGGAGTGCGGCAATTCGGCGGAGGGAATCCGACACGTGACCGTGGTTCCCTTGCCCGGCTGGCTTTCGATCGAGACCTGGCCGTCGTGCAGGCTGACGAAGCTTTCGACGATGGAGAGACCAAGACCGGCGCCGCTGCGCTTGCCCCCCTTGCCGCTGGAGGCAAAGCGGTTGAACACCGTACGCATGATCTCTTCAGGGATGCCCGGACCTTTGTCGGCGACCGAGAAGACGAAATCGGTGCCTTCGCGCGCGCATCTCAATTCGATCGTCGAGCCTTCCGGCGCGAAATTGGCGGCATTGGTCAGAAGCTTGAGCAGGATTTGCTTCAGCCGTTGTTGATCCGCAACCACGGAACCGAGATGGGCGGGGACAGTGATTTCCAGCGTGACGCCGCTTTCCTGCAGCCGATCGGCGATCTGCATCGACACCTCGTCCAGAAGGTCGTCGAGCCCGATCTCGGAATAGTTCAGCCGCATGATGCCTGCATCGACCGTTGCAAGATCGAGAATGTCGTTGACCAGCGTCAAGAGCACCGAGGAAGAGGTGGAGATATGATCGATATACTCTGCCTGCCGGTCGTTCAGCGGCCCGATGCCCGGCGTCTTCAAAAGATCGGTAAAGCCGATGATATTGGTCAGCGGCGAGCGCAGCTCGTAGGAAACATGCTGGACGAAATCGTTCTTCAGCTCGTCGGCCTTCAGCAGCGCCTCGTTCTTCTCGGTGAGAGCCCGTTCGGCGCGCACGCTGTCGGTCTTGTTGACGAAGGTTAGCATGGTCTGCGCGTTCGGCAGCGGAATGACGGCATAGTCGAGCACGAGATTGGAATAGAGCTCCAGCGTGCCCTGCGACGACGGGCGCTCGTCGTCGAAGCTGGTGATCTGCTCGGCAAACCGCTTCCAGCCGTCCGGCCGGTCGTAGGAGGGCGCGCAGGCCTCGGCCAGAGCCTGGATATGCGTGCCGGGCTTCGCCTGTGCCTCGGTGATGTTCCACAGGATGCGGAATGCCGGGTTGGAGAGGCGGATGCGGCCATCGGGGCCAAAGACGGCAACGCCTTCGGAGAGATGGTCGATCGTCTCGCCCTGCACCTTGACCAGCGTATTGTAGCGCGTTTCGAGATCGACCTGCTCGGTCAGGTTCTCGAACACCCATGTGGCGCCGCCCTGCGGATGGGCGGTGGCGAAAACTCGCAGGGTCTGACCGTTCGGCAGGTGCCAGAGATCCGATTGGGTGTCGAGCGCGCGGTAGACGGACAAGACTCCGTCTTTCCAGGTCTTCCAGTTCAATTGCTCCGGCAGCTTCTTGGCGCCGCGCAGCCGATCCAGCAGCTCGCTATTGTCAGGTTTCTTCTCGAGGAAGGCGATGTCGAGCTCCCAGAGCTGGACGAAGGCCTGATTGTAGAATTGCAGCCGCCGGTCGCCGTCGAAAATCGCGACCGGTGTCGCCAGATGATCGAGCGTCTCGGCATGGCTCTTCAAGGTGCGTGCCAACTCGGCGCGAACCGCTTCCGCTTCCGAAACGTCGATGGCGATGCCTGCCGAACCATCAGGCGATTTGACGTCGATGACATCGAAGAAGGTGCGGTTGCCGTGTACGACGGTGGAAATCTTGTCGTGGAAGGGCGATTCCGGCGTGGTGGATGCACGGATGCGCTCGCGCGCGACGGTCGTCAGGAATTCGCGGCCTTCGCGGATGGCTTCATCCGGCGACACCGCCTCGACTGCTTCGCCATAGGCCTGGTTGACCCAGGTCAGCTTGCCCTCGGTATCGCGCCGCCAGACCGGCAGGTCGATGGCATCGAGCAGGTTCTGGAAAGCGGAGATCGAAGTCATGAGCCGGTCGCGCTCGATCTTGAGCTCGGCCAGTTCGGCGCGCAGATTGTTGAGTGCGATGAAGCGGACGAAGGCGCGGCCGCCGGAGATGCGGCCCTGCGCCTCCAATATCTCGTCGCGGTTCGTCTCGACCACCATATCGAAGCTTTGGCCGCTGCTGCGCAGCTTGTCGATCGCCTTTTCCAGCTCGCCGGCCGACCAGGATTTCAGCCAGCGGCCGAAAGCGAGGAATTCGTTGTCCTGCGGCGCGCCGGTCTCGACGGGGAGCTGGCCAAGCAGCTCCGGCCGTGCGTTCTGCCCGTCCCAGATGACGATCCGGCGATTCTTGTCGGCGATCAGCGCCTGATACTGCGAAATGCGCTGGTTCGCGTCCGATAGCGCCGTACGGATCTCGCGGCTTTCGCTTTCCATATTGCCGCGCTGGCGGACCACCCAGACCGTCGACAGAAGTGCCGCGGAAATTACGCCGATGATGACGGAAAAGACGGCCATTTCGGAGGAGGTAAAGAGACGGGCTACCGCTGGCGTGCCGGCGCTCGTCTGCGCCAGAACGGGACCCGCCAGGCCGCTGACGATGCCGCCGAAAACGCTGAAACGCAGCAAGCGACCCAATGAGGCCAAAAGGCCTGCATTCGTCCGCCGCTTTGCTCGCGGTAAAAGCATATATGCGCCGCCCTGCCGCCGCTGCGCGATCGCCGCTGGGGGTATCGCTGGCTCAGGCAGATTGTCTTTCCCTTCAGACATAAGCGGTCTGTCTCCGTCCTTCAGAGCATGATGCCGAAAAGTGTAAGCGGTTTTCGGACGACATCATGCTCTACTTATTTGATTGTAGAGCGGATTCAGATTTTAGGTCGTGTCGACCTAAAATCATCCGACTCTACTGTGCCGCATCTCGACAAGACATCCCATTTTCATGGCTCCGGGCATGCCCGGTTCGTCACGAATCAAGTCTAAAAACAATACTGCCTAAGGGAATCGCCGGGAAGGGAGCGGGCCAAAAAATAAGCCCCGGCATTTGTCAATGCCGGGGCCACAAGATATTGTGGATATCGATCGTAGGATCAGTATCTGTAGTGGTCGGACTTGAACGGACCCTTCGGAGTGACGCCGATATACGAAGCCTGCTCTTCAGAAAGCTCCGTCAATTTCACGCCAAGCTTGCTGAGATGCAGGCGAGCAACCTTTTCGTCGAGGTGCTTCGGCAGCACGTAGACTTCGTTCTTGTACTGGCCGGGCTTGGTGAAGAGCTCGATCTGCGCCAGCGTCTGGTTGGTGAAGGAAGCCGACATGACGAAGGAGGGATGGCCGGTGGCGTTGCCGAGGTTCAGCAGGCGGCCTTCCGACAGCAGGATGATGCGGTTGCCCTTGGCGAACTCGATCATGTCGACCTGCGGCTTGATGTTCGTCCACTTCAGGTTACGCAGGGCGGCAACCTGGATTTCGTTGTCGAAGTGGCCGATGTTGCCGACGATCGCCATGTCCTTCATCGCACGCATATGGTCGATGCGGATAACGTCCTTGTTGCCGGTGGTGGTGATGAAGATGTCGGCAGTGGAGACAACGTCTTCGAGCTGCACCACTTCATAGCCGTCCATGGCGGCCTGTAGGGCGCAGATCGGGTCGACTTCCGTGACCTTGACGCGCGCGCCGGCGCCGGAAAGCGAAGCGGCAGAACCCTTGCCGACATCGCCATAGCCGCAGACGACGGCGACCTTGCCGGCCATCATCACGTCGGTGGCGCGGCGGATACCGTCAACCAGCGATTCCTTGCAGCCGTACTTGTTGTCGAACTTCGACTTGGTGACGCTGTCGTTGACGTTGATCGCCGGGAAGGGCAGCAGGCCCTTCTGGCTGAGCTGATACAGGCGGTTGACGCCCGTGGTGGTTTCTTCGGTGACGCCCTTAATGGCTTCGCGCTGCTTGGTGAACCAACCCGGCGATGCCTGGAGGCGCTTTTTGATCTGCGCGAAGAGGATTTCTTCTTCTTCGGAATGCGGATTGGAGAGGACGTCCTCGCCAGCTTCGGCGCGAGCGCCAAGCAGGATGTACATGGTGGCGTCGCCGCCATCGTCGAGGATCATGTTGGAGAAGCCGCCGTCGGCCCACTGGAAGATCTTGTCGGTGTAGATCCAGTAGTCTTCAAGGCTTTCGCCCTTGACGGCATAGACCGGAACGCCGGAAGCGGCGATCGCGGCAGCGGCATGGTCCTGGGTCGAAAAGATGTTGCAGGATGCCCAGCGCACTTCAGCGCCGAGAGCGACAAGCGTCTCGATCAGCACTGCGGTCTGGATCGTCATGTGCAGCGAACCCGTGATGCGCGCGCCCTTCAGCGGCTGCGCTTCGCCGAATTCGGCGCGGCAAGCCATAAGGCCCGGCATTTCGGTTTCGGCGATCGAGATTTCCTTGCGGCCAAAGTCGGCAAGGCCGATATCGGCGACGATGTAGTCCTTTTCAGTGCTCATGAAGGTCTCCAGCCTGAACGATGCGAACGGACCACAGGCGAACGCCTCGGCCGAATGCAACAAGAATTGCACGCTGACAGCGTGTGGGATGATGCCCTGTAGCAGGCTTCAGGCCGGAAATCAATGTTGATATAAAGAAGTCTTTATATCTTTATATCCGTCGATTTTTAGGGTGCTTCTCTGTCATGAGACTATCGGGGCTTCTCTAGTCGGCGTGTCGGCAGCAAGCGATTTTTCATAGCTGAGGCGAGGACGTCTGGATTCGGCCCATACTCACCGTCGCACAATCTGCTAGAGTGATCTAATGTTCGCGACCAACCCTTACGAGTTTCGCAGAGCGACCCTGGATGATCTCGCTTTACTGAAGGCGTGGCGGTCGAGCCCGCATGTCCTGGAATGGTGGGGTTCTGGTGAGCCGTATGGTGAAGCAGAACTGGTTGATCCTCGGGTGGCTCGCTGGATCATTTCAATTAACGAACGGCCCTTTGCGTTCTTGCAGGACTACACGGTGCACGGATGGGAAGATCACCATTTTGCCGGTCTTCCCAAAGGGTCGCGGGGAATTGATCAATATATCGGAGACCCCGAAATGGTCGGCGTTGGACATGGTTCAGCGTTTATCGGAATGAGGATGCAGGCTCTTTTCGATGAGGGCGCACCTGTGATTGCGACCGATCCGCATCCAGACAATGGACGGGCGATAGCCGTCTACAAGAAGTTGGGGTTCGAACTGTCTGGACCACCTCAAGAGACTGGATGGGGCTTGATCTTGCCAATGCTGGCGAAGCGGTAAGCAGAATGGATGCAACGGCAGCAAAGTCCGCTTTCCAGCCGAAATCGCCGCTCTACAGAAACTAGGCGATCATTGGCTGCGTCCGGCTTGCAAGAATCGGATTGCACAGACGACTGTAGCGAGCAAATTCGGCCTTTTCACAGCGAAGGAACCGCCATGCTCACGCTTCATGACTATTTGCCGTCGCAGAACGGCTGGAAAGCCAGGGTTTTGCTCGGGCTCCTCGAAATCCCATATACCAGCCATCTTGTGTCGATTTTCGAGGGCGAGAGCCGCACCGACGCCTTCCTGAAGCTCAATCCGGTGGGCGCTATCCCCGTTCTCGAACTGGGGAAGGGAAGCAGCGCGATCGCGGAATCGAACGCGATCCTCACCTATCTCGCCGAAGGCACGCCCTTTCTGCCAACGGACCGCTACCAGCGCGCCAAGGTCATGCAATGGCTGTTCTTCGAGCAATACCACATCGAGCCGGTCATCGGCTCGCTGCGCTTCTGGACGCTGACGGGGCGGTTGGAACGCAATCAGGCCTTGGTTTCGGGCAAGCGCGAAGCCGCGGTCCGCGCTCTTTCGGCCTTGGAACGCAGCCTCGCCGGTCTTCCGTTTCTTGTCGGGAACGATCTTTCGATCGCCGATATTGCGGTCTACGCCTACAGCCACCGCGCCGCGGATTGCGGCTTTCCGCTGACCGACTACCCGGCGGTCTCCGCCTGGTCTGCCCGTGTCAAAGATGCCATTGGTCCGGGTTATCCCGTGCATCCCTACAGCATCGATCCGCATTCCGGCGCTTGAAGCATGCATAGCGCGGAGACGGAGATCACATCTCTTCGCCGAACTTGTCGGCGACCAGACGATCCAGTGCATCCAGTGCCTCGGCGGCCTGGGTGCCGCTGGCGGTGACGAGCACGCTGCAGCCGGGGCTTGCCGCAAGCATCATCAGGCCCATGATCGAATTGCCGCCCACCGTGGTTCCGTCCCTCGAGACGGTGATGGTGGCGTCATAGGCTTCGACGGTCTGTACGAATTTGGCGGAAGCGCGGGCATGCAGGCCGCGTTTGTTGATGATCAGAAGTTCCCGGGAAAGTTCCGTCATGGGCGGGATGTTTGTCTCGTCATTTGCCGCTGAGTACACGGCTGGCCACATTTATATACTTGCGCCCGGCCTCGGAGGCTTCAACCAGAGCCTTCTCCATGTTGTTGTACGCCCCGTACGCCCGCAAGCTTTATTAGCATCGGCAGATTGACGCCGGCAATAACCTCGGTATGACCGCTATTCATGACGGAGATCGCGAGATTCGAGGGAGTGCCGCCGAACATATCGGTAAGGATGATGACCCCGTGCCCATCGTCAGCGCCGGAAACAGCCTGCAGGATGTCCTGCCGGCGCTTGTCCATGTCGTCTTCGGGACCAATGCATACCGTCTCTATGAACTTCTGCGGACCAACGACATGCTCGACGGCATGCCGAAACTCTTCAGCCAGCTTGCCATGAGTGACAAGCACAAGTCCGATCATGATATTACTGCTCCCATCGCACACGCAAACAGGTGGCCCATATCGCAATGCAGCAATGTCGTCCACCGGTGGGGGGACATCTTGGCGATGAAAAGCCGAAGTGCAAGCTTAAAATATGATATTTAGGCGCCTGCAAGGACCTAAATGGCCGATTAATCCAAACTGATGATGATTTTCGCCATAATTACTGCAAGCGGATTGGCCAATGCCGCGGACAGCCGGATCAGCGGTAAGCGAATGGATTCAGTCACATCGATCTGTTCGTCTTCCGGAGGGAGTCGCTCGGCCGTTGCCGGATCGACCGGGCGTATGGCGAAATGCATTTCGGCCTCAGAAACATGGGGAAGGCGGACGATGCCAGTGTAGCGGATCTCCATTAGTCCGGCGATCGAAGGCGGGCATTCGGCGATGATGGCGCCCTCACGCTGCGTGATGAAAACCTGGTCGTCTGCGACCAATGTGGCGGAAAGGCCAAGCGGCTTGGCAGCGGCAAGGCATGCGAAGGCAAGCGTGGACTTGCCGCTGCCCGATGGTCCCAGAAACAGCAGGCCGGTCTTGCCGATCACGATCGCCGTCCCGTGGACATTGGTCGCTTTGCTGCTCATGCCGGTGTTTCGGCCGGCAATGAGAGGATGAAGCGGGCGCCGAGCAGCGCCGGGCCCTCGCCGTCGACGATATTCTCAGCACGTAGCGACCCGCCATGCGCCTCGGCGATCTGCCGGCTGATCGACAGGCCCAAACCGGAATTCTGCCCGAAACCTTCCGCTTCCGGCCGGTCGGTATAGAAGCGCTCGAAAATGCGGTCGATATTTTCCGCCTGGATGCCTGGCCCGTTGTCCTCGACATAGATGACGCAACGCGTTCGCGTTCGCGTCAGCCTGACCGTGATCTTTCCGGTGTCCTTCGCAACGAAGGAGCGGGCGTTTTCAATGAGGTTGGTGACGATCTGGCCGATCCGCAGGTCGTGGCCATCGATGGTGAACTTGGTCTTCGTGCCGGGCTTGCGGTCGACGATATAGTCTATCTCGACCGCCTTCTTGCTGTGCCCGACCTGACGGGAAATATCGATCATGTCGCGCAAGAGCACTTCGAGATCGAGCGATCTCGCATCGGAGCGGGCAAGCTCGGCATCGAGGCGGGAGGCGTCGGAAATATCGCTTATCAGCCGGTCGAGGCGGCGCACGTCATGCTGGATGACATCCATCAGCCGCTTCTTGGAATCGTCACTCTTGGCGAGCGGCAACGTCTCGACGGCGCTCCGCAGCGATGTCAGCGGGTTCTTCAGCTCGTGGCTGACGTCGGCGGCAAAACTTTCGATCGCATCGATCCGGTCGTAGAGCGCCGTCGTCATTTCGCGCAGGGCGATCGACAGGTTGCCGATTTCGTCCTGGCGCGCGGAGAAATCGGGAATTTCCTCGCGCTCCTTCGCACCGCCGCGGCGCACGCGGATCGCCGCTGCCGAAAGCCGGCGCAGCGGATTGGCGATGGTGGAGGACAGAAGCAGCGACAGAACGACGTTGACCAGTGTCGCGACGCCGAAGACGCGCATGATCGCCAGGCGCTCGGCATGCACAATCTTGTCGATATCGCCGGCCTGCGTCGATAACAGCAAGACGCCGAGCACGGCGCGGAAACGCTGGATGGGCACGGCGACCGAGACGATCAGCTCGCCCTTTTCCGTGGTACGCACCACGGCGCCGCGCACGCCGGTCAGCGCGTTCATCACTTCCGGATAGATCGAACCGTCACCGCCGGGCGCTTCCTTATAGACCGGCAGGTTGCCCGGCTGCAGCATCTTGTTGAGCAGGCCGCTGAACCAGTCCGACCAGTTCTGAGCCGCGTCTTCCACCGGTGGCAGATCGTAGCGCAGCACCTGACCGCGCGAATAGAGATGGCGGCTGTCGAGCAGCAGATTGGCGTCGGCATCGAAGATGCGGGCACGGGTGCGCGTCGGCGAGATCAGCCGCGTCAGCACCGGCGCCACCTTCTCCGGATCGATCGGGAACTCCAGGTCCTCGTCGTTCGGGACGGGCGTGATGCTCTGCCCGGCTTGCAGTTCCAGCAGCTTCTGCGGGTCGATGGTGATGGAGTTGGTATCGACCGAAGCGGATGCTGAGACGGCGCCGGCGATGATTTCGCCTTGCGTCAACAGGCTCTCGACGCGCGCATCAATCAGGCCCTCGCGGAATTGATTGAGATAGAGGATGCCGCCGACGAGAACGACGAGGGCGGCGAGGTTGAAGAACAGGATACGCCGCGTCAGGCTCGAAAAGACTGCATTGCCGAAGATGCGGCGGATCAGCGTGAAAGGGTGAGTCCACCGACGGCGGGCGATTCTGACGTCGCTCGGGCTTTCCGTCTCGTCGATATCTCTATCTTGCACCAGTTGTGCCAAGCCAGCGGCCCTTTCGAAGACAGGATCGGCGACCCTGTCCGCATGCTCTTATTTCATTGCCCGTCGCACGGTCCAGTAAACTATCCAAGTATGATGCCGAAAAGTGTAAGCGGTTTTCGGACGACATCATGCCCTGTTCTTTACCTCTAGAGCGGATTCAGATTTTAGGTCGATTCGACCTAAAATCCTCCGGCTCTAGGCCGCTTCGCGGAAGCGGTAGCCGACTCCATACAGCGTTTCGATCATATCAAAATCGAGATCGACCATCTTGAATTTCTTGCGCAGCCGCTTGATGTGGCTGTCGATGGTGCGGTCGTCGACATAGACTTGCTCGTCATAGGCAGCATCCATCAAGGCATCGCGGCTTTTGACCACGCCAGGGCGCTGCGCCAGCGAATGCAGGATCAGGAACTCCGTGACCGTCAGCGTCACCGGTTCACCTTTCCAGGTGCAGGTATGGCGTTCCTGGTCCATGACAAGCTGGCCGCGCTCCAGCGAGCGGGCCTGTTGCGCGGCGCCGGGCTTCGCGGCTGTGCCGCTGCTGGCCGCGTTCGCGGCTTCACGGGCGGAGGCGCGGCGGAGCACGGCCTTGACGCGCTCGACCAGCAGACGCTGCGAGAAAGGCTTGGTGATGAAGTCGTCGGCGCCCATCTTCAGGCCGAAGAGCTCGTCGATCTCTTCATCCTTGGAGGTGAGGAAGATCACTGGCAGGTCGGACTTCTGCCGCAGGCGGCGCAAAAGCTCCATACCGTCCATGCGCGGCATCTTGATATCGAAGATCGCCAATTGCGGCGGCCGGGCAAGCAATCCGTCGAGCGCCGAAGCGCCGTCGGTATAAGTCTCCACCTTATATCCCTCGGCTTCCAAAGCAATCGACACGGAAGTCAGGATATTGCGGTCGTCGTCAACGAGCGCGATTGTCAACATGGTGTTCGTCTCCGTCATCAGTGCGCGTCTCTCCCGGATTTGGAATCCAGCCCCAGGTGGCTCCCAGGTGGCTTGCCAGCTCGGTTGGCGGTAACCTGGCGCGCTTATGGGGATAAAGGTGGAACAAATTGTGGCAAAGATAAAGAGGCGGATTGCCGGACACACAAACAGTTAACCACGGGTTGTGTGACGAAACGTCTCGCTGACATCTATTCAACCGATTTAAAATTATGAAAATTTATTTAAATCGATTAAATACATGATATCATTAAAGATTTTTCGCTCTACTCTCTTGTGCTTTTAAAAAGACGCCTCTACGCTTTATTTAGTTTTAACGGCTGAGGCCACGTAGAGGAATAGAGCGATGGAGCAATTCGGCGTCCGTAATCCCGCAACCGAACTCGAATCGATCGGCCTGGGAGCCGCCGCCAGTGTTCGTTATAATCTCTTGGAAGCTCATCTCTATGAGGAAGCGATTCGTCGGCGCGAAGCCGATCTGACCGCTCATGGTGTGCTGAGAGCATTGACCGGGCAGCACACCGGCCGCTCGCCGAAGGACAAGTTCGTTGTCCGCAACGCGACCACCGAAGACCAGATCTGGTGGGACAACAACAAGCCGATGTCGCCGGAGCATTTCGCGCTGCTGCACAAGGACATGCTGGCGCATGTGCACGGCAAGGACCTGTTCGTTCAGGACCTGATCGGCGGCGCCGACCAGGATTACGCCCTGCCGACGCGCGTGGTCACCGAATTCGCCTGGCACTCGCTGTTCATCCGCAACCTGCTCATTCGTCCGGAGCGGTCGGCGCTGGAAAGCTTCGTGCCGAAGCTGACGATCATCGATCTGCCAAGCTTCCGCGCCGATCCGGAGCGCCATGGCTGCCGCACGGAAACAGTGATCGCTTGCGATCTCGTCAACGGCATCGTCCTGATCGGCGGCACCTCCTATGCTGGCGAAATGAAGAAATCGGTCTTCACCGTCCTGAATTACCTGCTGCCGGAACGCGGCGTCATGCCGATGCACTGCTCGGCCAACGTCGGACCTGATGGGGACGCCGCGATCTTCTTCGGCCTGTCGGGCACCGGCAAGACGACGCTATCAGCCGATCCGACCCGCACATTGATCGGCGACGACGAGCATGGCTGGGGTGAAAACGGCATCTTCAATTTCGAAGGTGGCTGCTACGCCAAGACCATTCGCCTGTCGGCCGAGGCCGAGCCGGAAATCTACGCCACGACCCGCCGTTTCGGCACCGTGCTCGAAAATGTCGTGCTTGACGAACATGGCGTGCCGAATCTCGACGATGGTTCGCTGACGGAGAACACCCGCAGCGCCTATCCGCTGCATTTCATCCCGAATGCCTCGGAATCCGGCATGACCGGCCATCCGGAGACGATCATCATGCTGACGGCCGATGCCTTCGGCGTCATGCCGCCGATTGCCAAGCTGACGCCGGAACAGGCGATGTACCACTTCCTCTCCGGCTACACCGCCAAGGTCGCCGGCACGGAAAAGGGCGTCGTCGAGCCGGAAGCCACCTTCTCGACCTGCTTCGGCGCGCCCTTCATGCCGCGTCATCCGGCCGAATACGGCAACCTGCTGAAGGACTTGATCGCCCGCCACGGCGCCGGCTGCTGGCTCGTTAACACCGGCTGGACCGGTGGTGCCTACGGCACGGGCCGGCGCATGCCGATCAAGGCGACGCGGGCCCTGTTGGCCGCCGCTTTGAAGGGTGATCTCGACAATGCCGAATTCCGCATCGACCCGAATTTCGGCTTCGCCGTGCCGGTTGCGGTCGAAGGGGTCGACAGCGCCATCCTCGATCCGCGTTCCACCTGGGCCGATGGCGAGGCTTATGACGCGCAGGCGGCAAAGCTGGTGCAGATGTTCGTCTCCAACTTCGCCAAGTTCGAGGATCATGTCGACGGCAACGTCCGTGACGCGGCGCCGGGTCTGCGTGTCGCGGCGGAGTGATCCGCCGCACAGAGGAATGACTCACGTGAAACCCGGCGGCCGGTCCGCCGGGTTTTTCATTTTGCCCTCGGCCTGTTTTCAACCGTGCGTCAATATGGGATAGACGGGCGCGGAGAGAACCATGGCCAGCGACGCGCTTTACATCAACGACCGGATCACCATTGCCGGATGGGAACTGACGGAACAATTCGTTCTGGCGGGCGGTCCCGGCGGTCAGAACGTCAACAAGGTCGCGACAGCTGTCCAGCTATTCTTCAATATTCCAAATTCGCCGTCGTTGAATGACCGCGTGAAGGCCAACGCCGCGAGGCTCGCCGGCCGGCGCGTTTCCAAAGACGGCGTGTTGATGATCGAGGCCAGCCGCTTCCGCAGCCAGGATCGCAATCGCGAGGATGCACGCGAGCGGCTGAAGGAACTGATCCTCGAAGCCGCCGCACCGCCGCCGCCGCCACGCAAGAAGACCAAGCCGACCAAAGGCTCGATCGAACGGCGCCTGAAGGAAAAATCGGGCCGCTCTGAGGTCAAGAAGATGCGAGGCAAGCCCGGGGGCGAATAGGTTTCTGGCTGCGGTTTTGGTTTGATTGGGTAAAATGGGGCTTGTCAGGCGAGTCTGTTGTTGCCCGTAGCTCTGTGCCTGGCCCGTCATCCCAACCTTCTCGCCGCACTGCAGGGAAAAGGGACGACAGAGTGAGACAACGAAGCTCTCCACTGGTGACAGACTGGGATTGGGCACGGTAAGCTCCCTCGCCCCGCTTGCGGGGAGAGGGCGGGGGTGAGGGGCCATGCACAAAGACGCGGCAATGGCGCACTTCCCTGACGATCACCAATCTTGGAAAATATCGATGCTCCTCCCCAACGGAATTCGCCATCTCCCCGGCTATCTCGACCGCCCCACCCAGGAAGCGCTTGTCAAAGCGATCCGCACTGTCGTGGCCGAGGCGCCGCTTTACACCCCGGTCATGCCCGGCACCGGCAAGGAAATGTCCGTGCGCATGACCAATTGCGGCCCGCTGGGTTGGGTGACGGACAAGCAGCGCGGCTATCGTTACCAGCAGAACCATCCGGTGACTGGCAGGCCCTGGTCGGGGATTCCGCAACAATTGTTTGATCTCTGGAGCAATATAGCGGGCTATGAAAAGCCGCCGGAAGCCTGCTTGGTCAATTTCTACGATGACGATGCCCGCATGGGCCTGCATCAAGACCGCGACGAACAGGATTTGGCGGCGCCCGTGCTGTCGATCTCGCTCGGCAACACCTGCCTCTTCCGCGTCGGCGGCCTTAACCGCAATGATCGTACGCTATCTTTCAAGCTTTCCAGCGGCGATATTGTCCTTCTCGGCGGAGAAGGCAGGCTTTCCTTCCACGGCGTCGACCGCATCTATCCAGCGACCTCGACGCTACTGAAGAACGGTGGCCGGATAAACCTAACCTTAAGGCGCGTGACTCCATAGTGATTCGCGAAAAACGCGATTTGAGGTGACCGCAATGCAATCGAGAGTGAAGCTTGATTTTATTCTAGCAGGCATTGTTGTCATCATAGGAATGGTCCGCGGTTTGCACTTCATAACTTCTCTGTGGACGCTGACGCCGGACGGAATTTCCGCTACCGCCGACAGGCTGCCTTATTGGGATTTCACCAATCTGTGGGCTGGTTCACTGATGGCACTTAAGGGCCATGTGGCTTATCTCTTCGATGTCGCGGCCTATCGACAAGAGCTTCGTATGCTTTTGTCGCCGCTGCTACCGGACCATGAGTGGAGTTATCCGCCTTCCATTCTTCTGATTGGCATTCCGTTTGCCGCTCTCCCAATTTTCCCCGCCTACATATTATGGACGCTGCTGACTCTTCTGTTGCTATTTCTGGCGGCAAAACTGCTCGAGTTGAACCTATGGGCCCGCATGCTCATCATTATTTCGCCCGCCGCAATGATCAACATGATCCTGGGACAGAACGGCGCATTGACCACCGCTCTCCTGCTTTTCGGACTGTCTCTTGCGCCGCGCCGGCCGATTATTGCTGGCATTTTCTTTGGCTTGCTGACGATCAAGCCGCAACTGGGTGTACTCGTGCCATTTTGTTTACTTGCGGGCGGCAATTATCGAGCGATTTTTTCCGCCTGTGTGACAACGCTCGTTTTGATAGGTACGACCGGTTTGCTGTTCGGTTTCGACGTTTGGTCGCTGTTCCTAACCGAGACCCGTCCGCTAATGACGGAGATCCTTGAGGCGCCCTTTCCGCAAGGTTATCAGGTTAATGCCACCACGTTCTTCATGCTGGCGCGCTCGCTGGGATTTGGCCTCTCCGCGTCCTACATGGTTCAGGCGCTCTTCTCTCTCGTGGCGATCGTCGCGGTTCTATGGCTCTGGCGCGGAAAGACCGTTGTCGATCATCCCGCCAGGGTTTGCCTGACGGCCGTGTTGACACTTGTCGCCATGCCTTATGGATACTCCTACGATACGATACCGATGAATGTCGCTGTAGTGTATCTGTTCTTTACGCGCCGAAGTGCACTGCTTCTTCTCCTCATCGTTTGGCTCTATCCATTGTTCAATCAGCAGATGGTGAGGCATGTCGCATCGCTAGGCGTGCTGGTGCCGACAGCCCTAGCCACATGGATGCTCGTTCTGGCCTGGCGAAACCAGTTGCGTTTGAATGCAGAGGCAGCGAAAACGAATGAACCCGTAACTTCTAAAGCTTTCTCAACGCCACCTGTTCGATCAGATGATTCCTGCCTTTCTGCAGGATGAGATCAGCGCGCGGGCGGGTGGGCAGGATGTTTTGGCGCAGGTTCTTCAGGTTGATGTTCTTCCACAGTCCTTCGGCGGTCGCGATTGCCTCTTGTTCTGTGATCGAGGCGTAGCGGTGGAAGAAGGAGTTGGGGTCGCGGAAGGCGGTTTCGCGCAGCTTCATGAAGCGGGCGACGTACCAGTTGTGGATCAGATGCTCGTCGGCATCGATATAGATCGAGAAATCGAAAAAATCGGACACCATCGGCACGATCTTGCCATCCGCCGGCAGATGCCGCGATTGCAGGACGTTGATGCCTTCGAAAATCAGGATATCCGGCCGGTCGACGGTTTTGTATTCGTCCGGCAGCACGTCATAGACGAGATGCGAATAGCAGGGTGCTTTGACGTCCGGCTGCCCGGCCTTGATCGCCGAGAGGAAGCGCAGGAGTGCTGCGGTATCGTAGCTTTCCGGAAAGCCCTTGCGCTGCATCAGGTTGCGGCGCTGCAATTCGGCATTCGGAAATAGAAAGCCGTCGGTCGTTATCAGGTCCACTTTCGGGCTCGACGGCCAGCGGCGCAGCAATTCCTTCAGGATACGGGCCGTAGTGGATTTGCCGACGGCGACGGAGCCGGCGATACCGATGACGAAAGGCGTCTTGGCGACGTCGGAAAGACTGAGGAACCGATTGCGCTGCTCGAACAGGATCTGCGAGGATTCCACATGCGAGGACAGAAGGCGCGATAGCGAAAGGTAGATGCGTCGGACTTCATCGAGATCGATCGGGTCGCCCATGGAGCGCAGCCGCGTCACTTCATCGGCGGTCAGCGTCAGCGGCGTATCGGCTCTGAATTTCGACCACTCGTCCGAAGAAAAGAAATAATAGGGCGAATAGGCTTTCGCCTCAAATATATCGAGTGTCTCGTGCGCAGGCAGGGTTTGGGTCGCTATCGTCATCGCATTCTACCGGCTGGCCTTCTCCTGAAGGCCGGATTGAGCGGTGCGCCTTTCGAGCTCACCCATGACATTCTGCAACGGAATGCCTGCAATCTTCAATACGACCATAAGGTGATAAAGCAAATCGGCTGCCTCGTAGGTGAGATTGTCGCGATCGCCGGTCACCGCCGCCATGACGGCTTCGATCGCTTCCTCGCCGAGCTTCTTTGCCGCCTTTGGCTGACCGGCGGCGAAAAGCTTTGCCGTCCAGGATTCCTCCGGCGAAGCCTTGGAGCGCTCGTCGACGATTCTTTCGAGGTCGGAAAGGGTAAATCCGCTCATCCGTCCTATCCCTTCCTAATCGAGCCGCATGGCGATGCCATGCTCTGACATATAGTGCTTCGCTTCGCCGACCGAATAGGTGCCGAAGTGGAAAATGGAAGCCGCCAGCACGGCCGTCGCATGGCCTTCCTTGATGCCGGCAACGAGATCGTCGAGATCGCCGACGCCGCCGGAGGCGATCACGGGCACACGTACCGCATCGGCAATTGCCCGCGTCAGCTCCAGATCGTAGCCGACCTTGGTGCCGTCTCGATCCATGGAGGTGACGAGCAGTTCGCCGGCGCCGCGCTCGACCATCTTGCGGGCAAAATCGACGGCATCGATGCCGGTCGCGTTGCGGCCGCCATGGGTATAGATCTCCCAGGCGCTCATATTGTCGCCGCCGAGTGCCTCGGTACGCCGCCGCTTGGCGTCGATCGAGACGACGATGCACTGATTGCCGAACTTGTCGGCCGCTTCGGCGACGAAATCAGGATTGTTGACCGCCGCCGAATTGATCGAGACCTTATCGGCGCCGCAAAGCAGCAGCTTGCGGATATCCGCGATGGTGCGCACGCCGCCGCCGACCGTTACCGGCATGAAGCATTGCTCGGCGGTGCGGGCCACGACATCGAAGATCGTCTCCCTGTTGTCGGAAGAGGCGGTGATATCGAGGAAACACAGCTCGTCCGCACCGGCGGCGTCGTAGGCCTTGGCGGCTTCGACGGGGTCGCCGGCATCGACGAGGTTGAGAAAGTTGACGCCCTTGACGACACGGCCGTCCTTGACGTCGAGGCAGGGGATGACGCGGGCTTTCAGGGTCATTGCGCGATCTCCTTCGCCTTGGCCGCCTTGATCAGCGCCAAGGCCTCCTTCGGATCGATCCGGCCATCATAAAGCGCGCGGCCGGAAATCGCACCTTCCAGTTTGCGGGCATCTGGCTGGATCATGCGGCGGATATCATCAAGCGAGGCAAGGCCGCCGGACGCGATGACGGGAATGGAAACGGCATCGGCCAGTTCCAGCGTCGAAGCCCAGTTGATGCCGGTGAGAATGCCGTCGCGGTCGATATCGGTATAAATGATCGCGGCCACGCCTGCGCCTTCGAATTTTTTCGCCAGTTCGATGACGCCGAGTTCGGAGGCTTCCGCCCAGCCTTCGACCGCCACCTTGCCGCCCTTGGCGTCGATGCCGACGGCGATATGGCCTGGAAATCTCCGACAGGCTTCGACGACAAGCGCCGGATCGCGCACGGCGACAGTGCCGAGAATGACGCGGGCAAGCCCGCGTGTCAGCCAGTTTTCGATATGGTCGAGCGTACGGATGCCGCCGCCGAGCTGCACAGGGTTTTTCGTCGCCTTGAGAATGGCGTCAACGGCCGCCCCATTGACGGTCTCGCCGGCGAAGGCGCCGTTGAGATCGACGACATGCAGCCATTCGAAGCCCTGGTCTTCAAAGGCTTTCGCCTGGGCGGCGGGATCGGGATTGTAGACGGTCGCCTGCTCCATGTCGCCGAGCTTCAGGCGCACGCACTGGCCGTCCTTGAGGTCGATGGCGGGAAAGAGAATCATGTCTTTGTCCTTAATGCGCGAAGCGTCACGGCTTCCAGCGCATAAAATTGGCAATCAGGGCGAGGCCGAGCTTCTGGCTCTTTTCCGGATGGAACTGCGAGCCGGCCATGTTGTCACGGCCAACGAAGGCGGTCATCGCTCCGCCATAACTGGTCGTGGCGATGACATCGTCGGCATGGTCGGCGGCCAGATGATAGGAATGCACGAAATAGGCATGCAGCCCCTCCGATCCGGTCGGAATGCCGTGGAAGAGCGGGTGCGGGTGTCTGAGATCCAGCGTGTTCCAGCCGATCTGCGGGATTTTCAGCGTGGGATCGCCGGGCGTCATCTCCTTGACGTCGCCCTTGATCCAGCCGAACCCCTGCGTGATCGTCTTTTCCAGCCCGCGCGACGACATGAGCTGCATGCCAACGCAGATGCCGAGGAAAGGGCGGCCCTTGTGTTCCACGACATCAATCACCGCATCCGCCATGCCGGAAACGGCGTCGAGCCCACGGCGGCAATCGGCATAGGCGCCGACGCCCGGAAGCACGATGCGATCGGCGGTGGCGACACGCTCGGCATCGTCAGTCAGATCGATTTCAGCGTCGATACCGGCTTCGCGGGCGGCGCGTTCAAAGGCCTTGGTGGCCGAGCGCAGATTGCCTGAGCCGTAATCGATAATCGCGACGCGCATGATCAGCGTCCTCCGTCATAGCCGGGAAGACCGAAAGACGGTCCGCCCCGGCTTGGGCTATTGTTTGGAGAGGTGGGGATATCCCAATCGTTTGAACGGATATTCTCCTCGGCCTTCGGCTCAGTCGTAGTGAAATGGATCTCTTCGGCCGTCGCCAGATTGGGCGCCGAAACCAAGTCTTCCGTCTTCCAGCCGCCTGCAACGAGGCTCCGATACGCGGCGTGGTTGCCTTCAAGCGCAGCCAGGACATGCACGCCGAGCAGGATCGCGATGCCGGCGGCAAAAAACTCCGGCCGGCGGATCAATTCCAGGGCGATGCCCTGTAGCAGAAAGGCGGCGATGGCCTGCAGCCACAGCCGGTGAAAAAGCATCCATAGTGTCGGAAACAAAAATGCGGTCCAGGAAAAACCGTCGCGGATGAAGCGCGTGCTCACCTGGTTTTTGTCCGGTCCTCCGGGTGGCGTCAAAATCAAATAGCTTGCCATCTCTTCACTTTCCCCATGACGGGGGCTCAGGCGAGGGTGCCCTTTGTCGAGGGCACACGGCCTGCCTGCCGCGGATCAATCTCGGTTGCCGTGCGCAGTGCGCGGGCAACGGCCTTGAAGCATGTCTCGGCAATATGGTGATTGTTGGCGCCATAGTGGTTGAGGATATGCAGCGTGATGCCGGCATTCTGCGCCAAGGCCTGGAAGAATTCGCGCACCAGCTCGGTATCGAAAGTGCCGATCTTCGGGGCGCTGAAGGCAACATTCCAGACGAGGAAGGGCCGGCCGGACAGATCGACGGCCGCCTTCGTCATCGTTTCGTCCATGGCGAGATCGATCGAGGCGTAGCGGGTAATGCCGCGCCGGTCGCCCAGCGCCTTGGCAATGGCCTGGCCGATGGCGATGCCGGTATCTTCGACCGCGTGGTGATCGTCGACATGCAGATCACCCTTGGTGTCGATCTCCATATCGATCAGCGAATGTCGCGAAAGCTGCTCCAGCATATGGTCGAAGAAGCCGACGCCCGTCGAAATCGTCGACTTGCCACTGCCGTCGATGTTGACGGACACGGAGACCGAAGTCTCATTGGTCTTGCGGGAAACGCTTGCCGTGCGGCTCGCTGCGGTCTCTGCCATGGTTGCTCCATCGGGATTGACGGCCGTTCCTTATCAGGCACATCGGCAAATATCCAGAAGTTAAGTCAGTATAGACTTATCTAGCCGGCTTACATGCATCATTCCGAAATAACGGGCATTTGCAATCGTAAAAAGCCCTCTTACATAGGGCTTGACGGGGCCGAAACGCGGCCCGGCAGAAAGCCCGCCAAAATGGGGGCAAACAGGTGTTTACATGACGACAATTGTAACTATTCGTAAGGGCGGCAAGGTGGTGATGGCTGGCGATGGCCAGGTGAGCCTCGGCCAGACCGTAATGAAGGGCAATGCCCGCAAGGTTCGCCGCATTGGCAAGGGTGACGTGATTGCCGGTTTCGCCGGTGCGACCGCCGATGCCTTTACGCTGCTAGAGCGGCTTGAAAAGAAGCTCGAACAATATCCTGGCCAGCTAATGCGCGCCGCCGTCGAGCTTGCCAAGGATTGGCGTACGGACAAATATCTGCGCAACCTCGAAGCCATGATGCTCGTTGCCGACAAGCAAGTGACGCTCGCCGTCACCGGCAACGGCGATGTGCTCGAGCCGGAACACGGCGCCATGGCGATCGGCTCCGGCGGCAATTTTGCGCTCGCCGCGGCGCGCGCGCTGATGGATACCGACAAATCGGCCGAGGACGTTGCCCGCCGCGCGCTCGATATCGCCGCCGACATCTGTGTCTACACCAATCACAATGTCGTGGTCGAAATACTCGACTCCGAAGCCTAATTCCTCTCTTGATTGTTTCTAGCCCTGACGGGAAGCACACGAAATGACCACTTTTTCCCCCCGCGAGATCGTTTCAGAACTCGACCGCTATATTGTCGGCCAGCATGAGGCCAAACGCGCCGTGGCGATTGCGCTGCGCAACCGCTGGCGCCGCCAGCAGCTCGAGCCCGATCTGCGCGACGAAGTCATGCCGAAGAACATTCTGATGATCGGCCCGACCGGCGTCGGCAAGACGGAAATCTCCCGTCGCCTCGCCAAGCTTGCCGGCGCGCCCTTCATCAAGGTGGAAGCGACGAAATTTACCGAAGTCGGCTATGTCGGCCGCGATGTCGAACAGATCGTCCGCGATCTCGTCGAGGTCGGCATCGGCCTGGTGCGCGAAAAGAAGCGTGCCGAAGTGCAGGCGAAGGCGCATATGAGCGCGGAAGAGCGGGTGCTCGATGCCCTGGTCGGCTCCACCGCCTCGCCGGCAACGCGCGACAGCTTCCGCAAGAAGCTGCGCGAAGGCCAACTGGACGACAAGGAAATCGATATCGAAGTCGCCGACACGGGCTCCGGCATGCCCGGCTTCGAAATTCCCGGCATGCCCGGCGCCAATATCGGCGTCCTCAACCTGTCCGAAATGTTCGGAAAGGCCATGGGCGGCCGCACCAAGAAGGTGCGCACCACGGTGAAGGATTCCTACAAGGAACTGATCCGCGACGAATCCGACAAGCTGATCGACAACGAGGCGATCCAGCGCGAAGCGGTGCAATCGGCCGAGAATGACGGCATCGTCTTCCTGGACGAGATCGACAAGATCGCCGCCCGCGACGGCGGCATGGGCGCCGGCGTTTCCCGCGAAGGCGTGCAGCGCGACCTGCTGCCGCTGGTCGAAGGCACCACGGTTGCGACCAAATATGGCCCGGTGAAGACCGATCACATCCTCTTCATCGCCTCGGGTGCGTTCCATGTGTCGAAGCCTTCGGATCTCCTGCCGGAATTGCAGGGCCGTCTGCCGATCCGCGTCGAACTGAAGCCTTTGAGCAAAGAGGATTTCCGCCGTATCCTGACGGAGCCGGAAGCCAGCCTCATCCGCCAATACAAGGCGCTGATGGAGACGGAAAACTTGAAGCTCGATTTCACGGATAACGCGATCGACGCTTTGGCCGATGTCGCTGTGCACCTCAACTCCACTGTCGAGAACATCGGCGCCCGCCGCCTGCAGACAGTGATGGAGCGTGTACTGGACGATATTTCCTACAACGCTTCGGATCGTGCCGGCGTGTCGGTGACCATCGACGCCGACTATGTGCGCGAACATGTTGGCGATCTCGCCACCAATACCGACCTGTCGCGCTTCATTCTCTAATGGAATTAAGCCGGTGACGGCATCTTGACATATTAAGCACTCGACAGCGGGCCGTTAACTTTTTAGTTAAGGCCCGCTTCTTTGCGTGGGAATGGCTTTATTCGGCCAAGATTGTCCGTCAGGCAGCCGCATTGAAACATCGGATGAAACTTCGACAGGGCAGCCATCGTGCGACGCATTCTGATCACCCTTCTTCTGGCGGTTGTCAGCCTCTCCTGGACTCCGGCCTATGCGGATGCAGCGGCCATGGTGCCGCCGGGCAACCGCAACGCCGAGCAGCCGGCAATCCCTGGTGCCTCCGTGCGCCGTACCAAGGGCACGAATTCGACCTTCGAGCGCAAATACCAGAAGGTTCACGAACTGCTGGCGACCGATACCAAGCTCATGTCGAAGATCAAGTCGACGGCGCGCGCCTACGGCATCGATCCCATCCACATCATCGGCGCGCTGGTCGGCGAACATACCTATAATGTCGACGCCTATGACGGCCTGCAGTCCTACTACGTCAAAGCCGCCTCCTATGCCGGCCAGAGCTTCCGCTTCGCCTATGACGGCGAAGACGTCGATGATTTTGTCGCCCGGCCGCAATTCGATGCCTGCAAGGGCAAGAGGGATTCCTACAGCCTCTGGACCTGCCGCGAAGATGTCTGGGAAAGCGATTTCCGCGGCAAGAAGGTCGGCGGCAAATCCTTCCCCGACAACCGTTTCAGCGCCGTGTTCTTCCAGCCCTTCTATGCCGGCCAGACCTTCGGCCTCGGCCAGGTCAATCCGCTGACGGCGCTGGAGCTCTCCGATCTCGTCAGCAGCACGTCGGGCATTCCGAAGCTGGATGAAAAGGACGCCGGCAGCGTCTACAAGGCCATCATGGATCCGGATCTGTCGCTCGCCTTCGTTGCGGCCTCGATCCGCAAGTCGATCGATGACTACCGTTCGATCGCCGGCATGGACATTTCGGGCAATCCGGGCATCACGGCGACGCTCTACAATGTCGGCAATTCCCGCCAGCGGGCCGCAGCGCTCGCCGCCAAGAACCGTGGGGCCGGACAACCGGTCTGGCCGGAGGAAAATTACTATGGCTGGCTTATCAATGATAAGCTGGACGATCTGAAGTCGCTGCTTTAAACTTCGGGAGCCGTCGCGAAAATAAGGTTTTCGAGGAGATTGGATCTCATGGACATGATCCCGGAAGCCTTTTCCCCACCAGCCCCGACCCCGCGTACCGTCCCGCCATCGCGTCTGACGATCATCCGCACCATCCTGCGCAATCCGCTGGAATTATGGGGCGAGCCTTCCTATACGCTGCCATGGATCATGACGCGCTTCTTTCGCGAGCACACGCTGATCGTCAATGATCCCGGCCTGATCAAGCATGTGCTAGTCGACAATGCCTCCAATTACCGCATGTCGGATATCCGCCAGCTCGTGCTCCGGCCAATCCTGCGGGACGGCCTGCTGACGGCGGAAGGCCAGGTCTGGAAGCGCTCGCGCAAGGCCGTCGCGCCGGTTTTCACGCCGCGCCATGCCCAGGGCTTTGCCGGCCAGATGCTGAGCCAGAGCGAAGCCTATGTTCGCAAATACGAGGAGGCCGGCAGCGACGGCAAGGTTTTCGACATCGCCATCGATATGACCGAGCTTACCTTCGCCATCCTCGCCGAAACGCTGTTCTCCGGTGAGATCGTCACCGAAAGCGGCCATTTCGCCGATGACGTCAACCAGCTTCTGCATCGCATGGGCCGCGTCGACCCGATGGATCTTCTGCGCGCGCCTTCCTGGGTGCCGCGCGTCACCCGCATCGGCGGCCAGAAGGTGCTCGACAAGTTTCGCGGCATCGTCCGCAAGACGATGGATCTTCGGCTCGACAAGATGCGCAGGGATCGCGCCAGCGCTCCCGACGATTTCCTGACGCTGCTGTTGGAAAAGGCCGGCCCCGACGGCCTGACCATGGAGGAGATCGAGGACAACATCCTCACCTTCATCGGCGCCGGTCATGAGACGACGGCGCGGGCGCTGGCCTGGACGATCTACTGCGTCGCCAATACCCCGCATATCCGCGAGGTCATGGAAGCGGAAATCGATCAGGTGCTCGCCACCGGCGCCGAGCCCGTCGCCTGGCTCGACCTGATGCCGAATGTCCGTGCCGCCTTCGAGGAGGCGATGCGCCTTTATCCGCCGGCGCCTTCCATCAACCGCGCCTCGATTGCTGACGATGAATGGATAAGCCCAAGCGGGGAGCGCGTGGAGATCCCGGCCGGGATCACCGTATTGATCATGCCGTGGACGCTGCATCGCCACGCGCTTTACTGGGACAAGCCGCGAGCCTTCATGCCCGAACGCTTCCTTCCGGAAAATCGCGGCAAGATCAATCGCTTCCAGTACCTGCCCTTCGGCGCCGGCCCCCGCGTCTGCATCGGCGCCACCTTTGCCCTTCAGGAAGCCGTCATCGCCCTTGCTGTCATGATGCACCGCTTCCGTTTCGATGTGACCGATCAGACGAATCCCTGGCCGGTGCAGAAGCTGACGACCCAGCCGCAAGGCGGGCTGCCAATGCGGGTGACGAGGCGGTAGAGGCGCTGCGGGCACGGGATTATCTCGCCCCTGGCGGGCGAGAAAGCAATTTCACTGGCTTAGGAATTGCGGCGCAGAAGCTGCTACGCATTAAAAATGCTTAGCGCAATTTCTAAGCCATTGAAATTGCAAGAGAGGGGGTCAGTTTCTTGTTCAGACAAATTTCTAAATTTCGTGCGTCCCTACCTACCCCCGCTCTTGCAAAAACTAAGAATTAGACGGGGACAAGCCCCCGCCTAATCCTAAGTTTTTGCTTTCTCGCCCGCCAAGGGCGAGATAGGCTCCGCGCTTGCCGCCTCACTCATCTCCTCAAGGGTAAATTGATCTGTGACATCTCATTTCCTGCTCGGCATCGACACCGGTGGAACCTATACCGATGCCGTTCTCTTCCATGAAACCGACGGCGTTGTTGCCAAGGCGAAATCGCTGACCACGCGGCATGATTTGGCCGTCGGCATTGCCGGCGCTGTCGATGCGGTCATCGCCAAGGCGGCCATCCCCGTTTCCGCTATCGGTCTCGTATCGCTGTCGACGACGCTTGCCACCAACGCACTGGTCGAAGGGCAGGGTGGCCGCGCCGGACTGGTAATGATCGGCTTCGGTCCCGATGATCTGAAGCGTGACGGCCTGGCCGAGGCGCTGGGGACCGATCCAGTGGTGTTTGTACCCGGCGGACACAGCGTCCATGGCAACGAGAACCCGCTTGATCTGGCAGCGCTCGAAGCGATGCTGCCGGAGCTTTCGAAGAGCGTTTCGTCCTTCGCGATCGCTGGCTATTTCGCTGTGCGGAATCCGGCTCATGAAATCCGTGTGCGTGACTGCATCCGCGAGATTTCCCATCTGCCGGTCACCTGCAGCCATGAACTCTCCTCCAAGCTTGGCGGCCCGCGCCGGGCGCTGACGACGCTTTTGAATGCGCGGCTTGTATCGATGATCGACCGGCTGGTCGGCGCCTGCGAAGGGTTTCTCGCCACGCGCGGCATCGCGGCGCCGATGATGGTCGTGCGCGGTGATGGCGCGCTGATCTCGGCCGCAGAAGCTAAGCTCCGTCCAATCGAGACCATCCTTTCCGGACCTGCGGCGAGCCTTGTCGGCGCGCGCTATCTCACCGGCCTCGACGATGCCGTGGTGTCCGATATCGGCGGCACCACCACGGATGTCGCTGTGATGGAGGCCGGCCGGCCGCGGCTCGATGCCGACGGTGCGGTGGTCGGCGGCTATCGCACCATGGTCGAAGCGGTCGCCATGCGCACCTATGGTCTCGGTGGCGATTCCGAGATAAAGATCAACGATCGCGGTCTTGTCGCCGCCTTCGAACTCGGGCCGCGCCGCCTGCTGCCACTCAGCCTCGCAGCCCATGTGCACAGCCAGGCCGTCATCGGTGTGCTGGAGCAGCAGCTTCGTGCGCCGCATCTCGGCCGCCACGCCGGCCGCTTTGCCGTGCGCACCGGCGTACCGGATCATCTTGCGAGCGGCTTGCAGCCGTCGGAACAGGCGTTGTTCGACAAGATCGGCAGGGTACCCCTGCCGCTCGACCAGCTTCTGACCTCGACGTCGCAGAAAGCGACCCTGGACCGCCTGGTTGCCCGTGGCCTGGTGCATCTCTGCGGCCTGACGCCGTCAGACGCAATGCATGTGCTTGGGCGGCAAAGCCAGTGGAGTGCGGAAGCCGCCCGGTTGGGTCTCGCGCTGGCAATGCGGTTGAAGGACGGCTCCGGCCGCCCGATTGCCGACTCGATAGAGGAGCTGGCGCAAAAGATCGTCGATCGCCTGACCCGGCAGTCCGCCGACGTGATCCTGGCCGCTTGCCTGGCGGAGGACGGCGTTACCCATCTCGATCCGGCCAAATCGATCTCGATCGACCGCGCGCTTCGTCGCGCACGGGGCATCGCCCGTTTTGCCGTTTCGCTCGATCGCCCTCTGGTTGGCCTCGGCGCTTCCGCCCCCGTCTATTACCCTGCCATCGCCGAGATGCTGGCAAGTGACAGCGCCATTCCCGCTGATTCGGATGTGGCCAACGCGATCGGTGCTGTCGTCGGCCAGGTTCGCACCAGCGCCACGGTATTCGTCACCATGCCCGAGGATGGCATCTATGTGCTGAATGGCGCGGGCGAGACCTTGCGGTTCACTGACGAGCAAAAGACTTTTTCTCTAGCGCGGCAGCGGGCAATCGAGGTGGCGACGGCGCAGGCGCGCTTGAATGGTGCCGAAGATCCCGTCATCGCCGTGGAAGAACAGGTCGATGCGCCTGAGATCGAGGGCAATCGCAAGCTGGTCGAGGCCCGCTTCATCGCCACCGCCAGCGGCCGCCCGCGCATAGCCGCCGACTGATTATTTCCATAAATGCACAAATCTTTCGAACTATTGCCAAATTGACGGAGAGCCTAACCGCCCGCAAACTGGCAGCATGTAAAAATTGAGCCGTAGAACGGCCGTGAGGAGTGATTGGTATGAGCCGCATTGACAAGAACGGGCTTCAGATTGAGCCGGTGCTTTATGATTTCCTCGTCAAGGAGGCCCTGCCAGGCTCCGGCGTCGACCCGGATACCTTCTTTGCCGGCTTCTCGGCGATCGTGCATGACCTCGCGCCGAAGAGCCGCGATCTGCTCGCCAAGCGTGACCGGATGCAGGCTGCCTTGGATGATTGGTATCGCAAGAACGGCGCTCCGGTGGACATGGCCGCCTACGAAGCCTTCCTGCGCGAGATCGGCTACATTATTCCCGAAGGCCCGGCCTTCTCGGTCTCGACCGCCAATGTCGATCCCGAAATCGCCTCTATCGCCGGCCCGCAGCTCGTCGTTCCCGTCATGAACGCCCGCTATGCGCTGAACGCCGCCAATGCGCGCTGGGGTTCGCTTTACGATGCGCTCTACGGCACCGACGCGATCGCCGAGACCGACGGCGCCGAGAAGGGCAGGGGCTACAATCCGAAGCGTGGCGAGAAGGTCATCGCCTGGGTGCGTGATTTCCTCGATACCGCCGCGCCGCTTGCCGGTGCGAGCTGGAAGGACGTCACCGGCTTTACTGTCAAGGACGGCGCATTGGCGATCGCAACGAAGAGCGGTGCTACGGCTTTGGCCGATGCTGGACACTTTGCAGGCTATCTCGGCGACGCCAGCGCTCCCTCGCATATCCTGCTGAAGAACAATAGCATCCACATCGAGATCGTCCTCGATGCCGGCACCGAGATCGGCAAGGCCGATGCGGCTGCTATTGCCGATGTCCGGCTGGAATCGGCGATCACCACGATCATGGACTGCGAAGATTCGATTGCTGCCGTTGACGCCGAGGACAAGGCCGAAGTCTATCGCGATTGGCTCGGCCTGATGAAGGGCGACCTGACGGAGGAAGTTTCCAAGGGCGGCAAGACCTTCACCCGCCATCTCAATCCGGATGTGACCTACACGGCGCCCGATGGCGCGAGCTTCGAGCTGCATTGCCGCTCTTTGATGCTGGTGCGCAATGTCGGCCACCTCATGACCAATCCGGCGATCCTCGACCGCGACGGCCATGAAGTGCCTGAGGGCATCATGGACGCCATGATCACCGCTTTGATCGCGCTCTATGATATCGGGTCGAACGGCCGGCATAAAAATTCCCGCGCCGGCTCCATGTATGTCGTCAAGCCGAAGATGCATGGCCCGGAAGAGGTCGCCTTCGCCGTCGCGATCTTCTCGCGCGTCGAAGATGTGCTCGGCATGCCGCGCAACACCATCAAGATGGGCATCATGGACGAGGAGCGCCGCACCACGGTCAATCTCAAGGAAGCAATTCGCGCTGCCAGCGAACGCGTCGTCTTCATCAACACCGGCTTCCTCGATCGCACCGGCGATGAGATCCATACCTCGATGGAGGCGGGCCCGATGATCCGCAAGGGCGATATGAAGCAGGCGGCCTGGATCGCCGCTTATGAAAACTGGAATGTCGATATCGGTCTGGAATGCGGCCTTTCCGGTCATGCGCAGATCGGCAAGGGCATGTGGGCCATGCCGGACCTGATGGCGGCGATGCTGGAACAGAAGATCGCGCATCCGAAGGCCGGCGCTAACACCGCCTGGGTGCCGTCACCGACGGCTGCGACGCTGCATGCGACCCATTATCACCGCGTCAACGTCGCCGAGGTCCAGCAGGGCCTGAAAAGCCGGGCTCGCGCCAAGCTTTCCGACATTCTTTCCGTTCCGGTGGCGCCGCGTCCGAACTGGACGCCGGAAGAAATCCAGCGCGAGATCGACAATAATTGCCAGGGCATTCTCGGCTATGTCGTTCGCTGGGTCGATCAGGGCGTCGGCTGCTCAAAGGTACCGGATATCAACAATGTCGGCCTGATGGAGGATCGCGCCACGCTGCGCATCTCGGCGCAGCACATGGCCAACTGGCTGCACCACAAGGTCATCACCGAAGCGCAGATCGTCGAGACCATGAAGCGCATGGCCTCCGTCGTCGACCGGCAGAACGCCGGCGACCCGCTCTACAGACCGATGGCCGGCAATTTCGATGGCTCCATCGCCTTCCAGGCGGCGCTTGATCTCGTCCTCAAAGGCCGCGAGCAGCCAAACGGCTATACCGAACCGGTCCTGCACCGCCGCCGTATCGAGCTGAAGGCAAAGCAGGCGGGGTGACCTCTCCATCTGGGGCCACCTCGATCCTTCGAGGCCTTGTCGCCTGCGCTGGCGCTTTGGCGGCAAGGCGCCTCAGGATGAGGGCGGGTGAGGCGGTATAATATCGGACCTCAGTTCCCCAAAACAAAAAGGCCGCCGGACATCGATCCAGCGGCCTTTTGAATTCCAAATAATGCCAGCGATTACTGGATCACGACGACCTTAGTGCTGTGACCCGGCAGAACGCGGTTGTAAAGATCGATGACGTCCTGGTTCATCAGGCGGATGCAGCCCGAGGAAGCCGCGGTGCCGATCGAAGCCCATTCCGGCGTGCCGTGCAGGCGGAACAGCGTGTCCTGGCCCTTTTCGTTGTAGAGATACATGGCGCGAGCGCCGAGCGGGTTTTCGAGGCCCGGGTTCATGCCGTCATCGACATACTTGGCGATTTCCGGACGGCGGACCGCCATTTCCTTCGGCGGATGCCAGCTCGGCCATTCCTGCTTCCAGGCAACATATGCCGTGCCCGACCATGCAAAGCCCTGCTTGCCGACGCCGATGCCGTAGCGCATGGCTTCGTTGTTGCCGAGGATGTAATAAAGATGGCGCTCGCGGGTGTTGACGATGATCGTGCCCGCAGCTTCGTCAGACTTGTAGGAGACGATCTGGCGGCGGAACTGCGGCTTCACCTTCTGGATCGGGATCGCCGGCAGTTGGAAGCCGTTGTCGCTCGTGACGCCGTAATCATTATCGAACGTCTTGACGGTGTCGGAAGCGGAGTTGGCGGTAGCGGTCGGCGTGGCTGCGGCAGTGGTGGCGTAACCAGCCGTGGCAAGCGTTGCGACAAGGCCGAGTGCGGTCATAGCATTGCGGATGCGCATGGAAGTCTCTTGGTGAGTTGTGACAGGGAATGGGATGGTATCAACCATCTTTGACTATGGTTTATTTTCTATTAAATTTAGCTTTGCAAGCTGGTGCGGGGCGACAAAATAGCTCCGCTGCGCAAATTAAAGGGACATGGTTTTTTTGCAACAACGCTTGTTCGGTCCCTGAGGCAATTCATGACGATTTTAAGTGTTTACAATAACAATCCGTTAATAGACGGCCGGCAGTCGGAACGGGCGATGCTTGTACGCAGGGGCGTGCAACTATTACTGCACGAGATGCGCCTTGCCGTCTTGCCGGAGCTGCCGCTCGCCAGCGGCCGCCGCGCCGACCTCATCACGCTTTCCGAAAAGGGCGAGATCTGGATCATCGAGATCAAATCCTCGATCGAGGATTTCCGCGTCGATCGCAAATGGCCGGATTACCGCCTGCATTGCGATCGCCTGTTCTTCGCGACCCACAAGGACGTGCCGCTCGATATCTTTCCGGAAGACTGCGGGCTTTTCCTGTCGGATGGTTACGGCGCGCATATGATCCGCGAGGCGCCGGAGCATCGCCTGCCACCAGCCACGCGCAAATCGGTGACGCTCAATTTTTCCCGCGCCGCCGCCCAGCGGCTGATGCTGGCCGAATGGGCGACGGGTAAGTCTTTTTCGTCTGAATGAAGGTTACTTCGGTGCGCGCTTGGCGAGGATTCGTTGCAGCGTGCGGCGATGCATGTTGAGACGGCGGGCCGTCTCGGAGACGTTGCGCTCGCACATTTCGTAGACGCGCTGGATATGCTCCCAACGCACCCGATCCGCCGACATCGGATTTTCCGGCACCTCGGCCTTTTCGCCCGGCCGTTGCGTCAGCGCCGCATAGACGTCGTCGGCATCCGCGGGCTTGGCAAGATAATCGAGAGCACCGAGCTTCACGGCAGTGACCGCGGTCGCGATATTGCCATAGCCGGTCAGCACCACAATATGTGTATCGTCGCGCCGCTGCCGGATCGCCTCGATGACATCAAGGCCGGTGCCGTCACCGAGACGAAGGTCGACCACGGCGTATTTCGGTGGCGTGGCCTTGGATTTGGCAACGCCTTCCGCCACCGATTCCGCCGTCTCGACCACGAAGCCGCGCGTCTCCATGGCGCGCGCCAGCCGGCGCAGAAAAGGTCCGTCGTCGTCGACGATCAGCAATGTCGCGTCGGGCCCGATATGGTCTGCCGCGTCCTTGGCCCCCGCATGAGGGTCGGTGAGCTCTTTATCCGTCATTATGTTCAATCCCGGCGGCAGACCGCCTGCATAGTCCTACTGACTTTAACGACCGGTGTTTTAAGCCGTGAAATTCATTTTGTCGAATTACTGTCGATCAACATTCGCGGCCATTCAACACGGATGCGTGCACCCGGCGTTTCAGGGTCGCGATTGCCGAAGGAAAGCTCTGCGCCCGAACGTTCCAGCAGGGTCTTGGCGATGAACAGGCCGAGTCCGAGGCCGCCCGCCGTATCGTCTCGCTGTCGCGTCGTGACATAGGGCTCGCCGATCCGCATCAAGATTTCGGGAGAGTACCCGTTGCCGTCATCCTCGATGACGATTGTCAGCGTATCGGGATTATATTCCACCGTGACGGTCACCTTCTTTCGCGCATAGTCGACGGCGTTTTCGATGAGATTGCCAAGCCCGTACATGATGCCGGCGTTGCGGTTCAGCACGGGTTCGCCGAGGCGCGGGCTCTTTTCGATCAGCTCCAGCTTGATGCCGAATTCCCGATGCGGTGCGATGATCTCCTCCATCATCGACGACAGCGTCAGCCGCCGCATATGCGCCTCGTCCTCGGAGGAGAGCGTCGTCAGCCGCCGCAGGATGTCGCGGCATCGTTCGCTCTGGCTGCGCAGCAGCGCCACGTCCTCGCGGAAGCGGTCGTCCTGGCTGAGCTCGCGCTCCATCTCCTTGGCGACGACGCTGATCGTTGCCAGCGGCGTGCCGAGTTCGTGAGCCGCGGCGGCGGCCAGCCCGTCGAGTTGCGACAGGTGCTTTTCCCGCTGCAGCACCAGTTCCGTCGCCGATAACGCATCGGCAAGCTGCGTCGCCTCCATGGAGACGCGGTAGGCATAGAAGGCGGCAAAGGCCATGGTCGAGGCGATCGAGCACCAGACGCCGAGCTGCATTACGCTATGAACGTTGATCTCGATGCCATCGTACCAGGGCAGCGGAAAAGGCGAGAAGGCAAGGCCCGTGATGCAGATCATCGCCAGCACGATCAGCGCCATGCTGTAGCGGATCGGCTGCGAGGCGAAGGAAATGATGACGGGGACGCAGACCAGGGCGGAAAAGGGGTTGGCGAGCCCGCCGGTGATCAAGAGCAGACCGCAAAGCTGCAGGAGATCGAGGCCGAGCAGCGCAAAGGCAGCCGGCGGCTCCAGACGGTGCGTTGGCGGATAGCGCAACGTCAGGAAGAAGTTGATCCAGGCAAGGCAGGCGATCAACACGCAGCAGGCCAGCAGCGGCACGGCAAATTTCAGCCAGAAGGCGACGATCATCACCGTCACCGTCTGGCCGCCGACCGCAAGCCAACGCAGCCGCACCAGCGTCTGCAGCCTGAGCCGTCGGCTGGTGTGGTGATCGTCCTGCGGCTTGGCGTCCGCGTCCGCCATCTTGTCCAATCCTCTGAAGAAACGGGCCATTCTCAGGTACCACGCGGCTTGGCTCTTGTCGTCGGCAAAGCATCAGCCGGGTCCTCCGGCCAGGGATGCCTGGGGTAGCGCCCGCGCATATCGGCGCGCACGTCTTTCCACGATCCTGCCCAGAAGCCGGGCAGATCGCGCGTCGTTTGGATCGGCCGGTGCGCCGGCGACGTCAGTTCCAGCACCAGCGGCAGCCGCCCGCCGCCGACGGCCGGATGCTGCTTCAGGCCGAAAAGCTCCTGAACGCGGATCGTCAGCAGCGGTTCTTCGCCTTCATATTGGATCGGATGACGCTGGCCCGTCGGCGCTTCGAAATGCGTCGGCGCCATCCGGCCGAGGTCGCGCTGCAGCTCATGCGGCACCAGCGACATCAGCCCGTTGGAAAGCCCGCCGGCCGAGATGTCCGAGAGGCCGCGCGCCTCGGTCTGGAATGGCGTGAACCATTCGTCGAGCCGCGAAAGCAGGGCATCGTCGCCCATATCGGGCCATGGCTCCCCGATCGTCCGGTGCAGGAAGCCGATCCGTTCACGCAATTGCGTCGCCTCTTTCGAAAAGGGCAGGACGGCGAGCCCCAGCTCGCGGATGCCGTCGGCCAGCGCCTTCGCCGCCCGGTCGCCCGATGGTCGGGGCAAGGGGGTTTCCTCGAAGACGATGGCGCCGAGCCGCGTCACGCGCCGCGCCCGCACTTGCCGGCTGGTCTTGTCGAATAGGCTCTGGTCCTCGGTGCGGATCTCTCCCGGCAGATGCTCCTCGACATCAGCACGCGCAATTTCCGCCGCTGCCAAGATACGGCCTTGCGCCGCCCGGCCCGTCAGGTCGGCAATGACAAGCATTTGCGAACCGGCGAGGCGCTCCGTCTCCGGCAATTCGGCGCCGCGCCCGTTCGCCATGACGAAGCGTCCGCGGCCGCCGCGCTGCAGGGCGATGCGATCGGGGAAAGCATGCAGTAGCAATGAGCCGGCCAGGACCGGTACTCCTGCGTCCGCAGCCTTGCTCCCGCCTGCCGCTGTCGCCAACCGCCCTGCTAGCCGGCGCGACGCCTCCGCGCGTTCACCCTTTTCCGTCTTGAACCGCCGCAGACGCTCTTCCAGATCGATGCTTTGCCCGCCGAGCCCCTGTTCCGTCAGCAATACGGCGAGCATCGCCGCCTCACGTGCCTGGCCGAACTCCGCTGCTGAAATCACCATGGCCGCTAGCCGCGGCGGCAGAGCCAGATCGCGCATCAGCCTGCCGTGTGCCGTCAGCCCGTTCTCAGTATCCAGCGCCCCCAATTGCCGCAACAATGCCCGCGCTTCGCCCAGTGTCGTCGCCGGCGGCTGATCGACAAAGGCAAGTGCGGCTGGGTCCTGCACGCCCCAATGGGCAAGATCAAGCGCCAGCCCGGAAAGATCGCTGGACAGAATCTGCGGCGGCGTGAAGGCCGGCAGTGCCGCCGTCTGGCCTGGATGCCAAAGCCGGATCGCAATACCAGGCTCGGTTCGCCCCGCACGGCCAGCGCGCTGATCGGCGGAAGCCCGTGATACCCGCACCGTCTCCAACCGAGTGATCCCGGTCGACGCTTCGAAAACCGGCAGCCGCTGCAGGCCGCTGTCGATGACGATGCGCACGCCGTCGATGGTGATCGACGTCTCGGCGATCGATGTCGCCAGCACGATCTTGCGCGTGCCTTTCAGCGCCGGCCGGATCGCCGCATCCTGTTCCTTTTGGCCGAGATTGCCGTAAAGTGGCGCGATCACCGTTTCCGGCGACAATCGGCCTTCGAGTCTTTCCACCGTGCGGGTGATTTCCGCCTGGCCGGGCAGAAAGGCAAGGATCGATCCCTGTTCCGTCGCATGCGCATCCAGGATCGCCTTGGTTATGGTCTCCTCGATCCGCTCGCCGGCCGGCCGGTCCTGATGGCGGATATCGATCGGAAAGCTGCGGCCCATGCTTTCGATGACGGGCGGGCGTCCGAGCAGGGCGGCGACACGTTCGAAATCGAGCGTCGCCGACATCACGAGGATACGCAGATCCTCGCGGAGCGCCGATTGCACGTCGAGCGCCAGCGCCAGGCCGAAATCCGCATCCAGCGAGCGTTCGTGGAATTCGTCGAAGATGACCGTGGAAACGCCCGATAGTTCGGGATCGTCGAGGATCATCCGCGCGAACACGCCTTCGGTCACCACTTCGATGCGCGTCTTTGCGGAAATGCGATTATCAAGCCGCATGCGGTAGCCGACGGTATCGCCCACCTGCTCATTCAGCAGCGAGGCCATGCGCGTTGCCGCTGCCCTTGCCGCAAGCCGCCGCGGCTCCAGCAGGATGATCCTGCCGTCGCCGCGCCAGCCTTGACCAAGTAGATAGAGCGGCACCAGCGTTGTTTTGCCGGCGCCGGGGGGAGCCGACAGAACCGCGCGTCGTTCGTCCGCGAGCGCTGCGCCGATATCGGCGAGCACATGCGAGACCGGCAGTTCGGGCAGCGAAGGTGTCATGGGCGTCACGCCTACTTGCCCCGCACATGTTCATAGGCAAGGATCGCGCCGGCGAGATCCTCGAGCGCGGCTCCCACCGATTTGAACAGGGTTATATCGTTCTCATTCGTGCGCCCCGGCCGCGTGCCGCGTATGAGCTCGCTGAGCTCCGCGTGGATCGCATCTTCCGTGAGCGCACCGCTTTTCAGCGGCTGTACGATATCGCCGGCTTCCTTCATTGCGCCGGCGCGCGTATCGACGAAGACTTGCGCGCGCTGGATCGCGACGTCATCGGTCTCGCGCATATCTGGCTTGAAACCGCCGACAAGATCGAGATGCGCCCCGGGCTTCAGCCATTCGCCCTGGATAACCGGCGTGTTCGACAGCGTGCCGCAGGAGATGATGTCGGCGCTGCGCGCGGCCGCTTCCAGATCGGTGACGGCTTGTACGTCCAAACCAAACGCACGCGCATCGTCCGCCACCTGTTGCGCCTTGTCGCGATCGCGCCCCCAAACGCCGATTCGCGTCAGCTTCCGTCCTTCGGCATGCGCTTGGATCAGGTTGAGCGACAGCCGCCCCGTGCCGCAGACAAGCAATTCCAGCGCATCCGTGCGTGCGAGATAGCGCGCCGCCAGCGCCGAGGTGGCGGCAGTGCGCCGCGCCGTGAGCTCCCCGCCATCGATCGCTGCGAGCATTTCGCCTGTCTTGCCGGACGAAAGCAGATAAGTTCCGAAGATTGCGGGCAGGGCGCGACTGGCATTGTCCGGGAAAACCGAAACCATCTTCACGCCCATATATTGCCCCGGCAACCAGGCCGGCATCAGCAACAGCGTAGCATGGCTCTCGCCGGGAACTTCCATATCGTGGTGATGCCGCACCGGCATGACGCAGCCACCGGCAAACATCGTGGCGATCGCTTCGATGAGCGCCGGCCAGGCCAGCGCTGCACGGGTCTGCTCTTCGTCGAGGACCAACATTGTCTGCTCCTTCATTGCTCAGCTTTCTATTAGGTCCTGCGCTATGAACTGGCAATTGGCGGCGCGGACATAGGGCTGATGCGGTTTTGAAAGCCGACTTCTCGCCTCTCACCCCTTTTGAAAGATGGATTCGCCAAAGACCCGTAAAAATGATTCCGGAAAACACCTCAAAAGAGGGCGATTTTCGCGGCCAATTGAGTTCACATAGAAATCAACCAATAGAATCAGTCACTTACAAAAATGTCAGAATTTTTACAGTGTTGGTGTTGACTAAGGGAAAGCGGTGGGATTATAAGCCCACTCACTGAACGAGGGCGGCGGCGCTGCTGGCGACGGAGTTTCTCGCTCATGTGTTTCCTTGATTGGCTGCGATGCTGATTTGTGGTTCTGG